>NZ_SHKL01000001.1:5180936-6501404 GCF_004217185.1 Pseudonocardia sediminis | reverse complement strand
CCGCGATGTCGGACGGCAGCCGGCGACCAGGTCGCAGCCGGTGCAGGCCCCGCCGCACGTCTCCGGGGCCGGGAGCTCGGCCACCAGCGCGGCGGCGGCCCGGTCACCCAGCGCCCCGCCCACTCCGGCGAGCAGCAGCACGGCGACGGCGGACACCCCGGTGACGACCCAGGCCAGGGCGGCCGGCGGACCGGACAGCACGACGGCACCGCCGACGACCCCGATCGCCCCCGCGGCACCGAGCAGCGGCGCCGCGACCCGGTTCGCGGCCACGAACGCCGGCCCGCTGTGCAGGCTCGACCGGGTGCGGACACCGGCGAACCGGTTGCGCGGGAGCCGGGCACGCCCGCCGAGCACGGCGACCGCGACCAGCACGGCACCGATCAGCACCAGCAGCACGCCGAGCACGAGGCGAAGGGTCATGGGCACCCCACCAGCCTAGATACCGCGCACCCGGCACGCCCTCCCGCCCACCGTGACGCTCCTCCCCGCCACGGCACCGCCCGTCCGGGCCGCGGCGAACCGGTTCGTCCGGGTTCCGGCACCCCGGCTACCCTGGGCCGCATGTGCACGGCTCGCCGGACGCTCCGACTCACCGGCGCCGCACCGAGTTGAGCTCGACTCCCGGCGCGGCGACGACCCCTCCCGACTGACGGGAGGGGTCGCGTGTGTTCCGGCCCCGAAGTGTGCGGGCCGTCACGACATTCCTCGAGGTGAAGCGGACATGACCACCGACATCAGCCCGGCCGACAGCGCGGCCTCTCCGGTCGACGACGGTCGGCAGACGCCCCCGTTCCGCTACGACGCCGACATGGCGGGGCGCATCGAGCGCAAGTGGCAGGACGTCTGGGAGCAGGCCGAGACGTTCCACGCCCCGAACCCGGGCGAGCCCGGCTCGGAGCGGCCGAAGGTCTACCTGATGGACATGTTCCCGTACCCGTCCGGGTCCGGGCTGCACGTCGGGCACCCGCTCGGGTTCATCGGCACCGACGTCCTGGGCCGCTACCTGCGGATGACCGGGCACAACGTGCTGCATCCGATGGGCTTCGACGCGTTCGGCCTGCCCGCCGAGCAGTACGCCGTGCAGACCGGGACGCACCCGCGCGCGACGACCGAGGCGAACATCGCCCGCTACCGCGCGCAGCTGCGTCAGCTGGGCCTGGCCCACGACCCGCGCCGCTCCGTCGCGACGACCGACGTCGAGTTCTACCGCTGGACGCAGTGGATCTTCCGGGAGATCTTCGAGGCCTTCTACGACACCGAGGCCGGCCGGGCCCGCCCGATCTCCGAGCTGCGCGCCGAGTTCGAGGCCGGCACCCGCGCCGTCCCGGACGGCCGCGACTGGGCCTCGCTGGACGAGCACGCCCGTCGTGACGTGATCGACGGCCACCGCCTGGCCTACATCTCCGAGGCGCCCGTGAACTGGTGCCCGGGGCTGGGCACGGTGCTGGCCAACGAGGAGGTCACCGCCGACGGCCGCAGCGAGCGCGGCAACTATCCGGTGTTCCGGCGCAGCCTGAAGCAGTGGAAGATGCGGATCACCGCCTACGCCGACCGGCTGGCCGACGACCTGGACCGGGTCGACTGGCCGGAGTCGGTCAAGGCGATGCAGCGGAACTGGATCGGCCGCTCCGAGGGCGCACAGGTCCGGTTCGCCACCGCCGGCGCCGACATCGAGGTCTTCACCACCCGCCCGGACACGCTGTTCGGCGCCACCTACATGGTGCTGGCGCCGGAGCACCCGCTGGTCGAGCAGATCGCGCCCGCCGCGTGGCCGGACGGCGTCGACGAGCGCTGGACCGGCGGTGCGGCGACCCCGGCCGACGCCGTGACGGCCTACCGGACGGCCGCCGGACGCAAGTCCGAGCTGGACCGCCAGGAGAACAAGGACAAGACCGGTGTGTTCACCGGCGCCTACGCCACGAACCCGGTCAACGGCGTGGAGATCCCGGTCTTCGTCGCCGACTACGTCCTGATGGGCTACGGCACCGGCGCGATCATGGCCGTCCCCGGGCAGGACCAGCGCGACTGGGACTTCGCGACGGCGTTCGGCCTGCCGGTGATCCGCACCGTGCAGCCCACCGAGGGCTTCGACGGCGAGGCGTTCACCGGCGACGGACCGGCGATCAACTCGGCGAACGACGAGATCAGCCTGGACGGCCTGGGCGTCACCGACGCCAAGCGCGCGATCATCGACTGGCTGACCGCGCGCGGGGCCGGGGACGCCGTCGTCCAGTACAAGCTGCGGGACTGGCTGTTCTCCCGCCAGCGCTACTGGGGCGAGCCGTTCCCGATCGTGTGGGACGAGCACGGTCCGATCGCCCTGCCCGAGGATCAGCTGCCGGTCGTGCTGCCCGACGTCGACGACTACGCCCCGCGCGCCTACGACCCGGCGGACGCGAACACCGAGCCGGAGCCGCCGCTGGGCCGCGCCGTCGACTGGGTGAGCGTCGAGCTGGACCTGGGGGACGGCCCGAAGACCTACCGCCGCGAGACGAACACGATGCCGCAGTGGGCCGGCTCCTGCTGGTACTACCTGCGCTACCTGGACCCGGGGAACTCCGAGCGGTTCGTCTCGAAGGAGGCCGAGCAGTACTGGATCGGCAAGGACCTGGCCCGCTCCGCGGCGGACCCGGGCGGCGTCGACCTGTACGTCGGCGGCGTCGAGCACGCCGTCCTGCACCTGCTCTACTCGCGGTTCTGGCACAAGATCCTGTTCGACCTGGGGCACGTGACCAGCGAGGAGCCCTTCCACAAGCTGTTCAACCAGGGCTACATCCAGGCCTTCGCCTACACCGACGCCCGCGGGCTCTACGTCCCCGCGGAAGAGGTCGTGGACGACGCCGACGGTGGTTTCACGTGGAACGGTGAGCCCGTCACCCGGGAGTACGGGAAGATGGGCAAGTCGCTGAAGAACGTGGTGACCCCGGACGAGATGTGCGACCGCTACGGCGCGGACACGTTCCGCCTGTACGAGATGTACACCGGCCCGATGGAGGCCTCCCGGCCCTGGTCGACGCGGGACGTCGTCGGACCGCAGCGGTTCCTGCAGCGGGTGTGGCGCAACCTGGTCGACGAGAACACCGGCGAGATCCGGGTCGCCGACGACGAGCCGGACGAGCCGACGCTGCGCGCGCTGAACAAGGCGATCGCCGGCGTGCACCAGGACCTGCCGGCGCTGCACTACAACACCGCGGCCGCGAAGCTGATCGAGCTGAACAACCACCTGACGAAGACCGGTGGCCAGGTCTCCCGTCCGGTGGCGGAGTCGCTGGTGCTGATGCTGGCACCGCTGGCCCCGCACATCGCCGAGGAGCTGTGGCAGAAGCTGGGCCACGACGAGACGCTGGCGTTCGCGCCGTTCCCGGTGGCCGACGAGCGCTACCTGGTGGCCGACACCGTCGAGTACCCGATCCAGGTCAACGGCAAGGTCCGATCCCGGATCACGGTCGCCGCGGACGCGGGCCAGGACGAGGTGAAGGCCGCGGCGCTGGCCGACGAGAAGATCGTCGCGGAGCTGGGCGGTGCGGAGCCGCGCAAGCTGATCGTCGTGCCGGGACGCCTGGTCAACGTCGTCAAGTAGGGTCCGCGCCCGCCGAGCCCGGGAACGCGATCACGCTCCCGCCCGTTGTCGGGGTGGGAGCGTGATGCGTAATGGTCGGAAGCCTGCTGACCCTGATCGTGCTGGTGGCCGTGATCGCCGGCGTCGTCTGGCTGGTGCGCCAGCGCAGTGCGGAGAGGACGAACGAGCTCGAGGACGCCAAGTCCGAGGCCCGTCGCTGGGTGGAACGCCTCGGTGGTCAGGTCTACGCCCTGAACGGCACCGACGACGCGTCCAAGCAGGCCCTGGCGGATGCGTCCGAGCGGTTCACCGCCGCCGGGTCCCAGATGGAGCAGGCCCGCACCACCGCGCAGACCCGCCAGGTCACCGAGACCGCGTACGAAGGGCTCTACTACGTGCGCGCCGCGCGGACCGCGATGGGGATGGACCCCGGTCCGGAGCTGCCGCCGTTGCCCGGCCAGGCCCGCGCCGGTGCGGTCACCGAGAACCGTGAGGTCGAGGTCGAGGGCCGTTCCTACGGCGCGTCGCCGGAGCCCTCGGACCGCAACAGCCACTTCTACCCCGGCGGGACCGTAGCCGGACGCCCGGTGCCGCGCGGCTGGTACTCCGAGCCCTGGTGGAAGCCGGCGCTGGTCGCCGGTGCCTGGGGTGTCGGCTCGGCGCTGCTGTTCACGTCGCTGTTCGCCGGTATGTCCGGCGCGGCCTACGCCGACGGGTTCTCCGACGGCGCCGCGATGGACGGCGGCGACATGGGTGGCGGGGAGCTCGGCGGCGGCGACCCGGGAGGCGACATGGCCGGCGACGGCGGTGGCTTCGGCGACGACGGCGGCGGGTTCGACTTCGGCGACCTCTTCTAGGGATCGCCCACGGACGAGCCGGGGCTCAGCCGCCCGGCCCGGTCCGGGTGCGCCGGGACGGTTTCGCCGGCATCCGGGTGGCGGCGCCGTTGCCCACGGCCGGTGGGCTGCTGCGCTCAGGTGCGGCGAGCCAGTCGACCACCGCGTCGACGACGAACGTCGCGTCGGTCAGTGCGGCGACGGCCTCGGCGTCCGGCGTCGTCTCGTAGGAGTGGTCGGCCAGCCAGTAGCGGTTGAACAACGACCGCAGCAGACGTCCGGCCTGCGGTTCCAGGGCCCGCTCGCGCACGACGCGGCGGACGAACGCGGAGACGACGTCGGAGTGCTGGGCGCGGGTCTCCCCCAGCACCAGCAGCGCGGTCTCCGCGGCGTAGAACGCGGCGTGGAACGCACGCGAGACGGCCGCGGCGGTGAAGCCGTTCTCGGTGAGCAGCCGTGCGGCGGCGAGCTCCTGCCGGGCCCGGGCGATGCCGGTCTGGTTCATCGGACCCGCACCGCCTCGGCGCGGGCGCGGATCACCGTCGGGTCGGCGGGGCGGGCCATCGCGGCCTGGCTCACCGGCAGCGCCGTGATCGTCAGGCCGGACCGTTCGGTGTGCCGCCAGAGCACCTCGTCCATCCGGCGCAGCTCCTCCCAGGCCGAGCCCGGGTCGTCGAGGACGACGAGCAGGTCCAGGTCCGACTCGACCGACCCCTCCCCGCTCGCCCACGACCCGAACAGCAGGACCTGGCGCAGCTGCGCGCCGTAGAGCTCGGCGAGGTCCTCGGCGACGGCGGCCGGCACGTCCTCGTTGGTCGGTGCCGGGTCTGGGTAGCGGGCGCGCTCGCGGGCGGCGTCGGCGTCGGAGATCAGGTCGTTCGCGGCCAGCCAGTCGACGGCCCGGCGGCGCGATCGGGCGTCGCGGAAGCGGTACCACTGGTCGCGGACCTCGGGGAACTCGAACAGCGTGTTCTTGAACCGGCGGAACGCGCCCCGGCCGTCGATCGCGCGGTCGAGCAGGCCGGCGGCCCGGCGGTCGTGCACGCCGCGGGTGAACTCCGACATGTCGCGGTAGCTGTCCCCGGACGTCGTCGAGTCGATCTCGACCCAGCCGGACGGGTCGTCGTCGCCGGTGTGGGCGGTGATCTCACCCCGCGTGGGGTGCAGGAACCATCGGGTGCCGGGCGTCCGGTCGTCGAGGGCGCGTGCGAGCTGCCCGAGATCGACCCGTGCCGGATCCAGCATGACCCGATGCTATGCCACCGTCCCGCTCGGACGGATCCCCTTCCGGCACGGTCTGTTCCGTGTCCGGATCGAGACCGGAGACGTGCGCAGACGGCGTAACGCACGTCACGTTCCGTGCGAGAAGTGCTCTGAATCCGATGACCGGATCACTTCCGTCTCTGTGAGGTAGCCATGCAGTGGTACCTGAAGGTGCTCCGCCAGTACGCGGACTTCAGCGGTCGCGCGCGCCGCAAGGAGTTCTGGATGTTCGTGCTGTTCAACGTGATCGTCGCGATCGTCCTGTCGATCCTGGACAACGCGCTGGGACTGAGCACGAGCACCGCCACCGAGTCCGGCTTCTACTACAGCGCCGGCATCCTGACCTCGATCTACCAGCTGGCGGTGCTCATCCCGTCGCTCGCCGTGGGCGCCCGGCGCCTGCACGACACCGGCCGATCGGGCTGGTGGCAGCTGATCGCCTTCATCCCGCTGGTCGGGGCCATCATCCTGATCGTGTTCTGGGCCTCCGACGGCCACCGCGGCCCGAACCAGCACGGCCCGAACCCGAAGGAGCTCGCCGCTCCCGGCGCCCAGCCCTACAACATGGCCTGAGCTCAGCCCTTGTCTGTCGAGGCGTCCCCGTGCCCGTCGGTGCGGGGACGCTCGAACGCCGAGCCGATCAGCACCAGGGCCCAGATGCCGATCGGGAAGATCGGCCAGAACGCGGTGAACTCGCCGGCGAGGAGCGAGATCATCCCCCAGATGCCGAGCAGCAGCACCGAGGTGCCGGCCCAGGAGCGCCACTCGCCGTACCACTCGGTCCGTGCCTCGCGGCGTTCGACGGCCTCGCGTTCGCGACGCACGCTCGGCAGGTTCTCCCGCTCCACCACCGGGAGGTCGCCGACGAGACGGTCCAGGTCCGCGCGCACGACGGCGGCGTAGGACTGCTGGACCCGCTCGTCGAACTCGGTGAGCGAGAGGCGTCCCTCGTCGTGGGCGACCTGCAGCCGCTCGGCGGTGGCGGCCCGGTCGGCATCCGAGACCCGCATGTTCTGCTCGTCCGGACCCTCGGCCATGTCATCGACGGTACCGGGATCTGCGGGCCGATGACGTCCGTCGTTCGACCGATCCCCACCGGCCCGTCCGCGTCCGACCGGGCGGTGCCGTACCGGACTGTGCTGTACCGGACTGTGCCGGCCCTCAGCCGCCCGGGCGCAGCACCACCTCGGTCAGGTGGGCGTCGGGGCTCGCGGTGACCGCGGCCAGCACGGCGGCGGCGACGGAGTCCGGACGCAGGAACTTCGATCCGTCGTACTCACCACCCTCGTGTTCGACGACGGCCCGCTGCATCGCGGTGTCCACCCGCCCCGGGTGCACGGAGGTGACGCGGACGCCGTGGCCCGACTCCTCGGCGCGCAGCGCGTCGCCGAACGCGCGCAGCGCGAACTTGCTCGCCGCGTAGGAGCCCCAACCGGGCCGGGCGGCCAGCCCCGCCCCGGAGTTGACCAGCACGACGTCGCTGCCGCCGTCGGCACCGGCCGCGCGCAGGGCGGGCAGCAGCAGCCGGGTGAGCTCGGCGACGGCGACGACGTTGACCTCGAACTGGCGCCGCCAGGTGTCCGCGTCGGTCTCGGCGACGGTGCCGAGCATGCCGACCCCGGCCGAGTGCACGAGCACGTCGAGACGGTCGATCCCGTCGACGGCGGTGGCGAGCGCGGCGTCGTCGGTCAGCTCGACCGGCCAGATCTGCGCGCTCCCGGGGCCGCCGGTCAGCTCCGAGGCCACGGTCTCGAGCCGTCCGGCGTCACGCCCGCCGAGAAGGAGGTCGTAGCGCGGGGCGAGCAGGCGCGCGACGGCGGCGCCGATGCCCTGCGAGGCACCGGTGACGAGGGCGAGGGGACGGCGGGGAGCGGTCATTCCGGCGACCTTACGGAAAACGCGTGCGGTCCCCGGCGCTG
Source organism: Pseudonocardia sediminis (assembly GCF_004217185.1). Classification (NCBI taxonomy): domain Bacteria; kingdom Bacillati; phylum Actinomycetota; class Actinomycetes; order Pseudonocardiales; family Pseudonocardiaceae; genus Pseudonocardia; species Pseudonocardia sediminis. Next base: position 6,493,824 of record NZ_SHKL01000001.1, on the reverse strand, counting down.
GAACGCACCGGGGACCGTCACACGGGGGTGTCCGTCAGATCCGGCGGGCCGAGTTGAACGGCATCCGGTCCATGTCGGACACCTTCACCGGGGTGCCGCTGGTGCTGGCGTGCACGATCTGCCCGTCACCGATGTAGATGCCGACGTGGCTGACCGGCTTGTAGAACGTGACGATGTCGCCGGGCCGCAGGGCGGACTTCGAGACCGGGCTGCCGGCCGAGGCCAGCGCACGGCTGGTGCGCGGCAGGTCGACGCCCTCCTGCTCGAAGGCCCAGTTCACCAGGCCCGAGCAGTCGAATGCGTTCGGTCCGGTGGCGCCCCAGCGGTAGGGCGAACCGACCTTGCTCATCGCGTTCTGCACGGCGGACGAGCGGGTGGCCGCGGCCTTGGCGGCGGCCGGGAGGGCGGCGGGTGCGGCCTGGGCGGCCGGCTCGACGGCGCGGCTGACCGGAGCGGTGTCCGGCCCGGCGGGAGCGGGCGCCGCGGTGGCGGCGGTGAGGGGCAGCACGGCCAGGGCGGCGGTGGCGGCGAGCGTGGTGGCCAGGACGCGGAGCGGGCCGCTCGGACGGAGCGGGCGCGGGCTGTCGTGGGTCGTGCTGGGCGTCGTCGCGATGGGGCGCTGGGACACGGGGTGTTCCTCGGGTGATCGCACCGCCGCGGCACCGGACGCGGAGGTCGATCCCGCGCCGCTCGCCTGCAGCGGTGACCCTGCGTCCGATGCTCCGGTCGAGCGCCGGTCCAGCAGGGCCGGACCGCACATTACGAACCGATCACGGAGTTATTAATGACGCACATCTCAAAGAGCGGGTAAATATTCGTGATCGCGCTCACCGGAAACAAAAATGAATGTTTCCGAAAAGAAAAGGGTGTCGAATGCGAAGGGCCCGGCCGTGGAACGAACCACCGGCCGGGCCCTTCGTGGAGAAGGAACGCGAGGTCAGGACGTCGCGTCGCCCCGGATGAACGCCTCGACGGCGTCCCGGGCGTCGCTGTCGCGGTACTGCTCCGGCGGGGACTTCATGAAGTAGCTCGACGCGGACAGGATCGGGCCGCCGATCCCGCGGTCCATGGCGATCTTCGCCGCGCGGACCGCGTCGATGATGATCCCGGCCGAGTTCGGGGAGTCCCAGACCTCGAGCTTGTACTCCAGGCTCAGCGGGACGTCACCGAACGCGCGGCCCTCGAGCCGGACGTAGGCCCACTTGCGGTCGTCGAGCCACGCGACGTAGTCCGACGGTCCGATGTGCACGTTGGACCTGCCCATGTCCCGGTCGACCTGCGAGGTCACCGACTGGGTCTTCGACGTCTTCTTCGACTCGAGCCGCTCGAGCTCCTTCATGTTCAGGAAGTCCATGTTCCCGCCCACGTTGAGCTGCATCGTGCGGTCGAGCTGCACGCCGCGGTCCTCGAAGAGCCGGGCCAGCACGCGGTGCGTGATGGTAGCCCCGACCTGGGACTTGATGTCGTCGCCGACGATCGGGACGCCGGCCGCACGGAACTTCTCCGCCCACTCCGGGTCCGAGGCGATGAAGACCGGCAGGGCGTTGACGAAACCCACGCCGGCGTCGATCGCGCACTGGGCGTAGAAGCGGTCGGCGTCCTCGCTGCCGACCGGCAGGTAGGACACCAGGACGTCGGCACGGGCCTCGCGCAGCGCCGCCACCACGTCGACCGGCTCGTCGTCGGACTCGGTGATCGTCTCCCGGTAGAACCGGCCCAGACCGTCGAACGTGTGCCCGCGCTGCACGGGGACCCCGAGCGGCGGTACGTCGGCGATCTTGATGGTGTTGTTCTCGCTGGCGGCGATCGCGTCGGACAGGTCCTGCCCGACCTTCTTGGCGTCGACGTCGAACGCGGCCACGAACGTCACGTCGCGGACGTGGTAGCCGCCGAAGTCCACGTGCATCAGCCCGGGGACCTGGGTGGCCGGGTCCGCGTCCGCGTAGTAGTGGACGCCCTGGACGAGTGACGCCGCGCAGTTGCCGACGCCGACGACGGCGACACGAACCTGGCTCATGTCAGGCTCCTCCTCATTGCTGGTCGTTCTGCGGTGTCCGGAGGACGGGGTCCTCCGGGATGTCCCCGGCGTCGTCGCCGGAGGGGTTCTGTGGTGCCGCCCCACCCGGCACGCCCTGTTCGGCCCGTTCGGTGGCGATCAGCTCGTTGAGCCATCGCACCTCGCGTTCGGTGCCCTCCAGGCCGAGCCGGTGCAGCTCGCGGGTGTAGCGGTCGATCTGTTCCCCGGTGCGGCCCAGCGTGCTGCGCAGGCCCTCCCGGCGTTCCTCCACCGCGCGGCGGCGGCCCTCCAGGATGCGCATCCGGGTCTCGGCCGGTGTGCGCGAGAAGAAGGCCAGATGCACGCCGAAGCTGCCGTCGTCCCAGGCCTGCGGGCCCGCGTCGGCGACCATCTCGGCGAAGCGCTCCTTGCCCTCGGCGGTGATCCGGTGGACCCGGCGGCCACGTCGCCCGCGCCGCGGCCAGGTGGTGGCCTCGGCCGGGTCGGGATCGGCCTCGTCGTCGGCCTCGACGATGAGGCCGGCCCGGGTGAGCCGTCGCAGCGCCGGGTAGAGGGAGCCGTAGGAGAACGCGCGCAGCCCGCCGAGGCGCAGGCCGAGCTGCTTGCGCAGCTCGTAGCCGTGCAGAGGACGTTCCTGCAGCAGGCCGAGGATGGCGAACTCGAGCATTCCTCGCGCCTCCTCCTCGGCTCCGGTGCCTCCGGCGTGCAGCGGCCCGGGATCGTCCGGGCCGCCGGCACACCGGCGTCCGGGTGTGACCCGGTGCGTGCGTCACTATATCGATCCGATACATCGACCGCTGACGATCGAGATCGCGATCACAGCCGCGCGCGAACTCCGGAGGTGTCCTGATCCCCGGCGCGCGTACGCTGGTCGGGTGCTCAGCCCGCGACAGGTGGTGGACTACGCCCTGCAGCGACGTGCGCTTCTGGCGGACGTCGCCGCCGGTCGCACGACGCTGGCCGCGGCCTGTGACGCGGGTGCCTACCTGCAGCGCGCCGCCCGTTTCCACGGTGAGCCGATGGACCGGACCTGCCCGGTCTGCCGCAAGGAGAAGCTGACCCAGGTCTCCTGGGTGTTCGGCGAGGGCCTGCGCCAGATCTCCGGATCGGCCCGTCGCCCGGAGGAGCTCGAGCAGCTGGCCGCGCACCACGCGGAGTTCTCGGTGCACGTGGTCGAGGTCTGCCGGACGTGCGGATGGAATCATCTGCTCCGGTCCTTCGTCCTCGGCGCCGGTCGCACGACCCGACGCAGGACCGCAGGCGAGTGAGCCCCAGCGCCAGCCCAGCCCCCGCCGCCGCCGAGTCGCTTCCCCGCGCGGCCCGGTGGACCAGCGAGCATTCGGAGCCGCCCGGTGAGTGACCAGCGCGACCCCCGACGCATGCCCCCCGCGGGGCCCCCGCCGGGCCCCCGCCCCGTTCCGCCTCCGGCCCGTCCCCCGCGCCCGGAGCCGCAGGGACGGCCCGTGATGCCGCCTCGGCCCGGTCCCCCGCAGCCCGGTCCCCCGCAGCCCGGTCCCCCGCAGCCCGGTCCCCCGCCGGTCGCCCCTCCGAACCGTGTACCTCCGCGTCCCGCGCCGCGTCCCGGACCCCCGCCGGTCCCGCCCCAGGGGGCACCGCAGGGGCCCTACCAGAGCCCGCCGCAGCTGCTGACGCACGAGGAGTCCGTCGGGCACTTCGGCCCCGCCGCGGCGCGCTCCGGAAACGGGGCCGGCGCCGCGACGGCCGTCGCCCCCACCCCGGCCCGGACGGCCGGTGGCGGCGGCGGACGACCGCCCGGCGGTCCCGGCACCGCGAACCGCGGGGACGACGGGCCCGGTGGGCCGAAGAAGGGGTGGCGGCGGATGCGCCGCTGGGTCTGGATCGCGCTCGGTGTCCTCGTGCTCGGCCCGATCCTGGCGTTCGCGATCGGCTGGGTGGTCTTCACCGTGCCCCGTGCCGAGGACATCGCCGTGTCCCAGGTGGCGACGTTCACCTACCAGGACGGCTCACCGCTGGCGACCGTGCGCCCGGACAACGTCAACCGGACCAGCGTGACGCTGGACCAGGTGCCGCTGCCGGTGCAGCAGGCCGTGCTCTCGGCGGAGGACCGCTCCTTCTTCTCCAACCCCGGCTTCGACATCAGCGGCATCGGCCGCGCCGTGTGGAGCCAGCTCAGCGGCGGCATCGGCGGCGGCTCGACGATCACCCAGCAGTACATCAAGGTGACGACGGGACAGGACCAGTTCTCGCTGTTCCGCAAGTACCGGGAGGTCGTGCTCGCCGCGAAGATCTCCAAGGAGTACACGAAGCAGCAGATCCTGGAGAACTACCTCAACGCGATCTACCTGGGTCGCGGGTCGTACGGCATCCAGGCGGCCAGCCAGGCCTACTTCGGCAAGAACGTGCAGGACCTCAACGCCTCCGAGGGCGCCATGATCGCGGGACTGATCCAGTCCCCGTCGCGCTGGGACCCGGCGAAGAACCTGGACCGCTCCACCCAGCGCTGGAACTTCGTCCTCGACGGGATGGTCGCCCAGGGCTGGCTGAGCCCCGCCGACCGTGCGAGGCAGACCTTCCCGCAGTGGAAGGAGGCCTCCAAGACCGAGGGAGGCATCCCCGGCGACGACCGCGGACACGTCTACAACCGGGCCCGCGACGAGCTCGAAAAGCTCGGGATCAGCGACCAGGAGATCAACACCCAGGGCCTGACCGTCTCCCTCACGATCGACCCGAAGGCCCAGGAGGAGGCGGCCACCGCGGTCCGCAAGGTGATGGAGGGCCAGCCGGGCAACCTGCGCTCGTCGCTGGTCTCGGTGGACCCGAAGACCGGTGCGATGCTCGCCTACTACGGCGGCGAGAACGGTGTCGGCACCGACTACGCCGGCGTGCTCAAGCAGCCCGGCTCGTCGTTCAAGCCGTTCGTCCTGGCCGCGGCGCTGCAGGGGCCGAACCCGATCGGGCTCGGCACGACCTACGACGGCTCCTCGCCGCAGACCCTCGCCGGCACGGAGGTCGCGAACTCCGAGGGCGAGAGCTGCGGGCAGTGCTCGGTGAAGACGGCGATGACCAAGTCGATCAACACCGTGTTCTACAAGATGGGCCTCGACATCGGCCCGGCGAAGGTGGCCGACGCCGCGCACCAGGCCGGCATCCCCGCCGACCTGCTGCCCAACCCGACCGGCGGCATCTCGCTGGGTGACCGGGAGGTCCACCCGCAGGACATGGCGTCGGCGTACGCGACGTTCGCCGCGGACGGCACGTACCGCGAGCCCTACCTGGTGTCCAGGGTGACGGCCAGCGACGGCCGCGTGATCTTCGACCGGGGCGGTCCGGCCGCGGGCACGCAGGCGATGCCGGCCGAGGTGGCGCGCAACGTGACCGAGTCGATGACCGACGTCGCGAGCTCCTCACGCATCGGGCTGTCCGGTGGACGGCCGGTCGCGGCCAAGACCGGCACCGTGCAGAGCAGCACCGAGGGCCAGAACAACGACGCCTGGACGGTCGGCTTCACGCCGTCGGTCTCCACCGCGGTCTGGGTCGGCACCGACGACAACACCCCGATCAAGAACTCGGCCGGGCGTCCGATCTACGGCCGGATGCTGCCCGGGTCGATCTGGCAGTCGTTCATGGACGACGTCCTCGACGGCACGCCGACCGAGCGGTTCTCCGACTTCGAACCGATCGGCCGGGCGCCGGCGCAGGAGGTGCAGTCGAGCCCGCAGACCTCCGAGCCGAGCAGGACCGGTGAGCCGGGCCCGTCGTCGGAGAACAACGGCGGTGACTCGTCGTTCCCGGACTTCGGCAACGACGGCAACGGCTTCGACTTCGGCGACAACGGTGGGAACTCCGGGGACAACGGCAACAACGGCGGGGACGACAACGGGGGCGGTGACGGCGGCAACGGTGACGGCGGCAACGGCAACGGTGACGGCGGCGGCAACGGTGGTGACGGCGGCAACGGTGACGGCGGCAACGGTGGCGGCGGCGACGGCGGAGGCCGCAACTGAGTTCCTCCGATGAGGCCGGGCCGCCGTCCCGCGGTCCGGCCCGCCGGTCCCGTGCGACCGGTGCCCGTCCCGGCGGCCCCGGCTCTTCCGCACCCCGCTCCCCCGCACCTCCCCCGCCCGCACCTCCCTCCTCCGCACCCCGCTCCGACCCGCCTCGCCACGACCCGCCGTCGGAGTCCGGTACCCGCTCGATCCCGACGTGGACCGAGCCGCTCGCGGCCGCGGCCAGCCGCATCGTCGGCGGTCCCCTCGGCCGTCACGCCATCGTGGGGCGGGCGCGCTACTGGACGCCGTTGCGGGTCGTCCTGCTGCTGGCCGTCGTCGTCCTGGCCCTGGGCTGGCTGGGCAAGTCGCCCTGCCTGCAGCAGTATCGCGAGGCCGACGGAGCGCTCGCGCTGGACTGGCGCAACGACCGTCAGTACGTGGCGATGTGCTACTCCGACACCGTCCCGCTCTACGGCGTGGAGGGCCTGGCCGACGGCGGGCTGCCCTACCGCGACGCGTGGTTCGACACCGCCTCCGACGGCTCCCGCACCGAGCGCTACATGGAGTACCCGGTCCTCACCGGGTTCTTCCAGTGGACCAACGCCCAGCTGACCGACGGGTGGCAGTGGCTGGCCGAGGTGCTGCCGCTGCCGTCGGCGCTCGACGTCGTCGTGTACTTCGACATCTCCGCGTTCTGGCTCGCGCTGGCCTGGCTCTCGGTGTGCGCGGCGGTCTACCACCTGCGTCCGGACCGGCCGTGGGACGCCGCGCTGGTCGCGCTCTCCCCGCTGGCGCTGGTGCACGTCTTCACGAACTTCGACGCGCTCGCCGTCGCGGCCGCGGCGGGCGGGCTCGTCGCGCTGCGCGGGCGCAGACCCGTGCTGGCCGGGGTCCTGCTCGGTCTCGGGGGAGCGCTCAAGCTCTACCCCCTGCTGTTGCTGCTGCCGATCCTGCTGGTCGCGCTCCGACGACGCGACGAGGGCGGGCTCCGCGTCGCGGTCCCGGTCATCGCCTCCGCCGTCGCCACGTTCGTGCTGGTCAACCTGCCGGTGGCGGCCCTGTGGTTCCGCGGCTGGACGGAGTTCTTCGACCTGAACAGGACCCGGCCGGCCGACCCGGACTCGATCTGGTTCGTGATCAGCTACTTCAGCGGGTGGCCCGGGTTCGACGGGCCGCTGGAGACCGGACAGGCCCCGACCGTGTTGAACGCGGTCGTCGCCGTGCTGATGGTCGCGGCGTTCACCGCCATCGCCGTGCTCGCCTACCGGGCCCCGCACCCGCCGTCGGTGGCGGAGCTGGGCTTCCTCACCGTCGCCGCGTTCCTGCTCGTGAACAAGGTCTGGAGCCCGCAGTACTCGCTCTGGCTCGTCCCGCTCGCGGCGCTCGCGCTGCCCCGGTGGCGGCTGCTGCTGGCGTGGATGACGATCGACGCTCTGGTCTGGGTCCCGCGGATGTTCCAGTACGTCGGGGTGGACCGGAAGGGCCTGCCACCGGACGTGTTCCTGGCGACGGTGGTGGTCCGCGACGCCGTCGTGGTGACGCTGTGCGTGCTGGTGGTGCGGGCGATCCTGCGCCGTCCCGCCGGTTCGCCCGGGCCCGACCCGGTGTGGCCGGCCGCGGTGCCGCGACGGTCGCCGCCGGCGGTGGTCGAGAGCGGTTCCCGCCGGTGAGACCGGGTTGTCGTCGCAGAACCGATAAGTCACCGACCTGATACGCAGCGAACGAGGGGTGGAACCGGTGGACGGGACGGATGCATTGCGCACGGCCGTCGTCGACGCGCTCACCGGGTTCACCCGGCGCACGGCCGACGACGCGGACCGGGAGGGACGCAAGACGGCCGCGGTGACGCTGACGTTGATCCCCGCCCCCGGCGCCACCGGCGAGGGCCCGCTGGCCGACGAGCTGACGTTCCTGCTGACCCGGCGCGCGAAGTCCCTTCGCGCGCACTCCGGGCAGTGGGCGCTGCCGGGCGGGCGTGCCGACCCCGGTGAGTCGATCACCGAGGCGGCCCGGCGCGAGGTGTCCGAGGAGGTCGGGCTCGACCTCGGCGAGGACCGGGTACTGGGCCTGCTCGACGACTACCCGACCCGCTCCGGCTACGTGATCACTCCGGTCGTGCTGTGGGCGGGCGGCGCCGGGGAGCCGACGCCGAACCCCGACGAGGTCGGCTCGCTGCACCACGTCCCGCTCAGGGAGATCGACCACGAGCCGCGGTTCCTGACCATCCCGGAGTCGGACGCGCCGGTGATCCAGGTGCCGCTGTTCGACCGGTTCGTGCACGCGCCCACCGGTGCGGTGCTCTACCAGTTCCGGGAGCTCGTCCTGCACCGCCGCGCCACCCGGGTGGCACACCTCGAGCAGCCGGTGTTCGCCTGGAAGTGAGCCGGCGGGCGCGCCACGGCGCCACAGCGCCGTAGCCGGCCCGCCCTCACCGGCCGCGAGGCGAGTGCGACGAGCCGCCGGCCGCTCAGGCGGTCGGGGCGTGCTCGCGCAGGTAGGCGATGTCGCGGGCCTGACCCTCGGCCGGGGTCTCGACGATCACCGGCGCGCCGGCCGCACCGACGACGGCGGCCAGCACGTCCGGCTCGATCGTCCCGGAGTCGATGTTGGCGTGCCGGTCGCGCGCGGAGTCGAACTCGTCGCGGGAGTTGTTCAGGTGCACCAGATCGATCCGGCCGGTGATCGCCTTCGCCCGCTCGACCACGTCGGCGAGCTCCTCGCCGCCGCAGAACGCGTGGCAGGTGTCGAGGCAGAACCCGACGTCGAACTCGCCGATCGCGTCCCAGAGCCGGCCCAGCATGTCGAACCGGCGGGCCATCGCGTTGTCGCCGCCGGCGGTGTTCTCCAGCAGGATCGGGACGTCGAAGCCGCCCTCGCCGGCCTGGCGCTCGACGAACTTGCGCCAGTTGTCGATGCCGACGGCCGGGTCCTCGTCCTTGGTGACGTGCCCGCCGTGCACGACCAGCCCGAACGCCCCGACCTCCTTCGCGACCGTCGCGTGCTGGGTGACGATCTTGCGCGACGGGATCCGGATGCGGTTGTTCGGCGAGGCGACGTTCGCGACGTACGGCGCGTGCACCACGACCGCGACGTCGGACGCGGCGAGCTCGGCCGCCCGTGGGTGCGACGGCGGCTTCTTCCAGCCCTGCGGGTCGGACAGGAAGATCTGCACGACGTCCGCCCCCACCTCGGCGGCCTCGGCCAGCGGGTCCTCGGCGTCGCGCACGTGCGCTCCGATCTGCATGGGCCCACGCTAGCGAGCACCACCGACAATCCCCCCGCCCCGCCCCGCCCGACGGTCCCGCGGGGTCCCCTCGCTCACCCGGTGGTCCCGAAGGATCCCCTCGGGACGTCGGTGCGTCGTCGCGGAACGGGAGCCGTGGCGCCCGAGGTCGGCCGACGGTGTCCCAAGGGGTCCCCTCACCCCTGCCGGCGTCTCGAAGGTTCCCCTCGAGGCTCCGGCGTCTCGACGGCTTCCTCGGGGCACAGGTGGTCCCTCCCCGAGGCACGGGTCGTCAGCCGGGATGTGGGGCGGGGGCGTACCCGCAGGTCGGGTGCGGTGTGGGCGCTGGTAATCTCGATCGGTCCCCCGGGACGGCGCCTGCATGGGAGCCGTTTCTGTCGGGGGGCACTGAGAACCTCCTGTCACGGCACCAGCCGTGGCCGTTTCTGTCCATAGGAGGTGAGTGGTTCTCATGCGTCATTACGAGGTCATGGTCATTCTCGACGGGGGCCTGGACGAGCGCACTGTCCAGCCGTCGCTCGAGCAGTTCCTCTCCGTCGTCAAGAAGGACGGCGGCTCGATCGAGAAGATCGAGGTCTGGGGCAAGCGCCGTCTCGCCTACGAGATCAACAAGCAGGCCGAGGCCATCTACGCGGTCGTCGAGATCACCGCGGAGCCCGCGACGGTCACCGAGCTCGACCGTCAGCTGGGGCTCAACGAGTCCGTGCTGCGCACCAAGGTCCTGCGCAAGGACGTCACCCGCAGCCCGGCGCCCGCCGCGGTCTGAGGGGGTCATCATGGCCGGCGAAACTGTGATCACCGTGGTCGGCAACCTCACCGCCGACCCGGAACTGCGTTTCACCCCGTCCGGTGCCGCGGTCGCCAACTTCACCGTGGCGTCCACCCCGCGCACGTTCGACCGTCAGACGAACGAGTGGAAGGACGGCGACGCGCTGTTCCTGCGCTGCAACGTCTGGCGTCAGGCGGCCGAGAACGTCGCCGAGTCGCTGACCCGCGGCGCACGCGTCGTGGTGCAGGGCCGGCTCCGTCAGCGCTCCTTCGAGACCCGCGAGGGTGAGAAGCGCACCGTGGTGGAGATGGAGGTCGACGAGGTCGGCCCCTCTCTGCGCTACGCGACGGCCAAGGTCAACAAGGTCAGCCGCGGCGGTGGCAGCGGCGGCTTCGGTGGCGGTGGCGGCGGTTACGACGGTGGCGGCAGCAGCGGCGGCGGAGGCGGTGCCCAGCAGGGCGGCGGTTCCGGCGGCGGAGGCGGCTACGACGACCCCTGGGGCTCGGCCCCGCCGGCCGGAAGCGGCCCGGCGGCCGACGACGAGCCTCCTTTCTAGAGACGACGACCCCTCTCTTCTCGAGAGACACAGCCTGTCGCCGGCGACGGCGGCACCAGATCCACCAGGAGCACCACCATGGCCAAGGCCATCGTGCGCAAGCCGAAGAAGAAGGTCTGCGCGTTCTGCAAGGAAAAGGGCCAGGCGATCGACTACAAGGACACCGGCCTGCTGCGGAAGTTCATCTCCGACCGCGGCAAGATCCGTGCCCGCCGTGTGACCGGCAACTGCCGTCAGCACCAGCGTGACGTGGCCGTCGCGGTCAAGAACTCCCGCGAGGTCGCTCTCCTGCCCTACACCTCGACCGCCCGCTAAGGAGGCCCTTCCATGAAGCTCATCCTGAACGCGGACGTGCCGAACCTGGGCGCTCCCGGCGACATCGTCGAGGTCAAGGACGGCTACGGCCGCAACTACCTGCTCCCCCGCAACCTCGCGGTGGTCGCCACCCGTGGCGCGGAGAAGCAGGTCGAGCAGATCCGCCGGGCGCAGAAGACCCGCGAGATCCGCGACCTGGGCCACGCCCAGCAGGTCGACAACCAGCTCAAGGAGCTGAACGTGACCGTGTCGGCCAAGGCCGGCGACAACGGCCGTCTGTTCGGCTCGATCACCCCGACCAACGTCGTGGACGCCGTCCGCGCCGCGGGCGGTCCGACGCTCGACAAGCGGTCGGTGGACGTGCCCGGTCAGATCAAGACGATCGGCAAGCACTCGGTGCAGGTCCGCCTGCACCCGGACGTGACCACCGATCTGCCGATCGCGGTCGTCACGAACTGATCGACACCGTTCGGCGGCTGTGACCGACCGAATACCGAGCGTTACCGAGGGCGGTGCCCGGAGCGAGAGCTCCCGGCACCGCCCTTCTGCGTTGTCCGACACCGGGAGTGGTCGCCGTGGACACGTTCGGAGGAGATCAACCGTGAGCCCGGGGGCCTCGCGACACGCCGTGAGGTGACGCGGGTTTCTGCCGACGGACCTGTGGACGCGCCGGGCGGCGAACGGTCGATCCCGGGCTCCGACACGCTGAATCATGGACGAAATCCGACACGCCGCCGCATCTTGTCCACAGCTGTCCCCATGCCTCTGAGCTGGGAAGACGTCCGATTTTGCGATGTTGTCCCCAGACTGTCCACATGCCGGTCCCCCGGTACTCCAGGCAACCGGTCCGTCCGTACACATTCCATCCCCAGGACGGTGCACACGACGCTTTGATCGCGGGTGCCGGAGCGACCTAACCTCGCCCGGTCGGCCCGCGCGACGGCTTCACCACGCCCGCGGAGCCGGCGTCCGTCGACGTCGGATTCCCGGCGTGCCGTCCCCGGCATGTCGAACCGATGTTCGATACGATGAGTTCCGGGGGTGACGCTGCGTATGGCCTTGACGGATGACCGTCCGGCAGGACGGCCACGTGCGGTCCGCGACGGTGAGCAGTCGCAGAACGGCGGCGGTGCGGGTCAGACGTTCGACCGCCAGCCGCCGCAGGACCTCACCGCGGAGCAGTCGGTCCTCGGCGGGATGCTGCTGAGCAAGGACGCGATCGCCGACGTCGTCGAGGTGCTGCGGCCGGAGGACTTCTACCGGCCCTCGCACCAGACCGTCTACGAGACGATCCTCGACCTCTACGGTCGCGGCGAGCCGGCGGACGCGGTCACCGTGTCCGCGGAGCTGCAGCGCCGCGGCGAGCTGGTGCGCCTGGGCGGCGCGCCCTACCTGCACACCCTGATCGCCACCGTGCCGACCGCGGCCAACGCGGCCTACTACGCGGAGATCGTCGGGGAGAAGGCGATCCTGCGGCGCCTCGTGGAGGCCGGGACGCGGATCGTGCAGCTGGGCTACCACGGCGCCGACGGCGGCGAGGTCGAAGAGGTCGTCGACCGGGCCCAGGCCGCGGTCTACGAGGTCACCGACCGGACGACCACCGAGGACTACACCGTCCTGGAGGAGCTCCTCCAGCCCACGATGGACGAGATCGACGCGATCGCCTCCCGGGGCGGCATGTCCTCGGGCGTGCCGACCGGGTTCGCCGATCTCGACGCCTGTACCAACGGGCTGCACCCCGGGCAGATGATCGTCGTCGCGGCCCGTCCGGGTCTGGGCAAGTCGACCCTGGGCCTGGACTTCGCCCGGTCCTGCTCCATCAAGAACGGCCTGACGAGCGCGTTCTTCTCGCTGGAGATGAGCAAGTCCGAGATCGTGATGCGCCTGCTCTCGGCGGAGGCGCGGATCCGGCTGGCCGACATGCGCGCCGGCCGGATGTCCGACGAGGACTGGACGCGGATGGCGCGGCGGATGTCGGAGATCTCCGAGGCGCCGCTGTTCATCGACGACTCGCCGAACCTGACGCTGATGGAGATCCGGGCCAAGGCGCGACGGCTCAAGCAGCGCAACGACCTGAAGCTGATCATCCTGGACTACCTGCAGCTGATGACGTCGGGCCGCAAGGTCGAGTCACGTCAGCAGGAGGTCTCGGAGTTCTCCCGGCAGATCAAGCTCCTGGCCAAGGAGCTCGAGGTGCCGGTGGTCGCGATGAGCCAGCTCAACCGTGGTCCCGAACAGCGCACGGACAAGCGTCCGATGCTCTCGGACCTGCGTGAGTCGGGATCGATCGAGCAGGACGCCGACATGGTGGTCCTGCTGCACCGCCCGGACGCGTTCGAGCGCGACGACCCCCGGGCCGGTGAGGCGGACCTGATCCTGGCCAAGCACCGGAACGGGCCCACCAACACGATCACGGTGGCGCACCAGCTGCACTACAGCCGGTTCACCGACCTCGCACACGGCTGACCGGCCCGGGCCGCGCCGGGCGGGAGGATCCGTCCGGCCGGAGCGGCAGCGGGGGCCGGGAGACTCAGGCGAAACCGGCCCCGCGGCTCGGTGCGGACGTCGCCGCGATCCCGAGCGTCAGGACGGTGAGCACCACGCCGGCCACGACGACGGCCATCGCCCCGGCGGCCGCACCGGCCAGGAGCATGATCAGGCCTGCGGCGAGCAGGACGCAGGGCAGGGCACCGGCGGCGTGCATCGAACGCTGCGACACCCCGTCGCGGCCGCCCAGGGTCTTCGGGGCCCGCACGGGGCGGGCGCGTCCCAGGGACCGGAACCGTGCGGCGAGGCGGGGGTCCTCGTCACAGAGCTGCCGCTCGATCAGGGCGAGATCACGGCGTTCACGGTCACTGAGCACGTCTGGAAACCCCTTGGGTGGCAACGGTCGCATCGAGAGGCCGGTTGTCCTGGGGCGTCGTCGATCCGGGCCGAGCCTGGATCGGATGCTACGTGACCGGATCGTGACCTACCTGTCGACCCCGCCTCACCTTCCGGATGGTGACGGAAGCCACGGGGCGTGCTACCAGCTCGTGAGGCCCAGCGCGTCCGTCCGGCGGCGGGGGTCGACGTCCAGACGGGCGCAGAGTTCGGTCCAGCTGCCCGCGGCGAGATCCTTCTCGCTCATCGTCCCGACCGGCAGCGGCCAGCGGATGCCGAGGTCCGGGTCGTCAAACCGGACGGAGACGTCCTCGCTCGGGTCGTGCGGGGTGTCGATCCGGTAGCAGGTGTCCACGGTCGGGGTCAGCGCCTGGAAGCCGTGCAGGCAGCCGGCCGGGATGTAGAGCTGGCGCATGTCGGTGTCGTCGAGGAGGAACGAGGCGACGCGGCCGAACGTCGGCGAGCCGGGGCGGGCGTCGATGACGATGTCGTGCATCGCGCCGTGCGCGCAGCGGACGAGCTTGGACTCGCCGGCGCCGAGGCGGCCGTGCATGCCGCGGATGACGCCCTGCACCGAGCGGGACTGCGAGTCCTGGACGAACCGGCCGGTGTCGACGCCGTGCGCCGCCGCGATCGCGGCGTCGAGGGTGGCGGTGTGGAAGTCGTCGTCATCGGCGTGCGGGGCCGGCACGAACTGCACGACACCGTCGATGACCGTCCGGTGAACCTGCATGCCTGACCTCCGAGTTCCGTCCGGGCGAGCCCGGACCCGTCGCTACGCGCCGTCGTCCCGACCGGCCGCCGACCGGCGGCGCCGGTCGTTATTGCATCGCTGACGACAACGAATGCGCCGCCGCGTAGTCACGGACCGCGAGGGAAATGGTCCATGTGGGTGCACGCTCCGTGGTCGGCCGCCCGGCGTCGTGCGGTCCCGAACCCGGACAGAACGGTCCGGACGGCTCCCCTACTATCGGGGATAGTCGATCGAGATCCCGCCAGCCGGGCGCCGGTCGTCCGACGTCCGAGAAGACCCGGAGCGAGGTGGCCATGCCGGTTCCCACGGCGACGCAGTGCCGGTCGTGCGGCGATTCCGACGGCGAGGTCGTCCTGGATCTGGGCCGCCAGCCGTCCTGGGACAGGATGCCGTGGGCCGACGTACCGCTCCCGGACCCCGAGTTCGACCTGCAGATGTGGTTCTGCCGGTCCTGCTCGCTCGCCCAGCTGCGGTGCGACGCCGACGGCGTCGACGAGATGTTCGCCGTCGAGCCGCGTGCCGTCGCCGAGCAGAGCGACCGCTCGATCGCGCGCCTGGACGCCGAGGGTCTCGTCGGGCCGGGGCGGACCGTCGCCGAGTTCGGCAGCCCGCACGGGGAGTCGTGGTTGGCCCGCCTCGCCGGGCGGGGGATGGACGCGCTCGGGGACGGGGACGCCGACCGGCCGGCGGACCTCGTCGTCGACTTCTACGGGCTGCTGCACGAGCCCGACCAGGAGGCGGCCCTGAGCGCCCGGGTGGCCGCGCTCGCCCCCGGCGGCACGCTGGCGATGCAGATGCTGTCGCTGGGCACGGTCCTCGTCGAACGGCAGTGGTACGACCTGCGGCACGGGCACCACGCCTACTGGTCGCTGCCGGCGCTGGACGCCGCGCTGCGCCGACACGGGCTCGGTGTGCACCGGGTGTTCTGGTACCCGATGTCCGGCGGCACGGTGCTGGTCACGGCCCGGCGCGATCCGGAGCCCGACGCGGCCACGCTGCGCCTGATCGAGGCCGAGCGGGCGGCGGGGGTGACCGACGCGGCCGCCCTGCGGGGGCTGCAGCGCGCCGCCGCGGACGCGCACGAGCTGCGGGACTGGCTCGTCGCCGAGCACGACGCGGGCCGGACGGTGGCCGCCTACGGCGCGGCGTCGCGCTCGGTCCCGCTGATCTGTCACGCCGGTCTGCACTCCGGTCTGCTGCGCATGGTCGGGGACGCCTCGCCCACCAAGCAGGGACGCCGGATGCCCGGCACCGACATCCCGGTGGTCACGCCGGACGAGCTCGTCGCCGCCCGCCCGGACCGGGTCCTGCTGTTCCTGGCCGAGCTCGCGGACGAGGTGCGCGACAGCGTCCCCGGGATCGAATCGGCTGGGGGGCAATGGGTGTTGCTGGATCCGGCACCCCGGGTCCTCGAGCTCAGCCCCGCATCGTGACCACCCGCCCGTTCCTGCGCCCGACCGGGTGACGAGCTGTCGCGTGCGCGGCGATAGTGTCGGCGCCCGGGAGGGCAGATGCGAGGTCGACTCGGTGAGCTCGAGGCCACGGTGATGGACGTGTTGTGGCGCTCCACCGCACCCTGCCGGGTCCGTGACGTCCGGGCCGAGCTGGCCCCCGGGCGCCCGCTCGCCTACACCACGGTGATGACCGTGCTGGACAACCTGCACCGCAAGGGCTGGGTGCAGCGCGAGCTCGACGGCCGGGCGTACCTCTACCGGCCCGTCGCCTCCCGAGAGGAGGTCACCGCGCGGGCGCTGCGCGACCTGCTCGACTCCTCCGAGGACGCCGAGGCGGTGCTGCTGCACTTCGTCCGCTCCGCGTCCGAGCGCGAGTCGGAACTGCTGCGCGACGCGCTCGCGGCCACCGAGAGCAGCGGACGCGGAACGAGCATCGGCACCGAGAGCAGCGGACGCGGAACGAGCATCGGCACCGGGAGCGACCCGCTCCCGCCCGCCGGTGCCGATCCCTCCGGGTACGACCAGGACCCGCCCGCCGGGGGTGACGCGCGATGACCGTCGCCGTGACCCTGCTGCTGGGCGCCGCGATCGTCGCCCTCGCCGCCCCGCGCGTGCTGCGGGCGACCGCCGCTCGCGCGGCCGACCCGGTCACCGTGATCGTGGGCTGGTTCCTGGCCATCGCCGGAGTACTGGCGACGACCGTCGTCGGGCTCCTGCTCACGACGTTCCCGCGCGGCGCGGTCGACACCCCGCTGGCGCACCTGGTGCGCCGCCCCTGGTGGTACGCCGTGGCGAACGCGCCGGACCTGCTCGTCTACCGCATCGCGGGCTGGGTGGCGCCGGTGCTCCTGGTGCTGCTGGCCGGGCGGCTGGCCGTCGTCGCGGTCCGCGAGGTGGTGCGCGCCCGCCGTCAGGTCGGCGCCACGCTCGAGGTGCTGCGCGTGCTGGCCGAGACCGACCGCTGCCCGGCGGGTGGCCCGCCGACGCTGTGGCTGCGCTCGGACCGGGTGGCCGCGTTCAGCTACGGCGGCCACGGCGGCGCGGTCGTGCTGACCGACGGCCTGCGCGCCCGGCTGGCCGAGGACGGCGTGGCCGCGGTGGTCGCGCACGAGCGGGCGCACGTCCGCGGACGGCACCACCTGCTGATCGCCGTCGCCGAGGTGCTGGCACGAGCCTTCCCGGCCGTGCGCCTGCTGGCCGAGGCCCCGGCGGCGCTGCGTGAGCAGGTCGAGCTGGCCGCGGACCTGAGCGCGGTGCGCCACTGTGGCCCGGACGCCGTCCGGAACGCGCTGATGGTGCTCACCGGAGCCGGTACCCCGGAGCGGGCGCTGGCGATGGCCCGCGACGCCGTCGACGTCCGGCTGCGCCGCCTCGCCGGGGCGGCGCGGACCCCGTCGGCGACGGCCCGGGTCACCCGCTGCGGCCTGCTCGGCACGGCGTTCGCCGCGACGCCGGTGCTGGCCGCCAGCGCCCTGCTGCTGTCGCTGTCGGTGCTGACCGCCGCGGCCGCCGCCCTCACCTGAGCCGCCACCCTCACCTGAGCCTGCCGGCCTCCTCCGGGCCGGGCGGGCCGGCCGGGCGGCGTCACCGTGCGGCTCAGGCGGCCGTGCGGTCCGATCGCTTCGACCGCATCCAGGACGGGCGGCGGCTCTGCGGCTCCGGGACCGGACCACCGGCGCGCGCCCGCTCCGCGGTGCGGGTGATGTTGCGGACCATCCCGCCGAACACGATCCCGTGGAACGGCGCCACCGACCACCAGTACAGGTAGCCCGGCAGGCCGTGCGGGATGAACACGGCCCGCTGGTGGAAGGTGGACCCGCCCGGGCGCGGCTCGACCGACATCTCCAGCCACGCCTTGCCGGGCACCTTCATCTCCGCCCGCAGGCGCAGCATTCGGTCGGTCTCCCCGGGAGGCGTCGTCGCGTTCGTGCCCGGCTCGGTGATCGCCTCCACGCGCCACCAGTCCAGGGCGTCGCCGGTGTGCAGGTTGTCGGGGTCGCGACGGCCACGGCTGAGCCCGGGGCCCGCGGCGAGCCGGTCCATCCACCCGCGCACCGACCAGGCCAGCGGGAACGAGTACCAGCCGCGTTCCCCGCCGATCCCCTTGATGACCGTCCACAGCTCGGCCGGCGCCGCCGTGGTCTCCTGCTCGCGCTCGTCGAGGTAGACGCTGCCGCCGGTCCACTGCGGGTCGCTCGGCAGCGGGTCGGACGGCACGTCGGCCGACGTCGCACCGGACCAGCGGGTCTCCACGTCACCGGAGGTGATCTTGGACAGGGCCAGCGCGACGGCGCGGTCGTAGCCGATCCGGCCCTCCGGCGGGTCCGGGACCAGCGACGCGATGTCGTTCTCGGAGCACACCACCTCGTGCACCAGCGACTCGATCAGCGGCTTCGCGATCGACTTCGGCACCGGGGTGACGATGTTGATCCAGTGCGCGGACAGCCGCGGGGACAGGATCGGGACCGGCACGATGCGGCGTCGCGGCAGCTCCGCCACCGTCGCGTAACGCTGCATCATCTCCAGGTAGGTCAGCACGTCCGGGCCGCCGATGTCGAACGTCCGGTTGATCTCGCCGGGCAGCGCGGCGACGTCGATCAGGTAGCGCAGCACGTCGCGCACCGCGATCGGCTGCACCCGGTTGTGCACCCAGCTCGGCGTCACCATCAGTGGGAGCCGCTCGGTCAGGTAGCGCAGCATCTCGAAGCTCGCCGACCCGGAGCCGAGGATCACCGCGGCCTGCAGCACGATCGTCGGCACGCCGCTGCGCAGCAGCGTCTCCCCCACCTCGACCCGCGACGCGAGGTGCTCGGACAGGTCGGCGGGTTCGGCGTCGGGGTGCAGCCCGCCCAGGTAGACGATCCGCTTCACCCCGGCCTCGCGGGCGGCCTCGGCCAGGATCAGCGCGGCCCGGCGGTCGGTGGCGGCGAAGCCGGACTCCGACAGCGAGTGCACCAGGAAGTAGACGACGTCGACGCCGGCGCACGCCCGGCGCACGCTGTCGGCGTCGAGCAGGTCGCCCTGCACGATCTCGGCGTGCTCGGCCCACGGGACGTCGCGCAGCTTGTCCGGGTTGCGCACCAGGCAGCGGACCGTGGCGTCGGTGTCGGCCGGGGTGGTCTGCCCCGGCTCCCGTCCGAGCAGGCGCGGGGCCAGTCGTCCGCCGATGTATCCGGTCGCGCCCGTGATCAGGTATCGCACGCGTCCGATTGTCCCCTGTCGCCGGACCCGGCGCCCGGTGCCGCCGGTGCCGCCGCCGACCCTGTGAGTGGCTCCGTGGACGACCCCGGGGCCACCGCCGGTACCGGGACCTCCGGCGGATGACCCTGGGCCGGGTCGAGAGCGTCCACCTCGGACGCGTCCGGCTCGTGTGCCGCGGCCAGCGACCGCACCGCCGACGTCAGCACGGCCAGCAGCGGCACCGCCAGCAGCGCCCCGGCGATCCCGGCGACGACCACCCCCGCGGCGACGGCGAGAGTCACGGCCAGGGGGTGCAGCGCCACCGCGCGGCCCAGCAGCAGCGGCTGCAGCACGTGGCCCTCGAGCTGCTGCACGCCGATCACGATGGCCAGGACGATCAGCGCCGGGACGATGCCGTTCGCGACCAGCGCGATCAGCACCGCGATGAAACCGGTGACGACGGCACCGACGGTCGGCACGAACGCGCCCAGGAACACCAGTGCGGCCAGCGGGAACGCCAGCGGCACCCCGACGATCCACAGTCCGATCCCGATGCCGGTCGCGTCGACGATCGCCACCAGCACCGTCGCGCGGGTGTAGCCGACGAGCGAGGCGAACGCCCGCCGGCCGGCCACGTCGACCCGGGCCCGCCGCGCGGCCGGTGCGAGCTTCTGCACGAAGCCCCAGATCCGCCGTCCGTCGTAGAGCAGGAAGATCAGGCTGAACAGCGCGAGCGCGAACCCGGCGAGCACCTCGGTCACCGTCGCCGCCGTGCTCAGCGCTCCGGAGGTGAAGGCCTGCTGGTTGGCCTGCAGGGTCCGGCCGAGCTGGGCGGGGAGGTCCTGCAGGCTCTCCAGTTGCAGGTTGAACGGCGATGCGGTGAGCAGGCGCTGCATCGACTCCACGGCGGTGCCCAACTGGCCGGCCAACCCGGAGAAGCCACTGACCAGGGTGTTCACCACGAACGTCATCAGCGCGCCGAGCAGGGCCAGCCCGCCCACCAGGACGATCACCGTGGCCGGGCCGCGCGGGACGCGGTGCGCGGTCAGCCAGTGCACGAGCGGGGCGAGCAGCGCCGCGAGCAGGACGGCGATCGCGACCGGGATGACGACCACCCGTAGCTGGATCACCAGGAACACGAGCACGGCGAGACCGAACGCGAGCACCAGCAGCCGCGCGCAGACCTCCGAGGCGACCCGCAACGGCGTCGGGACGGCCGGACGGCGAGGGGCGGGAACTCCGAGCGACGGGGTGGGGCCGGACGGTGCGGGGCCGGACGGTGCGGGGCCGGACGGTGCGGGGCCGGGAGGCGGGCCGGTGTCGTCGGGCATGGGCGCACGGTAGTCCGTTCCCGGCTCACCGGACCGTGTCCCGCGGAGGCGGTGCGGACGGCGGAGCCCGTGCCCGGCACGGAGCAGTGCGGACGGCCGTCGGTCACGCTTCGTCGAACCACACCCGTGTGATGGACGCCCGGGTGCCGCTCCGGTGACCTGATCGGGTCGCCGATGGAGCCGGAGTGTGAGATCCGCAGGAGAGATCGTCGTCGAGGGTGCCGAAACGGTGCCGGACGAGCCGTCGCGCGACCTCCGGCGGTCCGGGCCGGCCGGGCGTTGGTTACTCACTGCTCCATTCAGGGTCACGCTGAGTACTGTCAGCGAGCCCCGAGGGGGTGTCCCGGACCGTCACGCCACCCGTACGAGGGGACATGGCCGGATCGCTGTAACGGTCGAACCGAAGCCGTTTCCACCGCCGAGTGTCACCCGTTGTTGGAGTCAGTGGGCCGAACGGCGGTACGCCAGATACGACGTACAGGCGATCCGCACGAGGCACACGTTCGAAGCGGGAGAACGGGATGCAGGAGGTACGGCGGGTGTACGAGCACGAGGACAAGGATCTGTACGCAGCGGTCAGCCGGCGGCGCGCGGCCCTCGCGGCCTCCGGGCCCGACTCCTGGCCCTTCCCCGGCAAGCACGAGATGCACCAGGAGATCGCGGAGGAGACCCCCATTTTCCACTCGCTGACCGTGGGCGGCTGGCGCAGTCGTCAGAGGGCCGGGGCCGGACGGGCCGGGCGCGCGGTGCGGTCGGTGCACCGACCGACCGTGAGCCGCACCGCGGACGATCTCGCCGCCTTCCACTCGGACCCGCTCCACGCACCGGTCCCGGCTCAGGCCACCACTCGCCGTCGACGTGACGCGGAGCGAGCGGCCGACCGGCGGGCCATCGCGGAGCTGCTCGGCGGCGCCGGACGGCACCGCCTCTCGACCCCGGCCTGATCGGCCGGAGCAGGACGCGGGACGACGGCGGGGGCCGCCGGACCGCACGGGGACGTACCGCCGCAGGTCGGTACCGACCCACCACGAGAACGTTCCACGGGTGCTTCGGCCCGTGGGATGCGGACGGCCGGCTGGGGAGCAGGGCCGTCAGCACGCAAGGCGAGGGCCGGTGCCCGGGACGGAAGAGGAGCCGTCACGGGTACCGGCCTTCGCGCGTTCGTGCCCGGCACGCCCACAGGGCGCGCCGGACGCCCGGGAGTCCGCCTCGAACCGTGGGGAGCGCGGTTCGGTCGCAGAGGTCCCGGTGCGGCCGGCGGGTCGTCGTCGACCCCGGCCACGCGGTGGCGACAAGATCACCACGGACAGTGACCGTAGTGGGGCACCGGGACGGCCACAAGGGTTCCCGCGGACCGTTTCACCGACGCCCGGTCACGATCACCGGCACGATCGGCCCAGTGACCCGAACGTCTGCGCCGACCGGCCGCGGCGCGGGCCACGGACGGCGTCGCGGAGTCCTAAGCTCCGTCGGGTGAGTACGAACGCGACGGACGGTCCCCGCCGGACCGATCGTCCGCTGGACGAGGCCGGTGTGGTCACCGCCGTGCGGCGGGCCGGCGAGCGGGGGGCGACGGTCCGCCCGACCGGGGCCTCGGCACGTGTCCCGGGAGCGCTCGTCCGCACCAGTGACCTGCTCCTGGACTGCTCCGCGCTGACCGGCGTCGTCGCCGTCTCGGCCGACCGGGTGCTGGTGCGCGCCGGGGAACGGCTCGCCGCGCTGTTCGCCGAGCTCGCCGCGTCCGGCCGCAGCCTCGCCGTCGTCCCGGACGCCCCGGGCCTGACGGTCGGGGGCGCGGTCGGGATGGGCGTCTACGGCGGGGCGCCGGGCGAGGGGTCGCTCTCGGCGCAGGTCGTCGCCGCCCGGCTGGTCGACGGCCGGGGCGTGGTCCGCCGGGTCTCCGGCCCCGAGCTGGACGCGGTGCGCTGCGGGCTGGGTGCCCTCGGCGTGCTCACGGCGGTGGAGCTGCGGACGGTGGAGCTCGAGCGCATGCAGGTGCACGAGCAGGCCGGGCGCCTCGACGCGGTGCTCGCCGAGGACGTGCTGCGCGCCCACGGCTGGACCGAGCTCGACGTCGCCGTGCCGTCGGGTCAGGTGATCGCCCGCTGGGCCGACCCGGTGGATCCGGACCGCGTCCCCGTCCCGGCCGCACCGGGGACGGTGACGACCCGGGCCGCGGTGCGCGCCGAGGCGTGGGGACGCGCGGTGTCGCGGCTGGCGTCGAACCCGCCGTGGGCCTCCTGGCCGCCGCCGGCGCGGTGGACGCCGGGCACCGAGGGCCGTCCCTACGAGGTGCTGCCGGACCCGCAGCCGTGGGACCCCGACACCGCGGAGTGGGCGATCCCGGCCGAGGCGCTGGGCAGTGCGCTGCGCGAGCTCGGCGCGGCGGCGACCGCGCGCGGGATGGAACTGCAGCGACCGGTCCGGGTACGGCTCGGAGCCGCGGAGACGGGCCTGCTGCACCCGGCACAGGGACGGGACACCGCCTGGCTGCGGATCCGCACCCGCGCCTCCCAGGAGCCGTTGCGGCGCCTGGCCGGCGCGGTTCTGGAGGACGCGTCCGGGCGCCCGTCCTGGACGTCGCGGCACGAGTGGGGCCCCGACGAGCTCGCCGTCGCCTACCCGGGATGGGCGGAGTTCCAGCGGGTGCGCGACGAGTACGACCCGGACCGCCGGTTCACCGACCCCAACCTGGAGCGCATCCTCGGCCCCTGACCCCGGACCGGTTCCGACGACCGGCACTCCCGTCGGAACCTGTGCGACGAGCGTGCCGCTCGCTGGAAACTCAGGCGGCGGCCAGGGCGGCGCGCAGGCGGGTCGACACGGCGCGGACGCCGGAGACGGCGGCGCGGCGGTCCGAGCGGGTCGGCTCCCCGTCCTCCACGACCTGCTCCCCGGACACCCACACGTCGCGGACCAGCCGCGACCCGCCCGCCCAGACCAGGTTCGAGACCAGCTGGGCGTCGTCGTCCGGGGCGACGAACGCGATGTCGTCGGTGTCGACGTGCACGACGTCGGCCCAGCGGCCCGCCTCCAGCACGCCCAGGTCGTCGCGCCCGATCGCGTGCGCGGCGTCGGCGGTGGCCAGCAGCAGGACGTCGGCGGCGGTCAGCGCGGCGGCGTCGTCGGCGCCGACGCGGGCCAGCAGCCCGGCCAGGCGGGCCTGCTGCCACATGTCCATGTCGTCGCAGGACGCCGGGCCGTCGGTGCCCAGGCCGACCCGGACGCCGGCGCGGCGCAGGTCCAGCAGACGGGCGGTGCCGGCGGCGAGCTTGGAGTTCGAGCCCGGGCAGTGCGCGACGGCGACCGCGTGCCGGGTGAAGACGTCCACGTCGGCGTCGGACAGGTGCACCGAGTGCGCGGCCAGTACACGGCCGCCGAGCGTCCCGGTCTGCTCCAGCAGCGCCGGGACGGAGCCGTGCGCGTCGCGCAGGTGCGCGTCCTCGCCGAGCGACTCCGCGACGTGGGTGTGCAGCAGTGCGCCGCGGGCCCGGGCGTGCTCACCGACCGAGGCCAGTGCCTCGGCGGGCAGCGTGTACGCCGAGTGCGGGCCGTAGCCGAACTCGATCCGCCCGTCGGCGTCCGGGACGAGGCCGTGGGCGTCGATCCGGGCCGAGACGTCGTCGCGCATCTGCTCCCAGGTGCCCAGACGGTCCCAGCCGGGCGCGGCGATGATCCCCGGGGTGAGCACGGCGCGGGACCCCGCGGCACGCACCGCGTCGGCGATCGCGTCGGTGAAGAAGTACATCTCGACGCTGGTGGTGCAGCCGGTGCGCAGCAGGTCCAGGCAGCCGGCCAGCATCCCGGCGTACGCGTCCTGTTCGGTCAGCAGCGCCTCGGCCGGCCACATCACGCCGGTCAGCCACGGCATCAGCGGCAGGTCGCCACCCATCCCGCGCAGCACCGACATCGGGGTGTGGCAGTGGGTGTTGACCATGCCGGGCATCAGCAGGCCGGGCAGCGGCCGCACGGTCGCGTCGGAGGGCGGGGCGTCGACGGCGCGGCCGAAGAACGCGATCCGGCCGGTCGTGTCGACGTCGAGCACCGCGTCGCGCACGATCGGGAAACCCGGCGCGCAGCTCAGCGCGACCGGGGCGGTCAGGCGCTGGACGGTGGGTGCCACGGCCGGGGGCACCGGTGTGCTCACCGGCGGTCCAGCAACGACCGCAGCGAGCGAAACGGCGGCAGCCAGGCACCCTCGTCGGGCAGGGCGTCCAGGGTGACCCGCGGCAGCGGCTCGCGGAACACGCCGTCGATGTCCTCGAGATCGAGGAACGAGATGACCTCGGAGGCCTGCGCGAACCCGGCGTACTCCCGGAAACCGATCACCGTGACGTCGGTGCCGTCGTCGTTGAGCTTCTCCAGCGGCTCCCGGAACGCCCGCCCGTCACCGGAGGCGACGACCAGGTGCCGCAGCCGGCCCTCGGACGCGCGCAGCCCGATGTGGGCGAGCATGTCGTCGTCGACGTCGGAGTCGTCGTGGGTCTTCGGCTTGGCGAACACGGCGAAGCCGACGTTGCGCAGCGCCTCCACCCACGGCCGGACGGTCTCGACGCTGCCCGGGGCGACGTTGGTGAACACGCACGCCTCGGCCTCGGCATCGGGGCCGGCCAGGTCGAGCAGCCAGCGGCCGACGGCGTCGAAGCGCGGCCGGTAGGCCGACGTCGGGCGGGCGCCGAGGAGCGAGCCGAGGCTCATGTCCATGTTGGGGGCGTCCCAGACCAGCAGGACGCGCGGCGGCGGCCCGGGCTGGGTGCCGGTGGCGGAGCCACCCGCACGGGTGTCCGTGCCGACCATGGGCGCCCCGCTCGTCATGCCCCGACCTTATCGCCGTACCTGCGGTGCCCGCCCCGCGGTGGGCGTCGGCGAGACTGACGCCCATGAGCACGACGGATGCGCAGCAGGTGGCCGAGGAGTCCTCGGCCGCGATGGTGGCCGCGGACGCGGCGGCACGCTCGGCCGGGATCGCCGTCGCCGCGATCGGGCCCGGCCACGCGACGGCGACCCTGACCGTCGCCGAGCACCAGGTCAACGGGCACGGCGTCTGCCACGGCGGGGTGCTGTTCCTGCTGGCCGACACGGCGATGGCGCACGCCTGCAACAGCTACGGCACCTCGACCGTCGCCTCCGGCGCGGACATCGCGTTCCTGCGCCCCGGCTCGCTCGGTGACGAGCTCACCGCGACCGCGACCGAGCGCGCGCTGGCCGGGCGCTCCGGGCTCTACGACGTCACCGTGCGCACCGCCGACGGGACGGTCGTCGCGGAGTTCCGCGGCCGCACCCGTCAGGTCCCGGGCCTGGCCGCCCCGCCCCGCGTCTGAGCCGCCCGAGGGGACGGCGTGCGCCGCGGCGCTCAGATGCCGTGCGGCGGCAGGAACGCCGGGCGCAGGTCGTCGTCCGGCTCGTCGTAGTAGCGGTGGAAGACCGGGGTCAGCCCGCCGGAGACCGGCGGGACGATCCAGCTCCAGTCCGCCGGGCACTTGCGACCGGCCTCGTTCTCCCGCGCCACGTGGGTCAGGAAGCGCTCGGACTCGGTGTGGTGGTCGGCCATCGTCACGCCGGCCTCGTCGTAGGAGTGCGTGACGGCCCGGACCAGCTCGATCGCCGCGCGGTCGCGCCACATCGTGCGCACCGAGCGGGTGTCGAGGCCCATCCGCTCCGCGATCTCCGGGAGCAGGTCGTAGCGGTCGCGGTCGGCGAGGTTGCGGGCGCCGATCTCGGTGTCGAGGTACCAGCCGTTGAACGGCGCGGCCGGGTAGACGACGCCGCCGATCTCCAGCGGCATGTTGCTGATCGCGGGCACCGCGTGCCACTTCAGACCCATGCCGGCGAACCAGTCGAGGTCCGGGTGGCTCAGCGGGACCTCCTGCACGGCGTCCGGCGGGACGTCGAACAGGCGCGACCGGCCGTCGCCGCCGGTGACCAGCAGCGGGAGCACGTCGAACCGTCCGCGCGGCTCCGGCCGGGGCCAGCCCAGGGAGACGACGTGGTCGGTGAACGCGACCTGGCCCGGGTCACCGGTGACGGTGCCGTCGTCGTTCGTGTGGCCGGCGTAGCGGATCAGCTGGTCGTTGTGGATCCGCGGGCCGGGGCGGCCCGGGCCGTCCGGGGCGAAGACGGTGATCGTCGAGCGGATCCGCCCGTCCCGGGTGGCCGCGCGCAGGTGCCCGACGCTCTCCTGCGCGACGTCGGCCGGGTCGTGCAGGTGGCGCAGGTCGCGGACCTGCAGCGACTTCCAGTACAGCCGCCCGATGCAGCGCGCGGAGTTCCGCCACGCCACCCGCGCCCCGAACGTCAGCTCGTGGGTGGTGTGGCTGTAGATCCCGGTGCGCTCGATCTCGGTGCGCACCTGGCGGAGCCGCGCCGGGAACGGGATCGCCGGGGTCGTCTCGGCGTAGACCTGGTGCAGGAACTCCTCGGCCCGGGCGGGGTCCACCGCACCCGGCTCGACCTCGGCCGGTGCCGGCTGCTGCTCCTGGGGCGGGGCCGCCGCGGGCTGCGAGCGCGCCGGCATCACCGGACGCCGTGGTCCGGGACTCGGGCGTGCGGGGTTCACGACCGGGCACCGCGTCGGCCGGGACGTGAGAGTCACCTGGCCGTCCACGGTGCTGGGCGGTGCGTTCTCCACCGTCGTCACAGATGTGTCCTTCGGGGTCACTCGGCGGGGGTCCGAGGCGGGCCAGAGTACTTCTTACCCGGTCACGCTCCGTAAGTCACCGGTGGCCCTGAGCTGCACGATCGTGTACAGCAGATCGCGGACGGGGCGGCCCTCCTCCACGGCGCGGGCCTCGAACTTGGTCATCGGACGCCAGTCCGGACGGCGCGACCAGCCACTGCCCGGCGCGCTCTCGTCGCGGAGCTCGAGAGCGGGCTGAGCTGCGCAGACGGCACGCATGCCCTCGGCGTAGTCGGACCAGTCGGTGGCCAGGTGCAGGGTCCCGCCGGGCCGGATCCGGGACGCGGCCAGGGCCGCGAACGCGGGCTGAACGAGCCGGCGCTTGTGGTGACGCCGCTTGGGCCACGGGTCCGGGAAATACACCCGGATGCCGTCGAGCGACGCCGGCGCGACGGCGTGCTCGAGAAGGTCCACGGCGTCCCCGCGGAGCAGTCTCTGGTTGCTCAGCTCCGCGTCGGTGACGCGCATGAGCAGTTGCGCCAGACCGGGTTCGAACACCTCGACGGCGACGTGGTCGATCTCCGGCTCGGCGACGGCCAGCGCCGCGGTCGTCTCGCCCATCCCGGAGCCGATCTCCAGCAGGACGGGGGCGTCGCGGCCGAACCAGGCGTGCGGGTCCCACGGCGTGCCGCTGTCGACGGCACCCGCGACGACGTCGTCGACGTCCCGGCCGAGGCCGGGCCACCAGCGGTCCCAGGCGTTCTGCTGACCCTCGGTCAGGCGGTTGCGCTGGTGGACGAAGCTGCGGATCCGGGAGCCCGGCTCGCGCGGGTCCCGCCGGTCGTCGGGACGACCGGCCGTCTCGGGCACCGCGGGGCTGGACGTCTCAGGCACCGCTGCGCGGGCTGCCGGCGGCCGGGAGCCGCACGTGGGCGGTGGCGCCGGGCAGGCGTCCCCGGACGTAGCCGGCCGCGGTGACGGCGAAGCAGGCCGCGATCGCGGCGGCCGAGGCCGGGTTCTTGTCCCGCAGCTCGCGCACGACGCCGCCGGGGAGGACCTTGAGCGTGTAGCTGCTCTCGGTGGACAGCGAGTCCCCGGTGCCGACGACCTTGGACACGGCGGCCTTGGACAGGCCCTCGGCCCAACCGCGGCGCAGCAGGTAGGCCCACTCGACGCGGTCCTCGCTGACCCGGTGGTCGACCGCGGCGCGCGGCTCGAAGATGATCTTCGGGGTGCGGCCGTCGGCGGTGTAGGCCTGCCGGGCGCGGATGCAGAGCTCGGTCTCCTCGCAGCCCAGCGGGTTCTTCCCGATCCGGCCCATGTCCTCGGCGAAGCCGCCGACGCGCTTGAACACCTCGGCGCGCAGGGACATGTTGCAGCCCATCAGGTTGCGGACCTCGGACCGCTCGGTGGGCTGACCGGTGTAGGTGCAGCCGACCACCCAGTCCAGCTCGCCGGTGGCGTTCGGGTCACGCGGCGCGGCACCCGGCAGCGTCGAGGGACGCCGGGTGGGCCAGCGCGGGTGCGCCACACCGCCGACCCCGATCACCGACGGGTCGGCGTAGGGCGCGAGCAGGGCGCGCAGCCAGCCGGGGCGGGCCGACGCGTCGTCGTCGAGAAAGACGACGATCTCACCGGTCGCCTCGGCGACGGCGGTGTTGCGGGCCCCGGACAGGCCCTGCTTGAAGCGGTTCGGGATCACCCGGACCCCGTGCGGCGCGAACTCGTGGCCGGCCCGGACGAGCAGCGCGTCGTTGTGGTCGACGACGACGATCGTCTCGGTGGCCGCCACGTCCTGCGCGGCCACCGACCTCACGGCGTCGACGATGTCGTCCCACCGCTTCTCGGTGTAGACGCAGACCACGACGCTCGACGTGAGCGTGGTCCCGCGGTCTCCCGCGGAACCGTTCGGGCCTCGGACGCCGGGGGGCACAGCGTTCACGGACTACTCACTCCTCGGTGCACGGATGTCTCCGGCCCCGGGAGCCCGCGACCGGCAGGGCCGATCGCTAGCGCGCGTAGCCGGAGCCCTTACGACGGCGCTCGGCACGCCGGTGCTCTGCGGCCAGCGTACGCAGCACGCGGGTGCCGTCCGCGAAGGTCCGCAGGTTGGTCTCGCCGAACATGCGCTCGCGCTCGACCGACGGCACCTCGGTGATCTTCAGGCCGGCGGCGGCGACACGGCAGTTGAGCACCGTCTCGATCTCGAACCCGTCGCCCCAGATCATCGAGCCGTCCTCGGGCTGCGGGATCGCCGGGTCCGGGAGCTCCAGCTGCGGGACGAGGTCGGCCCAGAAGGCGTTGTACCCGTAGCAGAGGTCGGTGTAGGCGGTGCCGAAGAGGCGGTTCGCGACCCCGTTGAGACCGGCGTTGCCGGTCTTGCGCAACAGCGTGATGTCGTCGCTGCCGCCGCCCTTGCGGAACCGGCTGCCCTTGGCGAAGTCGGCGCCGGCGACCAGCGCGGACACGAACGCCGGGATCTCGCCCGGGTCGGCCGAGCCGTCGGCGTCGAACATGACGATGACGTCACCGGTGGCCGCGGTGAACCCGCAGGCCATGGCGTTGCCCTTGCCCTTGCGGGTCTGGGTGATGACCCGGGCCCACGGCAGGGTGCGACGCGCGGCGGCGACGGTGTTGTCGGTGGAGTTGCCGTCCACCACGATCACCTCGTGCACCGCGGGGCGGACCGCGGCGATCGCGGGGAGCACGATCTCCAGGTTCCGAGCCTCGTTGCGCGTCGGCACGATCACCGAGACGGCGGGGTTCGGGGTGCGCCGGGGTGCCGGGCGCGGCCGGGGGCGACGGAAGCCCTCGGGGGCCTCCGCCTCCGTCAAGGGGGTCGTCCGATGTGCGGACGTGCCCGGGAAGGGCGTCTGTGCCACACCGGTGCCGGTCGGCTGACTCGGACGCACAGGCGCGTTCGAGTCAGGCGTGACGGCCGGGCGGGCGGGCGTTACAGCGCTCACACTTCCTCCATACAGGTCCGCTCTGATGATCCAACGACGGAGTCACGGTCTGGTTGCGGTTTTCGTGTCGAAGTCTTGTGCGGACCCATACGTAGAGACGCCCGGGCCCCACGGGGGTTGCTCCGCTCCGGTGATTCATCTCGGTTCGATCACGCTCGTCCGTTCCGTGCCGTAGTCCTACGCATCCGCTACTGGGCCGGTCGTGGCGACACTCCCCCCATGACGACCTGCACCGATGACCCCGACGTGATCACCGGGCTCCGTGCCCGGATCTCCGATCTCGACGACCGGATCGCGGCGCTCGAGACCGTGACCGGTCTGCGTGAGCCCGGTCACCGCCGGGTCTACCGGCGCGCCGTCTCGGGGCTCCCGCAGCCGCGGACGGTCCCGGACCCGAGCGTCCTGGGCGGGCTGGTGGCCCGCTCGGAGCCGATGACCGGCCCGGTCCGGACCGCGCTGTCCGGCACCCGTCCTCCCCTGATCTCGGACTGGTCCCGGCTTCCGGTCTGGGCCGGGGCGGTCGTGACGGTCGGCGGCGTGGTGATGCTGCTGGCCCTCGCGGCGACGGCGGGCTGGCTCTCCCCGCTCGTCCGGGTGGCCTGCGGGGTGGTGCTCGGGGCGGCGCTGGTGGGCGCCGGCACCCGGGTGGCCCGCCGGTCGGCTCTGGGAACGGCGTCGGCCGCGCTGGCCGGGACCGGGGTCCTGGCGCTGTTCTGCAGCCTGGCCGCGGCGACCGCGCTCTACGCACTGCTGCCGGTGACGGCCGGGCTCGCCGGCTGCCTGCTGGCGGCCGCGGGCGGGATCGCGCTCGCCGGGAGGTGGCGGAGCCTGCCGCTCGCGCTCGGGGTGCTGGTCGCCGCCGAGATCGCGTTGCCGGTCGTCGGGGACGGTCCGGGCGCACTCGGACTGGGCCTCGCGCTGGTGCTGCAGGCGGCCGTCGGCGTCACGGCGCTGCGCCGGACCGACCGGGAGGAGTGGGCGGTGCTGAACCCGGTCGCCGCCCTGTCCACGGCCGTGCACGGCCTGCTCGCGGCCGTCGTCGCGCTGATCTCGTCGAACCCGGCCGACGACGTGGCGGTCGTCGCGGTGGCGGCGGTGGCATTGGCTCTCGGAACGGCCGTCGCCGCGCTCGCGGCGCTGCGTCCTCCGCCCGCGCCGCCCGTCCTGACCCTGCTCCTGGCGCCGCTGCCGCTGCTCGTCTCCGCGGCCGTCCTCGGCGGGACGCCCGGAGCCGCGGTCGCCGGTGCGGCCGGGCTCGCCCTGGCCGCCGCGCGGGTGCTCTACCGGGGGATCCGACTCGCCGCAGCGGCCGCCGCGGCGGTGCTGGTGATGACGGCGACGGCGCTTCTGCTCGACGGCGGGTCGCTCACCCTGGCCCTGCTCGTCGAGGCCCTGGCGCTGGTGACGGTCGCGGGCGTGCTGCGGATGCGCACCGTCCTGACGGCCGGGACGGCCTTCGCGGTGCCCGGGGTCCTGCTGTGCCTCGCGACGCTGGCCGACCCGTCCGCACTGGCCGGCCCCCTTCCCTCCGCCGCGCTCTCCGGCGGGCTCGGTGCGGCTCCGGCCGGGGCCGCGCTGCTGGTCCTGGTCGCGGCCGGGGCGCTCGTCGCGGTGCGCCGGGCGGGACTCGTCGGCGCGGACGGCCGTCCGGTGGCGGCGTGGCTGCCCGCGGCGGTCGTCGGGCTCTACGGGGCGTCGTGGCTGGTCGTCGCCGGGACGCAGCTCGTGCTGCCCGGCGCGGCCGGGTTCCTGACCGGGCACGTCCTGGTCACGGTGGGGATCACGGTGCTGGGGCTGGTCGTGCTCGCCCGGGGTGTGGCCCGGCCGTCGGCGGGCGGGGCCGGCTTCGTGCTCATCGCCGCCGCTCTCGGCAAGCTGGTCCTGTTCGACCTGCCGGCCCTCGACGGTCTCGGTCGGGTCGCGGCGTTCATCGGCGCCGGTCTGCTGCTTCTCGCGGTGGGCGGGCGGTACGCGAACCGCGTGGCCGCCGCCCGGGCCGCGGCTCTCGACCCCGATGGCGACCCCGACGGCGACCCCGCTGGCGATCCCGACTCCGTCCTCGACGACGGGAGCGGCTCCGGGACCGCTCGGATCACCGGCGAGCCTGCCGGGGACGGGGCCTCCGAGGACCGGGTGACCGGCGACGGTGCCGAGCGTGCCGGGACCGTGGCGACGGGATCCGCGTCGTGAGCGCGCCCGCTGCCCTGCCGGTCGATCCCGCTCCTTCCGCGGTCCACCGCTCGTCACCCTCGGAGATCACCGCGCCGGAGATCGCCGCGCCGGACCTGGTGCGGGAGGCGGCGTCGGCGCGGCTCCGCGAGCTCGTCGCGACCCGTCGTGGTCTCGCCGGAGGGCACCACGCCGACCTGCGTGCAGCGCTCGGCCTGGCCCGGCTGACCTGCTCCGCCGGCCTCGCCGCGGACCTCGACGACCTCACCCGCCGGGCCGACGACCGGGCCTGCACCCGCGCCTCCGACCGCGCCGAGGCGTCGCCGTGGCTCGATGCCGAGCTGGACGAGGTCCGGCGCCGGGCCGCGGAGCGCGTCGACGCCACCGTGGGCCCGGCCGTCCGGCGGGTCGCCGCCCGCGTCTGCCCCGGCGCCACGCCGATGCCGCTGCCCGGCGCCGACGCGTCCGGTCCCGACCCCGGGGCGCGCCGGCTCGACACCGTGACGCCGACGCTCGCGGAGGCCTGGCCCGCACACGGCCGACGGGATGCGGTCCAGGAACCGGGGTCCGGACCATGGTCGGACCCACGCCTGCTCACCGGTCTGGCCGGACTCCCGGTGCTCGCCGCCGGCGGTCTCGGCTGGTCGACCGCCCTGACCGTCGCCGGGGTCCTGCTCCTGCTCGGAACCCTGGCGTCCACGCGGTCCGCCTCCACGGCCCGTGCGCGCCGGCGGGCGGAGACCGCGCGGGCGGTGGCGGCCGCCGGTGTCGAGGCCGAGCGTGAGCTGGCCCGCCGGCTGATCGAGGTGGAACGGGGCGTCGGTGCCGCGCTCGACCGGGCGGTCGCCGACCGGCGCGCCCTGCTCGACGCCGAGATCGCGGAGGTGCGCGGTGCGCTTCGCTGACTGGACCGGCTGGCCGCCCGAAGCCGGACCCGTCGACGTGGGCGGGCTGCCCGGACGGGTGCCGGTCGGTGCCCTCGACGTCGACGCGGACGGCGACGGCACGCCGGACACCGTCGTCGTCGCGTCCGGTGACGCGTTCACCCTGTTCACCGACCTGGACGGCGACATGCTGGCCGACCAGGAGGTCCGTCTCGGCGAGCCACGGCCGGACCCACCGGCCGACGACGACCCGTGGTGGGACGCCCTCGGCGACCTGGTCGACGCCGCGCTCGGGCGCTGACGACCGGTCAGCGGTGGAGGACGGTCACTCCCCCGACGGGGACTGGGCCTGACCCTCTCCGGGGCCGCTGCCGCCGCGCCGGATCCGTCCGGGGGCACGGCCCTGGCGCTGCTCGGCGAGGCTCTGGTCGATCGCGTCGGACAGCGCGGCCTGGCGCCGGCGCTCCCGGACGCGCAGCAGCACCAGCATCGAGACGCCGTAGGCGATGCCGACGATCAGCAGGACCACGCCGGTCTTGAACACGATCGCCTGCAGTCCCGACGTGCCGCTCGGGATGTCGACGATCGAGATCATCGCCAGCACGCCGAGCGTGAGCAGGTGGAACAGCAGGACCAGGAGACGGTTCAGCGAGCGCGCGGTGTCCTTGTTCTGGAAGACCTCCTCCAGGAACGGCTCACCGCTGCGGTAGAGGATCTGTCCGACACCGACGGTGATCACGATCCCGACGATGATCAGAGCGATGTATCCGCCCGTACCGACCACGCGGCTGCCTCCCCTGTTTGCCGACGTCGCGGACCCTACCGGGTGTGATCGGGCGCTGCCGCCCTGCGAACGGGCGTTTCGTCCCGTCAGGACCGAACGTGTCAGGCCGCGGCGGTGAGCAGGGAGCGGAGCTTGGCCCGTAGCTCCTCCACCGAGACGTCCCCGGTCAGCGGGGCGCCGGTGAGGGTGCGCAGGTAGAGCCCGTCGCCGACGAGCTGCACCAGCCACGCCAGCACCGGGTCGGTGATCTCCTCGCGCAGGGCGGCGAGCCCGTCGGCGTCCACCCGGGCGAGCACCTCGCGCGCGGCGGTCCCGCTGGCGTCGGCGATGCGCAGCGTCGCGAGGTAGGTGCGGGTCAGGCCGGCCGGTGAGACCGCGCCCGGCACCGACGTCTGCAGGTAGTAGGCCACCGGCCCGTCCGGGTCGGAGCGCATCAGCTCGGCGTCGCGCTCGCTGCGCTCGCGCAGGCGTTCCAGCAGGCCGCCGGCCAGCGCGTCCTTGGACCCGAAGTGGTAGAGCAGCCCGCCCTTGGACACCTCGGCCGCTGTGGCCACCGCGTCCAGGGTCGCGCCGGAGGGCCCCTGCTCGAGCAGGAGCGACTCGTACGCGTCGAGGACGCGGTCGCGGGCACCGGCCATGGAGGAAGTCTAGGGGTGGTCGCTCTCACCCCGGGGAAGCGTGGCCGTTGACGCGCTGTTGACTGTACCGTCTGGACGGTATGAAAAGTACCGGCTGGACGGTACATAACCGTCAAGATCCCGTTGCGAACGCGAGAGAACACCCGATGTCCCTGTTGCACCCCCGTACGCCGGTGCGTCCGGCGCCGACCGGCCTGCGCGCCTGGCTCGCGCTGGCCGTCCTGACCCTGCCCACGTTGCTCGTCTCGATCGACAACACGGTGCTCGGCGTCGCCCTGCCGGCGATCAGCACCGCGCTGCGTCCCGACGCGACGACGCTGCTCTGGGTCGTCGACGTCTACCCGCTGGTGCTGGCCGGGCTGCTGGTCACGATGGGGACCCTGGGCGACCGGATCGGCCGCCGTCGGCTGCTGCTGGTCGGCGTGGCCGGCTTCGGAGTGGTCTCGCTCGCCGCGGCCTACGCCACCGACGCCGCCCAGCTCGTCGCGGCCCGGGCGCTGCTCGGGTTCTTCGGCGCGATGCTGATGCCCTCGACGCTGGCGCTGCTGCGCTCGGTGTTCACCGACCGCGCCCGTCGGCGGACCGCGCTGGCTGTGTGGGCCACCGGCTTCGCGGCCGGAGCCGCGCTCGGCCCGATCGTCGGCGGGGTGCTGCTGGAGCACTTCTGGTGGGGCTCGGTGTTCGTGGTGAACGTGCCGGTGATGGTGCTGCTGCTCGTCGCGGGACGGGCGCTGCTGCCGGAGTCCCGTGAGGCCGCGGCCGACCGGCTCGACCTCGTCGGCGCGCTGTTGTCGCTGCTCACGATGGTGCCGCTGGTGCTGGCGGTGAAGCTGATCGGCTCCGACGGTGTGACGCCGGCGGCCGGGCTGTCGCTGCTGGCCGGTCTCGCCGCGGGATGGGCGTTCGTCGCCCGTGCCCGTGCGCAGGTCCGCGCCGGACGCCGTCCGCTGATCGACATCGACCTGTTCGCCGCTCCGGTGCTGCGCTACAGCGCGCTGGCCAACGCGACGACGATGTTCGGCCTGACCGGTCTGCTGTTCTTCTCCGCGCAGTACCTGCAGCTCGTGCTCGGCCGCTCTCCGCTGCAGGCCGGGTTGCTGCTCCTGCCGGGGTTCGTCGCGACCGTGCTGGCCGGGCTCGGTGCCGCACGGCTGGCCCGGCGGGTGCCGCTGCACGTCCTGGTCGCGATCGGTCTGACGCTCGTGCTGGCCGGCTACGTCGCCTGCCTGTGGCTGCGGGTGGACTCGGCGGTGGTGCTGCTGGTCGCCGCCGCGGTGCTGATCGGGACCGGGATCGGGCTGTCGGAGACGGTCACCAACGACGCGATCCTCGCCGCGGCCCCGCCGGAGCGGGCCGGTGCCGCGTCCGCGGTGTCCGAGACCGCCTACGAGATCGGCGCGGTGTTCGGGACGGCGGTGCTCGGCGGGGTGCTGAGCGCGGTCTACCGGACGGCGGTCGCCGTACCGGACGGTGCGCCGTCCGACGCCCGGGAGACCCTCGGCGGTGCGGTCGACGCCGCGTCCGGCCTTCCCGCCGAGTCGGGCGCGGCCCTGCTGGCCTCGGCCCGCGACGCGTTCTCCCTCGGGGTGGACGTCGCCGCCGGGACGGGTGCGGTCGTGCTGGCCACGGTCCTTCTCCTCGCCGGCCTCGGCCTGCGCCGTGCCCACCGTTCCTCGACCCCGCCACCGGTCGCGGTCCCGTCCCGGGCGCGCGACGAGCGTGACGCTCGTTCCGCCCCACAGGACGAACGCCACGGTCGTCCGGCCCTCCGACCGGACGAGCGTGACGGTCGTGGCGTCCGGCCGGAGGAGCGTGGGACCCCCCACGACCCCGACGACCGGATCACCGTCGCCGCCGGGTCCCGCACCCGCTCCGACTGAACGAGCGTGACGGTCGTGGCGGAAGACGCAACGACCGTCACGCTCGTCGCAGCCGGCGGCGCCTCACCACCCCACCCCGGCTGCGCGAGCGGAGCTCTCGTCCACCCGGCTCGCACGAGCGGAGCTCTCGTCCAAGGGGAGGGTGGCGCGGCCCGGCGACGGGGAGGCGCCGTTGGTCGCTCACCGTGAGATGTCGTCACCTGAGCGTGATCTCGGTGGGCGACCGTCCGGCTGCCGGACGGTGCGCGTCCGGCGACGCGGCGGCGCGTCCGGGCGCGATCGGCACGGACGGGGGTCGCCCGTGTAGTTCACTGTCGGCGTCCGCTGCGGATCCCCTGCCCGACAGGGCCCGCATCCCCGGCAGAGGTGTCAGGAGCAGACGTGCCCCACGAGATGGTCAGCGCGTACACGCTGGTGATCGGCGAGGACGCCGACTCGCCGTCGGTGACGGTGCACACCACGGCCGACGACGCCTGGTCCGCACTGGACCGGGAGATCCGCGACCGGTGCGGCATGCGGGCCCGCCCGCGGCGCGCCGTCGACTCCGACAACGCCTCCCGCCTCGCCGACGCCTGGCGCGCGGCCGACCCCGAGAGCCGCTACTGGCAGGTCACCGCCCACCGGCTGCCGATCATGCTCCCGGAGCTCGCACGACCCCGGGCCGTCGCCGCACGGTGACCCGATCGGGCTTACGTCTTTGCGAGCCCGAATAGCGTTTTCCAAAGCCGTCGATAAGTATTCTTCCGTTGCACGACGGCGTCGTCCCGCCGTCCGGGTCCTTTATTCGACATCCGGTGCCGCGAATGCCGGGTGCTGTTCACCACTCCTGCGCCGACCTGGGGTTGCGCTGGCGTTTCAGGCTCGTCACCGGCGTCCTCCGGCACCCTTCTGAATCGATTTACATGATCGGTGTTGTGAGTGAATTGACAACCAGCCCGGTGGGACGAGCCGGATTCCGCCGGTAACCTCGGCTCCCATCTTTCCCGTCACTTCCCGCATTGCGATGCGGGTCGACGAATCATTCCCGGAGGCGGGCCGGGGCCGGCGAGGAGACAGGACGACATGACTGCAGCGACCGTTCCGGGGACCGACCACACGCCGACCACCAACCAGGGCGTGGTGTCCTGGGTGCAGGAGATCGCTGAGCTGGCCACCCCGGACCGCGTCGTGTGGTGCGACGGGTCCGACGAGGAGTGGACGCGGCTCACCGACCAGCTCGTCGAAGCCGGCACGATCACCCGGCTCGACCCGTCGAAGAAGCCCAACTCGTTCTACGCCGCGTCCGACGCCGGTGACGTCGCCCGCGTCGAGGAGCGCACGTTCATCTGCACCGAGACCGAGCGTGGTGCCGGGCCGACCAACAACTGGGTCGCCCCGGCCGAGATGAAGCAGACGATGACCGAGCTCTACCGCGGCAGCATGCGCGGCCGGACGCTCTACGTCGTCCCGTTCTGCATGGGCCCGACCGACGCCGAGGACCCGATGCTGGGCGTCGAGATCACCGACTCCGAGTACGTCGTGATCTCGATGAAGATCATGACCCGGATGGGCTCGCACGTGCTGCCGCTGCTGGACAAGGCCGGCGACCGCTGGGTGAAGGCACTGCACTCGATCGGCGCCCCGCTCGAGCCGGGCCAGGCCGACGTCGCGTGGCCGCACAACGAGAACAAGTACATCAGCCACTTCCCGGAGACCCGCGAGATCTGGAGCTACGGCTCCGGCTACGGCGGCAACGCCCTGCTCGGCAAGAAGTGCTACGCGCTGCGGATCGCCTCGGCGATCGCCCACGACGAGGGCTGGCTCGCCGAGCACATGCTGATCCTCAAGCTGATCAGCCCGGAGGAGAAGGCCTACTACGTCGCGGCCGCGTTCCCGTCGGCCTGCGGCAAGACGAACCTGGCGATGCTGCAGCCGACCATCCCGGGCTGGCGTGCCGAGACCGTCGGCGACGACATCGCCTGGATGCGCTTCGGCTCCGACGGCCGGCTCTACGCCGTCAACCCCGAGTTCGGCTTCTTCGGCGTCGCGCCGGGCACGAACTGGAACACCAACCCGAACGCGATGCGCACCATCGACAAGGGCAACGCCCTGTTCACCAACGTCGCGCTCACCGACGACGGCGACGTCTGGTGGGAGGGCCTCGAGGGCGACCCGCAGCACCTGACGTCCTGGAAGGGCGAGGACTGGACGCCGGACGCCGGGATCGACGCCGCGCACCCGAACTCGCGCTACACGGTGCCGATCGACCAGTGCCCGGTCGTGGCCCCCGAGTGGCAGGACCCGAACGGCGTGCCGATCTCGGCGATCCTGTTCGGCGG
Organism: Pseudonocardia sediminis; assembly: GCF_004217185.1. NCBI lineage: Bacteria > Bacillati > Actinomycetota > Actinomycetes > Pseudonocardiales > Pseudonocardiaceae > Pseudonocardia > Pseudonocardia sediminis. Next base: position 6,455,095 of record NZ_SHKL01000001.1, on the reverse strand, counting down.
CCGCCGCAAGACGACGGTCCCGCTGGTCACCGAGGCCCGCAGCTGGCAGCACGGCACGTTCATGGGCGCCACCATGTCCTCGGAGAAGACCGCCGCCGCCACCGGCGGGCTCGGCCAGGTCCGCCGCGACCCGATGGCGATGCTGCCGTTCCTCGGCTACAACGTCGGCGACTACTTCGCGCACTGGGTGAACGTGGGCAAGGGCGCCGACGCGGACAAGCTGCCGAAGATCTTCTACGTCAACTGGTTCCGCAAGGGCGACGACGGCCAGATGCTGTGGCCCGGCTTCGGCGAGAACAGCCGCGTCCTCAAGTGGTGCATCGAGCGGATGGAGGGCAAGGCCGCCGCCGTCGACACCGCGATCGGCTACGTGCCCACCCCCGACCAGATGGACCTCGAGGGCCTCGACGCGAACGCCGACGACATCGCCGCGGCGCTGAACGTCGACGTCGACGAGTGGAAGGCCGAGATCCCGCTGATCGAGGAGTGGTTCGCCAAGATCGGCGAGGACAACCTCCCGTCCTCGATCCGCGACGAGTTCGAGGCCCTGAAGCAGCGCCTGGGCGCCTAGCACGAGCGGGCCGGACGACACCGGTCCCGATCACCGGCCCGTCACCCCACGTGGGTGGCGGGCCGGTGCCGTGTCCGGACCGCAACCCGTCCGGGCGCCACGGAACGGTGACAAGGCTCGTTGCGCGACCTAACCTCCCTGCGGGACCGACGCCACCGCCGGCGTCGGCTGCACGATGGGGGTCGCGCCGTGGTCACAACCGAGAAGCCGAGAGAACCCGACGGCCCGGCGCCGAGCCGCCGTCGACGGGACCCGAAGCAGATCGCGATCTGGACCGCGGTCGCGCTTTTCGGAGCGTTGGCCTGGGGGATCGTCGCGATCTCCCGCGGCGAGGACGTCTCCGCGGCCTGGCTGGTGTTCGCCGCCGTCGCCTCGTACGCGATCGCCTACCGCTTCTACTCGCGCTTCATCGCCTACAAGGCGCTGCGCGTCGACGACACCCGGGCGACCCCGGCCGAGCGCGTCAACGACGGGCAGGACTACCAGCCCACCGACCGCCGCGTGCTGTTCGGGCACCACTTCGCCGCGATCGCCGGAGCCGGGCCCCTGGTCGGGCCGGTGTTGGCCGCGCAGCTGGGCTACCTGCCCGGCACGCTGTGGATCATCCTCGGCGTCATCTTCGCCGGGGCCGTGCAGGACATGGTCACGCTGTTCTTCTCCACCCGCCGCGGCGGGCGCAGCCTGGGCCAGATGGCCCGCGAGGAGATCGGGCCGATCGGCGGCATCGCCGCGATGATCGCCGTGCTGGCGATCATGATCATCCTGCTGGCGGTGCTCGCGCTCGTCATCGTGCAGGCGCTCTCGGACTCGCCGTGGGGCACGTTCTCGCTGGCCATGACGATCCCGATCGCGCTGTTCATGGGCTTCTACCTGCGGTACATGCGGCCGGGGAAGATCCTCGAGGTCTCCACGATCGGCGTCGTGCTGCTGCTGCTGGCCATCGTGTCCGGTGGCTGGGTGCAGGAGTCCGGCCTGGCCGAGACGTTCACGCTGTCCGGCAACCAGCTCACGCTCGCCCTGGTGATCTACGGCTTCGTCGCCTCGGTGCTGCCGGTCTGGATGCTGCTCGCGCCGCGCGACTACCTGTCGAGCTTCATGAAGATCGGCGTGGTGGTGCTGCTGGCCGTGTCGATCCTGGTCGCGTGGCCGTCGCTGCAGCTGCCGGCGTTCACCCAGTTCGCGTCCAACGGCGCGGGCCCGGTGACGGCCGGGTCGCTGTTCCCGTTCGTGTTCATCACGATCGCCTGCGGTGCGCTGTCCGGCTTCCACGCCCTGGTCGCCTCCGGAACGACGCCGAAGCTGATCCAGAAGGAGTCCCAGGTCCGGGTGATCGGCTACGGGGCGATGCTCACCGAGTCGTTCGTGGCGATCATGGCCCTGGTCGCGGCCTGCATCATCGACCCCGGGCTCTACTTCGCGATGAACATGCCGGCGACGGTGCTCGGCCCGACGCTGGAGTCGGCCTCGGCGGCGGTGTCGAACATCGGCTTCCAGATCACCCCCGCCGAGCTGGCCGCGGCGGCGCAGGCCGTCGAGGAGCAGACGCTCGTCGGACGCACCGGCGGCGCGCCGACGCTGGCCGTGGGCCTGTCGAACATCCTCTCCGAGGTCTTCGGCGGGGACGCGCTGCGGGCGTTCTGGTACCACTTCGCGATCATGTTCGAGGCGCTGTTCATCCTGACCACGGTGGACGCCGGCACCCGCGTCGGTCGCTTCATGCTGCAGGACACGGTCGGCCTCGTCTGGCCGCGCTACAAGGACACGTCGTGGAAGCCGGCCGCGTGGAGCGCGAGTGCGGTGATCGTCGGCCTGTGGGGCTACCTGCTCTACTCCGGCGTCAACGACCCCCTCGGCGGGATCAACCAGCTGTTCCCGCTGTTCGGGATCGCGAACCAGCTGCTCGCCGCCGTCGCGCTGGCCGTCTGCACCACTCTGATGATCAAGTCCGGACGGGCGAAGTACGCCTGGATCACGCTCGTGCCGCTGGCCTTCGACGCCGTCGTGACGCTCACGGCGAGCTTCCAGAAGATCTTCTCGGGCAACCCCAAGCTGGGTTTCTGGGCGCAGCGCACGCAGTACCAGGACGCACTCGACGCCGGGAAGACGAGCCTCGGCTCGGCCAAGACGGTCGAGGCCATGGAGCGGGTGGTGTTCAACTCGACGGTGACCACCGCCCTGACGGCGCTGTTCGCGGTGCTGATCCTGATCGTGCTGGCGGACTCGGTCCGGGTGTGGGTCGCAGCCCTGCAGGGCCGGACGCTGTCGAGCGGCTCCGAGGACGCGTTCGTGCGCTCGGAGATCTGGGCGCCGTCTGGTCTGGTGCCCACCCGCGAGGAGCGCGAGCACGCCCGTGAGCTCGCCGGGACCGGGACGGGACGGAGCGGGACGTGAGCGTGCGGGAGCGGCTCTCGTCGGCCTGGCAGCTGGTGCGGGAGATGGCAGGCGAGCGCGACTACGAGAACTACCTGGCGCACCAGGCCGCGCACCACCCCGGGGAGCCGGTCCGGAGCGAGCGGGAGTTCTGGCGCGAGCGCACCGATCGGCAGGACCGGAACCCCACCGCACGGTGCTGCTGAGGTGGGTCGGGTGGTGTTTTCACTCGATCGGACCAGGCAAGAGCGCAGAGTGATGACTCTGCGGCGTGCCGTACGGCCGGCCGGGTGGCGTCGATTCCGGATCGTCGCAGATCATCGGGATCGTGTTGTGGGACAGGTAGCCTCGGCGCGGGACTCACGTTCCGGTGCGCCGGGGTTCAGGATCGTCCCCACGGTGCTCCGATCGGACGCTCCGTCGTCGCGGTGTGTGACGGCGGACGGCCGGACAACTCCCCGTCGTGCCCCCGCGACGGAACACCGGACGATCCCCGGCGATACATGCCGTGAGCGTCGTCCCGTGTACGACGGCGCAGCGGAGGTGTGACGAAGGTGCTCGATGTACGGGTGTCCGACGGTCTGGACCAGGAGTCGCTCGTCGCGTTCACCGACCGGCTCGCCGCCACCGGCCGAGCCGGTGCGGCGTTGCGGGCGGCACGCACACGGATCGCCGAGGACGTGCGGGCCGGGCGGATCCCCGCCGGTCTGCGCCGCCTCGCGCTGTCGCTGAACACGCCGCTGCCCCCGCGCCCGCGCCGCTCGGACGACGAGCCGGAGACACCGGCCTCGGTCGTCGCCGAGGAGGGACTGGTCGTGCTGTCCGGCGCGTCCGACGACGAGCTCGTCGAGGCGCTGGGGGCACTGCTCGGGCGCGGGATGCGGGTCGTCGTCACGGCGGCGGACCCCGGTGTCCCGCGCGCCCTGCGCGGACGGCTGCCCGCGGCGCTGGCCGCATACGCCGTCGAGGAGCTGCCCTCGCTCGACCCGGCGGAGCTGCGTCGTCTGCGACGCCTGCTCGCCACGTCGACGCCGGACCGGCGGATCCGGGGACGTCAGGAGCTGCCCGCGGCCGACGTCCTCCCGGCCCGCGAGGACATCGCCGGGTGCTGCGCGCGCGCGGCACGCACCGTCGACGGAGCCGACGCCGAGGAGGCCCGCGTCCTGCCGTCGCTGCTGCGCGACCTCGACGCCGAGCGCCGCGCCGCGGTCACCGCCGTCGGACGGTGCGTGGGACGCACGGTCGGCGGGCTGAACGCCTCCCCGCACGTGGGCTGGCTGCGCCCGGCGGTCTACCAGCTGGTGCACAACGTGCACCGCGCCGAGTACGAGCAGCTGCAGAGCCTCGCCGCGCAGCAGCGCGACGGCCTCGAGCGGTTCTCCGGCGGACCCGAGGTCGTCGAGACGGGCCCGGTCCCGGACGACGCCGTCGTGGTCGTCCGGGAGTACCTCTACTTCCTGACCGAGGGCGGGCGCAGCCGCAGCTACTTCCGCCCGGCCGCGCAGCGGGAGGCCCAGCCGGTGCTGAGCCGCTTCCGGGTCGGCGGCGCGGTGCCGCAGTCGGCGCAGGACGTCGGGGCGGTCGCGTTCCACCTGGACCTGGCCGGGCGCCACCACGAGATCGAGCGGCTCTGCCAGGTGCTCGCGATCCCCACCCCGCACGGCCCGAACGACCTCCGCGAGCTGATCGACGCCCTCGACGTCGGCGCCGCCGCGGCCCGGTCGGTTGGGGCACTGCGTCACGACGTGCTGTTCCTGCAGCAGGGCTCGCCGGTCGTGGTCCCGGACCTGACCGCGGCCGAGCGGGTCGCCCGCGCGATCGTCGACTACGACGAGCACGGCGACCCGGCCGAGGCCGCCGACGAGCTCGACCGCCAGGCCGACGAGCTGGCCGTCGTCGTGCCGGCGCGGGCGATGGCGCCCGAGCACGAGCGCGCGGTCGCGGCGCTGCGGGCACACGACGCCGACGCCTACGGCGAGGCCCTCGACGAGCTGGAGGCCGCCCGTCGCGACGCCGCCGACCAGCATGCGTGCGACGAGCTGCTGGCCCGCCTGCGCACCGACGCGCCCGCGCTCTCGGACGCCTGGGCCGCGGCGAGCGGGGCCCGCGGGGGCGGTTACGGGCTGCTCTGCTTCGCCGGCTCGGACACGCTGCTCTCCGCCCTGCCGGCGGCGGACAGCGCCGACCTGGTCGTCGTCCTCGGGGCCGGGGCGCTCTCGGCGGACGCGCTGCTGCTGACCGCCGTCGCGCCGCGGATGGTCGCGGTCGTCGGCGAGGAGCGGCGGGCGACGTCCGGGACCACCCTGCTCGAGGTGCTCAACCAGGCCTCGGCACGGTTCCTGCGGGGACGCACCGGTGTTGTTCAGGAGGCCACGGCCGACGACGCGGACCCGGTCGCGATCCCGGCGCAGAACAGCGCTCGCGGCGAGGACTGACCGACGCGCTCGGGACGTCCGGCTCAGCCGGGGCCGACCGAGCGGATGGCGCCCTCGATCCGCTCCAGCAGGACGAACGGGTCGTCGGCGCAGGGCTCCTGGCGTTCCCACCGCGACTCCGGCTCGCGCCCCGGGAGGAACAGCGACCAGCGCCCCGGTTCCGGGGTGTCCACCCGGAGCTGGGCCAGCGCCGTCGACGACCACGCCGCCCCCAGCTCGGGGAACGTGGGCGGGCGCCGGTCCAGGATCGTGATGGTGGAGCCGGTCGTGGTGTAGCCGATCCGCCGTCGTCCCTGCTCGTGGTCGCCGACCAGGTCGGAGCACCAGGTCGCGAGCCGGGTCCGGACCTCTTCGGGAACGCTCATGGGCGAACATCGTCCACGATCGCGAGGTCTCCGGGAAGAGCGGGACCGACTACCGTCTCCGGGTATGGGTGAGCAGCACGAGGTGAGCCGGTTCGGGCACGTGGAGGCGGCGGATCTGCCGCCCGACCTGGCCGAGCGGATCACCGCCATCGCGGAGAAGTCGGGCTTCGTCCCGAACGTGTTCCGGGCGCTGGGCCGGCGCCCCCGCGAGCTGCGGGCGTTCCTGGACTACCACGACGCGCTGATGGACTCGAACGACGGACTGAGCAAGGCCGAGCGCGAGCTGGTCGTCGTGGCGACGTCCGGGGCGAACCACTGCACGTACTGCGTGGTGGCGCACGGGGCGATCCTGCGGGTCCGGACGAAGGACGCCGAGATCGCGGACAAGGTGGCGACCAACCCGTACGGCGTGGAGCTCTCGCCGCGCGAGCGGGCGATCGTCGACCTCGCCCTGCTGATCGCCACCGACTCGGCCGCGCTGACCGAGTCCGAGATCGACGACGCCCGGATCGCGGGCCTGTCCGAGGACGAGATCTGGGACGTCGGCGCGATCACCGCGCTGTTCGCGATGTCCAACCGCCTGGCCCACCTGACGGCCCTGCGCCCGAACCCGGAGTTCTACCTGATGGGCCGCCTGCCCCGCTGATCCCGCCACCCGTGGAGCGTCCGTGCGGTGCCGCGGCACGGACGCTCCGCGAGTGCGGCGGGAGCGGTGTCACCGGGCGTCGCCGGCGGCGTCGATCGAGAAGTTCACCTCTCCGCCGTCGACCTGGGTGACGGTGGTGACGACGTCCATCGACTCCCCGTCCGAGGTGATCGTGCAGGGCGCGGTGGCGCCGGCGCTGGGCTGCAGGTCCCCGTTGCAGGTGGCGGTCTGGACCTCGACGCCGACCTGGTCGGTGACGATGGCGTCGACCTTCTTCGCCAGCACCGCGCTCGGGATGGCGCGGGCCTGCGTGACGACGTCGAACTTCGCGGTGTCGCCCTCGACCGCGCTGACCGTCGCCACCGCCCCGACCGGCTGGCCGTCGGAGGTGAACTCGCAGGTGATCGTGCGGCCGATCTTGGCGGGGAGGTCCTCGGCGCAGAGCACGGTGCCGCCGTCGATCGGGACGCCCTTGGCGGTGAACTGGGTCGCGATCGTGGAGGCGACGTCGGCCCGCGGGACCTGGGACGTGCAGGCGGAGGTGGACAGGACGAGCGCACCGGCGGCGCCGGCGGCCAGGGCGAGACGGGCGATGCGGACGGTGGCGGACATGGTTTCTCCTCGATGTCGTGTCCGCCGTTCCGGTTCCTGGTGAACCGGTCGGTGTCTCGGACGAGAGGAAGACTCGCCCGCACCGCTGGCAATCGGCTTGCAGGCCGGACCGGCCGCACTTGCAGGGGTCCGGCGACCGGTTGCAAGTGCTCAGGCGGTGCGGCCCTCGGAACGCTCGACGACCTGCAGGTCCGCACCCAGCCCGGCCAGCACCTCGGCGACGGTGTCGCGCCCGCCGGCCACCCCGGCCGAGAACGCCGTCGCGTACCGCTCGGCGGACAGCGCGGCGCGGACCAGCCTGACGTTGCGCTCGGAGTCGGCCGGGTCCATCTGCTCGGGCCGGAAACCGACATCGCCGCCGATCGCGCTGACGGCGCCGAGCAGCCGGGCTCCCGCCTCGCCTTTCCCGGCCGCGCCCAGCGCGCCGCCCAGGACGTGTACCGCGACCAGCCAGGACGTCACGTCCGGCTGGGCGCCGAAGGCCCGGACGACGGCGGTGGCCTCGCCGAGGGCCTGCGCGACCTCCCCGCGGTCGAGCCGGGTCTTGACCCGGATCCAGGCCGAGGAGCCCTCGGCGAAGCCGTGCCCGGCCACGCGCGCGACGGCGATGGAGGCGTCGAGCAGCTCGATCGCGGTGTCGCTCGCCCCGCCGAGCCGGGCGATGATGCCCAGCGTCATCAGCGACTCGGCCTCCCCCGGCCCGTCGCCGAGGGACCGTGCGGTCTCCAGGGCGCGTTGCGCCAGCGCGGGTGCGGCGGCGGGGTCGTGGGCTCCGGCGAGGTTGGCCTGGAACGCCAGGCCGCGGGTGACCTTGGTGGGTTCGCGGGTCGCGTCCATCCCGGCCAGTCCGGCGGCGATCGACGCGGCCGCATCCTCGCCGTCGCCGGCCAGGTACTGCAGCGGCCCGGCCGCGAAGTGGGCGAGCCCGACGGCCTCGGGGTCGGCGTCCGGCCCGGCGGCGGCCAGCGCCGCGCTCGCCCAGCCGATCCCCTCGGCGATCCGGCCGGTGCGGTACCAGTACCAGCCCATCGCCCCGGACAGGCGCAGCGCGGTGTCGGTGTCGCCGTCGGCGAGCGCGGTCTCGAACGCCAGCCGGACGTTGGCCTGCTCGGTGCGGACCCGCCCGAACCAGGTGACCGCGTCCGGGCCGAGCCAGTTCCGGTCGGCCTCGGTCACCAGGTCGCGGACCCACGTCCGGTGCCGGGCCCTCGTGTCGGCGCGTTCGGCGTTGGTCTGTATCCGGGCGCCGTAGCTGCGCAACGTCTCCAGCAGGAGGTGGCGGCGCGGCCCGGACGCGGTGAGGTCGACCGTCACCAGCGACTTCGCGACGAGCACGGCCAGCCCGTCCGCGGTGGCGACCGGGGAGCCGCCGGAGACGGCCGTGACCGCGGCGGCGTCGAAACCGCCGGCGAACGCGCTGAGCAGGGCGAACAGCCGTCGACGGTCGGGGTCGAGCTCGTCGACGGAGAGCGACAGCGAGGCCTCCAGGCTGCGGTGGCGGTCCGGTGCCGTCCGCGGGCCGCCGACGAGGAGCGCGAACCGGTCGTCGAGACCGGCGGCGATCTCGGAGACCGACATCGACCGGCTGCGCGCGGCGGCGAGCTCGATCGCCAGCGGGAGCCCGTCGAGCTCGCGGCAGATCGCGGTGACGTGGGCCAGCTCATCGTCGGTCGGGGCCCAGCGGGGCGCCACCGCGCGCGCCCGGTCGACGAACAGCTGGGCCGGGTCGGACGTGCCGGTCAGCGGCCCGAGCTCGAAGAGCTGCTCGCCGGGCACGTCGAGGGGCTCGCGGCTGGTGGCCAGCACCCGCACCCCCGGGCAGTGCGGCAGCACCGCGGTGAGCAGGTCGGCGACAGCGCCGGCCACGTGCTCGCAGTTGTCCAGGACGACGAGCACCGAGGCCTCGCGCAGGATCGCGGCGAGCATCTCGGCGTTCTGTGCGGTGACGACGCCGAGCGCCTCGGCGACGGTGACGGCCAGCAGCGACGGCTCGGTGAGTCCGGCCAGCTCCACCAGCCACGGGCCGTTCTGCTCGGCGCCGGGGTCCGGGCGGGCCGCGTCGATCGCCAGCCGGGTCTTGCCGACCCCGCCGGGCCCGACGACCGTGACGAGCCGGTTGCGGCCCAGCTCCGCCCGCAGGGCGTCCAGCTCGGCCTCGCGGCCCACCAGCGGGGTGAGCGGCACCGGCAGGTTCGACGGCGGTCGCTGTGCAGCCGGGACCGACGCCGCCGGCGCGGGTTCGGCGTGCGCCAGCGACGGGTCCTGGTCGAGGACCGCGCGTTCGAGCTGCTGCAGGGACGGGCCCGGGTCGACGCCCAGCTCGTCGAGCAGCACGGTGCGCGCGGCCCGGAGCGCGGCGAGCGCGTCGGCCTGTCGGCCGCACCGGTAGAGCGCCCGGGCGCGCAGCTCCCAGCCGCGCTCACGCAGCGGGTGCTCGGCGGTCAGCGACTCCAGCCCGGGCAGCAGCGCGGCGTCCTCGCCGACGGCCAGCCCGGCCGCGGCCCGGTCCTCGCGCGCCGCCGTGTGCAGTTCGGTCAGCCCGGCGACGTCGGCCTGGACGAACGCGCGGTCGGACAGGTCGCCGTAGGGCGTGCCGGCCCACGACGACAACGCCTCGTCCAGCGCCGCGACGGCCTCGTGCGGCCGGCCGGAGCGCAGGGCCTCGGCGCCGCGGGCGACCAGCTCGCCGAAGCGCCACGCGTCCACCGCCACCGCCGGGGCCAGCGCGTAGCCGGCCGGGGTGCGGGTCAGGACGGTGGCCTCGCCGCGCGCGGAACGCCCCGGCTCCAGCTCGCCGCGCAGGCGGGCGACGTAGGTGTGCAGCGACTGCCGCGCCGCGGGCGGTGGATCGCCGTCCCACGCGGCCTCGATCAGGCCGTCCTCGCTGGTCGGACGCCCTCGGGCGACGACGAGTGCGGCCAGCACCGACCGGGCCCGCGGGCCGCCGAGCTTGAGCTCCGACCCGCCGCGGGTGGCCCGGACGCCACCGAGCACCTCGATCCGCAGCGCGGCCGGCCCGGGCTCCTCGTCGGTGTGCGCCACCTCACCCCCGTGGATCACGCCCGTGATCGTAAGTGATCGGCGGCGCGTCCGGAACGGGTGAACCGAGGCGGTTCACGCCGGTCAGAGCACCGTCGCCACACCTCACCCGGCGATGCACGAAAGGAGCTCCCGTCCACCCTTGCCGCACGAACGGAGCTCTCGTGCAGGCCGGGGGGACGGTCAAGGAGTGGGGGCGCGCAGGACCCGGGACAGGAACTCCCGGGTGCGGGGTTCCTTCGGGTTTCCGATCACGTCCTCCGGGGGTCCGATCTCGGTGATCACGCCCTGGTCGACGAACAGGACGCGGTCGGCGATCTCGCGGGCGAACTGGATCTCGTGGGTGACCACGAGCATCGTCATGCCCTCGGCGGCCAGGCCGCGCATGACGTCCAGGACGTCGCCCACCAGCTCCGGGTCGAGAGCCGACGTCGGCTCGTCGAACAGCATCACCGCGGGCTGCATCGACAGCGACCGCGCGATGGCGACCCGCTGCTGCTGCCCGCCGGAGAGCTGGGCCGGGTTCGCCGACTCGCGGTCGGCGAGACCGACCCGGGCCAGGTTCTCCCGCGCGATCCGCTCCGCCTCCTCCTGGGAGCGGCCGAGCGCGCGGCGCTGCGCGATCGTCAGGTTGCCCAGCACGTTCAGGTTCGCGAACAGGTTGAACTGCTGGAACACCATGCCGATCCCGCGGCGGGCGGCGTCGATGTCGACGTCCGGGTCGGTCATCTCGTGCCCGGAGACGACGATCGACCCGCTGGTCGGGGTCTCCAGCAGGTTCACGCACCGCAGCAGCGTCGACTTCCCGGAGCCCGACGCGCCGATGATGCAGAGCACCTCGCCGCGCTCGACCTCCAGGTCGATGCCCTTCAGGACCTCCGTCGAGCCGAAGGACTTGTGCAGCCCCGTGATGCGGATGACGGGCCCGCGGTCGGTCGCGGCGCTCATACCTCGGCCCCCTGCGGGTTGCCGGCACTGCCGTAGCGCCGTTCGAGCCGCCGGGCCAGGTAGGACAGCGGGATGGTGATGATCAGGTAGCAGAGCCCGACGACCAGCAGCGGGGTGAGGCTGCGGACCTGGTTCAGCGCGGCCCGGCCGAACTGGGCGAGCTCCTGCTGGGCCAGCGTCGAGCCGAGCAGGAACGCCAGCGACGAGTCCTTCGTCAGCAGGATCAGCTCGTTGGTCAGCGGCGGCAGCACGATCCGGAACGCCTGCGGGATCACGATGAACACCATCGTCCGGGCCGGCGACATGCCCAGCGAGCGGGCCGCCTCGACCTGGCCGGACGGGACGGCCTGGATGCCGGCCCGGATCGTCTCGCAGATGTAGGCCGACCCGGCGATGCCCAGCGCGATCGTGATCGCCACCGTGCGGTCGAGCAGCGTCCCGAACGCCAGCGGGATGCCGAACCCGATCGCGATCACGACGAGCAGCGCCGGGAGCCCGCGGAAGAACTCGACGTAGGCCGCGGCGAGCCAGCGGTACGGGCGCACCGACGACAGCCGCATCAGGGCCAGGACCAGGCCCAGCGCCAGCGCGAGCAGGAACCCGAGGGCGGTGAAGACGATCGTGTTCTTCAGGGCGACGACGATGACGTCCGGGAACAGGCTCCGGGCGACCTCGAGGTCGAAGAACGCCGTGCGGATGGTCGCCCAGTCCGCGGTGAACGCGACGACCAGGACGACCGCGACGGCGATCGCGTACTGGACGCCGCGGAACACCCGCGCACGACGACGGGGGGAGAGTGCCATGGGGGACGAGATCCTCAGCTCTGCCCGGGGGCCTTGCCGAACCACTTCGCGTAGAGGCGGTCGTAGGTGCCGTCGGACCTGGCGGTGGCGACGGCCCGGTTGATCTGCTGCACCAGTGCGGTGTTGCCCTTGCGGACGCCGAACCCGTACTGCTCCTGGGTGTCGAACTCCTTGGTGACACCCAGCTCCGGGTTCTTCTTCGCGAAGTCCAGCGACGGCCCGTTGTCGCTGATCGCGGCGTCGACCTGGCCGGTCTTCACGGCGGTGAGCAGCAGGCCGAGGTCCTCGAACCCGGTGATCTGCGCGCCGGTGGCGTTCTTCTGCGCGTACTCCTGACCGGTCGTGCTGTTCTGCACGCCGACCTTCTTGCCGTTCAGCTGGCTCACGTCGGTGATCCCGGCGCTCTTCTTGACCAGCAGGGCCTGGGTGGCGTCGAAGTAGGGGTCGGAGAAGTCGATGTTCTGCTTGCGCGTGTCGTTGATCGTCATCGCGGCGGCGCCGAGGTCGCAGACGCCGGTGTTCATGTCGGCGCCGGTCTGGATGTTGTCGAACGGCGTGTCGACGATCTGCTGGGTCACCCCGAGCTGCTTGGCGACCAGGTCGATCATGTCGACGTCGAAGCCGACGATCGCGTCGCCCTGCCGGAACTGGAACGGCTCGTAGGGCAGGTGCGTGCAGGTGGTGAGCTGGCCCGCGTTGACGAGCTGGACGTTGGCGTCGCCCGGCGCGGCGTTCCCGCCGGAGCCGCCACACCCCGCGAGGACGGCGACGAGCCCGGCGGTGAGTACCGCGGCGAATGACGAACGGACGGTACTGCGCACGAGCGACCTCCTGGTCGGGACACGGATCGACCGCCGCTCCGAGCCCCCCTGGCGGCGGTCGAGGCGGTCGACGACCGATCGCGCGGTCTGTGGGACGCGCGTCGGGCCGTGCGGGATCGTGCCATCGCGACAGCCCATTTCCCTAGCGCGCCATTCATTCGTTACCGGACGGTCGCACGCCGGGACCGGCTCGATACGGTGCGCGACCGGACGGGAACTCCCTGCTGGACGCCGCGCGTTGAAATAGTGTGGGTCACACAGACCCGGGTGCGCCGCCGTCGACCGGCGGGCACCGGCACCACCGACGGAGGAACCACCGATGCCCCTGTTCCGCAGACTCACCGCACTGGCCGGTGCCGCCGAGGCGGCCCGCCGCTACGCACGCAGCCACCCCGACCAGGCCGGTAAGGCGCTGGACAAGGCGGCGCAGTTCGTGGACAAGCAGACCAAGGGCAAGTACACGAACCAGATCTCCGGCGCCGCGCGCAAGGCCAAGGACGTCGCCGGTATCCCGCAGCCCGGCTACGGCTACGGCGCGCCCGGCACCACCCCGCCCGCGCCGGGACGTCCGGCCGCCGGCAACCCGCCGCCCGTCACCGGCAACCCGCCGCCCGCGTCCGGCAACGGCTCGGGCACCTACGGCACCACCGAGGGCTACCCGCCGCCGACGCAGCCGGGCCAGCAGCCGCCGCGCTACTGACGGTTCCGCCCGACCCACATCACCGAACGGCGCTCTCGTCGCACAGGTTGCGACGAGAGCGCCGTTCGCTGTCTCGGGGTCTGCGCGCCCGCCCGGCGAAGGCCCCGGCGAGCGGCACGGTCGGGGCAAAGGTTCCGACGAGAGTTCCGTTCGTTGGGCGCGGAGCGCAGTCGTGCCAGGATCGGTGGGGACGCGCGCCGTCGCGTCCCGGGATCGCCGCACCCACCCGTGCGGGCCCCGGCCGGACGGGCCACCGCTACCCGCGGCGGGCCGGGCCAGGAGGAGTCGCCGTGGAGGAACCGCAGGCATGGGTACCGAGCGATCCGAGGTCGCGGCCCAGCCACGACCAGGTCGTCGCCGGTCTCAAGGGCATCGACGAGGGCGGGCCGGAGCTCGTCCAGCTGCTCACCCCGGAGGGTGAGCGCACCACCGACCACCGCTTCGACGCCTACAGCGCCGATGTCGGCGCCGAGGAGCTGAAGGCGCTCTACCGGGACATGGTGCTGGTCCGCCGCGCCGACCGGGAGGGCAACGCGCTGCAGCGCCAGGGCGAGCTCGGGATCTGGGTCCCGCTGCTGGGTCAGGAGGCCGCCCAGGTCGGCTCCGGCCGTGCGCTGCGCAGCCAGGACATGGCGTTCCCCAGCTACCGCGAGCACGGCGTCGCCTGGTGCCGCGGCATCGACCCGACCGAGCTGCTCGGCATCTTCCGCGGCACCGACCACGGCGCCTGGGACTCCGCCGCGACCGGCTTCCACCCGTACACGATCGTCATCGGCAACCAGTGCCTGAACGCGACCGGCTACGCGATGGGCCAGCGCTTCGAGTCCAAGGTGGGCGACCCGGACACCGGCGAGGCCACGATCTGCTACTTCGGTGACGGTGCCACCAGCCAGGGCGACGTGCACGAGGGCTTCGTGTGGGCCGCGGCCTACGACGCGCCGCTGGTGTTCTTCTGCCAGAACAACCAGTGGGCGATCTCCGTGCCGCTCTCCCGCCAGACCCGGGTCCCGCTCTACCAGCGCGCCCGCGGCTACGGCTTCCCCGGCGTCCGCGTCGACGGCAACGACGTCCTGGCCTGCCTGGCCGTCACCCGCTGGGCGCTCGAGGAGTGCCGCACCGGGAACGGGCCCGTGCTGATCGAGGCGTTCACCTACCGGATGGACTCCCACACGACCTCCGACGACGCGACCCGCTACCGCCTCGCCGACGAGGTCGAGCTGTGGAAGCTCAAGGACCCGATCGAACGGGTGCGGGTGCACCTGGTCCGCTCCCTCGGCGTCTCCCAGGACTTCTTCGACGGCGTCGAGGCCGAGTCCGAGGCGCTCGCGGTGCGACTGCGCGAGTACTGCCGCGCGATGCCGTCCCCCGGCCCGGAGCGGATGTTCTCCGAGGTCTACGCCGAACCGTCGCCGCAGGTCGAGGCGCAGCGCGAGGAGTACCTGGCCTACCACGCCTCGTTTGACGGGGAGGCCTGACATGGCGACCCGGACGATGGCGAAGGCGCTCAACGACGGTCTGCGCGCGGCGATGGAGCGCGACCCCAAGGTCCTGGTCATGGGCGAGGACGTCGGCCGGCTCGGCGGCGTCTTCCGGATCACCGACGGCCTGCAGAAGGACTTCGGCGAGCAGCGCGTGCTGGACACGCCGCTGTCGGAGTCCGGGATCATCGGTGCCGCCGTGGGGCTCGCCGTGCGCGGCTTCCGCCCGGTCTGCGAGATCCAGTTCGACGGGTTCGTCTTCCCCGGCTACGACCAGATCGTGTCCCAGCTGGCCAAGCTGCGGTACCGGACGCAGGGCCGGGTGCCGATGCCGGTCGTGGTGCGGATCCCGTTCGGCGGCGGGATCGGCGCCGTCGAGCATCACAGCGAGTCCCCGGAGTCGTTGTTCGCGCACGTCGCGGGCCTGAAGGTGGTGGCGTGCTCGAACGCCGCCGACGCCCACGCGATGATCCAGCAGGCGATCCTCTCCGACGACCCGGTGATCTTCTTCGAGCCCAAGCGCCGGTACTGGGAGAAGGGCGAGGTGGGCGACGACCTCGCCGCCGCGCCGCCGTTGCACTCCTCGCGGGTCGTCCGGCCGGGGTCGTCGATCACGGTCGCGACCTACGGGCCGATGGTGACGACCTGCCTGGACGCCGCCACCGCCGCCGTCGACGACGGCCACGACATCGAGGTGATCGACCTGCGCACGCTGTCCCCTCTCGACCTCGGTCCCGTCGCCGACTCGGTGCGCCGCACCGGACGGCTGGTCGTCGTCTCCGAGGCACCCGGTGAGTCGTCGGTGTCGGCGGAGGTCGCCGCCCGGGTGCAGCAGGAGTGCTTCTTCTCCCTGGAGGCCCCGGTGCTGCGGGTGACCGGCTTCGACACCCCCTATCCCCCGTCGCGGCTCGAAGACGACTTCCTGCCGGACCTGGACCGCGTGCTCGACGCCGTCGACCGCTCGATGGCGTGGTGAGCGCGATGACCGAGGTGTTCCGGCTCCCGGACGTGGGCGAGGGCCTGACCGAGGCGGAGATCCTGGACTGGCGGGTCGCCCCGGGCGACACCGTCACCGTCAACCAGGTGCTGGTGGAGATCGAGACGGCGAAGGCGGCCGTCGAGCTGCCCTCGCCCTACGCCGGGACGGTCGGCGAGCTGCTGGTCGAGCCCGGGCAGACGGTGCAGGTGGGCGCGCCGATCATCGCGATCGAGACGGCCGGGACCGCCGCGTCCCCCGGGTCGTCCCCCGCACCGTCGACGGCGGCGGCCGGCAGTGCGGCGGGCGCGGCCCCGGAGAACGGGGCGAAGATCGGCGAGGCCGGCAAGGACGGACGGATCGCGACGCTGGTCGGCTACGGCCCGCGCCAGGGCACCGCGACCCGTCGCCCGCGCCACGGGGCCGCGGTCACGCCCTCGCCCGCGAACGGCGCGGCCGGGCGCGGCGCGACCGTGCCGCTCGCCCCGCCGCCGGTGCGCAAGCTGGCCCGGGACCTCGGCGTGGACCTGAAGACGCTGACCGGCTCGGGCCCGAACGGCCGGATCACCCGCGCCGACATCGAGGCCGCCGCGGCTGCCCCGGCCGCGTCGCCCGGTGCGGCGGACCCCGGATCCGCGACGACCGACACCGCGGCCGGAAGCGGCACGGCGCCCGCCGCCGGAGCGGCCGTGTCCGGGGCGGCCCTGTCCGGAGCGGCCGTGTCCGGAGGCGCGGGAACGGCCGGGCGGGGTGCGACGGCGCCCGGCACCGCGGGGTCGGGGCCGGCGTCCGTCGGCGGTACCCGCCGCGAGCCGATCCGCGGCGTCCGCAAGGCGACCGCGGCGGCGATGGTGTCCAGCGCGTTCACCGCGCCGCACGTCACCGAGTTCCTGGCCGTCGACGTCACCGAGACGATGGAGCTGCGCGAGCGGATGCGCGCGCGGCGCGACTTCGCCGAGGTGAAGCTGACGCCGCTGGCGTTCGTGGCCAAGGCCGTCTGCCTGGCCGCGGCGCGCACCCCGGAGGTCAACGCGAGCTGGGACGAGCCGGCCGGCGAGATCGTCTTCCACGACCGGGTGCAGCTCGGGATCGCCGCGGCGACCCCGCGCGGGCTGATCGTGCCGAAGGTCCGCGACGCCGACCTGCTCGGCCTGCGCGAGATGGCGGCCGCCCTGGGCACGCTCACCGAGACCGCGCGCAGCGGCCGGACACCCCCGGCGGACCTGGTCGGCGGCACGTTCACGATCACCAACGTCGGCGTGTTCGGCGTGGACACCGGCACCCCGATCATCAACCCGGGCGAGGCGGCGATCCTGGCCGTCGGGGCGATCAAGCCGACGCCGTGGGTGGTCGACGGCGAGCTGGCCGTCCGGACGGTCTGCCGGCTGGCGCTCTCGTTCGACCACCGGCTCGTCGACGGAGAGCAGGGATCGCGGTTCCTGGCCGACGTCGGGGCCCTGCTGGAGGACCCGGGGGTCGCCTTCACCTGGTAGCGGCGCCGCCTCGGATGTCCCGTATCGAACGGGCCGGCGGTTCGGCGCACGGATCGGGAGCGAATCCGGACACCCGTGCGTTGTACGGGTATGCGGATCGTCCTGCTCTACCTCGTGATCGAGACCGTCGCGCTGATCGCGCTCGGCTCCTGGATCGGTCTCGGCCCGACGCTGCTCGTGCTGCTGGCCGGGTCGGTGCTGGGCCTGCTGCTCGCCCGCCGCGAGGGGCTGCGTGCCGCGCAGTCGCTGGCCACGGCCGTGCAGCGCGGCCGGCTGGCGCACGCCGAGGCCACCGACGGGCTGCTCGTCGCCCTGGGTGGGGTGCTGCTGTTCATCCCCGGCCTGGTCACCGACCTGCTCGGGCTCGCGCTGGTCTTCCCGCCGACCCGGGCCCTGGCCCGCCGCCGGCTGGTCGCCGCCGCCGAGCGTGCCGCCCCGGACCTGCGCACCGCGCGGATCCGCCAGGGCGTGACGATCGTGGAGGGCGAGACGGTCACCGGGCCCGGTTTCGGGCCGTCGCGCCCCGCGGTGCACGGCGGGCCGGTCGTCGACGGCAAGGTGATCGACGGCGAGGTCGTCGAGCCGGGCGAGCGCCGCAGCTGACCGGACGCGGTCCCGTCACGGCGGGGGTCCGCTCCCGTCGAGGACGGGGGGTGCGCCGTCACCAGGCGGCGCGGGCCCCGCTCAGCAGTGCGCGCAGCGCGTCGAGACGGCGACGGCGCTGGCCCGCCGGACGCATCCGCAGCGTCGAGTGGTGGCGAGAAGTGGACATACGGTGACGTCCGCGTCGGTGGCTCACGGCGGTCCTCCTTCGTTCCGTTACCCGGCCGTTGCTCTGAACGAGTGTCGCTGGCCACGGCGGGACCGGCTAGTGCTGGCCGATCGGTCCACCGCATCGTGATGACATCGGTGTGTTTCTGGGCCGATCGGGTCACACGCCGTCGAGCTCTCCACGTCCGGGCACCTGTCGAGCCGGTCGAACGACCGCCTCGGGGCCCTTTCGGTGACCACGCACGGTCGCGGCGGGTCCAGCAGTGTCTTGAAGGGTCCCCTCGCTCCTCTCGCAGTCCCGAAGGATCCCCACGAGGCGCGTCGGGCCGGGCGGGGGCGGCCTGGGTTCTGCCGGACGGGCGTCAGGCGCCGACCAGAGACCAGGTCGTCGTGCACCGGGCGGTGACGCGGACGGGCTCCGGCTCCAGGCCGAGATCCTGGACGTCGGGCTCGCCGGCGGGTGCGCTCATCGCGCGCATCGCCATCGCACGCGGCGCGGAGCCGCCGTCGGTGAGGGACCGCAGCGGTCCGAGCCGCATCCCGAGCGCGTCGGCGTAGCCCTCGGCGCGGGCCCGGGCGTCGTCGACGGCACGGCGCTGGGCGACCCGCGCGGCCGGAGACGGGTCCTCCAGCGTCCAGTGCGGACCGTCCACCTGGGCCGGTTCGGTGCGCAGGAGGGCGGCGAGCACGCGTTCCAGCACGGTGAGGTCGGTGATCGTCAGTGCGATCCGCTCGCCGGCGCGGCAGCCGCGTTCCCGCTTGCCCCTCCACTCGGTCCGGACCCAGAGCCTCCTGCTCCGCACGGTGACGCCGGGCCCGGTCAGGACGTCGGCGGCTCCGGCGACCCGACGACCGAGCTCGGCGACCGCGCCCGCCCGGTCCGGCCCGACGGCCTCGTAGGACAGGTCCAGGTCGGCGTGGTCGGCGAGCTGCTCGTGGTGACCCTCGCCGTCGGTCACGATCTCGGGTTCGTCCGGCACGAACGCAGCCAAGCAGACAGCGTGACCACGGCGCCGTCCCGGCCGCCCGTGAGGCACGAGCGTCACGAAACGGTGGTTGCGACCGCTGAAACGTGACTCCCGGTTGACGGTGTGCCGGGCCTCCCCGGTGAGCGTCACGAAACGGTGGTTGCGACCGCTGAAACGTGACTCCCGGTTGACGGTGTGCCGGGCCTCCCCGGTGAGCGTCACGACACGACGGGCGCGACGACCACGATGTGACGCCCGCCGGCGTGGGCGAGGCCGGTCCCGGCTCTGCCGTGAGTCGGATGGCGGACGCTGGTCCGCCCGGGTGGATCTGTCCGACACGCCGAGGGCTCTATCGCGATGTCTACGGATCACGCGAGACCGCTCGATACCGTCCGATGCATGGACCCGGTGCGCAATCCGTTCGCCCCCGGCGCAGGTCAGCGCCCGCCCGAGCTGGCCGGACGGGACCGTGAGGTGGACGCGTTCGAGATCGTCCTCGAACGCGTCGCCCGGGGACGCCCGGAGCGGAGCCTGGTGCTGACCGGGCTGCGCGGAGTGGGCAAGACGGTGCTCCTCGGCGAGCTGCGGTCGATGGCCATGCACGCCGGATGGGGCGCCGGGAAGATCGAGGCTCGCCCGGACGCGGACCTGCGCCGCCCGTTGTCCGCCGCGCTGCACCGTGCGATCCGCGACCTCGCGCTGCGGCACCGCGCACCGGACCGCGTCGACGAGGTGCTCGGCGTGCTCAAGGCGTTCGCGCTGCGCTCGGCGCCGGACGGGGCGAAGCTGCGCGAGCGCTGGCAGCCCGGCATCGACGTGCCGGTGAAGAACGGGCGCGCCGACTCCGGCGACATCGAGATCGACCTGGTCGAGCTGTTCACCGAGGTCGCGTCGCTGGCCGCGGACGTCGGCTCGGGCATCGCGCTGCTGATCGACGAGATGCAGGACCTGCGCCCGGACGACGTGTCCGCGATGTGCGCGGCGTGTCACGAGCTGTCCCAGTCGCGGGCGCCGCTCGTCGTCGTCGGCGCCGGGCTGCCGCACCTGCCGGCGGTCCTCTCGGCGTCGAAGTCCTATTCGGAGCGGCTGTTCACCTACTCCCGGATCGACCGTCTCGACCGCAAGGACGCCGACTTCGCGCTGCTCGCACCGGCCGAGCGGGAGGATGCGACGTTCGACCAGGACGCCCTCGACGTCCTCTACGAACGATCCGGCGGCTACCCCTACTTCATCCAGGCCTACGGCAAGGCCGCCTGGGACGCCGCGCCGCTGAGCCCGATCGGGGCGAAGGACGTCGCGATGGCGGCGCCGGAGGCCGAGGCCGAGCTCGCGGTCGGGTTCTTCGGGTCCCGCTTCGAACGGGCGACCCCGGCCGAGCGCGAGTACCTGCGCGCGATGGCCGAGCTGACCGACGGCCGGGACGAGCCCGTCGTGACCGCCGGCGTCGCGGAGCACCTGGAGCGCAAGGCGTCCTCGCTCTCCCCCGCGCGCGACAGCCTGCTGAAGAAGGGCCTGGTGTTCTCCGCCCAGCGGGGCCAGATCGCGTTCACCGTCCCGCACTTCGGCCGCTATCTCCTCGCACATGCCTGACGGACTGCTCCGAACGGATGAAAGTCAGGAATCTGTCGATCAGCGGTAACACCGGGAACGCGGCGAGCGAATCCCAGGTGAGCCCCGTGGCACCACCGGACCCCCGACCTGGTCGTGCCGCGGGGCTTTCCCACGTCCGGGGTAGTCGTGGGTCCTTCGTGGCGGAACGCGACAACGTCGTAGCATCTGCCCGGTGCCCGACCCCAAACTCCAGATCCAGATGCTGCACGACCGCGTCATGATCAAGAGAGTGGACGGCGACGGTGAACGGCGTAGCTCGGCGGGAATCGTGATCCCGGCAACCGCGCAGGTCGCCAAACGTCTGGTGTGGGGGGAGGTCGTCGGTGTGGGTCAGCACGTCCGCACGGTGAAGTACGGCGACCGGGTCCTCCTGGCACCCGACGACCAGTACGAGGTCGAGGTCCAGGGGTCGGCGTACCTGGTGATGCGCGAGCGGGATCTGCACGCGGTCGCCTCGGAACGCCCCGAACACGGCACCGGGCTCTACCTCTAGCTCGCCGGTGTCCGGCGATGTTGACGGCTGTGCGGAAAGGAAGTCCGACGTCATGCCCGAGCGGCAGCCCTCGTCCGGCGAGGCGATCGAGCAGCAGGTGACGACCCGGGTGTCACCGGACGACGGTGCCGCCGACGGCGCACCCACGTCGACGAACACCCCGGCCGACGGGTCCGGTGCTCCGGAGCCCACCTCCCCGCCGCGCCCGTCCCCCGCTCCGCGGCCCACCATGGCGGCCGGGAAGAACAGCCCGGCCACGAATTCCCAGGCCCCGAACCGCCAGGCCCCGGACGACACCGCCACGGCACAGGAGGGCGCCGGTCGTCCCGACGGCCCGGCCGACTCCCCGACCGTCGCCTCCCCCGCGCACACCGGCGCACCGGTGACCGCGGCCGATGCCGACGCCTCCCTCCCCGACGCGGACGCCCACGACGGCGCGACGCCGAGCCCGACCGCGCCGGGCGCGGACCCCGGCCCGCAGGCCCGGGGCGACCTGTTCACCCCGCCCACCCAGGACGCACGCCCGGCGCCGTCCGACACCCCGGCCGCCGCGGGCCAGGGTGGGCAGAGCGCCCAGCCGTCGAACGGCGGCACCAACGCGGGCACCGCGACGCCGGCCGCCCCGGCGGACGGCACGCAGGCGATGGCCGCGGCCGCCCCCTCGGCCGCGCAGACCCCTCCCGCGCAGACATCTCCTGCCCAGGCCCCGCCCGCCCAGAACGGCGGCCCCCAGAACGGCGGCCCCCAGAACGGCGGCCCCCAGAACGGCGGCCCCCAGAACGGCGGGCTCGAGAACGGCGGCGTCCGGAACGGCTCCCCGACGGCGGCCGCCGCCCAGCCAGGCCCCACGGCCCCCGCCGGCACCCGTCCCGCTGACGCGCCTCCCGGCAACGGACCCGGCAACGGCCCGACCGCCGGTGGTGCGGAGCTGTTCGGCTCCTGGGACGACGAGAGCACCCGCGTCCTCCCCCGGGTCCCGAACACCGAGGCGTCGACCCAGCGCATGCGCGCCGCGGGCCCGGCCGGCGGTGCCGCGGCCGCAGGCGCCGCGGGCCTCGGCGCGGCCGGTGCCACCGCCGCGATGTCCGCGACCACGGGCCCGACCAGCCGGATGCCCGGCGGCTCCGCCGCCGGTGGCCCGGCCGGTGGACCCCCGCCCGCCGCCCCCGGCCCGTCCGGCGGCGGTGACGGCCCGACCGGCCAGGACCCCGACGCCGGCGGTGGATCCGGTCGTCCTCGCCGGATCGGTCTGCTGGTCGCCGCGGGCGTGCTCGGCATCCTCGTGCTGGCCTACCTCGGTGACCTGCTGTTCAGCTCGGGCAGCGTCCCGCGCGGGGTGACGGTCGCCGGTCAGGACATCGGCGGGCTCTCCCGCGCGGCCGCGATCGAGAAGCTGCAGGGCACCATCGAGCCGCGCTCGGGCCTGCCCGTCCAGGTCACCGCGGGTCCGGTGCGCAGCGAGATCGACCCGAAGAAGGCCGGCCTGTCGGTCGACTACAACGGCACGCTCGACCGGGCCGGCGCCCAGCCGCTGAACCCGATCACCCGCGTCTCCTCGTTCTTCACCACCCGTGACGTCGGCGTCGTGAACAAGGCCGACGAGCGTTCCGTCCGCACCGCGATGGAGCAGCTCGCCCCGATCGTCGACCGGGACCCGAAGGACGGCACCGTCCGCTTCGAAGGGCTCAACCCGGTCGCGGTCGCGCCGGAGCCCGGCCAGCAGCTCGACGTGAACGCCGCCGTCACCACGCTGGAGCAGCAGTGGGCCAGCGGCGCCCCGGTCGCCCTGCCGCTGATCATCCAGCAGGCCGCGACCACCCCCGGCGACGTGCAGACGGCGATCGACGACGTCGCGAAGCCGGCCGTGTCTGGCCCGCTGACCGTCACCGGTGAGGGTGCCAACGCCACCGTCGCGCCGGAGGACATCGCGAAGGCGCTGACGTTCAAGGCCGACCCGAACGGCGCGCAGAAGCTCGTCCCGCAGGTCAACGTCGAGTCGATCACCGACGTGGTGACCCCGCAGCTGGAGAAGACCGAGAAGCCCGGCGTCGACGCGACGCTCGACTTCGCGTCCAACCCGCCGAAGGTCGTCCCGTCGCAGGACGGCCGCGGCATCGACTACAAGGCCTCGTTCGCGAACCTGCTGCCGGTGCTGACGACGGCAGGCGGGCCCCGCCAGGTGGCGGCGGTCTACGCGGTGAAGCCGCCGGACATCACGACGGCGGAGATCCAGTCCCTGGGCAGCGCCGGCGAGATCAGCACGTTCACCACCGGCGGGTTCTCCGCCGACTCCGGTCAGAACATCAAGCGTGCCGCCGAGGCCATCGACGGGCAGATCGTCCAGCCCGGCGAGACGTTCAGCCTCAACGGCGCGACCGACCCCCGCGACGCCTCCCGCGGCTACGTCGAGGCCGGGATCATCGAGGACGGCCACCCGGCCCGCGGCGTCGGCGGCGGTGTGTCGCAGCTGGCGACCACGCTCTACAACGCCTCGTACTTCGCCGGCATGGTCGACGTCGAGCACAAGGAGCACAGCTACTACATCAGCCGCTACCCGGTCGCCCGGGAGGCGACGGTGTTCGAGAACCTGATCGACGTCAAGTTCCGCAACGACGGCCCGACCGCCGTGCTGATCAAGACGGCGTGGACCCCGAGCAACGTCACGGTCAAGTTCTTCGGGACCAAGCGCTACGAGGTCTCGTCCCAGTCGGGCCCGAAGACCGACTTCACCGACCCGCAGGTCGTGAAGATCCCGGCGGGGCAGCCGTGCAGCGCCAGCAAGGGCTCGCCCGGGTTCACCGCGACCGACACCCGCACCATGCGGGACGTGCAGACCGGTGAGACCACCAGCAAGACCCGCACCGTGAAGTACAACCCGCAGCCGATCGTGCAGTGCGGCTAGGAGAGCCGCGGTCGGACCCCTTCGGGTGCTGACGAGACGTGGGTCACGTCCCTAATCTGGACATTCCACACCGGAACCAGAGGACGGGGCCCGAGATGCGGATCGCAGACGTACTGAACGGCAAGGGATCGCAGGTCACGACGGTCACGCCGCACACCGCGGTGTCGGAGGTACTCCGGCTGCTCGCCGAGCACAACCTCGGCGCGCTGCCGGTGCTCGACGCCGAGCGGCTGGTCGGCATCGTGTCCGAGCGCGACGTCGTACGGCGGCTGCACCAGCGCGGCACCGACCTGCTCAGCGTGACCGTCGCCGAGATCATGACCTCCGACGTCGTCACCTGTGACCCGAACGACGGCGTCGGCGAGCTGGCGAAGATCATGACCGACCGCCGCTTCCGGCACCTGCCGGTCATCGTGGACGGCCGCCTCGCGGGCATCGTCTCGATCGGCGACCTGGTCAAGGCGCGGATCGACATGCTGGAGCAGGAACGCGAGCAGCTCGAGTCCTACATCGCGCAGTAGGACCACGACGTACGACGACGGCCCGGGTGGAACTCCACCCGGGCCGTCGTCGTGCGTGGGCTCAGGACGTCAGAACGCGGCGTCCTCGAGCTCCATCAGCGCGTTGTCGGCGTTGTCGATGATCGCCTTCTCCGCGGTCAGGCGCGGCAGCACGGTCTTGGCGAAGAACGACGCGACCCCGACCTTGCCCTGGTAGAACGCCTGGTCCTTCGGCGCGACGCCGTCCGAGCCCAGCGCCTCCAGTGCGACCGCGGCCTGGCGCAGCAGCAGCCAGCCGACGAGCAGGTCGCCGACGGCCATCAGCAGCCGCACCGTGTGCTGGCCGACCTTGTAGAGCTCGGTGACGTCCTTGGCCGAGCCGTAGAGGTAGCCGGTGAGCGTGCCGAGCATGCCCTGCACGTCGGTGAGCGCGGTCTTGAGCAGCGCGCGCTCCTCCTTGAGCCGGCCGTTGCCCGCGTCGGAGTCGATGAACGCCGCCACCTCGCCGGCCACGTGGGCCAGGGCCTGACCGTTGTCCCGGACGATCTTGCGGAACAGGAAGTCCAGGGACTGGATCGCGGTGGTGCCCTCGTACAGCGAGTCGATCTTGGCGTCCCGGATGTACTGCTCGATCGCGTAGTCCTGCAGGTAGCCCGAGCCGCCGAGGGTCTGCAGCGACTGGATCAGCTGCTCGGTGGCCCGCTCCGAGCCGACGCCCTTGACGATCGGCAGCAGCAGGTCGTTGACCTTCTCCGAGAGCGAGGTGTCCTCGCCGGTGAACTGCGCGACGCGGATCTTGTCCTGGAACGTCGCGGTGTAGGTGTAGACGGCGCGCAGGCCCTCGGCGTAGGCCTTCTGTAGCATCAGGCTGCGACGCACGTCGGGGTGCTTCGTGATCGCCACGCGCGGGGCGGTCTTGTCTGTCATGCGGGTCAGGTCGGCGCCCTGGACGCGCTCCTTGGCGTAGTCCAGCGCGGTCAGGTAGCCGGCCGAGAGGGTGCCGATGGCCTTGGTGCCGACCATCATCCGGGCGTACTCGATGACCTGGAACATCTGCGCGATGCCGTCGTGCACCTCGCCGAGCAGCCAGCCCTGGGCGGGGACACCGTGCTGGCCGAACGTCAGCTCGCAGGTGGTCGAGGCCTTGAGGCCCATCTTGTGCTCGACGTTGGTCACGAAGGCGCCGTTGCGCTCGCCGGGGGCGCCGGTCTCGGAGTCGAAGTGGAACTTCGGCACCAGGAACAGCGACAGGCCCTTGGTGCCGGGCTTTCCGCCCTCGGGACGGGCCAGCACCAGGTGCATGATGTTCTCGGTCAGGTCCTGCTCGGCCGAGGTGATGAAGCGCTTCACGCCGTCGATCAGCCAGGAGCCGTCGTCCTGCTGGATCGCCTTGGCGCGACCGGCGCCGACGTCGGAACCGGCGTCGGGCTCGGTGAGCACCATCGTCGCGCCCCAGGCGCGGTCGATCATGATCTGGGCCCAGCGCTTCTGCTCGTCGGTGCCGTTGGCGTGGATCACGCCGGCGAAGTTCGGGCCGGCCATGTACATGAACGCGGCCGGGTTGGAGCCGAGCATCATCTCGGCGGCGGCCCACTGCACCGACGGCGGGATGCCGTAGCCGCCGAGCTCGACCGGCAGCCCGAGGCGGAACCACTCGCCGTCCCAGAGGACCTTGTAGGCGTCCTTGAGTCCCTGCGGGGTGGTGACCGAGAACGTCTTCGGGTCGTAGACCGGCGGGTTGCGGTCGATCTCGGTGAAGGACTCGGCCAGCGGGCCGGTGCACACCGCGGACAGCTCGGTGAGCACGCCCTTCGCGGTGTCCTGGTCGACGCCCTCGAAGGGCCCGGTTCCCAGTGTCTCCTGGATGCGGAAGACCTCGAACAGGTTGAACTCGAGATCGCGCAGGTTGCTCGTGTAGTGGCCCATGTGTCTGCACCGCCGTTCGCGCTCTGACCCGGACGATCCACTTACCGGCCGGTAACTGAAGCCAGGATATTACTCACCGGTAACCGAATCAAGGTCGGATCCGCCGGGCGCTCGCACCTGTTCGTGTGCGCAGGTCGACGGCGTGGTGGCCCCTCCACCGGGCCGTGATGACGCAAGATCTTCGGTGTGACGCAGGGGACGGTAGTGACTCCTGTGCTCGTCGCCCGCGGGAGGTCGTGATGGACGGTGCTCGGCTGACCCGGCGGGGCGTGCTCGCGGCGGGACTGGCGGTGGGGACGGCGTCGTTGCTCCCCGGCCCGGAGCGGGCGGACCGGTTCGTGCGGACAGGGGCCGAGGGCCCGCCGCTGACCGAGGGCGCCCCGGCGCCCTACATCGTCAACTGCCCGAGCTGGGGTGCGCGCCGTCCCAGCTCGCCGGTCAAGATCTGGGACCGGCGACCGATCCGGATCCTGGTCCACCACACGGCCACCCCGAACGTCGGCGACCAGTCCCGCGGTGCGGGCGACAGGCTGGCCCGGGCGATCCAGAACTACCACATGAACCACAACGGCTGGCTCGACTCGGGCCAGCACTTCACGATCAGCCGCGGCGGCGTCGTGCTCGAGGGACGCTCGCTGAGCCTGGGCGTGCTGAACGAGGGCCGCCGCCAGGTCGAGGGCGCCCACTGCACGGGGCAGAACGTCGTCGCGATCGGGATCGAGAACGAGGGCACCTACACCGGCGTCGACCCGACGCCCGCCCTGTGGAACTCGCTGCGCGCCACCTGCGCCTACATCTGCTCGCGCTACGGCATCGCGCCGACCGAGCTCTACGGCCACCGCGACTACAAGAACACCGCCTGCCCCGGTGACCGGCTCTACCGGATGCTGCCGCGGCTGCGGGCGGAGGTCGGCGCGACGCTCGGGCGCCGCGTCTCGCGCACCGAGGCGGAGAAGGCGTCCTGGCCGCTGCTGCGTCTCGGCGACTCCGGCCCGGACGTGACGGCCGCGCAGTACCTGCTGCGCGACGCCGGGGCCACGACGACCGAGCCCACCGGACGGTTCGACGAGGGCACCGCCGACGCCGTCCGGACGTTCCAGGTCGCGCACCGCGCCGAGGACGTCAACGGCATCCTCGGCGGCGAGTCCTGGCCGGAGCTGGCGCGCACGGTCAGCCGCGGGCCGGGACGCAACGGCGGCGACGCCTGGCGGGCGGTCGACACCCTCGCCGAGCACCGCCGGGTGGAGAGCGTGCCGGACCGGGTCACGGCGCCGACCTGGCAGCGGCTGCTCGGCACCGGCGGCACCGCGGTCCGGCCGGTCACCGATCCACCGGGGACGGCTCGTCGCTAGGCTCGCCCGGTGCTGACGTCGTGCCCGGCCTGCCATGCCCCCGCAGCGGACCCGTTCTTCTCCGTCGCCGGCCTGCCGGTGCACGGGACGGCGGTGCTGCCGGACCCGGCGCAGGCGCGCGCGGTCCCGGTCGGGGACCAGGTCCTCGTGCTGTGCGAGCGCTGCGGGATGGTCTTCAACCGCGACTTCGACGAGTCCCTTCTCGACTACACCGGCGCGCACGAGGAGTCCCAGCACCACTCCCCGCGGTTCGCCGCCTACGCCGCGGAGATCACCGCGGACTGGGTCGCACGGTTCGGCCTCACCGGTGCGCACGTGGTCGAGGTCGGCTGCGGGTCCGGTGACTTCGCCGCCGAGCTGCTCGCCGCGGGCGTCGGCCGGGTGACCGGGGTCGACCCGCACTTCTCCCCGGACCGGGTCCGCCCCGAGCTGGCCGGACGGCTGACGGCGGTGCCGGAGCTGTTCACCGCCGGTCAGGTGGACCCGGGTACGGCCGCGCTGGTCTGCCGGCACACCCTCGAGCACATCCCGGCGCTGTCGGAGTTCGGTGCCGAGCTGGTCTCCGGGATGCGCCGCGGCGGGGCGTCGACGCTGCTGGCGGAGGTCCCCGACCTCGGGCGGATCCTCACCGAGGGCGCGTTCTGGGACCTGCAGTACGAGCACTGCTCCTACTTCACCCCGGCCACCATGGCCGGCTTCCTGACCGGTCTCGGCTTCGTCGACCCGGCCGTGCGGACGACGTACTCCGACCAGTACGTCGTCGCCGAAGCGGCGCTCGGCGGCGGTGACGCCGTGCCCCCGGAGCTGTCGACCGCCGAGCTCGACACCCTGCGGGCCGGGTGCCACGACTTCGCCGAGCGCGTGTCGTCGCAGGTCGGACGCTGGCGCGGGTGGCTGGCCGAGCGCGCCGGCGCGGGCGACGACGTCGTCGTCTGGGGCGGCGGGGCGAAGGGCCTGACGTTCCTCAACGTCGTCGAGGGCGGCGCGGCCGCGAGCGGCTCCGGTGCGGGCGCGGTGCAGGCCGTCGTCGACATCAACCCGGGTCTGCAGGGCCACTACATGGGCGGGCTCGGCCTGCCCATCCGCGCGCCGCGCGACCTCACCGGCACCCCGCCGCGCAGCGTGCTGCTGATGAACCCGGTCTACACCGGCGAGGTCCGCGGCACCCTCGACGAGCTGGGGCTCGGCAGTACGGAACTGCTCACGGTCTGAGGGCCGTCCGCACCGCTGCCGGCCCGGCCCTCACCAGCGTGGGCCGTCGTCGCACCAGACCTTCCACGGCGCGTTGTCGGCCGACCAGCGGTCGTTGAGCAGCTGGTAGTCCTTGTAGGTGTCCATCGCGGCCCAGAAACCCTCGTGCCGGTTGACGGTCAGCTGGCCGTCGCGGGCGAGGCGCCCGAGCGGCTCGTGCTCGAGGAACAGGTCCTCGGCGTCGTCGAGGTAGTCGTCGAGGAAC
The DNA here is from genome assembly GCF_004217185.1 of Pseudonocardia sediminis. Classification (NCBI taxonomy): domain Bacteria; kingdom Bacillati; phylum Actinomycetota; class Actinomycetes; order Pseudonocardiales; family Pseudonocardiaceae; genus Pseudonocardia; species Pseudonocardia sediminis. Next base: position 6,425,859 of record NZ_SHKL01000001.1, on the reverse strand, counting down.
GACCGCTCGAACATGAAGTACCCGCCGCTGACCCAGCCGGTGACCTGCGTGGGCTTCTCGTTGAACTCGGAGACGACGTCGTTCTCGACGTGCATCTCGCCGAACTTCGACGTCGGGTGCACGCCGGTGACGGTGCCGATCCGGCCGCCGTTGTGGTGCGCCTTGACCAGCTCGTCGATCGGCACGTCGGCGACGCCGTCGCCGTAGGTGAGCATGAACTGCGGGGTGTCGATGTACTGGCGGATCCGCCGCAGGCGGGCGCCGGTGCCGGCGTCGAGGCCGGTCTCGGCGAAGGTGATCTCCCAGTTCTCGTCGGCGGCGTCGTTGTGGAAGCGGGGGCTGTGCTCGCCCTCGGCCAGCGACAGCGTGAAGTCCGACAGGTGCGCGCGGTAGTCCAGGAAGAACTGCTTGATCTCCCAGCTCTTGTAGCCCAGGCAGAGGATGAAGCGCCGGAACCCGTAGTGGCTGTAGAGCTTCATGATGTGCCAGAGCACCGGGCGTCCGCCGATGTCGACCATCGCCTTGGGGAGCCGTTCGCTCACCTCACGGATGCGGGTGCCCTGGCCACCGCACAGGATGACGACGGGAGTGTTCGGATCGGTCACGGGCATGGGCATGGGAAGCCTCCGGGGTGGGGGAGCGGGTGGCAGGGGGAGCGCTGCCGTAGCGATGTGTCCTGGCCGGGTTCGGCGTCCGTCCGCTTGTGGGTCTCGCTGAGGGTCAATCGTCAGGGGAGTTGTTCCTGTCTAGCCGTACGTCCGTCCTGGTAGCAACCACCGGACTGCCCAACCGTCGGACCGCGGCCAGGTCGTCCTCGGTGGCCACGTGCAGGTTCGCCGGGTCCCCGCGGACGGTGACGACGACGTGGCCGCGCTCCACGAGCAGCCCGGAGTTCTCCACCGGGCGTGGCCGGTCGGCGTGCGCGGACCGCAGCGCCGCGGCCCGGAACGCCTGCGGTGCCTGGGTCAGCACCGTGCCGTCCTTGGGCAGCGTCGCCACCACGCGTCCGTCGACCACCCGCTGCACGACGTCGAGCATCGGGAGGACCGGCACGGCGCCGTCGGCGCCGGCCCGGACGGCCGCGATCACGTCGTGGTGCAGCCGGTCCGAGGCCAGGGGGTGCGCCGGGCTGTTCACGAGCACGACCGCCGCGTCGCCGGCCACCGCGGCCAGCCCTGCCCGCAACGACTCCGACGCGTGGTCGCCGCCGACGGCGAGCGCGTCCACGGGCTCGCCGTCCCACTCCACGCCGGCGGGAAGTACCAGCGCGACCCTGTCACAGGTCCGGCGTGCGGTGGCCACGGTGTGGTCGACCAGACGCATCCCGTCGAGCGGCTCGAACTGCTTGAGCCGTCCGAAGCGGGTGCTGCGGCCGCCGGCGAGCACGATGGCCCACGTCGGGCCGTCACGGTCGGTCATGTCGTCCTCCCTGGTCGGGTGCCCGCCCGCCCGGAACGGCGGACGGTCACTCGGGGAGCCCCCGTATCCGTGATCGAGGACGATCGACGACCCGTTACTCTCGCTCCCCCGACAGCTCTGCGATGAGGGGACACATGACGGTGCGACCGGACGTGCGGGGCACGGCGGACGTCGCGCCGACCGGCCCGGACGTGCTGGCGGGAGCCCCCGCCGCGCAGACCCTGGCCCGCGAGATCGTGGCGGAGCCGGGCTCGCCGCGAGCGGTCGGTGTCGTCGGGCCCGCCGGGAGCGGCAAGACGGTGACGCTACGGGTGCTGGCCGACGCGTGGTCCGCCGCCGGTGTCACGGTGCGTAGCGAGCTCTCCTCCGACGACGACCCGTCCGGTGTCGCGGTGGTCGTCGACGACGCGCACCTGCTCGACGAGCCGGACCTGGAACACCTGCAGGCCTGGGCCGCTCGACCCGGGGCCCGGATCGTGGTGGCCGGACGTCCGTGGCCGCGCGGGGTCGCGGTGGCCCGGCTCGGCGCGGCGCTGGCCGCCGCCCGCCCGCCGCTGGTGCTGGGCTCGCTGGACCGGACGGGGGTCGCGGCCCGGGCCGCCCGCGTACTCGGACGGCGGCCCGCGGGCTGGCTGGTCAAGCTCGCGCACGAGAGCACCGGCGGGTCCCCGCTGCTCACCGACCGCCTGCTCGTCGCGATGCGGGACGAGGCCGGCGCCGACGTCGCGCGCCTGGCAGAGGGCGACGAGCGTCCCGTGCCCACCGGGACGTTGCGGCTGCCCCCCGCCCTGGTCGAGCAGATCGGCTACGCCGTCGACGGCCAGGACCTGCGGGTCCGCGAGCTGGTGCTGGCCGGAGCGCTCGGCGCCCCGATGGACGCCGAGGTCCTGGTGCCGCTGCTCGGGCTGATGGACGCGGCCGGCAGCGGCATCGACGAGCTCGACGAGCTGGTCGAGCAGGCACGGGCGGCCGGTCTGTGCCGGTCCGACGGCACCGTCGTGCCGCTGGTCGGGGTCGCGCTGCGGGACCGCACACCGCCGGCCCGCCGCACCGAGATCCGGCGGACGCTGGCCGAGATCGAGCTCGACCGCGGGGGCAGCGTGCTCGCCGTCGCCCGCACGATGGTCGGCTCGCACGCCACCGGGGACCGGGCCGCCGCCGTGTTCGCCGCGGCCGCCGACGAGGCCGCGCGCGCCGAGGACGACGACGCCGCGGCCCTCTACGCCGAGGCCGTCCGGGCCGGGCGTCCCCCGCTGTCGCTGGCCGCCCGCCGCGCCGAGGCCCACCTGCGGACCGGGGACCTCGACGCAGCGCTCGCCCAGTCCGACGCCGTGCTGAGCGCGCTGGACGCGGTCGACCCCGACGACGCGGTGCAGGCCGGCTCCGTCGCCGCGTCCGTGCTGGCCCGGCGCGGGCTGCTGGCGCGCAGCGCGGAGCTCTACCGGTGGATGGCTGCGGCGTCCGGCGGGGTCGCGCCGACCGTCGCCGTCCCGGTGCTGATCGGGACCGGGGCGCTGGACGAGGCCCGTGCCGCGCTGCACGTCGTGGATCCCCCCGCGCCGTCCGCCGGGAGTGCCGCGTCGGTGCTGGGGGCACCGCCGTCGCTCGGCGGCTCGCCCCTGGGACGTCCGCCGACGCTGCTCGCCGGGGCCGAGGACCTGATGGCCCGCGGGATCCTGGACTCCGTCGAGGGTTCGCCGACCGCGGCGTTGTCGCAGCTCGCCCGCGCCGCCGGGCTCCTGGAGACGGCGCACCGGGCGGCGCTGCTCCCGGACACCCCGGCTGCACTCGCCGCGCTGGTCGCGGTGCACACCGGGGAGTTCGACGTCGCCGGATCGGTGCTCGAGCGGGCGCTGGCGGTCCGGCTCGGCGGCCGGCGCGCGCAGGCCCGGCACCGGCTGCTGCTCGGCTGGATCGCGCTGCTGCGCGGGGCGACCGGCACCGCGGCGTCCCGGCTGGCCGCGGTCGACGCCGACCCCACGACGTCCGGGGACGGCGGCCTCGAGGCGCGCGACGAGTTCCTGGCCGCGTCCCTGCAGGTCGCGCTCGCCCGGCGCTCCGGTGACCTGGGTTCGCTGATGCGGGCCTGGACCCGGGCGCGGGAGGCGATCGTCCGGCACCCGGTGGACCTGTTCGTGCTGCAGCCCCTCGGCGAGCTGGTCACGGCCGCGACCCGGCTGCGCGAGCAGAGCTGGGTGCGTCCGCACCTGGACGAGGCCACCGCGCTGCTGGACCGGCTCGGCCGCCCCGCCCTCTGGTCGGCCCCGCTGCACTGGGCGCAGCTGCAGGCCGCGGTGCTGGTCGCCGACGCCGACGCCGCCCGCCGGCACACCGCCGCGCTCGCCGAGGCCGCGGGCGGGAGCCGGTTCGCCGCCGCCATGGCCGCCGCGGCGCCGCACTGGGTCGCGCTGCTCGACGGCGTCGTCGACCCGGAGCCGGTGGAGACCGCCGCGCGCGGGCTGCACGCCGTCGGGCTGTCCTGGGACGGCGGCAAACTCGCCGGTCAGGCCGCCATCCGCACCGACGACCGCCGCGCGATGACGGCGCTCCTCGCCTGCGCCCGGGCCCTGCAGGCCGAGTCCCGTCCCGGCGAGGAGCAGCCCGCCCCCGAGCCCTCCGGTCCGTCCCCCTCCCCGTCGTCGTCCCCGCCGTCGCCCGGGGCCGCGTCGACGGAGCCGTCCGGCCTGCTCAGCGAGCGGGAACGCGAGGTCGCCGCGCTCGTCGTGGCGGGCCGGACGTACAAGGAGATCGGCGAGACGCTGTTCATCTCCGCGAAGACGGTCGAACACCACGTCGCTCGCATGCGTCAACGCCTGGGCGTCGGCGGTCGTGGAGAACTCCACGACCGCCTCCGCACGATCCTGGCGACCTGACCCGCCGCCCGGTTCCGCCACTGTCCTGGCCCCACTCACCGGCCCCGGGCCCACCCGCCGCGCCAGGGCCTCCGACGTCCAGCGAGCGGCACTCTCGTCGGAACCTTTGCGACGAGGGTGCCGACCGCTGCCCGGCCGACCCACCCTGCGCCGCGCGGGCGGATCAGCGAACGGCACGCTCGTCGGAACCTTTGCGACGAGAGTGCCGCTCGCTAAGTCGGTGACGCCTCAGCGGTAGGGCGCGGAGGAGGCGAGGATGCCCTCGCAGCTGCGGACCACGACGCGGGCCGCGTCGGCGGAGCTGCGGCCGGTCAGGGGGCTCTCGGCGCGGCGCTTCCAGCGGGAGAGGGCTTCCCGGGCGGCGGCGTGGAGCTCGCCGGGCTCGGTGCCCGGGTCCAGGCCGAGGCGCGCGGCCGGTGATCCGCCGTCACCGCCGAGCAGACGTTCGGCGTCCTCGGCGGCGTCCGGGGAGAACGTCACCGCACCGCCGCGCAGTGCGGACAGGGTCCGCAGCTCGACGAACTCGTGCGCTCCGGCGAGGATCCGTTCGACCTCGGCGCGCAGCGGGGCCGTCGACGGGCGCGGTTCGCGGGTCAGCACCAGGTCGATCGCCAGCAGCGCGGAACGGGACTTGAGCAGATCGCGGCGCTCGGCGAACTGGTTGGCCAGCACCGTTCGCAGCTCGTCGAGCCCGGAACGTCGGATGAGCTCGGTGGTCAGCGCGGAGGAGTCGGTGACGCCCTGCCGGATCAGGGTGGTGCCCAGCCGGACCCCGAACAGGCCGAAGCGCTCCAGCAGGGCGATCCGGGTGTCGCTGTCGGGGCGGTCCAGCTCGGCGCGCCCGAACCGATCCGCCGACAGCAGCATCGCCTCGACGTCCGCGCGGGGCAGGGCGGCCAGCTCGGTCAGCGCCGTGAACTCGTCCTGACGCATGGTCCGCGCGCTCTCGGCGAGCAGCCCGGCGACCGCGACGACGGTCTGGCACAGCCCGCGCAGCTTCTCGTCACCGCGGTAGCGCCGGGCGATCCGGCGGGCGGAGGTGAGTGCGTCGAGGCGTCCGACGCCGATCTCGTCGGCGCGGGAGAGGACAGCGATCGTGTTCACCGGCGTCGCCCGGGCCACGCCGCGGTCGTGGAAGGCCTCCAGGAACCGGACGTCACCGGCGTGCAGGTGCCGCATCAGGTAGACGACGGCGTCGGCCGGCGACGGCGAGTCGTCCGGGGTGAGGAACGCACTCGCCCGGGCCGAGGTGTCGGCCGAGAGCGACCCGATCCCGGGGGTGTCGATCAGGTTCGTGGTGCGCAGGCTCTGCGACGGCCAGTCGACGAGCAGCCGGTCCACCTGCTCGACCGGCATCCCCTGAAGGTCGAACGAGAGCGCGCCCCGGTTGCGCGAGATCGTCAGCGGTCGCGGGGGCCCGTTGCGCGGGAACACCTGGACCTTCGGCGACGGCGCGTCCTGGTACCAGGTGACGACCCGGGTGCACTCCCCCGCGTCGGTCGGCGCGATCTGCTCACCGACGAGCGCGTTGAGCAGAGTCGACTTGCCCGCCTTGACCTTGCCCGCGATCGCCACCCGCAGCGGCTCGCCGAAGCGGTCCAGGTGGTGCTGCAGCCAGCCGGCCGCCTGCGGGCTGTCGGCGTAGGCCTCGATCGTGCGGCGCAGCAGCTCCCGCACCGACGCGGTCAGGTCCATCGACGTCGGCGGCGGGGCCGGGGCGCGGAAGCCGTGGGTGGGGCCCGCGGGATCGCGCTGCGGCGGGACCGGCCCGGACGGTCGGCTCCAGCCGGGTCCGCTCATACCGTCGTCACCGCCCCGACCAGGGAACGGGCGCGCTCGGCGAGGGCCTCCACCCGCTCCAGCTCGGCGCGCAGGTCGGCGATCCGCTTCTGCCGGTCGGCGTCCGAACGCACGGCGGTCTGCGCCGCGCCGACCGACTCGGCCAGCGCGGTCGAGAGCTCCTCGGCCAGGACGGTGAAGTGGTCGCGCAGCTCGCGCTGGATCTGGCGCAGGTTGTCGCGGGAGTCCTTGCCGACCTGGAACGTGGCCTCGTCGATGTGGCGGCGCACCGCGCCCTTGGCCTCGGCCTGACGGCGCTGCACCAGGCGTTTGCGCTCGTCGCGGACCGTCTTCGCGCCGAACAGCAGACCGGCGCCGATCGAGACCGGGTTGAGCAGGGCGAACCCGGCGACGGTGGAGGCCAGGCCGAGCATCAGCATGCCGCCGTAGCCGCCGCGCATGCCGACGAACAGCTTCTGCCCCGCGCCGAACTTCTCCCCGACCGGCAGCTCCAGGGCGTCGACCTTCCCGGCCACCGCCCCGCCGGAGATCCTGAGCTCGGGGAGCTGGACGTCGATGTCCTCGGCGAAGTGCTCGGCGACCTGCTCGGCCAGCCACCGGGCCCGCTCGGTCGTCCACACGAAGTTCTGCGCCACGGCCTGGGAGACCTGGCGGTGGAACCACTCGGCGAACTGCTCCCAGATGTCGGACGGGTCGGCGTCCTCGAGCAGCTGCTCGGCCTCCCGGGACACGGTGCGCAGCCGGTCGCGCAGGTCGTAGTCGATGTCGGCGATCAGATCGGCGATGCCGTCGTTGAGGGTGGTCTGCCAGCGGGCCGAACGCTGACGCAGCGCGTCGACCCGGGCCTTGGCCTGCTCCAGCTCGGTGGTCAGCCGCCCCGCCCGTTCCGGGTCCTCCTGGCTGAGCAGCTCGGCGCGCATCGTCGCCGACAACGACTGGCAGGTGATCAGCACGTCCTGGCCGACCGACGTGCGGTCGAGGTCGTCGGCGCGGGCGACGACCTTGCGCAGCAGGAACCCGACGAGCTCCTGGAAGCCGGACTCGGCGATCAGGTCCAGGTCCTGGGTGCGCGCGGCGTGCAGACGCAGCGCCGAGGACACCGGGTAGATCCGGGCGTCGATCCCGGCCGTGCGCAGGTGCCCCTCGTCGAGCTCGACGATCCGCCGCCAGTGCGGGTAGAGGTCGGTCTTGGTGACCACGCAGCCGACGTTCGGGCACAGCTTCATCGCCGCGCCCATGAACTCCAGCTCCGGCGCCGAGTACTCCTGCGAGGCGTCCGAGACGAGCACGACGGCGTCGGCGGACGGCAGCGCGGACATCGTCGCCGCACCGTGCGCGGAGCCCAGCCCGCCCACCCCGGGGGTGTCGACGAGGACGAGCCCGGACGCGAGCAGCTTGCGCGGCAGCGTCACCTCGGCGCGGGTGAGACGGGCCCGGTTGCCGGGGTTGCCGGCCTCCGAGACGTACTCCGCGAGACGCTCGACCGGGACCGAGGTGCGCTCGTCCGACCCGCCGCCCTCGCGGACCAGCGTCACGGTGGTCTCCTCGCCGTGCCGCACGAGTGTCGGGACGGCGGTGGCGATGTCGTCGTCGACGGGGCAGACGGTCGCGTTGACCAGCGCGTTCACCAGCTGGCTCTTGCCCTGCTTGAACTCTCCGACGATCAGCACCCGGACGTTCGGGTCGGCCAGGCGGGCGCGGGTCTGCTGCAGCCGGGTCGCGAGGTCGGGTCGCTCGTAGGCGGTGGTCGCCTTCAGCGCGACGTCGACGAGCTCGACCGCCTCCGGTACCGCCACGAAACGACGCCCCCTGCCCCCTCGTGCGACCGGGCCACCCGGCCCGGTGCAAGCGTCTTGCTTACACGAACGAAACCGGCCCCGTCCCACCCGGGTGGGTGAAACGGGGCCGGTGCGCGGTGGACGGTCCGGACCGTCCGAGGCGTCGGATCAGGCGATGTCGACGTGCGTGTCGTTGTGCGACAGGAAGTCGTTGTGGCTGTTGTCCTCGACGTGCGTGTCGACCGAGTTGTCGGTGGTCTCGTTGTTCGAGTCGTGGATCTTCGTGACGTCGTTGTCCTCGGTGTGGACCTTGTTGTACGAGTCGGTCGTCGAGTTGTCGACCGACGCCGCACCGTTGCCGGAGAAGGCGCTGCCGTCGTCGACGCTCACGTCCGAGATCGCGCTGCCGGAACCGAACGCGGTGGTGTTGTCGTTGCCGCTGACGACCGCGTTGCCGTCGCCGACGACGTTGTGGTTGCCGGTGGTGATCGTCGAGTCGTTGATGTCGTCGCCGGCCGCGACGGCGCCGTCGCCGGTGGCGTTGACGGAGTGGTTGTCGATGTTCTGACGGAAGTCGCCGCCACCGGTGTCGATGTTCTGGTTGACCGACTGGTCGATGATCGTGTCGCGGTCGTCGATGTTGTTCGTGACGTAGTTGTTGGTCACGTACTTGTCGATGTACTTGATCGCGGCCTCGTGGTCGGGCTGGCCGTGGTGGGCCTCGACCGGCGGGGGCGGCGGGACGCTGGCGCCGGCGACCTGGGTGTGGTGACCGCCGGTGTTGTAGTCACGGTCGAAGCTGACGTCGTCGTTGTCCTGGGCCAGCACGATCGCGTCGTGGACGTCCTCCGGGCTGACGTTGGTCAGGCCGCAGGCGCGCAGGGCGGCGTCCGGGTCGTCTTTGAACTCGGCCAGCGCCTTCGGGTCGCGCAGCAGGTCGAGGATGAACTGGATCAGGGACTTGTCGGCGGACATCTCGTAGTTCTCCTTGTGCGAGGTGGTCGGAGAGCCGTGCGGGGCTCACCGGAAGCGGGGATGGAGCGAGGAGGTGCGGGTGCCGGGCCGGTCGGGGGCGGCCCGGCACCCGGGTCTGTCGGGCGGCTCAGCCGAAGTGCAGGTCGGTGTCGTTGTGCGAACCGACGTGGGTCTCGCTGTTGTTCTCGAGGTGCGTGTGGACCGAGTTGTCGGTGTCGACGTTCCCGGAGTCGCTGGTCGAGCTGTAGTCGTTGTCCTCGGACCAGCTCTGGTTGTGCGAGCCGTTCGTCGAGTTGTCGACCGACGCCGGGCCGTTGGCGGAGAACGCGCTCCCGTCGTCGACCGAGACGCCCTTGACGGCGCTGCCCGAGCCGAAGGCGGTGGTGTTGTCGTCGCCGCTCACGACCTGGTTGCCGTTGCCGACCACGTTGCCGCTGCCGGTGGTGATCGTGGAGCCGTTGATGTCGTCGCCGGCGGCCACCGAGCCGTCGCCGGTCGCGTTCACCGAGTTGTTGTCGATCGTCTGGCGGAAGTCGCCGCCGTCGGTGTCGATGTTCTGGTTGACCGACTGGTCGATGATCGTGTCGCGGTCGTCGATGTTGTTCGTGACGTGGTTGTTGGTCACGTGCTCGCGGACGGCCGTGTCGTGCCCGCCCTTGTGGCCCCAGTCGCCGCCGTGGTCCTTGCCGCCGTCCTCGTGGTGCCGGCCGGCGGGAGAGCCCCAGCCGCCGTCCTTCCAGTCGAAGCCGGTGTCGTAGTTGCGGTCGAAGCTGACGGTGTCGTTGTCCTGGACCAGCGTGATCGCGTCGTTGACGTCCTCGGGCGAGAGGTGGCCGAGTCCGTACTCGTTCAGCGCCGCCTGCGGGTTCTGCTGGTAGAAGTCGCGCAGCTCGATCGCCTTGCTCTCGCCCTCGAGGCCGAGGAGCTCGCGGATGAAGTCGATGAGGGTCAGGTTCTCGGCCATCGGGATCGTCTCCGGGTGTGTCGGTGGGTACCGGAGCGCTGCGGCGACCGGTGTTGAGATCGAAAGGTAGGGACCGGGGGTCCGCCCGCCATCGGGGATCTCTCCGAGTCCGATGGGGACCCCCGGGGGGATCGGGGGGAAATCGGTTAGGGGATCGGAAGGAACGGCTAACGGCGGCCGGTGGATCTCCGATGGGCGTGTGAGGAGGGCCGGTGCCACCGGCTCGACGCCATGCTTCGCAGAGGGGACGACCGCCATGCCGTACCTGCTCGGGATCGACCTGGGTACGACCTTCACGGCCGCCGCCGTCCTGCGCCTGCGCGGCGGTGAGGCGGCCGGCGAGCCCGAGATGCTCGCCCTGTCCGACCACGGCACGGAGATGCCGTCGGTGCTCCTCGCCTCCGCCGACGGCGAGCTGCTGTTCGGTGACGCCGCCCAGCGCCGTGCGCTCGGTGAGCCGGACCGTGTGGCGCGGGAGTTCAAGCGCCGCATCGGTGACCCGACCCCGGTGTCGCTCGGCGGGCGGGCGTTCGCCGCGCACGAGCTCGCCGCGCTGGTCGTCCGGCACGTCGTCGACGTCGCCGCGCGCCGTGAGGGAGAGCTGCCCGAGCGCGTCGCCCTGACCCACCCGGCCTCCTGGGGCGCGCACAAGAAGGAGCTCCTCGGCGGGGCCCTGGCCGCGCACGGGCTGACCGTGACGTTCCTGGCCGAGCCGCAGGCCGCGGCGCTCTGCTACGCCCGCGCCGAGCGCGTCGGCCCCGGCTCGACGATCGCCGTCTACGACCTGGGTGGCGGCACGTTCGACGCCGCCGTCGTCCGCAAGGACGCCGCCCGCGAGGTCGGCAGCGGGTTCACGCTGCTCGGCCGTCCCGAGGGCGTCGAGTACCTGGGCGGGGTGGACTTCGACGAGGCCGTGTTCGACCACGTCCGGAAGGCGGTTCCGGACGCGTTCGCCGACCTCGACGAGTCCGACCCCGACGTGTGGGCCGCCGTGGCGCGCGTACGTCGCGACTGCTGCGAGGCCAAGGAGGCGCTGAGCTCGGACACCGAGGCCTCGGTCGTGGTCTGGGCCCGCACCGGCCGCACGTCGGTGCGGCTGCACCGCAGCGAGTTCGAGGAGCTGATCCGGTCTCCGCTGGAGGACTCCGTCGAGGCGCTGCGGCGTGCGGTGTCCTCGGCCGGGATGGAGTCCGCCGACCTGACGTCGGTGCTGCTGGTCGGCGGGTCCTCGCGGATCCCGCTGGTCGCGCAGCTCGTCTCCGAGCAGCTCGGACGCCCGTTGGCGGTGGACGCCGACCCGAAGAACGCGATCGCGACGGGGGCCGCACTGGCCCTCGCTCCGCAGCCCGAGGCGTCGTGGCCGGGAGTCGACGTGCCGGTCTACGCCGAGACCGACGCCGAGCGCACCGGTCCGATCGCCGTGGTCCCTGCGGCGGCCCCGGCCACCGCCGCCGTGCCCGCGGCCGGTTTCGCCGGCACCGCGGTGATGGCGACCGAGCCGCCGACCGAGCGGTTCGCCGCCTGGTCCCCCGGCCCCGCACCCCTGCGGCCGGCCGTCATGGACACCTACGTCACCCAGGACCCGGCCCCCGCCCAGCGACGGTCGGACATGCGGGCCCGCCTCCTGGTCGGGGCGGGCGGCCTGGCCGGCGCTCTCGCGATCATCGGAGCGGTCCTGTTCTGGCCGACGACGGCCAACCCGACGGCGACCGGCATCAGCGCGGCCCAGTCGACGGCCACGCCGACGACGTCCGCCCCGGCCCCTGCACCGGGCACGCCGGCCGCTGCCGTGGCGGCACCGGCCGACAGCTCCGTCCCGACATCGGAGAACGCGGCCGCTCCTGCGACGGTCACCTCGGCCGCGGTTGCGGCACCGGCCGCAGCGCCCGTGCCGGCAGCCGCTCCCGTGGCCCCCGCTGCGGATCCGGCAGCGGCCAAGAGGGCGGCGGACGCGAAGGCCGCGTCGGACGCCGCTGCGAAGGCGGCTGCGAACAAGGCGGCGGCCGACAAGGCGATCGCGGACAAGGCCGCGGCGGACAAGGCGGCTGCGGACAAGGCCGCCGCAGACAAGGCCGCAGCCGAGAAGGCGGCAGCCGACGCGGCGGCGAAGAAGGCTGCTGAGGAGAAGGCCAAGAAGGAAGCCGAGGAGAAAGCGAAGAACGAGGCCGCGCAGAACCCGGCCCCGGCGCCGACCCCGACGACCTGACCGATACCGCATTCCGCGACACGCCGGGACCCACCCCCACCCCGATCGGAAACGGACACCGGGCGGAATGATGCGAGCCGCCGGGCCGGCGTGGACCGGGAGCCCCCACGCCGGCCCGGCCCCACCTCTCGATCGGGCAACGGTGTGACCACGTCGGAGTGAAGTAGGCCGTATCCGGCCTGCTACGCGTGGTAAAACTAGTGCTCTGAGCTGGGAAGAAGGGGGGCCGCGGTGGCGCGGTTGGCAGGGTTGGTCATCGGGATGGCGGCAGCTGCGTTGCTCGTGGCGTATCTGGCGTTCGGATGGCCGGTACTGGTGGTCGGGGGACCGCTGTTCGTCGGGATCGTCGCGACCGTGCTCGTGGTCGCCCTCACCGAACGGCCGCGGCGCGCGCTGCGCGACCGCCGGAGCGGAGTCACGCCCGACAGCCCCTGGAGGACCGCCGCCGAGCGTGGCGAGATCCCGAGTGCCGGTCTGATGAGCGGCTTCTTCGAGATCAGCCCGCAGACGTCCGTCGCGCCGATGGGGGCACAGGTTCCGATGCAGGCCGGACCGTCGCGTCCCGCCCGCCCGGCGGGTGTCTGAGGCGGTCGGAGAGAATCGGCGTCGTGCATCTCGCAGCGACGCTCGATCCTCGTGCCGGTAGGGCCCTCCGGTGCTGATCGGTATGGCCTTCGCGCTCGTCGCGATGGTCTTCAACAGCGTCGCCGCGATCCTGCAGGCGGATGCGGCCGGGCAGGCCCGGCGGACCCGCGCGATCCTGGCGCGTCCCCGGTTCATCGCCGGCCTCGGCATGGACCTCCTGGCCTGGACCTGCACGGTCCTCGCCCTGGGGTACCTGCCGGTGTTCGCGGTCCAGGCCACGCTGGCCGGGTCGATCGCGATGACCGCGCTCTACGCGCGGTTCTACAAGGACGAGTGGCTGCGCCCGGTCCACCGGATGGGGATCGTCGCGAGCATCCTCGGCCTGATCCTGGTCGCCAGCAGCGCCGGGGAGGACCGGGTGGCACCGCGCACGGGCGAGGGCGGCACCGCGCTCGTCCTGCTCGGGGCACTGGCCGCGCTGTTGCTGATCTCGGTGGCGCTGCGCAAGGTGAGCCGCCCGTGGCCGTCGGCGATCGTGGCCGGGCTCGGGCTGGGCGGCGGCGCGGTGGCGGTCCGGGCGATGCACGTGTCCGAGGGCAACGTCTTCGTCGGGCTGCTCACCGAGCCGCTGGTCTACGTGCTGATCGGCATGTGGGCGACCGGCCTCTACAACTACGCCCGCGCGCTGCGGCTGGGTGACGTGTCCACGGTGACGGCGCTGTTCATGGTCACCGAGGTGGTCGTGCCGGGCATCGTGGGGATCGCGCTGCTCGGCGACACGATCCGCGACGGCTGGTACGTCCCGATGGTCCTCGGCCTGCTGCTGGCGGTGTACGGCGTGTCGATTTTGGCGCGGCGCAAGAGCGAGAAGCGGACACCCGCCCGGGTCCACTGACTCCCCGGACGGCCGCCGGCGCCGGTAGCGTCGCGTCCCGTGTCGACGTTCGAACGCCCCGGTGTCACGATCCACTACGAGGAGCACGGGACCGGTTTCCCGATCCTGTTGATCGCCCCCGGCGGGATGCGGTCCGCCATCGACTTCTGGGGCCACGCCCCGTGGAACCCGATCGAGCACCTCTCCGACCGCTACCGCGTCATCGCGATGGACCAGCGCAACGCCGGCGAGTCGGTCGCCGACATCCACGGCACCGACGGCTGGTCCACCTACACGACCGACCAGCTCGCGCTGCTCGACCACCTCGACGTCGGCGAGTTCGGGGTGCTCGGCATGTGCATCGGCGGCTCCTACATCGCGAGCCTGCTGGCCACCGCGCCGCAGCGGGTCCGGGCCGCGGTGACGCTGCAGCCGATCGGCCGGCACGAGAACCAGGAACGCTTCCACGAGATGTTCGACAACTGGGCGCAGACGCAGCGCGAGTCCCACCCGGACGTCACGGAGAAGGACTGGGCCGAGTTCCGCGGGAACATGTACGACGGCGGCGGCATCCTGTTCAGCGTCCCGGACGAAGCGCTCGCGCGGTTCACGACGCCGTGGCTGGTCCTCAAGGGCGGCGACGAGTTCCACCCGGGGCCGGTGTCACAGCAGCTCGTCGATCTCGCACCGGGCGCGACGCTGGTCGAGCAGTGGAAGGAACCCGAGCACCTCGAGGCGGGGAAGAAGGCCGTCGACGCGTTCCTGGCCGAGCATCTGGGCGACTGACCGCTCGCGGAGTTCGGGCATCGACGCGGCTCCGTTTCGTCCACGACAGGTCGTCCCCGGCTCGGCCAGGATGGCTCCATGCCGAGCTGGGACGACGTCGTGAGGATCGGGTGCGCGCTGCCGGGGGTCGAGGAGTCGACCTCCTACCGCACCCCCGCGCTGAAGGTCCGGGGCAAGTGTCTCGTCCGCCTGCGGACCGAGGCCGAGGGCGGCCTGATGATCGTCTGTCCGTTGGAGGAGAAGGAGGCCCTGCTGGCCTCCGGTGACCCGGCGTTCTACACCACGCCGCACTACGACGGGTACGGATCTATTCTTGTCGACTTGACGAAGATACGTCTCGACCAGCTGACCGAGCTGATCGAGGACGCCTGGCGGGGCAAGGCTCCGAAGACGCTCGTCCGTCGTCACGACGAGAACTCGGCACTCTGACGAGAAGATCCTGAGGCGACTGTCGGGGGTCCGTGCCAGGGTGATCGGCATGCGGTACGTGGTGATCGGGGCGGGCGCGGTGGGCGGCACGATCGGGGCCCGTCTGGCCGAGGCGGGACGTGACGTCGTCCTCGTCGCGCGGGGGCGGCACCTGGACGCGATCCGGGAACAGGGCGGGCTGCGCCTCGACGATCCGGACCGCTCGCGCGTCGTCGGGGTCCCTGCCGTCGCGTCGGTGGACGAGGTCGACTGGCGGCCCGGCGACGTCGCCGTGCTGGCGACCAAGACCCAGGACACCGAACCGATCCTGGACGCCCTCGCGGCGCGGGCACCGGACGTCGTGGTCGCGTGCGCGCAGAACGGCGTCGCCAACGAGCGGATGGCCGCGGCCCGGTTCGCCCGGGTGCAGGCGGTGCTGGTGATCCTGCCGGCCGAGCACTACGAGCCGGGCGTGGTGATCGCGTCGTCGGTGCCGGTCCCGGGCGTGCTCGACGTCGGCACGTACCCCTCCGGCGTCGACGACGTCAGCGACGCGATCGCCGCGGACCTGACCGCCGCCGGTTTCTCCTCGAGGGCCGACCCGGCCGTCATGGAGGGCAAGTACGGCAAGCTGCTGACGAACCTGGCCAACGCCCTCGACGCCGCGTGCGCCTCCGACGACCCCGCCGTCGACGAGCTGCGCGAGGCCGCCGCCGACGAGGGCGAACGAGCCCTGGCCGCGGCCGGGATCACCGCCCGTACCGGCGACGACGACCGGGTCCGCCGCGAGGGGCTGATCACCCAGCGGCCGGTCGGCGGCCGGGAGCGGGGCGGCAGCTCCTCCTGGCAGAGCCTGCAACGGGGCGCGGGGTCGATCGAGGCCGAGTTCCTCAACGGCGAGATCGTCGCCCTCGGCGCCGCGCACGGCGTCGCGACGCCCGTCAACGCGGTGCTGACCCGCGTCGCCGGGGAGATGGCCGCCGCCGGGGAGCAGCCGGGCTCCCGGCGAGGCCAGGACCTCCTGGCCGCGGTGGCGGCGTTCCCGCTGCTCGGCTGAGCGACGTAACAACGGGTTGGTCCGGCCGTCATCGCGCGGTCACGCCCGCCGGGTGGACTGCTCTGGATGACTGTCGAGCCGACCCCCCTGCGCATCGCCCTGCTGACCTACTCGACGAAGCCCCGCGGCGGCGTCGTGCACACCCTGGCGCTGGCCGAGGCGCTCGCCGGTCTCGGCCAGGACGTCACGGTGTTCTCGCTCGGCCGCGGTGGCGACACCGGCTTCTTCCGCGACGTCGCCCCGGCCGTCCGGGTGCGCGTCGTACCGCTGGCCGAGATCGAGGGCGAGGACCTCGGCCCGCGGATCCTGCGGTCGATCGCGACCCTCGGCGCCGGCCTGGAGCCGGAACGGGGCGCCTTCG
Source organism: Pseudonocardia sediminis (assembly GCF_004217185.1). Taxonomy (NCBI): domain Bacteria; kingdom Bacillati; phylum Actinomycetota; class Actinomycetes; order Pseudonocardiales; family Pseudonocardiaceae; genus Pseudonocardia; species Pseudonocardia sediminis. The sequence continues at coordinate 6,409,773 of NZ_SHKL01000001.1, read as the reverse complement.
ACGTCGTGCACGCCCAGGACTGCATCAGCGCGAACGCGGCCGGACGGCCGATCCGCACCGTGCACCACCTCGACGAGTTCACGACCCCGCAGCTCGTCGCCTGCCACGAGAGGGCGATCCGGGCCCCGGTCGCGCATGTCTGCGTCTCCGACCCGGTCGCGGCGGAGCTGCGCGAGGGCTGGGGCATCACCGCGACCGTCATCCCGAACGGGGTCGACGCGGCCCGGTTCGCCGCCGCGGCCGGCCCGGACGCCGCCGGTGCGCGCGCCGCCTGGACCGACCGACTCGGGCGCTACGTGCTGGCCGTCGGCGGGATCGAGCCGCGGAAGGGGTCGATGGAGCTGCTCGAGGCGTTCGCGCTGCTACGGGGCGCGCACCCCGGCGTGCGGCTGGTGATCGGCGGCGGCGAGACCGTGTTCGACTACCGCGACTACCGCGTCGCCTGGCAGGCCCGCGCCGACGAGCTCGGCGTCGAGCCGGTGGTGCTCGGCCCGGTGCCCGACCCGGACCTGCCCTCCCTCGTCGCAGCGGCGGAGGTGTTCGCGTTCCCGTCGGTGAAGGAGGGCTTCGGCCTGGCCGCAATGGAGGCACTGGCCGCCGGCGTTCCCCTGGTGGCCTCGGACCTGCCGGTCCTGCGCCGGACGTTCGACGGCTCGGCCGCGTTCGCCGGATCGGTCCCCGAGCTCTCGGCAGCGCTCTCCGGGGTGCTGCACGACGGCCCGGACCCCGGCCGCCGCGCCGCGGGCCGGACGCTGGCCGCCCGCCACACCTGGGACGCCGCCGCCCGGGCCCATCTGGAGCTCTACCGCCGACTGCCGGCGGCCGAGCGGGTGGTCATCCGATCGTGAGGTGGGCCCCGCCGGACCGTAGCTGCGCGGCCGAGAACGGGACCCCGTCGCCGTTACCGCTACCGATCTTGATGCGGTAGAACTCGCTGTCCGCCGGGACGTCGTCGAGCGTGAACGAGAATATGCAGTCGCTGTAGTAGTAATAGCCGCTCGACGAGCTGGGGGTACCCGAGCCGAGCGATCCGCTGCCGACCAGCGTGCCGTTCGCGTCGTAGATGGTGACGGGCGCGCCGTAGTCCACGTACGACATGAACCCGAGGCCGCTGCACGACGAGCTCGACGTCACCGACGTCGACGACGACGCCAGCGTGACGGTGCCCGGCACCGTCATGGTCGCCCCGGAGGCGAGGGACCCCAGCATCGCCACCACCAGGATCGCCCCGACGATGCCGATCGCGATCCATCCCCACCGCATCCCCTGCGGCGAGCCCCACCCGGCCGTGGGCGGCGGTCCGTATCCGGGTCCGAGGCCGGCGGGGTGCCCGCCCGGCAGGGCGTACGGGGCCCAGGCGGCGTCGGGACGACGGGGGTCCGGCCCACCGGGGGTCGGACCGGGCCGGAACGGTGCGGAAGCGGCCGGGACACCCGGACCCATCCCGCGCGGCGCCGGCCGGTACGCCCGCGGGACCGGGGAACCCGCGGGCGGCACGGCGTGCGGCGATCGCCCCGGTGTCGCGGCGTGCCGGGCCGGTGTCACGGGCGCGATGGCAGCGGTGACCTCGGTCGGGTGCGCTCCGCCGCCGGAACCGGCTCCGCGGTGCTCGGTCGTGCTGCTCATCGTCATCGTCCCCCGACGTCGGTCCGGGTCGTCCGTCCGACGGCCCGCTGCTCGGCTTTCGGTGGAGTCCGTTAGGCCGTTACGTCGTATCCACAACAAAGATGAACTGTGCGAGCCGCGCGGTCGGCGCCGATAACAACAGCCTGTCGCACCCGATGAGCAGGGAGAACGGCCGGGAACGCCCGGCCTCGGGTCGTCGGGAGTGGTCGTGATGGTCGAGCGGTGCCGGTGTGGAGCGGAGCTGCTGCCCGAGCTGCACTTCTGCGTCGGATGCGGGACGAACCGGGTCGGCGCGCCGGGCCGTCCGGCTGTCCGCCCCGCCGTCGCACGGCAGGCCCGTCACGGCATCCCGCGTCCCGCCGCCACGGTCGTCGCGCCGGCTCTCCGCGAGCCGCGACACGGCTCAGCCGCCCCACGGCACGGTGTCGCGTCCGCACCGACGGTGTCGCGACCCATGTCCGGACCGGTACCGGCCTGGACGCCTCCGGCGCCACGGCCGCAGCCGGCCTGGGCTCCGCCCGCGGCACCGGTTCCGTCCTGGTCACAGGGCCCGTACGCCGACCGTCCCGCGCCGGGCACCTCCTCCACACCGTGGATCGTGGCGTCGGCCGCCCTCGTCGTCGTCACCGTTCTCGCCGCCGTCGCGGTGCTGGCACTGAAGCCGGCGTTCCTCTTCGGTGAGGCGGTCGCGCAGGCCCCGGTGTCCTCCGGCTCGTCGCCGTTCCTGACCACCGCACCCGCCGGTGCGACCCCGACGGCCGCAGCCCCCGCGACGTCCTTCCCCACGGCCTCGTCGGCCACCGACCGGCTCACCGAGCAGGCCGACCTCGACCGCGCCGCGGTCGAGAGCGTCACCGGCTGGTGGGTTCCGCAGCTGTCGTCCAAGCGGTCCGGCACGGTAGACGGCGGCATCAGCTACGACTCCGACCGGATCCTGAGCCACTACCAGGGCCTGGCCGTCCAGTACCCCGGCGCCGCCCTGCTGTGGTCCGGCGACTGGCCGGTGTTCAAGGGCAGCGACTACTGGGTCGTCGTCGTGGCGCAGCCGTTCTCGACCGCCGCCGAGGCCAACGCCTGGTGCGACGCGCAGGGCTTCGGCGCCGACGACTGCCTGGCCAAGAAGCTCTCGCACTCCGGTGGCCCGCAGGGCACCACCGTTCCCCGTTCGTGAACCACCGCCACCCGGAGACGACGATGCACCCGACCGGTCCGCGCCTGCCCGCTCCCTCGGTCCTGTTCCCGTGGCGCGCGTGGGTGGCGCATCCGCTGCTGCGCTCCTGGACGACCTGGCTCTTCGTGGCCCTGGTCGCGGTCCCGCCGCTGGGGCTGTCGCTGACCTCGTCGCGTTCCACCGACCTCCTGACCGCCGCCGCGGCGTTCGCCTTCTACTTCGCCGCGGCCTGGTTCCTCGTCCTGTGGGTCGTGGTGCGACCGCAGCGGGTTCACGGAGCCCTGCTGGCCCAGGTCGTGGCCCTCGCACTGGTCGTGGAGTTCCCGCTGGCGACCTGGCTCGAGACGGTGCTGAACGCCGACCCCGACAACCTCCTGCTCGGGATCGTGACGGTCGGGGTCCCGGAGGAGGTGGCCAAACTCGTTCCGGTGGCGATCCTGGCGTTTGCCCGGCGTCGGCTGTTCTCGACCCTGTCGCCGCGGGACTTCCTGTTCCTCGGCGCGGTGAGCGGCCTCGTGTTCGGTGCGGTCGAGGCCGTCCACTACGCGGTCAACGTGATGGACGTGTCGACGACACCGGAGGCCTTGGTGCTGGTGTGGCGCCTGGTCACCGGCCCGATCGCTCACGCCTGCTGGGCCGGTGTCGCCGCGTACTTCCTCGGCCTCGCGACCCGTTACCGGGACGCCGGCCCCTGGCTGGCCCTCACCGGTACCGGCGTCGGCGTGACGGCCGTTCTGCACGGACTCAACAACTGGGTCGCGGGTGACGTCTTCCCGGTCTGGGTGCTGATCACGGTGGTCAGCACACTCCTGTTCCTGGCCTACGCCCGCGTCGGCATCGCCGTCGGCGCGCCGGGACCGGATCGGTCCCCGGCCCTTCACGGAGCACCGAGGCCGATGCGGCCCCACGTCGAGCTGGACCTGCCGACGATGCGGATCCCGAGGTCGCGATCCCTGAGTCAGGACATTTCCCTCGCGACCGGGGCTCGCGCGTCCTAGCGTCGAGGTGTGGACACCGACACCGAGATCCGCACCGTCGAGCAGCTCCAGGACCTCGTCGGGCCGGTGATGGCGTCGGCGGCGAACAAGGTCCGGGACCGGATCGGTCCGATCCACCGCGAGTGGCTCGCGACGTCACCGCTCCTGCTGCTCGCCACGAGCGACGCCGACGGCCGGTGCGACGTCTCCCCCAAGGGCGACCCGCCCGGCTTCGTGCACGTCATCGACGACCACACCGTCGCCGTCCCGGAACGGCCCGGCAACCGCCGCGTCGACGGCTGGCGCAACGTCCTGGCCAACCCGCACGTCGGGCTGCTGTTCCTGACCCCGGGCCGCTCCGACACGCTGCGGATCAACGGCCGGGCCCGCCTGCTCACCGACGCGCCGTACTTCGACGAGCTCGTGGTCAAGGGACGTCGTCCGATCCTGGCCTGCGAGGTCGACGTCGAGGAGGTGTTCTTCCACTGCCCGAAGGCGTTCATGCGGTCGAAGCTGTGGGAGCACGAGCAGTGGCCGCCGGACACGCTGCCGTCGGTCGCGAGGATCGCCAAGGCTCTGACCCGGCCGGAGACCCCGCTCGCCGAGCTGGAGGAGTACTACGGCCCGTCCTACGCCGAGCGCCTCTACTGAGACCGGTTTCCGCGAACAGCCGTGGCCGTCGCCGCCGGTCGGTAGCTTCCCGCCGGTGGGTGCCCCGATCCGTGGAGGTGGGCAGTGGCGGCCTTGCTGTTCTTCGTCGGGATCGTGTCGATCGGGATCGGTGCGGTCTTCTTCTGGATCGCGATCGGGTCGAACCGAACGAGCAGTGGGTCGAGCGCAGGAGGTTCGACGAGAGGGGCGAGCCGTCGAGAGATCCGATGGTTCGTCGGAAGTCCCGATCCGGGTGGACCCTGGTCGGTCACGATGGCCGGACGCTCGACGTCGACGGTGGTCGACTGTTCGTGCACAAGGGCGACAAGGTGGTCGACCGGTTCGACCGACCGACACCCGGCTCGGCAGAGTCGTCGCGCGGAACGATCGGGTACGAGCGGAAGGAATGGATCCTGCGGTCGGGCACGGTGGTCCACGTGCTCGGAGAGGTCCATGACCGGCATGGAGGTCTGACGATCGGACCGCCCGACTCCGCTCCGCACGTCGAGGTGTCGACCAGTGCCAAGCACGACCGGGTCAGCGGTGGGCACGGGGTCAAGGGATGGTCGGCGCGTATCGGTCTGGTGTTGGCGGTCGTCGGCCTGGCGCTGACCCTGGGCACCGTGCTGCTCGGGTAGGTCGTGGACCGTCGCTACCGACCTGCGGCGTTCCGCGACGCCTCGGTGCCCGCCGTCGGTGCGGCGGGCCGTGTCCTGCTGGTCGGCGACGCCGTGCACGTCATGCCCCCGACCGAGGGCCAGGGCGGCAACACCGCGATGCTCGACGGGTACCACCTGGGCCGGCGGCCGGCCGCCGTCGTCCGGCGCGGGACCGACGCCGGGCAGGCGATCGAGGTCCTGCGCGCGATCCTGTACCGCTGCGCCGGTGCCGTTCGGCGTGGACGTCTGCGCCGGACGGACCATGGTCTGTCGACCTCAAGATCGAGCCGAGCGGGCGAGCGGTCAGGTGAACGGTCGTCCGTCGTCAAAGTTGTGGATCTCGACCCGAGGTGTGACTGGATCGATGCTCCACAGGGCACTGATCAGGTCGAACACGGCGCGAAAGACCGTCGAAGATCGTTTTCGACGTCGTTCGGACCGGACACGACGAAGGCCCAGCTCCGGTGTGGACACCGTGTGAGCTGGGCCTTCGTTTTACGAGCGGATGACGAGAATCGAACTCGCGTATTCAGCTTGGGAAGCTGATGTTCTACCATTGAACTACATCCGCAGAACGTGCCCCGACTCTAGCACCCTGCTCCGGACGGGTGTAGGGCCCGGGCCCGGACGCCGAATGATGGTGACCACCTGGCGAGAAGTGCTCGACGGGCCCGATCCCGGTCGTCCAGACTCTGTTCCGGCGGTCAGCTCCCCGGCCGGAAGGATTCCGATGTCGATGTTCGACCCCTTGGCGGGCGATCTGGATCACGAGCACGACGTTCTGCTCGTGGCCGGGAGTCGTCCTGAGGTCGCGCGTCTGGCTCCCGTCGCCGCGTCGATCGCGGCGGCCGACCGGATCCGCGCCATCACCGTGGCCACCGGTGCCGACCCGATGGGCGTGCACGAGGCGTTCGACGCGTTCGGCGTCCCGACCGACATCACGATCCTGCTGCCGCTGGACACCGCGCCCGGCGTGGCCGACGTCGCCGCCGCGCTCATGACCCGTCTCGACCGGCTGATGGTCGACCAGGACCCGTCCGCGGTGCTGGTGCACGGTGGTGGCCTGGCCGCCGAGGTCGCGGCCACGGTCGCGTTCTGGCGCCGGATCCCGGTCGTGCACATGCAGGCCGGCATGGGTACCGACGACCTGCTCTGCCCGTTCCCGCAGGAGGCGCACCGCCGCGTGATCGGCCAGCTGGCCTCGCTGTTCCTGACCACGAGCGGCGCCGCACTCGGCAGCCCGCTCGGGCCGAACGTGCTCACCATCGGCGACACCGTGAACTCCCTGCCCCGCCCGGAGGACGTCCGGTGCGCCGACGCCCTGGGCCGGGTGCGCGACGACATGCGGCGCCTGGTGCTGGTGGCGCTGGACCGGCCGTCCTCGCACAGCGCGCTGGCCGGCATCGCGTCGCTGCTGGAGCGGCACTCCGACATCGAGGTCGTGATCACCGGCGAGTTGGCGCGCGACGAGCCGTCGCTCTCGCTGGGACGGCACCCGCGGGTCGTCGTCACGCCGGAGCCGTCGATGTCGGACCTGCTGGTCGTGCTCGCCGCGGCGACCGTGCTGGTCTCCGACGATCCCGACCTCGTGACCGACGCCCCCGGCCTGGGCACCGTCGCGGTGCTGGTCGACGGGCCGAACGTGCCGCAGCCCGGCGACTCGATCCGTAGCATCGGCGGCTCGTCGGTGTCCCCGACCGTCGCCCAGATCCTGGACGGCGACCACGGGCGCCGGCCCGCTCCGTCGGACGGGCTGGAGGCGGCCCGCGCCGAGCAGGCCGTGGCCTGGATGTTCGGCCTCTGCCGGTCGCCGCACCTGGCCGAGGACGAGGCCGCCGCCGAGCCGGTCGAGGACATCACGGCCTCCTCGGCCGACGCCGAGGAGTCGAGCGACGCCTGAGCCGGGCGACGCCTGAGCCGGGCCCACGCCGGGGCGGGCCGGACGCGTCGATAGGCTGAGCTTGCCCAGCTCCTCAGGTCCGGGAAGAGGTGCACGAGCCGGTGCTGCTGTCCGACGGCGACCTGCGCAAGGAGATCGACTCCGGTCGGCTGACCCTCGACCCCTGGGATCCGGGGATGATCCAGCCGTCGAGCATCGACGTGCGGCTCGACCGCTTCTTCCGGGTCTTCATGAACTCGCTCTACACCCACATCGACCCGGCCGAGCAGCAGGACGAGCTGACCACCGCCGTCGAGCCGCAGGGTGACGACCCGTTCGTGCTGCACCCGGGCGAGTTCGTGCTCGGGTCGACGTTCGAGTCGGTCGGCCTGCCGGACGACCTGGCCGGGCGGCTGGAGGGCAAGAGCTCCCTCGGACGCCTGGGCCTGCTCACCCACTCCACCGCCGGGTTCATCGACCCCGGCTTCACCGGGCACATCACGCTCGAGCTCTCGAACGTGGCGAACCTGCCGATCACGCTCTGGCCGGGGATGAAGATCGGCCAGCTGTGCCTGTTCCGGCTCTCCAGCCCGGCCGAGAAGCCCTACGGCAGCGACGGTGTCGGCTCCCGCTACCAGGGGCAGCGCGGCCCGACCCCGTCCCGGGCGTTCCAGAACTTCCACCGCGTGGACACCCGCCGCTCCTGAGTCGCCCGTCGGGAACCTGGGGGCAGGTCGGTTGCGGCGCTAGGCTGACCGGCGATGGAGCCCACGCCCGAGCCGACCCCGAACCTGCCCGCGGTGCCCCCGGAACGACGCCCGGTGGTGGACCCGTGGGACACCGGCCGTCGCCGGGCCGCGGGCCCCGAGCCCGAGCCCGAGCCGGGTGGCCCCGGCCGGCAGCCGGGTGCCGGCCCGCCGAAGGGCGACGGCCCGGACTGGCGGACGCGACTGCGTCCGCGGAACCTCAAGCTCGCCGTCGGGCTCGGGCTGGTCGCGGCCGCGCTGCTCCTGCTGCCGTTCCTCGACGACCCGTCGCGCTGGTACGTCCCGGTCGGGATCGGCTTCGGCACGCTGGTGCTGCTCTACCTGCTGCGGCTGGACCGGCTGCTGTTCGGCTGGGCGCCGCACGTCGCCGGTGTCGTCCTGGTCGGGGCGCTGGTGTGGGCGACGAGCGGGAACCCGTGGTCGTGGGGGCTCGCGGTCGGCGCCGGGGTCGTGCTGGCCGGGCTGCTGCTCCTCCCCCGCTGGAAGGTGCTCGCGGTGGGCGTGGCGGTGCTGGTGATCTCCGGCGTCGGGTACCAGTTCCGGTCGGCCGAGATCACCGAGCAGCAGGCGCAGGTCGACGCCCAGGCCGGTAACGAGATGCGGATGGTGCTCGGCGTGGACCGGCCGCAGTTGGCGCTGGTCTCGCTCGACTCCGGGGTGGCGGGCAACAACCCGCGCCGGGTCTGCCGACTGGTCGACGACGCGGCGCTGGCCCAGCTCATGCAGGTCACCGCTGCACCCTCGTGCGAGCAGGCCGTCGCGGTGCTGCACTCCCGGGCGGGCTCCGGGCGCGAGACCGAACCGGACCGCAGCACCGACCCCGAGGTCGAGCCCGGCGGATCGGTCACCGTCGACGGCTGCGCGACGGTCTGGGGCACCTCCGCCCCGTCGATGGGCCGGGTCGTCCTGACCCGCACGAACGCCCCCACCCCGACCTACCAGATCGCGGCCTTCCAGCCCTGCTGACCCGATCCGCCCCCAGCGGACGGCACACTCGTCGGAACCGATGCGACGGGAGTGCCGTTCGCTGGACGGCGCGGCGGTGGTGGCGGACGACGAGGGCCGGCCCACCTGCTCGGTGGCCCGGCCCTCGTCGTGACTGACGTGCTGAGGATCAGCTCGTGGTGTCGGTCTTCTCCTCGGTCGGCTTGTCCGCCTCGGGCTTACCGTTGCCGGAGGAGCCGTCGCCGGCGGCACCGTTGGCCGCGCTCCCGTTGCCGGAGGTCCCGTTCTCGTGGGCCTCGTCGTTCGGGGTGCCGTTGTGGGCGGCGCGGTCGGACCCCTCGGTGGAGCCGGCGGCCTGCGGGGACAGCTCGGCGGGCTCGTCCTCCGACGCACCGGCGCCGTTGGTGGAACCATGCCCGTTGGTGCTCGGGTCACCGCGCTTGACGGCCGCGAGCAGCATCTGCGACACGTCCTGGACCTGGACGTTCTCGCCCGATCCCTCGCCCTGACGCTCGGTCAGGCCGTCGGAGATCATCGTCCGGCAGAACGGGCAGCCGACGGCGATCGTGCCCTGGGCCGAGGCCCCGTCCCCGCCCGCGGCGGCGGCGCTGTCGAGGGTCGCGATGGCCTCGGTCGTGCGGTTCACGTTGACCCGCTGACCGATCCGCTCCTCCATCCACATTCGGGCACCGCCCGCGCCGCAGCACATGGAGCGCTCGGCGTGACGCGGCATCTCGGTGAGGGTGGATCCCACGGCCCCGACGAGCTCGCGGGGCTCCTCGTAGATCTCGTTGTGGCGTCCCAGGTAGCACGGGTCGTGGTAGGTGACCGGTGCGCCCTTCTCCTCCGCCGGGGCGGCGACCGGGACGAGCTTGCCCTCGCGGACGAGCTTGTTCAGCAGCTGCGTGTGGTGCACGACCTCGTAGTGGCCGTCGAGCTGCGGGTACTCCTTGCCCAGGGTGTTGAGGCAGTGCGGGCAGGTGGTGACGATCTTGCGGGTGCCCGCCTCGCGGCCCTCGAACACGCCGTTGAGGACCTCGACGTTCTGCTGGGCCAGCATCTGGAACACGAACTCGTTGCCCGAGCGCCGCGCCGGGTCACCGGTGCAGGTCTCCTCCGGGCCGAGGACGGTGAACTTGACGCCGGCCCGGTGCAGCAGCTCCGCGGTGGCCCGGACGGTCTTCTTCTGGCCGTCCTCGAACGCGCCGGCGCAGCCGATCCAGAACAGGTACTCGGTGTCGTCGGAGAGCTCGCCGTCGAACACCGGGACCTCGAAGTCCAGCGCCTTGGTCCACTCGAGGCGGTCCTTGGCGTTCTGGCCCCAGGGGTTGCCCTTGTTCTCCAGGTTCTTGAACAGGACGCCGAGCTCGGACGGGAACTCGGACTCGATCAGCACCTGATGGCGGCGCATGTCGACGATGTGGTCGACGTGCTCGATGTCCACCGGGCACTGCTCGACGCAGGCGCCGCAGCTGGTGCACGACCACAGGACGTCGGGGTCGATGACACCGCCCTGCTCGGCCGTGCCCACCAGCGGACGCGCGGCCTGCTCCGGGCCGGACCCGCGGACGCGCTCGAAGCCGGACTCCGGCACGCCGTGGCCGGGGTGCGCGGTGAGCCCGGCCGAGAAGTCGATCGAGCCCTCCTCCGGCATGTCCTTGCCGCCGATCATGTACGGGGCCTTCGCGTTCATGTGGTCGCGCAGGTCCATGATCAGGAGCTTCGGCGAGAGCGGCTTGCCGGTGTTCCAGGCCGGGCACTGGCTCTGGCAGCGACCGCACTCGGTGCAGGTCGCGAAGTCGAGCATGCCCTTCCAGGTGAAGTCCTCGATCTTGCCGCGGCCGAAGACGTCGTCCTCGCCCGGGTCCTCGAAGTCGATCTTGACGCCGTTCGACTCCATCGCCGGCAGCGCGCCGAGGGCCTTCGGGAAGCGCTTGGCCGAGACGTTGATCGGCGCCGTGAAGATGTGCAGGTGCTTCGAGTAGGCGATGATCACGGTGAAGACGAGCATGACGCCGATGTGCAGCAGCAGCCCGATGCTCTCGACGATCTCGAGCGCTCCGACGGACAGGCCGCTGAACAGGTAGCCGACACCGATCGAGGCCCAGGCACCCGACTCGTACGGGAAGACGCCCAGCGCCGAGGACGCGCCGCGGAACAGGAACATCGTCCACAGCACGTTGAAGATCATGAACAGGATCAGCCAGGCGCCACCGGTGTGCGACCCGTAGAAGCGCGAGTCACGCTGCTTGCGCGCCGGCTGGTTCTGCAGCCGGATCACCGAGAACACGCCGAGCGAGATCAGCGCGAGTACGGCGATCGTGTCCTGCAGGAACCCGAGGACGGCCCAGCGGCCGATGATCGGGATGTGGAAGTCCGGCACGAACAGCGCGCCGTAGGCCTCCAGGTAGACCGAGGCCAGGATGACGAACGCCCAGAACGTGAACAGGTGCGCCAGGCCGGGGATCGACCACTGGAGCAGTTTCTTCTGGCCGAAGACCTCGACGAACTGGGCGCGGATGCGCTGACCGAGTCCGTCGGTACGGTCGTTCGCCGGCTGCCCGGACCGGATCAGTTTGTAGATCCAGAAGGCGCGCCGCCCCGAGATCGCCAGGGCGATCACGGTCAGAGCCAGACCGATCACCAACCGCCACACCATGCGTGCCTCCTTGAACCTCTCTCCGCGTAGTGGTGGGTACGCGGAGGCAATCGGCCAGAAGGGTAGTGCGCCCCGCTGCGGGACGCCCGCTCCTGTTCACGGCCGGGTCGTGCTTGTTACCGAACAGTAGTGGCCGACTCTGACAGTTCCGACGTCGGCGGGAAAGCCGAGTGGTGCAGGTGGGGTACGGGTCACGTGTGACACGTACCGCCCCAAGGGAATACGGCCGATCGTGTCCACCCGGTCGCGTTCCGTGTGCCCGGCGGCCGACGGCCGGGTCACTCCACTACTATCCGGCTGGTCGTCATGGTTTAGTCGGACCGGTCACGAGCGCAAGAGCAAGCGGGAGCCTGCGGACCACGGTCCGCTCGGAGGAGGAGCCGTGAAGACCTCGTACGAGGCCGCATCGTCGTGGCTCGCCCAGGGGCAGCTCAGCACCGGAAACCTGCAGGGCTGGATCACCAACAACATCGTCCCGTTGATCCTTCTCGCGATCGCGGTGATCCTTCTGTGGATCGGCGGCAAGGGCGACAACGCCGGGGTCGCGCGTCGCAGCGTCGGCCTCATCGTCGGGCTGATCGCACTGGGCATCGCGGTGAGCGGCAGCGGCCCGGCCGTCGGACAGGCGATGGCCAACCTGCTCACCGGGTGAGCCGTGCTCGTTCGCACTGACGACGAGGTGTACCGCGTCGACGCCGTCTGGCTGGGCCCGCCGCGCGCGACGTTCCCCTGGCGTGCCCGCTACGTGAGCTACGGAGTCGGCCTGCTGGTGATGCTGTTCATCATGTTCCTGCAGCGCAGGCTCGGGATCGGGCTGGACTTCTTCTCGGTGGCCTGGTCGCTGGTCGGCACCGTCGCGATCACCCGGTTCCTCGGCAACAAGATCGACTACGAGCGTCCGCTCGGTCAGGTCGTCAGCCAGTTCTGGGCCGAGGTGACCGGCCCCCGCGCACGGAGCCGGGCGGCCGGCGGCTCCGTGCGCGCGGGGCATGTCCGGGTGCGGGCGTCCGGTGGGCGCGGACGGGGTGCCGCCACGTCACGTACCTCCTCGCCCGCGCAGGTCGGGGCCCCGTCGGGGCCCGGATCGGTCGCCGAGGTGTGGGCCGGCTCCGGCACGGCGGGCGCGCCGAAGGCGTCCCCGGTGCGGGTCGGCTCGCGTACCCCCGTCGCCCCGGCGGGCGGGTCGCGACCCGCGGCCCCGTCCCGTGCCGAGCGCAAGGCGGCGAAGAAGGCCGCGCGGCAGACGGGGAAGGCGGCGGGGAAGGGTACGACGACGTCCGCGAAGAAGGCCGGGACGGCATCCTCGCCGAAGCCCGCCGGCCGGCCGGTCGAGTGGGAGAAGGCGGCCCGTACGACGACGGTGGCCGACGCCTGGCAGAAGGCGGGTTCCCGTGGCCGTCGCTGAGGGCCGACGACGGGGGCGGGGCCTGGCCGGAGAGGGCGGGTCCTCCTACTCCCCGACGATCGCGCTGCGTTCCATCGACGGGCACATCACCCGCACCGGAACGCAGGTCATGGCCTGGTATCGCCTCGCCGCGCAGGCCTGGAGCTTCCGCAGCGACTCCCAGCGCGAGGTGCTGATCCGCCAGGTCGCCGCGCAGATGGGCGAGCTGCAGGGGCGCTGGCTGCACCTGCGCGTCACGACGCGCCCGTACCCCGTCCACATGTGGGCGGAGTCGTTCGACCAGAACGCGCTCGGCCGGATGCCCGACGTGCCCGGCGCCCTGGGCTGGGACGGGTTCCTCGAGGGCGAGCAGCGCCACCTGATGGGCCTGTCCATGTCGGACAAGGAGGTCTTCCTCGGCGTCGAGGTCTCCGGCCGCGGGATGCTCGACCGCTGGGTGGAGAAGGCCGCCCCGGTGCTGGACCGGATCGCGCCCTCGGCCGTGCGGGCCGAGCTCGCCGCCGTCGAGTCCGAGGTCAACCACCTCGACGTCGTCGTCGCCAACTCCGGCATGGACGCCGTGCCGGCCAGCGCCGAGGACATGGCCTGGCTGATGCACCGCTCGGTCGCGCTCGGTCTGCCCGCCCCGCGCGGGCTGTCGTCGGTGCCGCGCGGGATCTCCCGGTGGGAGAGCGAGGACCTAGCCGCGTTCACCGAGGGTGTGGACCTGCACCAGGAGCCCTACGCCCCGACCGTGCAGGTGGTCGGGCGGATGCGCAGCCAGGCCGTCTCGCGCAACGTCGCGGTGCTCTCGGTCGGGCTGATGGACGGCCTGCGCATCCCGGAGATCGACGACCCGTGGATGCAGCACTCGGACCGGCTGCCGTTCCCGGTGGAGTGGTCGGCCCGGATCTACGTGCGCCGGCCGGAGGACGTGACCGGTGAGCTGCAGCGTCAGATGGGCAAGGTGCGCAGCCAGATCCGGCACTACACCCACGACCACGACCTGGACCCGCCTATGTCGCTGGCGCGCCAGGCCGACCGGGTGCTCGAGGTCGAGGACGAGCTGACCAGCGGCCTGACCCAGCTCAACACCCGCCTCTACGGCTGGTGGCGGATCGCGGTGTCCGGCCGCGACGAGGCGGAGGCGACCACGCGCGCCCAGCAGGTCGTCGACCTCTACCGGCCGAAGGTGCAGATCGAGCACCCGGAGGCGCAGTACCGCTACGCGCGCGAGTTCATCCCGGGTGAGCCGCTCGCCTCCACCGCGTACCGGCGCCGGGGCAGCGTCACCTGGGCCGCGGCCGGCGTCCCGGCGGCGACGGCCAGTGTGGGCGACCGTCGCGGGATCATGCTGGGCGAGACGTGTACGGCCACCCGCCGTCCGGTCGCGTGGGACCCGTGGCTGGCCCAGGAGGTCCGTCGCGCGTCCGGCCTGACAGCGATCGTCGGCGGCCTGGGGTCGGGCAAGTCGTTCCTGACCGGGCTGATCGTCTACAAGACACTGCGCGCCGGTGCACGGTGGACGGTGCTCGACCCGTCCGGCCCGCTGGCCGAGCTCGCGCGCCTGCCCGAGCTGGCGCCGTTCTCCCGGCACATCAACCTGCTGCGCGCCGACCCCGGCATCCTCAACCCGTACCGGGTGGTGGCCGAGCCGCGGCCGGACCACTTCTCCGACGAGGAGGACCCGGAGCGCGCCTGGCGCCGGGAGCGCTCGCTCGCCGCGGCCACCCGCCGGCGCCTGGTGCTCGACGTGCTCTCCGGCCTGCTGCCCTACGAGATCTCGCGCCAGCCCAACACCCGGATCGTGCTGTTGCGCGCGGTCCGCGAGGTCGGCGGTCAGCCGGACCGCCACCCCGGCATGGTGATCGAGGCGCTGCGCCGCCACGCCCGCGAGGGCGAGGAGCACGCCGGCGTCGTCGCCGACTTCCTCGACGAGCGCCGCGAGCTCCCGCAGGCCGCCCTGCTGTTCCCGGACGAGACCCGCGACGACCCCTGGCAGGCCGACCGCGACTACCGCCTCACGGTGCTGACCATGCAGGGCCTGTCCCTGCCGCGGCCGGGCAGCCCGCGCGAGGAGTGGACGGACAACGAGTCGCTCGGCGTCGAGCTGCTCAACCTCGCGTCCTGGCTGACCCAGCGCACGATCTACGACGCCGACCGGAACCTGCGCAAGGGCGTCGCGCTCGACGAGACGCACTTCCTGTCCCAGGTCCCCACCGGCAAGGTCCTGATCGACCGGCTGGCGCGCGACTCCCGGAAGTTCAACGTCCGCGCGCTGTTCGCCTCCCAGCTGGCCGGCGACCTGCTGCGGGTGTCCGGGTTCGCCTCCCTGGTCAACGCCGTGTTCGTCGGCCGCACCGACGACGAGGAGGCGCAGGCCGAGGCGCTGCGGCTGCTGCGGGTGCCCACCGACGTCGGCTACGAGCAGATGCTCGGCACGCTCTCGCCGCGCCCGCGCCACGACGACCGCCCGGACGACACCCCGCGCCAGTTCATCTTCGCCGACGGCCACGGCGGCGTGGAGAAGATCCGGATCGACCTGGAGGCCCCGCACGTCGAGCACGTGCGCGAGGCACTGGACACGAACCCGGACGCGAGCCGGATCTCCTCGTCCGGGACGCCCGTCGTCGCCGAGATCCAGGCGCCGGACGAGCCGGCTCCGCTGCCGTCGGCGCCGCCGCCGGTCTCGGAGGCGGCCTGGCCGAACACGGGCTGGAGCGACGTCGACGGCGACGACCTCCCGACGCGGATCGGCCCCGGCGAGGGCGACCACCTGCTCACCGGCGCCGACCGGATGCGCGCCGGCGGGGTGACGGTCGTCCCGGCCGAGGCCGAGCTCCTCGACGACGAGCAGCTCGACCTCCTCGACGAGCTCGACGAGGGCTGGCACGAGGACCTCGCCGACCCGCCGACGTCCCCCGCCGACCCGCCGACGTCCCCCGCCGACCCGCCGACGTCCTCCGGTGCGCGCCCCGGGGACCCCGGAGTGGTCGAGGCGGCGGAGCCGCAGGTCCTCCCCGGCGAGGGCGGGCGGTGATCGGGGCCGCCGATCCGACCGGTGGTGCCGGCCTCTGGCCGGTGCTGCTGATCGTCGCGGCCGCGGTGTGGGCGGGTCTGCGCAAGGCCCGACGTGCGCGGGGTGAGACCCCGGACCCCCGACGTCGGCGGCGCGGGTACTCGCTGCTGGTGGTCGCCGCCCTGGTCGGGGGCAGCATCCTGATGGGCTCCCCGGCGATGGCCCAGCCGCTGGACTGCAAGCAGGCCCCGGAACCGGACCGTCCCGGCACCGGGCTCGTCGGGTCGCTGGACGGGCCGAGCGCGCTGCACGGCGAGGCCGGCAGCGTCTACGAGGAGGTCGGCTACGCCGGGATGGTGTGGCACAACTACGACCTCGGCTGCGCCGCGTCCGGCGTCCTGAACCCGTCGGTCACCACCGACACCTGGCTCGGCAACCAGACGTTCAACCTGGCCAAGCTGACCGTCGGCGGCGTCAACTGGGCGCACTACCTGATCGCCGAGGGCGGGTCGGTCTTCGCGCCCCTGGACGACGTGATCTCCACAGCCACCCGGGCGATGTACGAGACCGTTTTCACCACGTGGGTGGGCATCGCCCTCGTCGCGTTCGCGGTCATCCTGCTGGTGCTGGCCATGCGCGGTGACCTCGCCAGACAGGCGCAACGGGCGGGGATCGGCGTGTTCGCGCTGCTCATCGCCTCGGCCGCCTATCTGGCCCCGGTGGACTGGTCGAAGGCGGCGGACGGCCTGCTGCTCGACGGCGTCACGCAGATGCAGGAGGGCTTCCTCGGCCAGATCGGGCTGGGCACCCGGGACACGCTGCCCACCGTGCTCGTCGACCAGGTCGCCTACCGCAACTGGCTGCGCGGCACGTTCGGCTCCCCGGACGTCCCGCAGGCCCAGGAGATGGGCCGCGACCTGCTGCGCGCGCAGGCGTTCACGATCGACGAGGTCGACCAGCGCCAGGACAACAGCGAGCTCGCGGAGCGGAAGAAGTCGGACTACGCCGCGCTCGCCGACCGGATGGGCGACCGCTACAGCTACTTCACCGGCGCGTCCGGCAGCCGGATCGGCGCCGGGATGCTGGCCGCGATCGAGGCCGTCTGCATCGCGCTGTTCCAGCTGCTGTCCAAGGTGCTGGTGCTGGTGGCGATGCTGATCATCCGGCTGATGGTGATCACCGCGCCGGCGATCGCGGTGGTCGCGCTGCTCAAACCCGAGGTGATCCCCGCGCTGTTGCGGGTCGGCGGCGCGGCGATCGTGAACACGCTCGTCGTCGGTGCGCTGGCCGGGCTGCACGCGTTGCTGGTGGTGTCGCTGTTCCGGCCCGGCGCGAACATCGACCTGTGGCTGGCGCTGCTGGTCACCGGCGTCGTGACGATCGTGCTGTGGGCCGTCGCGCGGCCGTTCCGGCGGCTGGTGTCGATGGTGTCGCTGACCCGCGAGCAGTTCGGCGGGATCGTGCCCGGCGTCGCCGACGGGCCGACGGCGCGGATGTGGCAGCGGATGCGCGGGTCGGGCGGGGACACCGCGGACCGGCAGTCGCGCTGGTGGTCCGAGCGCTCCGGCGGGACCGGCGACGTCGACCGGGACGCGGTGCGCCCGGAGGCCGAGACGGTCGCCGGTCCGGCGGGCCCCGGCGCGCGCTCCTGGCGTCGACGTCCGGCGTCGCCGTCGCCCGAGGCGGGCCGTCCGACCGGTGTGATCGCCGAGCCGCGACGCGGGGCGCTGCCGGTCGGCGGGCAGAGCCGGACGGCGGGGACCGGCGGCTTCCCCGGCCGCACCGACCCGGGCGAGGTCGACGACCGGTCGATCTACCGGCGCTCGGACTCGCCGCGCCGGGCCGGTCAGCCGGTGCCGGTGAGCCCGGAGCTCGTCGACGGCGTGCCCGTCTACAAGATCTACCGCCCGCGGGCCGCGCGCACCGCCGACGGGTCGACCTGGAGCCGTCGTGCCGATTAGGTCCTCGCGCGGGCGGGCCGGCGCCTACCGCTCGGTGTGGCAGTGGCCGCTGCGCTCCCCGGTCAATCTCGGGATCTCGATCGTCGTGCTGGTCCTGGTGGTCGCCGGGCTGGTGTTCGTCGGCGGCAAGCTCGGCGGGTCGGCCGGGAACGGCGGGCTGCTGGCCGCCGGGGAGGGTCCGTCGGAGTCCGCGCAGCCCTCCACCGGCTACGCGCCGCCGAGCACCACCCCGACGCCGACCGCCCTGCCCCCGGTCACCCCGCTGACCCCGCGGGAGCTCCCGCTCTCCGCCGCCCCGCCCGAGGCGCTGGCCGCGGCCCGGAACTGGACCGCGGCCTGGGTGAACCACCCGCCGGGCACCACCAACGAGCGCTGGACGGCCGGCATGCGCCCGTTCACCACCGACGAGTACCTCGGCGTGCTCGCGGCGGTGGACCCGTCGAACGTGCCGGCCACCGCCGTCACCGGTCCCCCGAAGCCGACCCGGGTCTCGCCGCGCAGCGTCGAGTGCGAGGTCCCGACGAACACCCTGAAGCTCTCCGTCCTCGTCGTGGACACCGACGCCGGCTGGCGGGTCTCCCGCTACGACCGGGTGTGAGCCGGCCGTGAGCACCCCGCTGACCCGGAGCCTGCGGCCGTTGCGGCTGCTGCTGCCGATCGTCGCCATCGGCGCGGTGCTGGTGCTGTTCCTGACCGTCGGGTTCCTGGCGTTCAGCCCGAACCTGAACAACCAGTCCCGCGGGTCGACGACGTGCGACACCGGCATCGGCACCGTCGGCGAGGGGGGCGGCGGGGGCACCACGATCGACACGCTGAGCCCGGACCAGCGGGCCAACGCCGAGGCGATCATCGGCGTCGCGAAGGGGATGGGGGCGCCGCCGCGGGCCTGGCTGGTGGCGCTGGCCACCGCCATGCAGGAGTCCACCCTGCGCAACATCGACTACGGCGACCGGGACTCCCTCGGGCTGTTCCAGCAGCGGCCGTCGCAGGGCTGGGGCACCCCGGCGCAGGTCACCGATCCGGCATACAGCACGACGATCTTCCTCGAGCGGCTGATGGAGGTGCCGGGCTGGGAGCGGATGCCGGTCACCGACGCCGCGCAGATCGTGCAGCGCTCGGCCTTCCCGGACGCCTACGCCAAGTGGGAGGGCCTGGCCGCGAGCCTCGTCGAGCAGGTCGGCGACGTCGCGAACCCGACCGGCTGCGGCACCGCGCCGACCGGTGCGCTGCCGCCGGGCGCGGCCGGGACGGCGATCTCGTTCGCGCTCAAGGAGGTCGGCAAGCCCTACGTCTGGGGCGCGACCGGCCCGGACTCCTACGACTGCTCCGGGCTGATGCTGCGTGCGTTCCAGGCCGCCGGGCTCACCCTGCCGCGGGTCTCGCAGGACCAGTACAACGCCGGCGCGCACGTCCCGGTCAAGCAGGCGCAGGCCGGTGACCTGCTGTTCTACGCGACCGACCCGTCCGACCCGTCGACGATCCACCACGTGGTGCTCTACATGGGCGACGGGCAGATGGTGGAGGCGCCGAACAAGGACAACCCGGTCCGGGTCAAGCCCGTGCCCTGGGACTACGAGGAGCTGGTCCCCCTGGCCACCCGCCCCGGGACGACGGCGAGCCCCGCCTGACCCCGGAGTCGATCTCCCTCCCGGGCGGGCGTCCCGTCGGTTGCGCCATCATGGCGCCATGCCCGACCCGACCGGACGCGCCGCCTCGACGACACCCCTGCGCGACTACCTGGACCGCCCCGCCCCGGGCTCCGCGGGTGAGGACTACCTGGTCGTGCCCCGGTCGGTCGCCCAGTCGATGCCGCTGCGCTGGCAGCAGGTGTTCACCGGTCTGCTGGCCGACCTGCACGACGCCTACGGGCACCTGACCTGGCCGGAGTACCAGGTCGGTGCGGCGCGGCGGGAGCTCGTCGCCGACCTCGACGACGACCAGCTCGACGCCCTGGGCTGGTACACCGACCTCGCCCCGGACGGGCACCTGGAGTTCCACGACGCCGACGGCCGCCCGGTCGCCGACCCCGAGACTCAGCGGGTGCTGGCGCCCGTCCAGGACCCGATCCCGCCGGCGTCCGCGGGGCGGGTCGAGCCGCGCCCGGCGCCGCGGCGGTAGCGGGGGTCCGGCCCGTCCAGGGTGGTGGCGACCAGCTCGTCGACCTCGAACAACAGCCGCGCCCGGTCGATCGGCCCGGCCTCGACGACGTCGTCCTCCCCGGGCCGGGCCCGCAGCCGCTGGCGGTGGTGCCCGGCCGCGTTGTGCTGGACGGTCAGGACGTAGGGGCCGCGACGCTGCCCGGTCGGCGTACGGACGTTCGCCCCGATCTGGGCGAGCGCGTCGACGTCGTCGTTGGTGGCCACCAGCGCCCGGGCTGCGGTGCCGGTCATCCCGCGCCGCATCAGCTCGACGACGAGCCGGTCGGCGTCGTCACCGGCGTCGCGGACCGCCTCGGAGAGCACCCGCGCAGGAACCCGGACGGTCGAGCCGGACGCCGGGGTGAGCGGCCCGAGCAGGTCGACCAGGGCCTCGGCCGCCCGATCCGGCGGGACCCGGAGCAGCGCGATCTCGTCCTCGTGCCGGACGGCGAGCACCGCGTCCGCACCGTCGACGGCCACGACCGCACCGAGCAGGGCCCGGTAACGGTGCAGCAGGTCCAGCGAGAGCGCGGGCCGGGCGAGCAGGTGCAGGTCGCGGGCCAGGTCGGTGTCGCGACCCGGGTCGAGCCCTCGGGCCCGGAGACGGTCGACGGTGCCGGAGACGATCCGGGCGCGTTCGGGCAGCGACCGGCCGTGGTGCGGCGGGTCCAGCGCCGCCGGTGGGGTGTCGATGCCCAGGACGTCGAACGCGACGTCGGCCTCGACGAGGGTGAGGACGGTGGCCCGGGACCAGTCGGTGCCGACGCCGGTGCTGCTCCCGGTGCTGCTCCCGGTGCTGCTCCCGGTGCCCCTGCCCGGTCCGCGACCGACGGTCATCGCTCGTCCTCCTCGTCGGGTTCGGCGCCGAGCACCGGCGGGGTGGCCTGCAGGTCGAGGTCGAACGCCTCGCTGCTCGGCAGCAGGTAGCGGTTGCGGTGGTCCTGGTCGGAGCCCCGCCCGCCGGCGCCCATGCCGCCCATCGGCGTGACGCCGTTCGTCCCGGTGCCGGACCGTCCGGGCGCCGGTTCGGAGATCCCGCGGCCCGGCACGGTCTCGGAGACACCCGCGCCGCCGTAGCGACCGGGACCGCCCTGCCCGGTGCCGCCCGAGCCCCCGCCCGAGCCCCCGCCCGAGCCCCCGCCCGAGCCACTGCCGCTCCATCCGGTGCCCGGTCCGCCGGCCCGGGGGGCCGGTTCCGCGCCCCACGCGCCCGTCCCGCCGGCGCCCGGGACCCGTCCGGGCTGGTTGCGCAGCAGGTTGGAGCCGAAGTCGGAGCCGGACCGGGGTAACGGGAGCGACGGTGTGCGCCCGATGCCGCCGTTCGAGCCGGACGGGGGCACGGCGCCGGGGACGTAGGCGGGGACGCCGGCCGTCGGTGCCCCCGGGGCGGGCGTGGTGGGTGACGAGGGCGCGGGCGGGGTGACGTTCGGGGCCCCGGTCCCCGCGGACGGGGCGGTCACCTCGGCCTGTGCCAGCGGCGGCGGTGCCGTCGTGCGGTCGCTCCCGCCCCTACCGTCGTCGCCGCCCTTGCCGTTGCCGGGCGCGTCCGGTGCGGACGGGGTCGCCGGGGCATCGTTCGCACGTGGAGCGTCGATACGTCCGGCCCCGTTCCCACCGCCGTTCCCGTTCCCGTTCGCGCCGTCGCCCGCTCCGTTCCCGTCGGTGCCGGGTCCGTTCGCCACGGACGGTGCCGCGGGGGTCGGAGATCCCCCGTCGGGGGCGGACGGAGCCGGAGTGACCGGGGTGGCGGACGGGGCACCACCGCCCCCGGTCGCCGCCGACCCGCCTCCGGTGCTGATCCCCCCGCCGACCCCCGCGGACCCGTTCCCGGCGGGAGCCGAGGGCCCCCCGGGCGGTCCCGACGACGGCGTCGAGGTCGGGAAGGCCTGGACGGCCACGCGCGCGGCGCTCTCGTGGGCCTGCAGCAGGTGGTCGGCACGCTTGCCCTCGGACGCGTTCATCATGACCTGGGCCACCTGGTCGGTGACGCCGGCGCCGGCCAGGATCGGGGCCGGGAGCACCGACTGCGCGGCCGGCGCCCAGTCGCCGAGTGCGCTGGTCAGAGGACCCTCGTGGTAGGTGAACTTGTTCTTCAGCCCATCGAAGGAGTGACCGTAGGTGCCCACCGGGACCGTGCCCTGCGCCGAGGCGTCCCCGCTCGCCCCGCCGGCCGCGGCCACCTGCGTGAGGGCCTCGGTGGCGCTCCCGGCGGCCCGGCCCTGCCACCCGACCTGCATCTCGCCGAGCTGACGGCGGACCTGTCCGTCGGAGTCACGGAACCGCCCGCCGAGGTCGTCCAGCGCGCCGTGGGTGGAGTCGATCGCTTGGGCGCCGCTCCCCTGTGACGTCCAGGCGATCTTGTCCTTCAGGCTCCACCCGGACCAGTCCACCCCCGGAAGGTCCTCGAGGGCGACGCCCTGCGACGGCTCGGGATCGGGCAGGAACCAGTCGACGACGGGGACGTCGTGCCAGTTGAAGCCCTGCGACCCACCCGGCTCGGCCATCGCGTCCCCTCCTCGTCGCGGCGTACGGAGGCACGGTAGGGACGGCCGGGACCGGGCGACGCCGGATCGGCGGACGCGGCCGCGGATCGTTCACATCGGTGAACGCACGGCATGTCGTCGCAGCTCGGAAACCGGTCCGGAGAAAGTTGAGCCGGGTGGGAACAACTCTGCATGCCCGCCCGTTGGACCGGGTACGAGCAAGTTGAGCAGGACGTACTCAAGCCCGATGCGATCGGCGCTCCCCGTTCTGCTACAACTTGAGCCGAGCACACTCAGACCTGAAGTACGCAAGATACAAACGGAGGCAGTCACCATGGCTCGTACGGTCGGTATCGACCTCGGGACCACCAACTCCGTCGTCGCTGTCCTCGAGGGTGGCGAGCCGACGGTGATCGCGAACTCGGAGGGGTCCCGCACGACCCCCTCGGTGGTCGCGTTCGCTCGCAACGGTGAGGTTCTCGTCGGCCAGTCGGCGAAGAACCAGGCCGTCACGAACTCCGACCGCACGTTCCGCTCCGTGAAGCGGCACATCGGTACGGACTGGAAGACGCCGGACATCGACGGCAAGACCTACGGCCCGCAGGAGATCAGCTCCCGCGTGCTGCAGAAGCTCAAGCGCGACGCCGAGGCCTACCTGGGCGACGAGGTCGCCGACGCGGTCATCACCGTGCCGGCCTACT
Organism: Pseudonocardia sediminis; assembly: GCF_004217185.1. NCBI lineage: Bacteria > Bacillati > Actinomycetota > Actinomycetes > Pseudonocardiales > Pseudonocardiaceae > Pseudonocardia > Pseudonocardia sediminis. The sequence continues at coordinate 6,386,753 of NZ_SHKL01000001.1, read as the reverse complement.
TCGAGGACGCCCAGCGCCAGGCGACCAAGGAGGCCGGGCAGATCGCCGGCCTCAACGTGCTCCGGATCGTCAACGAGCCGACCGCGGCCGCTCTGGCCTACGGCCTGGACAAGGGCGACAAGGAGCAGACCATCCTGGTCTTCGACCTCGGTGGCGGCACGTTCGACGTCTCGCTGCTCGAGATCGCGGAGGGCGTCGTCGAGGTCAAGGCGACCAACGGCGACAACCACCTCGGCGGCGACGACTGGGACGAGCGGATCGTCACCTGGCTGGTGGACAAGTTCAAGTCCGCCCAGGGCATCGACCTGACCAAGGACAAGATGGCGATGCAGCGGCTGCGCGAGGCCGCGGAGAAGGCCAAGATCGAGCTGTCCAGCTCGTCCTCGGCCAGCATCAACCTGCCCTACATCACGGTCGACTCGGACAAGAACCCGCTGTTCATGGACGAGACGCTGTCCCGCGCGGAGTTCCAGAAGATCACCTCGGACCTGCTCGAGCGGACCCGCAACCCGTTCAACCAGGTCGTCAAGGACGCCGGCATCCCGGTCGGCTCGATCGACCACGTGGTGCTCGTGGGTGGTTCCACCCGCATGCCCGCCGTGACCGAGCTGGTCAAGGAGCTCACCGGCGGCAAGGAGCCCAACAAGGGCGTCAACCCGGACGAGGTCGTCGCCGCCGGCGCCGCGCTGCAGGCCGGTGTCCTCCGCGGTGAGGTCAAGGACGTCCTGCTCCTCGACGTCACCCCGCTGTCCCTCGGCATCGAGACCAAGGGCGGCGTCATGACCAAGCTGATCGAGAAGAACACCACGATCCCGACCAAGCGCTCCGAGGTCTTCACCACGGCCGACGACAACCAGCCATCGGTGCAGATCCAGGTGTTCCAGGGCGAGCGTGAGATCGCGGCCTACAACAAGAAGCTCGGCATGTTCGAGCTGACCGGCCTTCCGCCGGCCCCGCGTGGCGTGCCGCAGATCGAGGTGTCCTTCGACATCGACGCCAACGGCATCGTCAACGTCTCCGCCAAGGACACGGGCACCGGCAAGAGCCAGGAGATGACGATCACCGGCGGGTCGAGCCTCGGCAAGGACGAGATCGACCGCATGGTGCAGGAGGCCGAGGCGCACGCGGACGAGGACCGCAAGCGTCGCGAGGACGTCGAGACCCGCAACCAGGCCGAGACGCTCGTCTTCCAGACGGAGAAGTTCGTCAAGGAGAACGACGAGAAGCTCCCGTCCGAGGTCAAGGACTCGGTGAACGCCGCCCTCGGGGAGACCCAGGAGGCGCTCAAGGGCACCGACTCCGACGCCATCAAGGCGTCGGTGGAGAAGCTCGCCACCGAGTCGCAGAAGATGGGTTCGGCGCTCTACGCCCAGCAGCCCGACGCCGGCGCCCCCGGCGCCGAGGGTGACGCCGGTTCCGCCGGTGGCGCCCAGTCCGGTCAGGACGACGTGGTCGACGCCGAGATCGTGGACGACGACGACAAGGACAAGGGCACCAAGTGAGCACCGGCGACCTTCCCCAGGACAGGACGGTCGGCAGTGAGAACGGCAAGCAGCAGGACGAGCCGGTCACGATCCGGGACCGCCGCAGGGTGGACCCGGTGACCGGCGAGGCACGCCCGGACGGCGCCGGCGACGGCGTCACCGCCGAGGCCGGGAGCGAGACCGCTCCCGGCCCGGCGGCCGGGCCGGGCGACGGCGCCGACCCCGAGGTGGAGAAGCTGACGGCCGAGGTCGCCGAGCGCACCGCGGACCTGCAGCGCGTCTCCGCCGAGTACGCCAACTACCGGCGCCGGACCGACCGGGACCGCGAGAGCACCCAGCTCTCGGCCAAGGTCTCGTTCGTCTCCGACCTGCTGACCGTGCTCGACGACTTCGAGCGGGCCGAGCAGCACGGCGACCTCACCGGTGCGTTCAAGTCGGCGGCCGACAAGGTCGTCGGCGTGGTGAACAAGCTCGGCCTGGAGCCGTTCGGCATCGAGGGCGAGCTGTTCGACCCGGCGATCCACGAGGCCGTCCAGCACGAGCCGGCCGAGGCGAGCGGGCCGACCGTCACGGTGCTGACCGCGGTGCTGCGCCGCGGCTACCGGATCTCCGACCGGGTGCTGCGCCCGGCCATGGTCACGGTGCAGGACCGCGCGGAGAACGAGGTCGCGCCGGAGGTCGTCGCCGAGGCGGCCGAGGGCGGGGCGGAGCCCGCGGACGGCGGACCCGGCTCGGGCGAGCCGCAGAACCCGGCCTGAGGCCGGCACACCCGGCCTCGGGCCGGTGATCGATATCGACGTGGACGCGAGGCTCCGGTCCGGCAGCAGCCGGGCCGGAGCCGAAGTCGGAGAGGAGGCGCGGTGACCCAGCGCGACTGGATCGAGAAGGACTTCTACAAAGATCTGGGTGTCTCGAAGACGGCGTCCGCGGATGAGATCAAGAAGGCCTACCGCAAGCTGGCCCGCGAACTGCACCCCGACGCGAACCCGGGTGACGCGAAGGCCGAGGCCCGGTTCAAGACGGTCTCCGAGGCCTACGGCGTGCTCGGCGACAAGGACAAGCGCAAGGAGTACGACGAGACCCGCGAGATGTTCGCCGGTGGTGGCGGCTTCGGTGGCGGGGGCTTCGGCGGGGGCGGCTTCCCCGGCACCGGCGGAGGGTTCCCCGGTGGCGGTGGCTCGCAGAGCTTCGACCTCGGTGATCTCTTCGGTCAGGCCGGGCGCGGTGGTGGCGGTGGAGCGACCGACATCAACGACCTGCTCGGCGGCATCTTCGGCCAGGCCGGACGGGGTGGCGCCGGCGCGGGTGCTCCGCGCGGTCAGCGCGGTGCGGACGTCGAGAGCGAGGTCCGGATCTCGTTCGAGGACGCGGTGCGCGGCGCGACGCTGCCGATCCGCCTGTCCGCCCCGGGGCGCTGCGAGCGCTGCGGCGGGACCGGGTCCAAGCCCGGGACCACGCCGCGGAGCTGCCCGACCTGCAACGGCGTCGGCCTCGTCAGCCGCAGCCAGGGGTCGTTCGCGTTCTCCGAGCCGTGCCGCGACTGCCGCGGGACCGGCCGGATCATCGACGACCCGTGCCCGGAGTGCCGCGGCGACGGCGTCAGCTCGCGCACCCGGTCGCTGACCGTGCGCGTGCCGGCCGGCGTGACCGACGGGCAGAAGGTCCGGCTCGCCGGCCAGGGCGAGCCCGGACGCGGCGGCGCACCCGCGGGTGATCTCTACGTGCTGGTCCACGTGAACCCGCACAAGGTGCTCGCGCGGTCGCCGAAGAACTCCGACGACCTGGTGATCACCGTGCCGGTGACCTTCCCCGAACTGGCGATGGGTGCGACCCTGACCGTGCCGACATTGGACGCGACGGTGTCGCTGAAGATCCCGGCGGGCACCACCAGCGGCCGCACCCTGCGGGTGCGCGGACGCGGCGTGGAGCGCAAGAACGGCAAGAAGGGCGACCTGCTCGTCACGGTCGAGGTGGCCGTCCCGCAGAAGCTGGACGACGCGGCGACCGAGGCGTTGCAGGCCTACGCCGAGGCGACGAAGTCGTTCGACCCCCGGGCCGACCTGCTCGGGAACGCTGGGAGGTGACGGCGGTGGCGGCACGACGGGGGCACGGTGCCGGTGACGGTCCGCGCCCGACCGAGACCGGGCTCCCGCCCGGCGCCGGCGCGGACAGTCCGGTGTTCGTGATCTCCGTGGCCGCCGAGCTCGCCGGGCTGCACGCCCAGACGTTGCGCAGCTACGACCGTCTCGGGCTGGTCAGCCCGGGCCGATCGGCCGGCGGCGGGCGTCGCTACTCGGCGCGCGACATCGCCCTGCTCCGCGAGGTTCAGCGCCTGTCCCAGGACGAGGGCGTCAACCTCGCCGGGGTGAAGCGGATCATCGAGCTGGAGCAGATGGTCGGTGAGCTGCGGGAACGCCTCGACGAGCTCACCGCCGAGCTGGCCGCCGCCCGGACCGCGGGACAGCAGGCCGCGGCGGCGGTGCACCAGTCCTACCGCCGCGACCTGGTCCCGGTGGACCGCCGCTCGGCCCTCGTCGTCTGGCACCCCGACCGCAAGGACTGACACTCACCCAGCGAGCGGCACGCCCGTCGGAACCTTTCCGACGAGCGTGCCGCTCGTTCGTGTGTGGGGCGCGCTCCGGAGGGACCCCGGGTCCAGCCGGCGGCACTGTCGTCGGAACCTTTGCGACGAGCGTGCCGTTCGCTGGATCGGGACGGGTTCAGGCCGGGGTGGCGGGGGCCAGGGCTCCCCGGCGGGCCAGGGTGGCCAGGACCAGGGCCCCCGCGACCGGGACGGCGGCGAGGACGAAGAACGGGACCGCGGCGGGGACGGACGGGTCCAGGAGCGCGCCGACGGCCGTCGAGCCGATCAGGACCGCCACCCCGCCGGCCGAGGACAGCACGCCGAAGTAGGCGCCCAGGCGTCGTTCCCCGGCCAGTCGCGGGACGAGGTCCTGCGCGACCGGGACGGCGAGCATCTCGCCGAGCGTCAGCAGCACGACCATCGCCACCGCCGGCACCAGCACCGCCCAGGACGGCGGGTCCGGCAGCAGCCGCGCCACCCCGACCGCGGCGAACGCCAGCGCCATCAGCGAGAAGCCGAGCACGATCGCGCGTCCACGCCCGATGGAGCGCGCCCAGCCGGTGATCCGCAGCTGGCCACCGATGACCATCACCGAGGACAGCACGAACAGCCAGCCCAGCGCGGACTGCCCGCCGGTCGCGCGGCGCAGCTCGTCGGGCAGGGCCAGGTAGAGCTGGTTGTAGCAGAGCAGCCAGCCCGAGTAGCCCGCGGCGAAGGCGAGGAAGCGGCGGTTGGCCAGCACCTCGGACCACCCGGCCAGCAGCGGCTCGCCGGCGTGTGCGGCCGGGCGGCGGGGCAGCCAGCGCAGATGCGCCAGCCCGACCAGGACGAACGCGAACGCCGCGACCATGCAGGCCAGCCGGAAGTCGACGAGCAGCAGTGCCGTCCCGACCAGCGGACCGGTCACGGTCCCGACCTGCCCGCTGACGGCGAACAGCGCGAACACCTCGGAACGGGCCGGGCCCTCACCGGAACGCTCACGCTCCCCGGCCTCGCGGGCCAGCGACGACTCCACCGCCGGCGAGAACAGCGCCGCCGCGAACCCGGTGAGCAGCGCCCCGGCGATCACCCCCGTCGCCGACCCGGCCAGCCCGAGCAGCACGAACCCGAGCACGCGCAGCGCACATCCGGCCAGCACGACCGGCTTCGGCCCGTACCGGTCGGCGAGCGCTCCCCCGACGACGAACAGCCCCTGTTGGCTGAACGTCCGCAGCCCGAGGACGAGCCCGACCATCGCGGCGGCGAGCCCGAGGTCCTCGGCCAGGTGCGTCGCGAGGTACGGCAGCACCATGTAGAAGCCGACGTTGAACGCGAGCTGGGTGAGCACCAGCAGCCGCATCACCGGCGGCAGGGCCGCGAGCTGGGTGATCTGACGGGGCCGCCACCTGCGAGGACGGACCGGGTCCAGGTCCGGCGACGCGGCCGTCCGGGGGCTGATCTTCACCACCGTCCATTAGTAGCAGCCGTGCCCGATTGGTGCGACATTGTGGCAGCTACTACATATGCGCGTTGATGCACATCTATTGACGGTCTGCGCAGCCTTGCAGACGATCTCTCGGGCGCTCGGAGACACCGGCGCCCCTGCCCGATCTCCCCGGTTCTCCCGAGAGGCCCACCCCCGCGATGCCTGCCGCTCTTCCCACCCGCCGTCGACGCGTCGGCGTCGTCCTGACCTGTGCCGCGTTCGCTCTCGTGACGGCCTGCGGGGGTGGCGGGGCCGGTTCCGGCACCGTCGTCCCGGACGCACAGCTGACGATAGCGATGCAGTTCGCGCCCGGCGCCGGCTACGGCATCGACACCGACGACGCGCTGGTCGTGTCGCAGCTCGGCGTCAGCGAGTCGCTGGTCGCCTCCGGCGCGGACGGCGTCGCGCGGCCGTCGCTGGCCACCGAGTGGGCTCGGACCGACCCGCGGACCTGGCGGTTCGTGCTCCGGCCGAACGTCACGTTCCAGGACGGGACGCCGCTGAACCCGGCCGCCGTGGTGAAGGCGCTGACCTGGGTCGCCGGCGTCAGCGCCCCGCCGCGGGCGATCAAGGGAATCGGGCTGACCGCCGTCGCCGACGGAGCGGACGCGGTGAAGGTGTCCACCACGGCCCCGGACCCGATCCTGCCGCTGCGCCTGAGCAGCTCCAACGCCGCGATCCTGGCGCCGTCGGCGTACGCGTCGAACCCGCCGAAGGTCCAGGACACCGGCACCGGCCCGATGCGGATCACCGCGGTCAACGGCACCCAGAGCGCCACCCTGGCGCGCTTCGACGGCTACTGGGGTGGTCGTCCGCAGCTCGCCGGCGTCACCGCGAACTACGTCTCCGACCCGGCGGCCCGCGCGCTGTCGCTGCGCGCCGGCGACGTCGACATCGCCCAGGAGCTGCCCGAGTCCTCGGCGCTGGAGTTCACCGGGTCGAACGGGTTCGTGAACCAGACGGTCGCCTCGCCGCGGACCGACTCGCTGCTGCTGAGCCAGTCCGCGCCGCCGTTCCGCGACATCCGGGTGCGCCAGGCGATCACCAAGGCGATCGACCGGACCGCGCTCGGTGAGCAGGCCCTGGCCGGGTCCGCCGTCCCGGCGTCGGAGCTGTTCGGCCCCGCCGTCGCGTGGGGGTCGCAGGAGCGCCCGCCCGCACCGGACGTCGAGGGGGCGAAGGCGCTGCTCGCCCAGGCGGGGTACGGGCCGCAGAACCCGCTGCGGGTGAGTCTGGGGACCTACGCCAACCGCGCCGAGCTCCCCACCCTGGCCACGGCCGTGCAGGGGATGCTGCGTGCTGTCGGGGTGGAGGCGACGATCCAGGTCGCCGACTACGACGCGAAGGAGCCCGACCTGCTGGCCGGGCGCTACCAGATGTACCTGCTCTCGCGCAGCTACCTGCTCGACGTCCCGGACGCCGGCGCGACGCTGACCAGCGACTACTCCTGCCAGGGCTCCTACAACATCAACCGCTACTGCTCGCAGGCCTTCGACGCCCTGATCGCCCCGCTCGGCACGACGACCGACCCGGCGGCACGCCAGGAGATCTTCCAGCGCGCGGCCGCCCAGCTGAACACCGACGCCGTCGGCGTCCCGCTGGTGCACACCCAGGCCAACGGCGTCGGCTCGAAGGTCACCGGCTACACCGTCGACCCGCTGGCCAAGACGCTGGTGACGGCCGGGCTGGCGAAGACGGAATGAGTGCGGCGTGAGCGCCGTGCTCGCTCGTCGCCTGCTGGCGCTGCCGGTCGTACTGTTCCTGGCCTCGGTGCTGATCTTTCTGCTGCCGCGGATGGCCGGGGTGGACACCGCTCGCGCGATCCTGCGCAGCCGGCTCGGCGAGGCCGAGCCGGATCCGGCGGTGCTGGCCGCGATCCGGCTCGAGTTCGGTCTCGACGCCTCGCTCACGACCCAGTACTGGCGCTGGCTCTCGCACGTCGTCGTCGGCGACCTGGGCAACTCGTTCACGACGCGGACGTCGGTCGCGGGCCTGCTGTTCCCCGCGCTCGGGGTGTCGCTGGTCCTCACGGCGGCGGCGCTGGTCCTGGCCGCGCTGGCCGGCATCCCGGCCGGGGTGTGGTCGGCGCGGCGCCCCGGCGGACGGCTGGACCGGGCGGTGACGGCGACGTCGGTGCTCGGGGTGGCGACGCCGGAGTTCGTGCTGGGCACCGTGCTGGTCCTGGTCTTCGCGGTCGCGTTGCCGGTGCTGCCGGCGACCGGGTGGGGGTCGGTCGCGCAGGCGGTGCTGCCGGTGCTCACCCTGGCCGCGTTCCCGGCGGCGCTGGCCGCGCAGCTCACCCGCGCCGAGACCGTCGACGCGCTCGCGCGCCCGCACGTCATGGTCGCCCGCTCCAAGGGTATCGAGGAGCGGGCGGTGCTCTGGCGCCACGGCGGACGGCTCGCGCTGACGTCGGTGACGTCGCTGTCCGGGCTGTTCTTCGGCGGCCTGCTCGGTGGTGCGGTCGTGGTCGAGGTGGTGTTCGCGGTGCCGGGGCTCGGCGGGCTGCTCTACGACTCGGTCGTCGGCCAGGACCTGCCGGTCGTACAGTCCGGGCTGCTGGCCGTCGTCGCGGTGGCGGCGCTGGCGAGCATCGCGGCGGAGGGGCTGCAGCTCGCGCTGGACCCGGTGGGCCGGAGCACGGCCACATGACGGCCGTCGCCGTGACGATGCCGTGGTGGCGCCCCCGTCACCCCGCCCGGATCGCCGTGGTCACGGCCGTCGTGCTGCTGGTGGTGCTCGCCGCCCTGCCGCTGGACGCGATCACCACGAACCTGTCCGAACGGTTCGCCGGGCCGTCGGCGGCACACCCGTTCGGGACCGACCAGCTCGGCCGTGACGTGCTCGCCCGGCTCGCCGCCGGGACCCGGCTCTCGGTCGGGTTCACCATGGTCGCGCTGGTGATCTGCGCCGTCGCCGGGACGCTGCTCGGGGTGCTCGCCGCGTCGGCCGGACGGGCCGTGGGCCAGGCGTTCCAGCGGATGGTCGACGTGCTGGTCGCGATCCCGGCGATCGTCGTCGGACTGGTCGTCGTCGCCGCGAGCGAGGGGCCGCCCGGTCTGGACACGCTGCTGCTGGCCGTCGTCCTCACCGGATGGACGCCGTTCGCGCGGCTGACCTACCAGCTCACCCTGCGCGAGCGGAGCCGCGAGTACGTCGAGGGTGCGGTCGCGGTCGGCGCCGGCCCGTTCCGGATCGCGTTCCGGCACGTCCTGCCGAACATGCTGCGCCCGCTGACGGCGCACGCCTGCCTGCGGTTCGCGAACGTGCTGCTCTCGCTGGCCGGGCTGTCGTTCCTCGGCCTCGGCGTGCAGCCGCCCACGCCGGAGTGGGGCGCGATGCTCGACGAGGGCCGCCAGTACATGTTCGTCGCGCCGCAGCTGGTGCTCCTGCCGGCCGTCGCGATCGTCGGGACCGCTCTCCTGGTCACCGTGCTGGGCCGCCTGCTCGAAAGGCGGTGGAACGGTGCCTGATCCTGGTATCGGACAGTAGGCTGCTCCTGCGAGCTATGTGCGACAGGCTCGCGCGACGACGACGTCAGGAGAGAACGTGGCGGAGACCGACGCGGGTGGACGGCGCCGGGGCACGGTGCGCCCGGAGCTCAAGGAGATGCTCGACGGGGTGGGTGTGGTCCCGATCCGGACGGGCGTCGACGACGCGCGCAGGGCCTTGCAGGCCGAGGGCGCGGTGATCGTCCGCGGGCTTCCGGACGACCCGGAGCAGCTGGTCACGACGGCCGCGGTGACGCTCGGCGGGAACCTGCGGGAGCTGTTCGGCATCCGTCCCCAGGGCGGCGTGGACTCCCCGCCGCTGGGCCTGCACTCCGACGGCGCCTACCTCCAGGTCGACGTGCACGGCCGGACCACGCGGCTGCGCGACCCGGACGAGGACTACCTCTACATGCACTGCGGCGACCCGGCCGACTCCGGCGGGGACTCCGTCCTGGTCGACGGGTACGCGCTCGTCGAGGCGATCCGGGAGCACCTCCCGGAGCTGCACGCGTTTCTGACGGGTGTCGACGTCGACTTCTTCGGCAGCCGCGTCGACCCGCCGCGCGGCGTCCCGCTCACGCCGCTTGTGCGGCGCATGGTCGAGCACACCCGCGGTGGACGACGGGTCGTGCGCGCCAGCGACTACGCGATGCCGGTGCCGCGGGTGCCCGGCTGGGACGCCCACCTGGCCCACATCGAGACCTACGCCGACGTGCTGGCGACCGCGTTCGAGGTCGCGCCGCGGTTCCGGCTCGAGGGCGGGGACCTGTTCGCGCTGGACAACTACCGCTTCCTGCACGGCCGCGACGGTTTCCGCGGCGAGCGCCGCCTGCACGTCCTGTCGGTCCGTAGCAGCGAGGCCTTCTGACTCACAAACGGCCGGGCCACAGGCCCGGCCGTCCGGCGTTCGTCGTGGTGCTGCCTAGTCCATCGTGAACGGGTCGTACGTGATCCGGTCCAGCGGCGTGCCCGCGACGAGCATGCGGGAGACGGTCGAGCGGATCATCGACGGCGAGCCGCAGACCAGCACGTCGTGGTCGGCCCAGGCGCCGTAGCGGGTGACGACGTCGGCCAGGGTGCCGGTCTCGGCGCCGGAGGCCTCCTCCTCGGTCTCGACGACCGGGATCACGTCCAGCCACGGCTCGCTGTAGGACAGCTTGCGCAGCGCCGTGAAGTCGTAGAGGTCCTCCCACGTCCGGCCACCGACGAACACCTGGGTGCGCGGCGGGTTCGGACGGCGGCGCACCTCGTCGAGCAGCGCCTTCATCGGAGCGACGCCGGTACCGCCGGCGATCATCAGCAGCTCGCGGTCGGCGTTGTCCGGGACGGCCATCCGGCCCATCGGCGGGCCGATCCGCCAGGTCTCGCCGACCTGGGTGTGGGCGACGACGGCCCGGCTGACCCAGCCGTTCTCCACCGCGCGCACGTGGAACTCGATGGTCCCGTCGCGACGCGGGGCGTTGGCCGGGGACAGGTAGCGCCACAGCCGCGGGCGGTGCGGCGTCTCGACGCTGACGTACTGACCGGCCTGGTAGGGCACGGGCTCGCTGGTCGCGATCGTCACCACGGCCAGGTCCCAGCCGATGCGGCGGTGGTCGACGACGCGGCCCATCCAGGACGCCGGGCCGCGCTCGGCGGCGGCGGCCTGCTGCATGGCGTTCGCGACGGTGCCGTAGGCGCCGACCCAGGCCTTCTCGATCTCCGGGGTCCAGGCGTCACCGGCGTAGGTGGCGATCGCGGAGAGCAGCGCCTCGCCGACCGCGTCGTAGTGCTGGGAGAGCACGCCGAACTTGCGGTGGTCGCGGCCGAGCTGCTGCAGGAACGGGACCAGGTCGTCGGGCTGGTCCACCATCTGCACGACGTGGACGAGGGCGCGCAGCAGGCGGCTGCGCTGCACCTCCATGTTGACCGGGAAGAGGTCCCGGGTCTCCGGGGCGCGGGTGAACAACGTCGAGTAGAAGTGCTTGCCGAGCTCGTCGGCCTGAGGCTCGACGGCGGCGAAACTGGCCCGGATCAGCTCGACCGTGCGCTCGGCCTCGGTGGCCGGCCGGTTGGGCGGGGCGACGTCCCTGGCGATCAGCTGATCAGCGGTCATGCCTGGCCGACACTCTCCTCGGTCGTGCTCGTCCCCGTCCCCGGGCCGCTCGTCGTCACTCGGGTGCTCGCGCGGTACGCTACGCGAACTCCGCCGTTCGCCGGTATGGCAAGCGGCAACCGGAGGAAAGATCCGGCGGTGATCGGACGCATGGTCACGGTTTCATCCGTTCGGGGACGGGTTCACTCGTCATGGCGTGGGGTGCGCCGCCGACAGAATAGCGTCCGCGCCTCCCCTTGCCGACGTCCCGGTGCCGTTGTGTCGCTTCGGCCGACCGTTTGGTGATCCCACGTCGGGATGGCACCGTATCGGGGTGCCGTTGCGAACCCCCGCTCTGGTGGTCGGCCCGCGCAAGCGGCCGGTCGTCTCCGCCCCGGTCCGTCCGTCGGTGACCCCGCCCGCGCGCCCGGCCCCCGAACCCGAGCCGCGTCCCACGCCCGGTTCCAAGGGCGAGCACACCCTGCAGGAGCAGTTCGGCAGCGTCGCCCGCGCCGGCCGCTTCTACGACGACCAGGTCCGGGACCGCCTGCTGCCGCGCATGGTCGAGTTCATCGGCCGCATGGAGATGGCGTTCATCGCGACCGCCGACTCGCACGGCGAGTGCGACAACTCCCTGCGCGCCGGACCGCCCGGCTTCCTGCAGGTGCTCGACGAGTTCACGCTCGCCTACCCCGAGTACCGCGGCAACGGCGTGTTCGCCAGCCTCGGCAACCTCGCCGAGAACGGTCACGTCGGGATCCTGATGGTGGACTTCGTGGAGTCGCTGATCGGGCTGCACGTCAACGGCCGCACCCGGATCCTCGACGACGACGCCTTCCGCGTGGAGTACCCGGAGCACGCGCGGGATCAGGCCCCCGGACGGCGGGCCGAGCGGTGGGTGGTGGTCGACGTCGAGGAGGCCTACATCCACTGCCGCAAGCACATCCCGCGGATGGAGCGGGTCACGCAGAAGCGCGACTGGGGCACCGACGACCCGGCCCGCAAGGGCGGCGACTTCTTCGGCGCGAAGGGCACACCGGCCCGCGTGACGCGCCCGCCCCGCCGTCGGTTCCCGTCCACCACGCACCTCTCCGGCGGGGCCACCAAGGCGCTGCGACGCCGCTGAGGGGACTCAGTGCCGGGTGCGGTGGCGACGGGTCGCGCCCACGATCACCGCGAGCAGGGCCAGGCCGAGCAGCACGATCCACACCACACCGGCGAGCACCCCGATCCCGGTGACGGCGACCGCGACGTAGAGCGCGACGCACAGCCCCAGCGCCACCCACGTCACGGCCAGCGGCCGGTCCGCCCGCACCGCGGCGACGATCACCGGCCAGGCCCCTTTCGGCAGCTCGCGGGTCTCGTAGCGAGCCAGCAGCGCCCCGACCAGCAGCACCGCCACCGCCCCGATCCGGGCGCCCGCCGTGCCGCCCTCCGGCCGCGCGGACAGGGCCAGCACCACGAACACCGACACCAGCAGCACCAGCCGCAGACGCCAGGACAGCTGCCAGAGCACGGCGGCGACGGTCCGCAGCACCCCGGTCTCCCCCGGCGCGAGCCGCCCGGCGTCGACGAGCCCGCCCAAGGCCCGTCCGGGGTGGTGCGAGCGGGCGTCGAGGACGGCCAGGTCGTGCCGGGCGCCGGCGTGCGTGGGGTCGAGACGCAGCGTCTCGGTGTAGGCGGCGCGCGCCGTCGTCCGGTCGCCGAGGTCGCTGGTGACGTCGGCGAGCAGGAAGTGCGAGCCGGCCTCCAGCGGGGCCAGGTCGACGACCCGGCGGGCGACCTGCGCGGCGTCGGCGAGGCGCCCGGCCCGTTGCAGCACACGGGCGTAGCCGGTGGCGGCGTAGCGGTCGTCGGGGGCGAGCGTGACGGCCCGGTAGCCGGCCTCCAGCGCCTCACCGTGCCGGTTCAGCATCGACAGGTGCAGGGCGCGCAGCCGGTGCGGGTGCTCGGCGTCCGGCTCGGCCGCGCACGCCGCCTCGGCGGCGGCGAGTCCCTCCTCGTGCCGGTCCGGCCGGTCGCGGTCTGCGGCCAGCAGCAGCACGGCCAGGCCACGGAGCAGCCCGGGGTCCTGCGGGTACTCCGTCAGCCCCTCGCGGACGGTGCGCTCGGCGTCGTCGAGACGCCCGACGGCCCGCAGGTGCTCGGCGCGTTCGACGAGGGAGCGGGGGTCCCCGCTCATGCTCGTTCCGCTCCGCTTCTCTCGGGGCTCATGCCTTGCGGTTCTTCTTCAGGTACGCCGCCAGCTCGTCGTAGCTGCCGTCGGTGTTGCCGAACAGGGCGACGTTGCGGGCGGTGGAGAACCACGGGCCGGTGCTCGGGGTGACCTCCCGCGCGGCCGCGACGAGGTCCTTCGTCGTCAGCGAGCGGACCTTGCCCGACCGCATCGACTCGGCCAGCGCGCGCTCGGTGGCGGTGTCGACCAGGTGCGCCAGGTCCGCGCCGGAGTAGTGCTCGGTGGCTCGGACGACGCGGTCGAGGTCCAGGTCGGTGACCGGGCGGTCGCGCAGGTGGTGGCGCAAGATCGCGGCCCGGGCGGGCGCGTCCGGGGGCAGGACCAGCAGCATCCGGTCGAAACGCCCCGGGCGGCGCAGCGCCGGGTCCATGTCCCACGGGTGGTTCGTCGCGGCCAGGACGAACACGCCGTCGTTGCGCCCGGACAGCGAGTCCATCTCCGAGAGCAGCGTGTTGACGGTGTTGCGCAGGCTCCCGGAGTGCGCCAGGTTCGAGCGCTTCTGCCCGAGCGCGTCGACCTCGTCGAGGAACAGCACGCACGGGGCGTTGCGCCGCGCGGTCCGGAAGATCTCCGCGAGGTTGCGCTCGCTGCGCCCGGTCCACATGTCCAGCACGTCGGCGATCCCGATCTCGGAGAACCGCGCCCCGAGCTCGCCGGCCACGGCCCGGGCCAGGAACGTCTTGCCGCAGCCGGGCGGGCCGTAGAGCAGCAGCCCGCCGCCGGGGCGCTTGCCGAACGCCTTCGCCATCTCCGGGTTGCGCATCGGGCCCAGGAACGACAGCTCCAGACGGGACTTGACGTGCTCCATCCCGCCGACGTCGTCGAGCCGGACGTCGGGGCGCTCGGCCCACTCGACGTCGGAGTCGCCGCTGCCGCCGGGCCCGCCGCCGTCGTCGAACGCCGACACCGGCTCGGCGATGTCGGCGACCTGCTCCTCGGCGCGGGCCCAGTCGAAGCCGGCGGGCTCGTGGGGCTCCTCGACCGGCTCGTCCGCCGGCGGATCGGCCGGGGCGTCGGCGACGGGAAGGGCCGGCTCGTCGGCGGTGGTCGCTGTGGTCGGAGCGGAACCCGTGGTCAGAGCCGTCGTCAGGCGTTGCAGCAGCGCGATCGCCCCGGGGTGACCGGGCTCGGCGGCCAGGGCGGCGGTCGTGTGCTGCAACGCCTCCGGCACGCGTCCGGCGTCGGCCAGCCGCTCGGCGAGGTGCAGGCGCAACGGGACGTCCCCGGGAGCGGCGGCGACGGCCGCGAGCAGGCTGGTCAGAAGCGGGTCCTCGCTCATCGGACCCAGTATCGCCGGTCTCGCGAAATTCGGTCACTTGAGCGGAACAGACTCAACTTTCCTGACGTTGTCGGTAGTGACGGGCACACTGGCCGGTACTTCCACGAGGGACCTCCCACGAGGGGGACCGACCGGCTGCCACTCCCACTCATGACGATCCAGGAGGACGCGGGGGCATGGATTCCTTCAACCCCACCACCAAGACCCAGCAGGCGATCTCGGCGGCCGTGCAGGCCGCGACGCTGGCGGGCAACCCCGACGTCGGTCCCACCCACCTGCTCGGCGCACTGCTGGCCCAGGGGGACGGGATCGCCGCGCCGCTGCTCGCCGCCGTCGGTGCGGACGCCGACAAGGTCCGTGCCGAACTGACCCAGCTCGGCCAGCGGCTGCCGTCCGCGGCCGGTTCCTCGGTCAGCGCACCCCAGCTCTCGCGCGACGCGCTCGCCGCCATCACCGCGGCCCAGCAGCTCGCCACCGAGATGGGCGACGAGTACGTCTCCACCGAGCACCTGCTGGTCGGGCTCGCCCGCTCCGGCGGCCCGGTGGCCGACCTGCTCGGACGCCACGGCGCAGGTCCGGACGCGCTGCGCGAGGCCTTCTCCAAGGTCCGCGGCTCGGCCCGGGTGACCAGCCCGGACCCCGAGGGCACCTACCAGGCGCTGGAGAAGTACGGCGTCGACCTCACCGAGCGCGCCCGCTCCGGCGAGCTGGACCCGGTGATCGGCCGCGACACCGAGATCCGCCGCGTGGTGCAGGTGCTCTCGCGCCGCACCAAGAACAACCCCGTGCTGATCGGCGAGCCCGGCGTCGGCAAGACCGCGATCGTCGAGGGCCTGGCCCAGCGCGTGGTCGCCGGCGACGTGCCGGAGTCGCTGCGCGGCAAGCGCGTGATCTCGCTCGACCTCGGCTCGATGGTCGCCGGGGCGAAGTACCGCGGCGAGTTCGAGGAGCGGCTCAAGTCGGTGCTCAAGGAGATCACCGACTCGGCCGGTGAGGTCATCACCTTCATCGACGAGCTGCACACGATCGTCGGCGCGGGTGCGACCGGCGACGGCTCGATGGACGCCGGCAACATGATCAAGCCGATGCTCGCCCGCGGTGAGCTGCGCCTGGTCGGTGCCACCACGCTGGACGAGTACCGCCAGCACATCGAGAAGGACGCCGCCCTGGAGCGCCGGTTCCAGCAGGTGCTCGTCGGTGAGCCCTCCCCGGAGGACACCGTCGGCATCCTGCGCGGGCTCAAGGAGCGCTACGAGGTGCACCACGGCGTGCGGATCACCGACGCCGCCCTCGTCGCCGCCGCGACGCTGTCCGACCGCTACATCACCGCCCGGTTCCTGCCGGACAAGGCGATCGACCTGGTCGACGAGGCCGCGTCCCGGCTCCGGATGGAGATCGACTCGCGTCCGGTGGAGATCGACACCGTGGAGCGCGCCGTGCGCCGGCTGGAGATCGAGGAGATGGCGCTGGACAAGGAGTCCGACGCCGCCTCGAAGGACCGCCTGGTCGCGCTGCGCGCCGAGCTGGCCGAGAAGCGGGAGGCGCTGTCCGCGCTGACCGCGCGGTGGCAGAACGAGAAGAGCGCCATCGACGTCACCCGCGACCTCAAGGAGCAGCTCGAGCAGCTGCGCGGCGAGTCCGACCGGGCCGAGCGCGACGGCGACCTGGGCCGGGCCGCCGAGCTGCGCTACGGGCGCATCCCGGCGCTGGAGAAGGAGCTCGCCGAGAAGGCGGCCGCCGTCGAGAGCAACGCCGAGACGGTGATGCTCAAGGAGGAGGTCGGTCCGGACGACGTCGCCGACGTCGTGTCCGCGTGGACCGGGATCCCCGCCGGGCGGATGCTCGAGGGCGAGACCGCGAAGCTGCTGCGGATGGAGGACGAGCTCGGCCGTCGCGTGGTCGGGCAGACCGAGGCCGTCCGCGCCGTCTCCGACGCGGTGCGCCGCGCGCGGACCGGGATCTCCGACGAGAACCGGCCGACCGGGTCGTTCCTGTTCCTCGGACCGACCGGCGTCGGCAAGACCGAGCTGGCCAAGGCGCTGGCGGAGTTCCTGTTCGACGACGAGCGGGCGATGGTCCGCATCGACATGAGCGAGTACTCCGAGAAGCACTCGGTGGCCCGCCTGGTCGGTGCCCCTCCCGGCTACGTCGGTTACGACCAGGGCGGCCAGCTGACCGAGGCGGTGCGCCGTCGTCCGTACACGGTGGTGCTCTTCGACGAGGTCGAGAAGGCGCACCCGGACGTGTTCGACACGCTGCTGCAGGTGCTCGACGACGGACGCCTGACCGACGGCCAGGGCCGCACGGTGGACTTCCGGAACACGATCCTGGTGCTCACCTCGAACCTGGGCGGCGGCGTGATCGCCGACCAGAGCCTCGACGAGCAGCAGCGCCACGACGCCGTCATGGCGGTGGTCCGGACGCACTTCAAGCCGGAGTTCCTCAACCGGCTCGACGACGTCGTCGTGTTCCACGCGCTGTCCACCGACGAGCTCACGCACATCGTCGACATCCAGGTCGACGTGCTGCGCGGGCGTCTGGCCAAGCGCCGGCTGACCCTGGAGGTCACCGACCCGGCGCGGGAGTGGCTGGCCATGAACGGGTTCGACCCGGTCTACGGCGCCCGCCCGCTGCGCCGGCTGGTGCAGTCCTCGATCGGCGACCAGCTCGCCCGGGAGCTGCTCTCCGGCGGCGTCCGCGAGGGCGACACGGTGCGGGTCGACCTCGACCCGTCCGCGTCCGGCGGGACCGGCGGCCTGGTCGTCGGCAAGGGCCTCGGGACCGGCACCGAGGAGCCGGTCGCGATCGCGAACCGATAGGTCCGATCGCCGGTGCGCCGGGGCGGTGACTCCTACCGTCCCGGCGCATGGACCCACGACCGTCCCGCCACCTGACCGGCCTCCCGTCCGCGCCCTCGTCCTCCGCCCCTACCGACACGTCGGACGTCCGGGCCTGGCTCGCCGACTATCGCGGCCGCATGGAGGAACTGCGCGACCGCGCCGAACGCGCCCAGGCCCAGCTCGAGGGCCTGACCGCCACCGCGTCGAGCCGCGACGGAGCCGTCACCGTGACGGTGAACGGCTCCGGCGCCCTGCTCGAGCTCCGGTTCGGCTCGCGTGCCGAAGAGATGCCCCGCGCCCGTCTGGCCGACCTGGTCCTGACCCTGTCCCGTGAGGCCGCGGCCGACGCGTCGCGCCAGGTCCGTGAGGTGGTGGAGCCGGTCACGGCGGCCGGGAGGGCCGCGCGGTGACCGACGACGTGTTCCGCGTCGTCCCCGGGGACGTCCGCGGGCACGCGACGGCCGTCGGGAACGTCGAGCACGCGATCGCGGGGAAGACCCCCGCGCAGAACACGCTCTCCACGGACGCCTACGGGCTCATCGGCCAGGCGTTCTCCGGAGCGGCGATGGCTGCGATGGGATCCGGCTCGGTCGCGGTCGAGAAGCTGTGCCGTGCTCTGGGCGACGCGGCCGGCGGACTGCGCGACTGCGCGGCCGACTACGAGAGCGCCGACCGGCGGGTCGCGGATCTGTTCGGTGGTGACGGATGACCTCGGTCGAGCCGGAACGGGACTGGGCCGAGGGGTCGGGGATCCTGTCGAGCTACAAGGATCTCGGCGAGTCGTTCGGCGAGCAGGACGCGGGCGGGATCGCCGCGGCCGGGACCGCGGCCGGCCTGGACACCCTCGGCCTGGTGATGGACCCGGTGGGCACCATCCTGGCCGGCGCCACCGGCTGGGCGATCGAACACGTCTCGTTCCTGCGCGAGCCGCTCGACGCGATGCTCGGGGACCCGCCGGAGATCGAGGCCCGGGCGGAGGCGTGGCACCTGCTGTCGCTGGAGCTCGCGGCCCAGGCCACCGCGTTCGAGGGGGCCATGGCCCGCCAGGTGGCGGGCTGGGAGGGCGAGGCCGCCGACGCCTACCGGGTCGCCGCCGGTCGCCTGCGGGAGGCGCTGTCCACGACGTCGTCGGACACGGCGGGAGTCTCGGAGACGGTCCTGACCTCGGCCGCGATGGTCGGGACGGTGCGGTCTCTCATCCGGGACATGATCGCCGGCTGGCTCGGCAGGCTCGTCGCCTGGCTGCTGGCGACGGTCGTCAGCGGGGGTCTGGCCGCCGCGGCGGCCGTCCCGGCGATGGTCCTGGAGGCCACGACGCTGGCACTGCACGCGGCCGAGAAGATCAGCAAGGTCGTTGCACAGCTGGACGAGGCGTCGGCGGCGCTGGCGACGCTGGTCTCCGGGATGGGGAGGCGGGCCGACGAGCTGGCGTCGATCGGGAGCTTCCTGCCGGCTTCCGCCGTGCCCGGCGCGAACGGTCTGGCGGACACCGTGGCCAGGGCCGGCGCGGCGATCCCCACACCCACCGTCCCGGCGGGTGTGGCCGACCGGCTGAAGAACGTGCGGGCGGGCCTGGAGGGCGCCGCCGAACGCAGGGTCGCCCCCGACCTGCGTGCCGGGGAGCCGGCCGGACTGTCCGAGTCGGCCGGGGTGGAGGCGGTCCGCCCCGGCTGGAAGGGCGCCGGTGAGGGCGTCGAAGAGCTCCGGGACGACGTCCGGGTCAAGGCGGCCGTCGAGTCCGGAAAACAGGCGGGCGAGGCGCGGGGCGAGATCGCGGAGCAGGAGGACGAGGCCGGCGGGTACCGGTGAGCCGGCACCGGTCGCGGCCCGGGTGACCGACACCCCCCGGACGAGGGCGATCCACCGTCGTGGCGCTACCACGTTCGGCGGTGGTTCGGGACTAGGCTCCGCCGCATGTCGGTCTGGTTCGTCATCGCCATCATCGCGATCATCGTGGGCGTCGGCCTGCTGCTGTTCGATCGGTTCCGTGGCGGTGGGAGCCGCGACCGCAAGCGGTGGGCCGCGACGCGGGAGTGGGAGTTCCTGGACAGCGATCCGGTCCTGCCCAGCCGCTGGCGCTACGGCACCATCCACCAGGGCGGGCCGGGCGTGGCGCGCAACCTGGTCAGCGGCGACGTGCCGACCCCGGACGGTCCGCGGCAGTCCTACGCGTTCGACCACGAGCAGGCCGGCCGGGTCAGCTCCGTGCTGTGCGCGGTGCAGGTGCAGACCGCGCTGCCGGCCGCGGTGGAGCTGCGGCTGCCGTCGGCCCCGCTGCCCGACGACGCCGGGCTGGACCTGCTGGAGCCGGTCGGCGAGCGGTACGCGTTCGTCAGCGACGCCGAGGCCGTCCGCCCGCTGCTGACCCCGCGCCTGGCCGACGCCAGCGACGCGATCGGCGAGGACGTCGAGCTGCTCTGGGCCGAGGACGCCTGGGTGCTCGCGGCCGCTCCGGTGGGGATCTCCCCGGACCGCATGCAGGACCTCCTGGCCGACCTCGCCGAGGTGGCCACCGCCCTGGAGGAGGGCCTCTCGGCCGTGCGACCCTCGGCCGGGGCCTGACCAGCGATTCGTCGCCGTGTGTTGATCGACTGATGCGCAAAGTGACCACCCGATTGAGCTAGGTGGAGTAGCGCTGGATACCCTGTTCGGGTGCCTCTCGCTCTCATCACCGGCGGTAGCGCCGGCATCGGCGCCGCGTTCGCCGATCGTCTCGCGGCCCGCGGACACGACCTGATCCTCGTCGCCCGCGGAGAGCTGCGGCTCAACGCGACGGCCCGCATCATCGCGGCCCGCCACGGCGTCCGGGTGGACACCTTCGTCACCGACCTCGCCGACCGGCACGGCCTGTTCCGGCTGGAGGCCCTGCTGAGCGGGCCCGAGGGCCTGGTCGTCGACGTCCTGGTGAACAACGCCGGGTGCGGCCGGGCGGCGGAGTTCCCGCACGCCGAGCGGGAGCACCTGCAGGCCGAGATCGACCTCAACATCACCGCGACGATCGGGCTCACCCACGCGGTGCTGCCCGGGATGCTGCAGCGCGGCCGGGGGACGATCGTCAACGTGGGCAGCGTCGCCGGGTACCTGCCCGCGGCCGGCTCGTCCTACGGCCCGACCAAGGCGTGGGTCTCGGCGTTCACCGACTCGCTCGCGCCGGTTCTGCGCGGCACCGGCGTCGCCGCGATCGCGGCCTGCCCCGGGTACGTCCGCACCGGGTGGCACGACTTCACCCCGCCCGAGGGCATGGCCGGTCGGCTGCTGTGGTCCGAGCCCGAGCAGGTCGTCGACACCTGCCTCGCCGACCTGGACCGCGGTCGCACCCTGAGCGTCCCCGGACCGGTCTACCGGCCGCTGGTCGACGCGCTGGAGATGCCGCGCCGGGCGCTGCGCCTGGCCGCCCGGGTGGCAGGGGCGTCGCGGGAGCGTCGCGAGCCCGTCCCGGCACCGGCCCCGGTGGCCGCCTCGGCCCCGGCGCGGCCCGTCCGCCGTCCGGGCCTGCCGGACCTGCCCTCGCGCCCGGCCCAGCGGGTCGAGCCGCCGCATTGCGTGCGCACCCCGGCGGCGGACCACTTCGTCCCCACCCGCCGGTCCACCCGCGAGAGCCGCGCCCGCGCCGTCGCGGCGGCCCGTTCCCGCGCGTCGGCGACCGTCTCGTCGACCACGCCGGCGGCCGTCGAGCCGGTGCGTGTCCCGCGACCGGCCGACGGGATGGCCGTCCCGAGCGCCTGACGTCCCACCGCTTCCGGCCCCGGCGTGGATCCGACCCCACGCCGGGGCCGGTTTCCCGCGTGAGGTCAGCCCACCGCGAGCTCGTCGGTGCGCGGGAGGGGCAGGGCCGGCTCCAACGGCCGCCCGGCCCCGCGCGGGCCGTACCGGGTGCGGAACGGCGCGAGCTTGAACCGCCGGGTCCGGAGCTGGTACTCGGCCGAGTTCGCGGGCCACATGACGACGTTGACGCCGTCGTCGTTCTGGTAGTAGCTCGCGCACCCGCCGCGTTCGTAGACCGTCCGCGCGGAGCGGCGCCGGATCCGGCGCGTCCACCGGTGCTCGACCTCGGGCCGGACGTCGGTGACCTCGATCCCCTCGCGCGCCATCGTGACGACGGCGTCGGCGATGTAGCGGCCCTGGGCCTCGGCGAAGAGCAGCGTCGAGCTGGCGCCGCTGGTCGCGTTCGGGCCCTGGGTGAGGAAGAAGTTCGGGAAGCCCGGGTAGCTCATGCCCAGGTAGGCGCGCGGCTGGTCACCCCAGTGCTCGCTCAGCGAGGTCCCCGACGCGTCCCGGATCCGGCGGGCGATCGGCGAGGTGATCCCGATCTGGAAGCCGGTGTTGAGCACGATGACGTCCACCTCGGCCTCGGTGCCGTCACCGGCGACGACGCATGCGCCGCGGACCTCGGCCAGACCGCCGGTGTGCAGCGTGGTGTTCGGCTCGCCCATCGCCGGCAGGTAGGAGTTGGAGATCAGCGGGCGCTTGCACAGGTACTCGAAGTCCGGGGTCAGGCGGGCGCGCAGCTCGGTGTCCGGCACCTGCTCGGCCAGGTGCCGGCGCCCGACCCGCATCAGGCCCTCGCGCAGCAGCTTCGACCGCCGGGCCGAGGCGAGCACCTCGGCGCCGGCGTAGAGGACGTCGAACTGCAGGCGGCGTAGCCGCGGGCTCGCGTCCAGCGCGCGGCGCAGCTTCTCCGCCCCGGGGCGCTCGGGCTTGGGCATCACCCAGGCCGGGGTGCGCTGCACGACGTGCAGCTCGCGGACCAGCGGCTGGATGGCCGGCACGATCTGGATCGCCGACGCGCCCGTCCCGATCACCGCGACGCGCTTGCCGTCGAGGTCGACGTCGTGGTCCCAGCGCGAGGAGTGGAACGCCGGTCCGGGGAAGCGGGACAGGCCCGGGACGTCGGGCATCGCCGGGTCGGAGACCAGCCCGGCCGCGCTGACGAGGACGTCCGCGGTCACCTCGCCGCGCCCGGTGCGGATGCGCCAGCACCGGGTGTCGGGGTCCCAGCGCGCCTGCTCGACGTCGCTGTGGAAGCGCACGTGGGACAGCAGGCCGTCGGTGCGGGCCAGCGTCCGTGAGTAGTCCAGGACCTCGTGGCCCTTGGCGTAGAGGTCCGACCAGTCCGGGTTGGTGAGGCGGCGCAGCTGGTAGAGCGGTGAGGGCGTGTCGACGCCGACGCCGGGGTAGGTGTTGTCCCGCCAGACGCCGCCGACGTCGTCGGTCCGTTCCAGGATGACGAAGTCGTGCACCTCCCGGCGCAGCAGGGCCAGACCGGCGGTCAGGCCGCTGAAACCGGCGCCGACGATGATCACGCGGTGGTGGTCGGACGTCGGACGGTCCGACGCGGGGCGCGCGGCCGCGGGTCTCGGGGCCTCGGACGTCATACCCCGACGGTAAAGGCACCGTGACCGTCACGTGATGTGAAGTAGGTCCGGTTGCTCCCACCGGCGCAGTGCGGAGCCGGTGACGCCTGCGTGGCGGGGCCGCCGTCACGCACTAGGCTCGCCCCGTGCCCTCCGTCATGATCACCGGCGCCTCCGCAGGGATCGGGGCGGCGTTCGCCGACCGTCTGGCCGCGGACGGGCGCGATCTCGTGCTGGTCGCCCGGGACGCCGAACGCCTCGAGGCCTCCGCGGCCCGGCTCCGTGACCAGGGCGTATCGGTCGAGGTGCTGCCGGCGGACCTGGCCGACCCGGCCGCCCGCGCCCGCGTCACCCGGCGGCTGACCGACCCGGACCTCTCCCCCGTCGAGCTGCTGGTGAACAACGCCGGTCTGGCCACGGGGAGCGACTTCCTGCAGGCCGACCCCGCCGACCTCACCCGCCAGCTCGAGGTGAACGTGGCGAGTGTGCTGGCTCTCACCCGGGCCGCGCTGCCCGGGATGGTGGACCGCGGCACCGGTGCGGTGGTGAACGTGGCCAGCGTGGCCGGGTTCCTCGCCGGGCGCGGGTCCACCTACAGCGCGGACAAGGCGTGGGTCATCTCGTTCACCGAGGGGATCGCCGCGTCGCTGAACGGGACGGGGGTGCGGGCGATGGCGCTGTGCCCGGGCTTCGTCCGGACCGAGTTCCACGAACGGGCCGGGATCGAGGTCGGCGGACGGCGTGGGCCGCTGTGGCTCGACCCCGTGCAGGTCGTCGACGAGTGCCTGGCCGACCTGGCCAGGGGACGGGTGGTGTCCGTGCCTTCGCGGCAGTACAAGGCGATCGTCGGGCTGGTCGGGGTGCTCCCCCGCGGTGTCGTCCGGCGACTGACGGCGACGTTCGACCGGGACCGCACATGAGCGCCCATGGGGACCGGGCGCGGCTCGCGGCACTGGTCCGCGAACTCGGCGTCGTCCACGAGCGGGTCACGCTGTCCTCCGGTGCGGAGGCCGACTACTACGTCGACCTGCGCCGCGTCACGCTGCAGCACGAGGCGTCCCCGCTGATCGGGCGGCTGCTGCGCGCGCTGACCCAGGACTGGGACTACGACGCCGTCGGCGGGCTGACGCTCGGCGCGGACCCGGTCGCGACCGCCGTGCTGCACGCCGCGTCCCTCGAGGCCGGTGCGCCGCCGATCGACGCGTTCGTGGTGCGCAAGGAGACCAAGAAGCACGGCATGCAGCGGCTGATCGAGGGCCCGGACGTCGCCGGACGCCCGGTGCTGGTCGTCGAGGACACGTCGACGACCGGCGGCTCCGTGCTGACCGCGGTGCGCCAGGTGCGCGAGGCCGGGGCGACCGTGGTCGGGGTGTGCACGGTCGTCGACCGCGACACCGGGGCGCGCGAGGCCGTCGAGGCCGAGGGCGCGCCGTACCGGGCGCTGCTCGGGCTGGCCGACCTGCAGCTGGGCTGACCCCTCCCCCGTGGACGAGGACTCCGTCGGGCCCAGCGAGTGGGAGATCCCGGGGCAGGTCGGGGTCGGTCCGTGGCCGGGCGGGCCCGCGGCCTGGCCGTCGGGTGGGCACTACAACCCGGAGCTGCTCGAGCACGGTGACCGCCGCAACGTCGTCGACGCCTACCGCTACTGGCGCCGCGAGGCCGTCGCGACCGAGCTGGTGCGGCGCGCGCACCCGTTCCACGTCGCGATCGAGAACCTCGGGCACGACCACAACATCGGCACCGTCGTCCGCACGGCGAACGCGTTCGGCGCGGGCGGGGTGCACATCGTCGGGCGGCGGCGCTGGAACCGGCGCGGAGCCATGGTCACCGACCGGTACCTGCAGCTGCACCACCACCCCGACGTCGCCGGGCTGGCGACGTTCGCCCGGGACCACGGGCTGACGATCGTCGCGGTGGACAACACGCCGGGCTCGGTCCGGCTGGAGACGGCGTCGCTGCCGCGGGCCTGCGTCCTGCTGTTCGGGCAGGAGGGGCCGGGACTGTCCGAGCCGGCCCGCGAGGCGGCGTCGTTGTCGGTGTCGATCGCGCAGTTCGGGTCCACGCGTTCGGTCAACGCGGGCGTCGCGGCCGGGGTGGCGATGCACGCCTGGATCCGTGAGCACGCCGACCTGGACGCCGCGTGGTGACGCCCGTCCCCGGGGAGCAGGGGACCTGGGCGGACCGTGCCGCGGCCGCGGAGAGGGCCGTCGCCGGACGGTTCGTGCGGCGCTTCGGCGGGATCGTGCCGGGCACGGCGATCGGGCGGGTCTCCTGGCCGCGGCGGTGGCCGATCCGGCCGTGGCCGTGGCACTACTGGTGGCAGGCGCACCTGCTGGACTGCCTCGCCGACGCGCGGGGGCGGGCGCCGTCGTCGTCGCGGGACGCCGGCATCGCGACGTTCCTGCGCACGGTGCGCCTGCGCAACGCCGGGAGCTGGGTCGACGACTACTACGACGACATCGCCTGGCTCGGCCTGGCGATCGACCGCGCGGGCGACGCCGCCGGTCCCGCCGCGCGGCCCGCCCTGGACGCGATCCTGGCCCGCCTGCGCGCCGGTCACACCGCGGCCGGTGGGGGCGGGGTCTACTGGCGCCGTCGCGACGACTTCAAGGCCGCCCCGGCGAACGGCCCGGCGGCGATCCTGTTCGCCCGCCGCGGCGACCTCACCGCGGCCGCCGCCCTCGCCGACTGGATGCACGTCCGGCTGCCCGACCCGGAGACCGGGCTGATCCGCGACGGCGTGCGGGTCGGCCGCGACGGCCGGGTCCGCACGGTCGAGCCGGCGATCTACACCTACAACCAGGGCGTGTACCTGGGCGCCTGCGTGGAGCTCGCCGAACGCGACGGTCACCCGCGCTGGACCGAGCGGGCCACGAGCGTCCTGGCGGCGACCGCGACGCACCTGGCCGAGCCGGACGGCGTCGTCGGCGGCTACGACGACGGCGGCCTGTTCAACGGGATCCTCGCCCGCTACCTCGCCGACGCCGCGGTGCGCCTGCCGGAGCTCACCGACGTCGCCGGACGCCTGGTCCGGGCGAGCGCGGAGTCGGTCTGGGAGAACCGGGCCGAGATGCGCGGCGGCCCGGTGTTCGCCCACGACTGGCGGGCTCCGGCGCGGGTGGCCGCGGCGGGGAACCCGGAGTCGGCGCTGTCGGTGCAGCTCTCGGGCTGGATGCTGCTGGAGGCCGCCGCCCGTCTGGAGCGGGGCCCCGGAACCTGAACCCGCCGGGGCTCAGCGGTCGGTGTCGCCGTCCTTCTCCGAGGACGGACGGGCGGCGGTGGCCGGGCGGGCCGGGGTCGTCGGGCGGCCCATCACCGGGCGTCCCGAGGATCGGCTCTCGACCGGCGCGGGGGCGTGGGCGGGGAGCCCACGGGTCGGCTCGTCGGTGAACGCCGGAGTGGCGTCCGGCGAGGGGCGTCCGGTCACGGCGTCCGGCACGTCGCCGTTGACCGGAGCCGGCTGCGCCCCCGCGGACGGGGAGCCGTTCGCGTGCGAACCGTTCGCCGGGATCCCGTTCGGCGGCGGGTCGTTCGGGCCGACGGGCGTGATCCACGTGGTCGCGGTGTTGTCGGCGGATCCCGAGGTCGGGTGCCCGTTCGGCCCCGCGACCGGGTCGCTCCAGCCGGAGCCCTGCGGCGCGCCGGTGTCGCGGGGCAGCTGGATCGGCTGCGTGAGGTCGGAGGCGGCGGCGCCCGGTCCGGCCGGGGCGGCGACGGCGGCCGCGGCCTTCTTGTTCTTCGACCGCGCCCGCAGCACCTCGATGACGATCGGCAGGATCGAGACCAGCACGACCAGGATCAGGATGAAGTCGATGTTCTCCCGGACGAACGCGAACTGGCCCAGGAAGTAGCCCAGCACCGTCACCCCGGCCGCCCACGCGACGCCGCCGATCAGCGAGTACGTCATGTACCGCTTCGGGTCCATCCGGGCCACGCCCGCGCTGACCGTGATGAACGTGCGCACGATCGGCACGAACCGGCCCAGCACGATCGCCCGGTTGCCGTACTTGTCGAAGAACTCCTGCGTCTTCGCGACGTGCTTGGGGTTGAACAGCTTCGACCTCGGCTTGTCGAAGATCGCCGGACCGGCCTTGTAGCCGATCGCGTAGCCGACGACGTTGCCGGCGAACGCGGCCACCACCAGGATCACGCAGACCAGCCACAGCGGGACGCCGATCGTGCCCTGGGCGACGAACAGCCCGGCGGTGAACAGCAACGAGTCGCCGGGCAGGAAGAAGCCCAGCAGCAGGCCGCACTCGGCGAAGATGATCGCCGCGAGCCCGACCAGGGCCCAGGGGCCCAGCCATTCGATGATGACGGTCGGGTCGAGCCAGTCCGGACCGAGCGCGAGCGTCTGAGTGGCGAGGGGCGTCACGGGGCACGACGGTACCGGCCGGACCTGTGGCCCCGATGAGCCGCCACCACGGGCTCGCCCAGTGCGACGACGGACGAATCCGGCGAACCGCCCGGTACCGCCCGGCCGGTGATCACCGGGCGAGCAGCACCACGTCAGGGTCCCCGCGGCCGACCGGCACCTCCAGCGTCGCGACGTCGTCGAAGATCGTGCCGAGACGCTCGGCGAGCTCGGGAGATGGTGCGGCACACCAGAGTGCGAGCACACCGCCCGGTGCCAGGACGCGTCGCGCGGCGGCCAGGCCGGCGTCGTCGTAGAGGCCGGCGTTGCCCGGGTCGACGAGCCAGTCCGGGCCGTTGTCGGTGTCCAGGCACAGCCCGTCGACGCTGCCGGGCGGTGCGTCGCGGAGCCAGTCGGCGAGATCGGCGACGTGGGTGCGCACGCGCGGATCGTCGACGGCGTGCCCGTTCCCGTCGGCGAGCGGTCCGGAGTTCCAGCGCACGACGTCGGGCTCCCGCTCGATCACGTCCACCGTGCCGACCGCGGGATGGGCGAGTGCCGCGGCGAGGGTGAACCCCACCCCCAGCCCGCCGACGGCCAGACGGCCCGGTGCGGGCATCCGGTCGGCGGTCGCGGTGGCCAGCAGCCGTTCGGAGTCCCCGCCGCGGGTGTCCATCAGGAACACCCCGTTGGCCACGATCTCGTGGTGGGCGCCGACCCGGCGCAGCACCAGCTCCCCGCAGCGCCCGATGACCCGTTCGACGACGACCGCCTCGTCCATGGGAGATCATCCTGGTCAGGACGGCGGGGGACGTCCAGGCGGTTGCTACCCCAGGGCCGGGAGCGCGCCGGGCAGGAGTACCGAGACCAGCCCGATGCCGCCGCCGAGGATGGCGCCGATCAGCAGCGTGACCAGCAGCGCCCAGACGATCTGACGCCGGTCCGAGCGCGCGGGCGCGGCGGCCGGGGCCGGGGCCTGCGGCGGCATCGGGCGCGGTGCCGGCGGCGGGACGCGACCGGGCATCCGCGGCGGGACGGGCGGCGGGCCGAACCGGCCGGGCCCGGGGGGCGGCATCGACGACGACACCCGGTCGCCCGGCGGCGGGGGCACGCGCCCGCCGCTCACGGCCTGGGCGTGCAGGGCCTCGCTCAGCCGCCGGGCGGCGGCGTCGTCGTCGCGCGGGACGGTCATCGGTGCTCCATCTCGCCGGAACCGGGACGGCGCACCGCGTCGCCCCCGGACCGCTCGTCCATGATCCGGGCGACGGCGTCGAGCGCACGGCTGGCCGTCGACTTCACGGTGCCGCGGCTCATCCCGGCCGCCTCGGCGATCTCGGACTCCGACAGCCCGCCGTAGTAGCGCAGGACCAGCACCTCGCGCTGGCGCGGCGGCAGGCCGGACAGGGCGTCGACCACCTGCTGGTGCTCGGCCGAGAGCATCGCCAGCGACTCCGCCGAGCGCGCGTTCGCGGCGTGCGGGGGCACGTACTCCCGGGCGGTGCGGCGCCGTCGCAGCACCGAGCGCGACCCGTTGACGACGGCCGCGCGCAGGTAGGCGACGGCCGCGGTCTCGTCGCGCAGCCCCGACCAGTGCCGGTGCAGCCCGGCGAACGCCTCCTGCACGACGTCCTCGGCGGTGGCCGGGATGTCGACGAGCAGCATCGCCAGGCGCATCAGGCGGGTGCGGTGGTCGCGGTAGAGGTCGGCGAGCGTGCGGGGTTCGACGGGGCCGGTCGCGCCGGTCGTCTCGACCGGCGGCGTCTCGTCCGCGGGACGACTGTCGATGCGACGCAGACGGCTCAGCGTCCGGTCGACGGCGCTCTCCGCCCGTGCCTCCTCCACGTCACCAGCGTAGCGGTGGACCGGATGGATCTTCGCGGTATCGGCCCCGGCCGGGTGACCAGGCACATGTTCTTTCGCTATGGGGCCGTGCGGATCGGGTACGTGATACTGGCCAGCAAGTACACCCGCCCCGACCCGAGGAGCGCCGATGCCGATCGCCACGCCCGAGATCTACAACCAGATGCTGGACAACGCCAAGAGCGGCGAGTTCGCCTACCCGGCGATCAACGTGACCAGCACGGAGACGCTGAACGCCGCGCTGCGCGGGTTCGCCGAGGCGGGCTCGGACGGCATCGTGCAGGTGTCCACCGGCGGTGCCGAGTTCCTCTCCGGAACCCGCGTCAAGGACATGGTCACCGGCTCGGTCGGCCTGGCCGAGTTCGCGCACGTCGTCGCCGAGCAGTACCCGATCAACGTCGCGCTGCACACCGACCACTGCCCGAAGGACAAGCTGGACACGTTCGTCCGCCCGCTGATCGCGATCAGCCAGGAGCGGGTGAGCAACGGGAAGAACCCGCTGTTCCAGTCGCACATGTGGGACGGCTCGGCGACCGAGCTCGAGGAGAACCTGAAGATCGCGGCCGAGCTGCTGGAGCAGGCGGTCAAGGCGAACATCATCCTCGAGGTGGAGATCGGCGTCGTCGGCGGCGAGGAGGACGGCGTCGCCAACGACATCAACGACAAGCTCTACACCGCGCCCGGGGACTACGAGCGCACCGTCGACGTGCTCGGCACCGGCGAGAAGGGCCGCTACCTGCTGGCCGCGACGTTCGGCAACGTGCACGGCGTCTACAAGCCGGGCAACGTCAAGCTGCGCCCGGAGATCCTCAAGCAGGGCCAGGACGTCGCCCGGGAGAAGATCGGCTCCGGTGCGTCCGAGAAGCCGTTCGACCTGGTCTTCCACGGTGGCTCCGGCTCCTCGCTGGAGGAGATCCACGAGGCGCTGGGCTACGGCGTGGTGAAGATGAACGTCGACACCGACGCCCAGTACGCGTTCACCCGCCCGATCGTCTCGCACATCTTCGAGAACTACGACGGCGTGCTGAAGATCGACGGCGAGGTCGGCAACAAGAAGGTCTACGACCCGCGGTCCTACCTCAAGAAGGCCGAGGTCGGCATGGCCGAGCGCGTCCAGGAGGCCTGCGAGTCGCTGAAGTCGGCCGGCAAGGCTCTCGGCAAGTGACCCGCTCGCGCCCACCCGCTGGCACGACGCCGCGGGTGGGCGCGAGGATGGGCACATGAGTCTGCACGGCAACCTGCTCGAGCCCGAGTCCACGCGACTGCCCGCCGACCCGGCCTCCGCCGAGCTCGACGCCGGCAAGGACGCCTCCGAGGTCGCGGCCGCGAGCCCCACGTCGAGCATCGCCTGGGCGGTGCTGGCCGAGCGCGCCCTCGACGGCGGCGACGCCGTCACCGGCTACGCCTTCGCCCGCACCGGCTACCACCGCGGCCTGGACCAGCTCCGCCGCAACGGCTGGAAGGGCTTCGGCCCGGTGCCGTGGTCGCACGAGCCCAACCGCGGCTTCCTGCGCGCCACCGGGGCGTTGTACCGCGCGGCGCAGCAGATCGGCGAGACCGCCGAGGTCGAGCGCCTGCTCACGCTGCTCTCGGACTCCGACCCCGAGGCGCCCGCCGCCCTCGGCCTGTCCTGACCGACCCCTCGACAACGGGTCTCCGGTGACCGGGGCGGTCGGCCGGACGGGGTCACGGGTCCGTCGCCGGGTCGAGCTCGGGCTCCGGCGGCTGCGGGCGTCCGCGCTGCCGATCGTGCAGTGCGCCGTCGCCGCCGGGCTCGCGCTGTACGTGGCCGGGGACCTGGTCGGGCACGCCCGGCCGTTCTTCGCCCCGATCGCCGCGGTGATCAGCCTCGGGCTGACGCTGAACTCCCGCGTGCGCCGCGCCGCCGAGCTGGTGGTCGGGGTGAGCCTCGGCGTGCTCGTCGGCGACCTGCTGATCGCGCAGATCGGCAGCGGTGTCTGGCAGCTGGCTCTGGTGGTCGCCCTGGCCATGGCGATCGCGGTGTTCACCGACGGCGGGACGCTGATCGTTGCCCAGGCCGGTGCGTCCGCCGTGCTCGTCACGACGCTGCTGCCGCCCGGTGAGACCGGCGGGATCGACCGCTGCGTGGACGCGCTGATCGGCGGTGCGGCCGGGATCCTGATCGCCGCGCTGATCCCGGTGAACCCGATCCGGATCGTGCACCGCGAGGCCCGGCGCGCCCTCGACGAGCTGGTCGCGGTGCTGCACGACGTCGCCGTCGCGCTGCGCGAGAACGACCGCGACGCCGCGTCGGCGGCCCTGGACCGGTCCCGCGACACCCAGCCGATGATCGACGAGATGCGCGCCGCCGTCCGGTCGGCGAGCGAGGTCGCCTCGGTGTCGCCGCTGCGACGGCCGCGCCGGCGGATGCTGCAGCGCTACCGGGAGCTCGCCGAACGCACCGACTACGCCGTCCGCAACCTGCGGGTGCTGACCCGCCGCGCGCTGACCGCGATCGAGGACGGCGAGCCCGTCCCGGACGGTCTGGCCGACACCCTCGACGAGCTCGGCACCGCCGTCGGCGCCCTGATCGGCGAGCTCGGCGTCGACGGCGACCGGGAGCGTGCCCGCGGGGCGATCCGGGACGCCGCGCACCGCGCGGCGGCTCTGGCCGAGGATCCCGGCCTCCCGTACGGGCCGTCGGCGGCGGTGCTCGTCGCGCAGGTGCGCTCGATCGCGGTCGACCTGCTGCAGGCCACCGGCCTGGACCGGGCGCAGGCGCAACAGGCTCTCCGCGAGACGCCCTGACGGGTCCGCTCACGAGAGGTCACGCGGGGTGACGGAGCAGGAGGCGCCGCTGCGGCGGGTGAGTACCGGTTGCGCTGATCGGGGGGTGCTGCGCGACAGACATTCCCTGTCCGGAAGGACAGGGCCAGACTCTCGGGTGCTGAACTCGGCGCTGGGACTCCACTGGTCCCACCCCACGGTGTGGTGTGGCCGTCGCCGTCCGAAGGTAGAGGCTCGAGGTCCTGGTGCAGTTCCTGATCAAGTACGTGCTCGCCCCCCTCCTCCGTCTGCTGTGGCGCCCGCGCGTGCTGGGTGCGGACCGGGTGCCGGTCACCGGGCCGGTGATCCTGGCCGCCAACCACCGCGCCGCCGTCGACACGGCGTTCATCCCGCTCGTCACCCCGCGCCCGGTCGCGTTCCTCGGCAAGGCCGAGTACTTCACCGGCCGCGGGGTCAAGGGCCGGCTCATGGCCCGGTTCCTCACCGCGCTGGGCTACGTCCCGGTGGACCGCGGCAACGTCAAGGCGGGCCTCGCCGCCCTCGACGCCGGGCGCACCGTGCTGCGCGCCGGAGGGGCGTTCGGCATCTACCCGGAGGGCACGCGTTCGCTCGACGGCCGGCTGCACCGCGGGCACACCGGCGTCGCGTCGCTCGCCCTGTCGACCGGCGCCGTCGTCGTCCCGGTCGCGCTGACCGGCACCGAGAGGGTCCAGCCCGTCGGGCGCCGCTTCCCGCGGATCGCGCCGGTCCAGGTCCGCTTCGGCACGCCGCTGGAGTTCAGCCGCTACGAGGGACTCGAGGGCTCGCCGGCCATCCGCCGCGCGGTCACCGACGAGATCATGGACGCCATCGCCGAGCTCTCCGGCCAGGTCTACGTCGACAGCTACCACCGCCGCCCCACCGACGGCCGGGCCGCCGCCTGACCCTCGCGCGCCCCGCCCCCGGGTCCCGTCCCCTGGGCCGCACTCATGCGGCTTCCGTTCGGCATGGCGGCACCGAAGCGCCATGAGTCCGGCGGTCCTCCGGCGTCGGCGCCGCGCTCATGGAGCTTCGGTGCGGCACAGCGGTACGGATGCGCCATGAGTGCCGGGTCCGGTCAGGGGCGGACCAGCTGCCAGGGCTCGGTGTGGCGGTACCAGGCCCAGCGGGGGATCTCGCGGGGGTGCTCGACGCCGTCGCTGGTGACCCGGGCTCCGCTGGTGCCGATCTGCACGGCGCGGCCGACGGCGGCGCGGACGTCGCGGTCGGGCAGGACCGAGACCCCGTCCGGGCCGGCGTCGACGAGCAGGCGGCGGACCCGTCCGCGCAGGACGAGGGTGGCGTCGCAGTAGCCCTCGCCGTCGAAGTCCCGCATCTCGCCGCGCCCGACCAGGACCCCGCCGGCGTCGTCGCGGACCAGCGGGACCGGTCCGGCGACACCGTGCCGGGCGAGCTCTGCGGCCGCGTCCGGGCGGAGCGGAAGCCCCCAGACGGCCGCGGCGACCGAGCGGCGCGCGACCGGGACGTAGCCGACCTCGGTGCCGAGACGCTCCGTGCGCAGCAGCCGGACGAGCACCGCCGCCAGGTCGGCGTCGGTGCCGTGCACGATCAGCCGGGCGTCCGGACGATCGGCGAGGATCGGGTCGACCTCGTCACGTCCGGGGCGCGGACCGAGGGTGACCGACGGCACGTCGGCCAGAGCGGCGGGCACCCGTTCCCGCTGCGCACGGCGCCGGATACCGTAGGACCGAAGACGGTGTCGCGTCTCGCTCGCGCAGGTCAGCAGCACCGCTTCAGGATCGGTCGAACCCACTGATCGGTTACCCTCCCCGCCGCGGTGTCCGGAAAACGGACCCGTCGACGTGACGTGCGTGCAGAACTGGAGTCTCACATGCCAGCCATCGTGTTGATCGGCGCCCAGTGGGGCGACGAGGGCAAGGGCAAGGCGACCGATCTGCTCGGCGGCCAGTACGGCTGGGTCGTGCGGTACCAGGGTGGCAACAACGCCGGTCACACCGTCGTCACCCCCGACGGCCGCGACTTCGCGCTCAAGCTCATCCCGTCCGGGATCCTCACCCCCGGCGTCAAGAACGTGATCGGCAACGGGGTCGTGGTGAACCCCGAGGCGCTGATCGAGGAGAAGGAGGGGCTGGAGAAGCGTGGCGTCGACACGTCCGGCCTGCTGATCTCCGCCGACGCGCACCTGATCATGCCGTACCACGTGGCGATCGACCGCGTCACCGAGCGCTACCTGGGCAAGGCCAAGATCGGCACCACCGGTCGCGGCATCGGGCCGGCCTACGGCGACAAGGTCGCCCGGGTCGGTGTCCGGGTCGCGGACCTGCTCGACGAGAAGATCCTGCACCAGAAGGTGGAGGCCGCCCTCGAGCTGAAGAACCAGATCCTGGTCAAGGTCTACAACCGGCGTGCGCTCGACCTGGACGAGGTCGTCGACACCGTCCTGGAGCAGTCGAAGAAGTTCGCCGACAAGATCGTCGACACCCGCCTGCTGCTCAACCAGGCCCTCGAGCGCGGCGAGACGATCCTGCTGGAGGGCTCGCAGGGAACGCTGCTCGACGTCGACCACGGCACCTATCCGTTCGTCACCTCGTCGAACCCGACGGCGGGCGGCGCGGCCGTCGGCTCCGGGATCGGGCCGACCCGGATCGACCGGGTGATCGGCATCCTGAAGGCCTACACGACGCGCGTCGGGTCGGGCCCGTTCCCGACCGAGCTGCACGACGAGATGGGCGAGCGGCTGCGCAAGGTCGGCGGCGAGATCGGCGTCAACACCGGCCGCGAGCGCCGCTGCGGCTGGTTCGACGCCGTGATCGGCCGCTACGCCGCGCGCGTCAACGGGATCACCGACTTCTTCCTGACCAAGCTCGACGTGCTCTCGGGCCTGGACACCGTCCCGATCTGCGTCGGCTACGAGATCGACGGCCGTCGCGTCGACGAGATGCCGATGACCCAGACCGACCTGCACCACGCCGTCCCGGTC
The DNA here is from genome assembly GCF_004217185.1 of Pseudonocardia sediminis. Taxonomy (NCBI): domain Bacteria; kingdom Bacillati; phylum Actinomycetota; class Actinomycetes; order Pseudonocardiales; family Pseudonocardiaceae; genus Pseudonocardia; species Pseudonocardia sediminis. The sequence goes on along the minus strand of NZ_SHKL01000001.1, from coordinate 6,352,004 downwards.
TACGAGGAGATGCCGGGCTGGTTCGAGGACCTCTCGGCGTGCCGCACGTTCGAGGAGCTCCCGCAGGCCGCGCGCGACTACGTCCTGCGCCTGGAGGAGCTGACCGGGGCCCCGATGTCCGCGATCGGCGTCGGCCCCGGCCGCGACCAGACCATCACCCGGGACGTCTGACCTCTCGCAGGAGCTACCAGCGGGACGTCGTCGGCTCCTGGCGGACGGGGGTCAGGGCGATGGCGGCCACCGGGGCCAGGGCGGCGATCGCGAAGCCGGCCGCGTAGCCGGTGGCGCCGATCAGGACGCCGAGGACGATCGGCACCGCCGAGGACACGATGTTCTGCCCGGTGTTCTGCACGCCCAGGGCCCGGCCGGACCAGGCCGGGCCGGCGATCTCGGCGGTGCTGGTGAACGCCAGGCCGTTGTCGGCGACGCTGACGACGGCGCCGATCGCGAGCGCGACGACGGCCAGCCAGCCCGCGACCAGGTCCCCGAGCGCGAACAGCAGCAGCACCGCCGCGGCGCCGACCGCGACCTGGCGCATCGGCCGCAGCCGGGACCCGACCCGGTCCGACCACACGCCGGTCCCGATCCGCCCGGCCGCCCCCGCGACCTGCACCGCGGCCATGAACCCACCGGCCGCGGCCAGGCCCCAGCCCTGCTCGCGGACCAGGTACTCGGTGCCGAACGCGGCCACCGCGAACTGCGGGACGACGAGCATGGCGCTGGCCGCGTGCACCCGCCACAGCACCGGCGTCCGGTACGGCGACCGCGGACGCGCCTCGCCCGCGGGCCGCGGCGTGCGCGGCGGGTCGGGCGCCAGCACGGCCACCAGGACGGCGGAGGCCAGGCACAGCGCGGCGGGCAGGATCAGCGCCTCGAACGGCCCGCCGGAGCCGGCCAGCGCCGGCAGCGACACCCCCGCGACGGCGACGCCGAGGGGCTGCGCGGTCTGCCGGATCCCCATCGCCAGCCCACGCTCGTCGCGGCCGAACCAGCCCATCACCATCCGGCCGCTCGCCGAGGACACGCTCGCCCCGCCCGCGCCGCCGGCGGCCAGCAGCAGGAGCACCGGGACGTGCCCGAGCCCCGGCAGCAGCGCGACGGCCGCGATCGCGAACGACGACAGCGTCAGCCCGACGCCGATCACCACCCGCTCACCCCACCGGTCCGCGGCCGCACCCCAGGCGATCAGCGCGACGAGCAGCCCGGCCGTCGGCGCGGCGACGTAGGTCCCGGCCTCGGCGAGCGAGAGGCCGTAACGGTCGCGCAGCACCGGGACCAGGAACGGCATGCCGTAGACGAACGCGCTCGACGACGTCTGGGCGAGCACCCCGAGCCCGAGCACCAGCCACCGTCGACGGGTGCGGGTGACGTCCGGGGCGTCGGTCGACGGCACGGTGGCTCCTCGCGGTCGGGTGCACGGTCCCCGGCCACGCTACGAGCGTTCCCACATGTCAGCGAGATCCTCCCGCATCATGGGACGACGATCAGGAGGCGCACTCCCCGGTGTCGACCGACCGCGAGTCCTCGCCCGCGGCCACGTTCAGCGCCTGGCCGACCTGCTCGGCGGTCAGCACGAAGCCGGTCTCCGAGTCGTCGAGCGCCGCGCCGAACACCACGCCCAGGACCCGCCCGTCGGGCGCGATCATCGGTCCGCCGGAGTTCCCGGAACGGACGACGGCGCGCACCGTGTAGACGTCGCGGGTGACGCTGCCCTGGTCGTAGATGTCCGGGCCGCGGAGCCGGATCCGCTCCCGGATCTTGCCCGGGGTCACCGTGTAGGGGCCGTCCAGCGGGTAGCCGATGATGATCGTGTCGTCGCCGACGCGGGCCGGGTCCGGGCTGAACTGCAGCGGGTCGGCCTCGAGGTCGGGCACGTCGAGCACCGCGACGTCGACCTCGGGGTCGTAGCTGATCACGTCCGCGTCGAGCTGGCGGGTCCGCCCGGAACCGGTCGTCACCTCGACGCTGGTGCTGGTCGTGCCGGCGACGACGTGGGCGTTGGTCATCACCCGCTGCGGGGCGACGACGAACCCGGTGCCCTCCAGCGCGCGACGGCACGACGGCGCCCGCCCGCGCACCTTGAGGATGCTGTCGCGGACCTCGCTGACCACCGGGGAGTTCGCCAGACCGGAGTCCGGCGGCCCGACGGCGGCGACGGGCGTCCGGGCGAACGGGCTGACGACGTCCGGGAAGCCGGAGTTGTCCAGGATCTGGCGCAGCTCGGCGGGCAGGGCCCGGGCGGCGTCGGGCATCACCGAGTCCACGGTGCGCAGGACGGTGGAGTCGCGCACCGCCGAGGTCACCCCGGCCAGGCTCGTCGAGGCCAGCGGCAGCGCGATCAGCCAGGCGGCGATCACCACGGCGACGGCCTGCACCCCGGCGCCCAGCGCCGAGTCGATCTTGATCACGCTCTCGCCGCGGATCCGGTCCCGGATCTTGCGGCCGAAGTACACCCCGGTCGCCTCGCCGAGCGCGACCAGCAGCACGACGGCGCCGATGCTGACCAGGATCTTCGCCTGCTGCGACTCGACGCCGCCGGCCAGCAACGGGGCCAGGCGCAGGCCGAGGACGGCCCCGGCCAGCACGCCGATGAACGACAGCAGCGCGACCGCGACCCCGTGCCGCCACCCGGACACCGCGGCCAGCAGTGCCAGCACGACGACCAGGATGTCGACCCAGCTCACGTAGCCTCCTGGCGTCGGGTTCGGGCCCGTGACCAGGCCTCGTCGAGGTCCTCCGTACGGGTGGCGTCCCAGGGACGCTCCCAGCCGGAGCGGTGCAGCAGCGCGGACAATAGGCCAGCGGTGAAGCCCCAGATCAACAGCCCCGACGTCCGGAACGCCGGGCCCGTGTGACCTCGCGGGCCGCGGACGCTGAGCCGGTTGTCGGGGTCGAGGAGCTCACCCACCGGGACCCGCAGCACCCGTTCGGTCTCCCCGCGGTCGACCACCCGGACCGGTGCCGGTCGCGCCCAGTGCGCGAGCACCGGCGTGACCAGGAAGCCGGTCGGCGGGATCAGCAGCTCGGGCAGCACGGCGAGCGGGACGACCCCGGACGGGTCCAGCCCGGTCTCCTCCTCCGCCTCGCGCAGGGCGGCGGCGACCGGGCCGTCGTCACCGGGGTCGATGCCGCCGCCGGGGAACGAGACCTGCCCGGCGTGGGCGCGCAGCGTGCTGGCGCGCTCGGTGAGCAGCACGTCCGGCTCGTCGCCGTGCTCGCCACCGGAGCCGTCGGCGAACAGCATCAGGACCGCGGCCTTGCGCCCGCCGGACTCCGGCGGGGTGCGGCGGTGCCCGAAGAACGCGGGGTCGATGCCGTCCGCGCCGTCGACCAGGGGGCGCAGCGACTCCGGAGCGGCGGCGGGGTCGAGAGAGGGGCTCACGACGCTCCCAGCTTCGTGACGGCGGCGGCGACCTCGTCCGCGGAGCGGAACGGGATCGGCGGGTCCACCCGGGCCACGGTGCCGTCGGCGCGCACGACGTAGCTGGCCGGCAGCGCGGGCGGGATGTCCAGGGCGGTGCGCAGCGCGTTCCGCGGGTCGGTGACCGCGGGCAGCGTCACGCGCAGGTCGCGCAGCAGCGACAACGCGGCCACCGGGTCGTCGCGGACGTCGACGGTGAGCACCGGCACCGAGCCCGGCCGCGCGGCGTACTCGGCGAGCGCCGGCAGCTCCTCGCGGCACGGCGCACACCAGGACGCCCAGACGTTGACCAGCGCCGGCCGCCCGGCCAGCGCCGCGCCGACGTCGACGGTCCCGTCGGCGCCCAGGCACGGCACCGTCACCCCGGCCAGCGGTCCGGCTGCGGTCGCATCGAATGCGGGGGCCGCACCGGGCCGGGGGGCCGGGCACGGATCGAGCGCGGCGCCGGCGCGGGCCGAGGCCAGCGCCACCGGGTCCGCCGCGGCCGGGTCGCCGTCCGGCTCACCCGCCGTCGACGAGTCGGTGCCCGTGCCGGACGACGATCCGGACGGGGAGTCCGGCCACAGGGCGAACACCGCGAGCGCGACGAGGACGACGACGACCACCGTCGCGACGATCTCCGAGCGGGAGGCCCCGCCGTGGCGCGACCGGGTGCCCGACCGGCTCACCGCCCGTTCCCGGAGGGAGCGGGGGTCCCGTCGCCGAGGCCGACCAGCTCCAGCAGGTGCGGCCGCTCCGGGCCCTTGACCAGCGCGGCGGCCTGTTCGGGCTCGGTCGGTCCGAGCCCGAACGACGGGCAGTCGACGGCCAGCGAGCACGCCCCGCAGGCCGGTTTCTTGGCGTGGCAGACGCGACGGCCGTGGAAGATCACGTGGTGCGAGACGATCGTCCAGTCCCGCCGCGGGACGAGCTCGCCGATCGCGTGCTCGACCTTGACCGGGTCCTCCTCGGTGGTCCAGCCCCAGCGCCGCACGAGCCGGCCGAAGTGGGTGTCGACGGTGATCCCGGGGACGTCGAAGGCGTTGCCGAGGATGACGTTCGCCGTCTTCCGGCCGATCCCGGGCAGCTTCACCAGCTCGTCGAGGGTGGCCGGCAGCTCGCCGCCGTGGTTCTCCACGACGGCCGCGCCCAGCCCGATCAGCGAGGTGGCCTTGTTCCGGTAGAAGCCGGTCGAGCGGATGCGCTCCTCGAGCTCGGTGCGGTCCGCCCCCGCGTAGTCCGCGGCGCTCGGGTACGCGGCGAACAGGCCGGGCGTGACCTGGTTGACCCGCTCGTCGGTGCACTGCGCGGACAGGATCGTGGCGACGGCCAGGTCCAGCGGCGTGCCGAAATCGAGTTCGCAGTGGGCGTCGGGATAGGCCACGGCGAGGCCACGCAGGATCCGGCCCACGCGGCGGGCTCGGCCGATCGGGCTCTCGCCGGCCTCGACGCGCGCGGCGAGCCCGGCGGCGGCCCGCCGGGTGGGTCGCCGGACGGAGGTGCTCACCCGTCCGAGACTACGGGGACCCACCGACAACCCTCGCCGGAGGAGTCCGGCCCGCGGTAACGGTGGGTGAGGTTGCTCCGATGAGGGTCACGAGTGCATATCAGGATCGCCGCCACGGACACCCCGCGCGACGGACCGGCTCCGGTGTGCGAGAGGATCAGCTCTGCCATGACTGCCTGGTTGTCCGTCCTCGTGCCGCTGCTCGTGATGTTCTTCGCGCTGGGTATGGAGCGCGTCGAATCCCGGCTGCGGGAGTCCACCGTGCGTCAGGACGAGCTCGACGAAATGCTCGAGCAGCCCCGTCCCGACGAACTCCGCGCCCTGTTCCGTCAGGGCACCGGCCGCGCGCTGGAGCTGTTCCGGTTGCGCAACAGGGGCCGTCGACGGGGAGCCCGGCGCAGCCGGATCCCGTCGGCCTGACAAGATCGTCCGTGGGCCGCGGGCATCCTGCAGCGGTCCGAACGAGTGACGGAACCCGGTCGGGCGCGCCCGAACGGGTTCCTGCTGCGCATGCGCACGGCGTCGGGCCCTACACTGGCGCGCCGACGACCCGCCGCGCCTGTGCGGTAGGTGAACGAGGAGCTGTGCAGTGGACGACGTTCTGATCCGGGCCGGGATCTTCCAGGGCGTGGAGCCCCAGGCCGCCGAGGCATTGGCCGAGGCGCTGGAGCCCGCGGAGTTCTCGCGTGGGCAGGTGATCTTCAGCGAGGGTGAGCCCGGTGACCGCCTCTACATCGTCTCCGGTGGCAAGGTGAAGCTCGGCCGCAAGTCCCCGGACGGCCGGGAGAACCTGCTGATGGTCGCCGGTCCGTCGGACATGTTCGGCGAGCTCTCGATCTTCGACCCGGGCCCGCGGACCTCCACCGCGACCGCGGTCACAGAGGTGCGCACGCACACGATGGACCGCGCCGCGCTGCGCGAGTGGATCGGCAAGCGCCCGGAGATCGCCGAGCAGCTGCTGCGCGTGCTGGCTCGCCGTCTGCGCCGTACGAACAACATGCTCGCCGACCTCATCTTCACCGACGTCCCCGGCCGTGTCGCGAAGTCGCTGCTGCAGCTCGCGCGTCAGTTCGGCTCCCAGGAGTCCGGCCTGCTGCGGGTCACCCACGACCTCACGCAGGAGGAGATCGCCCAGCTCGTCGGCGCCTCCCGCGAGACCGTGAACAAGGCGCTCGCCGACTTCGCGCACCGCGGCTGGCTGCGGCTCGAGGGCAAGAGCGTCCTCATCCTGGAGCCGGAGCGCCTGGCCCGCCGGGCCCGCTGACCGGGTCGGCCGACCCCGTCCGACGGGGCCGGCCGATATCGACTGGTACGCCCGTACCAGTTTGTGTGATGCTGAGGGCATGGCTGCATCCCTCGGTGACTACCGCGCTGCGCTGAGCGCCCCGGGAGCCGCGGCCCCGGTGCTCGCCTCGATCCTGGCGCGGCTGCCGATCGCGATGCTCAGCCTGGCCGCCCTGCTCTACGTGCAGGGTGTGTCGGGCTCCTACGCGTTCGCCGGGGCGGTCTCGGCCGGGACCCTGGTCGGTATCGGCGTCGGGATGATCGTCCAGGGGCGGTGGCTGGACCGGGTCGGCCCGACCCGGCTGCTGCTGATGTTCAGCGCCGCGTACCTGGTGATGGTGTCGGTGCTGTTCGCCGGGATCGAGCTCGGTGCCGGTCTCGCCGTGCTGGTCCCCGTCGCGCTCGTGACGGGCCTGGTCACGCCCGCGATCGAGGGTTCGTCGCGGGCCCTCTGGACGGACCTGGTGCCGCCCGGTCCGCGCCGCGAGGCCGCCTACACCTACGAGTCGATCAGCCTCGAGGTCTTCTTCATCCTGGGTCCCGCGCTGGCCGCGGTGCTCGTGGTGACGGCGCCCTGGCCCGGCACCGCGCTCGCCGTGGCCGTGGCGGCGGAGGTCACCGGCACCGTCTGGTTCGCCCTGACCCGCGCCACCCGTACCCGCACCGCGCGCATCCGTGCCGAGCGGGCGCGATCCGGGCTCACCCGCCCGGCCGTGTCGGGGACGTCGCGCCTGTTCGGTGTGATGGCCCGGCCCGGGATGCGGACCGTCGCGCTCGCCTCGCTCGGGTTCGGCCTGACCGTCGGGTCGGTGGAGGTCGGCGTCCTGGCCGCGACGGCGGCGGCCGGCGCCCCGGCGATGGGCGGCGTGCTGCTCTCGGCGTGGTCGGTGGTCTCGGTGCTGGCCGGTGTCGCCTACGGCATGCGCCCGTGGCCGCGGGCGCTGCACCTGCGGTTCCCGGTCCTGCTCGCCGGGTTCTCGGTGCTGGTCGTCGTGCTGGCGCTGGTCGCGCCGAGCGGGTCGATCCTGCTGCTGGGGGTGGTCATGTTCCTGGCCGGCGCTCTGATCACGCCGCAGACCACGGCGCACTCGCTGGGCGTGGAGCTCGCCGCACCGGGGGAGTCGGCGACCGAGGCGTTCAACTGGGTGGTGACGGCGGTGGTGTTCGGGGTGTCGATCGGGCAGTCGCTGGCCGGGGTCGCGGTGGACGCGTTCGGCCCGGTCGGGTTCCTGACAGGCGGCGTCCTCGGTCTCGTCGTCGCGGGCCTGCTGTGGGTGCTCCGCGGCACCCTGGCCGCCGACGCGCGGGTCCCGTCCGCGGCGTCCGCGTGATCGACGTCTGCGGTCATGCGCGGGTCACCGGTGGCCGGAACGTGACCGCGGAGATCGATCACCGATGAGGGAGCACGCCGTGCGCGGTTTCGAGGGGCTGGTCGACGACGCCGGGGTACGCGGGATCGAGCGGGTCCGCCAGGTCGTCGCCGCGGACTTCGTCGACGTCGACGCCGCCCATGACCTCGCCCACCTGGACCGGGTCGCGCGCCTGGCCGCGACGATCGCGCACCGCGAGGGCCTCGACCCCCACGTCGCCGCGCTGGCCGCCTACGTGCACGACTACCACCGCCTCGAGGAGGCCCGCACCGGCGCGACGGTGGAGCCGCCGGAGTGCGCGCACCTCGTCCGGTCCGCGTTCGAACGGGCCGGGATCGCCGAGGAGACCTGGGCTCCGGTGCCGGCCGCGGTGGACGCGACCGGGCGGTTCAGCTTCTCCGACCGGTTCACCGAGCCCGCCCAGGGCGTCGCCGCCTGCCTGCACGACGCGGACATGCTCGACGCCATGGGCGCGATCGGCATCGCCCGCGCGTTCACCTACGGCGGGACGATCGGCGAGCCCATCTGGGAGCCCGGCGAGGACCTCGCGTCGACCTACACCTCCGGGCGGACCAGCTCCGTCGTCGCGCACTTCTACGAGAAGCTGCTGCACCTGCGCGACGAGCTCACCACCCCGTCCGGACGCGCGATGGGCGAGCCCCGGCACCGCGTCCTGGTGGAGTTCCTGCAGCGCTTCCACATCGAGTTCGGTGACGGTCCCCCCGGGCGGGACCCGGAGGGCCCGGTCAGGCCCGGAGGTACTCCAGCTGCGCCGTGACCGACCACTCCGCGGCGTCCCAGAGCTTCTCGTCGACGTCGGCGTAGACGACCTCGACGACCTGACGCGCCGTCGCGTCCGGCCCCAGCTCCTCCAGTGCCGCGCGGACCTGGTCCAGGCGCTCCTCGCGGTGCGCGAGGTAGGTCCGGGCGATCTCGGCGGCGTCCGGCAGGTCGGGCCCGTGCCCGGGCAGCACCGGCACCCCGGGCGGCAGCTCGGCGAGGCGCCGGAGCGAGTCCAGGTACGGGCCCAGCCCGCCGTCCGGCTGTGCGATGACGGTCGTGCCGCGCCCCAGGACCGTGTCACCGGTGAGCAGGGCGGGGGCGTTGCCACCGATCAGGAACGACGTCGAGTCCGCGGTGTGCCCGGGCGTGGCCATCACCCAGAGCGGCAGCCCGGCGGCCTGCACGGTCTCGCCGTCGGTGAGCGGGTCGGCGCCGGAGCACAGCCCGGGGTCCTGCGCCCGGATCGGGGCGCCCACCATCTCGGCGAAGCGCGGGGCTCCGCCGGAGTGGTCGTGGTGGTGGTGGGTGAGCAGGACCAGCGCGACCGGCGGTCCGTCGGCGAGGCGTTCGAGGTGCTCGCCGTCGTCCTCGCCGGGGTCGACGACGATCCGGTCGGAGGCGCCCGGACCGGCCAGGACCCAGGTGTTGGTGCCCTCCAGCGTCATGTGGCCGGGGTTGTTCTGCAGCAGCACCGAGGCCAGCGGGTGCGCCGGGCGGAGGACGCCGTAGGCGGGGTGTTCAGGAGCGGCGGTCATTCGTCCGGTCCCTTCGGGGTGAGGTGGTCGGCGGCGGTCTCCCAGTCCGGGTCACCGGGCAGGACGACGGCGACCGACCGCCCCTCCCGGCGCACCCGCGGGATGACCGGGGAGATCGTCCGGTGCTCGGCCGCGGCGAACACGTCGTCGGCGGTGTCGTGCTCGGCGATCTCCTGCAGCGTGCGCAGGGTGGGCGCCATCAGCTCGATCTCGCGCTCCTCGTAGGAGGCCAGGGCGTGCGCCGGGGACCACCAGCGCGCTTCGACGGCCTCGGTGGTGCCGTCGTCGGCGCGCTGGCCGTCCGGGACGCGCGCGACAAGGAACGCGGTGTCGTAGCGCTTCGGGTTGGCCGGCGGGGTGATCCAGCGGGCCCAGCCGCGCAGCAGGTCCGCGCGCAGCACGAGGTCGTGCGCGTCGAGCAGCTCGCCGAACGTGCTGCGGCGTTCCACCAGGTCGGTCCGCAGCGCGCGGGCCTCCGGGAGAGCGGCCGGGTCACCGCCGTCGGGGCCGGCCAGCAGCACGCCGCACTCCTCGAACGTCTCCCGGACCGCGGCGCAGACCAGCGACCCGCCCAGCTCCGGCGTCGTCTCCAGGCGCTGTCCCCACCAGGCGGGGTCGGGCCCGCGCCACCGGGCCGGGTCGATCACGTCCGAGGACGAGACGCCGCCGCCGGGGAACACCGTCATGCCGCCGGCGAACGCCATCCCGGCCACCCGGCGCTGCAGGAACACCTGCAACGGCGTGCGTCCGGCCGGCGGGTCGGGATCGTCGCGCACCAGCAGGACGGTCGCCGCCGGGCGCGGGACCACCGGTGTGTCGGGCGCGTCGGCCCGGGACGTGCTCATGCCCGGACCCTAGGTCATCACCGGCGCCCGGACAGCAGCGAGAATCGTCTCCATGGACGTGCGGCGCATCGGGTTGGTCGGTGCCGGACCGTGGGCCCGCGCGGTGCACGCCCCGGCGATCGCGGCGCACCCGCGCTGGGAGCTCGCGGGCGCCTGGACCCGCCGTCGGGAGGCCGCGCGGGAGATCGTCGGCGGGTTCGGTGGGCGGGCGTTCCCGCGTCTCGACGACCTGGTGGACGCCTGCGACGCCGTCGCGTTCGCGGTCCCGCCCGCCGTGCAGGGCGAGCTCGCGCCCGGGGTGGCTGCGGCCGGACGGCACGTCGTCCTGGAGAAGCCGCTGGCCCAGGATCTCGCCGGGGCCCGTGCGGTCGCCGGCGCCGTCGCCGCGGCCGGGGTCTGCTCGGCGACGATGCTCACGCTGCGCTTCGACCCCGGCGTCCGGGCGTGGCTGGACGCGATTCCGGACGGCCCCGCCGGGCCGGACACCACCGGCTCCGCGCGCTGGCTCTCCGGCGCGCTGCTCGGCGGCCCGTACGCCGGGTCGGGCTGGCGGGCCGAGCACGGCGCGCTGCTCGACATCGGCCCGCACGTGATCGACCTGCTCGACGCCGCGCTCGGCCGCGTCGTCGGGGTGGACCTGGCCCACCGCGCCGACCCCGACCTCTGGCGGTTCGGGCTCGCGCACGCGGGTGGGGCGCGCAGCACGGTCACGCTGTCGCTGCGGATGCCGATCGACCCCACCGAGTTCGAGGCGACGGTCCTCGGCGCGGCCGGGCGGCACCGCCTCGACCGGCGCCCGCCCGACGCCGCGGCCTGCTACGGACGGCTGCTCGACGACCTCGCGACGGCGATCACGGACGGCCGCACCGACCTGCCCGTGGACGCGGCCCGGGCCCTGCACCTGCAGGAGGTCGTCGACCGAATGCTGCGGGCCGCGGGCTAGGCAGGGGTTCAGCCGGCGTCCGGGTGCGCCGAGCCGTTGCGCGGCCCGAGGTCGCCGCCGCCGTTCTCCCGCGCGGCCAGCTCCTCCTGCAGACGGCGCAGCAGCTCCTGCTCGTTCGGGGTCAGGCGTCCGCCCAGGTCGGGGCCGGGCGCCGGGCGGCGATCGCCGCCGCCGCGGGACGGGTGCGGCGTCGGGCGGCGGCCGTTCCCGGACGGCTCCGGCGTGGACCGGCCGGGCGGGTCCTGGGCGGCCGGGTGCTGGGCCCGGGCGACGGTGTCGCGGTCCTTGGGCGGCGCGGTGCCCGCCGTCGGGCCGTTCTCGGGGAGCCGTCCGGTCGGCACGGCGTCCTCCCCACCGGCGTCGACGGCCGGATACCCCTCGGTCCGGAGGCCGGCTGCGGGGTCCTCGGCCCCGTCAGCGGCCGGAGGCACCGTCTCCTCGGCGTCGGGGGTGTCCAGGCGGTGCCGGGGACCGGAGGGCCGCACGGCCTCGGGTGGAGCCGTCTGCGACACCGGCCCGGTGGTCTCCGGCACGGCCGGCCCCGTCGTGCCCGCCGCTGACGCGCCCGCCCCCGACGCGCCGGCCTCCGGCTCGGGAGGCTGCGCCCGCGGGACGGGCGTCGGCCGGAGCGGCCCGGTACCGGAGACACCCGCACCGGGCGGGGCCGTGACGGACCCACCGGATGCGGACGAGCCGGGAGACGCCGGATCGGGTGCGGACGAGTCGGTGGCCGACGGACCGGGGTCGGTCGACTCGACGCCGGACGGCCCCGGTCCGGGGTGGGCGGGCGGGAGGGGTGCCCGCAGGATCGGTGGCGGACCCGAGACCGACCGCAGCCGCATCCCCTCCGGCCCGCCGTCCTGCGACACGTCCCGGAGCCCCGTCGTCGGGGTCGGGCCGGTGACCGGCTCGACGTCCGGGTCCGAGGTCGACCACGCACCGGTCGCCCAGTCCCGGTCCCAGTCGTCCTCGCCCGGGTACGCCGCGCCCGTCGAGGTGTCGGCGGAGGACCGCGTGGGGTCGGCGCGGTCGTACCCGCGGTCGTCGACGCCGCGGCCGCCGATCGTGGGGGCACCGATCGCGGGGGCAGGATCGCCGATCGCGCGGACCGCATCGTCGATCACCGGCCCGTCGATCCCGGGGCCGTCGGCCGCGGGGCCGTCGGTCCCGGCGCCGTCGTGACCGTCGTGGTCGAGGCCCCGGTCCAGCGGCGGGCCGTCGAACCATTCCGGGCCGTCCGGCACGGGCGCGATCCGGCGCGGTGCCGGTCGGGGTGCGGGGTGCCCGTCGACGGAGGGGTTCGTGCCCGCGCCGGGACGGGGGACGTCGTCCGCCGGCACCGCGTACATCCCCGGCCGGGAGCTGTCGTCGACCTTAGGCGGGGCGACGGGCCGGGCAGGAGCGACGGGGTGGAGGGGCGCGACGGGGTGGACGGGGGCGCCGAGATCGGGAGCGCCGAGGCCGGGGGCGTGGGTCCGGCCGTCGTCGAACGGACCGGCCCCGGGTGCCGGCCCGGACGGCGACCCGCTCGGCCCGGACACCGGCGCCGGTCCGGTCGTGTCGTTCGCCGTGGACCAGGCGTGCGCGGCACCGGCCGCCGCGGCGACACCGACGGCGATCCCGCCACCGGCGGCGAGGTTCCCGCCGCCCGGACCCGCCGGGACCGGCGGCACGCTCGACGGCCCGGGATCGGTGTCGGTGAGGTCCCGCCGGTCGTGGTCCGGGAACGGGGTGTGCACCGCACCGGAGGATCCGCCGGGCTCCGACGACCCGTTCCCCGGGACGTCGGGACGCCCGTCCGAGGACGGCGGAACGTCCTGGTGGGTCAGGAGCTCGTCGATCATCCCGGTGTCGGGGCCGGGAGCGTGCGGGCCGGGAGCCTCGGGGCCGCTCGCGTGGGCGCCTGCTGCGTGGGGGCCGCCTGTGTGGGGGCCGCCTGCGTGGGATCCCGGGACGTCGGGCTGTCCGGGACCCGCGGGCGGAAGGGCCGTGGGCGGTGCCCCGCCGGGTGCGACCGGGCCCGTGCGGGGCTGCGGAGCGGGTGGTACGAGCCCCCGCACCGGGATCATCCCGACGGCCGGGGTCGCCGCGCGAGCATCCGGAGCGGGCCCGGAGTCCGGCGCCTCCGGAGCACCGGCCGGGGTGGCCCCGGGGCCCGGCGCCGCCGGCACACCGGACGGAGCGGCCGCCGGTGCGGGCGCGGCGTCGTCGGCGGTGGGGTCCAGCGGGAGGGCCTCGGACAGAGCGGCCAGGTGGTAGGGCGGCAGCGCCGTCCCGTCGACGAACGCCTCCACCGACGCGGGCACGCCGGCCCGGGCCAGCGCGGCGCCGAGCTGGTAGGCCAGCACCTCGACCGGCCCGCCCGTCTGCACGGCGGCGAGCAGCACCGGGTGCGGCAGCGGCCCGGGCGCGGCCCCGGCCGGGGTCAGGCGCCAGACCAGCGACACCCGGGCCCCGCTGCGGGCGACGACCGGCAGGTTCGTCCCGATCCCCGCGACCCGCACCGCGACGTCGGCCGGCCCGGCCTCGGCCGCGAACCGGTGCGCCGTCTCCCCCGGCGGGACGCCCGGGGGCAGCGCACGGTCGGCGTGCGGTTCGACCCGCAGCGCGACGGCCGCGTCGACCAGCGCGTCCCGCAACGGCGACGGCAGCGCGGTCCGCGCGGCGGCCAGCGAGGCCACCAGCAGCTCGAGCGCCGGGACCTCCTCGCCGACGGCGACGAGCTCGCGCCCGGTGGCGAGCAGGTCGTCGTCCACCCACCCGGCCAGGGCCAGGAGCAGCTCGTGCGCGGTCGGGGCCGCAGCCACGGTCTCGGACATGGGTGTCTCCTTCGCGCCGACGACCTGGGGTCAGGTCCCGGTCAGCGCGCCCGAGGGGATCTCGGTCGCGGGGGCACCGGCCTCCTGGCCGGGGGCGGGCACGGCGTCGGCGGGGTGCGCCGGCGCCGCCCACAGCGTCGCCGAGCCGAGGAACGCGGCCTGGTGGTAGGCGGGGACCTCCATCTCGATGGAGAGCACCTCGACGCACGGGGTGCGGTCGCCGTGCACCCGCAGCAGGCGCTGCAGGGTCGCGGTCAGGTCCCACGGCCGTTCGGCGCCGAGCACCAGCAGGACCCGCTGCTCACCGTGCGGGCCGCGCAGGCTCTGCCGCAGCTCCTCGACGCCCGGGTGACCGGCGACCACCGACGTCGCCGACAGCGCCGCCAGGTCGGGGAGGCCGTGCCCGGCCGCGAACGCCGTCCACGGGTCGTCGAGCTCGGCCAGCGGCAGGATGGCGTCCACCAGCCGCCGCGACGGCGAACGCTCGTCGACGCACAGTGCCAGCAGGTCGCGCTCGTGGTCGGTCAGCCCGAGCCGGTGCCGCAGCAGCGCCCGCGGCAGCACCGCGTCCACCGAGTCGTGCGCACCGGCCGCGAGCCAGTCCCGCAGGCGCCACAGCAGGTCGTCGGGCAGACGCCCGGCCAGCCGGACCAGCAGCTCGTGCCCGGCCGCGACGGAACCGGCGCCCGGCCCGTCGACGCCGGGGGCGCCCGCGGTCATGTCAGCCGACCTCCACGATCAGCTCGACCTCGACGGGGGCGTTCAGCGGCAGCTCGGCCACACCCACGGCGGACCGGGCGTGCGCACCGGCCTCACCGAAGATCTCGCCCAGCAGGTCGGACGCGCCGTTGATCACCTTCGGCTGCCCGCCGAAGTCCGGCGAGGACGCGACGAACCCGACGACCTTGACGATCGAGGTCACCGAGTCCAGTCCCACCAGGTCGTCGATCGCGGCGAGCGCGTTCAGCGTGCAGATCCGGGCCAGGTCGTAGGCGTCCTCGGCGGAGACGTCGCCGCCGATCTTGCCGGTCTTCGGGAGCTTCCCGTCGACGAACGGGACCTGCCCGGCCGTGAACACGAGGTTCCCGGAGCGCTTGGCCGGGATGTAGGCCCCGGCGGGGGTGGCGACCGGCGGAAGGGTCAGGCCGAGCTCGGCCAGCTTCGCCGTCGGGCTCATGCCGGGATCGGGCGCTTGAAGAACGCCACCAGCTGCTCGGCGTTGGCGCCGGTGGTCACGGTCACCAGCTCCCAGCCGTCCTGGCCGAAGTTGTCCAGGATCGCCTTGGTGTTGTGGATCAGCAGCGGTGCGGTCAGGTATTCCCACTTGGTGGCCGGGGAGCTCATGTCACGGAACTGTAATGGCCGTACGTCCGTCCCATCGCATCCGCCTCGGCGGGCGGTGGGGTGTGAGCGACGGCCGTCACCAGGCCGGAGGCCCGTCGGCTCCGTACGCTGGCCGACGTGACGACGACCGGTTGGCCCGATCCCCTGTCGACGGCTCGGTTCCATGTGGTGTCCGGCAAGGGCGGTACCGGCAAGACGACCGTGGCCGCCGCGCTCGCCCTGGCCCTGGCCACCGGCGGCAAGCGCACCCTGCTCGTCGAGGTCGAGGGACGTCAGGGCATCGCCCAGGTCTTCGACACCCCGCCGCTGCCCTACGAGGAGCGCAAGATCGCGATCGCGCCCGGCGGCGGCGAGGTGCGCGCCCTGGCCGTGGACGCCGAGGCGGCGCTGCTGGAGTACTTCGAGATGTTCTACCGGCTCGGGGTGGCCGGACGGACGCTGCGCCGGATGGGCGCGGTCGAGTTCGCCACCACCCTGGCCCCGGGCCTGCGGGACGTCCTGCTCACCGGCAAGGCCAAGGAGTGCGTGAGCCGCACCGACCGCGACGGCCGCCCGGTCTACGACGCCGTCGTCCTCGACGCCCCGCCCACCGGACGCCTGGTCACGTTCCTCGACGTCACCCGCGCGATGGCCGACCTGGCCAAGGCCGGTCCGATCCACGGCCAGGCCGAGGGCGTCGTCGAGCTGCTGCACTCCCCGCGCACGGCCGTGCACCTGGTCACGCTGCTGCAGGACCTGCCGGTCACCGAGACGCTGGAGACCGTCACCGAGCTGCAGGAGGCCGGCCTGCAGGTCGGCACCATGATCGTCAACCGGATGCGCGAGCAGTGGCTGCCGGACCGCTCGGTCACCGCCGCCGCGCACGGCCGGGTCGACAGCTCACGGATCCGCACCGGCCTGGCCGGTGCGGGCATCGACCTGGCCCCCGACGAGATCGACGGCCTGGTCGCCGAGACCGTCGAGCACGCCGTCCAGGTCGCCGGGGAGGCCGCGGCGCTGCACCGGTTGGACACGGAGCCGGATCCGGGGCTCGCTCGCGTCACGCTCCCGCAGGTGCTCGGCGGGGTGGACCTGGGCTCGCTCTACGAGCTCGCCGAGACGCTGACCGCACAGGGTGTGCGACTGGAGGCACGCACGTGACCCGCGGTATCCATCTCGACGTCGACGCCGTGATCGACGACCCGGCCACCCGCGTCGTCGTGTGCTGCGGCTCCGGCGGCGTCGGCAAGACGACGACGTCGGCCGCCCTGGCCCTGCGCGCCGCCGAGCGCGGGCGGAAGGTCGTCGTGCTGACGATCGACCCGGCCCGCCGCCTGGCCCAGGCCCTCGGCCTCGACGAGCTGAGCAACGAGCCCAGCACCGTCCCCGGCGTCGGCCGCCCGGACGGTGGCGCGCTCGACGCGATGATGCTCGACATGCGTCGCACGTTCGACGAGATGGTCGAGGGCCACACCGAGCCGGACCGGGCGCAGAGGATCTTCGAGAACCCCTTCTACCAGACGATCTCCACGTCGTTCTCCGGAACGCAGGAGTACATGGCGATGGAGAAGCTGGGCCAGCTCGTCTCGTCCGGCACGTGGGACCTCGTGATCGTCGACACCCCGCCGTCGCGTTCGGCGCTGGACTTCCTCGATGCCCCGCAGCGCATGTCGAAGTTCCTCGACGGCCGCATGATCCGGCTGCTCTCCTCGCCCGCCCGCGCCGGTGGCCGCGGCATCCGCAAGCTGGTCGGGGCCGGTTTCAGCCTGTTCGCCAAGGTCGTGTCGACGATCCTGGGCGGGCAGCTGCTGGCCGACGCGTCGGCGTTCGTGCAGGCCTTCGACACGATGTTCGGCGGGTTCAACGAGCGCGCCGAGAAGACCTACGCGCTGCTGCGCTCGCCGGGGACGGCGTTCCTCGTCGTCGCCGCGCCGGAGGCGGACGCGCTGCGCGAGGCGGCCTACTTCACCGACCGTCTGGGCAGCGAGAACATGCCGCTGGCCGGGCTGGTGCTCAACCGCACCCACCCGGTCCTCGCGCCGGTGTCGGCGGCCCGCGCCCGGGCCGCGGCCGAGAAGGTGGGCGGGGCCGGGTCGCAGATCGCGGCCGCGGTGCTGCGCCTGCACGCCGACCGGGTCGACCTCTCCGAGCGCGAGGAGCACCTGCTCACCCGCTTCGCCGCCGCGCACCCGTCGGTGCCGGTGGTGCGGGTGCCGTCGATCTCCGAGGACATCGCCGACCTCGACGGCCTGCGCAAGGTCGGCCGGCTCCTGGCCGGCGCCGGGACCGCGGACGCGACGGCCGTCGCCGGCAGCTGACCCCGGCGGCCGGGGATCAGGGCAGGTTGAACCAGATCATCGGGTTCTTCGTGCTGCCCCGCGCCCCGGTCAGGCCCAGCTCGGTGCGGACCTCGTTGATCGCGTCGAAGTTCTTCGGCGAGTTCTTGCGGGCGGCGGTGAAGAACGGGACGTCGTGGTCGGCGAGCCACTTCACCACGACCTGGCCCTCGGACCAGACGCGGGCGGACCGGCCGTGGAACACGTCGTGGACGCTGGCCGGGATCCCCGACGTCATCCGCGGGAACAGGTTGTCGACGTACCACTGGCCGAACTTCTTGCCGTGGTCGGCGTCGATGAACAGGTAGTCGGTGTCGGCGGGCAGCGCGTCGAGGTTCTCCTTGACGTCGCCCTTGGTGAACGTCCACCGCCCGTCCGAGAGCTCGGACGGCACGGTGCGCTTCACGTGGTCGACCATGTCGAACGAGTGCAGGTGCCCGGTGCCGTTGTCGCGCAGCGCGCTGAGCAGCCAGGTCGTGGACCAGCCGTAGAACGTGCCGATCTCCACCACGTGCTCCGGGCGGTACTCGCGCAGCAGCAGGTAGGTGATCTCGGCCTCGAGGTCGTCGAGCTGCGGGGTGACCGTCGAGGCGTTGGTCGCCAGGAACGTGCGCTGCTGCTCCACCACCGCCGCGAGGTCGGAGGTGTACTTCCGGTAGAGGCCGGAGACGAACTCCAGCTCGCCGGTCGCGATCACGAGCGTCCTCCAGGGGTCTGGCCTGCGGCCGGTGGGCCGCCCGGCGGGCAGAGAGCGCAACGGGTTCGCGCATCTGCGAGGTCGGAGCGACGAAGGTACCGACCCGGCCCCGGCCGCCGCCGTCCAGGTCACGCGCTGCGCGCGGCGCCCCCGGCGTAGTGCTCGCTCCGGGCACGTCCGAGCAGCTGCGCCCAGGACCGGACGTCCGGGCGCCGGCGCAGCAGAGCGCGCCGCTCCCGCTCGGTCATCCCGCCCCACACGCCGAACTCCACCTCCTGGTCCAGCGCGTGCGCGAGGCACTCGGTGCGGACCGGGCAGGAGAAGCAGAACTCGCGGGCGTCGCGCTGCTCGGCGCCGGTGACGAACAGGTCGTCGGAGTCGGAGGTGCGGCATCGGGCGGCCGAGCGCCAGTTCCAGGTCGGCAGGCTCATCGGCTTGCCGGTGCTGCGCAGCCGCGGACGGGTCGGGCGGCGGCGGGAGGCGTCGGTGCCCGGTTCGCAGGCCCGGGGGGCGGGGACGGAGGACAGCGGGGAGACGGGGGACGGTGCGGACATCGTGGGTTCCACCTCGGGGACGGGGCGGGACCTCCGACGGGTCCCGCGCTCTGGCGACGAGAACGATTTTCGGCCGCCCCGCCCGTCCGGGTCACCGCGCAAAACTACGCAACCGTGGGCGTGTGACCTGACGGGTTCCTGACCTCGCGACCCGTACGCTCACCTTGTGAGGTTTCCCCGGCATCTTCTCCGGCCGATCGGCGTGATCGCCGGGCTCTGCGTCCTCGCCGGTGTGGTGTTCGCCGGCATGGCGTTCCCCGTCGCGGCCGGTCTCGGCGTCCTGTCCAACGAGGCCGGGGACAGCGTGAGCTCGAGCTCCGCGGACCTGGTCGGCACCGACGCGCCGCTGACCACGACGGTGACCGACTCGGCCGGGGCGCCGATCGCGTACCTGTTCGACCAGAACCGCACCAACGTGACCAACGAGCAGATCGCGCCGTCGATGAAGGCCGCGATCCTGGCCATCGAGGACCGCCGGTTCTACGACCACCAGGGCGTCGACTGGCAGGGAACGCTGCGCGCGGTCGTCGCGAACTCGGCGTCCGGGGAGACGGTGCAGGGCGCCTCGACGCTGACCCAGCAGTACGTCAAGAACTACATGCTCTACGTCGACGCGCAGACCGAGGCCGAGCGGCTCAAGGCCACCGAGCAGACCCCGGCGCGCAAGCTCAAGGAGGCGCGGGTCGCCCTGCAGCTGGAGCGCCAGCTGAGCAAGGACGAGATCCTCAACCGCTACCTCAACATCGTCTTCCTGGGCAACGGGTCCTACGGCGTCGCGGCCGCGTCGCGCACCTACTTCAACACCACCCCGGACAAGCTGACGGTGCCGCAGGCGGCGCTGTTGGCCGGGATGGTCCGCAGCACCACCCAGTTCGACCCGATCCAGAACCCGAAGACCGCGACCGACCGGCGCAACCTCGTCATCGCGCAGATGCGCGACCAGGGCATGATCGACGACGCCCAGGCGCGGCAGGCGGCCGCGTCGTCGCTGGGCGTGGCGAACCCGCTGGTCAGCGTGCCGAACGGCTGCAACGGCGCCGGCGACATGGGCTTCTTCTGCAAGTACGTCGTGCAGTACCTGACCGAGGCCGGGTTCTCCCTGGAGCAGATCAACCGCGGCGGCTACACGATCAAGACCACGCTGGACCGCAACGCGATGACCCAGGTCAAGGCGTCGCTGGACCGCGAGGTCCCGCCGGACACCCCGAACGTCGCGAACGTGATGTCGCTGGTGCAGCCGGGGCAGGAGAAGCACCGGGTGCTCGCGATGGGCGCCAGCCGCACGTTCGGTCTGAACGCCGACGAGGAGGAGACCAGCTACGGCTTGCCGTACCAGCCGGTCAACCTCGGCGCGGGATCGGTCTACAAGATCTTCACCGCGGCCACCGCGCTGGAGAAGGGCCTGGGCATCAACTACAACATGCAGGTCCCGGCGTCGGGCTACGCGTCGCCGATCTACGTCGACGGCAGCGGGCGCCCGATCCCGGTCGCGAACTCCGGCACCTACCCGCCCAACATGTCGATGACCGACGCGCTGGCGACGTCGCCGAACACGGCGTTCATCAAGCTCGAGGAGTTCACCGGCGTCCCGGACGTGGTGGACATGTCGGTGCGGCTGGGCCTGAAGTCGCTGGCCACGACGAAGTTCACCGACCCCAACACCGGCGAGCGCACGGACCGCTCGATCGCCGAGGTGACCAAGGCGCAGAAGCTGGCGTCGTTCACCCTGGGCGTCACGCCGACGAGCGTGCTGGAGCTGGCCAACGTCGGCGCGACGCTCTACAGCCAGGGCAAGTGGTGCCCGCCGACGCCGATCGACGCGATCACCGACGCGTCCGGCAAGCCGGTGCCGATCACCGAGGAGCCCTGCGCCCAGGCCGTCGACCCCGGCCTGGCGAACACGCTGGTCAACGGCCTGAGCAAGGACGACATCAGCGGCACCTCCGCGGCCGCGGCCAAGCAGGTCGGCTGGAACCGGCCGATGGCGGGCAAGACCGGGACCACCCAGCAGCACAAGTCGGCGACGTTCGTCGGCGCGATCCCGGAGATGTCCGGCGCGGTCATCACGTTCGACAACTCGAACTCCCCACGCCCGCTCTGCGACGGCGGCGGGGCCCCGTTCGCCTGCGGTGAGGGCACGATCTTCGGCGGCAAGACCCCGGCCGAGACCTGGTACGGCGCGGTGAAGCCGCTCGTCGAGGGCAAGCCGGTGTCCCCGCTGCCGACACCCGAGGGCCGCTACCTCGAGGGCGGCGCGGAGTCGCGGATCCCGGACGTCGTCGGCAAGGACGTCGACGACGCCCGCTCCGAGCTGCAGGACGCCGGCTGGGCCGTGACCACCCGCGAGGTGGACAACCGCGCCACCGCGGGAACCGTGGTCGGGCAGACCCCGCGCGGCGCCGCGCTGCCGGGTGAGCAGGTCTCGCTGCAGATCAGCTCCGGGACCGTGCCCGCGCCACCGCCGATCCCGGGGGCGGCGACCCCGTCGCCGGCGCCGGGCGCAGCGCCACCGGAGGGCGGCGGGGACGGCGGCTGATCCGTTCCCGCTGGTCACCCGACCGGGCGCAGATCTGCTCTGCGTCGCGTGTGGACCTCGCCCGACGCGGCCCGTGGTCCTAGCATGCGCCCATGGCCGAGCAGCGACGTCCGGGCGGGCGGGGAGGCGTGGACCTCTCGTCCCTGCCCCCGGACGCCGAGGACGGCCGCTGGGGCGTCGCGCGACTGGTCGCGCAGCGGGAGGCGGAACGCCGCGCCCGTGAGCGGGTCGCCGCCGCACCCCCGCTGACGGAGGACGCTCCCCCGCCGGCGTCGGCCGAGCCGGCTGCGTCGGCGGAGTCGACGGCGGCCCCGGCGGAGGCGCTCGCGACGGCCCCGCCCACCCCTCCCGCTCCGCGTCGTCCCGAGTCGCCCGTGCCGCCCGCCCCGCGGGCACCGGTGCCGGTCCCGCCGATGCCCCGGCCCCCGCTCCCCGCCCCGCGCCGGCCGTACGGGGGGATCCCGCAGGCGAGTGACCCCCGCGCCCCGCGCCCGCGCGTCGAGCCGGACCCCTCCCTGTTCGGGTTCGCCCGGCGCACCCGCAGCCGGCGTGGGTCGCGGATGTTCTGGTTGTTCTTCGCGCTGGTCTTCGCCGTGATCGCGATCCAGACGGTGGCCTCGATCGTCTGATCGGGTACGACCGCTCACCCGCTCGTCCGGAGTAACTCGGCGCCGTACCGTGCGGCCCTGCCCGCGTGTGTCGGGGGTCCCGACTACCCTGATGTCAACTACCGGCATGCCGCCGGGGCCCGTCAACCGCCGATCCAGCGTCGCCGAAACACTCCCGGTGACCCCGGCCCGGTACGAGGAGGTGAGCCGCCATCGGTTCCCCCGCGACCCCGCAGGTCTCCGCCCCGACGTCGCACCGGGTGTCCTCGGTGCTGGCGATCCCGGCGTTCCGCCGCCTGTGGACGGTCACCGCCATCACCTCCACCGGTGAGTGGCTCTCGGTCCTGGCGATGACGTCGCTGGCCACGCACCTCGCCGCCGGCGCCGGGTACACGGCACAGAGCTTCGCCCTCGGCGGCACGGTGGCGGCCAAGCTGCTGCCGTCGCTGCTGTTCGGGCCGTTGGCCGGGGCGCTGGCCGACCGGTTCGACCGGCGCAAGCTGATGGCCACCTGCGACATCCTGAAGTTCGGGCTGCTGTTCTCGATCCCGATCGTCGGTTCGCTGTGGTGGCTGCTCATCGCCACGTTCCTGATCGAGCTGTGCGCGATGTTCTGGATCCCGGCGAAGGACGCGGCGGTGCCGAACCTGCTGCGCCGCCCGGACCAGATGGAGACCGCCGCGCAGCTCGGGCTCGTCGTCACCTACGGCGTCGCCGTGGCCGGTGGTGCCGGGCTGTTCGCGCTGGTCACGAAGTTCGCGCCGCTGGTGGACGCGACGACGCCGACGACCGCGGTCTACCTCGCGCTGTTCGTGAACTCGTTCGGGTTCCTGTTCTCCGCGCTGATGGTCTGGTTCCGGATCCCGGAGCTGTCCGGGCGTCCGAACAAGGCCGACCGGGCCGCGAAGCCGCCGTCGCTGATGTTCATGCTGCGCGACGGCTTCACGTTCGTCGCGACCACGCCGCTGATCCGCGGGCTGGTGATCGGCATCATCGGAGCCTTCACCGCCGGTGGCGCCGTGATCGCGACCGCGAAGCTCTACTCGTCGAGCCTGGGCGGCGGCGACGCGGCCTACTCGATCCTGTTCGTCGGTGTCTTCGGCGGGCTCGCGCTCGGCATGGCGTTCGGGCCGCGGCTGGCCCAGCGGCTGCCGCACAACCGCCTGTTCGGCACCGCGATCGTCGGAGCCGGGCTGTCGCTGGTCGTCGTCGCGCTCGCGGTGCACCTGTTCATGGCGATCGCCGCGGTGATGTTCGTCGGCGGGTTCGCCGGCGTCGCGTTCCTGACCGGCCTGACGATCATCGGCACGCAGGTCGCCGACGAGGTCCGCGGCCGGGTCAACGCGTTCGTGCAGTCGCTCGTGCGCGTGGTGCTGCTCGGCGCGATGTCGCTGGTCCCGATCGTGGTCGGCGTGGTCGCCACCCGCACGATCACCATCGACGGCACCCCCTACCTGGTCGACGGCACGCGCTTCGTCCTCGCCGGCGCCGGCATCGTCGCCGCGGTCGTCGGTACGTTCGCCTACCGGCAGATGGACGACCGCCGCCTGGAGCCGCTGCTCACCGACCTGGTCGCCGCGCTGCGCCACGGCGAGCGCCGCACCGGCTCCGGCGTGCTGATCGCGATCGAGGGCGCGACCCCGGCCGAGACCTCGCGCCAGGCCGACCTGCTCGCCGCGGCCCTGCGCGAGCGCGGGCACCGCGTCGTCGAGCCCGACGACGAGGGCGACGCGGCCCGCTGGAACGCCGCCACCCGCGAGGCCGACCTGGCCGGTGCGCGGGCCAAGGCCCTGGCCGCGGCCGCCGTGCGCGCCGACCTGGTGGAGCGCGTGATCCGCCCGGCGCTGGAGTCCGGCGCCGTGGTCGTGATGGACCGGTTCATGGCCAGCCCGCTGGCCCAGTTCGGCGTGGCCGCCGAGCAGATGGGTGCCGCACCCGACGACGGCGAGCTGGAGAACCTGGGCAAGTGGGCGTCGGGCCGGCTGCGCCCGGACATGTCGGTGCTGCTCGACCGGGCCCCGGACGCCGCCGGTGGCGCGGCCGCCCCGGTCGCCGGCGCCGAGCACGCCCGCGTGCAGAAGCTGCTGGCCCGGATGGTCGCGGTGGAGCCGCACCGCCACGTCGTGATCGACGCCGACGGCACCGAGGACGACGTCGCCGAGCGCGTCCGCAACGGTGTGTTCCCGCTGATCCCGGCCCCCGGTTCGGCCGACGCCGAGACGCTGACCACCTCGACGAGCGCCACCGGCCCGCTCCCGGCCGTCGGCGACGACGTCCCGCCGACGTCCCGACCCTGAGACCGGCGCCATGAGTGTCTGGGACGACGTCGTCGGCCAGCCCGCGGTCGTCGCCGAGCTGGGCGACGCCGCGTCGCACCCCGCGTCGATGACGCACGCGTGGCTGTTCACCGGCCCGCCCGGCTCGGGCCGCTCGAACGCCGCCCGCGCGTTCGCCGCCGCCCTGCAGTGCCCCGACCACGGCTGCGGGCAGTGCGCGTCGTGCCGCACCATCATGTCCCGCACGCACGCCGACGTCCGCGAGATCGTGCCCGAGGGCCTGTCCATCTCGGTCGCGGAGATGCGCAGCCTGGTCCAGCTCGCCGCCCGCAAGCCGTCCACCGCGCCGTGGCAGATCGTGATCATCGCCGACGCCGACCGGCTCACCGAGGGTGCGTCGAACGCGCTGCTCAAGGCCGTGGAGGAGCCGGCGCCGGAGACGGTGTTCCTGCTCTGCGCACCGTCGGACCACCCCGACGACGTGCCGGTGACGATCCGGTCGCGCTGCCGCCTGGTGCACCTGCGCAGCCCGTCCGCCGAGGCCGTGGCCGGGGTGCTGCGTGACCGCGACGGCATCGACCCCGACCAGGCACAGTGGGCCGCGTCGGTCTCCGGCGGGCACGTCGGACGGGCACGGCGCCTGGCCCGCGACCCCCAGGCCCGGGCGCGGCGCGAGTCGATCCTCGCCGTCCCGACGAAGCTGAACCGGCTCGGCGACGCGTTCTTCCACGCCGAGTCGCTGATCAAGTGGGCCGAGACCGAGGCGAACGACCTGCGCGAGCAGCGCGACGAGACCGAGCGCGAGGAGCTCGCCGTCGCGATGGGCGCCGGCGGCACCGGCAAGGGCGTCGCGGGCGCCGCGCGCGCGGCGAAGGCGGCCGAGCGTGACCTGGAGAAGCGCCAGAAGTCCCGCGCGACGCGGACCCAGCGCGACGCCCTGGACCGGGCCCTGGTCGACCTGGCCGGCTTCTACCGCGACATCCTGATCGCCGCGAGCGGCGCCGACGTCGTTTTGACCAACCCGGACCGGGAACAGGAGATCCGGGTCGCCGCCGCGGAGTGGCGGTCCGAGTCCGCGCTCCGGCGCCTGGAGGCCGTCCTGGCCTGCCGGGAGGCCCTGGAGCAGAACGTCAAGCCGCGGATCGCGGTGGAGGCCATGATGACCGCACTGCACAGTGGTTGAGGGACACGGTGGCTGATCGGCCGCTCATCCTCACCGCGCTCCTCGAGGAGTCGGCCCAGGAGCACTTCGACGACCTGCGCCGCCGCCACTTCCCGTCCGACCGCAACCACCTCGCCGCGCACCTGACCCTGTTCCACCACCTCCCCGGCGACCAGGAGCCCGCGGTCGACGCCGCCGTCGCCGAGGCGACGGAACGGCCGCCCCTCACCGCGCGGGTGAGCGCCGTCCGCCTGCTCGGCCGGGGCGTGGCGTTCGACCTGCGATGTCCCGAGCTCACCGGGCTGCGCCGTGACCTGGCCGCACGGTGGGAGCCGTGGTTGACCCGGCAGGACAGCGGGAAGTCCGACCTGCACGTGACGGTGCAGAACAAGGTCACCCCGGCCGCGGCGCGGAGCCTCTACGACGACCTGTCGGCCGGCTTCGAGCCCTACGACGTCCCGGTCGTCGGCCTGGCGCTGTGGCACTACCTGGGTGGCCCGTGGTCCGAGGGACCGCGCCATCTTTTCGACCACTCGTAGCGAACCGCCACCTCAGCGACCGGGACGACCCAGCTCCAGGACGGCCGCGGCGACGTCCCGCGGTGCCTCCTGCGGGACGTTGTGGCCGGCGTCGACCCGGCGGTGGACGACGATCCGGCCGAAGTGACGCTCGTGCTCGGCGGTCGTCCGGGGAGACGAGAGCGTGGCCTCGGTCGGGTCGAGCACGACCGTCGGGACCTCGATCCGGGGCTGCGCCGCGATCAGCCGCTCCGTCGCGGCGTAGGCCGGGTCGCCGTCGACGAGCCCGTAGCGGTGCCGGTAGGAGTGCACCACGACGTCGACGAAGTCCGGGTTGTCGAACGACGCCGCGCTCGCCTCGAACTGCCGGTCGGTGAACGCCCAGGTCGGCGACCACTCCGACCACAACAGACGGGCGAACGCGGCCCGGTGCTCGGCCAGCCCGGCCCGCCCGCGCTCCCCGTGCAGGTAGTACTGATACCAGAGGCGGCGCTCCACCTCGGGCGGCTGCGGAGCCGAGAACCCGGCGATGTCCTGCACGTTGTAGCCGGCCACGGTGACGAGCCCGCCCACGCGCTCCGGCCACAGCGCGGCGACCAGACACGCCGCCCGGCCGCCCCAGTCGTAGCCGGCCACGACCGGCCTCTCCAGACCCAGCGCCTCGATCAACGCGAGCAGGTCGTGGGCGAGCGCGGCCTGCTGTCCCGACCGCGGGGTCGCCGCGTCGCGGAACCGCGTCGGCCCGTAGCCACGCAGGTAGGGGACGACGACGTCGGCACCCGCCTCGACCAGCGGGCCGACGACCTCGTCGTAGCTGCGAGGGTCGTAGGGGAACCCGTGCGACAACACGACCGGCCATCCTCCATCGGGGCCGTGCCGCTCGAACGCCACCCGCAGGACGCCCGCATTCACAACGTCGATCGGCATGACGACGTCGTACCCCGACGTCCGACGACGCACACGACACGGCCCGCGGGGGGCCATCAGGTTCGCTCGGGCCTACGGCTACACTTTGAGCCGCAGTACCCGCCGCCTTAGCTCAGTCGGTTAGAGCGACGCACTCGTAATGCGTAGGTCTGGGGTTCGACTCCCCAAGGCGGCTCCCCAGGTCAGAGCCTCATACGAGGCCCCTGACCACCCCTCAGAATTCGGTTCGTGGCCTCCTTTGTGGCCTCCCGGTCGTCTTAGCGTCGGGTCATGGCCTCCGCGAAGCGTCCTCGCCCCCGTCGGCGGGGCTCGATCTCTTGGCTCCAGAGCGGCTCCGCACGCGTCAAGGTGTACGGCGGCGTCGACCAGATCACCGGCCAGAAGCTGTGGCTCCGGCAGACCGTGGCCGCGCGCGAGACTAGGGCGGAGACCGCCGCGGAGGCCGAGCGCGTCCTGACCCGGCTGCTGAACCGGGTCGACGAGCACCGGAGTCCCCGGACCGAGGTGACAGTCAGCCAGCTCGTGGACCGGTGGCTCGAGGTCATCGACATTGAGAAGAAGACCCGCGCTGGCTATGTCGGCAAGATCGAGAAGCACATCCGGCCGACGATTGGCCGGCTTCCGGTCGGCAAGGTGACCGCGGAGACGCTGGACACCCTCTACGCGCGCCTCCGCCGCTGCCGGGACCACTGCGGTGGGAGGAAGTACGTCCAGCACCGGACGACGCACGAGCACACCTGCGACGAGCACTCCCCTCGACGTAAGTGCCAGAAAGACGTCACCGGCGACCCGCAGGCGGAGTGCCGATGGTGTGACCGAGTGTGCGGACCGCACGTCTGCGTCCCGCTCGCTGGGGGAAGCATCCGCATCGTTCACGCGATCCTGAGCGGCGCGTTCCAGCGGGCGATCCGCTGGGGCTGGATCGCTGTGAGCCCGGTTGACCAGGTCGAGCCGCCGTCGGTGCCGCGGCCGAACCCGAACCCGCCGACGGCGGAGGAGGCTGCGGAGATCATGAAGGACGCGGAAGGCGATCCCGACTGGTCCGCGCTGATCTGGTTCGCGATGACGACCGGTGCGCGGCGCGGCGAGATCTGCGGGCTCCGGTGGGCTGACATCGACTTGGACCGTGGCGTCGTCGTCCTCCGGTCGAGCATCGGGCAGATCGCCGGGGACGTGTGGGAGAAGGACACCAAGACGCACCAGCACCGCCGGGTCACCATTGATCCGGGAGCTGGTCCTGGTGCTCATGTCGCACCGCGAGAGGTGCGACGCGCGCGCTGCGGAGCTGGACACGACCGTTCGACGGGACGCCTTCGTGTTCTCTCCGGCGATTGACGGCGCAGCTCAGCTCAACCCGGACACTGTCACGCAGCGGTATGGGCGGATGGTGAAGCGGCTCGGGATCAGCACGCACCTGCACTGTCTCCGGCACTACTCGGCGACGGAGCTGATCGCGGCTGGTGTCGACATCCGCACGGTGGCCGGCAGACTCGGCCACGCTGGCGGTGGGTCGACAACCTTGCGGACCTACACGGCGTTTGTACTGGAGTCCGAGCAACGCGCTGCAGCCGCTCTGGCAGCGCGACGCCCGCGTGGTACTCCAGCATTGAGTCGTCGATGCCCTGGTTGAAGGCGAGCGGCGTTCGTCGACCACCGCAGGCGTAACAGACCGAGGCCTGCTCGCAGCTCAACGTTCTGCTAGGGAAACTCCAACACCGAGGCCATCGGCGGCCGCTCATCCCGGCAGACTGACAGATTGAGCCTTTCGCGTGACGTTGTTTGCGGGGTCGGGCCCGGGTGATCAACGACTTCGCAGAGAGCCGGCTGGCGTTGTGCGTTCGTCGGCTGTCGGCCGTAGTATCGCTCCGTGCTTCCTCGACTGAAGTCGGTTTCATTGCAAAACGGTCAGCGGGTCGACCCGAGCGATGGTGTAACGGTTATCGTTGGACCAAATAATGCTGGCAAGACAAGACTCCTCAGGGAGACATTTGAGCGGCTAAATCAGCCTAATATTGGCCCCAATCAGCATCTTGTTGTGGGTGAAGTAGAGCTTGAGTGGCCAGGGAGCCTTCAGGAATTTATAGGTTGGATCGATCGGGTTTATGGATGGCGGCCCCCTGGTCAGTACCCCGACGGAACTCATGGTGAGCGCACCTTCCAGGCTGCAAGTGGGGTGACGCTTGAGTCGCAAGTTCACGCACTGTGGGGAACTCAGACCCATATACATCCTCTCGGTGGAATGTACGCTCTTCAATTGGATGCGCAGAGCCGATTGAACGCATCGT
The DNA here is from genome assembly GCF_004217185.1 of Pseudonocardia sediminis. Lineage (NCBI taxonomy): Bacteria > Bacillati > Actinomycetota > Actinomycetes > Pseudonocardiales > Pseudonocardiaceae > Pseudonocardia > Pseudonocardia sediminis. Next base: position 6,323,076 of record NZ_SHKL01000001.1, on the reverse strand, counting down.
TAGACTCGCCCGCATTCAATCCGCGCACCCAGACTCCAACGGCGCCTGCTCAGCATCTGTGGAACTCACGAGAACTTGAGGCCGAAGTCAGTGCGCTAATGGATCGCGCATTTGGGGAAAGTCTGACAGTTGACCGCTACGCGGGTAACGAGATACATCTATTGGTGGGAAGGCCGTCTTCAGTCGAATCCGGCCCGCCGCCGTCGAAGATCTATCTTGACGAACTACAGGCTTTACGTCGATTAAATGAGCAAGGCGACGGAATGCGCGCCTTCATGGGAATGCTTTTGACGATCCGGACATCCGAATACAAGGTCATTCTAATAGATGAGCCAGAGGCGTTTCTCCACCCTCCCCAGGCGCGACTCTTGGGAAGGATTCTTTCAGAGCAGCATGGCCGCGGAACGCAAGTAATAGTTGCCACGCATAGTGAGAATATCGTCCAAGGGATTACGGGTGGAGCACCAAAAGCAGGCTTCGACCCTACAATCGTCCGTATTAGTCGGCAGGGTGGGCCGTCTCATGCTTCTCAAATTCCGATCGAGAAGGTTCAGCAGCTATATCACGATCCACTCCTGCGTCATTCATCTGTTCTTGATGGTCTATTCTATCAAGGTGTTGCCGTCTGCGAAGGGGACTCGGATTGCGCATACTACAATGCCGTTCTGACTCACCTCACGGGTAGCGATCAGCTGCAGGTTCGCGACGTCCACTTCATGCATTGCGGCGGTAAGGATAGAGTCTGGAAGGCGATAGACGCGCTCAGGGCAGCACGGGTTCCATGCGTAGCGGTCCTAGATTTTGACGCACTGAGATCTGATGCGGTACTAAGCTCGCTAATGTCTACCCAGGGCGGAAATCTGGAAGAGATTCGCTCTGACTTGAACACTATGCGAAACGCAATAATTTCGAAAACTCGACCGGCGAGCCGCATTGCCGCGAAAGCCGAGATCGACCAAGTCTTCACGAGATCCGGGAGCCAAGGTAATATCTCGAACAACGATCGTGAGTTGATCTCAAATGCTCTGAGCGGTTCCGACGGTTGGGCTGAGGCAAAGAATAACGGCCGACGAATCCTCGCTGGCGACGCGTTGAATGCGTTCGACCGCGTGAATAGCTGGCTTCGGCGGCACGGGGTATTTGTAGTCGCCGATGGTGAGTTGGAGTCTTTTAACCGTGAGGTTCCCGCGGGCAACAAGGCAAAATGGCTAGCAACAGTCCTGGAGGGGCGCCTTTACGAGGGCGCAAATAAGGCGCATAGCTTTGTAAAAGAAATGTGTAAGGCGCTATCCGATCAAAAGCTTCCATAGCAGCCTGTAAGTGGATGATTCACCGAACATTCTGGGCCATCGGGCGTGAGGCGACCGCCGGGCTGCATCTCAACGCTCGAACTGTGCCTTCGTAGCTGGAAGACTTGCACCTGAGAGGGAGCGTGCCAGTTGGGCGCCGTAGAATAAGTCTGTGGAGGGAGACAGCACGATCGCAAACTTTGGTCGAGATTCGGCCGAGAATGTACTTCGCGCTACTGGCAGCCTGAGAGCGCTAGACATCCGGCACGCGAGGCTCCTGCGTCTTGGGGAAAACGCGATCTATCACTGCCCCCAAGCTCATGTAGTCGTGCGGATTGCGCGCTCGATGGCGCGTTGGTCAGACGCCGTGAAGGAGGCGCAGGCTTCGAGATGGTTGGACGGCTGCGGGGTCTTGGTGTGCAGGTTGGCCTCCGGCGATCAGCCTATTGAAGTAGACGGCCATCCAGTCACCTTCTGGGAGTTTATCGACGGTCGCCGTGGCCGTCCGAGCGATGTGCGGCAGCTCGGTGATCTGGTGGGCAGAATCCATCGGCTCCTGCATCCGGCAGAGTTCGTGTTGCCGCGTTTCAACCCACTGGGTCGAGTCGCCGCACGTATCGAAGATGCACCGATCCCCGACGTCGACCGTCGCGTCCTCACTGAAATGCTCGACGAGATCGCGGCGCAGTTGCCGCGTCTCGATTTCCCCCACGCGCCGACCGTCATCCACGGCGACGCCCACGTTCAGAACCTGATGGTCCCCGCCGACGGGAAGCCGATCCTCATCGATCTGGAGAACGTTGCGATCGGCCACCCCGAGTGGGACCTGGCCGTCACCGCGACCGAGTGGCAGGTCGCCGGCTTCTGGACCGACGAGCAGTACCAGGAGTTCGTTGAGGGCTACGGGGGCTTCGACGTGACCAGCTGGTCCGGGTTCGAGGTCCTGCGTCGCGCGCAGGCGATCAAGATGACGACCTGGCTCATGCAGAACGTCAACGAGTCGCAGGAGATCCGCGACGAGTACGAGCTGCGTATGCGCACGATCCGCGACGGCGAGCCGCTTCGCTGCTGGACGCCGTTCTGATCACTTGCCGACCGGCGTGCGCAGCACCGGATCGGTGAGGACCGCCAGCTCGACGGCTCGCGGGTCGCGCGGGTGGGCTTCGGTCACCTGTCGCACGAAGTCCGAGACGTAGCGCCGGTATCGGCTGGACTGCAGCGGCCCGGCCAGTTCGATCGCTTCCCTGGCGACGACGATCGCCTCGTCGAGCGATCCTTGCTGCAGCGCGCCCGCGGCCGTGACCATGTTGATGAACGCTCGCGTCCGGGGCGGCGTCGTCGGCGAGGCGACGGCCAGGCCGGCGAAGTGTCGAGCTTCCTCTCCCTTGCCGAGATCTCGGAAGCAGTGCGCGGCCTCGCCTGCGAGCTCGGCAGGGTCGAAGTAGCTGATCCAGGGCGGATCGGCATCGCCGCCGCGGTGAAGGGACACCTCGGCGCGTTCGAGCGCGCGAGAGGCACCGGCACCGTCGGAGAGCGACGCGAGTGCGCGAGCCTCCATCGCGTGCAGGAGTGCCAGGGTGGCCGGCGCTGGGATGTCGACGCTGGTGCTGATCGCCGCGCGGGCGAGCTGGACGCTGTCCCGGAATCGGCCGAGGTAATTGGCCTGGTGGCTGAGGTTCGAGAGCAGGCGCGCCCCGAGCAGGACGTCGCCCGCATCCCGGGCGAGGCGCAGTCCGTAGACGAGGTAGCGCTGCGCGGCGGCGTGCCGTCCGGCGTCGTAGGCACTCCAGCCGAGCATCTGGGCGAGCTCAGCCGTCGCGGACAGGATGTCGCTGCGCTGGGCCCCGCGCGGCAGGGACTGGAGAAGCGGCAGGACCTGGCTGCGGAAGTAGAAGAGCAGGAGCTCGCGGGTGTGGCCGCCGCCGAGCTGGAAGTCCAGCTCCATCAACCGAGCCGTTGTCAGTCGTATCGCCTCGGCGTCGAGCGGGCCGTCACCGGCGTCGAGGCGACGGTGCTCGCTGTGACCGTCGAAGAGGTAGCCGGTGATGATCGAGGGTGTGGCGAAGCGGTCCCACGCCTCCGGTCCGGGGACGAGCACGCCCGCGGCGTCCGCGTCGGCGACCGAGTCGAGGCCGTCGGTCGCGGTATCAGCATCGTCGGGGTACACGACCGGCTCGACGGACGAGTTCCGGCTGTGGTCGGCAACAGGCCCGGCGGTGAACCCGAGGCCGGCGGGAGTGATGGTCCGGCGGAGCTTCTCGGACAGGGGCGCCGCGATGAGCATCGCGGTCTCCGCTTTGGGCTGTGTGCCGTCGAGCCAGCGCTTCACGGCAACGTGGTCGGCGGAGCTCCGTGCACCGCGGGCCGCAGCGAGTTCGCGCACCCGCCGCGCAAGCCCGTTGTTGCTCATCCTTGCTTCGCTCATCGCGCGGCCCAGCGCGATGTTCGCGGTCGTGCTGCCCATCTGGTTCACCGCCCGGAGGGACGCCCTGCACCCCGCGTGCACCCCCTGTGCACGGATGCACCCCCCGAGCACACTGTAGGTGGGGGGTCCGACACTGTTTGCTGATTCGCATGAAGTCGAACGCAAGAGCAAACAGAACGCCTCGTGAGCTACTGCCCGGGAGCGCGACCCTCCAGCTGGGCCACACGGGATTCGAGCGATGCGAGGGCGGCCGACGTCCGCTCCTCGAGCTGTTGCAGGCGGGCCACCAGGTCGGACTGCGTGACGGAATCCGGCGGTTCTTCGCCCGGCTCCGCCGTCACGTAGACGGCCTTGCCGGGCTGGCCCTGGGCGACGCCCTCCTGGCGCAGCTCCCGGATCGCAGCGCGGACGACGGTCGTGGACACGTCGTACGTGCGGGTGAGCTGGGAGGTCGACGGCAGCTCGCTGCCGACGGGGTACGACCCGGCTCGGATGGCGCGACGTAGCTCGTCGGCCACCTGCAGGTACTTCGGGCGCCCCGTGTGCTCGGTCATCAGCCTCCTCCGCGGGGCAGCCTACGCAGCTCGCCGATGACCGCGTCATAGCCCCGCGGTGGGTGGACAAGTCGAACTAAGCTTGTGCACTATGTGCATATAGCACACCATGTGTGTATGGATACGAACCGAGAGGAAGCCATGACAAACAGCGGAGTCCCGACCGTGGGGCCGACGTTCTACGACGTCCAGGAGGTGGCCGCGATGCTGAAGATGTCGCGGATGACCGTCTACCGGGCGATCTCGACCGGGGAGCTGCGCGCGGTGCGCGTACGTGGCCGGTGGCTCGTACCGGCCCAGGTGATCCAGACACTCGTCGAGAGCGCCGTCGCCGGTGCAACGGCCGACGCACCCGGCGGTGCCTGATGGGCAGCGTCGGAATCCTGATCCTGGTCGCGCTGATCGGCGCGTTCATCTGCGCGAAGGCCCGCTCGGCCGGTGGGGCGATCGCGTTCGCCTCGCTCGCGCTCGTCCTGTTCATCGCCACCCCGGTCGGCTCCGGTTTGCCGGGTGCTGTCGGAACCTTCATGTCGGCGTTCGACCAGGCGGCCACGCCCGCTCTGAACCGGACACAGCAGGCCGGCACTGACGGGAGTGGGTCGTGAGCGCGGGAGCCGGTCGGCAGGCCGGGGACTCTGCGCTCACGGCCGCGCAGGCCTGGGAGTCGGGTGGTCCCGCCTTCGGCGGGGCGGTGGACCGGCCGGCCCGAGTTCAGCACGGCCTCACTCAAATTCAAGGGTCGCTGCGCGATCGGCTCCGCCGACGGCCTCCGGCCGCCCTTGAGTTCGAGCCTAATGGGGCCCGCCGCACCCGGTCGATCTTGGTTGGCAGGGTCGGTGACCGTAGCCGCCGGTCCGGTGAGCACTCGTCGAGCCTGGGGCCCGTGAGGGATCTCTGCTCTGAGACCGTGCCCCGGCCGGTGGTCGGGAGGACAGAGACCGCTGATGGGATGGCGTGCCCGGCACGACGTGGCGTGAGCACTGATCCATTAGGCCGCCGGCAGTCCTCTCGCGGCTACTCCCGTTGTCGATCGGTGAGAGCGAGGAACATCAACATGCTGTTCGTGGGGGACGACTGGGCCGAGGATCACCACGACGTGGAGATCCAGAATGCCGCTGGCGAGCGGTTGGCCGCTGCCCGGCTGCCGGAAGGTCTAGCCGGTGTCGCTCGGCTGCATGAGCTGGTCGCGGCGCACCTGCCCGAGCCCGATTCCGAGTCGGAGGGTGAGGTACTCGCGCAGGTGTGGGTGGGGATCGAGACCGAGCGTGGCCCGTGGGTGCAGGCGCTGGTGGCGGCGGGGTATCGGGTGTTCGCGATCAATCCCCGCCAGGTCGCCCGCTATCGGGAGCGGCACTCCAACGCCGGTGCGAAGAGCGACGCCGCGGACGCGCGCGCTGGCGGACATGGTCCGCACCGATGGCCATCAGCTGCGCTCGATCGCCGGTGACACGGAGCTCGCGTCCGGGATCAAGGTCTTGTCCCGGGCGCACCAGCGGTTGATCCGTGACCGCACCCGTCAGGTGCTGCGGCTGCGTCAGAGCCTGTTGGAGTACTTCCCGGCGGCGTTGGACGCCTTCGACGACCTGACGCGCGCCGACACCGTGGAGCTGCTGGCCAAGGCGCCCGACCCGGACACCGCGGCCCGGTTGACCCGAGCCCAGATCAGCGCGGCGATGCGTCGGGCCCGGCGGCCCGGGATCGATGCCAAGACGGCCACGATGGCCGCGGCGCTGCGCCGGCCAGGGTTGACTCGCTCTGAGCCGGTCACCGCCGCCTTCGCTGCCGCGACCCGCTCGTTAGCCGCTGTGATCGCTGCACTGAACAGCGAGATCGCCACCCTGCAGCGGCAGCTGAGCGCGGAGTTCGAGCGGCACCCGGCCGCGGCGATCTACCGCAGCCAGCCCGGTCTCGGTCCGATCGTGGCCGCACGGGTGCTGGCCGAGTTCGGGGATGACCCCGACCGTTATGCCAGCGCGCGTTCGCGCAAGAACTACGCGGCGACCAGCCCGATCACCCGCCAGTCCGGGAAGAAGACCTCGGTGCACGCCCGCTACGTGCACAACGAGCGGCTTGTCGACGCCCTCGGGCGTCAGGCCCAGGGCGCGCTGGTCGGCTCGGTCGGGGCGCGGGCCTACTACGACCTGCAACGAGCGCGCGGGCTCGGGCACCGGGCCGCGCTGCGGCAGCTGGCCAACCGGCTGGTCGGGATCCTGCACGGCTGCCTCAAGACCGGGGCGCTCTACGACGAGACCACCGCCTGGGGCCACCGCTCCACCGAACCGACACCACCACCAGCTGCAGCTGACGCTGCCTGAACACAACCACACAGTCCACACAGGATTTATCAGAGCCCGGCGGGTCCGGTGCTGGTCGACGGCCCGGATTCTGCGGGCTCGCCCCTCACGCCTCAAGGGCGCCTTCGGCGTCGCTGACGCGACAGCCCTTCGGGCTGCCCCGGACCCGTGAGCCTCCGCGAGCCCTCCGGGCAGGCCCTAACGGGCAGGCGCAGCCAGCCCGCCCGACGGGCCGAGCCGACGACCAGCACCTACGAGCACCACAACCAACCGATCTTGACGACGGGACGGCCTGGGATGTCTCGGAGGCCATGCGCGCCTGACGGCGTGGTGGCGGGGCAGACGCCGCCACCGAGGGGCCGGGCCGACCGGTCCACCGCCGTCGAACTGGAGGCCAGGATGGACACGATCGCCGAGTACGGCGTCACCGCACGAGACCTGATCGACGTCACCGACCTGGTGTGCCCTGGCTGCTGGGAGCCGGTAGTCGACGCCTCGCCGTCGGGATGGCCTGCCCGGGCCGGGAGTGCACCCGAGTTCTCGCACCCGGACGGATCGGTGCTGTGCCCGGATCAGATCGGCCGGGTGCCGGACCCGGTCGAGGCAGGCGGGCTGAGGTACGGGCTGACGGACGCCGGAGTCGCCGTATCGCCGGACGAGGCCCGGTGGTCGCGATGACCGGTCGTGCAGCCCGCGAGTGGGCGGTGCCCGAGCGGGCAGCAAGGACCGACGAGATCGACCCGCGACTCATGCGGCCGGCGGGACGCACGGACCTCCTGCAGGTCCTGGTCGACCACGACGCGCCGGCCGTGGGCCGGTGCCCGGGGTGCGGCACGCCGGTTCTGCAACGGCGGGACTGCCCCTCGCGGGTGATCGCCCTCTGCCTGCTGGAGAACAAGCCGTTCCCGGTCCGGTTGGCGCACCTGGTCGAGGCCGTCCCCGGTGCACGGGCCGGGCGCGACGCCGCGGCGGACCGCGACGCGGGGCGACAGGCGCAGGACGCGTTACCGGGGCTGTTCGAGGCGCCGGCTCGGCGCCCGGAGACGAGAAGGACGCAGTGAACGGCAGACACATCAACGAGGTGGGACGGCCCGGCGACGGGATCTTGGCGGAACACGACCGCCGGGCCGCTCTCACCGCACATCAGCTGAAGGCAGGCGAGGAGACGATGGTAGGACGTGGGAACGGTTGGCGCGCCCGTGCGGCGTGCCTGTCGGTGGACCCCGAGCTGTTCTTCCCGGCGGCGGAGAACGGCGTCGCACACGCACGACAGGTGGCCCGCGCGAAGCGCGTGTGCGGGCGGTGCCCGGTGCGCGACGAGTGCTTGGCCTGGGCGATCGAGTCCCTGCCGCACGGCATCGCAGGCGGGACGACCGCGGGCGAGCGGCGGGTGGCTCGCACGACCCGCCCCGCACGCTGTGTTTCGGCCTGTCGGGACTCGGCGGGCTTCCACGTGCCCGTCGGAGCGCAGCAGATCCCGTCACGCCGTCGATCCCCGATCGTCGCCGCCGGCAAGGCGGCGCTCGCAGGCGGAGCGCCACGTGCGCAGGTCGCCGTCGAGTTCGGCGTCTCCCGGCGCACGGTCGACCGGTGGGCCGCGGCCGTGCGCTCCGCATCTCTCCCGGGCGGAGGTGCGTGATGGACATCCTGTTCACCGCTACACCTCTCGTCCTCGCCGTGTTCGCGGCCGGCGCGCTGTTTGCGTACTCCCGAGGTGCCCGCGCCCTGGCGTTCGGATTGGGCGCCATAGCGCTGCTTCCAGCAGCGACGATGCTGCAGGCGCTGTCCTGGCCCGCGTTGATCGCGGTCGCCGCTCTCGCGTTGGTGATCGTTTGGCATCGGTGGTCACGGTCCTCGGCGACCGTCTCCCGGTGGGCGTCGCGCAGCCGCCGCAACGTCGGTGTCGCCTCGACCATGGACATCGTCCGGCACGCCGGAACCCTGGCCGTCCGCCGCCGCCGTGGGACGGTGCGCCCGTCGCTGGCCGTACTGGGCCGGTGGCACAGGCTGCGCACGGCGACGACCGAAGGCGCGGTCGAGCTGTGCCGCACGGGCCCGCTGCGGGTGTGGGCGCTGGTCGAGGACGTTGTGATCGTCGTCGGAGGGCCCCGCACCGGCAAGACCGGGTGGCTCGCCGGACGAGTGCTCGACGCGCCGGGTGCCGCGCTGGTCACCTCGACCCGCACCGATCTGCTGGATCTCTGCGCTCCGCTACGAGCGCAGAACCGGGGACCCGTCTTCGTCTTCAACCCGGCCGGGCTGGGGGACCGACCTTCGACGATCACATTCGACCCACTGACCGGCTGCTCGCATCCGGTGACCGCGACCGAGCGCGCGACCGACATGCTCGCCGCCGTCACCTCCGGCAGCGGCGGGGACCGGGAGTTCTGGGACGGGCAGGCCCGCCGTGTCCTCGCCGCCCTCCTGCACGCGGCTGCGCTCGGGAACAAGCGGATGGCCGACGTCCTCGGGTGGGTCGCCGAGCCGGACGTCGCCGGCCGCGAGGTGCCGGCGTTGCTGCGCCGCTCGGGTGTGGCGGCGTTCGAGCAGGACGCGATGCAGTTCGTGACCACCAACGAGCGCACCCGCTCGTCGATCACGTCGTCGGTGATGCCGGCACTGGGCTGGCTGACTCACCCCGCAGCCGCGGCCGCGGCACAGCCGGGGCAGGGCTTCGACGTCGCCCGGCTGCTCGACGAGCGGGCCACCGTCTTCCTGCTCGGCGCGGAGGAGGCCCAGACCGCACCGCTGGTGTGTGCCCTGACCGGGCACATCGCCCGAGAGGCCCGCCGCATCGCCGCTGGCCGTCCCGCGGGGCGACTGGATCCGCCGCTGGGCCTGTTCCTCGACGAGGCCGCCCTCATCTCACCGGTCCCGCTGGAGTCCTGGACCGCTGATATGGGCGGTCGGGGCGTGACGATCCTGTGCGCGTTCCAGTCCCGCGCCCAGCTCCTGGCGCGCTGGGGCGAGCACAAGGCCGCGACGATCCTGAACAACACCGCCGCGGTCATGATCTTCGGCGGCACCCGCGACAGGTCGGATCTGGAGTTCTGGTCGACCCTCGCCGGGGATCGCGACGAGCGGATCACCACGACCGACCTGCACGGCCGGGTGGCGTCCCGCACGGTGCGGCGGGTCCCGGGTCTGGCTCCCGCGCAGATCGCGAACCTGCCTGCGGGGCGGGTGGTGGTGATCCGGCGCGGTATCGCGCCGGTGATCGGGCGGGCGCAGATGGCGTGGAAGCGTCGTGACGTCCGGCGTCGTGCCCGGTTGATGTCGCGGATCGCGGCTGAGACCCGCCGGAGACGGCGCGGCGAGGCGTTCCGCACATGGCGGGACGTCCAGCTCGAACGCGCGCTCACGGTGCTAGCGCGCCGGTGGCCGGACCGGTTTGCCGAGCCGGCCCAGCGGGTGCGGGCGGCGAACGCGATGTTCGCGGAGCTGCGCGCCATCCGGAACGCGCACGACCAGCTCGACGACGGGCGGGCACTTCCGGAGCGACTCGCGCGACCGACAGCTGTCGACGGTGACGGTCCGGACGCCGAGGGCCGGTGGGGGCGATGAGGACTCCTGCGCACCCCGAGCCCGCGGGCTCGGAACCCGTCGACAGCGCCGTGTACTCGGGCCTGGCCCGCGAGGTCAGCGAGCTGAAGCGTCGTCTCGATGCCCTCGACCCGGTCGAGGGACGTGTAGACGAGCTCGGCCGCCTCGTGTCTCAGATGGCTGACACCCTCGCCACGCTGGCCGCGCGGCGGCGCCCGGCCGCGGCGCCCTCGTGGCTTCTCGCCCCCACTGATCCGGAGAAGGTCCGCGCGCTGGTGGAGGAACTGTGCGCGTGGTTGGGCGCGGTGTTCATGCGCTACCCCGACGGCGCGCAGGTCCTGCCCGACTGCTGGCTGTTCCACGCCGACGTCGTCGAGGAACTGCTCTGGCTGATGTACGCGTGGTGCGCCGCCTACCAGGGCGGCGAGGCCTCGGTCAGCGCGGCGGGGGACTGGAACGAACGCCACCGCCCCGGCGTCGTCGCGCGCCTGCGCAGGTCGGTCGGGTCGTGCTCGATCGAAGCCCACCAGACCCGCCCTGGGTGGGGCGCGCCCGCCTGCGCCCCGGTCCCGGTCCCCGGCCTGGACCACGCCACAGCGATCACCGGCTGGTGGGCGACCGCACGCGATCAGACCCCGCCCGAACCAGCGCAGACCGAACGAGCCCCGATCGGAGGTGCTCTCGGATGACCCACCACGACACCAGCGCGCATGGGTGGGGACGGTCGGTGGCGTGGCTGCCCGGTCTCGCCGTCGCCGTGGGCGCCGCGGTGGCGACCGCGCACGGCCTGTTCGAGGTCGCCGTCGCGGCGAAGGTCCCGGCCGGGATCGCGTGGATCTACCCGCTGATCACCGACGGCCTCGCGCTGGTCGCCTACACCGCCACCGCGCGTCTGGCCGGGTCGGCGGCCCGCTACGCCTGGTCGGTCGTGATCGTCTCGGCCGGGCTGTCGGGCCTTGCCCAGGCGAGCTACCTGGCATCCGACGCCGTCGCGGCGGGCGACGGGTTCGCGGTGTCACCGGCGCTGCGGTTCGGGGTCGGAGCGTGGCCCGCGGTGGCCGCCGCGATCGTGGCGCACCTGCTCTACCTCCTCGCCGACGACCACACCGCAGCGTCCGACGAGCCGGGGGTGGCGAGCCGGTCCGGCCCGCCCGTCCCGGCGACCATCGCTGTCCCACGGGACGGTGGGACATCGCCGTCCCGGCCGGACCCCGTGAACACCGGCACGGGCGTCCCACCGGCACTGGACGGCCCGATCATTCGGGCCCTTGCTCAGACCGAGTCCCGACCTCAGCCGCATCCGGTCCCACCGTCGCCGGCCGGACGGGCCGAGACGGCGCAGGACCGCGCCCGCGCCGTCGCTCAGGACCACTGCGACCGCCACGCAGCGCTTCCGACCGTGCGCGAACTCCAAGACCTCGCCGAGGTCGGCCGCGGAACCGCCGCGCGAGCTCTCCAGCAGCTCCGCGAGTACCCGCAGGCCGACCCGACCGCCCTGCACCTCGTCGACGACGAGCCCCACGAAGGACACCGACCATGAACACCAGCAGCAAGCAGACCCGACCGAGCACGAACAAGAGCACCGCGACCGAGCACAACACCAGAACCGACAGCGACTACACCGAACAGCCGAACAAGAGCAGAAGATCAAATGCCTCACACCGAGGCATCACGATCCGAGGGTGCGGGCCGGCCTCCGGCCGGCCACGCCGAACCCCGAGAGCTGTCGATCTTGACGGAACCGGTCGCAAGATCGTTTCGAGGTGGTCGGGGTGCTGAGGATCGCCACCGGCTACAGCCCGGACTACCTGTTGAAGGAGGTCGCGACCGGGCGGGAGAACTACTACACCGGCGCGGTCGCCGAAGGCGAGCCCCCAGGCCGCTGGTGGGGCGCCGGGGCCGAGCAGCTCGGTCTGCGCGGCCTGGTCGAGGCCCAGGACATGCGGGCGCTCTACGAGCGGTTCCTCGATCCCCGGGACGAGGGGTTCCGCGATCCGACACGGTGGGACGAGGTCGGGACGCTGGGACACACGGGACGCAAGTACCTGTCCGAGGACGACCTCTACGCCCAGGCGATGGAACGCGAACCGGACGCGTCCGCTGAACGCCGCGCCGAGCTCCGGACAGAGGCCGGCAAGGCGGCTCGGCACAACGTCGCCTTCCTGGACGCCACGTTCAGTGTTCAGAAGTCGGTGACGCTGCTCCATACCGCGTTCGAGGCCCGCGAGGTCGCCGCCCGCAACGCCGGTGACGAGGAGACCGCCGCGGCGTGGGGCGAGTTCCGCACGGCGGTCGAGGACGCGATCTGGGCGGGCAACAACGCCGCCCTCGGCTATCTGGAGGACAAGGCTGGCTACGCCCGGGTCGGGCACCACGGCGGCTCCGCCGGGCGGTGGGTGGACGCGCACGCGTTCACGGTGGGGTCGTTCTTCCAGCACGACTCCCGCGACCGGGATCCACAGCTGCACGTCCACAACGCGATCCTCAACCGGATCCAGGGTCCGGACGGGGAGTGGCGGACTCTGGACTCACGGGCGATCCACCGCTGGCGCGCCGGCGCCGGAGCGGTCGGGGAGCGCACGACGGAGGAGCGCCTGGCCGCGACCATCGGCACGCTGGTGGCGACGCGCCCGGACGGGAAGTCCCGTGAGGTCGTCGGGGTCTCGCCCGAGGCGATGAGCCTGGTCTCGACGCGGCGGCACGCGGTGACGGCGAAGGCCGCGGAGCTGATCGAGGCGTTCGAGGTCCGCTACGGGCAGGCCCCGAACGGGGCCCAGCGCGACCGCCTGGCCCAGCAGGCCACCCTCGCCACCCGGGCGGCGAAGTCGCACGACGGGGAGACCCGCGAGCAGCTCCTCGACCGCGTCAGCGGCCGACTTCGCGCGGACATCGACGGCGGGCTGGCCGGCATCGCCGACACCGCCCTGGCCGCCCGCCGCGACGGGGTCGAGCCGATGGCGTTCAACCCCCAGGCCGTGATCGAGGTGGCCCTGGAAGATGTCGCGTCCCGCAAGTCCGGCTGGACCCGCTCGGACCTGACCCGCGCGGTCAACGCCGCGCTCCCGGACTACCTGGGCGCCACGGACGGGGCGGACGTCGCCAAGCTGCTGGATCAGCTCACCGACCACGCGCTCGAGTACGCGGTCGCCCTGGAGTCCGAACGGCCCGCGGCCGGGCTGCTGCCCGACGAGCTGCGGTTGGCGAACGGCCAGTCGGCGTACCTGGCTCCGGGGGGTCGGGTCTACTGCACGCCCGAGCAGGTCCGCTCGGAGCGGATCCTGCTCGCCGCCACGACCGCCCGCGACGGCGTCGCGCTGACCGCTCAGAACGCCGACCGGTTCCTGCAGACCTTGCGTGGGGAGGGGATCGAGCTCGGCGTGGACCAGGCCGCCGCGGTGCGCGGGATTCTCACCTCCGGCGCCCGCGTCGAGACCTTGGTCGGGCCGGCCGGGACCGGGAAGTCCTTCGTTGTCGGCAACCTCGCCCGCGCCTGGGCCGACCCCGCACTCCGCCGCCACGGCAGCGACACCGAACCGGACCGGACCGCGGCCGGTCGGGTGTTCGGGTTGGCGACCAGCCAGCAGGCGACGGAGGTACTCACCGGCGAGGGGCTGACCGCGTCCAACATCACCCGCTGGCTCGGCGCCCAGGACCGGCTCGCCGCCGCACCGTCCGAGCGCCGCACGGTCGACGGGGACGAGGCGTGGCGGCTCCGGGAGGGGGACCTGGTTGTGATCGACGAGTCCGGGATGACCGACACCGCCGCGCTGGCCGCGATCCACGCCCACGCCGACGCCGCGGGAGCGAAGCTTCTGCTCGTCGGTGACCACCGCCAGCTCGCCGCGGTCGGCGCCGGCGGCGGCATGGACCTCCTCGCAGCCGCCGGGTCGCGCTACGAACTGGCCGAGGCCCGCCGATTCACCGCCGAGTGGGAACGCGACGCCACCCTGCGCCTACGTGCGGGGGACCAGAGCGTCCTGCGCGAGTACCACCAGCAGGGCCGCCTCCTCGACTCCGGCACCCGCGACCAGGCGGAGAACTCCGCCGCGCAGGCGTGGCTGGCCGACACCCTCGCCGGGCACCGCTCCCTGCTGCTGGTCGACTCCAACGAGGAGGCCGCCCGAATCTCCAGCGAGATCCGCACCGAGCTGGTCCGCCTCGGCCGGGTCGAGGAGGCGGGCGTGCTGTTGGGGTTGCAGGGCACGGTCGCCGGGGTCGGTGACCTGGTTGAGGCCCGCTCGAACGCCTGGAATCTGGCCGGGGTCGAGGGCAACCGGCGCGGCCCGCTGAACCGGGACCTCTACCGGGTCACCGCCGTCCGCGACGACGGTGCCCTGGAGGTCACCACCGACACCCACGGCGCCGGCGCCGGATCCCGCCTCGTCCTGCCGAGTTCGTACGTCGCGCAGCATCTGGCGCTGGGTTACGCAGGCACCACCTACGCCGGGCAGGGCGCCACCGTCGACACCACCCACACCGTCGTCACGCCCACCACCCGCGCCAGCTCCCTCTACGTCGGGATGTCTCGCGGCCGCGACGGCAACACCGCCCACGTCACCACCCGCACCGCCCCGGAGGACCTGGCCGACGGCACCGCAAAACGGCACGAGCTGCGCCGCGACCCCGTCGCTGTCGTCGCCGGGATCCTCGACACCGGCGAGTCCGCCCTGCAGAGATCCGCGATCGCCATCGCCACCGAGTCCGCCGATGAGTCCGCGAGCGCCCGAACCGCGGCCGAGCTGCTCGCCGACGCCGCCCAGCTCGCCGCGACCGAACGCACCGCCGCATCGCTGGACCGGCTCGTCGACGACGGCGCCCTCACCGGCGAGCAGCGGGCCAGCATCGCCGCCGAGGACGGCACCGCAGCCCTCACCCGCGTCCTGCGCCGCGCCGAACTCGCCGGCCACGACCCACACGCCGTGCTCACCGAGGCCGTCGAACGTGGCCCGCTGACCGGGGCGCGCAACGTAAGCAACGTCGTCTACTCCCGCATCCGCGACGTCCACCACCTCGACCCCACCGGCGAACGCTGGGCCGACTGGATCCCCCACACCGACAACCCCGAATGGAACAACTACCTGCATCGGCTTGCCGACGCCGCGGATGAACGAGCCCTCGACCTCGGCGCCGCCGCGGCCGAGGACCCGCCGCGCTGGGCGATCGAAGCGTTCGGCGAGGTCCCAGCGGACCTGCGAGGGCTGCAGCGCTGGCGAGACGAGGTCGGACGGGTCGCCGCCTACCGCGAGGTCCGCGGCCACGACGACCAGGCTGACGCCCTCGGACCGGCACCGAAGTCGGGCCAGGTCGAGGAGTTCGCCGCGCATCGCGCCGCCTGGCGTGCGCTCGGCCGACCGGAGATCGACCGCGAATACCTGGAGCTGTCCAACGGGCAGCTCCGCATGCGGGTCCGGGCCTACGAGCGCGAGCTCGCCGCCGCGCCCCGCTACGTCGGCAACGAACTCGCCGGCACTCGACAAGCAGCCGCTTCCCGACGTCAGGAAGCAGCATTTAACCGAGCGGGCATCGACACCGCGACCGACACGGCCGAACGCGAACGCCTTGACGAACTCGCTACCGGAGACGAAGCGCTGGCCGTGGCCCTCGACCAGCGTGCCGAACAACTTCAGGATATCGATGATGCTCGTGGGACGTGGCTCGCCCACACTGCCCAGACCCGCGTCCAGGCCGAGCTATCCAAGGCCGAACTATCTGCCCGCGACGCCGACGACGACCCGGAAGGCCGAGTCACTGCTGCAGAGTGGAAGGCCGCCCACGACGCGGCGATCGCCGAGGACGAGCGCCACCGGGAAGTGACGGAGGACGACGTCCGCGAGGACGTTCCGGTCGACGTAAAACGAGCCCGTCTGGCCGCAGGCCGTGATGATGTCGACCAGACCGGAGAGAGCCGGTGGACAGATCTGCGTGAGGTCGCTGACATACGGCCCGCGCCGGTCCTGGAGGACGCAGTTCGGGTCCCCGAGGCCGCGGAGACCACCGACCACCTTGAGCACGCCGGTCGCGTCCTCGATGAGATTCGCTACCGAGAGACGGCACAGGAGGACGACGCCGAGGCGGCACGTGCTGCCGAGACTTCACGCTGGCACGCCGAACAACAACACACCCCTGCCGACAACGACGCCTTGGTGTTCGATGACACGTCCGGTGAATCAGGTCGGGGCGACGACAGTTGAGCAGGAAGCTGGCTGGCGGCGGTTCACCCCGCTGCCGGCCGCGCTTCTAGCGCTATTGGGGGCGGGCCCTGGTGACGCCAGGCCCAGCGCAGCGTCGCCCGTACACCGTCGCCCCAACCCGGCTGCAATTCTGCACGTCGCGGCTGTGTCTCTTCGAACCGCTCCGCCGCGAGGTACTCCGCCTCGATTAGCTCCTCGAACGCTGAGGCTCGGGACTGCGTCGCCGGCGCCTCCGCGGGATGAGGCCGGCCCCACGGTGGTCGATAGACGTCGCAGGCCAACCACTCACAGGTCGCCACCACCGCGGTGGCGTACCAGTCCCAAACGCCGCGCTTGGACTGATCAGCTACATGCCGCTCGGCGGCTGCCCATACCGCTGCGAAGTCATCCCGCGATACCCGCAGATTCCCCGCCGGGATACGCGTGACCCGCTCGGCTGTGACCGCCATGAGTCCCAGAGTGGCAGGCGGTACCGACAATCAACTACCGGTGACGCCCGTTCGGACGCTTCGATAGGAGGCAGCGGTGGTCTTGCGTTCCGGCGTGCGAGATAGCGCGCGACGCGAGCTACCGCGTGCTCGACCGGCGCCGTCGAACTGACCTGGGCGATCCTTGACGCGCTTCATTTCTATGTGGACTGAGGTCGCTCAGATGATCGATGTTGGCGCGGGCAGGTCGAGCTGGCTGTGGAAGGCAACGCTCACAGCGCGGAACTGCTCATCTGCGCTGGTGGTGTCGTGAAGGTGCAGGGTTTGGTGTTCAGTGACCTCGATGACGGCCGGATGGGTGTCGACGGTCCCTGTGTAGGTGCCGGGTGGCGGGAGAGAGGTGTTGGGAGCGACGGTGAGAACCCCGCAGTGCAGGTATCCGTCGACGCGGTGGGGGCGGCCCAGGGTCCGGGTTGCCTCTGGCAGGTCACCCGTACGTACGCAGCGCCGGGTGTAGGTCGACGAGCAGGTGGTGGTGTCGACGGCCTCGAGCAGACCGACGCCGGCGGTTGTGAAGCCGTACCGCTCGCCGAGATCTCGGAGGGTGTCGAGGTTACCGGCACCACGCGCGCCGAAGGTGAAGTTGGCGCCGACGACGACTGCCTCGGCGTGCAGGGTCTGGCTGAGGATGCGTTCGGCAAAATTGTGCGCGCTCAGCGCTGCGAGCGCAGGGGTGAAGCGGAGTACGCATATCGCGTCGATGCCGAGTTCAGCCACGAGTTCGGCGCGTCGTTCGATGGTGCTCAGGGCGGCGGTGTCGCGGTCGATTCCCAGGACGCGAGCCGGGTGCGGGTCGAAGGTCATCAGGACGGTCGGCAGGTCGCGTTCGCGGCCGATCGAGACCGCGCGGTCGATGAGGTGGCGGTGACCGCGGTGGACGCCGTCGAAGACACCGATGGTGACCACGCAGGGTCCGTGCCCTGGTGGCACCTCGTCGAGGTCGCGCCAGAGCGGCGGGGTCCGTCGCCGCGGCAATGCAGCCGGCCAGGCTGTGGAGTCGTCGCGGGGGAGGTTCCCGATCATGGACGGGCTCCTTGTTTCCTCGAGGTGCGTCGCCGCCGATGTGTGACCTTGAGGCCTTCGGGGCGGTGGAGTTCGGCGGCAAGGGGCGGCCGGCGGTGTCGTTGGCCCCGGCGCTGTTCGTCGAGATCGGACCGGTCCGGACCCACGCAACACGGCGTGGGCCCGGACCGAAACCGGTCGGTGTGTCGTCAGGCGGGTTCGAGCACGAAGTCGTAATCGACTGCGGTGGTGCCGTCGCCTTGGTCGGCGGGGTTGAGCACCAGCTCGGGCTTGGTCGCGTCGGCGACGTCGCTGTCGAGCCACTGTCCACCCTTGAAGTAGAGCTGGGTGGTGATGGTGCGGTGACCGGGGGCCGACACCAGCAGGTGCAGGTGTGCCGGTCGCCAGGGGTGCCAGTCGGCTGCGGTGATCAGCTTCCCGGTGGGGCCGTCGGTCGGGACCTGGTAGGGCGCGGGCTGGATCGTGTGGATCTCGAACCGGCCCTCGGCGTCGGTGACGACGAGGCCGCGCAGGTTCCCGTCGGGCAGGTGCGGAGCGAACCCGGAGTAGTACCCCTGTTCGTCGGCCTGCCAGACGTCGAGCTCGGCGTGGGCTAGTGGACGGCCGTCGGTGTCACGGACGTGTCCGGTGAACACCAGCGGGACGCCCTTCTCGTCCGGGCGTTGCGGGAGCGTGGCCGGGGTCGCGAGCCTGGCCTGGCCTGGCAGGTAGTACGGCCCGAGGATCGTGCCCTTGGTGCCGTCCTGGGTGCGGGCGGCGACCTCCTCGACGGCATGCTCGACGAAGACGTCGAGGAACAGCGGCCATTCGCCGCCCTCGCCGACTTCGATCAGCCATTGCTTCGCGGCCTGGAACTCGGGGTAGGTCACCGACTCGTCGCGTACGACGTCGTGAATACCGGCGAGCAGCTTGGACACGATGGCGCTGACCCGGGCGGGGTCGGTGCCGGCTCCGCTGTGCAGGGTGCTGGCGCGGAACGCTTCGGTGGCCGAGCTGCCCGAGCCCGCGGCGGTGGGTGACTCCTGTGTGGTGGTCATCAGATGGCTCCCTTCTGAGTCCTCCGTGACGTGGTGGGTCGGGTTAGTGCGAGCCGTTCCCGTTGCGCTGGGCGTTGAGCAGGCCGACGACCTGGGTGTCGCCGGGGTTGATGAGGTCCGGGACGGTCCAGCCGTTGAGGTCGTACTCGGACATGCACGTCTCGGCGAAGCCCTTCATCGCCGCGGCGGTGCCGGACTGCTCGGCGGCGAAGAGCAGCTCCGCGCGCACGCCCTCGTGGTTGCCGGAGTAGTTGCGCTCGTAGAGCTCGTGGCGGCCGCCGAACTCGGAGCCGATCGAGTCCCAGATCAGCTTCATCAGCTTGACCCGGTCCACGGCGTCGTAGCCGTTGGAGCCACGCACGTACTTGTCCAGGTAGGGCCGCACCTCGGGGGAGAGGAAGTCCGCGGAGTGGCTGGGCAGGTAGATCAGGGACGCGCCGAGGTCCTGCATGATGATCTCGCGGACGCGCGGGTAGCCGATGGTCATAAACCAGCGGTAGGCCAGCCCGTAGTCGAGGTTGGGCAGCTTGGCGCCGTTGACCCACTCGTTCGGGCTGGCGCACATCGCGTCGGACAGGCCCCAGAACATGTTGCGCCAGGCGATGACCTCACCGACGCGGGTCTGCACGCCGCGGAAGTCCTTGCTGCCGGTGACCTCGAGGCCCTTCATCAGCAGCCCGGCGATGAAGTCGAGCTTGACCGCCAGGCGGGTGACCCCGTGGAAGGTGAAGCGGTGCAGGAACCCGGAGCCGGGGAAGAACGTCGAGGCCTTCTCGGCGTCGCCGTAGATGAACACGTTCTCCCACGGGATCAGGACCTTGTCGAGAACGAAGATGGTGTCGTTCTCGTCCATCCGCGAGGACAGCGGGTAGTCGAAGGGGCTGCCCATGGTGTTGGCCTGCTGGGCATACGAGGGCCGGCAGATCAGCTTCATGCCCGGTGCGCCCATGGGCACGGTGCAGACCAGCGAGTACTCGCGCTTTTTGATCGGCAGGCCGTAGTGGGCGAGGAAGTTGTAATGGGTGATCGCCGAGCCGGTGGCGACGACCTTCGCGCCGGAGACGACGACGCCGTTCTCGTTCTCCTCCTCGACGTGCATGAACACGTCGGAGACCTCGTCGGGGTCGCGGTGCCGGTCGACCGGCGGGTTGATGATCGCGTGGTTCCAGTAGAGGACCTTCTCCTGCGACTCCTGATACCAGCGTCGGGCATTGCCCGCGTAGGGGTCGTAGAACTCGGAGTTGGCGCCCAGGGTGCCGAGGAACGCGGCCTTGTAGTCGGGGCTGCGGCCCATGAAGCCGTAGGTCATCCGA
Source organism: Pseudonocardia sediminis (assembly GCF_004217185.1). Classification (NCBI taxonomy): domain Bacteria; kingdom Bacillati; phylum Actinomycetota; class Actinomycetes; order Pseudonocardiales; family Pseudonocardiaceae; genus Pseudonocardia; species Pseudonocardia sediminis. The sequence goes on along the minus strand of NZ_SHKL01000001.1, from coordinate 6,302,919 downwards.
GCCCACTCGGCGATCGCGTCCCGGTCCTTCTTGAGGTCCTCGACCGAGTGCGGGGTCCGGAAGAACGGGTGGGTAACGCCGGAGCTACCGGTGTCGGTGGGGGTGGTCAGCACGTCGGCCTTGGCCGGGTCGTGCAGCGAGTCGTAGAGGCGGGCGGTCATCCGCACCGCGTTGCGGAACGCGGGGTGGGTGGTGACGTCGCCGACCTTCTCCCCGTAGAGGAACACATCCCGCCCGTCGCGCAGGCTCTCGATGTACTCGTCGCCGGTCATCGGCCGCGTCGCACGGCCGTCCTCGGCGAGTGGGGTGGAGACGGAATCCTGCTGCAGGGTCATCGCTGACTCCTCATCGTGGGTTTTTCGGTCAGAGCCCGTAGAACACGGGCGCTGTTGACCGGTGGCCGCGACGACCACTGGTGTGGCGGCGCGGGGTTTGGGCCGGTCAGGACGTGCTGGCGGCGGAGAACCAGGACATGCCACCCGGCCCGTCGGCCGAGTCGTCCCAGAGCAGTGGGTCGTGATCGCCACCCAGGTGATGGAACTTCCCGGTGTGGAACAGCAGCGGTGCGCCGTCGTAGATCCGGAACTCCTGGACCTCACCCAGGTAGAGCACGTGGTCCCCGCCGTCGTAGTGCTGCCAGGGCGTGCACGAGATGTGGGCGAGCGCGCCACCCAGACGCGGGGCACCGCAGTCGCTGTCAGCGTCCCAGACCACGTCCTGGTTGGGTTTGCCCGCGAAATGCATGGCCAGGTCCTTCTGGGCGGCCTCGAGCACGTTGACCGTGAACGGGCGCGACTCGACCAGCGAGCACACCTTCGACCGCCGGTCCAACGACACCAGCACCAACGGCGGGTCCAGCGACACCGCCGTGAACGCATTGACCGTCGCACCGTGCGGCAGCCCGTCGTCACCCCGGCAGGTGATCACCGTGACCCCCGTCGCGAAGTGGCCCAGGCACTGCCTCAACTCGCGTGGATCGATCGCCATCGATCGTCACCTCCTGATGTACGCTATGCGTACGTCGTGACCGCTATCCGGTCATGCTTAGGAGCGTGTCGCAGAGCACATGGCGCGGTCAAGGTTCCGTCCCGCATGAAGGGAAACCTGCGAGACGCGTTACAGGCGGATTGTGGAGGTCTGGCGTCATAATGAACTCGATGATCATCAGCGAGGGCGACCGGCTGCAGAGCGTCGAGCGAGCGATCTCGGTTCTGCTCGCCTTTGACGCGGCGCGCCCGACCGCAACCATGGCCGAACTCGCCGAGGCCACGAATCTGGCTCGTCCGACGGTGCGGCGGATCCTGCTGACCCTGCACGGACTCGGATACGTCGAGAATTCTGGGAGTCGCTGGCGTCTCACGCCGCGGGTGCTCAGCATCGGCCAGCACTACTCGGCGTCGAACTCGATCATCGAGGTCGCCCAACCGCACCTGCTGCGGCTGGCCGAACAGACCGAGGAGTCCGCGTCCCTGGCCGCGCTCGACGGAGCCGACGCCGTCTACATCGCCCGGGTACCGGTCCGGCGAATCATGACGATCAACATCTCGATCGGGACCCGAGTGCCCGCGCACGCCACATCAATGGGCCGGGTCCTGCTCGCCTGGGCCCCGTCCGAGCTGATCGCGCAGGTGATCGAGGAAACCGGCCTACCGGCCTACACCCGCCACACGGTGACCGACCCGTCCATCTTCCGCGGCGCCTTGCGCACGGTGAAGGACCAAGGCTGGTCGGTGGTATCCGAAGAGCTCGAAGCAGGACTCATCTCCATCGCCGCACCGGTGCGAGATCAGAACGGCACCGTCATCGCCGCGCTGGCGTCTTCCACGTCAACCGGGCGGTCCAGTGCCGCCAAACTCGTCTCCGATGTCGCCCCCCTCCTCGTGGCCACGGCGGAAAAGATCAGCGAGGACCTCGGCCACCACGTCCCGGCAGCGGCTCGCAGCCTGCGGGCGAACGCCCACGAGGGCTTCTTCTAAGAGGGCTTCTTCTAAGAGAATCAGAGGGTCAGGACATCGGCGGTCCGAGGTTGAGCCTTGTAGTGCCCGCATTCTCGGCACCGGCCGCAACGCCGCCCTGCTCGACGACGTCAAGGCCATCGGCCCCGACCGCATCACGTGCTGCCCGCCGGGGGCACCCCGCTGCGTGACTGGGCGCGCGAGCACAACGAGGGTGAAGGCGTCGACATCGTCGTGGACTGCCGCGGCCCCGGTGCCCCGGCCGAGTCCATGCTCGACGCCATCTCGACGCTGCGACGCGGCGGTGTCGCGGTCGACATCGGCGGGATGATGGAACGCCCGGCCCTGGACCTGTTCTCGATGATGTGTTCGCAGAACAGCGTCATCGGCAGCCTGTGGTTCTCCACCGGCGAGGCCCAGGAGATGGCCGAGCTCGCCGGATCCGGTGTGCTCGACCTGTCGGTCCTGGAGCATCACACCTTCCCGCTCGAGCAGATCAACGAGGCCCTCGAAGACCTGCCCTCCCGCCGCGGCGGTTTCAGCAACTACATCTGCCGGCCGGCCACGGAACGCACCACCAGCTGACAGCACCCGATCCGGCCAGGTAATCGATCAGCTGCTTCCTCGACCGGGTCCCGGCTACCTAGTCAGGCTCACGTACTCAGACCCGCTCATGGCCGCGCGGCCAGAAACTGCTGGTGGAACGCCTTCGGCGTGGCCTGTCGGCCCGGTGGCTTACCACGGCCGGTCTCACGGGAAAGGGCGCTCCGCTGACGCTCCGCGTCGCCTCCGGCGACCGGACTGCGTCCGGCCCTTGCCCGCGAGCCTCTCCGGCCGTGGGGGAACGCCTCGCGGCGGCGGGGTGCAGCGTCCCGCCACCCCAAAGGGGTACCCGGGCCGACAGGCCCGACGTCATCGGGAGGCCAGCATGAGCACTAGCCAGAAGACCAACACCGGCCAGGCCCAGAACAACGAGCGCGACGAGCGCAATGACGGATTGTCGTCGGTAATGAGCGTCGGGGTCCGGGTCGCGGGCCGGGTGCCGACGCGGGTTGATCTGCGGTTCGCCGGGACGCCGGAGCAGCAGCTCGGTCTGAGCCTGGGCACGGTGTTGGTGTACCTGCGGACCTACCTGGCCACGCGGACGATCTCACTGGGCTGGGGCGAGGCCGCGGCGCAGGCGCGGTCGCTGTCTCCGGTGCTGCCGGAGCGTCGTCGCCCGGTGATGATGTCGGGGCCGTGGACGGTGTCGGCGGTGGTGCGGCTCGGTGGGATGCCTGCGGTGACCTCCACGTTGTTGCCTGCTCAGCCGGGGCAGGCGTTGCCGACGGTGTTGCGAGTACAGGTCGGACCGGTGACGTGGGAGCTCGCCGACGCGGCCGCGTACACGTCGCTGCTGAACGCGTGGCGCAACGCGGCGGACCTGCTGGCGGTGCACGCGGGCGAGGACGACTGATCCGGGTGTGGATAACTCGGCCCGGCCGCTGGCGCGGCCGGGCCTCCGCACGTCAGGCTCGACGGCGTGCAGTGGCGGGTAGGAGTTCTGCGGTCCGGGGTCGAGAACATCGCATGGACCGATCGCGGTGAGGAGCAGGACTGGCCCTCGGCGCGAGTGGCCGCGCTTGCGTCGCTACGGGCGTTAGTGCTGGAGGAGGGTCGTCAGGAGTACTGGCTGCAGGTCGGTGACGTCGACGCGATCGTGCACCCGGGCGTCGACATCGAGGGGCGTCTAAATCTGTCAAATGTGGAAGGGGCACTTCCGCTGGAGCGTTAGGCGAACGCGAAACCCGTGCAAAGGGCGATCCCGAGGACGATTGATAGGAGGACAACCCCGCGGACGTAGGTACGACGGGGCGCGTGGACAAGCTCGCGCAGAAACTCGACGAGAGTGGACACAGCTGGGTCCTTTCGATAGCAATGAACCGCGACACCGCCGCGCGATTGGGCAACGAAAAGGGTGACTTCCTCGGTCGCGCTGGGGTGCGGATTCGCGGGGGAGCGCTCCGTACCGGAGCCGACCGACCAGACTGAGGACCGATCAGTGCGGTTAATCCCGAGCGACGAAGAAGGCCTCGGCGGCCTGCCGGATCTTGTCGATTCTTCGTGAGACGGCGCTGTGGCTGGTGTAGTCGAGCATCCCGGCGATCTCCGTCCGGCTCGTGAAGCCGCTGTTGAGTAGCACGACGATCTGGCGCTGCTCGGCATCTAGAATGGTCAAGAAGTCGTTGATGACCAGATTGCCGAGGATTTCGCTTTCCGGGCCCTGAACGGGGATCGTGTCGGTGAGTTCTACGAATCGGACTTTGATCTTGATGCGCAGGTGGTGGAGCTTGCGCTCGAAGTCGGCGCGCGCGTGGGACAGATGGTCGGAGAAGTCCTCCTCAACCCTGTTCGCGCGGACCGCCTCGATGATCCCGCGCAGCTGCCCGCTGCGGTCTGCGGCCTCGACGGTCTCCTCGATCGCGTACCGGGCGTCCTGCTCGCCGAACCACACCTCGCCACCCATCCGCGGGCGAGCTGGAATGGCCCCGTCCAGGACGCTGCCGTCGACGAGGCGGACCGCGTCCGGAATCGAGTTGTCCTTCTTCACATCCGGGAAGTCGCGCAGCCGGTTCTGGATCATCGCGGTTACGGGCGGGACCCAGAACTCCAAGTTGTGTGCCAGCAAGGAGAGCGGGTAAGCGTCGGTGAACGCAGCCGGCGACGAGCCAGAGTCCAGATGGGGCCAGATCGCGCTCGCCCACGCGTTGCTTAGGCGGCGCTCGAAGTCCCCCGGCAGGAAGCTATCGATGCGTGGGTAGTCGACTTGATACGGCCATTGACCGGCGCGCAGCAACGGGAGCCCGTAGCGGCGCAGCGTCCGGTGCGGAAGCAGGTGCAGTAGCGGTGCGAACTCGTGGTACCGCGACCTGGTGCGCGGAACGAACACGACGTTCATGTCGCCCAGTTCGGCCACTGACCGCAGCGGCTCCGGCAGCTCGTCGTGGTCGAAGTAGCGGCGTCGAAACTGGCCCGCTTCCCAGAGCATGTTCCATTGCGCGACTGCGGTCGCGAGCTCGTCGAAGGGGCCGTCCAACTAGGGCAGCGCGACGTACTCGGGCGGTTCCGGGCGGAGGGGCAGGATGATTGCGGCGTAGAGGAAGCCGGCCGAGATGTTGAACAGCCTCGGGAACTGCTTCGGGTCGATCTCGCCGTCGGCCAGGACGACGTCATCGCGTCCAGTCCTCGGGTGCTCGGGCGCCGGGTTCCCGGTGTCGCTCACGACGGGATCATCGATGACGGGTGGGTGCGTGTTCGTCCGTATAACCCACTACGACACTCGCGGGCAGATCCGTGCACTCTAGCGATCAATTCACCCGTTCGGCGTAGAACAATGGGTACCGGCATCTTGGGAACCGGCCAGCTCGCTGCGTGATGGCGGCCGTCACCGTTGGATCTGCGGGCGCGGTCGCCCTACGGCTGTGGGGGTCGTAGCCGAGCCGGTTCTGCACGGGCCCATATTCATCGTCCGCACAGTGTGAAGCATGTGCGCGGCGCGGTGTGCCAGGCGGCGCCCTATGCGCCGTAACCACGGAGGCGTGAAGGTCACCCGTCGAGGGGCTCTCGTACTTCCCGGTGCTCCAAGCTGCTCCCGTCCCGGGGCATTCTGGCTGCGTGAACTCTGCGAGCAGGGGATCACCTCACCACTATGGTGCGGACATGGTCAGCGACCGATCGTACGAGAACATGCGCGCTGGTCAGCAGCGATACGCGGTTATCGAGTTCTGCGCGAACGCGGAGACCGCTTGGGGCAAGATCGAGTCCGGCAAGTATGACTGGCTCGGAATGAAGCGGTCTACGTTCATATTCGGGCGACCGCCAGCGGGTCGCGGGTTCAGCGGCAGCGGAGCGATGACGATCGGGGCGCCGGGTGACGACGGCACACCAGCGGGCACTGGTCATGTCGTCGAAGTTCGAGTCCCTCGGGGCTCTGCACCTATGCGGCATCTTCATGCCACGGCCGACGCTGCGCGAGCGGACTACCGCGAGACGGTGGCACGGCTGGCGGAACGCGACGGCACTTCCGGCCTGTTCCGCGTTCGGCTACTCACGGATGGCGCCTTTGAGTCAGAAGAGCTCGTGGTTCGGCTGCTCCCTAACGTCCTGTAGCCGTAGCGGGGACGACGCGGGAGGCACGCGCCTACGTTGAGGGCTCATGACTGCCGAACGGCGTGGCCTCCTCCGTGGCCTCCACAGCAGGATCACGACGTCCGGCGCTGTGCACCGTGTTCCGCGTGAAGTGCACGGATGGACTCCGCGGGCACGATGCTTGCGGTGACGGAATACTCGTAATGCGTAGGTCTGGGGTTCGACTCCCCAAGGCGGCTCATTTCCGCAGGTCGGAGAGCCCTAATGGATCCTACCTGTCCGGCTCCGGGACTCGTGGCCTCTCTCGGAGGCGTTTTTGCTGGTCAGTTATCTGCGGCGTGGCCTCCCCGCGTGTATGCGTCGGTCGGTTGCGCCTCCTTGCTCATGGTTCTCTGTCTACAGCGGGCGCGGGTATCCCACATCGATCGTTGCTTCCGATCGTCGGCGGTGATCACCAACATCGGCGACCCGCCGGAGATCGCTACCCACGCCTTCGCCGGTCGCCCCGTTATCGGAGTGGGGTGGGCGACGACGTACGGGTCGGGGCGGGTAGGTCCAGAACGCGGGAGTTGCGTAGTCGCCAGACCAGGGAGGCGAGTCCGAACCGGGTTCGCCCGATGCCGTTGTCGAGAGGGTCGTATCCCAATTCGGCGATGATCGTGTCGAGCCGGGTCTGCAGCGTGCTGTGGTGGACTCCGGCGGTCCGCGCCGCCTGGCGTACGGAGCTGGTTCGCACGAGCGCGTCGACGGTGGTCGAGCCCCACGTGTGGGACATGATCGCGTCCAGGGAGTCGACGTCGGGCAGGTCGCTGTCCAGGGGGAGGTCGGCGAGCAGGCCGACCAGGCCGCCGTAGTCGTCGGCGAGGACCGACGGCGCGACCTCCGGATCGCACAGGCGCAGGGCGACCACCGCCGTGCGGAACGACCGGTGCAGGTGGTCGACGTCGGTGGCCGGCCCGGTTCCGATCGGCCGTGCCGGGACGGGCGCGTGGTCGTGGGGCACGACCAGGGCGTGGATCGATCCGTAGGGCGTCGCGACGACGTCCTCGGCGCCGGACGGGTGTTCGTCCCACACCGCGAACAACGGTGCCGCGATGACGCGGTACCGCGCGGTGGGCACCAGGTTGAGGCGGGCCGCGGCGAGACGGCGGCTCTCGATCGGGACGGCCGGGTCCAGCAACAGGCCGAGATCGCGTCGGCCGTCGATCTCTCGTCGGCCTCCTCCGAGCCGGACGCGGACGGCCAGCGCCAACCGTTCGAGGACGATCGCGTCGTTCGAGTGCGGCTCGCCGTCGCGCTCGATCCACACGGTCAACCCCTCGGCGGTGATGGCCGAGCAGCTCCCGGGCGTTGGCGGCCCGTCGTCGGAGGCCACGACCTCGCCGCGCGGGCTGACCCGTAGTGACCGTGGAGGGAGGTCGTGCCGGTAGCCGGCGTTGCACCCCGAGAGGGAGGCGGCCGCACTCAGCAGCCCCCGGGTGTTGACGTTGCCGATGATCAGTTCGTCGAAGCAGGCGATGACACGCAGACCGAGGCTCGCCTGTGGGTCGAGCGCCGAGATCCGACCGAGGAGTTCTTGCACGGGCGCCTCCCGACGACTGGTGGTTGCAGTCTAGTGGCGTGGGTCACCGGATCAGTCCGCGAGGATCTTCTCGACCCAGGTGTCCCGCGTCCGGACCATGCCTCGGGCGACGACGGTGTGCGGGGCGAAGATGTCGAACGCGTGGAACCCGCCGGACCAGACGTGCAGCTCGGCGTCGCCACCGGCGGCCCAGAGGCCGTCGGCGTAGGCGATCGCCTCGTCGCGGAAGATCTCGGCGGCGCCGACGTCGATGAAGGCGGGCGGGAGCCCGGACAGGTTCGTCGCCCGGGCCGGCGCCGCATACGGGGAGACGTCCGGACCACCGCGCGCCTCGCCGAGCAGCGCGGACCAGCCGGTCTCGTTGCTGACGCGGTCCCAGACCCCGACACCGTCGAACTGTCCGGTGGAGGCGGTGACACCGCGATCGTCGAGCATCGGGTAGTCGAGGACCTGGCCGCACAGGGCTGGGCCTCCTCGGTCCCGCGCCGCGAGCGCCATCCCGGCCGCGAGCCCACCACCGGAGCTGGCCCCGGCCACCATGAGCCGGTCGTGGCGGATGCCCAACTGCTCGGCCGTCGTCGCCGCCCACTCCAGCGCGGCGTAGCAGTCCTCCCGGGGGAACGGGTCCGGGAACTCCGGCGCGAGCCGGTACTCCACGGCGACCAGGACCGCGCCGAGGTTGTCGACCCAGTCGAGCACGAGGTCGGCTCCACTGAAGCGGTCGCCGAACATCAGTCCACCGGAGTGGACGAAGACGATGCCCGGCCGGGGAGAGCCGGCTCCGGTGGGGCGCAGCACCGACACCTGGATCGGCTCGCCTCGGTGACCGGCGATCGTGTGTTCGCTGCGCGTGATCGCGCGTCCTCGCAGCGTGTTCTCGATCGGCGGGGAGGCGTAGGACCGCCGCATGAACGCGATCAGGTCCGGTGTGATGGTCGGCGGGAACACGCCCCCGACCACGGCGAGGCCGGCCTTGAGCTCCGGGTCGAACTCCGGCCGGGCTACGGACGACACGGGCTCCTCCGACAGGGGTGCGGCAGGGCGACGACGACCGCCGCGACGCTGCCGGCGAGTGCGGCGTCGCGGCGGGTCGGCGGTCACAGCGAAGCGTAGAGGGCGGCCTCGAAGTCTTCGTAGAGCTTCCACGCCTCGTGCTCGGTGATGAACGGCAGCGAGTTCGTGTAGATCGACGCACAGATGCCGGTGGTGCGGTCGATGAAGAAGTGGGTGTTGAACAGCCCGGCCCACGCGCCCGTGCCGGCCCGCCGGGCGCCGGGGACGTCCTGGGTGTTGATCAGCAGCCCGTAGCCCCACGTCCAGCCCTCACCGAGCTTCAGCGTGTCGGTGATCGGAGCGTCCGCCGTCCTGATCTCCGTCGGCATCACAGCGCCGTCGAGCTGGTCGGTGAACGCCGCGTCCACGGTCTCCCGGCTCAGGATCCGAACACCGTCCAGCTCGCCGCCGCGCAGCAGTGCCCGCTCGAAGCGGATGTAGTCACGCGGGGTCGAGTGCAGGCCGTGGCCACCCGCCCACCACTGCGGGTCGTCGGGCAGGACGTTGCCCGCCGAGATCCACTTGCCGTCCTCGCCCTTGACGTGCACGGGCGTCTTGTTCGCCTGACGTGCGTCGTCGAGGGCGAACATCGTGTCGTCCATGCCGAGCGGACCGGTGATGTTCTCCTTGATGACCACGTCGAGGGTCGTGCCGGCGACGGCTTCGACGACGCGGCCGAGCCAGTCGGTGTTGATGCCGTACTCGAACTTGGTGCCGGGGTCGGCGACCAGTGGGGCCTTGAACGCGGCCATGTCTCCGGGCACCACGTTGGGGATTCCGGTGACCTGCTCGTACTTGACCAGGTCCTCGTTCCAGAACCAGTACGTCAGTCCCGAGGTGTGGGTGATCAGCTGCTTGACGGTGGCTTTCGACTTCGGTGCGCGTAGTCGCGGGGTGTCGCCGTCGAAGCCGTCGAGGACCTGCAGTTCGGCGAAGTCGGGAACGTAGCGCTCGACCGGGGCCGAGAGATCGAGTTCGCCGCGCTCCACCTGCTGCAGCGCGGCCACGGTGGCGACCATCTTGGTCATCGACATGATCCGGAAATGGGTCGACGTCGACACGGGCTTCGCGCCGGCGTCGTCGAGCCGCACTCCGGCGGCCCCTTCATAGAACACGCCGTCGGCGTCCGCGGCGATCGCCGCCACGTGCGGTACGGCACCGGTGTCCACCGCCCCCTGCAGCACCTGGTCGATGCGGGATCCTTCAATGTTCCTCGACACGGAACCTCCGTTGGCTCAGATCTGCTCGTCGACGTCCGACATGCTTTCGAGACGCTTTCCGATACGACGATCCCGAGTGTGGCCGGGACCACACCAGCTGATAACCGACGGCGCGACGAGATTCTCGACCTATCGCCCGCCATGTGGCGGTCCGCCGCCGGCCGGGCAGGTCGACACGGCCGATCAGAGGGACGCGGGCTTCCGGTCCGGCGAGAACCCGATTCCGTGTGGCCTCCTTCGCAGCCTCCAACGCAGTCGCACGATGGTCCACGGTGCTTCCGGAAATACTCGGCGTGGCCTCTTTGAGCGTGTGGGTCGCTCAGATGCTCGAGGTCCTCACCGTTCAGGCCTGTAGAGCAGATCGTTCGCATCCCCCGGCTAGATGTGCGGGATCTTGAACGGCGCGGTGATGCCGCCGTCGACGGGCAGAGCGACGCCGGTCACGTAGCGGGCCTCGTCGGAGGCGAGCCAGGCGACGGCGTTGCTGATGTCGGCCGGGTCGACCCAGGAGATGGGAAGGGCGTGCATGTCCTTCATCGCCGCGGCGGCCATGGTCCGGTCGGCGTCGGGCGCTCCGCCGGTGAACAGGCTGTAGATCGCGGGGTTCTGGATCATGTCGGTGTCGACGTGGGTGGGGTGCACGGAGTTCACGCGGATCTGGTGCGGCGCGAGCTCCAGGGCGAGCACCTTCATGAGCCCGACCAGGCCGTGCTTGGCCGCGCAGTAGTGGGCCAGGGTCGGGAATCCGATCAGCCCGGCGACCGAGCTGGTCAGCACGATCGCACCGCCGCGACCGCCGTCGATGATGGCGGGTGCGGCGGCGCGGATGGTCTTCCACACCCCGGTGAGGTTGATGTCGATCATTTCCTGCCAGGTGGACTCCTCCATCTCCAGTGCGGGGGCGTAGCTGGCGATGCCGGCGTTGGCGACGACGATGTCGAGCCGGCCGAACTCGGCGACGGCGTCGGCGACCGTGGACTGCAGGGCGGTCAGGTCGCGGATGTCGGCCCGCACGGCGAGGGCGCGGCGGTCGAGGTCTTCGACGAGCTCGACCGTCTGCTCGAGGTCGGCGGGGGCCGCGGTCGGGTAGGGGGCCGACGCGACCGGAGCGCACAGGTCCACGAGGACGACGTCGGCGCCCTCCTCGGCGAACCGGACGGCGTGTGCGCGGCCCTGCCCGCGGGCCCCGCCGGTGATCAGTGCGACCTTCCCGGCGAGGCGCCCGTCGACCGACGTCGCGCCGGCGGAGGAGATGCTCACGGCAGGACCCGGTCGATCTCGGGGGCGAGCAGCTCGGCGGCGCGTTCGGCGGTGATGACGTCGGCCGGGTCGGGCTCGATGATCTCGCGAGAGGCGGCGTCCTCGTAGACGTGCTCGCCGATCAGGCGGCAGCGGTCGTCGTAGGGCCAGACGAAGGCCAGGGTCCGGCGCAGGAGATACATCTCGCTGGGATCCTCTTCGGCGCGGATGTCGACGAACGCGCTGTCGCCGAGCATCGGCGCCGGGACGAACGCGTTGAACACGACCTCGCCGGAGAAGCCGTGATCGGCCACCGCGATGTCCTGCTCGGCCACCCACATGACGATCGCGTTGGCGGCCATCAGCGACTCGTAGAACCCGACGACCTGCTCCATCCCGTCCAGCACGATCGTCTGGCCGCCCTCGTGGAGGCGGTAGTGCGGGTGCTCGACGGTCATGTCCGGGGCGAGAAGCTCCTTGTATCGCCCGGCGACCTCCAGCAGCCCGTGGCGCCGGTAGTTCTTCAGGATCTTCCGGTGGCGGGGGTTGTCGATGCCCTCGAGCTGTTTCTCCAGCCCGGCGAACATGTGAGTGAACTCGTGGTCGTAGCGGCCCATGGTGGTGGCTCCTGACGTCGGTGGCGGGACTGCAGGAAGACTCGCGTCGCGTCGGGGGCGCGTCCATGACACTTCTCGTCGACGATCTGAACCATTCGGTTATCACTGCAGGTGAATGGCCTGCGAAGCAGATGACGTGCGACACTGTCCTGCGAGAGGAGGTCGTCGTGGATCTCAATCTGCACCTCGTGCGCTACCTCGTAGCGGTCGTCGACGAGGGGCACTTCGGGCGGGCGGCGGCACGGCTCTACGTCAGCGGGCCGGCCTTGAGCAAGCAGATCCGCACGCTCGAGCGCAAGCTCGGCGCGGACCTGCTCGACCGCAGTGCACACCCACTCGTTCCCACCGAGGCGGGCCGTCGCTTCCTGACCGAAGCACGCGCCGCCCTGGCCGCCGCCGACCGGGCCGTGGCGGCCGTGGAGGCACACCGCCGTGCCGCCGCCGGGGTCCTGCGACTGGGATTCATGACCGCCGCGACCGGCACGCACACGCGGCGCATCATCGACCTGGTCCAGCGCGAGATCCCCGGCACGTCGGTGCAGCTCGTTCAACTGGCCTGGGGCGAGCAAGCCGAAACGGTCCGCGCCGGGGCGGTCGACGCCGCACTCGTCCGGCCCCCGATCGTCGACGCCGACGGGCTACGGCTCGACGTGGTCCGCCACGAACCGCGCGTCGTCGCGCTCTCGGCCACCCACCGGCTGGCCACCCGCGCGGCCGTCGAGCTGGCCGACCTCGACGGCGAACCGCACGTCACCGACGACGAGACCGACGAGCAGTGGGTGCGGTGGTGGGCCTGTGACCCGCGACCCAGCGGTGTACCGGTGAGCTACGGGCCCACGGTGCACACCATGGACGAGCTCCTCGAAGTCGTCGCCTCCGGTGAGGCCGTCGCCATCACCGGCAGCTCGGTGGTCGACAGTTGCCGCCATCCCGACGTCGTCTACCTCCCCGTCGCCGACATCGAGCCCTGCCCGGTTTCTCTCTGCACCCGGATCGATGATCGGACACCGCTCGTCGCGGCACTTCGCCGGGCTGTGCATGTGGTGCGGGACGACGTCTCCGTGAAGAACAGTGCCGGTGGGTAGCTCAGCGGTCGGAGCCAGGGTGATCTGAGCCGGCGACATGGCCTCCGATGCCGTCGTGACACCTGATCTCAGAACTCGGCGTGTCGCCGGGCGGACGAACGGCCCGTCCCCGGCTCCGCACCGTTCGCCTGTGGGCCCGGCCCGACGGACCGCGAGGTCTGTCAGAGAGACTGAGGGCCAGTGCCCGCCCTCTCTCGACCTGGAGCCTTCGATGCCGCAGGGGACCGTCCGTTGGTTCGACGCCGAACGGGGTTTCGGCTTCCTGGCGCCCGAGGACGACTCGCCGGACGTGTTCGTGCACGCCTCCGAGGTCGTCACGGACGGCGGCGCGAAAGAGCTCCGCGAGGGTCAGGCCGTCGAGTTCGAGGTCGGCGAGAACGACCGCGGGCCCCAGGCGCTGCGCGTCCGCGTCACCGCCGAAGCGGCCACCGGCAGCGCCGTGGGCCTGCTCGGCACCGTCAACTGGTACGAGCCGGGCAAGGGGTACGGCTTCGCGTCGCCGGACGGCGGCGGCGCCGACATCTTCGTGCACAGCTCCGCCATCGTGACCGGCGGCGTGGTCACCGAGGGGCAGCGGGTGGCCTTCGTGATCGTCGAAGGCGACCGCGGCCCGCAGGCCGGGCACGTGATCCCGCTGGGAGCGGGGGCCGGTACACCCGCTGCGGACGGCACCGCGGACGATGCCGACGGCACGGTGGCCTGGTACGACGAGGACAAGGGCTTCGGCTTCATCACCCCCGACTCCGGCGCCGAGGACGTCTTCGTTCACGCCCGGGCCCTGACCGAGGGACTGACGTGGCTCGTGGAGGGCGACCGCGTCGCCTACGAGGTGGCCACGGCGGAGAAGGGCCCGCAGGCCCGCGACGTGCACCTGGTCCGGGGCGCCGAACCCAAGGCGGCGCCGCCGCAGCGGTCGGCACCGGCCGCGGGTTCGGCGGGGCGCGACGTTCCCGCACGAGCCGGCGAGGGCGTCGTCGCGCGCTACGACGGCGACCGCGGATTCGGCTTCATCACCCCGGACGCAGGCGGCGACGATCTCTTCGCCCACGTGTCCGTGATCATGGGGTCGGAGCCGCTGCAGAAGGGTGACCGGGTCCGGTACGCGGTGCGTCAGAGCGACCGGGGCCCGCAGGCCGACCGCGTCGAACGCCTCTGACGAGGCGGCCGGCCGATCGGCGCGACGCGTGCAGGGCGGCGATCGGATCGTGCCGGCCTCGGTCGTCACGCCGCCGTCGTGTCGCCCTGGTCGCAGGGTCAGCTCCACACGGGCTAGCCGGTCCGATCGGCGGCTGTCCGTCCGACGTGATCCGTGACTCAGCAACTACTTGGGTCGAGGTGCGGTCCTTGATCTTGTGGTGACAGCCCGGGGTCGTATCCGGGCCGGTGGCCGATGTGATGGTCGCTCCCGGGCCGCGCGAGGGCCTCGATCGACGCAGTGCTTCGAGTGGTGCCGGCGTGACCGCGATCACCCGCTTCCGGCGTGAGGACGGCGCGGAGTCGGTGTCCTATGTGTGTCGGCCCATCGAGTGAACACGCTCGGTGTACGCCGTCATCACTGGTCAAGGCGCCGTAGTCGGGTCTTGTCCCGATTTCTGATCCCAGCGGTCACGCGGGGTCATGGTCTGAGAAGGAGTCCGTCCGATGAGCACCCCGAGCGCGTCGAGCCCCGCCCGTCCCACCCCCGGTCCGGCCACCGGCGACGCCGCGCTGGTCACCAGCAACGGCAACACCCGGATCGCGGAGGCGGTCGTGTCCAAGATCGCCGGCCTGGCCACCCGTGAGGTCCACGGGGTCCACGACCTCGGTGGCGGCGCGGCGCGCGCGTTCGGCGCCATCCGTGAGCGCATCCCCGGCGCGTCGACGAACGCCTCACAGGGCATCTCGGTCGAGGTCGGGGAGAAGCAGGCCGCCGTCGACATCAACCTCGTCGTCGAGTACGGCGTCGCGATCGCCGACCTGGCTAAGGCCGTGCGCCGCAACGTCATCTCCGCCCTCGAGCGCATGACCGGTCTGCAGGTCGTCGAGGTCAACATCTCCGTCGACGACGTTTACCTGCCCTCCGACGACGACGACCAGCCCGCCCGGCCCGAGTCGTCGGCCCGGGTGGCGTGACCACGGCGCCTTCGCCGGGCGAGCCGGACCCGGACCTGGTCGCCGCCATCGTCCTGAGCTGCCCCGCGGTGGCCGGGCTGCACCCGGGGCCGTTCGGGGAGGTCGCCACCTACCTGCCCGGTCGCCGCGTGAGCGGCGTCCGGGTCCGGCCCGGTGCGGTCGAGGTCCATGTGATCGGCCGCTACCCGATCCCCGTCCCGGAGATCGAGGGCCAGGTCCGTGCGGCCATCGCCGCCGCCGGGCCCAGTCCGGTCCAGGCACTCGTGGTCGTCGAGGACTACGCGGCCGCCGTCGACCACCTCGCATAGCCGCGGGGCACACCGCGCGGTCGGGGCCGGCCGCGTCACCGACGCGGCCGGCCCTGCAGTCCCTCAATTCTCACGGCACACCGCCTTCCCGAACATACGATCCATTGTGGAGTGATCTCTCATGATTTCCGCCCTGAGCAATACCCAGCTCGGTCTGCTCGCCGGTCTGCTCCTCGGCATCGCCGGTGTCGTGGGGGGATTCGGCGGCTTCATCGTCGCGCTGATCCTCGGTGCGATCGGCCTGCTGGTCGGCCGCTACCTCGACGGCGACCTCGACCTCTCGGAGCTCTCCGAGCGTTCGGGCCTGTCCGGTCGCGGCACCGACCGTCGTCGCTGACCCGATGAGCAGCCCGAACGTCCCGGCAGCCCGGCCGGGCACGAGCGGCCCCGGTCGTCACCGGGCCGACACGGCCCCCGATGACCGTGGATCACTCTCGATCGCCGACACCGCCGTGGAGAAGATCAGCGCCGCCGTGCTCGACGAGATCGACGAGATCGGCGGCGCCGCCCGCCGCGTGCTCGGCCTCCCGATGGGGTCCGACCATGCCGAGCAGCGCCCGCGGGTGACCGCGACCGTGTCCGGCGGGTCGGTGTCCCTCGACGCCCGGGTGAGCGTGAGCTATCCGGCCCCCGTCGCCGCGACGGCCGACCGTGCACGGCGTCACCTGGCCGTGCGTGTGGCCGCGTCGACCGGCATGCAGGTGACCCACGTCGACATCACCGTCACCGCCCTGACCACACCGGCACGACCCACCCACCGCAGGGAACTCGCATGATCCGCCGTCCCCGTCGCACCCTCGCCGCATCCCTGGTCGCCGTCGTACTGCTCGCAGTCTGCGTGCTCGTGGCCGTGTCGTGTGTGCAGAACCTGCTCGGCCGGACGCCACTCCTGCCCTTCTCGGCCATGGCACAGGCCGGTGCGCAGCTCACCGGCGACGGCGTCGCCGTCCTGGCCGCCGCTGCGGTGGTCGCACTCGTCGGCCTGCTCCTCCTCGTCGTCGCGATACGACCGGGCAACCCCACCGTCATCCCCCTCACCGACTCCGGCACCGGGATCGAGACCGGCATCTCCCGGCGCAGCCTCGACCGGGCACTGACCGACTCCGCCACCACCGTCGACGGAGTCACCCGCGCCGGCGTGCGCACCCGTGGCCGCACGACCGCCGTCACCGCACACGTCGCCTTCGGTGACCCCGCCGACAAGAAGACGCAGGTCCGCGCCGCACTGGACGAACAGCTCGCCCGGATCGGGCCCGCCCGGCCCCAGCGCCTGCGGGTCCGTGTCACGACCGACAAGGAGACATGATGGCCAGTCCGAACCGGCCGGCCCGGCTCAACAGGACCCTGTTGATCCTTCTCGGCCTCCTGCTCCTGCTCGCCGGAGGATTCGGCCTGGCGTTCGGCACCGGACTGCTGGGTGGAGTCCTCCCCGGACTCGACCCCTCGGCGCCGCTGCTGCCGGACCGGATCAGTCCGCCCACCTGGGCGGCCTACGCGACCATCGTCGTCGCCGTGATCGTCGGACTGCTGTGCCTGCGATGGTTGCTGGCCCAGACCCGGCGCCGCCCCAAGACCGGCACCTGGACGCTCGGCGACCGCGGCGACAGCTCGCCGACGGGGGTCACGACGCTCGACTCCGACCACGCCGCGGACGCGCTGGCCGCCGACATCGAGGGCTACGAGCACGTCAGCAAAGCCGCCGCAGCTCTCGTCGGAGACCACCGCCACCCCGTCGTGCACCTCGAGGTCACCGCCGAGACCACCGCCGATCTCGCCGTCCTGCGCGACCGGATCACCTCCCACGCCCTCGTCCGACTCCGCGCGGCGCTCGACAGCGACGGAGCGGACGTCGACATGATCCTGCGTCTGACCGGTCCCGACAGCGGACGTGCCCGCCTCTCCTGAGCAGGACGTCCGACCCGAGCTCTCCACGGCTGTGTGTGACTCGTGGCCTCCCCGCGACCGGTTCTCGCAGACCGGCTCACCAGGTGGGGTCGCGGGTAGGTGAACGGTTGGTGGCCCGGTAGGCGGCGAACCACTCGGCCACACCGTCGGGCTCACCGGCGAAGTGGCGGTGGCCGCCGGGCTGCCCTCGACGCCGTCTGACACGTCGGACCGGTCAGAAGTCGTGGCCGGTCTCGTGCGTGGTGCCGGAGCCCCCCGGCATCCGGCGCAGGTGGACCTGGCGGGTCAGCCGGATGACCGGCCGGATCAGGAGCTCGATGCTCCCCGCGAGGAAGAGCCACGTGCCGGCGTAGGTGGTCGCGTCGGAGAAGAACAGGATGCTGCCGATCGTGAACCAGATCGCGATCAGGATGTCGTTCACGATGCTCAGCGCCTCGTAGCGCCGGCGGATGATCAGCTCGTCGTGGCCGATGGTGATGGTGATCGGCGAGGCCGCGTCGGTCATGGTGTGGGTGGTCCGATCGTTCGGTGGTGGCGTCGGGGTCCCGGGGCGGGCCGTGTCACCGGAGCCCGGCGTCACGGGCCCGAGCTACGGCGGAGGTGCTCCAGGACGTCGTGCTCGCTCAGGTACCCGACGGCCGGACCGTCCGGCTGCCTGCGGACCGGCAGTGTCCGTCCCGGTCGTGCGGACAGCTCCGGGAGGACGTCGTGGACCGGACTCTCCGGACGCAGCTCCACGTCCACCGGCGCGCCGGGATCGGAGGAGGCCGGCTCCGCCGGTGGTCCGGGCGCGGCCGGCGTCATCAGATCTCCGACGGTCACCGTTCGCAGGACGCGGTCGGTACCGGAGTCGGCATCGATGTCCACACCCCGGCGCAGGAGCTTGAGCGTGTAGATGGTGTCGTGCGACACCAGGTGGCTGATTCCGGTGGCCAGCACGACGGCGGCCATCAGCGGCAGGATGACCGCGTAGTCGCCGGTCAGCTCGAACACGATCAGGACCGCGGTGATCGGCGCGTGGGCGGCGCCGGCGAACACGGCGGCCATGCCGACCAGGCCGAACGCGCCGGGAGACAGATGCAGGGCGGGGAACAGCGCGTCCGCGACGATCCCGAAGGCCGTTCCGGCCATCCCGCCGACGAACAGCGAGGGGGCGAACACGCCGCCGGATCCACCGATACCGATGGTCAGGCTCGTCGCGACCATCTTGCCGATAAGCAGGACCAGGAGGAATCCGAGCGCGTACCCGCCGGAGATCCCCTCCTGGAGCACCGGGTAGCCGACGCCGTACATCTGGGGCAGCGCGAGGAGCAACCCCCCGAGGAGAACCCCGCCCACGGCCGGGCGCAGCCATTCAGGACCGCGCCACACCGCGTCGCAGGCGTCCTCGACGAGGTACAGGAAGCGCGCGAACACCCAGCCGAGCAGCCCGGCGAGCAGGCCGAGCAGGGCGTAGAGGGGCAGCTCGGACACCGAGCCCAGGGCGAAGTGCGGCAGCGACAGGATGGTGTCGTCGCCGACGATCGTCCGGGCGATCACGTTCGCGGTCACCGAGGAGATCACCAAGATGCCGAACGCCTCCGCGGTGAAAGCGCGCAGGATGATCTCCAGGCCGAACAGCACCCCGGCGATCGGGGCGTTGAAGGTGGCCGAGATACCGCCGGCGGCGCCGCAGGCGACCATCAGCACCAGCCGGTTCGAGGGCACCCGCAGCCACTGCCCGATCGAGGACCCGAGCGCGGACCCGATCTGCACGATCGGCCCCTCCCGGCCGACCGAGCCGCCGGTACCGATGCACAGGGCCGAGGCGAGCGCCTTGACCGCGGCGACACGGGCCGGGATCCGGCCGCCGTTGCGGGCGACGGCGAACATCACCTCGGGGACACCGTGCCCGCGGGCCTCGGGTGCGAAGCGGTTGACCAGCGGGCCGTAGATCAGGCCGCCGACGACCGGCGCGAGGAGCAGGAACCAGATCCCCAGTTCGGGAAAGTGGGTGCTGGGCACCCGTCCGGCGTCGCTGTAGTCGGTCCGGCCGGTCACCAGCCCGGTGATGCCGAAGATCAGGAACCGGAACACGACCGCGCCCAGCCCGGCTCCGACCCCGATGATCAGGGCGAGTCCGACCAGCCCCGGCCGCGTCCCGACCAGCCAGCGACGCGCCGAGGTCAGAGGGCCGGGTCGGGTCGAGGTCGAGTCCGCGAGGTCGCCGGTGCTCACGGGCGGGCACCGCCGATCGCCCAGTCCGGCTCCGAGGGTTCGCCCGCGGCCTCGGAGAAGGACCGCAGGCCCTCCACGACGTCGGTGCGGCGCTCCTCGGGCATGGCGGCGAGCAACGTCCGGAGCTCGGCCCGGCGCCGGACGGTGACGTCCCGCACGAGGTCCTGTCCCGCCGTCGACAGCGAGACCGTCACCTCGCGCCGGTCGTCGTGCGAGCGATCGCGCACGACGAGATCCTTGCCCACCAACCGGTCGCACATCCTCGTCGCGGTGGACGGTGTCACCGTCAGAGCGGCGGCGAGGTCGGCCGGTCGCTGGGCGCCGCGCTGGGCCAGGACCACCAGTGCCCGGTACTGCGGGAGGGTCACGTCCTCGTCGACCGCGGCCAGCGACCGTGCGGCCACGGCCAGCAGTGCCCGGCTCGCCGTCATCACCACGTCGACGAGCTCGTCCTCGGTGTGCCGGACCTCGTCCGCGACAGAGTGGGGCGAGCCCGGGAACGGCTCCGCATCTCGTTGCATCAAGCTATCATTGCACTATGCAATCTTCTCGGCGCCCGGCCGCGGGTGTCGTCCTGCTCACGCCGGACCGTCGCAGATCCGGGACGCGCACGTCCACGACCATCACCAGGTGTCGTCGTCCCGTCAGGCCCTCGGGGTCATCGGTGAGCGGTGCTGCGTCACGCGCGAGGTCGGCCCTTCTCGCTCGTGGTGAGCCATCGGGCGACGTCGACGAGCTTGAGGTTGGTGTCCTGAGAAGAGCGCACCAGCATCTGGAAAGCGCGTTCGTCGTCGATGCCGAACCGCTCCATGAGGATGCCCTTGGCCTGGCCGATGACGTCGCGGGTGGCCAGCGCCTGGCTGAGCTGGGAGGAGTTGGTGGCGCCGTAGAGCAGCAGGGCCGCCTGGACGCCGAAGAGACCGGCGACGGTGCGGGCGGCGTCGTCGAAGGCGCCCGGGGTGCGGGAGTAGAGGTTCAGCGCCGCGCGCAGGGGGCCGTCGGTCGTGAGCTGGGTCGACATGAGGGCCCGGTAACCGGTGTCGGCGGCTCGGAGGGCGAAGCGGGGCCACCGGTCGGAGTCGGGCGGTTCGGCGAGGTCCCGGGCCAGGACCACGCCGTCGTCGGGCGGGTCCTCGACCGCGGTGATGCAGGGTCCCTCGTGGAGCTCGGACTGCAGCTGGTCGAGCTTGTTGACGCCCTCGTCGGTGGGGACCCGGGAGGTGACGTGACCGTTCTCGGTCATGGAGATCCCCCCGGCGTCGGCCCCGGGAACGGTGTCGACGGCGGAGGTGACGATCTCGGCGAGGGTCTGCTCGAGGTCGGAGATGCTGCGCCGGGCGACCAGGTCGCGTCCGGCGTTGCGCAGGGCGATGACGAGTTCGTCGCTCTTGTCGGGGCGCACGGGGATACACCTCGTATCGGGTGGCGTTCGCTGCTCGGCGTCGTCGACGAAGGTACGTCATCGCGCCGCCCGATCCGACCCCTCCGGCCGGTTCCCGCTGTGGCCGGACCGGGCGGCCCGCCCGGCTCGTGCCCTTGCCGGGCAGGTACTCCGGCCGACGATTCGACGCCGCCGGGCCGGGTAGGCGTCCACCCGGGACCGTCCACGACGGAGTCGTGGGCACGAGGAGAAGGGGACGACGATGGTCACCGCGCAGCGATCCGTTCACGGCGCCGGCCGGGCCGATGAGGCCGGTCCGGTCCGCCCACCGGCCGGGGCGGCCGACGCCGCAGCACGCGTGGGGGTGGAGTTCGGCACGTTCCTCCCGGCCGAGGTCATCGACGAGGTGATCCGGGAGTGCCACCGCGAGCTGGACGCCCCCTCGGCGGACGTCTCGAGGGAGGTGCTGGAGCGCCGGACCCGGCAGCGTCTGATCGAGCGGGTGCGCGCCGGCGGTGCCGGAACCCGGTCCTCGGGGGCGCCCGAGGGCTGAGCCCGGACGGGAAGGGCGCGCCGTCCTGTGACGGTCGGACTCCGGACGGTGGTTGCCCCGTTCCGTGGTCGGCGTTACCGTCGGGACAGATCGCCGCCGTCGTGCGGCGAAGGCGCGTTGAGTCCTCCAGCGCTCCGGTGTAGCAGGCCCCTCTGGCCCGCCGGACACACGCCGCGCAACCGTTACCGCTCGTCGGTACCCGTCGTGCGTGCCGCGCCCCGGCATGGAGTGTTGATGACGACGACAGAGTTCACGAATTCCACGACACCGGCCCGGAGCCGTGACGGCCGTGACGGTTACGACGACCTCGAGCCCGACCTGCGCCGGCACGCCGAGAGCACGGTGGGCGACCCCGGCCGGGAGGAGCGGCGCGACCGTCTGATCCGTGAGTTCCTCCCGCTCGTGCACAACCTGTCCCGGCGCTACGCCACAGGGGGACACTCGTCCGAGGACCTCGAGCAGGCCGGCGTCGTCGGACTGATCAAGGCCATCGACCGATACGACCCGGACGCCGCGACCCGGGGCGCGCTCGCCTACCTCGTCCCGAGCGTGCGGGGCGCGATGATGCGCTACCTGCGCGACCACACCTGGGCGATGCGGGTGCCGCGCGACCTCAAGGAGCTCAGCGTCCGGGTCCGGCGGGCCACCGACGTGCTGACGCACCGGCTGGGTCGTGCTCCGCGGCCGAGCGAGCTCGCGGAGGAGACCGGGGTGCGCGTGGAGGAGGTCGTCGACACCCTCGCCGCCATGGAGTCCTACCAGGCCTCCTCGCTGGATGCGCCGACCGCCGAGGGTGAGCCCGGCATCGGGGAGCGGCTCGGCAGCGAGGACACCGACCTGGAGGTCGTCGAGCAGCGCGGGACGCTGCGCCGGCTGATCAACGAACTGCCCGAGCGCGAACGGACCATCCTGCTGCTGCGCTTCTACAGCGAGCAGACGCAGACCCGGATCGCCGAGCAGGTCGGGGTGTCGCAGATGCATGTGTCCCGCCTGCTGAGCCGGACCCTGGAGCAGCTGCGGACGCAGATGGCGGCCGTCGAGCCGGACGACGGGGCCGGGAACCCGCCGTCGGCGACGTTTGTCCCGGCGAGCCCCGGGCAGGCGATCACGACCCGGTGAACGCCCCACGGAAGAAGGACACCCCATGACCGACCCGAACCCGCCCGCACAGCAGCAGGGCTCTCCCGGACGGACCGGCGACCTCGACCCTGCGCCGCGTGACGAGATGCGCGACTACATCGGCCGTGGCCTGCTCGACGGCACGGTCGCGCTGGTGACCGGCGGTGACTCCGGCATCGGCCGGGCGGTGTGCGTGGCCTTCGCCAAGGAGGGCGCGGACGTCGCGCTGTCCTACCTGTCCGAGGACGACGACGCCGACCACACCGCCGCGCTGGTGCGTGCGCAGGGGCGCCGCTGCGTGACGATCGCCGGCGACCTCGGCGACGCCGCGCACTGCGACGAGGTGGTCTCGCGCACGGTGGCCGAGCTGGGCCGGCTCGACACGGTCGTGAACAACATCGCGACCCAGGAGCCCTACGACCGGCCGGAGCAGATCACCGACGAGAAGTGGCTGCGGACGTTCGAGGTGAACGTGCACAGCTACTTCCGCGTGACGCGCGCGGCGCTGGCGCATCTCCCGGCGGGCGGCTCGATCATCAACACCGGCTCGGTGAACGGGCTGCGCGGCAACAAGAACCTGATCGACTACTCCGCGACGAAGGGCGCGGTGCAGTCGTTGACCTACGCCCTGGCGCAGTCGCTGATGGACCGGGAGATCCGGGTGAACTGCGTGGCTCCCGGACCGGTGTGGACGCCCCTGATCCCGGCGACGTTCCCGGCGGAGAAGGTGGAGTCCTTCGGCGCACAGACCCCGATGGGCCGTGCCGCGCACCCGGACGAGATCGCCCCGTCGTTCGTGTTCTTCGCCGCGCCGTCGATGTCGTCGTACTACACCGGCGAGGTCCTCGCGCCGGTCGGTGGCGAGACGATGCCCGGCTGACATCTCCCTCCACGGCTCCGGCGATGACTTTCCGGCCCCGCCGGCGTCCTACCTTCGACTACGCGACGAAGGAGGCACCGTGAGCGGTATCGAGGTCCTGGTGGCGGGGGCGAGCATCGCGGGACCCGCGCTGGCCCACTGGCTGCACCGGCGGGGTGCCGAGGTGACCGTCGTCGAGCGGGCACCCGGGCTGCGTCCCGGCGGGCAGGCGGTGGACGCGCGCGGGGTGGCCAGGGAGGTCATCCGGCGGATGGGGCTGGACGCGCAGGTGCGCGCGGCCCGCACCGACACCGTCGGCGCCTACACCGTGGACGCGGACGGGAACGTGCTGGAGACGTTCCGTGCCGACGACCACGGCGGCGACGGGTACGTCTCGGAGATCGAGATCCTGCGCGGGGACCTGTCCCGGGTGCTCCACGACGACACCCGCGACGGCGTCGAGTACGTCTTCGGGGACCGGATCGCCGAGCTCACCCAGGACTCCGACGGGGTCGACGTGGTCTTCGCGGGCGGCGACCGGCGGCGCTTCGACCTGGTGGTCGGGGCGGACGGGCTGCACTCGGCGTTGCGGGCGACGGTCTTCGGGCCGCACGAGCGTTTCGTCCGCCACCTCGGCATGGTGCTGGCCTTCTACACCGTGCCCAACGAGTTCGGGGTGGACCGCTGGATGGTCGACCACCAGGACTCCGGGCGCTCCGCCGGCCTGCGGCCGCTCCCGGACGGCGACCGGGCGATGGCCATGCTCTCGTTCGGCGCCGAGGACCTCGACGTCGACCACCGCGACGTCGAGGCCCAGAAGCGGCTGCTGTGCGAGCGCATGGCCGGCTTCGGCTGGATGACCCCGCGCATCCTCGAGCACGTCGACGACACCCCGGACTTCTACCTCGACCAGGTCGCCCAGGTGGTCATGGACCGCTGGTCGGACGGTCGCGTGGCGCTGCTCGGTGACGCGGCGTTCAGCTCGTCGCCGATGTCCGGCGGGGGCACCGGGCTTGCCCTGGTCGGTGCCTACCTGCTGGCCGGGGAGCTGGCCGCCGCCGGCTGGGACCCGGAGATCGGGTTCGCGCGCTACGAGGAGCGCATGCGCCCGTTCGTCGAGGCCAACCAGGAGATCGGCCGGATGCACGTGCAGAGCCGTGACGTCCCCGAGGAGGGCGGGGAGCCGCCACCGGAGCCCGACATGGATGCGCTCATGGCGCTGGTCGAGCGCGCGGTCAACGGCGTCGAGCTGCCCGACTACGCCGGCGTGCCGGACTCCGGTCCGTCGGTCGGTCGGCCGGTCACCTCCCCGGCGAGGCCGTAGCCCCCTCGGCCCCCGGGCGGTGTGGCGCCGGGGACCTGGGGGGGGTACTGCTGGTACCGGTCTCGTCGTGCACTGCCGGCACCCGGTGCACGGGCCTACCGTGAAGGTCATGGCAATCCCAGCTCTGACCTTGAACAACGGTGTGCAGATCCCGGCCCTGGGCTTCGGGGTCTTCCAGGCGGCTCCCGAGGAGACGGTCTCGGCCGTCGAGACGGCGCTCGCGTCGGGCTACCGCCACATCGACACCGCCGCGGCCTACGGCAACGAGCGTGAGGTCGGGGAGGCGATCCGTCGTTCCGGTCTCGGGCGGTCCGAGGTGTTCGTCGAGACCAAGATCTGGATCAGCGACTACGGCTACGACGAGACGCTGCACTCCTTCGACAAGAGCGCCGGCAAGCTCGGTGTGGACCAGATCGACCTGCTGATCCTTCACCAGGCCCTCCCGGGCGAGTTCGGCCGCACGATCGGCGCGTACCACGCCCTGGAGAAGCTCCTGGCCGACGGCAAGGTCCGGTCGATCGGTGTCAGCAACTTCATGCCCGACCATCTGGCCGCGCTGATGGAGGAGACCTCGGTCGTGCCGGCGATCAACCAGATCGAGGTGCACCCCTACTTCCGCCAGACCGAGCTGCTCGACGCCGACGCCGGGTACGGGATCGTCTCCCAGGCCTGGTCACCGATCGGCGGGATCACGTTCTACCGCGACGGCTCGCACGGCAGCACGCTGCAGGACCCCGTCATCGTCGGGATCGCGCAGGCGCACGGGAAGTCTCCGGCGCAGGTGATGCTGCGCTGGCACCTGCAGCAGGGCCGCCAGGTCATCCCCAAGTCGGTCACGCCGTCGCGGATCGCCGAGAACATCGACGTGTTCGGCTTCGAGCTCACCGCCGAGGAGCTGTCGGCGATCGACGGGCTCGACACCGGTGTGCGGGGCGGCCCGGCGCCGGAGGCCGTCACGCTCGAGTCGTTCGGCCGCGAGATCCCCGAGGCCTGACCCGCCGCCCGCGTTCCCCCACTCCACGGCGCCGCACCGAACCGCGCGACGCCGCCATGAAAGGTGCCCTTTCGATGAAGACAGCACAGCTCGGCGCGCTCGAGGTGTCCCGGCTCGGCCTGGGCGCGATGGGCATGTCCCACGGCTACACCGGCGCGGGCTCCGACGACGCCGAGTCCATCCGCACCATCCACCGCGCCCTGGACCTCGGGGTGACGTTCCTCGACACCGCCGAGGTCTACGGGCCCTACGTCAACGAGGAGCTCGTCGGGCGCGCCATCGCGGGCCGTCGTGACGAGGTCGTGCTGGCCACGAAGTTCGGGCTGGTCTCGCACACCGGGTCGCAGGCCCCCGACTCCAGCCCGGCCAACGTCCGCGCCGCGGTCGAGGGCAGCCTGCGCCGCCTCGGCGTCGACCACATCGACCTCTACTACCAGCACCGGGTCGACCCGGACGTCCCCATCGAGGAGACGATCGGCGCGGCCGCCGAGCTCGTGCAGCAGGGCAAGGTCCGCCACCTCGGCCTGTCCGAGGCCTGGACGGACACGATCCGCCGGGCCCACGCCACGCACCCGATCGCGGCCCTGCAGTCGGAGTACTCGCTGTGGACCCGCGACCAGGACGAGCTCCTGCCGCTGCTCCGCGAGCTGGGCATCGGGCTGGTGCCGTACTCGCCGCTGGGCAAGGGGTTCCTGACCGGGCAGGTCCGCCTGGAGGACCTCGCCGAGGACGACTTCCGGCGCACCACGCCGCGCTTCTCCGCGGAGAACTTCCGGGCCAACCAGGTCCTCGCCGACGAGGTCCGGGTCGTCGCCGACGAGGCCGAATCGACCCCGGCGCAGGTCGCGCTCGCGTGGCTGCTGGCCCAGGGCGACGACATCGCCCCGATCCCGGGCACCAAGCGCGTGTCCCGGCTCGAGGAGAACGCCGCCGCCGACGCCGTCACGCTGACGGACGGGCAGCTGCGACACCTCGACGACCTGGCCCCCGCGGCCGGCGGTCACCACAGCGACGCCCAGATGCGGCTGATCGAGCGCTGACCACCCCACGCTCCCGGACGGATCCGCACACGACCGAGGAGACCTACCGTGGTGGACATGGACCCACGCACCGAGATCCGCGAGTTCCTGGCCTCGCGGCGGGCACGGATCACGCCCGAGCAGGTCGGGCTGCCGCACTCCGGCAGCCGGCGGGTGCCGGGTCTGCGCCGCGAGGAGGTCGCGATGCTCGCCGGGGTGGGCGTCGACTACTACACCCGGATCGAGCGCGGGAACCTCGCCGGCGTGTCCGACAGCGTCCTGGAGGCACTGGCCCGGGCGCTGAAGCTCGACGACGCCGAGCGCCACCACCTCTACGACCTGGCCCGGGCCGGCACGACGCCGGCCCGGCCCCGTCGCCGCCGTTCCCAGTCCCAGGTCCGCCCGGGTGTGCAGCGGCTGCTCGACGCGCTCGTCGGCGCTCCGGCGTTCGTGCGCAACGGCCGGGCCGACATCGTCGCGGTCAACCCCCTCGGCCGGGCGCTCTACGCGCCGCTGTTCGACACCGACGCCCGCCCGGTCAACTCCGCCCGGTTCACGTTCCTCGACACCCGTTCCCGCGACTTCTTCCGCGACTGGGACCGCACCGCCTCCGACGCGGTGGCGATCCTGCACGCCGAGGCCGGCCGTCATCCCGACGACCGCGACCTCTCCGACCTGGTCGGGGAGCTGTCGACGCGCAGCGAGACGTTCCGGTCCCTGTGGGCCGCGCACGACGTCCGTTACCACGACACCGGCGTCAAGCGCCTGCGTCATCCCGTGGTCGGGGATCTCGACCTGTCCTACGAGGTCGCGGAGCTGCGCGGCGACCAGGACCTCACGATGTTCGCCTACAGCGCCGAGCCGCGGTCCCCGTCGGCCGACGCCCTCGAGATCCTGGCCAGCTGGGCCGCGACGAGCGACCGGACGAGCGACGTCCCGGGCTCCGGCGACGGCTGACCCCGCCGCCGCTCCCCGCACGCGCACCGGTCGTGATCGACACCACGATCGGGTGCCGTGAGGTTCGTCGGATCAGCGTGTCCCACGGGGGAGCGCCTCCGACGAAGGGAGAGCTGAGGTGACCGAGAACGTGCTGGCGGACATCGCCGCGGCCGTCCTGCGCTGCCCGTCCGTCGCGGGCCTGCACTCCGGTGACGGTGCCGGCATCCGGAGCGTCGTCGGGGACACGATCATCGACGGCGTCGTCCGGGGGCCGGACGGCCTGCTGCTCGGTGTCACGGGGCGCTACCCGTGCCCGGTCACCGAGATCGCGGCGGAGGTCCGTGCCGCGGTCCGCGGTGTGGTGCCCGACGCGACGGTCGTCGTCAGCGTCGAGGACATGGTCGTCGAGTGACGCGTGCCGGTCGCCCCGCGGATCGGCGCGGCGGATCGGCGGTGGCGACTCAGGGCAGGACGTCGTCGATGATGACGGTCACCTGGGCCGGCTCGAGGCTGGTGACGTCCCGGACGCTGGTGGTGACGGAGCTGCGGACGAGCTCGCCGAGCCGGACGAGGTCGGTGCCGTAGTCGGCGGCCAGGGTGATCTGGACGGCGGCACTGCTGCCGCTGACTCCGGCGGCGACGTCCTCGGCGACGTCGGTAGGGGGGTCCCCGTCGAGGGGCGCACCCGGCTCGCCGGTGACCCCGGCGAGGTGCTTCGACAGCGCGACCCGGACCCCCGGGACCTGTTGGGCGCCCTGGCGCGCGGCCACGACGACGACGCGCGCCGACACCCGGGTCAGGCCGTCCGGCGAGGTGATCACGCCGTAGTCGGGGTGCTCGATGGCCCGGCGGATCTGGGCGAGCGCGGTCTCCAGGATGCTGTCGGGTGCCTGGACGCGCTCGTCGCCGAGCTCGCGCACGGGTGCCCAGATGCGTTCGTACTCGCTCAGCGCGGCCTGGCAGTGCGGGCACTGCGCCTGGTGGGCGTCGCGCTCGGTGCCGCGCCCGTCGGCGACCTGGTCAAGGACGTCGTCGACGGACCGTCCGCACGGCAGCGCGTCGGGGGGCGGGCCGAGATCGCCGGTGTCGGTCATGCCCAGCTCCGCAGCGACTGGAGCAGGCGCCGGCGTCCCCGGTGCAGGCGACCCCGGACGGTGGGTTCGCTCACGTTCAAGATCGTCGCCACCTCCTGGTAGGTCAGCCCCTCGATCTGGTGCAGGACCAGCACGGCCCGGAGCTCGGGGGGCAGGTCGCCGATGGCCGCCACGGCGGCGGCCGCGCGCTGGCGGGCCACGACCTGCTCGTCGGTCCCGGCGGTCGGTGGCGGGTCCGTCTCGAGTATCGGACGGGTCGGGCGACGTTGTCGAATCACGTTGAGGCACCGGTTGACGACGATGCGGTAGAGCCAGGTGGTGAACGAGCTGTCGCCGGCGAACCCGGCCAGCGCGGTCCAGAGCTGGATGACCACGTCCTGGGCGACGTCCTCGGCGTCGTCGGGGTTCGAGAGCATCCGTAACGCGATGCGGTAGATCCGGTTGCGGTGCCGGCGGACCAGGACCTCGTAGGCGTCGATGTCGCCGGACGCGGCCTGCCCGACCAGCCAGTTGTCGGCGGCCTCGTCGAGCTCCTCCTCCTCACCCGCACGGTGGCCCCGGTCAGCCACGCGTCGACCGGTGATGTCGGCGGAGCGGGGCGGCTTCCATGCGGGCGTCCTCCGTGGCGGCGATCGGGTCGCTCGCACTGTCGGACGTGCCGGTCAGGGGCTCGAGCGCGCCTACGCTCTCACACGCGGCCGGCCGACGGTCGTGCCGGACGGCCGCGTGTCCCCATCGCATGCGCGGTGCCCCGGCGGCTACTCGCCGTCGATGCCCTCGAGCAGGGTCGCGGCGGTCATGGCGGTGGGCCAGCCGGCGTAGAACGCGAGGTGGGTGATCGCCTC
This sequence comes from Pseudonocardia sediminis, assembly GCF_004217185.1. Classification (NCBI taxonomy): domain Bacteria; kingdom Bacillati; phylum Actinomycetota; class Actinomycetes; order Pseudonocardiales; family Pseudonocardiaceae; genus Pseudonocardia; species Pseudonocardia sediminis. The sequence goes on along the minus strand of NZ_SHKL01000001.1, from coordinate 6,273,371 downwards.
GACGAGCTCGTCGCGGGTCAGGCCGTTGTCCAGCGCGCGCTGCAGGTGCCCGGGGAGCTGGTCGGTGCGGTAGAGCGAGACCAGCGAGGCCACGGTGATCAGGCTGCGGTCCCGCTTGGACAGACCGGGGCGCTCCCAGACGTCGCCGAACAGCACGTCGGAGGTGAGCTCGGCGAGCTTCGGGGCGATGTCGTCGACGGGGGTCTTCATGGTGGTCTCCTCGGTCCGGATGCGGGTTCGAGGAGGGAGTAGCCGGTCGGCCGGGTGATCAACCGGTCTGGGCCGGGCGTTCCCGGCTCGCCTCGCCGGCGGACACCCGGTCGTCGTCACGGGCGGAGGTGCTGGAGTCGAGGAGGTGGACCTCCCGTTCGAGCTCGCCCATCCTGTCCCGCTTCACCGGCGGCGGGGACGGCACGGGTCCGCCGTTGCGGATGATGCGGACGGTGTCGGCCAGCCGGTCCACCCGGCGCACGATGCCGTTCCGGAAGAGGTACCAGGCCAGGAAGCGCATCACCACGGCGGCGACCAGGGCGATCGCGACCGAGACGTAGTCACGGGTACGGATGTCGTTGATCTCGGCGATCCGGTCGTCGAGCAGCGCCTGCTCCTCGGTCCGCATCTCGTCCACCTCGGCCCGGATCCGGTCCATGAGGTCCTTGCCGAACACCAGGTCCTGACGGATCTCGGCGTTCGTGGCGGCGCCGCCCCCGGTCGCGGCGACCGTCCGCTGACGTTCGAGATCGGCCAGCTGTCGGCCGGTCAGGTCGCGCAGCTCCTGGATGCGCCCCAGCTTGGTCTCCCGCGGCGCCTCCCCGGGCTCAGCCGAGGCGAGCTCGGTGAGCTGGGTCATGACGGTGGGCAGCTCGGCGGAGGCCTGCGTGAACGGCTCCAGGAAGGCGGTCTGGCCCGTCAGCTGGTAGCCGCGCACCCCCGTCTCGGCGTTGACCATCAGCGTCGTCAGCTCGCCGAGGGCGACGCTCGTCTCGAACTTGCGCTGGATGTCGGTCTCGATGTCGACGCGCTGCAGGTTGCCCGAGAGCGCCAGGCACGCCGAGATGACGACGGCGACGAGCGGGAGGCCGACGGTGATCCGGCCCTGCACCCGCATCGGTACCCGGTGCCAGAGCCGCATGGCCGGCTGCGCCGAGGCGCTCAACGTGTCGCGAAGGCTCCTGGCCACGTCGGGATCCTACGGACGGAGGCTGGATCCTGCGCTGTTCCGTCCCCGTCCCCGTCCGGGCTGCAGCCGGCACGATCGACCGCCAGCTGTCGGTATCGGGCAGGACGGACATGGGGGCACCGGAGGATCACCCGGCCGCCGGCTACTTCGGCAGGACCCCGGTGCCGGTCACGGCGGAGTCGACGAGCTGGGCCAGACGCTGGTGGCCCTTGTCGTTGAGGATCTCCCCGTCCGGTGCGATGCCGTCCTGGTCGCTGCCGTTGAACCACCGGTTGACGAGCGGGTCGACGACCGGCAGCTGCGCCTTCGTGGCCGCGGCCTGGATGGCGTCGCGGACGGGCAGCATCCGCGCCGGTGCGTCGCCGCCGAGCCACATCGGGCCGATCACGACGATCTTCGCCTGCGGGAGCCGGGTCCTCAGATCCTGGTAGAGCTTCGTCGCGGCGGCGCCGACCGCAGCCGGGTCGCTGACGTCGTCGGCGCGGCCCGCGGTGACCACGACGACCTGCGGGCCGGCGGCGACGATCTTCTGCAGCCGCGTCTGCAACGCCTGGCCCGCGACGTAACCGGAGCCGTAGACGGACTCGTTCGTCACCCGCCAGCCGTCCTGCTTCCCCAGCAGCGCCGTGTAGTTCGCCGGGCCCTGCCCGCCCGCGGGCGAACCGGAGGTGTAGCCGTCACCGAGGAAGGCCACGGACAGCGGACCGGCCTGCTGGGCCGGTGCCGCCGGTGCACCGGACGCCGGGGCCCCTGCCGCCGGCGCGGCGGGCTGCGCGGGTGCGGCCGGAGCCGCCGGCTGCGCGGGTGCGGTCGCGGCGTCCGCGGAGGAGGAGGACGACGACGTCCCGGTCAGCACCGCCGTCGCGATCGTCGCGAGGAGCAGCACGCCGAGGACGGCGATGACGAGGACAACCGGAAGTCTGCGCACGTGTGAACCCCTCGTCGTCGACCGTGACGTGGATCATCCCAGCGGAGCGGAGATGGGGTGTCAACCACACCTCACCCCGGGGCGGGCGTCACCGGAGCACCGCATCGGCCCTTTCCCGGGTCGGGACCGCGGGTGACACTGTGACCCGGGTCTCGCCGCGTGGGACGGCCCGGCCCGCACGTTCCGGTCGACCTGGGAACAAGGGAGTTCACCATGACCGACCCGCAGAAGGCCGACCTGGACGCCGTCGTCATCGGCGCCGGTTTCGCCGGGATCTACATGCTGCACAAGCTCCGCGACGAGCTGGGGCTCACCGTGCGCGCCTTCGACAAGGCCGGGGGGATCGGCGGCACCTGGTACTGGAACCGGTACCCCGGCGCGATGTCGGACACCGAGAGCTTCGTCTACCGGTACTCCTTCGACGAGCAGATGCTGCAGGAGTGGGACTGGGACACCCGCTACCTGAACCAGCCCGACATCCTGGCCTACCTGCAGGCCGTCGTCGACCGGCACGACCTCGGCCGGGACATCCAGCTCGACACCGGGATCGACTCCGCGGTCTACGACGAGGCGAACGGCGTCTGGACCGTCACCACCGACGACGGCGCGACGGTCACCGCGCGCTACGTCGTCACCGCGCTCGGGCTGCTGTCGCGGACGAACTTCCCCGACATCACCGGCCGCGACAGCTTCGAGGGGACGCTGGTCCACACCGGGGCCTGGCCCGCGGACCTCACCACCGACGGCAAGCGGGTCGGCGTCATCGGCACCGGGTCGACCGGCTGCCAGGTCATCTGTGCCGTCGCGAAGACGGCCGAGCACCTGACGGTGTTCCAGCGCTCGGCGCAGTACAGCGTCCCGTCCGGCAACGGGCCGGTGAGCCGGGAGTACGTCGACGGCTGTCGGTCGGAGTACGACCGGATCTGGGGTCAGGTGAAGGACTCGGCCGTCGGGTTCGGCTTCACCGAGAGCGACGTCCCGGCGATGAGCGTGTCCCCCGAGGAGCGGCGACGGGTCTTCCAGGAGAACTGGGAGATCGGCAACGGCTTCCGGTTCATGTTCGGCACGTTCTCCGACATCGCCGTCGACGAGGACGCGAACGCCGCCGCGGCCGACTTCATCCGTTCGAAGATCGACGAGATCGTCGACGACCCGGAGACCGCCCGCAAGCTCAAGCCGACCGATCTCTACGCCAAGCGTCCGCTGTGCAACAAGGACTACTACGAGACCTACAACCGCGACAACGTCACGCTGGTCAGCATCAAGGAGAACCCGATCGCGGAGATCACGCCGAACGGCGTGCGCACCGCCGACGGTGTCACCCACGAGCTCGACGTCCTCGTCTTCGCCACCGGCTTCGACGCCGTCGACGGCCAGTACACGCGGATGGACCTGCGCGGGCGCGGCGGGACGACGATCCAGCAGCACTGGAAGGACGGGCCGACCAGCTACCTCGGTGTGGCGACGGCCGGCTTCCCGAACATGTTCATGATCCTCGGTCCGAACGGCCCGTTCTCCAACATCCCGCCGGCCATCGAGATCCAGGTCGAGATGGTCTTCGACCTGATCCGGGCGGCGGAGGGCCGCTCCGGCGTCGTCGAGGCCACCGGCGCGGCGGAGGACGCCTGGACGGAGACGTGCCGGGAGATCGCGGACATGACGTTGTTCCCCAAGGCCGACTCGTGGATCTTCGGCGCCAACATCCCGGGCAAGAAGAACGCGGTCATGTTCTACATGGCCGGGCTGGGGAACTACCGGCAGAAGCTCGTCGACGTGGCCGACGCCGGCTACGAGGGGTTCGACCTGGAGGGTGCCCCGGCCTCGGCGCAGGCCTGACCACACCAGGCCGGGCCGGGCGTCAGGTCCGGCCGGCCACCGGCTCGGCCACCGCCCGTTCCCGGACCTGCCTCGTCTGGTCCATCGCGACCCCGCCCACGACGAACACCCCGCACAGGACGAACAACAGCGACACGCCCCAGGTGGAGCTCGTGTCCGAGACCGTGACCAGCGTCAGCGCGAGCAACGGCACCAGCCCGCCGGCGAACGCACCGCCGAACTCGCGGCCCACGGCGAAGCCCAGCGACCGGACGTCGGGGGCGATCTGGCGGCTCCAGAACGACCCGCACGCGGCGAGCGTGAACGGCATGATCAGGCCGGTCGTCAGGATCAGCGCCAGCCAGATGTAGCCGTTGGCCCCGGTGTCGAGCAGCGTGAAGAACGGGAACGCCATCGCGACCATGCCGGCGCCGCCGCCCAGGATGATCCACTTGGCGTCGACGAGGTCGCAGAGCCGACCGGCGATCGGGACCGCGACGATCGCCGCGGCGCTGGCGAGGGTCACCCCGAACGCGCCGATGCTGGCCGGGACGTCGCGGAACTCCTGCAGGTAGGTCAGGGAGAACGTCTTGTAGGTGTAGGTCGCGCCGTTGTAGCCCAGGGTGACGACCAGCACCACGGCGACGCCGCGCCAGTCGCTGCGCAGCATGGCCCGCAGCGCCTCGACGGTGCTACGACGCTGCGTGACGTGCTCGACCTTCTCGAACTCCGGGGTCTCCGGGACGCGGCTGCGCACGTAGATGCCGAGACCGAGCAGGACGAAGCTCGCCAGGAACGGGATGCGCCATCCCCAGCTGTCCAGTGCCGCCTGGTCCATGCTGGTCAGCGCCGCGACGCACAGCGACGACGCGAGCAGCCCGATGTTCACACCGAGCGCGGACAGGCTCCCGGCGCGGCCCTTCCGGCCCGCCTTCGCGTGCTCGTAGGCCAGCACCGTCGCCGTCGTCCACTCCGCGCCCGCTCCGGCGCCCTGCAGGATCCGGAACACGACGAGCAGGATCGGCGCGGCGATGCCGATCGCGTCGTAGGAGGGCAGCAGCCCGATCAGGCCGGTGGAGACGCCCATGACCGAGAAGGTCAGCGACATCGTCGCCTTCCGGCCGATCCGGTCGCCCAGGTGCCCGAAGACCACACCGCCGATCGGGCGGGCCAGGAAGCCGACGGCGAACGTGGCGAAGGAGGCGAGGGTGCCGGCTGCGCCGTCGACGGAGGGGAAGAAGACCCGTCCGAACACCAGCGCCGCCATCGATGCATAGAGGTAGAAGTCGAACCACTCGAGCGCGGACCCGATGACGACGCCCGGGGCCACCGCCCGTGGGGTCGTCCGGTCGCGCGAGGTCGGCTGGTCGCCCATCACAGGTCCCCCCACTCGGCCCGCGACGTTGCGGGCACGGCCACGCGGCCGACCGTCGTCGTGGGCCCGGCCGACACCCTGACCAGCCGAATCTGCGGCGCTCCGGGCCCCGGTGTCAAGAATGTCCGTGTTCCCGGACCGCCGGGACGGCGTCACACCAGCAACGGCTCCATCTCCTCCGTGAACCGCTCCGGGTCCTCGCCGAAGCCGACGTGGTCGCCGACGAAGGTCACCGGCCGGACAGCGCCGACGCCAGGCCGGTGAAGGGCGCGGAGTCCATCGCCCCGCCCGGGATCAGCAGGAGCAGCGGGCCGGTGCCCGTCACGTCGTGGGAGAGGACGGCGCCGGGGACGGCGAGTGAGTCGGTCATGGTCGTTCCGACCGCGCCGTCGCCCTCTCCCGGCGGGTGGGTCAGCGCGCCGCGCCGACCCCGCGCACCAGGCCGGAGACCAGCACCGTGGCGAGTCCCTTCACCGCGAGCGACTCGCCGAACGGGAGCCGCTTGTCGGCGTCGACGGTGTAGGTGATCTCGGTGCCGGACCCGCTGGGGCGCAGCGTGACCTCGCCCCGGTAGTTCCGCAGCGGCACGCCGGCGAGCGCCCGGTAGCCCAGCCGCTGCCCCGGCTCGAACGTGACGATCTCCTCGACGATGGGCCCGGGGGAGCCGATCCCGACCCTCCGGACGGCGCCGACTCCGTTGGGCTCGGTGGTGCCGGGGCGGGTGAGCTCGACCTTGAGCCCGGGCGCCCAGGACGACATGCCCTCGTGGTCGGCGAGCACCGCCCAGACGCGGTCGATCGGGGCGTCGACGGTACGGACGGAGGTGGCGCGCATCGGGGCCTTTCGGAGGGAGGGGTCGGTCACCGGCGTTCGGCGGCGGCCTTGAGGCGTTCCAGTGTGGTCACCAGCATCTCGCGGGTGAACGCCACCCGGTCGGAGACGCCGGTGAGGTAGCGGCCGACGACGACGATCGGACGGGTGCGCATGTCGGTCCAGCTCTCGGTGACCTCGCAGCCGTCAGCGGTCGGGGTGATGTCGTAGACCCACTCGGCGGCCGTGATCGGGCCCAGCCGGGTCTCGAAGGCGAACCGGCGTCCGCGGGTCGCGTCGGTGACGACCGTCGTCGTGGCCCACCGGCGGGCCCTCCCCTTGTTGGTGCCGAGGAACTTCGCACCGACGGCCGGCCCGCGCAGCTTGCCGACCCAGCGTCCGCCGGTGTTCTCCGGGCTCCACTCGCCCATCCGGGGCAGGTCGCTGACCAGCTCGTACACGGCGTCGGCGCCGGCGGCGACGGTGGTGCTCGCGCTGGCGGTCGGGGTCGTCATCGGGCCTCCGGGTTCGGGGTGTGGCTCACGAAGCTAGGAGCGCGCCCGGTCAAGGTCAACTTCTGGCCCGCGGCAGCCGCGCCGGGGCCGGGGCCGGATACCCGACGGGCCCGGCCCACATGCCCGGGACGGCCGGCGGCGCACCGCCGGCCGGTCCCCGGGTCAGACGTTGCGGGTGTGCAGGACGTAGTACTCGCCGAGGCAGCCGTCGGCCGACGTCGCGGGGCAGCCGGCGACGCCGCCGGGCACGGTGTAGGTCTTCTCGCAGTAGAAGCTGACCCCGCTGGCCGGACCGCCGGCCTTGGTGACCTCGTTGATGCCGGCCTGCTGGCAGTCCCCGTAGTTGTTGAACACGGGGGCGGGCGCGGCGACGGCGGCCGGTGCGACGACGAAGGCGGTGGCGACGGCGGCGACGGCGCCGATCGAGAGCCTGCGGAACATCATGTGGTGGTCCTTCCGGATCGGCCCGGTCCCGGTCACGCTCGTCGGGACCTCGGCGTGTTCGTGCGTACGCCGCGGGACGCTAGGCCGGATGCTCGGGAGACCTCCCGGACCGTCCTTCCGGGCCGAGACCGGCCAGCGCCGCCGGCAGCGGTCCCCGGTGCAGGACACCGAGACGCTGGGTGGCGCGGGTGAGCGCGACGTAGAGGTCGGCCGCACCTCGCGGGCCGTCGGCGAGCGTGCGCTCCGGCTCCACGACCAGCACGGCGTCGAACTCCAGGCCCTTCGTCTCCGACGGCGGCACCGCGCCCGGCGTCCCCGGCGGCCCGATCACGACGCTGGTGCCCTCGCGCCCGGCCTCGTCGCGCACGAACGCCTCGACGGCGCCGGGCAGCTCCTCGCCGGTGACGTGCCGCGACCACGGCTCCACCCCGCACGCCCGGACCGACTCCGGCGGTGCGACGTCCGGCGCGAACTCGGCGAGCAGCGCCGCCGCGACGGCCATGATCTCGGCCGGGGTGCGGTAGTTGACCGTCAGCGACCGGTACTCCCAGCGGCCGGGCACGTAGGTCTCCAGCATCGTGGCCCACGACGTCGCCCCCGCCGCCGACCGGCGCTGGGCGAGGTCGCCGACGACGGTGAACGACCGCCCGGGACAGCGCCGCATCAGAACCCGCCAGTCCATCTCGGACAGCTCCTGGACCTCGTCGACGACGACGTGCCGGTAGGTCCAGTCCCGGTCCGCGGCGGCGCGTTCGACCAGCTCACGGTTGTCGCGGACGACGAAGCGGTCGGCCAGGTCGTCGCCGTGGGTCAGGTCCCCGACGGCCACCCCGAGGTCCTCGTCGAGCTCCTCGCGGTCCATCGTCAGGATCTCCATGACGCCGGCGGCGTACTCGGTCTCGGCCCGCACCTCCCGCTCGACGGCCCGTCGCGCCGCCTCCTCGGCCGCCGGGTCGTGGCCCAGCAGGTCGACGAGCTCGTCGAGCAACGGCACGTCCGACACGGTCCAGGCCTCGCCGTCGGTCCGTGCCAGCGACGGGTCCGCCCCGGCGGCCCGCAGCCGCTCGGGCGAGGAGTACAGCGACCCGAGCAGGGACTCCGGCGTCAGGACCGGCCAGAGCTCGTCGAGGGCGGCGGTGAACGCCTCGTGCTGTGCGAGCTCCTTGGTCAGGTCCGCACGCAGGTCGGCCCACGCGTCGCGGTCCGACCGCGTCAGCCAGCCCCGGCCGATCCGGGCCGTCGCCCGCTCGGTCAGCACGTAGGTGACGATCTCGGTGAACACCGGCCGGGCCTCGTTGTGCGGCAGCCCGCTCGCCCGCGCCTCGTCCCGGGCCCACTCCGCGGTCGCGGCGTCGATGCGCACCGTCGTATCGGCCAGCTCGATCGGTATCGGCTCCTCCGGCAGCCGCTGCCGGTCCGCGACCGCGGCCGCGAGCACGTCGAGGATCGCCGGGGAGCCCTTCGCCCGCGCGGCGTCGGGGGCGTCCTCGGCGGTGACGTGCAGGCCGGGCACCAGGTCACCCGGGGTCATGAACACGACGTCGGACTCGCCCAGCGACGGCAGGACCTGTCCGATGTGGTCCAGGAACGCCGGGTTGGGCCCGACCACGAGCACGCCGTGACGTTCCATCCGTTCGCGCTGGGTGTAGAGCAGGTAGGCGACGCGGTGCAGCGCCACCACCGTCTTCCCGGTGCCCGGGCCGCCCTCGATCACCAGCACGCCCGGGTGGTCCAGGCGGATGATCTCGTCCTGCTCGGCCTGGATCGTCGCGACGATGTCGCGCATCCCCTCGCCGCGCGGCGCGTTCACGGCCGAGAGCAACGCCGCGTCGCCACCCGCGGCGGCCCCGTCGTCCCCTCCCACCCGACCGAGGACCTCGTCGGTGAAGTCGGTCAGCCGCCGCCCACGCGTGTGGAACTGGCGCCGCCGGCGCATGCCCTCCGGGTTCGCGCCGGTCGCCACGTAGAACGGCCGCGACGCCGGCGCCCGCCAGTCCAGCAGCAACGGCGTGTAGTCGTCCTCGGTGTCGAAGATCCCGATCCGGCCGATGTAGGAGTGCTCGCCGGACAGCGCGTCCATCCGGCCGAAGCACAGACCGTCGTCGGCGACCTTGAGCCGCTTCATCGCCGTCGCCGACGCCCGCACCCGGACGTCACGTTCCATCGGTGTCCCGCCGGTCCCGCCCAGCGCGGACTCGTACTCGCGCTGCGCGCGTGCGCGTTCGGCGTCGAGACGGGTGTAGAGATCGGCCAGACGATCGCGCTCGGAGCGCAGTTCCTCATCGTGTCCCTGAGCTGACACGTTCCCCCTCTTCGGTCGAGCCCGAGATTCCGTCGTGGTCAGTGCCGGGCGGTGCCGAACCACCGCGGCAGGTGGGCGAGGAGGTCCGACCGGTCGTCCCCGGCCCACGCGACGTGCCCGTCCGGGCGCACCAGCACGGCGGGTACGTCGAGCTCCTCGCTCGTGTCGACGACGTGGTCGACCCGGTCCTCCCAGCCCGGCACCGTCAGCTCGCCGGTCCGGTCGAGCAGCAGCCCGCGGCCGCGGTGCAGCAGCTCGTAGAGGCGACCGTTCTTCAGCGGCACGTCCCGCAGACGGCGTCCGAGCAGCTCGTGGCCCTCGCCGAGGTCGTAGTGCACCCCGATCGCCGTGATCTTCTCCGTCAGGTACCGGTTCACCTCGTCGAAGTCCATCAGCTCGGTCAGCAGACGGCGGACCGCCTGCGGACCCGGCTCGGGCGACATCAGGTGCGCCTGCGCGCGGGTGTCGTCCAGCACGGCGGCGGCCACCGGGTGCCGCTCGGCCTCGTAGCTGTCCAGCAGCCCGTCGGGTGCCCAGCCGTTCACCTGCGCGGCGAGCTTCCAGCCCAGGTTGAACGCGTCCTGCAGACCGAGGTTGAGCCCCTGCCCGCCGACCGGCGGGTGGATGTGCGCGGCGTCCCCGGCCAGCAGCACACGGCCGGACCGGTAGCGCTCGGCCTGCCGGGTGGCGTCGCCGAAGCGGGACAGCCACCGCGGTGAGTGCACGCCGAAGTCGGTGCCGGCGACCGCACGCAGCCGCTCCCGCACCTGGTCCAGGGTGGGCGCGACGGTGCGGTCGGGGGCCGGCCTCTCCGCGGGCACGACGACGCGGAACACGCCCTCGTCCCCCAGAGGCCCGACGCCGAACCACCGCCGGGTCCTGCGCACCTCGGCCACGACGGCGGCCACCTCGTCGGCCGGGACGCCCACCTCCATCTCGCCCAGCAGCGTCTCGACCCGAGTGGGTTCACCCGGGAACCCGATGCCGAGGAGCTTGCGCACCGTGCTGCGGCCGCCGTCGCAGCCGACGAGGTACTGCGCGGTCACCCGGGTGCCGCCGGCCAGGTCGACGGTCACGCCGTCCTCGTCCTGGCTCAGCCCGATCAGCTCGCACCCGCGCCGGATCCCGACCCCGGCCTCGACGGCGTGCTCGGCGAGGAGCCGGTCGGTGGTCGTCTGCGGGATGCCCAGGACGTAGCCGTGTGCGGTGTCCAACCGCTCCGGCGCCGGCGTGGTGATGCCGGCGAAGAAGCCGCCGACCGGATACCGCGTGCCGTGCTCCAGGAAGCGCTCCAGCAGATCGCGCTGGTCCATCACCTCGATGCTGCGCGCGTGCAGGCCGAGCGACCGGACGACCGTCGTCGGCTCCGCATCCCTCTCCAGCACGAGCACCCGCACGTCGTGCAGCCGCAGTTCGGCGGCGAGCATCAACCCGGTCGGTCCGCCGCCGGCGACGATGACGTCGATCATGAATCCCCCTTGGACGAGCCGGTCCCGGCGGAAGTGGTTTCCGCTGGTCACGGCGTCGGCCGGCGAATTCTGCGGCACGACCCGGGTCTTGTGGCAAGCCCCCCGGTGCGCTATACGTTGAGAGTGGGGAAAGGCGTTCGCGCCCTCCCCTTTCTCATGCGGGGCCGCGGAACCGGGTGATCAGACCCCCGAGTACTGCACGGTCCCCGCCGTCGCGGAATCCCGCGGGCGCACCCACTTGGCGATCTCGATCCAGCTGACCGCGACGATCGGCAGCAGGACCACCACGGCCCACTGCGTCCCGCTCAGCGGCACGAGCCGTAGGACCTCGCGCAGGAACGGCACGAACATGATCAGGGCGATGGACACCGCCGTCACCACCGTCCACGCCGGCAGGAAGCGGTTGGAGAGCAGCCCGATCCCGGCCAACGGGGTGCGCTCGGACCGCATCACCCACGCCAGAGCCAGGTAGCCGACCATCCAGGCCAGGAACGCCAGCGTCTGCGCCGTCTCCGTCGACTCCCCCGACCAGGACGCCACCAGGTAGATCCCGCCGACGGCGGCGAACAGCGACACCCCGCCCGCGATCAGCCCCCGCACCAGCGCCCGGTCCAGGAAGCGGTCCCGCGGGTCGCGGGGCGGCCGGTTCATGGCGTCGCGCTCGGCCGGTTCGGCGGCGAACGTGGCGCTGCCGGCGATGTCCATGAACATCTCCATCACCACGATCTGAATCGGGGCGAACGGGATGGGCAGCCCGACCAGGACGCCGACGGCCGTCGTCACGACGAGGCCGGCCTTGCAGGCCAGGTAGTACTTCACGCCCTTGCGCAGGTTGTCGTAGAGCGTGCGGCCCTCGCGCAGGGCACGCGTGATGGTGGCGAAGTTGTCGTCGGCGAGGACCAGGTCGGCGGAGTCGCGGGCGACGTCGGTGCCGGACGCGCCCATCGCGATGCCGACGTCGGCGCGGGCCAGGGCGGGGGCGTCGTTGATCCCGTCGCCGGTCACCGCGACGATCTCGCCGCGTCCCTGCAGGGCCTCGACCAGGCGGATCTTGTGCTCCGGCGTCACGCGCGCGAACAGGGACGTGCGGGACACGGCCTCGGTCAGCGCGGCGTCGTCCAGGCGGTCGAGCTCGTGACCGGTGAGCAGCGGACCGGCGCCGTCGAGGCCGATCTGCGCGGCGATGGCACGCGCGCAGGCGGGGTGGTCGCCGGTGACCATCAGGACGCGGATCCCGGCCCGGCGCGCCGCCGCCATCGCCTCGGGAACCTCGGCGCGGGGCGGGTCCTCGAGCCCGACCAGCCCGGCGAACGTCAGGTGCTCCTCGGCGTCCTGCACGGACGCGGGGACGACGGCCAGGACCCGGGTGGCGACGGCGATGACCCGCAGTCCGTCGGCGGCCATCCGTTCGGCCCGCGCGGCGAGCTCGGCCCGGTCGTCCGCGCCCAGTGCCCGGTGGCCGCCGCGGGCGGTGCACCGCTCCAGCAGCGCCTCCGGCGCACCCTTGGTGATCAGTAGGAACCGGCCGTCGTCACGGGTGTGGACGACCGTCATGGACTCCCGGTGCGCGTCGAACGCGAAGCGCGCCACGACGTCACCGAACACGCCGCCGGGGCTGCCCGGGAGCAGGTCGCGGTCGCGGGCGGCCTCGAGGAAGGCGACGTCGGTCGGGTCACCGGCGAACTCCGTGCCTTCGGTCGTCGCGTCGTGGCAGGCCGCGCCGAGCGCGAGCAGGTGGTCGTCGGGGATCGCGTCGGCGGCGAGCGAGGTCACCGCCATGCGGTTCTCGGTCAGCGTGCCGGTCTTGTCGGTCGCGATCGTGGTGACGGTGCCGAGGGCTTCGGCCGCGCGCAGGCGCCGCACCAGGCCGTTGCGGCGGGAGAGCCGGTAGGCGCCCAGTCCGAGGACGAGGCTGATGATGATCGGCAGCTCCTCCGGGACGGTCGCGAACGCCATGGTCAGCCCGGTCAGGACCATCTCGCGCCACGGCTGCCCGCCGATGATCCCGATCAGCGGCACCAGCACGCTGAACCCGATCGCCACCATCGCCAGCACCCGCGACAGGTCGCGCATCGCCTGCTGCATCGCCGTCCGCGGCGGCTTGGCCTCCAGCACCAGACCGGTGATCCGGCCCAGCTCGGTGGCCATGCCGGTCGCCACGACGACACCGCGGGCGCGCCCGGCGGCGACCGTCGTCCCGGCGAAGGCGAGGTTCGTCCGCTCGGCGAGTGCCGTGTCGTCGGGCAGCACGTCGTCGGCGTCCTTGCCGACGGCCACCGACTCGCCGGTCAGCGCGGACTCGTCGACCCGCAGGCCCCACGTCCCGACGAGCCGGACGTCGGCGGGCACCCGCGCCCCGGCGCGGAGCGGGATCACGTCACCGGGCACCAGGTCCTCGGTCGGGACCTGCTCGGTGCGGCCGTCGCGCAGTACCGGTGCGGTCGGTGCGGTCAGCTTCCCCAGGGCGGCGATCACCGTCTTCGCGCGGTACTCGGCGAACACCTCCACCAGCACGACCGCCGAGATGATGACGACGATCGCGATCGTGTCCTCGAGCCGTCCCCACACGCTGTAGAGCACGGCGACGGCCACCAGGAGCAGCATCATCGGCTCGGTGATCTCGTCGGCGAGGACGTGCCGGAACGTGACGCGGCGCGGCGTCCGGAAGCGGTTCGCGCCCGTGGCCGTCAGCCTCGACGCCGCGTCGGCGTCGGTCAGGCCGCGGGTGGAGTCGGTCCCCAGCGCGGAGACGGCGGCGTCGGCGGTCGAGGCGTGCGCCCGGTCGAGGCCGGGGTCGTGGGCGAGCAGCTCGGCGTCGCTCACCGACGTCGCCCGTTGCGGGGCGGGGTGCTCGCGGCCGGGGTCATCGTTCGCCCGTCTCGGTGGTGGGCGGGAGCTCGGGGGCGACGCCCTCGGCGCGGTACACCGAGGCGGTGAAGCCCTCGACCGCGCGACGGCAGCGGTCCAGCAGCTCGGCGGCGTCCTTGGTGCGCTCGTCCGGGAAGAAGTCGCGCGCGACGATCTTGTCGAGCCAGCCCGCGAGCCGCTCCAGGACCTGCTCGTTCTCCTCCAGCTCGGCGAAGCTGAAGTTTCCCTTCGACGCCTCCCGGTCCAGCTCGGAGAGCAGCGCCACGCCGCGTTCGTTCAGCTCCGCGAACTCCTTGGACCGCTCGCTCCGGAACCGGGCGACGATCTCGTCGTCGCCGGTGTCCTCGACGGTGCGGACGCTCAGCGCGTGTGCGGCGCCGTTGTGGTCGCGGACGAAGGCCGCGAGGGTGCGGAAGAACTCGACGTTGTCGTCCGATCCGGGCAGCACCCAGGCGCCGTTCTGCAGACCGACCGCACCCACCGCCTTGGCGCGGCGCCACAACGTGACCCGTGGGCTGGAGGGGGAAGCAGGGAGCTGGGCAAGGAGCAGGACCCAGCCTGGGGCGTCATCGCCGTGATCGGACACGGGGACTGACGTTACGCCAGTGGGGGTGCCGGAACGCAACAAGTGTTTCAAGAGAATGAAGCAAGTGTCTCAAGAGAATCCGGCCGTCGACGGTGTCCCGGCTGCGGCACGGCACGCTGGGGGCATGGCCCGTTCCGACCTCTCCCGCCTCGGCCTCGGCCTGGCCGCGGTGGCCCGTCCCGCGTACATCACCTCCGGCCGCGCCGCCGACCTCGGCGACGCCCGCGGGGTCGAGCAGCTCCGCGACCGGACCCGCGAGCTCCTCGACGCCGCGTACGCCCACGGCCTCCGCTACCTCGACGTCGCCCGCTCCTACGGCCGGGCCGAGGAGTTCCTGGCCGGCTGGCTGGCCGACCACCCCGAGGTCTCCGACGTCGAGATCGGCTCGAAGTGGGGCTACCGCTACGTCGGCGACTGGCGGGTCGACGCCGACGTCCACGAGATCAAGGACCACTCGCTGCCGGCGTTCACCGAGCAGTCCGCACAGAGCCTGGACCTGCTGGGGGACCGGCTCGGGATCTACCACGTGCACTCGGCGACGCTCGAGACCGGCGTGCTCGACGACACCGGCGTGCACCGGGCGATGGCCGGGCTGCGCGAGCGCGGCATCCGGCTCGGGATCTCCACCTCCGGCCCGCGCCAGCCCGAGGCGATCCGGCGGGCCCTCGACGTCCGGGTGGACGGGGAGCCGCTGTTCACCTCGTTCCAGTCGACGTGGAACGCGCTCGAACCCTCGGCCGGTCCGGCTCTGGCCGAGGCTGCGGACTCCGGTGCGCGGGTGATCGTCAAGGAGGCGTTCGCGAACGGCCGGCTCGCCCCGGGCGGCGACGACGGCACGGCGGCGGCACGCGCGGCGGCCGACCTCGCGGACCGGCTGGACGTGCCGCTCGACCGGCTCGCCGTGGCCGCGGTGCTGACCCGTCCGTGGGCCGGGCACGTGCTGCTCGGGCCGGTCGGGACCGCCCAGCTGGCGAGCAACGTCGCCGCCGTCGACGTCGTGCTCCCGGACGGGATCGACGACGAGCTGGACGCTCTGGCCGAGCCCGCGCAGCAGTACTGGGCCACCCGTTCGGGACGTCCCTGGTCGTGAGCGGTCCGGTGTGGCGTGACCGGTTACCGGGCAGCTCGTTTACCCTCACGTCACCCCACGGACGGTCGCCCGACGCCCACCATCCCCGTTGACGTTCATCGGAGGAGGTCGAACGGCCGGACTTGCGCGAAGGAGCCCGGACATGACCGTTGGACGTCACACGGCCTGGACGGCCGACGACGACCCGGCGACCCAGAAGATCGCCCGCGTCGAGGCCGCTCCCGCCCACGCTCCTGCCCCCGTTCCGGCGGGTGCCGTCCCGGATGCCGCGCCGCACCTGTCGCTCGTCCGCGGCAACTCGATCCTGCGGGTCGCGCTCGGGATCGCCGCCGTCCTGGTGATCGCCCACTTCACCGCCATGGCGATCGGCTACGGCACCCCCGGGTTCGAGATCCCGCAGGCGATCCGGCTCGGCGGCGAGCTGAACATCGCGACCTGGTTCAGCTCCGCGCTGCACCTGGTCAACGCCGGCCTGCTCGCGCTGATCGCGGCGAACTCGGTGCGCACGGAGCGTCTGCGCTGGACCGTGCTGGCCCTGGCGGTGCTCGTCGTGTCGATGGACGAGGTGTCGGCCAACCACGAGCAGGTCGGCTACATCCTGCACAACGTGCTCGGGACCAGCGGGTTCCTCACCTACGCCTGGATCATCCCGGCGATGGTGCTGGTCGCGGCCGTCGCACTGTGGTGCGGACCGATGGTGCTGCGCCGCCCGGGCGGGCGCCTGATCGCACTCGCCGCGCTGGTCTTCGTCGGCGGCGCGGTCGGGATGGAGGCCGTCGAGGGCTGGTGGTTCGACGCCACCGGGCAGACCGACGACCTCGTCTACCTCGTCCTCGGCGGGCTCGAGGAGGCGATGGAGATGCTCGGCATCATCATCGCCACGGCCGGTCTGCTCCGGATGGCCGGAGGCAGCGGACTGCGCCTGGCCGGGACGTTCACCGACCACTCCTGACCGATCCCCACTTTCTGGGATGGGCATGCCGGTGCCCGTCCGGCACCGTTCCCCTCGGGCCGATCAGGCCATCCGACCAGCGGAGACGAGGAGAAGCATGAACAACCACATCGGTCCGGCCTGGATCCTGAACGGGATCATGAACACGCCGGGTGCACTGGCCCTGGTCGACGGCCGGCTGTCGTTCACCGGCGACGAGGGTGTCGTCTTCGACGAGCCGGTCGACGCCGTCAGCGGGGTGACGTTTCCCTGGTACTACTTCTCCGGCGGGTTCAAGGCGACGGTCGGCGGCACCCGGTACCGGATCTCGCTGACCCGCCCGAACGGTGCGCCCGCGTCGTTGAGCCGGTCGGTGGCCGAGCTGGTCGGTCCCGAGCTGATCTCGGCCGCCGGGTCGATCGGCGACGTGACGTCCGGGCGTCGCGAGGGCAAGATCTGGAAGTCGCTCCTCCTCGACGGAGCGGGTGCGTCGCACCGGTCCTGAGACGGCGCCGTCCGTGCTCAGGGAGCCGTCGTCACGGCCGTCGCGGCGATCCCGGCGACCTTCGCGGCGGCGGCGGTCCGGCCGACCGGTTCAGCCTGCGCGTTCACCATGGTGGTTCCGTCCCTCATGGACACGTAGTGCTGACCGGTCCACCGGACGCCGCGGAGCGCCCGACGAGAGCTGGTCAACTCCGAGATGTTCCCGGTCCCGTAGGTGTCGACGAGGGTCTTGAGCCTCCGTCCTCGGGATTCGTCGGCCATGTCGACCGACGCGACGGCGACGACGGCGACTGCCTGCCGACGGTCGGTCACCTGGAGGAGGACGCGGTACATCGCAGCGCATCGATTCGCGGCGAAGTAGCTCCTCACCTGCCCGTAGGACAGTCGTGCGCAGTCGTCGTCCGACGACGTCGAGAGGACCTCGACGCGGAGGTTCTGATCGGTCAAACGCCGGACGAGAGCCGTGGTGTCGCGGTCGCGTGCCTTCGACTGGGTCTTACCGGTCCCGGATCTTCCGGCGGCACCGCTGCTTCCGGCAGACGACCCGATCGCGCCGCCGTTGATCCCGATTCCGACGACCACGGCGAGGATCACGGCGAGGACACCGGAACTCTTGATCCACCGACCGTCCGGTCCGCGCGGTTGATTCCGCCCACTCACCAAGATCCTCCGCGGTCGACGTCGCCGCGGCTCGATCGTGTGGAGAGGTTTCTCCATGCCGCACGGGTGATGCGTCGTCGATTCGGTACGGAGCGTTACCCCGACGGTGTGGATCGGTGCCGTCGCCACCGGCGCAGCGGGATGATCGATCTGTGAGGTGCGATCGGTGCCACGGGTGGCACCGATCGTCACCCACAGATCGATCATGACGGCGCCGGCGAGGACATCGGGAGCTGCCGGTCCACGCGAGGAGCCGGGCGGGGACGGGCCCGTCGGAGCACACTCGCTCCATGGCGACGGTCCGCACGGCCTCCCGCGCGGTGCTCGTCGTCGCGGCGTTCCTGGCCGTGGCCGCGGCGTGCAGCCGGCTGTCCGCCACGGAGGCTCCCGAGCCGGCGCCGGCGGGCGGGCCCACCGCGGTCGACGCGGCGTTCGTCCAGCACATGCTGCCGCACCACCGGCGGGCGATCGAGGTCGGTGAGCTGGCCGCGGCCCGGGGCACCGACCCTCGCGTGCGGGCCTTCGGGCGGCGGATCGTCGCCGAGCAGACACCCGAGGAGCAGCGGCTCACCAGCTGGGTCACCGAGCTCGGCCTCACCCCGCAGTCCGGGGACGCGACGGCGGCCGCCGGCTGGATCGACGATGCGACGCTCGCCCGTCTGACGGCGGCACCGGCGGCGGAGTTCGACCGCGACGTGCTGCTGGCGTCGGCCGACAGCGAGACGGGGGCCGCGGAGATGTCGCGCCTCGAGCTCGACGGTGGGACGTTCGGCCCGGCCCGCGAGCTGGCGACGTCGATCTCCACCGCGCCCACCGGCGAACTCCCGGAGCTGCGCCGCCTGGCCGCCGACCTGCCGGGATCGTGAGCGCGCTCAGGCCGGCGGGAGCCCGATCGTCCAGCCGGTGACGTCACGCAGGGCGATCTGCCAGCAGGCGGGTTCCTGGTAGGCGGGCACCGCGTTGTGCACGGGCGCGATCAGGGCGTCGGTGAAGTAGATCCAGTGGATGTCCTTCATCGGGATGTCCCGGCCGGGGGTGTCGTCGTTGCGCTCCTCGGCCATCTGGTCGAACATCGAGGCCATCGCCTGGGCGGACTCGTTGTGCGGGTCGTCCCGGGTCAGGTCGCGCAGCTGCTCGCCGAGACGGTGAAGCCAGGCCGTCGGGTGCACGGCGTTGCCGAACACGAGCCCGGCCGATGTGGCCACCGTCAGCGGGACGCTGTTGCCCTCGTCGCGGTAGGCGATGGAGAGCACCGACTGGAGGTAGCTCGGTGCGCTCAGCTCCGGGATCGTGACGACGCGTTGGGCGTCGGTCATTCCTGCCGGGCTGTCCGCATTCACCGTCATGCACTCACGGTAGGCAGCCGTTGCGCCGGGAGATACCGCCACCTGTCGGTGCGACGAGAATCGATCAGAGCAGGGACGGCCAGGTGAGCGCCGCCCCGCCCCAGGTCGCGCCCCCGCCGAACGCGGAGAGCACGACCCTGTCGCCCCCACGGAGCGTGGCCGCGGCCTGCGACAACGCCAGCGGGATCGACGCGGCGGCGGTGTTGCCGACGTGTTCGAGGTTGCTCACCGCCCGCTCGCGCGGCAGCCCGAGCCGGTCGCAGACGGCGTCCAGGATCCGCTGGTTGGCCTGGTGCCCGACGAACCGGTCGACGTCGCCGACGCCCCAGCCCACCCGGTCCATGACGGTCCGCGCGGACTCGGTCATCCGCGCCACCGCCTGCCGGTAGACAGCCTGGCCCTGCATCGCGAACGGGGTCGCCGCGTCCGGGACGATGATCAGGTCTTCGCCGTCACCGTCGCTGCCCATCTCCAGGGCCAGCACCTCGCCCGCCTCGCCCGGGGTCCCGGCGCGGAGGACGACCGCCCCGGCTCCGTCGCCGAACAGGAACGCCGTGGCCCGGTCCTCGGGGTCGACGAGCGTGGAGAACGTGTCCGCCGCGATCAGCAGCACCGAGCCGGCCTGCCCGGCGGTGATCATCGCGCTCGCGGTGGCCAGGCCGTAGAGGAAGCCGGAGCACACGGCGTTGAGGTCGAAGGCGGGCACGGTGCCGAGCCCGATCCGGGTCGCCACCGCCGGTGCCGTGGCCGGGACCGGGTGGTCCGGGGTGCTCGTGGCCACGACGACCATGTCCACCGCCGAGACCCCGGCCGACTTCAGGGCGAGCGTCCCGGCCTCGACGGCCAGGTCGGAGGTGCTCGTCCCGCCCCGGACGATGTGACGTGACCCGATACCGCTGCGTGTCCGGATCCACTCGTCGGTGGTGTCCAGACGTGCAGCGAGGTCGTGGTTCGTCACGACGTCCGGTGGCAGGCTGTGACCGATGCCGGTCAGTACGGCCGCGCGAGATGGCATGTACGGGACCCGCGTCCTGTCGTAGGTGTGAACCCACTGTAGTTCGCGGTGCGGTTACCGCCCGGTTCGATTTCAGGACGTGACGAGTCTCGTGCTCACCGTGGGCGGCGCCCGGAACAGGTCCAGCACCGGGCATCGCGCGTCGACCTCGGCGAGGAGCCGGACGTAGTCCTCCGCCGGCGCCGGTCCCTGCGGGTGGACCGCGATCCGGACGTCGTCGAGGCCGGGCCGGACGGTGCCCTCCAGTCCGAAGAACCCACGGACGTCGAGCTCGCCCTCGACGTCCACGCGGACGTCGTCGAGCGGGATCCCGAGAGCCGAGGCCTGGTACCGGTACGTCGCGATCTGCGACGAGACCAGCGCGGCCAGCGCCAGCTCGACCGGGTTCAGCGATCCGCCCAGGTCGACGGGCTCGTCGGGCGCGCCGGACTCGCGCCGGATCCGGACGCCGTCGGCACCGGAGCCGGTGGCGAGGAACGAGATCCGGGCGTTGGCCGCGTCCTGGTCGATCTCGGCGACGGCGGCGTCGAGCAGGGTCGCCGGGTCGACGACGGGGGCGCTCATCGATCGTCCTCCGGCTGCTCGACCACGGTCAGGTGCGGGGTGCGGGCGAGCGCCCGGCGGGCCATCGCGAGCTCCTGCGCGACCTCGGCGGTGATCAGCTCGGCGTGCAGGCCCCGATCCTCCGGGGAGTGCGGGGCGAGCGCACGGTGACGGGCGACGAGCGCCTCGAGGCTGTCGAGCAGGCGGTCGCCGACGGCCGAGCGGCGCTGGGACCGGGACGGTGCGGGCGTGCGGAGTGGGGCGGTGGCAGGTGTGGACATGCGGATGCTCCGGAAGGTGCGAGGGATCGGGACGCGTCGGCGGCCACGGGGCCGCGAGGCATCACCGACAGAGCGCCGCTCCGGTCCGGCAGAGGTCGACGTGGCGACGCCTGCACCAGATCGACTTCGACCACACCGACACCGCGAGGGCGTCGTTCGCCGGGGTCTTCACGTCGGTCTCCCATCGGTCCCGGCGGTAGCACCCACGTGTGCGGGTTGCTGCGGCGTCGTCGATCCGGGTCTCTCGGCCGCTCAGGATGGCAAGTCCCCAGCAAACCCGGTGCGGAGGCGGAGTGTCAAGGAGACGGTGGCCGGGCCACGTCACTCCCCTGACGACGAACGGACCGCCAGGGGCCTGGCGCATCACTCGTCTGCCGAGTTGGTGACGGTGGGCGATGAAGAGCCGAGGTCGTACTCCTCCGATCGTGGTGATCATGACCACCGCCGGGATAGTCTGCTGCCGTTCCGGCCGAACCGATCTTCCCCACGGCCCGCGACGTCCCGGCCCGGTGTCCCCCGCACCGAGCGGCCGGCCCCCACCCCGGGAGTCCCATGACCCTGCCGCAGGGCACCCGGCCCGGTCGGCGACCGCCCGGGCCGCCCGTCGTGGCGGGGCTGCTGGCCGGGACCGCGGTCGCGGTGGTCGGGCTCGGTCTGCTCTCGATCCAGGTCGCCGAGTCGCGGACGGGGCTGCGGGCCTGGTGGCCGGGGGTCGCCCCGGCGACGGTGGCGGTCGCGGTGGCCGCGGGCGGGTGCGGGCGGTGGCGCGCGCCGTCCGGTGCCCGCCGGGCCGCCCTGATGGCGGCGGTCCTGCTCACGGTGGGGGTCGCCGGGGCGGTGCTGCGGCTGCTGGTCGGTCGCCCGCCGGAGGTGGTCGTCGGGTGGGCGCTCGGGGACGTCGTGCAGGCGGCCACCGCCGGGCTCCTGCTCGCGGGACGGTTGCGTCTGCGCTCGCTCCCCGACCTGGGGCGGCTGCTGCTCGCGGCGGCGGCCGGCGCGCTCGTCGCGGCGGCCGTCATGACCCCGACCGCGCCGCCGCCGCTGTCCGACGAGCCCGTGCAGCTGTTCTGGTCGCTCGTCGCGTCGCGGTCGGCGGCGGTCCTGCTGCTGGTGCCGCTGGTGATGGCGTTTCCGCCGCGCCGCCGGCGGCGCCACCCGGCCGAGGCCGCCGGCCTGTGGGTGCTCGCGGTCGGGACGACCGTCGCGGCGTTCGCCCCGGGCCAGACCTGGCCGCTGGCGTTCCTGCCGCTGGCCGTCCTGGTCGGGACCGGGCTGCGGCTCGGCCCCCGGACCGTCGGCTGGCAGGTGCTGGTGGTCGGGCTGCTGGTGGCGCTACTGACGGTGCACGGCGGCGGCCCGTTCGCGGCCGCGGCCGTCTCGTCCCCGTACGCACCGCTCGCCCTGGTCCAGACGTTCCTCGTGGTGTGCGTGTTCGCCGTGCTCGTGGTGACGCTGACGGTGGCCCAGCGCGACGCCGCCCTGCGCGCACTCGCCGACCGGCTGGAGTTCGACCGGGCCGTCCTGGAGACCGTCGACGCCGGGGTCCTGGCCTGCGACGCCGACGGCCGGATCGTGCTGCGCAACCCGGCGCACCGCAGGATCACCGGCGTCGCCGACGACGAGCCGGTCGACCCGGACGTCCTGGCGCAGCGCCTGTCGGTGTCCGAACCGGACGGTCCCGTCCCGCCGTCGCGGACGCCGTTGCGTCGCGCCCTGGCCGGGGAGGTCCTGACCGGACTGCAGCTGCGGATCGAGCCGCCGGGCGAGCCGCACCACCAGGTCGTCGCGCACGCCCGCCCGATCACCGCGGGCGACGGACGCCTGCTGGGGGCCGTCGCCACGTTCACCGACGTCACCGGGGAACGCGTCGTGCAGGCCCGGCTGCAGGCCGCCGTCACGTTCCAGGACGCGGTCCTCGCGGCCAGCCCGGACATCATCTTCATCGCCGACGCCGGCACCCACGCCGTCCTCTGGGCCTCGCGCTCGGTGGAGACGATGCTCGGGTTCACCCCGGAGCAGGTGCTCGACCTCGACCGCCGCGACGGGCCCAGCCTGGTGCACCCGGAGGACCGCCCCGCGCTGCACGCCGCGAACGAGGCCGCGACCCGCCTGCTCGACGGCGACGTCCAGCCGCTGCGGGTGCGGGTGCGCGACGGGTCCGGGAGCCACCGTTGGCTCTCCCGCCGGGTCACCCCCTTCACCCGGGACCCGCAGGGACGGGTCACCGAGCTGCTCGGCGTCTCCCGCGACATCACCGACGTCGTCGAGTCCGAGCAGCGGATGGCCCACGCCGCCACCCACGATCCGCTGACCGGGCTGGTCAACCGGCGCGCGCTCGGCGACCGGCTGACCGAGGTGATCGACCGGGCCCGCGACGGAGCGCAGACACCGGTGCTGTTCTGCGACCTCGACGGGTTCAAGACCGTCAACGACACGCACGGGCACGCCGCGGGCGACGCGCTCCTGGTCGTGACGGCGCAGCGGATCGCCGGGGTGCTGCGCGGCGGCGACACGCTGGCCCGCACCGGCGGGGACGAGTTCGTGGTCGTGCTGGAAGCGCCGCCCCGCGAGCGCGACGGTGCCCGCAGCGCCGCGGACTCGGCGGCGGAGGCGTTGCGCCGCGCCCGCAGCGTGGCCCGGCGGATCGCCGAGTCGCTGGCGCAGCCGATGGACGTCCACGGCACGCTGCACGTCGTCACGGTCTCGATCGGGATCGCGCTGGCCCGCCGCGGGCTCGACGCCGAGGCGGTCCTGCGCGACGCGGACACCGCGATGTACCGGGCGAAGTCCGCCGGACGCAACCGCCACCACGTCTACGAGGTCGCCCCGCCGGAACGGGGTCTCCCGCGCGGGCGCGAGTGAGCCCGTCTCACCAGCCGGCGTCGACCCTCCGGGGGAGGTCGACCGTCCCGACGCGCTGCCCGGGAACGGCGACGGTGGGCACCGCGGCAGGGACGGTGACGACGTCGAACAGGGCACCCACACCACCGGGACCGACGCCGTCGCAGTCCTCGCTCACGGTGCCCCGGGTGCCGGTGTGCCCGCGCAACAGCGCGTGCACGGCGTCGGCGCTGCCGATCTGACCGAAGTCGCCGCGGTAGTGGTAGGCCAGCAGCACCCCGCCGGGGCGCAGCCGCTCCAGCAGGCGGGCCACCCCGACCCGCAGCGTCACCGGCTCCCAGTAGTAGAGGACGTCGGTGCAGACGATCAGGTCGAACGTGCCCTCGGGCATCGCGCCGGGCAGCGTGCGGGTCTCGAACGTCGCCGACGGCACCCGGGTGCGGGCGCGCGCCACGGCCGCGTCGCTGATGTCGACGCCGACGAGCTCGTCGGTCACCCCGGCCAGGCGCTCGCTGAGGTCGCCCTCGCCGCAGCCGACCTCGAGCACCCGCCCGAAGCGCCGTCCGGCCAGCGCGTCGAGGACCCGGTCGTACTTCTGCTGCTCGTAGGCGTTCCCGTCGATCCCGTAGGGGTTCGCGCTGCGGTAGAGGCGGTCGTGGCAGCCCTTGCCCCAGCCCGGCTGCCAGATCCAGGCCGTGCCCGCCCATCGCGGGTCGGCGTCGTCGCGCCCGGCCCGGGCCAGCGCCCGCACCGGGGTGGCGGCGGCCCGCACGGACCCGCTGAGCGTCCGGCGGACGGCCCGCCGGGCGAGGTCGACGGGAGAGGTACGGGGCGGGGAGCCGGCCATCGAGGTCTCCTGGAGGGATGTCGGGGGACGGTCACCGGCCGTCCTGCGTCATCCCCTCATCGAGTCGATCTCGTCGTCCCGTTACGGGTTCCGAGCGCCGATCGTCCGAATCGGTGAACCGTGGTCTACTTGATCCCGCGTGCCGCCTTCTCCTCGCCGAGGCGCAGGACCTGGACCTGGTCGCCGATCTGCAGGTAGTCGAAGTAGCCCTTGGCCTGGGCGTCCGGCACGTGGATGCAGCCCGCCGAGGAGCGGTTCGGGTCACCGCTGTGGAAGGCGATCCCGCCGTCGTTGAAGAACACCGACCACGGCATGGGCGCGGGGTCGCCGTTGGGCAGCCGCGACTCCTGGCTCTTGTGGTCGGCCTCCTTGCGGTAGACCCGCAGCGAGTGGCCGATCGGGGTCTCCTGGCCGTTGCCGCCCGAGGAGATCTTGATCGGGCCGCTCATGATCTTGCCGTCCTTGAACAGCCAGGACTGCTGGGAGTCGAGGTCGACGCAGGCCTTCGCCGTCGCGGTGCAGGGGGTCCCGGCGACCAGCGGCTCGGCGCGGTTCTTCTCCGCCGCCGGTGAGTCCGCGGCGGCCGAGCCGGCCAGCGCCACGCCGGCCGCGGCGACCAGACTGAGCACGCCCGCGACCACCCGGCGGTTGAGTCGGGTGCCTGCCTGCCGATTGCTGCTCATTGCTAGCGCTCCTCGCCGTTCGCGCGACGCCCACCGGGGAGGAGTGGGCGGTCTGCGGGTCTCGTCCGTAGGACGTCCGGACCCCGCGCGGGGTTGCGTCGTGAAAGTGATCAATATTCGGCTGCGTGACCGCTCCGTCGCGGTCCGTCACAGTTGAAGTCCGCCCTACAGTCTGCACCGGCCCGCGGCTGGACCGTACGGCGGGGGAGGCTGCGTCCGAATGCTCACGATCGTGCATCCGTCACCCGGAAGCGGGATCATCCCCACCACTGCGTGTGGCTCTCGCAAAGGTCGGGTGGGGAATGAGTGGGATCCGGGGCGTGCTCGGCGCCGTGGGGTTGCTGGTGGCGACCGTCGTGGTCGCCGGAACGGTCGGCGCGGGAGGCGGTGCGGCACCCGTCACGGCTTCGGCCGTCGCCGCCCCTCCCGCCCCACCGCAGCCCGTCCGGGCGGTGCCGGTCCCCGCCGTCGGGGCGTCGGGGGTGGACCCGTCCGGCCCGGCCTCGGTGACGGTCTACGACGGTCGGATCACCGCGCTGACCCTCACCGGCGACGACCGCCGTCGCGTCCCCGGCTCGCTCTCGCCGGACGGGCGGTCCTGGACCACGACGGCCCCGCTCGGCTATGCCCGGACCTACACCTGGTCGGGCTCGGCGACCGGCGACGACGGGCGCCCGCTGGCGCTGCGCGGCACGTTCCGCACCAGCGTCCCGGAGCAGCTGCGCGCGGCCCGGTTCAGCATCGCCGACGGCACCACGGTGGGGGTCGCGGCGCCGGTCGTGCTGCAGTTCGACGGGCCGGTGCGCGACCGCGCCGCGGTGCAGCGGGCGCTGACGATCCGGATGTCACAGCCCAACGAGGGCGCGTGGGCCTGGCTGCCCGACACCGCCGACGGGTCCCGGATCCACTTCCGGCCGAAGACGTACTGGCGCAGCGGGACCGTCGTCGACGTCCGGGCGGACCTGTTCGGCGTGGACATGGGCGGCGGGACGTTCGGCGCCGCGGACCTGACCAACCACCTCGTCGTCGGCCGCAACCAGGTCACGAAGGCCGACGCCAAGGCGCGCAGGATCGTCGTCTACCGGGACGGGAAGCCGATCATGACCGCACCGGCCAGCTTCGGGATGGGCGACGACCTGAACCTGGTCACCCGGGCCGGCACGCACGTGGTGACGAACAAGGACCCGGAGAAGTACCTGTCCAACCCGGCCTACGGCTACGCGAACATCTACGTGCGGTGGGCGGTGCGGATCAACAACAACGGTGAGTTCGTGCACTTCAACCCGCTCACCCTGGACGCGATCGGCCAGCAGAACCTCACCCACGGCTGCATCAACATCAACGAGAGGAACGCGAAGGCCTTCTACGACGCGACGCTGATCGGCGACCCGGTCGAGGTCACCGGCAGCCCGGTGACGCTGTCCGCGGCCGACGGCGACCTCTACGACTGGACGATCCCCTGGGCGAGGTGGACCGCGATGTCGGCCGCGCGGTAGGCCCGCACAGGCGGGTCACATGATCACCACACGGGGAGGCCAGGGCCGCCCGGCAACCTCACCGGTGGGCCGACGGGACCGGGAGGCCCCGGTGGCGGACCCCGGCGGCACGCCGCCCGGCGCGTCCGCCACGCAGGACGGCCCAGAGCGGCACCACGACGTCCGGGACCTGATCCCGGGTACTCAGCTCGCGTCGGCGCGGCGGCGGGCACCCGGCCCGATGGTGCTGCGGACCCGGTCGTCCGGCCCGATCCGGTGCCCGTGCTCGCACACCGTCTCCAGGTGCACCGCCCCGCCGCAGCCGTCGTGCTCGGCGACGATCGGCGGGGCGTCGGAGCGGTGCCGGTCGCCGTAGGCGAGCAGGGCCAGCAGCACCGGCCGCAGGTCCTGCCCGGCGGGGGTGAGCCGGTACTCCTTGCGGGTGCGACGCCCGGGCTCGCGGTAGTCGACCGCGTGCACCATGCCGGCCTCGACCAGCCCGGTGAGCCGTCGGGTGAGCACGTTGCGGGCGATGCCCAGGTGCGCCACCAGGTCGTCGAAGCGGCGGACGCCGTGCAGCAGGTCGCGCACGACCAGCACCGTCCACGGGTCGCCGAGCACGTCCATCGTCCGGGCGATCGAGCACGCGCTGCTGTCGAGCTCGCGCCACGGCGTCCCGGCCGGGACGCCGGAGTCCGGGGCCTCGGACCATGGCACCTCGGAACCCGGTTCGCGGACAGGCTCGGTCATGGTTACAGGCTACGCATCCGACGCCGCCGGGACCGGGTCCGCGCTGCCCGCGGCCCGTCCCACCGCGCGCCCGGTGACGGCCAGCGCCCCGGCCAGCACGGCGGTCAGCACCCCGGCGGCGACCAGCATCACCCAGCCGTCGCGCATCGCGGGCAGGTCGGTCCCGGTCCCGCCCGCGGTGCCCAGGACGAGGACGAGCAACGCGATCCCGAGCACGGCACCGACCTGCCGGGCGGTGTTGATCAGCGACGACCCCGACCCCCACTGCCGCGCGGGCAGCACGGCCCCGACCGCGCCGGACAGCGACGGCAGGATCAGCCCCACCCCGAGCCCGGTCAGGAGCTGGCCGGGCAGCATCCCGAGCAGATAGTCCGGCGACGGGCCCAGTCGCAGCGCCCACCACAGCGGCCCGAGTGCGAACGCGAGCCCGCCCGCCGCGGCGACGGCGCCGATCCCGAACCGCCCGACCAGCCACCCGCTGCCCCGCGCGACCACGACGACGACCAGCGGCCCCGCCGCCAGTGCCAGCCCGGCCCGTTGCTCGGAGTAGGACCAGGTCCCGGTCAGGAACAGCACGTTGACGAACAGCATCGCGGCGAACCCGGCGGTGAACACGAGCATCGCGAGCCCGGACAGCGCGATCGCCGGCACCCGCAGCACGTCGAGGTCCAGGGCCGGGACGGGGTGGCGTCGCGAGCGCCGCACGACCCAGGCCAGCGCGGCGACCGCGAGAACGAGCGCGCCGAGGGTCAGCGGGTCGGTCCAGCCCGCGTCCGGGGCCCGGACGAGCGCCCAGGCCAGCGCGCCGACGCCGGCGACCAGCCCGACCGCACCGGCGACGTCGGGTACCCCGATCCGGGCCCGGTCGGACTCGCGCAGCAGGAGCGCACCGGCGACCAGTGCGGCGGCCGCGACCGGCAGGTTCACCAGGAACACCCACCGCCAGGACGCGGCCACGAGCAGCCCGCCGATGGGCGGCCCGAGCGCGGCGGCGACCGCGCCGATCGAGGCCCACATGCCGACGGCCCGTCCGCGGTGCTCGGCCGGGTAGGCCGCGAGCAGCAGCGACAGCGACGTCGGGACGACCATCGCCGCGCCGATCGCCTGCACCGCGCGGGCGGCGACGAGCGTGCCCACCGACGGTGCCGCGGCGCACGCGGCCGAGGCCAGGGTGAACACGGCCAGCCCGATCAGGAACACCCGCCGGTGTCCGAACCGGTCGGCCATCCGCCCGGCCAGGGCCAGGAACGCGGCGAACACGACCGTGTAGCCGTTGAGCACCCAGGACAGCGTGCCGAGGTCGGAGCCGGGGAAGTCGGCCCGGATGTCCGGGAACGCGATGTTGACGATGAACAGGTCCAGGCTGGACAGGAACGCCGCCGAGGACACGATCACCAGCACCGCCGTCGGGTGCGGTGTCCGCCGCTCTGAGTTGCTCACAGAAACTCAAGCTACGGAAGGGTGGGGCCCGGCACAAGACCCGGACACGACGAGGGGCGGCAGCCGTGTGGCCGCCGCCCCGTCGTGGGTCCGGTCCCTAGCGGGGAGTGACCTCGCCCATCTCGACCCAGGCGTCCTTGCCGTCCTCGCTCTGGAAGTTGATCAGCGGCTTCTCCGGGACGACGGTCCCCATGAAGTCGAAGAACTTCTGTGCGTGGTCGGTCTTGACGTGCTCCCCGCCGGCCGCGTCGTCCTTGAAGACCTCCACGATGACGAACTCGTTCTGCTTCTCGAAGTTCTCGTGGTAGTCGAAGGAGATGTTGCCCGGCTCGGAGTTCACGTTCTTCTTGTACTCCGAGATCCCGGAGAGCCACTCCTCGCGCTTGTCCGGACGGATCTGGGCCTTGAGCACGATGAGGATCACGGGTACCTCCGCAATGAGTCGGTTCCTCCGGTCACGACGGACCGCAGAGAGAAGGATGTCGCCGCGCAGTCTTCCACGCGGCGACAGCCGGCGGGCGTCTCAATCTCCGACGCCCACGGGGATCAGCCGAAGGTCGCGGTGTCGATCACGAAGCGGTACCGGACGTCGGAGTCGACGACGCGGTCGTAGGCCTCGTTGACCTGGTCGACGGAGATCGTCTCGATCTCGGCGCCGATCTCGTGCTTCGCGCAGAAGTCGAGCATCTCCTGGGTCTCGCGGATGCCGCCGATCTTGGAGCCGGCCAGCGTCTTGCGTCCCATGATCAGCGAGAACGCCATGTACTCGCTCGGGGTGGCCGGGGCGCCGACGTTGACCATCGCGCCGTTGACGCGCAGCAGGCCGAGGTAGGAGTCGACCGGCAGCGACGCGGAGACGGTGTTGACGATCAGGTCGAAGGTGCCGGCCAGCTCGTCGAAGGTCGTGGAGTCCGAGGTGGCGTAGTAGTGGTCGGCGCCGAACTTCTCGCCGTCCTCCTGCTTGGACAGGGTCTGGCTGAGCACGGTGACCTCGGCGCCCATCGCGTGCGCGATCTTGACGCCCATGTGCCCGAGGCCGCCCATGCCGACGATCGCGACCTTCTTGCCGGGGCCGGCGTTCCAGTGGTTCAGCGGCGAGTAGGTGGTGATGCCGGCGCACAGCAGCGGGGCGGCGGCGTCGAGACCGATGCCCTCGGGGATGCCGAGCACGTAGTTCTCGTCGACGACGACCGAGCTGGAGTACCCGCCGTAGGTCACGTCGCCCTGGTAGTCCTTCATGCCGTAGGTCTGGATCTCACCCTTGAGGCAGAACTGCTCCTCGCCGGCCCTGCAGTTCTCGCACTCGCGGCACGAGTCGACGAAGCATCCGACGCCGACCCGGTCGCCGACCTTGTAGCGGGTCACGTCGTCGCCGACCTGTGACACGACTCCGGCGATCTCGTGGCCGGGAACCATCGGGAAGATGCCGCCTCCCCACTCGTCGCGGGCCATGTGGATGTCGGAGTGGCAGATGCCCGCGAACCTGATGTCGATGACGACGTCGTTCGGACGGGGGTCGCGGCGCTCGATCGTGCTGCGCTCGAACGGCTTCTCGGCGCCTTCAGTGATCATGACGTTCGTCGTTGGCATAGCTCATGGCTACCCGGCGATGTGTCGGGCCACTCGCGGGAGCGGCACAGCTCACGGTGGGGAATACGGCTGCACCTACGCTGGAGGAATGCGTCCCGGACTGCCCGAGTGGACCGTGCTGGCGGTGACCACCGAGCGTCCGGTGCACGGTTTCGCCGTCGCGGCACTGACCGCGGCCGAGGGCGAGATCGGGCGGGTCTGGCAGATCCCGCGGCCGATCGTCTACCGGGCGATCGGTCGTCTCGAGGAGTCCGCGCTGATCACCGCGGAGGCCGTCGAGGCCGCCGGCGGGCCGCCCCGCACGCTCTACACGGCCACGGCGCAGGGCCGCGAGTCCGTCCGCGGGTGGCTGGAGGAGCCCGTCCCGCACGTCCGTGACATGCGCTCGGAGCTCCTGCTCAAGCTCGCCATCCACCACCGGCAGGGCAGCGACCCCGGGCCGCTGGTCGAGCGCCAGCGCGCGGCGCTCGGCCCGATCGTCACCGCGCTGGAGGCCGAGCTGGTCGGAGCGTCGGCGTTCGACCGGGTCCTCGTCGCGTGGCGGCACGCCTCGGCGCGGGCCGCCGTCGACTTCCTCGACGAGCTGTAGGCCGGCGGACCCGGGTCAGCCCTCCAGCAGCGGCGCGAGGTCCGGGTAGTTCGTGATCTCCCACCCGCCGTCGACGACGAGGCTGGTGCCGTTGACGTAGCTCGCGTCGTCACTGGCCAGGTAGAGGCACGGGCCCGCGATCTCGGACGGGTCCGCGGCCCGGCGCGCCGGGATCCGGGCGAGGTAGTCGGCGTTGACGCTCTCGACGCCGAGCAGCGGCGCCGTCAACGGGGTGGCGACGAGCCCGGGCAGGACGGCGTTCACCCGGATCCCGTGCGGGGCCAGCTCGAGTGCGGCGCTCTTGGCGAAGTTCTCGCTCGCCGCCTTGGCCGCGGCGTAGGAGCTGCCGCCGTAGAGCGGGACGTGGGCGTTGAGCGAGGACACGATCACCACGGCCCCGCCGTGGCCGGCCGCGCGCATCGCCCGCGCGGCGTGGCGGACGGTGAGGAACGTGCCGCGCAGCACGAGGTCGACGGTGAACGTCCAGTCGTCCTCGGCGATGTCGGTGATCGTGCCGAACCGCGCCGCGCCGGCCACCGCGAACGCCGAGTCGATCCGGCCGAACCGGCGCACGGTCTCGGCGACCGCGGCCTCGACGGCGGCGCTGTCGGTGACGTCGCAGGCCACCGTCGCGACGTCCGGGTCGGCGGCGGCCGCGCGGGCCAGGCCGTCGGCGTCGATGTCGGCGAGGACCACGTGGGCACCCTCGCCGCGCAGGCGGCTGCCGATCGCCGCACCGATGCCCGATGCGCCGCCCGTCACCAGGGCGACATGTCCGTCGAAGCGCGTCATCGCGTTCCTTCCGTCGTCGATGATCGGACAGTAGGGGTACGACGGGGCCGATGGGGGTACCTGGATCCATGACCTGGTTCCCCCGACTGCTCGGCGCCGCCACGGCCGCCTACAGCGTCGCGATCATCGCCAAGCCCGAACTCTTCGCCCGCCCGACCGGGCTGATCGGCGACCACGAGACCGCCGACGACTCGCAGAAGGTGCTCACCCGTGCGATCGGCGGACGCGACCTCGCGTCCGGGATCGCGATGGCGTTCGCCCCGGCCGGGTGGCCGCTCAAGACCGCCATCGGGGTGCGGGTCGGTGCGGACATCGCCGACCTCGTGGTCCTCGGCACCGGTCTGCCGGACCAGAACAGCCGGGAGAAGGCGACGATGGTCGCCGCCGGCTGGGGCGCGCTGTGCGCGCTGTCGGTGCTGGCGGCGGACGCGCCCGGAAAGGGACGCAAACGCCGCAAGATCCGGACATGACATGTAAGAGTTGACATGTTGCCGCCGTCACTCCAGACTCGACCCGGTCGGGACGGATCGAGCGGGGTGGCGGCGATGACCGAGCAGCAGAGGACGGCGGAACAGAGGATCGGCGACGCCGAGCGGGAGCGGACGGCCGCTCTGCTCGGCGAGCACGTCGGGGCCGGCCGGCTGGAGCTGGCCGAGTTCGAGGAGCGCGTGCGGTCGGCCTACGCGGCCCGCACCCGCGGTGATCTCGACGCCGTCGTCGCCGACCTGCCGGGCGTGCGCAGCCGGACGGCCCCGGGCCGCCCGCGTCGCTCGCCGGACCCGCATCGCGGGCTTCGGGTCGCGATGGCCGTGATGTGGGCGAACTGGCTGGCGACCACCGTGGTCTGCCTGCTGATCTGGGGCATGATCGCGCTGGCCCAGGGCACGCCGGGCTACTTCTGGCCGGTCTGGGTGTTCGGCCCGTGGGGCGCGATGCTGCTGATCGGCACCGTCACCGGCGCCGGGGTGTGCGGGTCCCGCACCGCCGTACGCGGGACCTGAGAGCTCAGCTCGCGATCGGTTCGGCCGGGGTGTCGACGCCGAGCCGGGTGCATAGCTCGGCCCACGTCCCGGCGGCCCGGTCCTTGGCGCTCGTCGTCCCGACCGGCAGCGGCCAGCGGATGCCGAGCGCCCGGTCGTCGAACCGGACCGAGACGTCCTCGCTCGGGTCGTGCGGGGTGTCGATCCGGTAGCACGTGTCGACCGTCGGGCTGAGCGCCTGGAAGCCGTGCAGGCAGCCCGCCGGGATGTAGAGGTGACGGCGCTCGACGTCGTCGAGCAGGAACGTCGCCACCCGGCCGAACGTCGGCGAGCCGGGCCGCGCGTCGACGACGACGTCGTGCATCGCTCCGTGGGCACAGCGGACCAGCTTGGACTCGCCCTTCCCGGTCCGGCCGTGCATGCCGCGGATGACGCCCTGCATCGAGCGGGACTGGGAGTCCTGGATGAACCGGCCCGGGTCCACGCCGGCCGCGGCCGCCACCGCCGAGTCGAACGTGACGGTGCGGAACCCGTGCCCGTCGACGTGCGGGACCGGGACGAACTGCAGCACGCCGTCGATGACGCTGCGATGGACCTCCACCGGGACCTCCTGTTCGTGCTCCGACCGTTGGCCGATGCAACCATGCCGTCGCTGAGGACTCGCTGAGGGAGATCAACTCGTTTCGCCCTCCCGGACGCGGTACCCCTCCTGTCGCCGATCAGTCATGCTCGGGGGATGGCGACGAGCACCGGCGGCAACCCGTACCTGGACCGCGCGTACGCGTTGAGCAGCACCGACGACGCGCGCGCCCTCTACGACGAGTGGGCCGCCACGTTCGACGCGGACATCACCGACGAAACGCAGGGCTACGTCGCCCCGGGCAACGCCGCGGACGCCGTCGTCCGCGTCGCCGGCACCGGCGCGGTGATCCTCGACGCCGGGTGCGGCACCGGGCTGGCCGGCGTCGAGCTGGCCCGCCGCGGCGCCACGACGGTCGACGGGCTCGACCTCTCGCCCGGCATGCTGGAGCGCGCCCGGGCGACCGGCGCCTACCGCGACCTGGACACCGCCGACCTGACCGTGCCGCTCGCGGCCGCCGACGACTCCTACGACGTCGTGGTGTGTGTGGGCACGCTGACCCACGGGCACGTCGGCCCGTCCGTGCTGGCCGAGTTCGTCCGGGTCGTGCGCTCCGGCGGGCACGTCGTGGCGACCGTGCTCGACGACATCTGGGAGGCCGACGGCTTCCGTGCCGAGGTCGACCGGCTGGCCGCGGGGGAGCTCGTGGAGATGGTCTCGGCCGACGTGCAGCCCTACCGGGCCGGTCAGTCCGTGGACTGCCGGATGCTGATCCTGCAGGTGCGCTGAGCCGCCCCGCTCATCCCGCGTCCGCCCGGCCGGGGGCGCGGCCCGTCTCCGCGGCGCCGAGGGTCCGGTAGCCGGCGTGCACGCCGCGTCGGGGGCTGATCTGGTTCGTGGTGGTCAGCATCGTGCCGCCGCTGCCGCCCGGTGACCGCCGTGCAACCGTCCCGGCACGTCAGGGGTTCGGACCGGCATGAGTACCGCACAGATCCTGCACGACACCCCGTTCGGCACGCTGGCGCTGACGGCGTCGGCCGGCGGCCTCACGCGGGTGCGCTTCGGAGCCGCCGACGTCGAGTCCACATCGGAGCCGCGGGCCCGCGCCGTGCTCGACCTGGCCCGCCGGGAGCTCGACGCCTATGCGGACGGGACGCTGCGACGGTTCACGGTGCCGGTGGACCTGGGCCGGGTCGGCGGCGAGCACCGCACGATCCTGGAGACACTGACCGACGAGATCGGGCACGGGGCCACGACGACCTACGGCGCGCTCGCGGTGCGGCTGGGCCTGACGTCCGACGGCCCGCGCCGGGTCGGGGCGGCGATGGCCCGCAACCCCGTGCTGGTGGTGGTGCCCTGCCACCGCGTCGTCGGCGCGGACGGGCGGCTGGTCGGCTACGCCGGTGGGACGGAGGCCAAGCGCGCCCTGCTCGACCTCGAGTCCCGCGACCGCGCCGGACAGCTGACGCTGGGGGTCTGAGCGACGGCGGGAGCCCGGCGTCGTCAGCCCGGCGTCGTCAGCCCGGCGTCGTCAGCCCGGGGAGGTCTGCGTGGCCTTCTCAAGCTGGTCGATCGCCCACGATGCCCACTCCTGCTGCATCCGGAAGTAGCGCAGCCCGAACTCGGCGGCGAGCTGGCCGAACTCCAGCACCGCCTCCGGCGAGTCGTCGCTGCGGATCTCGGCGAGGACCTTCTCCACGTGGGCGCCCTCGGAGCGGAAGCGTTCCAGCATCGCCTTCGCGTCGTCCGGGGGCAGTGCGGTCAGCAGGAACATCCGCAGCACCGACTCGTTGCGCACACTCGGCGCGCCCGGCGGGGAGAGCAGCCAGCGGTGCAGCTCGGCGCGGCCGTCGTCGGTCAGCCCGTAGGTGCGCCGGTTGCGGGCACCGCTGCCGACGACGGTGACCAGGCCCTCGTCGGCGAGCTTGTTCAGCTCCGGGTAGATCTGGCTGTGCCGGGCGTGCCAGGCGAACCGCTGCAGGCTGGCCTCGAAGACCTGGGTCAGCTCGTAGCCGCTGGCCGGTTTCTCGGCGAGCAGGCCGAGCAGCGCGTGTCGCAGAGACATCGGACGGACCTCCCGTGACCGACCGTACTCGACCTGTCCGGAACGACATGTGCGGGTTCGTGGTGGTGGAGCCGGCCGCATCGATGCTGTGATGTGATCCATGCTGCGAGCGGTCAAGGACGGCGCGTTCTCGAAGACCTACCGGATCACCATCGACGGGCGGGACGTCACGACGTTCGAGTCCCGGTGGTGGACGTCCGGGGGTTCGTTCTCCCTCGACGGCCACACCTACCGGATCCGCGCCAACATGTGGGGCGGCAAGTACGGGATGGCCGACGAGAACGAGGCCAAGGTGGCCTCCGCGGAGAAGGTCGGGCGCAGGAACTGGACGGTCGACTCCCCCGAGGGGCTCTTCCGGTTCCGGCGGGCGTCGATGTGGAAGGCGGACCAGGTGCTGGTGGTCGACGACCGCGAGGTCGGGTCGATCCGGCGGGCGAGCATGTGGAAGGGCGGCGCCGTCGCCGAGCTCCCCGGCCTGAGCCCGGCGCTGCAGGTGTTCGTGGTGGCCGTCGTGCTGACGATGTGGGAGCAGCAGACGGCGGCCGCGGCCGCGTCGAGCTCGTCCGCCTCGGGCTGAGGATCGCCCGTCCCGCCGGGGAGCATCCGCACCGGGCAGACTCGACGGCGTGAACCGCCCCCAGCCCACCACCGGACGCCGGATCGTCACCGCGCTGCTCGTCGCGTCGGCGGTCGTGCACGCCGTCCTCACCGTGCGGCTGTGGGCCTACTCGCCCGGCCTGGCCGCGATCGACGCGCTGATCGCCGTCGCGGCCCTGGTCGTGGCCGGCGCCGTGCTGCTTCGCGACGAGCCCGCCGTGCTGCTCGCCGCGGCCGTCGTCGGCGGGGTCGGGGTGGCGACCTTCCTGATCCCCGGCCTGGTCGCGGTCGCGGACGGGCAGAGCTTCGACGGCTGGCTGGACCCGTGGGCGTTCGGGGCGCTGCTGCTCGACGCCCTCGCCGTCCGGGTCGCGGTGTTCACGCTCCGGCGCGCCCCGGTCTGATCTCTCCTCCCGCGGGGGACAGCGCCTCCGTGGCCACCTCCCGCAGCGTGCGCGGCGCCCGTCCGGTGACCCGCGCGACGGTGTCGGTGACCCGGTCCTCGGACCCGCCCGCGATCGCGACGTCCAGCGCGGCCAGCAGCGCGGCGAAGTCGTCCGGGATGCCGCTCGCGGCGAACCGCGCCGTCCGTTCCTCCGCCGTCACGGCCCGGTGCCGCACCGGCGACCCGGTGACGTCGGTGAGGACGGCCGCCGCGTCGGCGTAGCTCAGCGCCTCCGGACCGGTGATCAGGTGCTCGGACGGGTGCGGCTCGGCGTCGAGCAGGGCGTGCCCGGCCACCGCGGCGATGTCACCGGCGTCGACGAACCCGACCCGGCCGTCACCGGTCGCGGTGACGATCTCGCCGTGCTCGCGGATCCCGGCGGCCAGCACGTGGTCACCGACGAGGTTCTGCATGAACCAGGACGGCCGCAGCACCGTCGACTCTCCGACCGCCCCGCGGACCAGCGCCGGGAGCGCGCCCACCCCGTCGTCGGCGTCCGGGACCGCGGACGAGCTCAGCAGGACGACCCGGCGGACCCCGGCCGTGCGCGCGGCGTCGAGGAACGGTGCGACCAGCGGCGCCGGCTCGGCCTCCCCGATCGGCGCGACCAGGTAGACCGCCGTGGCACCGTCGAGGGCGGGGGCGTGCGTGGCCGGGTCGGTCCAGTCGAAACGCACCTGCCCCGGCCCCGACGGGCTCCGGGTCGCGACCCGCGCCGTCGCGCCGCGGGCCCGCAGGAACGCGGTCACCCGGCTTCCGGTCGTGCCGGTGCCGCCGAGGACCAGGACCGTGCTCATGCCTCCACCCGCGTCGGGAGGCCGGTGGCGCCGGTGGCCTCGGCGACGGCGAGCGGGCTCCAGTAGTCGCGGTAGCGCACGATCTCGCCGCCGCGCACGGTGATCACCGCGATGTAGCGCATCCGGTAGGGCCGCCCGGTGGCGAGCGCGACGCCGTCCACCTCGAACTCCGCGATCACGACCTCGGGGTCGGTGCTCTCGTGCAGCGTCTTCTCGACGACCTCCCGGATGTCGACGACGTCGGTGTAGTCGCGCAGGTAGTCGGCGACCGCGGCGCGGCCGTCGAGGCGCTGCGGCGAGCCGGCGGCGGCGAACGGGAACTCCATCACGCCGTCGACGGCCCACAGGCCGGCGAACCCGGCCATGTCGTGGGCGAGCAGAAGCTCCAGGGCGTGCTCGACGAGCTCGGTCGGTGTCCGTGTCACGGTGGCTCCTCGATCGTCAGGACGAGACGGTCCCGTCTCGACGCAGGGACGACGATACGGTTCCGTCCCATCGTCGGTTACCGTGGATCCCGTGACGGAGCCGACCCGACGTGCGCCCGCCGGTGCGGCCGTGCTGCAGGCCGGCGTCACCGACGCGATCACCGAGGCCGTCCTCGACGAGCTGGCCGAGGGCGGGATCGGGCGGCTGTCGATGGAGGCGGTCGCCCGCCGGGCCGGGGTCGGCAAGAGCGCCCTCTACCGGCGCTGGTCCTCGCGCGACGCGATGGTGGTTGCCGTCGTCTCCGGGTTCAGCGTCCCGTGCGCGGCCACGGCCGACACCGGGTCGCTGCGCGGTGACGTCCGGGCGATGCTCGCCGGGCTGCAAGAGTGGCTCACCCACCCTCGTTTCGCGGCGATCCTGCCCGACCTGGTCGCCGAGCAGGGGCGCCGTCCGGAGCTCGCGGCCGCCGTCGCCGAGGCCGTCGGCGAGCCCCGCCGGGAGCACGGGGCGGCGGTGTTGCGACGCGGGATCGAGCGCGGCGAGCTCGCGCCGGACGTCGACCGTGAGCTCGCGCTGGACCTGCTCGCCGCCCCGATCTACTGGCGTCACAGCGTCCGCCGGGCCGCGACCGGTCCGGACTACCTGGACGCCGTGACCGATCTCGTTCTCCGTGCACTCGGGGCGAATACGTGACCACATCGGGTCAGTGATTCCGGATCGGAAACAGTTCCTGAGCGTCGATAACGATCCGATGACCCCGCAGCAATAGGTCCGAATCGGAAGTTCCGCGAGGTTGAGGACCGCACCCGTGATGCACGAAAAGCGGCTCTGAGCTGCGACGAAGACAGAAGTCGTTATCTCCGTGTGATACGTCACGAGGCAGTGTCTTGACCCCTGCACGGGGTCGCCGCCTACCTTCGTCCTCGGTCCGCTCCGCCTGGTTGCGGGCCACACCGAAGTGCCGGAACCGTCACGCCAAGGACATTCCCCGTCCCGCGGTTCCCGGCGAGTCGATCCGCACAAGGCGGGACGGGGTCGGGCACGGGCATCGGAATCCGATGCGACCACCCCCGGACGTCGCTCCCCATGGCGTCGTGCGGTGTGTGTGCCCGGTTGGACGTGGGTCTGACCAAAGGTTGAGGGTAATGAGCAGCAGCAGTCGTGTGTCCGTGACCGCCCGTCGCGTCGTCGGTATCGCCGCCGCAGGGCTGGTCGCCGTCGGTGCGCCCCTGGCGCTTGCCGGCACCGCGAACGCCGCACCGTCCAGCACGTGGGACCGGCTCGCCGAGTGCGAGAGCGGCGGTGACTGGAGCATCAACACCGGGAACGGCTTCTCCGGCGGCCTGCAGTTCACGCCGTCGACCTGGAAGGCCTTCGGTGGCGAGGGCAGCCCGACCAACGCGAGCCGCTCCGAGCAGATCGCGGTCGCCGAGCGCGTCCTCGACGAGCAGGGCTGGAAGGCCTGGCCCGCCTGCTCGAAGAAGCTCGGCCTGCGCTGAGTCTCTCTCAGAGCTTTCCGGAACGGCCGGTGACCCTGCGCGGTCACCGGCCGTTCCGGCGTCTGCGCTAGTACGACCGCGGGAGCCCGAGCACGTGCTCGGCGACGTAGTTCAGCACCATCTCCTGCGGCAGCGGCGCGAGCTTCATCAGCCGCGACTCGGTGAAGTACCGGCTGACGTCGTACTCGGTCGCGTAGCCGAACCCGCCCAGGGTCTGCATGGCCCGGTCCGCGGCGAAGTGCCCGGCGTCGGCGGCGAGGAACTTGGCCGTGTTGGCCTGCTCGCCGCAGGGCAGCCCGGCGTCGTAGCGCTCGGCGGCCTCACGGACGACCAGGCTCGCGGCGTGCAGCCGCATGTGGGCCTCGGCCAGAGGGAACGCGATGCCCTGGTTCTTGCCGATCGAACGGCCGAACACGACCCGCTCGTTGGCGTACTTCACCGCGGCGTCCAGCGCGGCCCGCCCGACGCCCAGCGCCTCGGCGGCGATCAGGATCCGCTCCGGGTTCAGGCCGTCGAGGATGTACTTGAAGCCCTTGCCCTCCTCGCCCACGCGGTCGACGACGTCGACGGGCAGGTCGTCGTAGACCACCTCGCAGGACACGACGGCGTTGCGGCCCAGCTTGTCGATCGGGGTGATCGTGACCTCCGGCCGCTGCAGGTCGGCCAGCAGCAGCGTGAGCCCGTCGGTGCGCTTGGCGCACTCCTCGACCGGCGTGGTCCGGACCAGCAGCAGGACCTTCTCGCAGAACTGCGCCTTCGACGTCCACACCTTGCGGCCGCGCACCAGGTAGCGGTCCCCGTCGCGCCGCGCCGTCGTGGAGATCGACGTGGTGTCCAGGCCGGCGTCCGGTTCGGTCACCCCGAACGCGACGTGCAGGCTGCCGTCGGCGACGCGGGGCAGATACTTCTGCCGCATCTCGTCGCTGCCGTACTTGGCGACCGGGTTCATCCCGAACACCGACAGGTGGATCGAGCTGGCGCCGTTCATCGCCGCGCCGGACGCGGCGACCTCCTCCATCAGGACGGCCGCCTCGCTGATCCCGGTGCCCCCGCCGCCGTACTCCTCGTCGATCGCGATGCCGATCCAGCCGCCGTCGGCCATCGCGCGGTAGAAGTCCCACGGGAACTCGTGCTCGCGGTCGTGCTTCTGCCAGTACTCCGATCCGAACTGGCGGCAGACGTCGCGCACGCCCTCCCGGATGTCCTTGTAGGGGTCGTCGTGCACGTCCATGTGCCCACTCCTGCCTCGATGCTCGCGGTGCCGGCCTCGATCGTCGCTCAGCCGGGCCGACCTCGCCGCATTGCTTCGTACTGCCGATGTGTGTTCCGCGGACCCCTGCCTACGCCGCGCGCAGGCGGGTCGT
The DNA here is from genome assembly GCF_004217185.1 of Pseudonocardia sediminis. Taxonomy (NCBI): domain Bacteria; kingdom Bacillati; phylum Actinomycetota; class Actinomycetes; order Pseudonocardiales; family Pseudonocardiaceae; genus Pseudonocardia; species Pseudonocardia sediminis. Next base: position 6,232,949 of record NZ_SHKL01000001.1, on the reverse strand, counting down.
GGTGTCGAGGACGAGCTGCGGGTCGGCGTCGTAGGGGGTGTAGAGCGAGATCCGGTCGACGACGTCGCCGTAGCGGGCCAGCATCCCGTCCGCGACCTCGTCCGGGGTCCCGGCGACGGCGAACGCGTCCAGCACGTCGTCGGTGATCAGGCCGGCCATCTCGTCCCAGGCCTGCTGACGCGAGAGCTTGTTGAGCGTGTCGGCGAGCTCGCCCCAGCCGTGGTGCTCGAGCACGGGGCGGTACGGCGGCGTGGAGGAGTAGAACGCGATCTGACGCCGGACGCCCTGCTCGGCGGCGGCACGCGCCGACCCGTCCGCGCCGAGGACGGCGAACACCGGAAGGCAGACCTGGAACCCGTCCAACGAGTCGCGGCCGCGCTTCAGCGCCGGGATCGTCACCTCGTTCATGTACGACGGCGTCGTCAGCGAGTGCGCGAGCAGCCCGTCGCTGACCCGGCCGGCGACCTCGGTCATCCGCTCGCCCACGGCGGCCAGCATGATCGGAGGGTTGCCGTGCGGGTTCGGCCCCGGCGAGAAGAACTCGGTCATCAGCGAGTGCGAGTAGAACTCGCCCTCGTAGCGCAGACGCTCACCGGTCTCCCAGGCCGACCAGATCGCGCGCACCGCGCGGACGAAGTCCTCCATCCGCGCCGCCGGGCGGCTCCACGGCATGTCGAACCGGCGCTCGATGTGCGGCTTGACCTGCGACCCGATGCCCAGGTCGAAGCGGCCCTCGGCGAGCTGGGCGACGTCGTTGGCCTGGTAGGCCAGCGTCATCGGGTTGCGGGCGAACGCGACCGCGATCCCCGACTGCAGCCGGATCCTGCTGGTCGCGCGGGCGGCCAGGCCGAGCGCGATGAAGGCGTCGTGGGCGGTCTCGGGCACCGACACCCCGTCGTAGCCCTGTTTCTCCGCCTCGACGGCGACCTGCTCGGTCTCCAGCGGTGTCGCGGTGAAGCTCCCGGTGGTGTCGACGTGCACGCCTGTCCTACTTCCCGTCGGGGACGACCCGGTCGAGCCAGGCCGTCAGGTCCGCGACGATCTCGTCGCGGTTGGTCTCGTTGAACACCTCGTGCCGCGCGCCCGGCCAGACGGCGAGCGTGACGTCGGTGAGCCCGGCGGCGCGGTAGCGCTCGATCATCGGGTGCACCAGGGCGAGCCCGGCGTTGACCGGGTCCGCGTCGCCGACGGTGACGTAGAGCGGCAGGTCGTCGCGGATCCGCGCGAGGGTGTCCGGCTCGGCCAGCGGGCGGGCGCCGGTGAACATCGCGACGGTGCCCGGCTGGTCCAGGCCGAACCCGCAGTCGGGATCGGCGACGTAGAGGTCGACCTGGGCCTCGTCGCGGGAGAGCCACTCGTAGCCGGTGCGGTTCTCGAACGGCGCGTTGAAGCCGGACAGGTCGATCGCCGCGGACAGGTCCAGCGCCGGCTCGAGCAGGTCCAGCAGCCCGGTCCCGGACAGCACACACGCGTCGATCCGGTCCGAGTGCGCGGGCAGGTACTGCTGCACCGCGAACGAGCCCATGCTGTGCCCGAGCAGGACCAGCGGGACGTCGGGTTGCTCGCCGCGGGCGTGGCTGCGGAGCACCTCGATGTCGTCGACCAGCCCGGCCCAGCCGGTCTCGCCGAGCACGCCGTGGTTCTCGGCGGACCCGGCCGTGGCCCCGTGCCCGCGGTGGTCCTGGCCGTACACGGCGAACCCCCGCCCGGTCAGGACGGCGGCGAGCGGGGCGTAGCGCAGCAGGTGCTCACCCATGCCGTGGGTGAGCTGCACGATCCCGCGCACCGGGCCGTCGGGGAGCCACCGGTAGGCGGTGACGACGGTGCCGTCCCGCCCGGTCAGGGTGAAGGTCGAGTGGGTCTGCTCCGACGTCGTCATCGGGGTTCACCGCCGTGGTGTGGTGTCGTGCGCGGCCGGACGGATCGTCATCGGCCTCGGGGACCTCCGATCCTGCGTCACAGCGGATCGACGGTCAATCCTGGCTGTTCCGTGCCGTGGTCGACGGGGTCCGCGCCCAGACGGCGAAGAGCGGGTTCGCGCCCGGCGGCGTCCCGCACTGCCCGGCCTGCGGGTCCTCGAACCCGCCGCTGCGACGGAAGTACTCGCCGACGATCCTGATGTGGGTCTCGTCGTCGGTCTGCAGCCAGCCGCGGATCGCCTTGGTCGGGAAGCAGCGGTTGGAGAACGTGCACGCGAACGTCCCGCCCGGCCGCAGTACGCGCGCGACCTCGGCGAACACCTCGATCGGACGGGTCAGGTAGTCCACCGACACGGTGCAGATGCAGGTGTCGAACGCGTCGTCAGGCAGGGGGAGCACCGGGTCGGCGTTGAGGTCGTGCCGGACGCGCTCGTGCGCCATCGGGTTCTGCGTCAGCTCCTCGTCGTTCATGCCGAGGACGGTCAGGTGCTCCGGGCGGGCGGTCAGGTGTGAGACCCACGACGACATCAGGTCCAGTACGCGCCCGGTCGCGCCGATCTCGGCGTAGAACGCCCCGGCGGCGGCGATCGCGCCGTCGTCGATGTGGTGGACGATCCGGGGCGGGAGGTAGAACTCCGCGTCGTCGGCCTCGTCGGCGCGGGAGAAGAAGCCCTCGGGGAAGCCGTCGTCGGTGCTCACCCGATCCAGTGTGGGCGACCCGGGCGCCGTCGGCCCGCCGGATGCGGTTCAGCTGAACCGCGACCCGCCCGGTGCGGCACGATCACCCCATGGCGACCTACGTCCTCGTCCACGGCGCCTGGGGCGGCGCACACGGCTTCCACCTCCTGCGACCGCGGCTGCGCGCGGCCGGGCACGAGGTGTTCACCCCGAGCCTGACCGGCATCGGCGAGCGCTCGCACCTCACCGGCCCGCACGTCGGGCTCGGCCTGCACGTGCGCGACGTCGTGAACACGATCCTCTACGAGGACCTACGCGACATCGTCCTGCTCGGCTTCTCCTACGGCGGGATGGTCGTCACCGGCGCGCTGGACGAGATCGGCGACCGGGTGCGCGAGATCGTCTACCTCGACGCGTTCCTCCCGGCCGACGGGCAGAGCGCCGCCGACCTGGCCCCGGCGATGGCCGCCGCGGTGCCGCCGGCGGGGGAGGCCGGGCTCGGCGCGCCGTGGCTGGTCCCGGGCCGCGACCGGCACTACGACGACCCGGCCGAGGGCAAGTGGTCGGCCCCGCGCCGCTCCGCGCAGCCGGTCGCGACGTTCACCGAGCCGGTCCGCACCGCCGTTCCGGTCGACGAGCGCCGGCTGGGCCGGACCTACGTCCGGGCCACCGTCGAGGACGTCACCGGCGGCGCGTTCACCGCGGCCGCCGCCCACGCGAAGGACTCCCCGGCCTGGCGCTACCACGAGATCGAGACCACTCACATGGTTCCGCAGAACCGCCCCGACGAGCTGGCGGAGATCCTCCTGAACCTGGCCGGGTGATCACCGGGCCAGGTCGGCCGCGATCCGGAGGGTGAGCGGGTCGGGGGCCGTCCAGCGGGCGAGGACGGTGCCGTCGTCGCGGATCTCGCGCACCCACTGCACGCCACGCAGGGCGTTGGTCAGGAACATGCCGTCCAGGTCGGCGACGTCACCGATCCGGACCGGAGCGGTGGTCGCGGGGTCCGGGTCGACCAGGTCGAGGACGGCGCGCCGGGCCGTCCCGGGCAGGATCCGCCCGTCCAGCGGCGGTGTCCGCAGCGCCCCGCCGAGCACGGCGAACACCGACGAGCGGGTCGACTCCAGGACCGTTCCGTCCCGGTCGACGAGCAGTGGGGTCTCCTCCTCGTCGACGGCGGCTTCGTGCGCGTCCAGCCACCGCCGGTCGGCGAACTTGTGCGACTCACCCTCCGCCGTGCGGCACACACGCAGCACCAGACCCGGCTGCTCGGCGAGCGGGACCGGGCCCGGCCACGGCACCGCGTGGACCCGCACCTCGTCGGTGGCTCCGGGGGAGGCCTCCACCCGGACCCGGTGCTGACCGCGCAGCCCCGCCGTCGCCTCCGCGACCGCGGTCTCGACGTGCGCGGTCAGGGGCTCACCGGTGCAGGACAGGTAGGAGCGCCGCAGCCGGGCCGCGTGCTCTCCGAGGCGCGCAACCCGCCCGTCGACGGCGGCGAGCGTCTCGAACAGCCCGTCGGCGCGCCGGGCCGGGCGGACCGTGGCCGGTGCCGGAGGAGCCGAACCGCCGTCGAGTGCGGCGAGCACCGGCGCGGCCTTGGTCAGGCACTCCGCCCACTCCTCGGCCGGGTCGGAGTCGACGGTGATGCCCCCGCCGACGCCCAGCCGCGCCGACGCCGTGCCGTCGGGCCCGGGCGGGTCCACCTCCAGGGTGCGGATCGCGACGCTCAGCTCCAGCCCGGCCAGCGGGCTCGCGTAGCCGAGCGCACCGGTGAACAACCCGCGCCGCTGCGCCTCCAGCCCCTCGATCACCTGCACCGCCCGGACCTTCGGCGCGCCGGTCACCGATCCCGGCGGGAACGTCGCACGCAGCAGCGCGCCGTCGTCGACCCCGTCCGGGAGCCGTCCGTGCACCCGTGAGACCAGGTGCCACACGCCGGGGTGCGGCTGCACCGACAGCAACCCGGCGACGCGGACGCTGCCGGTGGCGCACACCCGCGCCAGGTCGTTGCGCATCAGGTCGACGATCATGACGTTCTCGGCCGAGTCCTTCGTCGATCCGGCGAGTCGTCGCCCCTGCTCGGCGTCGGCCCGGTCGTCCGCGGCCCTGGCGTCGATCCCGGGCGCGTCGATCCCGGCCGCGTTGTTCCCGGCCGGCCCGCCGACGGTCCCGTGGGCGGACCCGCCGCCCGGCCCGTCGCCGGTGACACCGATCCGCGGCCGGGTGCCCTTGATCGGGTCGGTGCGGACGTCGCGCCCGTCACGGCGCAGGAACAGCTCCGGGCTCGCGCTGACCGCCGCCAGCTCACTGTCCGCGACCAGCGCCGCCCGCGCCGGCGTCCCGGATCCGGACCGGGCCCCGACGATCCGCGCCCACGCCTCGTGCACCCCGCCGTCGAGCCGCAGGCCCAGCTCGGTGGCGATGTTCGCCTGGTAGATCTCCCCACGACGGATCTCGGAGATGCAGGCCTCGACGGCGGCCAGGTGCGCGTCCCGGTCCGGCCACCGCTCGACGACGACCCCGGCCTCCGCGGACGGCGCCGGTCCGGCGAGGTCGGCGCACAGGGTCGCGCACCGCGACCGGGCGCTCGCCTCGTCGCCGTCCGGGCCGAGCAGCGCCTCGTACCACCAGCGCTGGCCGTCGTGGCGGAGCACGTCGCGGTACCAGGCCAGGCTCGCCCGCGGCCGTCGTCCGGGTGCCGCGAAGCCGAGGTACCCGAACCAGCCGCCGCCGACGGCGTCCGGGAACCGCGGGTCCGGCCCGACGTCGGGCACCGCGCCGAGCACGTCGAACGGGTCGGAGTCCGCCGGCATCTCCCGCACGGGGTCGCACGTGACCAGCGCACCGCGTGACCAGCTCCCGGCCCAGGCCGTGACCCGCTCGCGGTGGGCGAGCCGGCGCACGACCCCGGTCACGCCGAGCTCGACCGTCAGCGGTGCCGCGAACAGCACATACGCCGGTTCGCCGGCGTCGGGAGGGGGAGTCACCGCCCGATCATGGTGACCGCCGCCGGGCACCGGAAGGCCCCGGTGGCGAAGTGCACCCGGCCCGTCAGACCCTCCAGCTCTCCGGACGGCGCGCGACGTCGTGGACCCGCTCCACCCGGCGCGCGTCCAGGACCGGTGCCAGGCCGCGCATCGCCGCGATCAGCGCGCCCTCCGTCGCCACGATGACGTCGTCCGGCCAGCGGGCCACCTGCATGGCCGCGCCGACGATCGCGATCACCGGACGGACCGGCACCGGACCGAGCTCGGCCTCGAGCCGGGGCAGCAGCAGCGCGCGGGCGAGGGCGCCCTCGGCACGGGCCCGGGCCACCGCGTCGGTGCGGAACCCGTTCACGACGAGCGCGTCGCCGTCGAGCAGCACCCGGCCGCCCCGGTGGTGCCGGGTGTTGACCACGCACACGCCGGGCGGTCCGATCAGGACGTGGTCGATGTCGGCCGTGCCGTCGTCGAGCGGTACCGAGTGCAGCACCCGCCAGCTCGGTGGCCGGTGCAGGAACCGGTCCCGCCGGGTGCGCCCGGTCAGCGACTCCAGCAGGTGTGCGGTGCGTTCCTCGCCGTCGGCGCCGAGGCGCCAGGTGCGGTCGGCGCCGGGGCCCTGCTCGGCCCGGCGCCGGGCGGCCTCGTGACCGACACGGCGGCCGGGGTAGTGCGTCGCGAGGTCGGTGGTGCCGGGGTACGTCGTGGTGTTCTCCATGCCCGGGAGTGTGGCCCCGACCACCGACAGTTTCGGGCGTCCGCACGAGCGGAAACGATCGTCCGGCGTTGCTATCCTGCTGGTGGGAGGCCTGATGTACGCACCGGATCCGAGATTCGAGAGCGCGGTCGACCGGCAGATCCGGGAGGCCCAGGAGCGCGGCGAGTTCGACGACCTGCCGGGCAAGGGCAAGCCCCTGCCCGGCCTGGACGGCAAGTTCGACGAGAACTGGTGGGTCCGCGGGTTCCTCCGCCGTGAGGGCCTGTCCTCCGACGCCCTGCTGCCGCCCTCGGTGCAGCTGCGCAAGGAGATCGACCGGCTGCCCGAGACCGTCCGGGCGCTCCGCGACGAACGCCGGGTCCGGGACGCCGTCGAGGAGCTGAACGTGCGGATCGTCGAGCACATGCGCTTCCCGTCCGGACCGCGGATCCCGATCCGGCGCCAGGACCCCGACGAGGTCGTCACCCGGTGGCGCGACGAGCGTCGCGGCCCGGAGCGCCCGGCCCCGGCACCGCCCCCGGCTCCGGTCGCCCCTGCTTCGGAACGACGGTCCTGGTGGGCGCGCCTGCTCGGGCGGTCCTGAGCGGACTCAGGCGCGGACCGGCGTCCGCGGGGCGAAGTGCCCGGGCGAGGGCAGCGGCGACCCGGTCTCCAGCAGCGTCTTGAGCGCCGCGAAGATCGCCGGCCAGCCGTGGCCGATGTCGCGGACGTCCTGCTCGCCCCGCTCGTCCGCGGTGAACCCGCTGTGCACGACGGTCAGCTTCACGACCTCGTCGCCGAACGCGGAGATGTCGAACTCGACGACCGTGGCCGGCCGTCCCTCCTCCCGCTCCGCCTTCCCGGTGAACGTGTACGACAGCTTGTTCGGCGGCTCGACCGCCAGTACCTCACCGATGAAGTCGTCGTGGTCGGGGTGGTAGGCCTCGACCGAGCTGCCGACCGTCCACTCCGAGCGGATCTCCGCGCCGCCCCAGTACTGCATCGTGAACTCGGGTGTGGTCAGGGCGTCGAACACCTTCTGTGGCGTCGTCGCGATGTAGGTCGTGTAGACGTAGGTGCGTTCACTGATCTCGGTCATGGGGATCCTCCAGCGCGGTGCGCAGCGCGGTGATCGCCTGCACCCGGGCCTGCTCGAACTTGCCGATCCACCGGTCGTGGATCTCCTGGATGGGCACCGGGTCGAGATGGTGGAGCTTCTCCCGGCCGCGGCGGACGGTGGACACGAGCCCGGCGGCCTCCAGCAGCGCGAGGTGCTTGGAGACGGCCTGGCGGCTCATCTCCAGTCCGGCGCACAGGTCGGCGAGCGTCTGCCCGTTGTGCTCGTACAACCGGTCGAGGATCAGCCGTCGTGTCGGGTCGGCCAGCGCCCGGAACACGGCGTCCACGTCGGTCACCACCCAATTATGCAACCTTCCGGTTGCCTGTCAACGACCGGACGCGCCTTCCGGGTTTCCGCACCGAGAGCAGGGTGGCCGTCACGAGCATCACCAGCGCCATGCCGGTCCTGGCCACGCCGAGGACGACGTGCCCGCCGCGCAGGGCGGAACGGGCCGGGCGGGACAGCGACCACCTCCGTCCGGTCGCGCGGCCGCTCCCGGTCCGGAGCGCGGCGGTCACCGCAGCTCCTCCGGAAGCTGCTCGCGTGGCTCGCGCTCGGCCCGGCGGGAGTGCACGAACAGGCTCAGGAGCATCCAGAACGTCGGCCACGCCGGCCAGAAGAACGGCGCCGAGCTCACCGCCCACGCCACCACCAGCACGGTGAACAGCACCGCGACGATCGCGACGTGGACGTGGAACCGCCGCCGCGCCCGGTCGGTCATCGGGGGCCTCGGCGGGCGTCCGGAGGGTCTCGCCGGTGCGGGCAGGTCCGAGACCAGCGGGATCAGCTCGGCCCGGGTACGGGCGGCGTAGACCGCGGCCTGGCGCTCGTCGGCCTCGGAGAGGGTGAGCCGCCCGTCGGTGGCGGCGGCGCGCAGCCGGTCGGCGACGCGCTCGCGTTCGGTGTCGGAGGCCAGCAGGTCCGATCCGCCCGGGGCGACGGTGCGTGGCGCGGTGAAGGGCATCTGGGTGTCGGTCATGGAGACGAGACTCGCCTCGCACGGGGTCCGAGCGCGTCCGTCCCGGGGTGTCGGCTCCGCTGCCGCCCGCGGCGCACCGGCCCGGCCCGTCCTACTCCCGCGGGAGCAGCCGGACGGCCTCCGGCGGGAGGACGCCGTCACGGCTCCGGCTGCCCTACCGTGACGGGATGTCCGCCACCACCCGTCCGAGCTGGTGGGGCGGGGTGCTCTCGACGATCGTCGCGCCCGCCGCCGTCGCGGCGGTGACCCTGGGCGGGACGCGGTTCGCCGCCTACGTCCAGCCGGCCGCCCGCCCGCTGGACGCGCTCGCGGTGGTGCTGCTGCTGGTCGGCCCGGCCGCGCTCGTGGTGCGCCGGGTCCGGCCGCCGGCGGCGCTGGCCGTCTGCGTGCTCGCGCTCGGCGCCTACGTCGTCGCGGGCTACGCGTTCGGGCCGGTCCCGCTCGCGACGCTGGTCGCGGTGTTCACCGCGGTCGCGGCCGGGTGGCACCGCCGGGCGGCGGCGGTCGTCGTGACGGCGATGGTGCTGCTCGTCGTGACGTTGCTGCTGCTCGGACGGCCCGTCCCGTGGTCGGGGATGGTGCTGTGGCTCGCCTGGCTGACCGCGTTCGCCGCGGCCGGGGCGCTGTGGCGGGCCCGGCGGGAGCGGATCGCGCAGGCCGGGGTCGTGCTCGCCGAGGAGCAGCGCCGCCGCGCGGGGGAGGAACGACTGCGGATCGCCCAGGAGCTGCACGACGTGCTCGGCCACCACGTCTCGCTGATCAACGTGCAGGCCGGCGTCGCGCTGTTCCTGATGGACGACGACCCCGAGCAGGCCCGCACCGCGCTGACCGAGATCAAGCGCTCCAGCCGGGACCTGCTGCGCGAGATGCGCTCCACCCTGGGGGTGCTGCGCGGGGTCGACGAGCAGGCCCCGCACCACCCGACGCCCGGCCTGGACCGGCTCGACGCCCTGTTCGACGACGTCCGCACGGCCGGCCTCCCGGTCACCCTGCGCACCGAGGGTCCGCCGCGGCCACTGCCCACCCGCACCGATTTGGCCGCCTACCGGATCGTCCAGGAGTCGCTGACCAACACACGCCGTCACGCCGGGGCGGCCGGCGCGGCAGTGCTGCTCCGGTACTCCGGCGACGCGCTGGAGATCCGGGTCGACGACGACGGCACCGGTCCGTCCGAGGAGATGCGCGACGGGAACGGACTGGTCGGGATGCGCGAACGCGCCCAGGCCCTCGGCGGGACGCTGGAGACGGGCCGGGGCCCGGACGGCGGGTTCCGGGTGTCGGCACGGCTGCCGCTCTCCCCGGCGGAGCGCGACCCCGATCCTGTCGACGACCCCGCACCCGGCGGCGCCCCCGATACGGTGCGCCGATGATCCGGGTCCTGATCGCCGACGACCAGGCCCTGGTCCGCTCCGGCTTCCGCGCGCTGCTCTCCTCGCAGGCCGACCTGGACGTCGTCGCCGAGGCCGCCGACGGTGCCGAGGCGCTCGCCCGGGTGCGTGAGCTGCGCCCGGACGTCGTGCTGATGGACATCCGGATGCCGGGCCACGACGGGCTCGCCGCCACCCGCGACATCACCGCCGACCCCGGCCTGGCCGACGTCCGGGTGATCGTGCTGACCACGTTCACCGAGGACTCCTACGTCTTCGACGCGATCCGCTTCGGCGCCAGCGGCTTTCTGGTCAAGGACAGCGAACCGGCCGACCTGATCAAGGCGATCCGGGTGGTGCACGGCGGCGAGGCGCTGCTCGCCCCGGCCGTCACCCGCACCCTGATCGCGGAGTTCGCGGCGCGCTCGCGTCCCGGCTCCGGCGGCGGCACCGCACGGCTCGACGCACTGACCGACCGCGAGCGCGAGGTCGTCGCCCAGGTCGCGGCGGGACGGTCCAACGACGAGATCGCCGCCCGCCTGTTCATGAGCCCGACCACGGCGAAGACGCACGTCAGCCGCGCGATGACCAAGCTCGGCGCCCGCGACCGGGCACAGCTGGTGGTCCTGGCCTACGAGAGCGGCCTGGTGCGTCCCGGCTGGATGTGACCCGTGCGCGGATATCACTGCCAGGGCAGCGATATCCGCTCACGAGGGTGGGGCCGGTGGGCACCGCCCGGGTGGGGAAGGATCGCGACCGACCGCCGCCCGATCCCGTGAGGAGCGTCTGAGATGTCGACCGTGTTCGTGTTCAACGGCCCGAACCTGAACCTGCTCGGCACCCGTCGGCCGGACGTCTACGGCACCACGGTCCTCGCCGACGTCGAGACGCTGTGCCGCGAGGAGACCACCCGGCAGGGCCTCGACCTCGACTTCCGCCAGACCAACCACGAGGGCGTACTCGTCGACTGGATCCACGAGGCCGGCGCCGCGGTGAAGCAGGGGACTGCCCTGGGCGCGGTGCTCAACGCCGCCGCCTACACCCACACCTCCGTCGCGTTGCACGACGCGATCGAGGGCGCCGAGCTCCCGACGATCGAGGTGCACATCTCGAACGTGCACGGACGCGAGGAGTTCCGGCACCACTCGTTCGTCTCGCCGGTCGCGGCGGGGATCGTCGTCGGGTTCGGCGTGACCGGCTACGCCCTGGCCATCGACGGTCTGGTCCGCCTGCGCCGGCCCACCCGCTCCGTCTGACCGGGCGGCGACCGGTCCCCTCGTCGGAACAGTTCCGACGAGAGTGCCGCTCGCTGGATCGGGTGAGCCCCCGGGGAGTCAACTCGGGCGTTGACGGATCGATGTCCGGGCGATGGAATCTCCGGGTGACCCGCTCCGAGGCAGGCCGGTTCCCCACCGTCGACGACGCGCGGCGGCGCCGCTACCGCGACACCGGGCTGTGGAGCACCGACCTGCTCGACGCCCACGTGGAGACCGTCGCCGCGCGGGATCCGGACCGCGTCGCCGTCGTCGACGGCGACCGCCGGATGACCTACGCGGAGCTGCAGGAGCAGGTGGTCCGGATCGCCGCCGGGTTGCGACGGCTCGGAGTGGGCCGGGGCGAGGTCGTGTCGTCACAGCTCCCGAACCGGTGGGAGGCCCTCGCGCTGCACCTCGCCGTGATCCGGATCGGCGCCGTGTCGAACCCGCTGATGCCGATCTTGCGCGAGCGGGAGATGCGCTTCGCGCTCGGCAGCTCCGGCGCGCGGGTGCTGGTCGTGGCCGCGGAGTTCCGCGGGTTCGACCACGGTGCGCTCGCCGTCCGGCTGCGCGACGAGCTCCCGGACCTGGCCCACGTCGTCACCGTGCGCGGGGAGCGCGACGGCGCCACGACGTTCGACGACCTCACCGCGGACCCGGACGGCGGCCACGCCGAGCCCGGGCGCACCGCCGACGACCCGGTCGTCCTGCTCTACACCTCCGGCACCGAGTCCGACCCGAAGGGCGCGGTGCACTCGCACGCCACGCTCGACCACGAGGTCCGCAGCGTCGTCACGCACTTCGGGCTCACGGGCGACGACGTCATGTTCATGCCGTCCCCGATCGCGCACATCACCGGCGTCCTCTACGGGTTCCACCTGTCCGCGCTGCTCGGGACCACCGTCGTCTACCAGGACGTCTGGGAGCCCGGACGCGGGTTGGACCTGATCGAACGGCACCGCATCTCGTTCGTCGTCGCGGCCACCCCGTTCCTGCACGGCATCACCTACCACCCCGACCGCGAGAAACACGACGTCAGCTCGCTGCGGGTGTTCGCCTGCGGCGGCGCCGACGTCCCGCCGGACCTGATCCGCGACGCCGAGCGCCTGCTCGGCTGCCCGGGTGTGCGGGTCTACGGCTCCACCGAGATCCCCACCCTGACCATGGGCCACGCCGACGACACCGCCGACCTGCGCGCCACCACCGACGGGCGGGTGGTCGGAGTCGCGGAGCTGAAGGTCCTCGACGACGACGGAGCCCCGGTCGGGCCGGGCACCGTCGGGAACCTGCACGCCCGGGGTGCGGAGGCCTTCCTCGGCTACCTCGGCCGCCCGCGCCCCACCGAGAGCAGCGCAGGCGGAACGAGCATCGTCACCGACGACGAGGGCTGGATCGACACCGGTGACCGCGGCTCCGTCGACGCCGGCGACTACCTGACCGTCACCGGACGGAGCAAGGACATCATCCTGCGTGGCGGCGAGAACATCAGCGCCAAGGAGGTCGAGGACCTGCTCTACGCGCACCCGGACGTCGCCGACGTGGCGGTCGTCGCGGTGCCCGACCCGCGCCTGACCGAGAAGGCCTGCGCCGTCGTCGTCCCGCGTCCGGGCACGTCGCCCCGGCCACGACGGCCGTCGCCAAGTGTGTGGCGTCGGCGGCGCGCAGACCGTAGGCGGCCGCCCGTGTCGACCCTCAGCCGAGGAGCCGCTGTGCGGCGAGCTCGGCGAGGAGGAACTTGCGCGGACGCCCGGACGGCGTCGTCGGGATGTCGGCGACCTCGATCGTCAGCACGTGGCGCGGCACCTTGAACCGGGCCAGACGTTCGCGGCAGTAGGCCACGAGCTCCGCGGCGTCCGGCGTCGCGCCCGGGCGGGCCACGACCCAGGCCACCCCCACCTCGCCCATCCGCTCGTCGCGCAGCGGCACGACGTGCGCCTGCCCGACCGACGGATGCCCGGTCAGGACGTCCTCGATCTCCTTGGGCATGACCTGCTCGCCTCCGCAGCGGTAGCTCTCCTTCACCCGCCCGACGAGCGTCAGGTAGTCGTCGGCGTCGAGCCGGCCGAGGTCACCGGTGCGCAGCCACCCGTCGCCGTCAGCGAACACGGCGTCGGTCTCGTCGGGCTTGCGGTAGTAGCCCGAGGTGACGCCCGGGCCACGCGCCAGCAGCTCGCCGACGCCGCCGAGCGGGACGTCGGCGCGGGTCTGCGCGTCGACCACCCTGTACTCGACGAGCCGCCCGCCGAGTGCCGGGTCCCCGGCCACGCCGACGTCGCGCAGCCGGCCGTTGGTGGTGAGGCGTCGTTCCGGCGGGTCGTCCGGGCGGGTCACCGTGGACGACGCCGTCACCTCGCTCATCCCGTAGCCGGTGGTGAGCTCGACGCCGGCGAAGTGCTCGTCGATGCGGTCCCAGATGCCGGTCGGTGCCACACCGCCGGAGGAGATCATCGAGGTGAGCGAGGGCAGCGACCGCGGCCGGGCGTCCAGCTCGTCGAGCACCGCGGCGGTCATCGTCGGGATGAACAGCACGTCGTCGCAGCGGTGCCGGGAGATCGCGTCCAGCGTCGCGGCCGGGGAGAACGCGAGCTGCGGGACGATCGCCCCACCGACGAACAGCACGGCGAGCAGGCCCTCGACGTAGCCGTACACGTGGTACATCGGCAGCGAGAACGTGATCCGCCGGCCGTCCTGGAAGCCCCGCCCGAACGCGCTGCCGTACGCGGTGCGCAGCAGCATGTCGTGGGTGAGCAGGACGCCCTTCGGGGTCCCGGTCGTGCCGGAGGTGTAGAGGATGTCGGCGGTGTCGTCGGGCCCGGTCGCGGTGACCGGCTCGAAGCCCTCGGCGGTCGCGGCAAGCTCGGCGAACGTCGTCGCGCCCTCGCGCGGAGGCCCGGAGGTGGGCAGCAGGACGACCTTCCGCAGGGTCGGGAAGCGCGAACCTCCACCGCCGGACTCCCAGCCGGGCATCAGCGCGTCCAGGGCGGCCAGGTAGTCCAGGTCCCGGAACCGGTCCATGGTCACCAGCAGCACCGCGTCGGACTGGTCGAGCACGTAGCCCAGCTCGTCGCGCCGATTCAGGAAGTTCACCGGGATGCAGACCGCCCCGGCCCGGGCGATCCCGAACTTCAGCGCGACGAACTCGGGCAGGTTCGCCGCCACGATCGCGACGTGCTCCCCCGGGCGCACCCCCGCCGCGACCAGCCCGTTCGCGACCCGGACCGACCAGTCGGCGATCTCGGCGTAGGAGAACGTCCGCTCGTCGGTGACGACCAGGTCCCGGTCGCCGAACTCCGCGGCCGCGGCGTCGAGTGCCTGGTCCAGCCGTCGTCGCTCCCAGGTCGGGAAGCGCTTCTCCAACGCTGCCTGACGCTGCGCCACCGGGGCGAGCACGCGTCAGTCCTTCTGCTGCTTCGAGGCCTGGTAGGCCTCCCAGTAGGTGCGGTGGTGCGAGAACGGCTCGTCGCGGTCCTCGACGGCCGCGCGCACGCCCTTCGCACGCTGCACCCGCTGGAAGTCCTGCATGGCAGGCCCGGCGATCGCCATCGCGTCGGCGTCGTTGGCCGCGGCGATCGCGGCGGTGATGCCCATGGCGTCCCACCAGCGGTTGGTGGACTCCTTGTGCGCGTAGAGCATCTCCAGCGGGACGTGCGAGATCCGCTCGGCGTAGGCCATGGCGACGGCCTCGACCTCGTCGGCCGGGACGGCGCGGTTGGCCAGGCCCAGCTCGGCGGCCTCGACGCCGGTCATCGAGTCGCCGGTGAACAGCCACTCCTTGGTCTTGCGCATGCCCAGGTGCACCGGCCACATGCCGAACATGTGGATCTCGCCCATGGTGCGGGCCTCGGGCTGGCCGAACGTGGCGTCCTCGGCGGTGAACACGATGTCCAGCACACCGGCCAAGTCCAGCCCACCGGCGACGCACGCGCCGCGGACGACGCCGACCGTGGCCTGGCGGATGCGCCAGAGCCGCATCCAGCGCTCGCGGGACTCGTGGAACTCGCGGCGGGAGAAGATCGGGGCGCGACGGTGCGGGCGGGCGTCCTCGGGGCGCGACGGCGTCTCGGCCGAGTCCCAGAGGTAGGCCCACTCGGTGAGGTCGTAGCCGGTGCAGAAGTTCTTGCCGTTGCTCTTCACGACCAGGACGCGGGTGTCGTCGTCGGAGTCGAGGTCGTCGAGGACCAGGTCCAGCTCGTCACGCAGCTGCCGGCACAACGCGTTGCCCCGGTCCGGGCGGTTGAGCGTCAGGACCGCGATCCGGTCCTTCTTCTCGTAGATGAGCATCTCGAGACTGTCGAGGTCCACGTCGTCCTCCTGTACTGCGCACGTCACGTCATCGGCCAACCTAGTCACGTCGGACGCGCTGTCAACACATGCGTTGACCGTGGCCCGTTGCCGGGGTTAACGTCGGCTCGTGACCAAGGACGTGGACGTCGTCGTGATCGGGGCCGGCTTCGCCGGGCTGCGCGCGCTGCACACCCTGCGCGAGCAGGGGAAGAGCGTGGCCGTGCTCGAGGCCGGCGGCGGCGTCGGCGGTGTCTGGTACTGGAACCGCTACCCCGGCGCGCGCTGCGATGTGGAGAGCTACGACTACTCCTACGCGTTCAGCGAGGAGCTGGAGCAGGAGTGGCGCTGGACCGAGCGCTACGCCGCCCAGCCCGAGATCCTGCGCTACGCCGAGCACGTGGCCGACCGCTTCGACCTGCTGCGCGACGTCCACCTGCACCGCTGGATGTCCGACGCGACGTGGGATGACGCGGCCGGCCGCTGGACCGTGGAGGTCACCGTCGGGGAGGACGGGGGCTCCGAGACCTGGACCGGCGCGCACCTGATCATGGCCGTCGGCAACCTGTCGACGACGAAGGCGCCGCAGTGGCCCGGTCAGGACTCGTTCACCGGCCGGATCCTGCACTCCGCGCGCTGGCCGCACTCCGGAGTGGACCTCTCGGGGCAGCGCGTCGGGATCATCGGCACCGGCTCGTCCGGCATGCAGATGGTGCCGGTCGTGGCGAAGGAGGCCGACCACCTGTCGGTGTTCCAGCGGACCCCGAACTTCAGCATCGCCGCGGCCAACGAGCCGTTGACCGACGAGCGCGACGCCGAGGTCAAGGCGCACTACCGGGAGCGCCGCGAGGCCGCCCTGAACTCGCCGTCCGGCCTGGGGTTCAAGCCCAGCAAGCAGTCCGCGCTGGAAGCCACCCCGGACGAGCGCCGGGAGACCTACGAGAAGGCCTGGACCCGTCTCGGCTTCGGGTTCGTGCTCGCCTACTACGACCTCATCCTGGACGAGAAGGCGAACGAGACCGCGTCCGAGTTCATCCGCGACAAGATCGCGGAGAAGGTCGACGACCCGGCGACCCGGGAGAAGCTGACCCCGCGCGGGTTCCCGTTCGGTGCCAAGCGGCCGTCGGTGGACAGTGGGTACTTCGAGGCCTTCAACCGCGACGACGTGACGCTCGTCGACGTGAAGTCCGACCCGATCGAGGCGCTGACCCCGAACGGCGTCCGCCTCGCGAGCGGCACCGAGCACGAGCTCGACACGCTGGTGTTCGCGACGGGCTTCGACGCCATGACCGGCTCGCTGCTGCGCCCGGAGATCACCGGCCGCGACGGCCTCACCCTGCGCCGGGCCTGGAGCGAGGGCCCGAAGACCTTCCTCGGCCCGTTCGTGCACGGCTTCCCGAACTTCTACATCGTCGCCGGCCCGGGCAGCCCGTCGCTGCTGTCCAACGTCCTGCTCTCGATCGAGCAGCACGTCGACTGGCTGGCCGCGCTCCTCGCCCACGCCGAGTCCCGGGGCGCGACCCGGATCGAGGCCACCGCCGAGGCGCAGGCCCAGTGGGTCGAACACGTGAACGAGCGCGCCCGGGCGACGCTCTACCCGCGGGCCACGTCGTACTACAACGGCGACGAGGTCGAGGGGAAGCCGCGGGTGTTCATGCCCTACGTCGGCGGCGTGCGCGGCTACCGGCGGATCCTCGAGAAGGTCCGCGACGACGGCTACGAGGGCCTGACCCTCGACAAGGCGCCGGTCGGCGTCTCCTGATACCCCGGTCCGGCCCACCGTCGTGCCGGACCGGCCCACCTGGTCGTGCTCGCCGGGCGGCTCCGACCACGCTCGCCGTCCGGCGCCACGCACGGTGTCGACGGCGCGCGTGACGCCGGGGCGCGCGCGTGACCTCAGAGAAGCCGCGCGAGTTCGCAATGGTGACCGGATGTGTCGGTCGGGCCACCGGGCCCGGGGCGCCGGTGCAGGCTCGCGGGTGTGGAGATCGTGCCGGACCTGCGGACCCGGTCGGAGCTGCTCGCCTCGGGTGTCACCGACGCCGAGGTGCGCCGGCTGCGCCGACGCGGTGAGGTGACGACGTTGCGGCGCGGCGCGTACTGCCCCGCGACCGACGAGCGCCTCCGCGATCCCGACGCCCGCCACGTCCTCCGGGTCCGTGCGACGCTCCCGGCGCTGGCCGAGGGTTCGGTGGTCAGCCACATCTCGGCGGCCGCTCTGCACGGCCTCCCGACCTGGAACGTGGACCGGGACCGCGTGCACGTCACCCGGGACGCCGCCGGAGGCGGGCGGCGCTCGCCGACACTGCACGCGCACATCGCCCCGCTGGCGCCGGACGATGTCGTCACCGTGGACGGGATGGCGGTCACCTCGGTGGCGCGCACCGTCGTCGACATCGCTCGTGACCTCCCCTTCGAGGAGGCTGTCGTCGTCGCCGACGCCGCACTCGCGGCCGGCCTGGAGACGGCCCTTCCGGCCGCTGCTCTCGAACGTGCCGGTCGGTGGCGGGGAACTCCGGCGGCTCGGCGCGTGCTCGCCTTCGCCGACGGAGGTGGTCAGAGCGTCGGTGAGTCGCGCAGCCGGGTCGCGATCGCACGGGCGGGTCTGCCCGCCCCGGTGCTGCAGTGGACGGTCGTCGGGCCCGACGGCCGGTTCGTGGCGCGGACCGACTTCGCCTGGCCCGATCGGGGCGTGGTCGGCGAGTTTGACGGCCGGGTGAAGTACGGACGGCTGTTGCGCCCCGGCCAGGAAGCGGCCGACGTCGTCCACGACGAGAAGCTCCGCGAGGACGCGATCCGCGCGCAGGACCTGGCGAAGGTCCGCTGGTACTGGGCGGACCTGGCGGGGTTCGCCCGGACGGCCGCCCGCCTACGAGCCCGCCTCAACCTCTGACCGACCCCATGACGCGCGCCGTCCGGCACGACGCACCCCGTCGACGCCGCGCATGACGCCGAACGGCGCGCGCCGTCGGGGACGGCGCGCGCCATGGGTGGGGCGGGGGACGGGTGGGGTGGGTCAGGTCATGGAGCCCTTCGCCTTCTGCTCCTCCGCGTGGGCGGCGGTGAAGGCGTTGATCGCGTCCCACTGACGGGCCGCGAGGGGCTCGCGGACGCTGCGGGTCCAGGCCTCGTTGGCCAGGAGCCGGCGGTCGGTCCGCTTGAACTTCGGGATCACGTGGTTGGCGAACAGGTGGTAGTGGTGCTGGGTCTCCTCCCACGGCGCCCAGTTGTGGGCGAACATGAGGTAGGCGCCGAACCCGCCGTTGGACTGCTCCTCGAGACGCTCGATCTGCTGGATCGCGTCGTCGACGGTGCCGATGATGCCCATCCCGGACTCGATCACGAAGTCGATGCGCTCCTTCGTGGTCTCGCCCATCACGCCGAGCTGCGGCGCGGCCGCGGTGTGCTGCAGGTAGTCGAACCAGGCGTCGATGCCGTACGCGACATCGGAGATCGCCTGGTCCTTGGTGTCGGCGATGTGCATCGGACCGACCAGGCGCCAGCCGGAACGGTCGACGTTCTGGCCGAACTCCCTGGCCCGCTCCTCGACGACGTTCCAGTGCATGCCCAGGGCGTCGAAGCCGTCCTGGCTCATGGTGGCGCCGATCGAGATCATGCCCATGCCGTGCTTGCCGACCAGGCGCGGGCCCGAGGGCGACACGATGGCGGCGGTGGCGATCTCCGGGTGCGGCCACGAGTAGGCGTCCATCTGCAGGCGCGCCTCGTCGAGCTTGTAGCGGCCGGTGTCGATGGTGATCGGCTCGTCGCTGCGCAGGAGGTGCATCAGGACGTCGACGTCGGTCTCGAGCGCCTTGCGGGCGTCGGCGGGATCCAGGCCGATGCTCAGGGCGTCGGTGGCCAGCGCGCCCGGGCCGACGCCCAGCATCACGCGGCCGCGCGTCAGGTGGTCGAGCAGGATCAGGCGGTCCGCCACCATGTACGGGTTGTGGTACGGCAGCGACAGCACGCCGGAGCCGAGCTTGATGTTGCGGGTGACCTGGGCGACGTGGGCGATGAACAGCAGCGGGTCGCCGACGAGCTCGACGCCGCAGGAGTGGTGCTCACCGATCCAGGCCTCGTCGAAGCCCATCTTGTCGAGCATCTGTATGAGCTGGACGTCGCGCTCGAGTGACCAGGTCGGGTTCTGCCCGACCGGGACGTGGTGCGGGGGCAGGAAGATGCCGAAGCGCATCCGGGACATGGGGCTCCTTCGCCGACGGTCGGGAAATGTGATGGTCCGCACGTCGGGCCGAATTGTCAACGCTGGAGTTGACGAGCCACCGTTGACCGGTCCGCCCGCCGGGGCTAGCGTCAACACAACCGTTGAAAGGGGTGCGGAGTGGCGCCGCAGATCCACCCGCTTGTCGAGCTGATCCGCCGGTTCTCCGTGGACTGGCTGGGACGTGCCGACCCCGCGGTCTGCGCCGAGATCATGGATCCGGGCTACGAGATCCTCATCGGCGGGCACACGCTCGCCGGCCGCGACGACGAGTACGTCCCCGGCACCATGGCCCAGCTGAACCGCTTCCCCGGCCTGCTGCTGACCGCGCACACCGTGGTCACCGACGGCGAGCGCATCGCGGTCCGCTTCTCCGAGCACGGCCCCTCGGCCGCCGACGACATGGCCCCCGCGGCCTGGACCGGCATCGGCATCTTCGCGTGGGACGGCGAGAAGCTGACCCGCAACGCGACCGAGGAGGACTACCACTCCCGTCGCCGTCAGCTCGCCACGCGCACGCCGGACCCGGTCGACCACCCGGCCGTCGCCCCCTGGGCCGCGACCCCGCAGGAGGCCGACCCGGACGCCGAGAAGCTCGTCCGCGAGTGGCTCGACTCGGGCGACCTGGGCCGCTCCGGCACCGTGCGGCTCGACGACGGCTGGTGCGGCCAGGACACGCCCGCGCTGCTCGGCGACCCGCGGACCGAGGTCCGTGAGCTGTTCTCGGCCGGGCGTTCGGTCGCGTTCGCGCTCGACCAGTCCGGCCGCTACCTCGGTGGCCTGCCGGACACCGACGGGCGCGAGGGGACGACCGCCGCGCACAGCGCGATCGGGCTGGTGCACGTCGGCGACGGCGGCTCGATCACCGGGCACGTCGTGCGCGACCGGGTCGGCCTGCGACGGGCGGTGCGGGCATGAGCGACCGGACGCTGCGCGCCGGCGTCATCGGCGGCGGGACCATGGGGTTCGGCATCGCCTACGTGCTGGCCTCGTCCGGGCACGCGACGACCGTCGTCGAGACCGACGCCGAACGCCGGGCCGGGTTGCTCGCCCGACTGGAGAGCCGGGCCCAGGCCGGGGTGGACCGCGGACGGCTGGACCCGGACGCCGCCGACGCCCTGTCCGGCCTGGTCTCGATCGTCGGCACCGTCGAGGAGCTCCGGTCCGGCCTGGACGTGGTGATCGAGACCGTCCCGGAGCGCATGGATCTCAAGCGGCCGGTGCTCGCCGCGGCCGCCGAGCGGAAGCCGGCGCTGCTGGCGTCGAACACCAGCTCGGTGTCGATCGACGACCTGGCCGCGGAGCTGCCCGACCCGGAGCGCTTCTGCGGCATGCACTTCTTCAACCCGGTCTGGTCGATCGCGCTGGTCGAGATCGTGCGTGGGAAGGCCACCGGCGACGACACGATCGCCGCCGCGCGGGCCGTCGCGACCGCGATCGACAAGGAGTCGATCGTCGTGGCGAACGTGCCGGGCTTCGCGACCAGCCGGCTGGACTGCATCTCCGCGTTCGAGTCGATGCGGATGCTGGAGGAGGGCGTGGCCGACGCGGAGGACATCGACCGCGCGGCCGTGCTCGCCTACGGGCACCCGATCGGCCCGCTGCGCCTGTCCGACGTGGTCGGGCTCGACGTGCGGCTCGACATCGCCCGTCACCTGCAGAGCGTCTACGGCGAGCGCTACGCCCCGCCCGCCATCCTGGAACAGAAGGTCGCGGCGGGGGAGCTCGGACGCAAGTCGGGGCAGGGATTCTTCGAGTGGAAGGACTGACATGGGACAGGTCCGCGAGACCATGCTCGTCGAGAACGACGAGCGACGGGCGCTGCGCGAGGCCGTCGGCAAGCTGGTCGGCAGCTACGGGCGGTCCTACTTCCAGGACGTGACCCGCCGCGAGGTCCCGCCGGACGAGCTCTGGCGTGAGATGGGGCAGTCCGGATTCCTGGGCGTGCACCTGCCCGAGGAGTACGGCGGCGGCGGGGGCGGGCTCGTCGACCTCGCGCTGGTCATCGAGGAGACGGCCTCCCAGGGCTGCCCGATGTTCATGCTGGTCATCTCCCCGGCGATCGCCGGTTCGCTGCTCGCCGCGCACGCCACCGAGGAGATGAAGCGGGAGTGGCTGCCCGGGATCTGCGAGGGCACGAAGAAGGTCGCCTTCGCGATCACCGAGCCGGACGCCGGCACGAACACCCACAACATCACCACCACCGCGCACCGTTCCGAGGACGGCTGGAGGCTGCGCGGGCAGAAGTACTGGACGTCGGGCATCGACGAGGCCGACGCCGTGCTCGTCGTCGCCCGGGGGCCCGAGGCCGACGAGCGGGGCCGGCACAGGCTGTCGCTGTTCCTGGTCCCGACCGACTCGCCCGGCCTGTCGTTCCAGAAGATCGACGCCGCACTGCAGATCCCGGAGAACCAGTTCACCACGTTCTTCGACGACGTCCCGGTCTCGCGCGACATGCTGATCGGCGCCGAGGGCGACGGCCTCAAGCAGGTCTTCGCCGGCCTCAACCCGGAGCGGGTGACGGCGGCGGCGCAGGCCAACGGCATCGCCCGCTACGCCCTTGAGCGTGCGGCCACCTACGCGACCGAGCGCAGCGTGTGGAACGGGGCGCCGATCGGCTCGCACCAGGGCATCGCGCACCCGATGGCCAAGGCCTACATCGAGGTCCAGCTGGCCCGCCTGATGACCTACCACGCCGCCGAGCTCACCGACGCCGGCGCGGACGCGGGCGAGGCGTCGACGGTGGCCAAGTACGCCGCGGGCGAGGCCGTCGTCGCCGCGCTGGACCACGCCATCCAGACCCACGGCGGGAACGGGCTGTCCAACGAGTACGGCCTGTCCGATCTGTGGTTCACCGCGCGGATGTTCCGCACCGCACCGGTGAGCAAGGAGATGGTGCTCAACCACGTCGCCCAGCACAGCCTGGGCCTGCCCAAGAGCTACTAGGAGGGTCTCTCTCGTGTCCACGCTCGGCGGGATGCTCACCGACCTGGTCGCACTCGGCCCGGAGCGCCCGGCTCTGACCTGCGACGACGTGACCCTGTCGTTCGGCGAGCTGGACGCGCGGGCCAACCGTGTCGCGCACGCGCTGCGCCGGCACGGCCTGGTCCCCGGGGACCGGGTCGGGGTGCTCTCGCGCAACCGGCCCGAGTACGTCGAGCTGCTGTTCGGAGCGGCCCGCGCCGGTGTGGTGCTGGTCGGGCTGAACTGGCGGCTGGCGCCCCCGGAGATCGCGGCGGTCCTGGACAACGCCGGGCCCCGGCTGGTGCTGGCGGGTACGGCCGAGCAGGGGCTCGTCCCGGACGGCGTCGAGGTCGTCGACCTGGACACCGGGTACGAGAAGTGGATCGCCGACGAGCCGGCCACCTCACCCGACGTCCTGGTCGCGCCCGGTGACGTGGTGCTGCAGCTCTACAGCTCCGGCACCACCGGCGTCCCCAAGGGCGCCCGGCTCACCCACGCCAACCTGGCGTTCACCCCGCGGATGGGCCGCGAGTTCTACGCGATGGGCCCCGACTCGGTGAACCTCGTGCCGTCGCCGCAGTTCCACATCGGCGGCATCGGCTACGGGCTCACCACGCTGGGGCAGGGCGGGCACACGATCCTCGTCGCCGCCGTCGACCCGGCCGACATGCTGCGCCTGATCGAGCGCTACCGGGTGACGCACTCGTTCCTGGTCCCGTCCGTGGTGCAGATGCTGCTCTCCGCGCCCGAGATCGACCGGACCGACCTGTCCAGCCTCGAGCTGATCGCCTACGGCGGGGCACCGATGACCGAGGCCCTGCTGCGGCGGGCGATGGACCGCCTCGGCTGCGGGTTCCTCGGCGTCTACGGGATGACCGAGACAGCGGGCACCGTCGTCAGCCTCGCCCCCGGCGACCACGACCCGGGCGGGCCGCGCGCCGGTCTGCTGCGCTCGGTCGGCAAGGCCCTGCCCTGGCACGACGTCGCCGTGTTCGACCCGCTGACCGACGAGCCGAGCCCGCCCGGGCAGGTCGGCGAGATCCGCGTCCGGTCCGGGCAGAACATGGCCGGCTACTGGCGCCGCGACGACGAGACCGCGGCCACCCTGAGCGGCGACGGCTGGCTGCGCACCGGCGACGCCGCCTACACCGACGACGAGGGCTACCTGTTCCTGCACGACCGGATCAAGGACATGGTGATCTCCGGCGGGGAGAACGTGTACCCGGCCGAGGTGGAGAACGCGCTGGCCTCGCACCCGGGCGTCGCGGAGGTCGCGGTGATCGGCGTCCCGTCGCCGCGCTGGGGCGAGACGGTCAAGGCGCTCGTGGTCCGGAACCCCGGCGAGGACCCCTCCCCGGAGGAGCTCGTCGCGCACGCCCGCGAGCGTCTGGCCCGCTACAAGTGCCCCACCTCGGTGGACTTCGTCGACGAGCTGCCGCGCAACGCGTCGGGCAAGGTGCTCAAGAAGGTCCTGCGCGAGCCGTACTGGCCGGATGCCGCCCCCGTCCGATGATCCGGCGTCGGGGAGACTGACGGTCATGACCAGCGGGATCGGCAAGCGGCGCAAGTCCGCCCAGGACGAGGGCACGGCCGCCTACCAGGAGAAGCGGACCGAGATCGTCGCCGCGGCCGGGCAGCTGTTCAAGGACCACGGCTACGCGGGGACCTCGCTGGCCGACGTCGCCGAGGCCCTGTCGATGGACCGCGCGTCGCTGTACTACTACGTCGGCGGCAAGCAGGAGCTGTTCCAGGACGTCGTCGGCGGGGCGGTGGAGCGCAACGCGCTGTCGGCCGAGGAGATCGTGGCCGGGCCCGGCACGGCGCCGGAGAAGCTGCGGCGCCTGGTCGTCGAGCTGATGGTCTCCTACGCCGAGAGCTACCCGTTCCTCTACGTCTACATCCAGGAGCACCTGGGCGCGGTCTCGCCGGACCGCTCGGCCTGGGCGCAGCGGATGCGCGGGTACAACAAGCGCTACGAGAACGCCGTCGTCGCCGTCGTGCAGGCGGGGGTGGACGAGGGGACGTTCGCGGTCGGGACGCAGCCGTGGGTGATCGCCTACGGGATCATCGGCATGGTCGCCTGGAGTAACCGCTGGTACCGCCCGGAGGACACGGCCATCCCGGCGCGCGAGATCGGCGAGGCCTACGCGGACACGCTCCTGAACGGTCTGCAGGTGCGCTGAACGCGCTGTCCCGCAGCCGGGCCGACAGGTGCTCTGAGCACTGATGATCTCGCTCGGAGGGCTGCGTTCGACGGAAAGAACATGTTATGTTCTCGGCGCCCGAACGACGGCCCCGGACGCTGCTGTCCGGCGTCGGTGACGCCTGGAGGTGCGCTCACATGAGGATCACGGTCGATCCCGATCTGTGCGACGGTTTCGGACTCTGCGACGGCCACGCGCCCGACCTGTTCGACCTCGACGAGGACGGCTACGCCACCGAGAAGGGTGACGGCACCGTTCCCGAGGGCCAGGAGGCCGCCGCTCGGCGGGCCATCGCGGGATGCCCCGCACACGCCATCGTCGAGGCCGCGGGCTGAGGCCCGCCGCTCCCGTCCTTCCCCCACCACGGCTTCCAGGAGTGCAGCGTGGCACTTTCGGCAGACACCCACGACGGGTCGTCTCGGACCGGCAGTAAGCGGCGCAACTCCAAGCGCCGCATCCTGACCTCGACCTACATCGGCACGGTCATCGAGTGGTTCGACTTCTACATCTACGGGACCGCGGCGGCGATCGTCTTCAACGTCCTGTTCTTCCCCGAGGTCGACTCGCTGATCGGGACCCTGGCCGCGTTCGGCACGCTGGCCAGCGGCTTCCTGGCCCGCCCGATCGGCGGCATCATCGCCGGGCACTTCGGTGACCGGATCGGCCGCAAGAAGATGCTGGTCCTCTCGATCATCCTGATGGGATTCGGGACCGTCATCGTCGGTCTGCTGCCGACGTACGAGCAGATCGGCATCTGGGCCCCGATCCTGCTGGTCACCGCGCGCGTCATCCAGGGGCTGGCCGCCGGCGGCGAGTGGGGCGGTGGCGTCCTGATGGCCATCGAGCACTTCGACGACAGGCGGCGCGGCCTGTGGGGCAGCGTCGGCATGATGGGCGTGCCCACCGGCGTCACGCTGTCGACGGCGGTGTTCGCGCTGCTCTCGCTGCTGCCGCAGGAGGACCTGCTGAGCTGGGGCTGGCGCCTGCCGTTCCTGGCCTCGATCGTGCTGGTCGGGGTCGGTCTCTGGGTGCGCCTGGGGGTCGACGAGAGTCCGGTCTTCGAACGCGCTCGTCAGGAGCAGAAGACGAAACCGGCCAAGGCGCCGTTCATCGAGATCATGACCAAGGACTGGCGCAACGTCGTCGTCGGCGTGCTGCTGGTGATCGGGCCGTTCGCGGCCAGCGCCGTGTTCATCACGTTCGGCGCGTCCTACGGCACGCAGGTCGGGTTCTCCCGGGCCGAGGTGCTGACGGCGCAGAGCATCGCCAATGTCGTCGAGCTGATCGCGATGCCGCTGTTCGGCCTGCTCTCCGACCACATCGGACGGCGGAAGATCTACTACTGGGGCGGTGCCCTGCTCGGGATCAGCGCGTTCACGTTGTTCGCCGCGTTCGACAGCGGGTCGTGGGCGGTGCTGCTCGTCGCGTTCCTGTTCACCTACGTCGCGCACGGCATGATGTACGGCCCGATGGGCGCGTTCCTGGCCGAGCTGTTCACCACCGGCACCCGCTACACCGGCGCGTCGCTGGGCTACCAGGTCGCCGGCGCGATCGGTGGTGGCTTCGGCCCGCTGATCGCGACGTCGCTGCTGGTCGCGGCCGGTGGCGCCCCGAACTACACCTACGTCGCCGTGTTCATGCTCGTCGTCTGCCTGCTCAGCGCGGGCGCGGCGTGGTTCGCGCCGGAGATGAAGCAGCGCGCCCTGCGCGAGGCGTGACCGCGATGACCACGATGGAAGGACGGACATGACCGCACCCACCGAACGTCCGCGCGGGGGCAAGCACGTCGTCGCCCGCACCGACGAGATCCCGCCCGGGTCGCGCCGGATCGTGGAGCTGGACGGGCGGCAGATCGGGATCTTCAACATCGACGGCGAGTACGTCGCGTTCCTGCACCGCTGCCCGCACATGTCCGGGCCGCTGTGCGAGGGCGCGGTGATCGGGCTGGTGGAGTCGTCGGGTCCCGGTGACGTCCGGCTCGACGAGAGCCGCAAGTTCCTGACCTGCCCGCTGCACGGCTGGGAGTTCGACGTCCACACCGGTCAGTCCTACTTCGACCCGAAGCGGGTGAAGGCCAAGCGTTTCCCGGTCGAGGTCCGCAGTGGTGCCGACGTCGCCGCCGACGCCCCGGCCGCCGCCCCCGGCGCACCGGGCACCCCCGAGGCCGACACCGGCGCCGCCCCCGAGGCCGACGGGCGCGTCCCCGGCCCGTACACCGCGGAGACGTTCGAGGTCGTGGTGGAGCAGGACTACGTCGTGGTCAGCACCGGCCGTCCCCGCCGTAAGTGACCTGCTGCCGCTGACCTGCCGCAAGTGAGAGGAACCGAGTCGATGACCACCGCACTGCTCGAGAACACGACCCGCACGGCCCTGTGGTCCGGGTCCGTGATCGATGCCGACGTGCACGCGAACGTCCCCTCGCTGGAGACGCTGCAGAAGTACCAGGAGCGGGTCTGGGTGCAGTGGGCCCAGGAGCGCGGCTGGGCCGGCCCGTCCGGGCTCAAGATCGCCTACCCGCCGAACGCGCCCACCACGTCCCGTGACGAGTGGCGCCTCGACGACGGCCCGCCGGCGTCGGACCTGGGCGCGCTGCAGCGCCACATCCTGGACCCGTGGCAGGTCGAGAAGGCCGTCCTGAACTGCTACTACGCGATCGACTCGCTGCGCCACCCGGACTGGGCCGCCGCCCTGGCCCGCTCGGTGAACGACTGGCTGGTCGCGGAGTGGCTCGACCGCGACCCGCGCCTGGTCGGCTCGCTGGTCGTGCCCGCGCGCGACCCGCAGGCCGCCGCCGACGAGATCGACCGGATCGGCGGTCATCCCGGGTTCAAGCAGGTCATGCTGCCGGTCCGCTCGGAGACCCTCTACGGCCAGCGGATCTGGTGGCCGTTCTTCGACGCCGCGGTGCGCAACGACCTGGTCGTCGGCATGCACTGGGGCGGCACCCCGGACGGCTCGCCGTCGACCAGCGGGTTCCCGTCCTGGTACGTCGAGGAGTACGCCGCCGAGACCCAGGTCTACGCGGCGCAGGTCATCTCGATGATCGCCGAGGGCGTGCTGCGGAAGTTCCCGGAGCTGCGGATCTCGATGCTCGACTGCGGCTTCACCTGGATCCCCACCTGGGGATGGCGGATGAACAAGGAGTGGAAGGGTCTGCGCCGGGAGATCCCGTGGGTGGACCGCCCGCCGATGGACCTGGTGCGCGAGCACTTCCGGTTCTCCGTCGCCCCGATCGACTCGGGTCCGCCGGAGCACATGGCCAAGATCGTCGAGTGGCTCGGCACCGACGACCTGCTGATGTTCGGCACCGACTACCCGCACCGCCACGACGACGACATCGCCGAGTTCCTGCAGGTCCTGCCCGAGACCATGCGGGCCAACGTGATGTCCGAGACCGCGCGGCGCTGGTACCGGCTCTGACATGACCGCGACCCTCCCCGTCGTCGACCGCACGGCACGCCGGGCCGCCGTCGCGGGAGGGGTCGGCAGCGTCGTCGAGTGGTATGACTACGGCCTCTACGGGATCGCCGCGGCGCTCTACATCCGGCCACTGTTCTTCTCCGGCGCCTCCGAGCTCACCGGCACGCTGCTCAGCCTGGCCACGTTCGCGGTCGGGTTCGTGGCGCGCCCGGTCGGCGGAATCGTGCTCGGCTGGGCCGGCGACCGCTGGGGACGGCGGCCGGTGCTGCTGTTCACCGTCCTCCTGATGGGGATCGCGACGACGCTGATGGGCGTCCTGCCCACCGCCGCGACGGCCGGGGTGCTCGCCCCCGTCCTGCTGGTGGCCCTGCGCCTGGTGCAGGGCTTCGGCGCGGGGGCGGAGCTGGCCGGGGCGTTCGTCTACGTCACCGAGAGCGCGCCGCCGCGGCGTCAGGCGTTCCTGGCGTCGTTCTCCAGCGCGGCGACGTCGGTGGGCCTGCTGCTGTCGACGGCGGTGTTCGCGGTGCTCGAAGTCGTCCTGCCCGAGGGCGACATGCTCGCCTACGGCTGGCGGATCCCGTTCCTGCTCAGCGCCGTCGTGGTGATCGCGGCGCTCGTCGCGCGATCACGGATCGAGGAGTCGGCGGCGTTCCGGGCCTCGTCCGGTGTCGCGGCCCAGGACCTCGCGGCCTCGGATGTCACGGTCTCGGACCTCCCGGGGGAGGTCGATCGCGGTGGCGCACGGTCCTGGGCCGCAGGTCTCCTGGCACCGACGGCGGTGGGCGTCGGCGGGTACGTGACGTCGGTCTACGCGATCAGCTACGTGACGTCGGCGCAGGACGTGTCCGCGGGCGTCGCGCTGCTCGGGGTGCTGCTGCTGGCCGCGGTCTCGGCCGTGACCTGCGTGGGGTTCGGTGCGCTGTCGGACCGGATCGGCAGCGCCCGGGTGTTCCTGGGCGGCACGGTGTTCCTGGCCGTGTTCGCGTTCCCGTTCTTCGCGCTCCTGCAGACCGGCGACCCGGTGCTGGTCGTGGTCGCGCTGGTCGTCAACTACGCGATCGGCTGGGCGGCGTGCGCGGGGGCGCAGGGCAAGTTCCTGGCCGGGCTGTTCGGCACCCGTCGCCGTTTCGCCGGGGTGGCCACGACCCGCGAGCTCAACAGCGCGTTCCTGGCCGGCCCGGCCCCGTTCGTCGCCGCCGCCCTCACCGGTGCCGTCGGCGGGAGCCCCTGGCCGGTCGCGGTGATGGTGATCGCCGCCGCCGTCCTCACCGCGATCGGCGCGGCCCTGGGCCGCCACGACGGCGTCCCCCGCCCACCGTCCTGACCGCCGTCGCCGGACCGACCCGTGCGCGGAAATCGTCGCCCTGGCGATGATTTCCACTCACGAGGCGGGCTGGCGACGCCTCGACACCCGGGCAGCCCTACGGCCCGTTCCAACCTGTCCATGATCGTCAGATGTAGACAGTTCCGGGCCACTAGTGGCCCGAAGGTTCCCACCGAAATCGATCATGCGGCGCGGAGCAGGGCCGATCGGACCCGTGCCACCACCCGGTCCGAGTGCTCGGTCAGCTCCTTCCATGTGATGCGCAGCAGGTTCCATCCGGCATCGGTCAGGGCGTTGCCCTTCTCCCGGTCCGCCTCGAACCGGTCGTGGTCGGTGTGCCAGGCCCAGCTGTCCAGCTCGATCGCCAATCGGGCGTCGGGAAACGCGATGTCGATCTTCATACGGCCGAGCGGATGGCCGACGACGAAGCCGGTGATCCCGGCGCGGCGCAGCACTCTGACCAGACGGCGTTCGGCCCGCGAGTCCGCCCGGTCGGCGCACTCCCGCAGCAACACCCCGGCCCGCGCCATCCCGTGGGCACCGACCGCTCCGCAGTAGGCCTCGTGCAGGTGCTCGAACCGGACGTGATGTTGCTGCAGGACACGGTCGAGAAAGGCGACCCCGTCGGGCAGTACCGCGGCGGCTTCCAGCGCGGTGAGACCCGGCTCGGTCACCGCGAGGCCGTTGACCATCACGCGGTCCGCCGGTCTCAGGTCGCGCCGCCGGACCCGGACCCCCGGCCTCGGGCGTCGGCGGGTCGTCGAATGGACGGTCAGGTCGACCGAGCCGTCGAATCGCTCGGTCATCCTCAGCCAGAACGCGGCCGCAGGTCCGCTCACCACTGCTTCCGGACCTCCCCACAGTGACGCCGCCCGGACCCGGGCAGCGTCGGTGAGCCGGTGCCCGCCGACCAGGAACACGCCGGGATACAGCGTGCGCCAAGCACCGGCAGCGACCCGGCGGGACACGGTCCGGTCCGACAACCCGCAGCGCACGGCCTGCTCCCGGGTGATCACCCCGTTCTGGCGCAGCAGCAGGTCCTCGAGCTTCGACATCGGCCCACCGTCCGCGCCCCGCATCGGATCCCGTGGCCGGATCGCGCAGGACGTTCACGGACGACAACGTGATCGACGGCTGTGGTCATCTCCTGGCCTTGAGCGGCTTGAACATGACCACAGGAGTCGATCACCTGTCCACCGAACCCTCGGGGACCGGCCGGCGGGCGACGCCGGTCGTGTTCCCGGCGCCGGAGAGGGGCCGAAGGGCTCAGACGGCGACGCCGTCATCCTCCCGGGCGGCGAGGTCGTCGATGACGTCGTAGATGTGGCGCTGGTGGAGTTCGACGGCCGTGCAGTAGCGGGCGGTGTCGCCCGCGGCCAGGGCGTCGACGATCTCGGTGTGCTCGCCGTGCATGCGCGAGACGACGGCCTCGCCGTAGTCCATGAACGAGCGGTAGGGCTGGATCAGCGCCCACATCCGGGCCGTCTCACCGGCGACGATCCGCATCGGGGAGAGCACCCAGAACCGTTCGTGGAAGAGGCGGTCGGCCTGCACGATCTCGTAGGCGGTACCACCGGTGAGGGCGTACATGGCGTCGTTGCTGGCACGCAGGCCGGCGAGCTCGTCCTCACCGGGACGGCGGGCGGTCGCGGCCAGGCGGTTCTCGCACGCGTCGCGCAGCCAGCAGATCTCGGCCAGCTCGGCGGCGGTCAGCTTCGCGACGTAGTGGCCGTGGTTGCGGCGATGGTGCAGCACGCCTTCGGCGGCGAGGGTCTTGAACGCCTCGCGGACCGGGACCCGGGTGCTGCCCAGGCGGGTGGCGAGCTCGTCCTGGCGCAGGTGCTCGCCGGGTTCGAGCTGACCGTTGGCGATCATCTCGCGCAACGCGGCCGTCACCCGGTCACCGGCGCGGCCGTAGCCGACGTCGAGTGGAGGGCTCTGGTCAGCGCCCACTCTCGTTCCGACTGCGCTGCTCTCGGTGGTCATCGTGGGCGCCACGTTACCGGCCGTTGCCGGAGCCGGACGCGCACCGGTGGGGGACAGCGCCGTTGCGGCCACCCACCGGTGCGGTGCTCATGCGGCGATACCGGACGCGCGGACGCCGGTCCCGGCCAGCAGCGGGATGCCGTAGAGGGTGCTCGCGTTCTCGCCGAGGATCTTGCGGCGGACGTCGGAGGAGAGGTTGCTCGGTACCGACTCGTAGGGGGAGTCGGAGTCCCAGTGCGGGTAGTCCGAGGAGAACATCATGTGCCCGGTGCCGAACAGGGCGTGGAACATGTCCAGCAGCGGGCCGAACTCCTCGCCGTTCTCCGGCTCCTCCATCGGCTGGGTGGCGAACCAGAAGTGCTCGGCCAGGTACTCCGACGGCTTGCGCTGCAGGTGCGGGACCTCGGCCCTGAGCATGTTCCAGCTCTTGTCCAGGCGCCACGAGAACGGCATCGCCCAGGACCACGCCTGCTCGATCAGCGCGATCTTCAGGCCCGGGAACTCGTCGAACGCGCCCTCGAAGATCAGGCTGGAGGCGAGCGTGTAGTTCCGCAGCGGGAAGCCGGTGTGCCACTCGAAGTAGTAGTTGACCGTGCCGTTGGCGGTCATCTTGCGGCCGGGCGAGGTGTGGAAGCCCAGCGGCAGGCCGTAGTGCTGGCAGGCCTCGAGGATCGGCCAGTACTTCGGGTGCCCGATCGCGTGCTCGGTCCGCGGCTCGAGCAGGACCTGCACGAACTTGTCCCCGCGCGGGCCCTCCTTGCAGCGGGTGATCTCGCGGACGGCCTCCGCCGGGTCCTCGACCAGCACGTTGATCGAGGAGTAGAAGCGCGGGTCGTCGGCCAGCCAGAGGTCGCGGTGCACGTCGTTGAACGCGCGGATCAGGTCGACCCCGAACTGGTGCGGGAAGTTCGAGTTGCCCTTGGACAGGTTCAGCGCGGTCGCGTCGCCGAGCACCACGCCGCTCATGTCGAACGTGTCGATGAGCTGCTTGCGGGTGAAGTCGGGGATGACACCGGGGCGCCCGCTCGGGTCGATCGCGTCGAGACGGTGCGTGAACTGGCGCTGCGGAACGATCCGCGACTCGGTCGAGGTGTCGCGGAGCCCGATCAGGTCGAGGTGGTCGAGCCACCTCTGGCTCAGACGCTCCCGGATCGACTCGTCGGAGACGATGACCGTCGGGTGGACGTCGACGTCGACGACGGGGATCCGGGCCTCCTCGGTGGCGGCGGCCGGTGCCGTGGGCGGTGTCGCGAGCGTCGTCATGGAGCCCTCCTGGCGCTGTGCGTCGCGGCGTCGTCGCCGCGTGCTTCGTTGCGAGGCGTCGTACAGAAATAACATGTTATGTTGTCGACGACGTCCACGCCATGCCTCGACGCCGAGGATCCGGGTCGATTTTCGCCCCCGCGCGCCCTCGCCGCCGTCGCACACGACACACAGGGGGCACCGATGGCCGACACCCGCGATCCATCCCCGCCCGGACCGTCCGCCCCGCCCGGTTCGGCCGCCCCGCTCGGGCACCGGGCGCTCGTCCCGCCCCGGATCGGACCGGACCCGGAGCCGCTGGCCGAGGAGATCCTGGCGATCTACCGGGCCACCCCGGCCGCCGCGGTGGCCGACAAGGTCGGCCGCCTCTGGACGATGGACCCGGTGATCGGGCCGCTGCGTCCGTCGATGCCGCACCTGGCCGGCGTCGCGATCACGGTGAAGGCCCCGCCCGGGGACAACTGGGCCGTGTTCGGCGGTCTCAACCGCGCGTTCGACGGGTCCGTGCTGGTCGTGGACTGGCGCGGGCACACCGGCAGCTGCGGCGGCGGGGAGAAGGCCCTGCTGCCGGCCCGGTCCCGTGGCCTGGCCGGACTGGTGATCGACGGCGCCTGGCGCGACGTCGACGACGTCGCGGCGAGCGGGTTCCCGCTGTTCGGCCGCGGCTCCACCCCGTTCTCCCCGGCCAAGCGCGACCCGGGCGAGGTGAACGTGCCGGTGAGCTGCGGCGGGGTCGTCGTCGAGCCCGGTGACGTCGTGGTCGGCGACTCCGACGGCGTCGTGATCGTCCCGCGGCGGCACGCCGAACAGGTCGCGCGGGCGCTGGCCGAGCAGGCCGGCGGCGCGGACGCGCACGACGAGGACATGGTCCGCCGGATCGGTCAGGGCTTCGAGGCGGAAGTGGCAGTCCGGCAGGAGAGGGAGCAGCGCTGATGCACGCCTACGGATTCGACCTGCACTGGCGGGCCCCCGAGCGTCTGATCACGGTCGAGGACTACCGCCGCGCCGCGCGGCGCCGTCTGCCGAAGATGGTCTGGAGCTACGTCGACGGCGGCGCCGACGACATGCACTCGCTCGCGGGCAACCGCAGTGCGTTCGACCACTGGTGGCTGCAGCCGTCGGTGCTCACCGGGCACGACACGCACCGCCTGGAGACGACGGCCGCCGGGCTCGAGCTGTCGATGCCGGTGATGCTCGCGCCGACCGGATTCACCGGGCTCACCCGCTGGAGCGGTGATCTCGAGGCGACCCGTGCCGCGCAGCACGCCGGGACCCGCTACGCCCTGTCGACGACGTCGTCGTGGTCGCTGGAGGAGGTGACCGCGGCCGCCGACCGGGAGCACGTGTTCCAGCTCTACCCGGGTTCCGGCGGGATGGCCGGGGACCTGATGCGACGGGCGTGGGCGGCCGGGTACCGGACGCTGTTCGTGACCGTCGACGTGCCGGTCAAGGGCAACCGCGAGGGCGAGCGCAAGCAGGGCATGGGCATCCCACCGGCCCTGACGCCGTTGCGCGCGCTGGACTTCGCCCGGCACCCCCGCTGGACCTACGAGGTGCTGCGCCACCAGCGCGTCGGCGGGGCGAACACGCTCGACCTGAGCAGCGGTGGTGCGGGCAGCGTCGTGACGAACGCGGTGTCGTCGATCGAGAGCGCCGAGCGCGAGCTGATGCAGTCCCGTCTGAACTGGGACGACCTGGCCTGGATGCGGGAGCAGTGGAAGGGCCGGCTCTACATCAAGGGCGTTCTCGGCGCCGAGGACGCGGCGCGTGCCGTGGACCTGGGCTGCGACGGCGTCGTCGTGTCCAACCACGGCGGGCGCCAGCTCGACCACGTGACGCCGACGCTGGAGGCCCTGCCCGGGATCGTCGACGAGATCGGGCACCGCGCCGAGGTGATCCTCGACGGCGGCATCCGGCGCGGCACCGACGTCGTCACCGCCCTCGCCCTGGGCGCGAAGGCCGTGCTGGTCGGGCGGCCCTACCTCTACGGCCTGGCCGTGAACGGCGAGGACGGCGTCGTCGCGGTGCTGGACATCCTGCGCGACGAGATCACCCGCGCCCTGACCCTGCTCGGCGTACGCGGCGTCGCGGACCTGAACCGCAGCCACGTCCGTCGCGCCGGCACCGCACCCGCCGCCGTCCCCACCCCCTGACCCCCCGTGCGCGGTTATCGCTGCCCTGGCAGCGATAACCACTCACGACCGACAACGACACCGAGGAGACGCGCATGACCTCCGGAAGCACCCGCACCCGTCCCGCACCGCGGGTGGTGGCCACCGACGTCGGGTTCTCCGAGGGCCCGCTCTACACGCCGTCCGGTGACACCTACTTCACCTCGATCACCCACGGCCGGCTCTACAAGCTGACCGAGGACGGCGCGGAGGTCGCGGCCGATCTCGGCGGCGGCGCCAACGGCGCCACCCTGGCCGCGGACGGCTCGATCTACGTCGCGCAGAACGGCGCCCGCTGGTCGACCACCGGGCCGAAGTGGGGCAAGGACTCGCTCGGCGGGGTGCAGATCGTCCGGCCGGACGGCACGTTCGACTGGGTGCACCGGGACCCGATCGCGCCGAACGACCTGTGCTTCGGCCCGGACGGGCTGCTCTACGTCACCGACCCGACGCGCGCCCCGTTCGGCGCCGACGGCCGGCTGTGGCGGATCGACACCGCCACCGAGGAGGCCGAGCTGCTGACCTCCACGTCCTACTTCCCGAACGGCATCGGTTTCGGTCTCGACGACCGCCTCTACGTCGCCTCGACCTACGACTCGCGGATCATCGCCTACCGGGTCGAGGACGGGAAGCTCGTCGACGAGCAGACCGCCGTGCAGATGGACGTCGGGCACCCGGACGGCTTCACGTTCGACGCCGACGGCAACCTGATCGTCTGCGCGATCGACCTCGGCGACCAGCCGGGCCGGATCCAGACCTGGTCGGTGACCGGGGAGAAGCTCGACGAGTACGTCCCCGGCGACAACCCGAAGTACACCAACATCGTGCTCGACGGCGCCGGGAAGATGACGATCTGCGACTCCGAGGGCGGCGCCGTGCTCGTCGTCGACGACTGGGGCTCGGCCGGCCTGGAGCTGCACCCCTACCGCTGACAGGTGTCGTGCGCGGACATCACTGCTGGAGCGACGGTGTCCGCGCACGGGCCGTCAGCCGATCGCGGACGGGTCCATCCAGACGAGCTCCCAGCGGTGGCCGTCGAGGTCGTCGAAGCTGCGGCCGTACATGAAGCCGTGGTCCTGGGTGTCGTTGCCGACGGTCGCGCCGGCGGCCAGGGCGGCGTCGGCGAGGCGGTCGACCTCGTCGCGGCTCTCCACACCCAGGGCGTTGATGACCTCGGTGGAGGAGTGGGCGTCGACGATCTGCTTCTTCGTGAAGTCGGCGAAGCGGGTCTTGTTCATGATCATGGCGACGATGGCGTCGCTGATGACCACGGACGCGGTGTTCTCGTCGGAGAACTGCTCGTTGATCGTGAAACCGAGTGCGGAGTAGAAGTCGCGCGAGGCGGCGACGTCGGCGACCGGCAGGTTGACGAAGATCATGTTCGGCACGGCGGGCTCCTTGTTCGGGGTGGGCGGCGAGTGCTCGTCGCGCTCATGGATGTAGACGGACGACCGGCGCCGGACTCATCGTTCTGATCGCGGATTTCTTCCCCGGCGTTGCGGTGGGGCAGGATCGCGCCATGACCGTGCGTTGGGGAGTCATCGGACCGGGCCGGATCGCCGACAAGGTGGTGGCCGATTTCGGGCACGTCCCGGGGGCGGAGCTGGTCGCGGTGGCGTCCCGCTCGGCCGAGCGCGGGGCGGCGTTCGCGCAGAAGCACGGGATCCCGCGGGTGCACGACTCCTACCGCGCGATCATCGACGACCCGGACGTCGACGTCGTCTACGTCGCGACCCCGCACCCGCAGCACCGCGGCATCGCCCTGGCCGCGCTGAACGCCGGCACCGCGGTGCTGGTGGAGAAGGCGTTCACGGTCAGCTCGGTCGCCACCCGGGAGGTCGCCGCGGCCTCCCGCTCGACCGGGGTGTTCGCCATGGAGGCGATGTGGACCCGGTTCTTCCCGGCCGTCGTCCGGATGAACGAGCTGATCGCCGACGGCGCGATCGGCGAGGTCCGGGCCGTGCAGGCCGACCTCGGCGTGCGCAACGAGACCGGCCCCGACGACCGGTTCTACTCGGCCGAGCTCGGCGGCGGTGCCCTGTTCGACCTGGGCGTCTACGTGATCTCGTTCGCCCAGATGCTGCTCGGTGCGCCGACCGCGATCAGCGCGCACGGGACGCTCGCGCAGACCGGCGTCGACGTCGAGGAGTCGATCGTCCTGGGCTACGACGACGGCCGCAGCGCCGCGCTGTACTGCTCGCTGCAGTGCGCCACCCCGGGCTCCGCGCGGGTGGTCGGCACGAACGGCTGGATCGAGGTGCTGCCGCGGTTCCACCACCCGGACTCGATCGTGCTGCACCGCCACGGCGCCGAGCCGGAGCGGATCGACGCCCCGTCCCTGGGCGGCGGCTACGCGCACGAGCTGATCGAGGTGACCGAGCGGATCGCGGCGGGGGAGTCGGAGAGTGCCGTCATGCCGCTGGCCGACACGATCGAGGTCCAGGACGTCATGGCGGCGGTGGCCGACCAGCTCGGGATGGTGCCCGTCGAGGGGCCCGCGACGCTGGAGTGACCGTGTGACCTACTCGGCGGTAGGAAGTTCTTTACGAATGCTTACGACCGGGTGTAGACCGGGCCGGTGACCGACCTCACCTCACCCTCCCAGCGCCGGGAACGGACCTTCCTCGGCCACCCACGCCAGCTCGCGACGCTCTTCGGCGTCGAGATGTGGGAACGCTTCTCGTTCTACGGCATGCAGGGCATCCTGCTGATCTACATGTACTACTCGGTCGCCGAGGGCGGCCTCGCGATCGACCAGGGCGTCGCGGCCGGGATCGTCGGTGCCTACGGCGGCACCGTCTACCTCTCGACGATCCTCGCGGCCTGGTCCGCGGACCGGCTGTTCGGGCCCGAGCGGATGCTGTTCGGCAGCGCGGTCTCGGTCATGGCCGGGCACATCGCACTCGCGCTGCTCCCGGGCGGCGCCGGACTGGCGGTCGGCCTCGTGCTGGTCGCGCTCGGCAGCGGCGGGATCAAGGCGAGCGCCAGCACGATCCTGGCGACGCTCTACGGCGAGGGCGACGACCGTCGCGACGCCGGCTTCTCGATCTTCTACCTGGGCGTCAACATCGGAGCGTTCAGCGGCCCGCTGCTGACCGGGCTGCTGCAGTCGACCTGGGGCTTCCACGTCGGGTTCGGGCTGGCCGCGGTCGGTATGGCCGCCGGGCTGGCCCAGTACTCGGTGAACCGGCACAAGCTCCCCGAGTCCGGCCGTGAGGTCCCGAACCCGCTTCCCGCCGCGGCGCGGACGAAGCTCGGCGGGACCGCCGTCGCCGTCCTGCTCGTGGTGGCCGCGCTCGTCGCGACCGGCGTGATCACCGCGGACCGCCTGAAGTGGATCGTGTTCGGCATCGTCGTGATCGCCACGATCACCTACTTCACGCTGATGCTGCGCAGCCCGAAGGTGACCGCGGTCGAGCGTCGACGCGTGATCGCGTTCATGCCGATGTGGGTGGCCAGCGCCGTGTTCTGGGCGATCTTCCAGCAGATCTTCACCGTGCTGACGATCTACGCCGACGAGCGCCTGAACCGGACGGTCCTCGGCTGGGAGATGCCGGTCAGCTGGACCCAGTCGATCGAGCCGGTGTTCGTCATCCTGCTGGCCGGGGTGTTCGCCGCGGTCTGGACGAAGATGGGCCCGCGCCAGCCGTCGAGCCCGATGAAGATGGCCGCCGGCACGGTGATCGTCGGCGTCGCGTTCGTGCTGTTCACCCTGTTCGCCGGGACGGGAGCGAACGGCACGCCGCTGCTCGCGCTCGTCGGGATCCTGCTGATCTTCTGCCTGGCCGAGCTGTTCACGTCCCCGGTCGGGCAGTCGCTGTCGACCAAGCTGGCGCCGATGGCGTTCCGGACCCAGATGGTGGCGCTGTTCTTCCTGTCCGTCTCGATGGGCACCGTGCTCTCGGGTCTGCTCGCGGAGTTCTACAGCGAGGAGAACGAGGTCGCGTACTTCGGCATCACCGGGCTCGTCGCGATCGTGGTCGGGCTCGCCGTCGCCGCGACCGTGCCGAAGCTGAAGGTCCTCATGGAGGGGGTGCGCTGAGCTGATAGCTGCGCTGACCTGCGGCGGAGAGTGAGACGCCGAACACGCGTTCGAGCTGTCCCCATCTCCATCCACAGGTGTGGACAACTTCGCCGGACCCGGTGGATCACCTCCGCCGGGTTCGGCGCACGGCCGGGCGGTCCATCGGATCCCCGATCAGCTCGCGGCAGACCCGGACCACATGCGTCCGCACCGGCGGGTCGAGATCGGCCATCCGGGTCGCGAGCAGTTCGAGCACCGACGCCAGGGCGTAGGCGTGCTCGGGGGCCTGCAGGCCCGCGTACTGCTGCTGGACGGCCTCGTGCCGGAGCCAGACCGCGGCGGCCAGGACGGCCTCGCGGTCGGCGCGCAGGGCGTCGCGACGACGTCGTTCGTGGCTGTGCATGTTCCCCCGGGGCCGGACGGACGTTCTCCGGACCGGGGGAAGCGGGCCAGGCGTCCAGGGTGCACGCCCGCCCGCCCCGAAATCCATCCCCAGCCGGGGAGACCTCCGGCACCCGGCACCACCTCACCCGGCACCGGCCGCCCTGCCCGGTACCGGCCGGCCCAGCCGCGCGCCGATCGTCCCGATGCGCGCCGGGCGTCGCGACGCGCGTGCGGCCGCGATCGCGGGACGACGCCGAGCGCCCGGCGGGCCGATCGCCGAGCGCGCACGGCCGGCCGATCCCGCGTCACGCCGAGCAGGAGGCTACGTGTCACGCGGAACCGGACGCCGGGACCGCGAGCAGGAGCAGGACCGCGGCGAGGACCGAAAGGGCCGCCCGGAGGTGGTTGGACGGCGTCCAATGCTGCGCGAACCCGGCCCAGGCCACGACGCCGTCGCGGTCCAGACCGGTGTTCAGCGGGATGTTCACGGCGAACGTCGGGACGAACGCGGCCAGCCCGGCCACCCCGCCGGCGACCCGCCAGCCGCTCCCGGCGCCGCCGGCGACCAGCGGTGACGCGGCCGTGGCCAGGCAGGCCAGCGCCGTCCCGGTGAACAGCGTCCCGAACACCGGGTTCAGGATCACGCGGTTCACCTCCTGCATCACCGCCGTCGCCTCGGCCGGTGGGCGCCGGGCCAGGGCGGGCATCACCGCCGTCGAGAACGCCAGGTAGACCCCGCCGAGCAGGCCCGATCCGACGGCCGCGGCCCCGGTCAGGACGCGGACGACCTGCAGGGTGTTCATCGGGCCGCCTCCGCCCCGGCGCGCAGCCGCTCGACGACCCGTCCGCCGGTGTTCCCGGTCGCTCCCAGAACAGTGATCATGTCCAACTCCTCGGTCGGTGGTGTGCGTCCACTGTCTCGGCTGGAACGGGGACGGAGAATGACTGGGAGTCCGTTCTTCCTGCTCGATCGTCCAGTAGTGGTGGACGACGGGTCGCCGGAGGTGGACGCTGGCCGACGTGGACGAGCAACCCCCGTGGGCGGTGACCGACCCGGTCGGCGAGGCGCTGCACGTGCTGCGGATGAGCGGCACGTTCTACTGCCGTTCCGAGCTCACCGCGCCCTGGGGCATGACGCTGCCGGCGACGCCCGGGTGCCTGTGGTTCCACGTCGTCACCTCGGGTGCCTGTGAGCTGGAGGTGACCGGCGGCGAGACGGTGACGATGCGGCCCGGGGAGCTCGTGCTCGTCCCGCGCGGCGACGAGCACCGGCTGCGCGGCGCGCCCGGCGTCGCGACCCCGGACATCCGCTCCATCCCGCACCCGATGCTCGACGACCGCTACGCGCTGCTGCGCCACGGCGGCGACGGCGAGGCGACCCGGATGGTGTGCGGCGCCGTCCGTTTCGAGCACCCGGCCGCGCGCGGGCTCCTCGACCTGCTGCCGGGGCTGATCCGGGTCGAGGCGACGGCGGGCGCCGACCGCTGCCACGACACGTTGCGCCTGATCGCGGCCGAGGTGGAGGACCTGCGGCCCGGCGGCGAGGCGGTGATCACCCGGCTGGCCGACGTGCTCGTCATCCAGGCCCTGCGGCAGTGGCTGGCGAACGACCCGGCCGCGCGGACGGGCTGGCTCGGCGCCCTGGCCGACGACCGCGTCGGGCGCGTCCTGGCCCAGGTGCACCGCGACCCGTCCCGGGACTGGACGGTCACCTCGCTGGCCGCGACGGCGTCGATGTCCCGGTCGGCGTTCGCGGCGCGGTTCACCGACCTGGTGGGTGAGCCGGCGATGGCGTACGTGACGCGGTGGCGAATGCACGTCGCCGCCGACGCCCTGACCTCCGGTGATGCGACGGTGGCGGAGCTGGCCGGGCGCCTGGGCTACCGGTCGGAGGCGGCGTTCAGCCGGGCGTTCAGCCGGACCGTCGGGGAGTCGCCGGGAGCCCTGCGCCGCCGAGATCGGGCGGTATCGACGTCTCTAGCGGCGAACCTAGAAGGCTGAAGACAGCCCGATCGTCCGGCGATCGCGCCCCATACGACCCTCTACGCGCATCACTAGACAGTGCGATAGAACGCTACCGACCCGATCCGCACCCCTGCCGGCGATGCGCACCTGCTGCAGGGCGCGCGGCTCGTGGGCAGGGGTGCGGATGTGATGATCTAAGTATTTCTCGGGCGCTCGCTAGAGATCGGTAGAGGAGGTGATCGAGCGCGGTCGATCGCGCCGTCTACGTGTGTATGGCATTGCTGCTAGAGCTCGGCAGACTCGGTGAGAGAGCCGGTCAGGTCGCGCAGCGAGTCCGTGACCAGGGTGTCGTCGGCCGTGTCCAGCCCGTGGGTGACGGCGTAGAACGGCCCGATCCGGAGCCAGTCCCGCGCCCGCAGCACCTCGTCGGCGGTCGGGCCGTAGGCCGCGGCGACGGCGTCGGCGAACGCGCGCGGAGCGGTGTGCAGCGCCCAGGCGAGGTCCTTGGCCGGGTCGCCGACGCG
The DNA here is from genome assembly GCF_004217185.1 of Pseudonocardia sediminis. Lineage (NCBI taxonomy): Bacteria > Bacillati > Actinomycetota > Actinomycetes > Pseudonocardiales > Pseudonocardiaceae > Pseudonocardia > Pseudonocardia sediminis. The sequence continues at coordinate 6,191,220 of NZ_SHKL01000001.1, read as the reverse complement.
GGTGTCGCTCCAGTCGATGATCCCGCTGATCCGCCCGTCGTCGACGAGGACGTGGTCCGGGCCGAGGTCGCCGTGCAGGACGCCCGCGATCGGTGCCACGGCCATCCGGTCGCACAGTGCCGTCGCCCCGGGGCGCACGTCCGGGTCCAGCATCGGCACGACGACGGTCCGGAACCGGTGGATCGACGCCGCGCGCATCGGCCGGGTCCGCTCCGGTCCGGGGACGCCCAGCGCGACCGCCCCGTCGGCCGGCGTGGCGTGCAGTGCGCGCAGGAACCCGCCCAGCGCGGTTCCGAGCCCGGGCTCCGGGTCGGCGGAGATCGGCTCGCCGGGCAGCATCCGGTGCCGCACGACCAGCGGGTTCTCACCGACCACCTCCGGTCGCGGCACCGGTAGCGGCAGCCGCGGGCCCAGCCAGGGCAGCAGCCGCGTCTCGGTGCGCAGCCACGGTTCGACGTCGGGTCGCCGCGCCGTCCGCTCCAGCCACACGCCGTCCACGACCGCCGCCGCGCTGTCCCATCCACCGTCGAGCTCCACCCGCATGGTGAACACCTTCCCGCCTGCGGGAGGAGGGTGCGAGGGTGATCGGCATGGCTGACGTGGCGGTGGTGACGGGAGCGGGATCCGGGATCGGGCAGGTGGTGGCGCAGGCGCTGCTCGGGGCGGGGTACCGGGTGGCGCTGGCCGGGCGGCGGGCCGAGGCGCTCGAGGCGACGGCCGACGGGCACGCGGACGCGCTCGTCGTCCCGACCGACGTCGGCGACGAGAGCTCGGTCGCCGCGCTGTTCGCGGCCGTGAAGCAGCGGTGGGGACGGGTGGACCTGCTGGTCAACAACGCCGGCACGTTCGGCCCGTCCGGGACGCCGGACGAGGTCGACGTCGCGCAGTGGCGGGCGGCGGTGGACACCAATCTGACCGGGTCGTTCCTCTGTGCCCGGGAGGCGTTCGCGGCGATGCGCGCGCAGGACCCGCAGGGCGGCCGGATCGTCAACAACGGCTCGATCTCCGCACACGTCCCGCGGCCGGGCAGCGCGGCCTACACCGCGACCAAGCACGCGATCACCGGCCTGACCCGCTCGTTGTCGCTGGACGGGCGCCCGTTCGGGATCGCGTGCGGGCAGATCGACATCGGCAACGCGGCCACCGACATGACGGCCGGGATCGCGACCGGGGCGAAGCAGGCCGACGGCACCGTCCGCGGCGAGCCGACGTTCGACGCCCGGCACGTCGCAGACGCGGTGCTCTATATGGCCGGGCTGCCGCTGGAGGCCAACGTCCAGTTCCTGACCATCACCGCGACGACGATGCCGTTCATCGGCCGGGGCTGAAGTCGACGAGGCGTCTCGCGATGAGACGCCCATCACTGTCCGATGCGGAGAGAATTCGTGTTTCTTCCACGTCCCGGAGGCGCCGCGTGAGCAAGGCGATGCATGTCCTGAGGCTGATCGTGCACGCCCGGTCGCGGCAGCCGGTCCTGCTGCTCGGGGAGATCGAGGGCACCCGGTGCGTGCCGATCTTCCTGCGCCCGGCCCAGGCCGAGGTGATCGCCATCGGCCCCCGGGACGGGGAGACGACCTCGCTCACCCAGGACGTGCTGGTCCCGGTCCTGGAGAAGCTCGGGCACACCCTGGAACGCGTCGAGATCAGCGACCTGACCGACGGCGTCTACACCGCGGAGCTGGTGTTCGACGCCGGCGAGCGGGTCGAGGTCAAGCCGAGCGACGCGCTGTCGATCGCCGTCCGGGACAAGCTGCCGATCGGGATCGCCGAGCACGTGCTCGACGAGGTCGGCCAGCAGGTCGACGAGCTGCTCCCGCCGGACGCCGAGGACGCGGCCGGGATCGGCGCCCAGACCCGGGCGGCCACCGGCACCGAGTCCACCGCGGCGCCGGAGGAACAGCTGCGCGAGTTCAAGGAGTTCATCGCCGACGTCTCCCCGGAGGACTTCCGCACCCCTGGTGACTGAGCGCGAAACCTGCGGAGCCGCGCATCGACACTGATGTCCCCGGGGTGCGGAGCACGTCGCGCAGCCGGCACGGCTCACGCCCCGACCGTCACCGCTCACGCCGCGACCGGCTCGGCGAACTGGGTGCGGTGCAGCTCGGCGTAGCGGCCCTCGCGGGCGATCAACGACGCGTGCGTCCCGCGCTCGGTGACCCGTCCGGCCTCCAGGACCAGGATCTCGTCGGCCTGACGGATCGTGGACAACCGGTGCGCGATCACGATCGCCGTCCGGTCGGCCAGCGCCTCGGTCAGCGCGGCCTGCACCGCCGCCTCCGACGTCGAGTCCAGGCTCGCCGTCGCCTCGTCAAGGACGACGACGCGGGGCTTCGCCAACAGCAGCCGCGCGATCGTGATGCGCTGCCGTTCCCCGCCGGAGAGCCGGTAGCCGCGCTCGCCGACGACGGTCCCCAGCCCGTCCGGTAGCGAGCGGGCCAGGTCGCCGAGGCGTGCCCGTTCCAGAGCGTCCCACAGCTGCGCATCCGTCGCGTCCGGTGCACCGATCCGCAGGTTGGCCGCGATCGTGTCGTGCAGCAGGTGCCCGTCCTGGGTCACGAACCCGACGGCCCGGTGGATCGACTCCCCGGTCAGCTCGCGCACGTCGTGCCCGGCCAGGCGCACCGCTCCGGAGTCGACGTCGTAGAGGCGCGCCAGCAGCTGTGCCACCGTCGACTTCCCGGCCCCGGACGAGCCGACGAGCGCCACCATCGCGCCCGGACGCACCGTGAACGAGACGTCGTGCAGGATCTCCTCACCGCCGCGGGTGTCCAGGGTCGCGACCTCCTCCAGCGAGGCCAGCGAGACCTTCTCCGCCGTCGGGTAGCCGAACCGGACGTGGTCGAACTGCACCGACACCCCGCCGTCGGGGACGGGGCGGGCGTCCGGCGCGTCGGCGATCATCGGCTCCAGGTCGAGCACCTCGAACACCCGCTCGAAGCTGACCAGGGCGCTCATGATCTCGATCCGGGCCCCGGCCAGCGCGGTCAGCGGGGCGTAGAGGCGGGTCAGCAGCAGCGCCAGCGCGACGACGTCACCGGCCTGCAGCGCGCCACCGAGGGCGAAGTACCCGCCCAGGCCGTAGACCAGGGCGATCGCCAGCGACGACGCCAGTGTCAGCGCCGTCACGAAGATCCACTGGACCATCGCCGAGCGCACCCCGATCGCGCGCACCCGCTCGGCCCGGTCGGCGAACTCGACCGACTCCTGCTCCGGGCGCCCGAACAGCTTGATCAGGGTCGCGCCGGGCGCGGAGAACCGCTCGGTCATCCGGCTGCTCATGGCCGCGTTGTGCTCGGCGGCCTCGCGCTGCAGGGCCGCCAGGCGACGTCCCATCCGGCGGGCCGGGAGGACGAACAGCGGCAGCAGCACGAGCGTCAGCAGCGTGACCGGCCACGAGATCGTCAGCATCACCACGAGCGTCAGGGCGAGCGTGACCAGGTTGCCGACGACGCCGGACAACGTGTCGCTGAACGCGCGCTGCGCGCCCATCACGTCGTTGTTGAGGCGGCTGACCAGCGCGCCGGTCCGGGTGCGGGTGAAGAACGCGACCGGCATCCGCTGCACGTGGTCGAACACCGCCGTGCGCAGCTGCCAGATCAGGCCCTCGCCCAGGTTCGCCGAGAGCCACCGCTCGAACAGGCCCGCCACCGCCTCGGCGACGGCGATCACCGCGATCAGCCCGGCGATGCCGGCGACGACCGACGCGGCCGCTCCGGAGGTGATGGCGTCGGTGGCCCGGCCGGCCAGCAGCGGAGTCGCGACGGTCAGCACCGCCCCGACGACGCTGGTCAGCAGGAACCAGGAGATCCGCCGTCGGTGCGGCCGGGCGAACTCCATGATCCGCCGGGCCACGACACGGGCGGGCTGCCGGTTGCGTCCGGGGTCCTGGCTCACGTTCTCCAGGGCCATCCATGTGCTCGCGTCCATGCTCATGGCGGGGACGCTACGAGCTGGAGTTCACTTCAGGTCAAGAACGAGGTCGTGCGCGGACATCGTCGCCGGAGCGGCGATGTCCGCGCACGGGGTCGGCTCAGGCGGCGGCGGGGGCCGTCTCGTCGGTGCGATCCTCGGTCATCTCGTCGTCGTTGATGTCGGGCAGCTGCCACGGCCGGACGACCGTGACCAGCGCGATCAGCCCCAGCACCATCGCGCCGGCCATCGACAGCGCCATCGCCCGGGCGTCGTTGCCGAGCAGGCCGACGACCGGGGAGGTCACGGCGCCGATCCCGAACTGCAGCGACCCGAGCAGGGCCGACGCGGTCCCGGCGGCCTCGCCGTGACGGGCCAGCGCCAGCGCGGGGGCGTTCGGGAGCACGAAGCCGCAGCACAGCAGCAGCGCCCAGACGGGGCCGACGACGCCGGCCAGCCCGCCGACGCCGAACGTGGCGAGCAGGACCCCCACGACGCCGACGCCCACCCCGGCGATCATCGCGACCGTCATGATCTGGCGCGGCTCGAACCAGCGCAGCAGCACCGGGTTGAGCTGGGTGGCGACGACCAGCCAGATCGCGCCCGCGCCGAAGAACAGCCCGAACACCTGCTGGCTCATCCCGAACTGCTGCTGGTAGACGAACGCCGCGCCGGAGACGTAGCTGAACAGCGCGGCCATCGCCAGGCCGGCGACCAGCACCAGCCCGACGAACGGGCGGTCCTTGAGCAGCGAGCCGTAGGTGCGCATGGTCGGGCCGAACCGGGCGCTGCGACGGCGGTGCGCCGGCAACGTCTCGGGCAGCCCCATCGTGACGACGACGAGCATGACCAGCCCGTAGACGGCCAGGAACAGGAACACCCCGCGCCAGCTGACCCAGTTCAGCAGGACCCCACCCAGGGTCGGTGCGATCACCGGGAACGCGCCCATCACCAGGATCAGGCGGGAGAGCATCGTCGCCGCGGCCCGTCCGACGAACAGGTCGCGCACGATCGCGAGGCCGACGACGGCCCCGGCCGACGCGCCGACGCCCTGCAGCACCCGCAGCACGCCCAGCACCTCGATGCTCGGCGCGATGAACACGGCGGCCGAGGCCAGCACGTGCAGCGCGGCGCCGGCGATCAGCGGGCGGCGCCGTCCCCACGCGTCCGACAGCGGGCCGATCAGGATCTGGCCGAGCGCGAGCCCGATCAGGGTGCCGGTCAGCGTGAGCTGCACCGTCGTCTCGGACGCGCCCAGGTCGGCGCCCACGGCGGGCAGCGCGGGCAGGTAGGTGTCGATCGTCAGCGGCCCGAGCGCGATCAGCGCGCCCAGGATCAGGGCGATCCGGAGCCGGCTCGGTACGGCGCTGCGGCCGGCAGCGGTCGTCGTGGTCACGTGTTCCCCCTCGCGGGTCACGCACGTGCGAACCCGTAACGCTCAACGTGGTGTCCGGCCGGGGGCATTCCCGATCGGGTGATCGTGACCGGGGCCACAGCGACGGGTCAGGAGGCCGTCGGCACGGTCGGTGTGGAGGGCACGGTCGTCGTCGACGGGGCGCTGGTGCTGACGAACGGGATCGGGACGTCGAGACGGCGCAGGTCGTCGGCCACCGCGGGGCTCGACCGGGCGACGACGACGGTGCCGGCCAGCCCGAGGGCCAGGACGGCGGTCCCGACCAGCGCGACGGTCCGGGCCCGGCGCGACCGCCGCCGGGCCGGGAGCGGTACGGCGGGCGCGGCGGCCCGCAGCGATCCGACCGGAGGGCGTTCGGGGCAGGGGCGCGGGCGGGGGACCGCGGGACGGACCGTCGTCGGGGACGGTCGGTCCGCGGGCAGGGCGTGGCGCGGTCCCGGCCGGGGCGGCAGCGAGGTCGTCATCGGTCTCGTCCTCGTCGTCTCCTCGCCTCAGCCCAGCGCGCTGCAGGTGACCGCGGCCGAGCCGGCGGCGCCGCCGGTGGGTGTCGCGGTGCGGGTGTCCAGCACCCGGCCGTCGCTGCCGACGATCGTGCAGGTCAGGTCGCCGCCGGAGCCGGGGTTCGTGTAGGCGGTCAACGAGGTGGTGCCGTAGCCGTCCTGCTCGCCGCTGACCGCGCGCTCCCACGGGAGCCGGGTGGCCTGGTCGCCGCCGGACGAGCCGTCGACGCTCCACATCACCGTCGCGCCGGGGGCGCTGCCGGAGAGCTTGAACGAGTACGCCGGCCCACCGGTCGAGGTCTCGGCGGCGGCCGGGGCGACGGACGGGACCTGCACCCCGAGGTCCTCCAGGTCGCCGACGAGCGCCCCGGTGGCCCGGACGAGGATCACCAGCCCGGCGACGCCGAGGCCGAGGGTGAGCAGGCCGAGGGCGGTCCCGACCACCGACATCGTCCGGTTCGTCGCCACCTGCCGCCGGGCCCGCGACCAGCCCAGCAGGCCGAACACGACGGCGAGCGCGCCCAGCAGCGCCCCGAGGACGCCGGTCAGCGGGATCAGTGCGAACGGCAGCCCGACCAGGGCCAGGCACAGGGCGGTGATGCCGAAGCCGTTGCGCGGCGCGATCGGGGCGAGCTGGTGGGCCCACTGCGGCTGCGCGCCGGGGACCGCGCGGTGGTGCTGGGGACGGGCCGCCGCGGGCGGGGTGACGGCGCCGCGGGTGCCGAAGGGCGGGGTGCCGAACGGCGGGACCGACGCCAGCAGCGCGTCCGCCGCGGCGTCCGAGCGGGCCTGGGCCGGTGAGGTCGACACCTGCGGCACCGCGCCCGGACGCGGCACCGGCGCCGGGGCCGCGGGAGCCGGGGCCGCCGAAGCCGGGGACGCGGGCGCCGGGCGCTGCTGCGGGATCAGGGCGTGGCGCGGCAGCGGGCCGAGGGCCGGGATCCGGTCGGTGACCGTCGCGTCGAGGATGCGGCGGGCGACGCCGCCCTCACGCTCGCGCCGTGTCGGCCACGGGCTCTGGGTGGTGGTGCCCGTCGCCCGTCGTGGGCCGGTCTTGGTGGACGTCCTGGCCATCGTGGTCCTCCGGTGGGAAAGGCCGGTCCCCGACGACCGACATACCGGACTAGCGCTGCTGGGCCGAATGCCGTTAACGGCAGGTCGGGCGACGTCATCAGTAGTGACGACGGGATACACCCGGACGGGTGCGCGTGGCCGTAGGATCACCGTCCGTGGTGCGGTGGCGGAACTGGGCCGGAGACCAGACGTGCCGTCCGTTCCACCGGGCCGCCCCGCCGGACACCGCCGCGGTGGCCGAGGCGCTCCGGTGGGCCGGCGAACGGGGACTGACGGTCCGCGTGGCGGGCAGCGGGCACTCGTTCGGCGACCTGGTCCCCACCGACGGCCTACTGATCTCGCTGGAGAACCTGTCCGGGATCCGGTCGGTGCGGCACGGCCCGTCCGGGGCAGACGTCGTCGTCGGGGCGGGAACGGTGCTGGCCGAGCTCAACCGCCTGCTCGACGGGCACGGGCTGGCCCTGCCCAACCTCGGTGACATCGACGCCCAGACGATCGGCGGCGCGATCGCCACCGCCACCCACGGCACGGGACTCGCGTTCGGCAACCTCGCCACCCGCGTCACGAGCCTGGAGCTGGTCACCGCCGACGGCACGGTGCACACCCTGAGCGGCGACGACCCGGAGACCCTCGCCGCGGCCCGGGTGTCACTCGGCGCGCTGGGCGTCGTGACCGCCGTCGGGCTCGACGTCGTGCCCGCGTTCCGGCTGCACGCCCGGGACCGGCCGATGCCGCTGGCCGAGGCGTTGTTCGGCCTCGACGACCTCGTCCGCGCCCACGACCACGTCGAGTTCCACCTGTTCCCGCACACCGCGACGGCGCTGATGCGGATCAACGACCGGACCGGCGACCCGCCCGCGCCGCAGGGACGGCTCTCGCGCTGGGTCGACGAGACGCTGCTGCAGAACGGGGCCCTGGACGTGGCGAGCCGGGCCGGACGCGCCGCGCCGGCGGCGATCCCGCTGCTCAACCGCGCCGCCGTCGCCGCGCTGCGCCCGGCCGAGCGCACCGACGTCAGCCACCGCGTGTTCGGCACCCGGCGCTCGGTGCGCTTCACCGAGACCGAGTGGGCGATGCCGCGGGCGGCCGCGCACGACGCCGTCCGCGCGATCCACCTCGCCGGCAGCCGGCACGACGTCAACTTCCCGATCGAGGTCCGGTTCGCCGCCGCCGACACCGACGCGTTCCTCAGCCCGGCCTGGGACCGCGAGAGCGTCTACGTCGCCGCGCACGTGTACCGCGGGATGGCGTGGGAGCCCTACTTCCGGGCCGTCGGCGACATCGCGCGGTCGTTCGGCGGGCGACCGCACTGGGGCAAGCGGCACCTGCTCGACGCCTCCGAGCTCGCCCCGCTGTACCCGGCCTGGGACCGCTTCGCCGCGGTCCGGGACCGCCTGGACCCGGACCGCCGCTTCACCAATTCGCACGTCGCGCGCGTGCTGGGCCCGTAGGCGTCAGACGGTGGCGGGCTCCAGGCGGACGACGACCCACTTCGACGTCGGCGTGCGGCTCTGGTCGGAGAACGAGTCCAGCGGGATCAGCGGGTTCGTCTCCGGGTAGTAGGCGGCCACGCAGCCCTTCGGCGTCGAGTAGGTGACCAGCCGGAAGTCGTCGGCGCGGCGCTCCACGCCGTCGGTCCACTCACCGACCAGGTTCACCCGGTCCCCGTCGGCGTAGCCCAGCTCACGCAGGTCCTCGGCCGAGATGAACACGACCCGGCGTCCGTTGTGGATGCCGCGGTAGCGGTCGTCGAGGCCGTAGATCGTGGTGTTGAACTGGTCGTGGCTGCGCATCGTCTGCAGCACCAGCCGGCCCTCGGGCACCGAGGCGACCACGGTCGGGCTGACGGTGAACTCGGCGAAGCCGGACTCGGTCGGGAACGTCCGCGAGTCGCGCGGCGGGTGGGCGAGGGTGAAGCCGCCGCGGCGGGCGACCTTCTCGGTGTAGGCCTCGCAGCCCGGCACGACGCGCCCGATCCGGTCCCGGATCCGGTCGTAGTCCGCGGCGAACGACGCCCACGGGATGCCGTGCTTCTCGCCGAGGGTGGCGCGGGCGATCCCGCACAGGATGTCGACCTCGGAGCGCAGCAGCTCGCCGATCGGGGTGGACCGCCCGCGGGAGGCGTGCACCGCCGACATCGAGTCCTCGACGGTGACCCGCTGCTCGCGGCCGCCCGTCAGGTCCTTCTCGGTGCGGCCCAGCGCGGGCAGGATGAGCGCGTCGGTCCCGGCCGTGAGGTGGCTCCGGTTGAGCTTGGTCGAGATCTGCACGGTGAGCCGGCAGGACGCCAGCGCCTTCTCGGTGACCTCGGTGTCGGACATGGCCTGGGCGAAGTTGCCGCCGAGGCCGACGAACACCGACGCCCGGCCGTCGCGCAGGGCCTGCACCGACGCGATCGCGTCGTAGCCGTGCTCGCGCGGGGGCTCGAAGCCGAACTCGTCGCGGATCGCGTCCAGGAACTCGTCGGCGACCTGCTCCCAGATGCCCATCGTGCGGTCGCCCTGCACGTTGGAGTGCCCGCGGACCGGGCACAGGCCCGCGCCCGGCTTGCCGATCATGCCCTGGAGCAGGGCGACGTTGACGAACTCCTTGATCGTCGCGACGGCGTTGCGGTGCTGGGTGATGCCCATCGCCCAGCAGTTGATGATCCGCTTGGAGCTCGCGAGCATGTCCGCGGCGCGCTCGATCTGCGACCACTCGAGGCCGGTCGCGGTGCAGACGAGCTCGCGGTCGAGGTCGGCGACGTGCTTGGCGTAGGCGTCGAAGCCGTTCGTGTGCCGCTCGACGAAGTCACGGTCGACGACGCTGCCCGGCTCGAGCTCCTCCTTGGCCAGCAGCAGGTGCCCGAACGCCTGCCAGAGCGCGAGGTCGCCGTCCGAGCGGATCTGCAGGAACTCGTCGGCGAGATCGGTGCCCCGGACGACGCCGGTCGGCGACTGCGGGTTCTTGAACTCGATCAGCCCGGCCTCACGCAGCGGGTTGATCGCCAGGATCCGCGCGCCGTTCTTCTTGGCGATCTCCAGCGCGGAGAGCATCCGCGGGTGGTTCGTGCCCGGGTTCTGGCCGGAGATGACGATCAGGTCCGCCTCGTGCATGTCCTGCAGGCTGACCGAGCCCTTGCCGACGCCGATCGCCTGCGCCAGGCCGACCGAGGTCGACTCGTGACACATGTTCGAGCAGTCGGGCAGGTTGTTCGTGCCGTAGGCGCGGGAGAAGAGCTGGTAGACGAACGCGGCCTCGTTCGACGCGCGGCCGGAGGTGTAGAACACCGCCTCGTCCGGGCTGTCCAGGGCGTTCAGGTGCTCCCCGACCAGGTCGAACGCGTCCTCCCACGAGATCGGCTCGTAGTGGCTCCCACCGCCCCGGCGCACCATCGGGTGCGTCAGCCGGCCCTGGCTCTCCAGCCAGAACCCGGTGCGGGTGGCGAGGTCGTCGATCGAGTGCCGGGCGAAGAACTCCGGCCCGACCTCGGCGCGCTGGCCCTCCCACGCGACGGCCTTCGCGCCGTTCTCGCAGAACTCCGCGGTGTGCCGCTCGCCCGGTGCCGGGTCCGGCCACGCGCAGCTCATGCAGTCGAAACCGTCGACCTGGTTGAGCGTGAGCAGGTTCTTGGCCGTCTTCTTCGGACCCTGCTGGCGCAGCGACCGGATCATGCTGACCGCGACGGCGGGGATGCCCGCGGCGTAGGTCTTCCGCTCGGAGACCGAGAGGCCCTCGTCCTCGGCGACCGCGTGGTCGAGTGACGGGTCGATGGGGGGTGTGGACACGAAACCTCGCCAGACTGTGGGACGACGGGAAGCGGGTGGTTCCCGACCTTGTGCCCCAGTCTAAGGAGCGTCGAACGGGCTCGCCCGGTGTCGCCCGGCACGCGCCGCTCACACCGGTCCCGGACGGACGTCCATCCCGGATCGGCCCGCGGACCCGGGGTCAGGAGACCTGGTCGTCGACCTTGATGTCGAACGCGACGTCGGTCCCCTCGACCGAGGTCACGGTCACGCCGTAGCGGTCGGCGCCGTCGACAAGCTCACAGCGGATCGCCGTTCCGACCTTCGCGAGCAGGTTCGGGCACGTCACCGAGTCGGGCGACCGGCCGACGACCTTGGTGAGCTGGTCCGAGACGCTCCGGGCGACGTCGGGCCCGTCGACCGAGCCCTCACCCGGATCCAGCGGTGCCTCCACCGCCGTCGCGTCCGTCCCGGCGGGGTCCTCCGCGGGTGTGGTCGCCGGCGGCGCGGTGGTGGCCGCCGGGGCTGCGGACACCGGCGCCGCCGACGTCGGGGCCACGGCCGGGTCGGCGGCCGGGCCACCGCACCCGAGGGTCGTGGACAGGGTGGCGAGGGCGAGCGGCGACCGCAGCGCCACGGTGCGCGGCTGTTCTCGAGATCATGATCGAACGCTCGTCGCCGTCCCGGTGATCGTTAGCAGTGATCCGGAACCCCGACGGCCCGATCCGCACCACGTCCGACGATCCGCACCCCCTGCACGGCGTGCGGATCGACGGCAGGGGTGCGGATCGTGACCCGCCCTTCGGCCGGCCGGCTGGACCGGGTCAGCCGGCGGCCACCACGTCGGCGACGCCGGCCTCGACCGGGAGCGGGGCGGGGCCGTCCAGCATCGGGGCGGAGAGCCACCCCTCCGGGATGCCGAACGCGTCGGTCAGCAGCCGGGCGTGCGGGCGCAGCTCGACGCACAGCTCGTTGACCAGCGGGCGGATCGTCTGCGACTCGGCCGCGGTCAGGCGTCCGGTCTCCAGGTACCAGGCGCGCTCGCGGTCGATCACCGAGAGCACGTGCAGGTCGTAGACCCGCTCGAGCAGGCCCTTCACCGACGCGTCGGTGCCCATGCTCGTTCCGCGTTCGCTGCTCTCGGTCGTACGGACGATGGCGTTGCGGAACGACTCCTCCACCAGCGCGTCGACGTGCGCGCGGGCCGCGGTGAGCAGCAGGTCCTGCGAGGCGTTGAACACCGCGAACTCGTCGTTGCCCTTGCGCATCGCGGGGGCGAGGTGGCGGATCGCGGTGGCCAGGGTGTCCTCGCGGCGCGTCCGCAGCAGCGCGGTGCGCCTCTTACGGTCGCCCAGGTCGAGCGCGACGCCCGGGATCCGGCGTAGCAGCGACGCGAGCCCGGTCCTCTCCGCTCCGACGCTGGCGAGCTGGCGGCCGAGCAGCGGGGCGATCCCGAGCGGGTTGCCCTTCTTGATCGTCCGGCCGTAGTCCGAGAGCAGCTCCTTGGCCAGCAGCTGCAGCAGGACGGTGTTGTCGCCCTCGAACGTGGTGAACACGTCGGTGTCGGCCTTGAGCGCCGGCAGCAGGTTCTCCTCCAGGTAGCCCGCGCCGCCGCAGGCCTCCCGGCAGGTCTGGATCGTCGCGGTGGCGTGCCAGGTCGCGATCGCCTTGATCCCGGCCGCGGACTGCTCGAGCTGGCGCTGCTCCCGCGCGCCGGCCTTCGGCTTGCCCGGCGCCTGGATCTCGTGCATCCGCGCCACCAGGTCGTCCTGGGTGAACTGCAGCGCGTAGCTGGTGGCCAGCGCGGGCAGCAGCTTGCGCTGGTGCACCAGGTAGTCCAGGACGGCGGTCTCCTCGCCGGTGGACGGGTTCGTGAACTGGCGGCGCTGCTCGCCGTAGCGGATCGCCAGCGTCAGGGCCTTCTGGGCGGCCGCACCGGCACCGCCGGCGACGCTGATCCGGCCCCGCACCAGCGTGCCGAGCATGGTGAAGAAGCGGGCGGTCTCGTTCTCGATCGAGCTGGAGTACGTGCCGTCCGCGGCGACGTCGGCGAAGTGGTTGAGCAGGTTCTCGCGCGGGATGCGGACGCCGGAGAACGCCAGGCGCCCGTTGTCGACGCCGTTGAGGCCGGCCTTGCGGCCGTCGTCGGTGACCTCGACGCCGGGCAGGACGGTGCCGTTCTCGTCGCGCAGGGGGACGAGGAACGCGTGCACGCCGGGCTTCTGGTCGCCGATGACCAGCTGCGCGAACACGACCGCCATCCGGCCGTCGCGGGCGGCGTTGCCGATGTAGTCCTTGCGTGCCCCCGGGTGCGGGGTGTCGATCACGAACTCCTCGGTGGCGCGGTCGTAGGTCGCCGTGGTGTGCAGGTGCTGCACGTCCGAGCCGTGACCGGTCTCGGTCATCGCGAAGCAGCCGAGCAGCTCGCCGTCGATGATGCTGCGCAGGTACCGGTCGTGGTGACGCGCGGTGCCGAGCACCTGCACGGCGCCGCCGAACAGGCCCCACTGGACGCCGGCCTTGACCAGCAGCGACAGGTCGCCGTAGGCGAGCATCGCGAACGAGGTGACGACGCCGCCGACGTCGCCCTTCCCGCCGACGGACGGGTCGAAGCCGGTGTGCGGGCGGCCGGAGGCGACGAGCACCTTGAGCGCTTCGAGCACCCAGGCGCGGTACTGCTCGGAGGTGAAGTCCGGGTCCGCGGACAGGCCGTGGCGGCCCATCTCCTCGCGGGTCTCGTCGCGGACGTTCGCCCACCGCCCGTCGACGACGTGGCGCAGGGCGTCGACGGAGGGAGCGGGGACGGGGGTGCGGGTCATGCGTGGTCCTCCTGCACATGCGGTGCCAGGCCGGAGAGTCCGGACCAGGCCAGGTCGGTGAGGTGTGTGGCGAGCCGTTCACGGGTCATCCCGTTCGGCCGGATCAGCCAGTCGTCCGCCGCGCCGCGGACCAGGCCGACGATCGCGTGGCCCCAGGGGCGGGCGGCGTCGCCCGGTTCGTTCCCGGTGCTGCGCAGGCGGTCGCCGATGACCGTCGCGATCTCGTCGCCGATGACGGTGACCAGGTCGTTCACCGGATCGGCTGACTGCGGTGGCGACGCCGTCCGCGACCCGGTGGGCTGGGTGAGCAACGGCCGGTGGACGACGAAGCGGTACAGCTCGGGGTCGGACTCGATCAGCCTGAGGTAGGCGTCGATCCCGGCGGAGACCGCGGCGCGCGGCCCACCGTCCGGGGCGCCCATCGCCTCGATGGTGGCGCTGCGGATCTCTCCCAGCAGTACGGCCGCGACGGACTCGCACACCGCGGTGTAGAGGCCGCTCCGGTCGCCGAAGTGCCGGTAGACGACGGTCTTGGACGTCTCGGCGGCCGCGGCGACGTCGTCCATCCCGACGCCGGCGCCGTGGCGGCGGATGGCACCGATCGCCGCGCCGACGAGCTGGGCGCGCCGCTGCTCGCGGTGGGCGTCCCATCGGCTGTCGCGTCGATCCCGTGCCGTCTTCACGACACCGACAGTACCGTGTACCTTGAGTATCGGCTACCCGGCGGTACGCAGCAGCACCATCGGGCCCCCAAGCCCATCGGACTCCGCACGAACAGGGCCGACACCCGGTCCGTATCCCAGGAAGGACGTCCCCATGCCTGCCAGCACCCGGCGCGCCGCCGTCATCGGCGGCAACCGGATCCCGTTCGCCCGCGCGAACGGCGCCTACTCCCGCGCGTCCAACCTCGACATGCTCACCGCCACGCTCGACGGTCTGGTCGCCCGGTTCGGGCTGGCCGGCGAGCGTCTCGGTGAGGTCGTCGCCGGTGCGGTCCTCAAGCACTCGCGCGACTTCAACCTCACCCGCGAGGCCGTCCTGGGCAGCCGTCTGAACCCGGGGACCGCGGCCTACGACATCCAGCAGGCCTGCGGCACCGGCCTGGAGGCCACGATCGCGGTGGCCAACAAGATCGCCCTCGGGCAGATCGAGAGCGGCGTCGCCGGTGGTGTGGACACCGCCTCCGACGCCCCGATCGCGCTCAACGACGACCTGCGCCGCGTCCTGGTCCGGCTCAACGCCGCGAAGACCCCGGTCGACCGGCTCAAGCTCGTCGGGCAGCTGCGCCCGGGGCAGATCGTCCCGGAGATCCCGCAGAACTCCGAGCCGCGCACCGGCCTGTCGATGGGCGAGCACGCCGCCCGCACCGCGCTGGAGTGGGGGATCGGCCGCGCCGAGCAGGACGAGCTCACCGCCGCCAGCCACCAGCACCTCGCCGCCGCCTACGACCGCGGCTTCTTCGACGACCTCGTCACCCCGTACCTGAAGCTGACGCGCGACAACAACCTGCGCCCCGACTCGTCGGTGGAGAAGCTGGGCAAGCTCAAGCCGGTGTTCGGCAAGGGCCCGGACGCGACGATGACGGCGGGCAACTCGACCCCGCTCACCGACGGCTCCGCGCTGGTGCTGCTGGGCTCCGACGAGTGGGCCGCGGAGCACCGCCTGCCCGTGCTGGCGCACGTCGTGGACTCCGAGACGGCGGGAGTCGACTACGTGCACGGCCCGGACGGGCTGCTCACCGCACCGGTCTACGCGGTGCCGCGGCTGCTCGCCCGCAACGGCCTCACGCTGCAGGACTTCGACCTCTACGAGATCCACGAGGCGTTCGCGTCCCAGGTGCTGGCCACCCAGAAGGCGTGGGAGGACCCGCGCTTCGCCAAGGAGCGCCTGGGCCTCGACGCCCCGCTGGGCTCGATCGACCTCACGAAGCTGAACGTGGCCGGCTCCTCGCTGGCCGCCGGGCACCCGTTCGCCGCGACCGGCGGGCGGATCGTCGCCACCCTGGCCAAGCTCCTGCGGGAGCGGGCCGTGGAGGAGAAGAAGGACCAGCGGGGCCTGATCTCGATCTGCGCCGCCGGTGGTCAGGGCGTCGTCGCGATCCTGGAGGCGAAGGCATGAGCGATCTTCTGAGCAACCTCTCGAACACCCCCATCGCCAAGCAGCTCGGCGTCCCGACGGTCCCGCGCCTGCGCCGCTTCGAGCCGGGGCAGCCGCTGCTGTCCGGCCCGGTGCTGGTCACGAGCGTCGGCGACGGCCGGTTCGCCAAGCCGATCTCGGCGCTCGTCGAGGACAACGGGCAGCGCTCCGTCACCGCCGAGAGGAGCGACAACGGGACGAGCATCGACACTGCCGGCGAGGAGAAGCTCAACGGCGTCGTGCTGGACCTGACCGGCGCCACGACGCTGGCCGACCTGGCCACCGCGCAGCAGATCCTCACCCCGGCGGTGAAGAAGCTCGGCCCGTCCGGGCGGGTGCTGCTGCTCGGCGCCGAGCCCGGCGAGGCGTCCGGGGCGGAGGCCGCCGCGGTGGCCCAGTCCCTCGACGGGTTCGTCCGCTCGATCGGCAAGGAACTGCGTTTCGGCGCCACCGCGAACCTGGTGATCGTCGCGGGCGACGCGGCGCCGTCCGCCGTCGACTCGACGGTCCGGTTCTTCCTGTCGTCGCGCTCGGCCTACGTCGACGGGCAGAACGTGCACGTCACGGTGCCGGTCGGGCCGACGCTGGACCCGGCCGGGATGGACGACCCGCACGACCCCGACCTGCCGCTGCGCGGGCGCGTCGCCGTCGTCACCGGGGCGGCACGCGGGATCGGCGCCTCCATCGCCGAGACCCTCGCCCGCGACGGCGCCACGATCGTCGCCGTCGACATCCCCGCCGCCGGCGAGGGCCTCGCAAAGACGGCCAACCGCACCGGCGGCACCGCGCTTCAGCTCGACATCACCGCCGACGACGCAGCGGAGCGCCTGATCGAGCACCTGCGCCAGCGCCACGGCGGGGTCGACCTGGTGGTCCACAACGCCGGCATCACCCGCGACAAGCTGCTGGCCAACATGACCGACGACCGCTGGAACTCCGTCCTCGCGGTCAACCTCGGCGCGCAGCTGACGATCAACGCCGCGCTGCTGGACAGCGATGTTCTCAACGAGTCGGCGCGGATCGTCTGCGTCTCCTCGCAGAGCGGCATCGCCGGCAACCGCGGGCAGACGAACTACGCCGCGTCCAAGGCCGGTGTGATCGGCATGGTCCGTGCGCTGGCCCCGAAGGCCGCCGAGCGCGGCGTGACGATCAACGCGGTCGCGCCCGGGTTCATCGAGACCGAGATGACCGGCAAGATGCCGATCGGCACCCGCGAGGCCGGACGGCGGGTGAACAGCCTCAAGCAGGGCGGTCTCCCGGTCGACGTCGCGGAGACGATCGGCTGGCTCGGCCAGGCCGAGAGCGGCGGCGTCAACGGGCAGGTCGTGCGCGTGTGCGGCCAGTCGATGCTGGGGGCCTGATGACCGCCTCAGTGGATCGGAAGGTCACCGAGCTGGACGGGCCGCCGTCGCTCGGGCCGCTCTACACCCGCGCGGCCGCCGGTGCCGCGCTGCCCGGCGGCGGGGGTCGCGAGCTCCCGGCGCGCGAGATCGTGCGCCGCGGGGTGACCGTCGAGCAGGACCACCTCGCCGACTACGCCCTGGCCTGCGGGTTCGGCATCGGTGGCGCGCTGCCGCTGACCTACCCGCACGTTCTGGCGTTTCCTCTGCAGGTCGTGCTGATGGCCGACCGGTCGTTCCCGCTGCCGCTGCCCGGGCTGGTGCACCTGGCCAACCGGATCACCGCACACCGGGCGGTCACCCCGGCCGACACGCTGGACCTGCGGGTGCACGCGGACCGGTTCGTCACCCATGCCAAGGGGGCGCAGGTCGATCTCGTCGCCGAGGCCCGCGTCGGCGACGAGGTGGTGTGGGAGGGCCGCAGCACCTACCTGTCCCGGGGTGCGAAGGCCTCGGCGGAGAAGGA
Source organism: Pseudonocardia sediminis (assembly GCF_004217185.1). Taxonomy (NCBI): domain Bacteria; kingdom Bacillati; phylum Actinomycetota; class Actinomycetes; order Pseudonocardiales; family Pseudonocardiaceae; genus Pseudonocardia; species Pseudonocardia sediminis. Next base: position 6,173,777 of record NZ_SHKL01000001.1, on the reverse strand, counting down.
GCCGGGCACCGACATCGCCGAAGCGCCGACCCCCACCGGGACCGGCACCGCGACGTGGAAGGTCGCCGGGGACACCGGGCGTCGCTACGCCGCGGCCAGCGGTGACGTCAACCCGATCCACCTGCACCCGCTCACCGCCAAAGCGATGGGCTTCCCGCGCGCGATCGCGCACGGTATGTGGACCGCGGCCCGCGCCGTCGCGGCCCTGCAGGGACGGATCCCGGACGCCGCGACCTACGACGTGGTGTTCCGCAAGCCGCTGCTCCTGCCGTCCACGGTAGAACTGGTCACCGAGCAGGACGGTGACGACTGGTCGCTGGCCGTCCGAGCGGCGAAGAAGCCGGAGAAGGTGCACCTGGCCGGGAGGGTCACCCCCGCCTGAACCCACCCGTCCTCAGCGAGCAGCACTCTCGTCGGAACCTTTGCGACGAGAGTGCCGATCGCTGGACGAGGTGGGCGGGTCTTCACCGCCAGGGAGCAGTGACACCGGACGGGCGGTTGGTAGACAATCCTGGCGTGGCGTGGGCAGCGTGGCCCACGTCACCTCAAGGAGGCCCCGTGTCCGGATCGGCCGTGATCGAGGAGCCCACCTTCGGGCTCTGGTACGACTTCCGCAATCCCGACCCGCAGCGTCCGTTCTCGCGCTTCTACGCCGAGGTCCTGGACCAGATCGCCTGGGCGGAGAGCCTCGGGCTGGGATCGGTGTGGCTCACCGAGCACCACTTCTGCGAGGACGGCTACAGCCCGTCGCCGTTCGTGCTGGCCGCCGCGATCGGCCAGCGCACCACGTCGATGCGGATCGGGACGAACCTGATCGTCTCGCCGCTGCACGACCCGATCCGGCTCGCCGAGGACGCCGCCACGCTGTCGCTGCTGACCGGCGGCCGGTTCGACCTGGGCGTCGGGCAGGGCTACTGGGAACGCGAGTTCGCGGCGTTCGGGCAGAAGGTCGTCAACCGGCCGAGCCTGCTGGAGGAGGGCGTCGCGGTGATCCGCCGCGCGTGGTCCGGGTCGCGCGAGCCGATCGAGGGCCGGCGCTACTCGCTGCCCGCGCTGCCGGTCACGCCGGTCCCCGAGCAGCCTCCGCAGCTGCTCGTCGGCGCGATGGCCGACGTCGCGATCGAGCGCGCGGCCCGGATCGCGGACGGCTTCCTCAGCACCCAGAACGCGCACCAGGCGTCCTACCTGGCGGCCTGCGAGAGGGTCGGCCGTCCGCTCGACGAGGCCCGGATCTACGCCGGGCAGTGGGCGGTGATCGCCGAGGACCCGGAACGGACCTGGGCCCGGATCGGCGAGCACGCTCTCTACCAGCTCAACGAGTACATCTCCTGGGGCGCGTTCGGGCCGCCGGACGAGGTCCCGCGCTTCCCGGACGCGCAGTCGATCGTGGATGCCGGTGCGTTCCAGCTGTGGGACGCCGCCACCGCCGTCACCGAGCTGACGGCCCTGCTGCGCGGCTGCCCGCAGATCCGCGACGTGCACTTCTGGGCGCAGCTGCCCGGGGAGAGCGTCGAGTCCGGCTCCGAGCGCGTCGAGTACCTGGCCACGCAGGTGATGCCGCAGGTGCGGGCGGCGCTGACCGGATAGCGTCGCGGCTCCCGACACCCAGGAGACCCGCGATGGCCCAGCTCGAGGTCGACTCCGGCAAGCACGTCTACTACGAGCACTACTCGGGATCCGGACGCGCCGTCGTGCTGGTGCACGGCTGGGCCGTCACCGGGCACTGTTGGGACTCCACGGTGTCGGAGCTGCTCACGGCCGGGCACGAGGTGGTCGTGCTCGACCTCCGGGCGTGCGGGCGCTCGGACAAGGACTTCGCCGACGTGTCGATCGAGGCGCTCGCCGGCGACGTGGTCGCCCTGGTGCGCGAGCTGGAGCTGCGGAGCCCGGTCCTGTCCGGGTGGTCGCTGGGCGGGGCGGTGGTCGTCGCGGCCGCCGCCGAGCTCGGTGCGGAGGTCGCCGGGCTCGTGCTCACCGCCGGCGCCACCCCGCGCTACACCGCCTCCGACGACTGGCCCCACGGCAGCACCGTCGACGACGTCGAGGGCGTCCTGGCCGGGCTGCTCGCCGACCGGGCGGGGGCGTTCCGCGCCGTGGCCGAGGCCGTCTGCGCGGCACCGCAGAGCGAGCCGACGCTCGCCTGGCTGTGGGGTCAGTTCCTGGAGTCCGGCCCGCGGGTGTCGGACACGATGCGCGCGCTCGCGGACGTCGACCAGCGGGGGCTGCTGCCCGGCATCACCTGCCCGGTCCTGCTGCTGGCCGGCGCCGACGACGGGTTCATGTCCTACTCCGGCGTCGCGGCCTCGGCCGACCTCTTCCCGGACGCCCGCCTGGTGCGTTTCGACGGCGTGGGGCACGCCCCGTTCCTGGAGGACCAGGAGGCCTATCTCACGAATCTGCTGTCGTTCCTGAACGGAGTGGACACCTGAACCGGTTCAGGAACCGGAACAGATCCGAAACGCCGTGACTTCCGTTCCCGATATGTTCAGCATTCAGTTCTTGACGAGGACCTGACGGTTCCGGGATCGCATCCCGGGCCGCCCGAGGGTCATGCTGGACGAGGGAAAACGGGACCGGCGCCGGCCGGGCCCGAGGCGAACGCAGGAGGTTCATCGTGCAGACCACCGACACCCGTGCCGAGGCGACCCAGGCCGACCGCGGCGAGGCCTTCGACGTCGACGAGACGCACATCGTGCGCGGCCTCGACTAGGACGTCCGGTCTCCTCGGCCTCCTCGGTCGCGCCCGATTCACCCGGTACGCCCGGACACTCCCGGGCCGACACGCCGGGCTCGCAGATCGCGGGCAACCCGGCCACACCCGAGGCGTCGACTCTTCGGGGGACGGGCCACCGCTCGCGCCCCGAGCGAGGAGTTCGAGGAGTTCCATGAGCGACAACCGCCGCATCCGAGGCCGCCGCCGGGCCACCATCGCCGGTCTGGTCGCGACGGCCGGCGTGGTGCTCGCCGGGACCGCGCTGGCGGGTTCCCCCGCCGCGGAGGCCGCGTACAAGGAGGCGCTCGTCCCGGGCACCCCGTGCACGGTCACCGCGAAGGCGTGCGTGGACCTGGACTCGCAGCGGGCGTGGCTGTTCAGGAACGGCAAGATCCTGCGCGGCCCGGTCCCGGTCGCGACCGGCGGGAACGGTGAGGCGACCCCGATCGGGCACTCGCTGCGCGTCTATCGCAAGGACGCGAACCACAAGAGCCAGGAATCGCGCCTGCCCAACGGTGCGCCCGCCCCGATGCCGCAGTCGGTGTTCTTCGAGGACGGCGGGATCGCCTTCCACAGCGGCAGCCCGAACCGCTCGTCGGGCGGCTGCGTGCACCTGAACCCGGCGGACGCCAAGGCCTGGTTCGACTACCTGCAGATCGGCGACAAGGTCCAGGTCGTCTCGGCCAAGCAGGAGAAGGCCGAGCGGGCGAAGCGGCACTGAGGACGGCACCGGCGGCGGCACTGACGGCGGCACTGACCGGCGGAGGGCGGCCGGGCGCGGCTAGGGTCGGGCGCATGCTGGTCGAGCGCATGCGCCCGTTCACCTCGACGATCTTCACGGAGATCTCGCGCCTGGCCGTCGAGACCGGGGCGATCAACCTCGGGCAGGGCTTCCCGGACACCGACGGCCCGGCGTCGCTGCTGGCCGACGCCGCGCGCAACATCACCGACGCCGGACGCAACCAGTACCCGCCCGGCCCCGGCATGATCGAGCTGCGCGAGGCCGTCGCCGCGCACCGGAAGCGGTTCTACGACCTCGACGTCGACCCGGCGGACGTGCTGGTCACCGTCGGCGCCACCGAGGCGATCGCGTCGACGCTGCTCGGGCTGTGCACGGCCGGGGACGAGGTCGTCACGTTCGAGCCCTACTACGACTCCTACGCCGCCTCGGTCGCGCTGTCCGGCGCGACCCTACGCACGGTGCGGCTCCACCCGGGTTCGTTCCGCATGCGCTCCTCTCACGACGCCCCGGACTTCGCCTTCGACCCCGACGAGCTGCGCGCGGCGTTCTCGTCGCGGACGAAGGTCGTGCTCGTCAACACACCGCACAACCCGACCGGGGCGGTGTTCTCGCGGGAGCAGCTCACGCTGATCGGGGAGCTCGCCGCCGAGTTCGACGCCGTCGTGGTGACCGACGAGGTCTACGAGCACATGACGTTCGACGGCACCCCGCACGTCCCGATGGCCACGCTGCCCGGGATGGCCGAGCGCACGCTGACGATCTCCTCGGCCGGCAAGACGTTCTCGGTGACGGGCTGGAAGGTCGGCTGGGTGCACGGCCCGCCGGAGCTGGTCGGCGCGGCGCGGACGGTCAAGCAGTTCCTGACGTTCCACGGCGGCGCCCCGCTGCAGCCGGCCGTCGCCAACGCGCTGGCCCTCGACGACGCGTTCTACGCCGGCGTCATCAGCGACCTGAGCCGCAAGCGCGACCTGCTCTCCGACGGCCTGCGTGCCGCCGGGTTCGACGTGTTCGCCACCCACGGCACGTACTTCGTGGTGGTCGACGCCCGCCCGCTCGGCTTCGATGACGGCTTCGACCTGGCCTACAGGCTGCCCGAGCTGTGCGGGGTGGCGGCGGTGCCGGTGTCGGTGTTCGCCGGCACGCCGGAGGGCGCGGAGGCGATGCGCCCGCTGGTGCGGTTCGCGTTCTGCAAGCGCGACGAGGTGCTCACCGAGGCCGTCGAGCGCCTGTCGGGGCTGCGCGGCAAGGCCTGAGCGCGGAGGCCGGACTGTCCGATCCGTTCACGACGGACCGTGCCGCGGCGACCAGGATGGACCGCATGAGCCGCCACATCAGCACCGTGATCGGCACCGATCCGGCCGCCGTCTACGCGTTCGCCTCCGACCCGGAGAACCTGCCCCGCTGGGCCGCGGGCCTGAGCGGGAGCGTCGAGTACGTCGACGGGCGGTGGCGGGCCGAGTCGCCGATGGGCACGGTCACCGTCACGTTCGCCCCGGCCAACGAGTGGGGCGTGCTCGACCACGACGTCGAGCTGCCCTCGGGCGAGGTGACGCACAACCCGCTGCGCGTGACGGCCCACCCGGACGGCGCCGAGATCGTGTTCAGCCTGCGCCGGGCCGACGGCGTCGCCGACACCGAGTTCGAACGCGACGCCGCGACGGTCACGGCCGACCTGGCACGGCTCAAACAGCTGCTCGAGGCCTGAGCCCGGGTGCCGAACGGCACCACACCGTCGTCGCCACATGATCATCAAGCACTGACGTGCCGCTCGGCGTCCGGGGCGCCGCTGCGGGCGGCCCGGATCATCGTGCGGCGCAGCAGCAGGATCAGCCCGGCCCAGACGACGAACGACTGGACCTGCAGCAGCGGCATCGCCACGGCCACGGGCAGCGTCGCCGCCGCGAGCAGCCGCACGCCGACCTCGATCGCCATCACCGCGGCACCGACGGCCGTCGCCCGGCGCAACGCCGTCCGGTACGCCGGGTTGACCGACCACTGGTGGTCCATCAGCGCGCGCAGGCCCGGACGGTAGGTCTCGCCCGTCGCGCGGATCAGGTGGAACAGCAGCGGGCGCCCGCCGACGAGCAACGACCCGGCCAGGACCAGGGCGAACACCGCACCGGGCAGCGCGTCGCGGGCGACGGCGAAGCGCGGGTCACCGCTGAGCAGCGACGTGCCGATACCGACCGCGATCGAGCCGAGGACGACCATGCCGACCCCGTTCAGCCGCCGCGCCCGCACCGCCGTCACGACGACGCTCAGCACCGCGGGCAGGGCCGACCACGCCAGCGCCGCCACGTCGGACATCCCGGCCCGGCTCAGCAGCAGGTAGACGAGGTACGGCAGCGCGACGTCGACCAGCAACGTCGGTGCCATCGCGCGCACCACCGCCATCGGCGACGGACGCGCCGGCCCGGACGGGGGCGCGTCGGCCCCGGTGACCCGGGTCCCGGCGGACGCAAGATCGGTGGTGTGGATCTCGGTGGACGTGCTCATCGCGACGGCTCCTCGTGCGTTCGATGACGACGAGATCGAGCCTGCTCTCCGGCGACGCCGGAAGGATCAACCCGCGGGCCGATCCCGGGTGGAGACCGGGCCGTCCGGTCTCCACCCGGCCCGGGGTCTACGCGGGGACCGCCACCCCCATCTTGTGCAGCTCCGGCACCACTTTCTCGCCGAAGAGCTTCAGGCTCGCCTCGACCTTGTCGAACGGCAGCCCGGCGAACGACGGCGCGATGTTCGGCTGGTGGTCGCCGAGCACCTCGATGCGGTGGCGGTACTTCTCCACGATCTGCTCCGGGGTGCCCCAGATCTGGGTGTCGGCGTAGCCGGCCCCGGCCGCCTCCATCCCCGCCTCGCGGATCATGTCGGCCCCGGCCTGGTAGGCCTCGTAACCCGGGGTCTCGCGCCAGTGCTTCCCGGCGAAGTCGTAGTGCTTGATCACCGAGAGGAAGTAGCGGCCCAGGTACTCCCGCGCCACCCGCTCGGCCTCCCCGGCGTCCTCGTGGCAGTAGACGAAGTCCTGGGTCAGCACGGGGCCGGGTTCGCGGGAGTGCGTCTCCCGGTAGATGTCGCGGTAGCGGTTGATCGCCTCCGCGTGCTGCTCGGCGGGGTACTGCATGAACGTCATCATCCGGGCGCCGACCTTCGCCACGGCCGGGACCGAGTCCGGCGACATCGCGACGCCGTAGACCCGGTCCGCCCAGCCGAACTCGCGGTCCGGCCCGGGCCGGATGTCGACCCGGGACTGCCGGTAGATCGGCCCGTCGCCCTGGACGTAGCCGTTGCGCAGACCCTCCATGATCAGCGGAGCGGCCTCGTCGAAGCGCTGGCGCGAGGTCCCCATGTCGACGCCGAAGCCCTCGTACTCCATCTTCGCCAGGCCCCGGCCCATCCCGAACAGGACGCGGCCCTGCGAGAGGTGGTCGAGCATCGTGACCTTCTCCACGACCCGCACCGGGTCGTTCCACGGCAGGATCACCGCGCCGGTCCCCAGCTTGATCGTGCTGGTCCGCCCGGCCAGGTACGACATCAGCTGCAGGTTGTCGGGGCACATCGAGTAGTCGTCGAAGTGGTGCTCGGCGGCCCAGACCGAGTCGAAGCCGTACCGCTCGGCGAGCACCCCCAGCTCGGTCTCGCGGGTGAACATCTCCCCGTCGGTCATGTTCTCGTGCCAGTTCTGGAACACCAGCAGTACGCCGACCTGCATGAACGTGCCTCCTCGTCGAGGACTCGCGGACTGTCGAACGACCGTTAGACAGGTGACGTTAGTGACGCCGATCACGGTGGGTCAATCGCCACATGCGGTGCCGTGTGCCCGAGAGGACCTCACTCATTCGGCCTAGGATCTCCGGACATGTCGGTAGAAGACGGCCAGCTCCCCGGCCGTTCGGTCCTCGGGTGGCGGGTGCGGCTGCTCCTCGGCCTCGTCGTCGTGCTGGCGAACGTGGGCGGCGCGATCGTGGTGCTGGTCCTGGCCGCGTTCGTACTGCCCCGCGAGGGCGTCCCGGACCAGGTCTCCGCGCGGATCTTCAACCTCGGCGTCCTGGGGATCTTCCTGCTGGTCGCCGTCCCGCTGGGCCTCTACTGGGGACGACGGCGGTTCACGGTCGGGCGGCGGTCGAAGGACCCGGACCGCAGCGCCCGGATGATCGTGCTGCACGGCCCGGCCCGGATCGTGCAGATGCTGGCCCTGCTGTGGCTGGCCGCGGTGCTGCTGTTCGGCGGGCTCAACCTGCAGTACTCCGGGCGCCTCGCGTTCTCGGTGACGGCGACGACCGCGATCGGCGGCATCACCACCTGCGCGCTGTGCTACCTGCTCGTCGAGCGGATCCTGCGCCGGTCCGCGGCCCGCGTGCTGTCCGGGTCCCCGCCGAAGCGGCGCCGCTTCGTCACCGGGGTGATGCTGCGCTCGGTCGGGTTCTGGGCGCTCGGCACGGCCGTCCCGATGATCGGCCTCATGCTGTCCGGCCTGGTCGCGCTGATCTACGGCGACTCCTCGCCCACCCAGCTCGCCGTCACGATCCTGGCCATCGGCGGCACCGCCCTCCTGGTCGGGCTGCTGACGACGATCGGGGCCGCGCGCGCGATGTCGGACCCGATCGTCGCGGTGCGGCGGGCGCTGGCCCGGGTGCAGGACGGTGATCTCGACGTCCGGGTACCGGTCTACGACAACACCGAGCTCGGCCAGCTGCAGGCCGGTTTCAACACGATGGTCGACGGCCTGCGCGAGCGCGAGCGGATCCGCGACCTGTTCGGACGCCACGTCGGCCGGGAGGTGGCCGAGGCCGCCGCGGCGCGGTCGGACGAGATCCGGCTCGGCGGCGAGGTGCGCGAGGTCGCGGTGCTGTTCGTCGACCTCACCGGGTCCACCACGATGGCCGCCCGCCGCCCGCCGGAGGAGGTCGTCGGCGTCCTGAACCGGTTCTTCGGAGTCGTCGTCGAGTGCGTGGAGCACGCCGGCGGGTGGATCAACAAGTTCGAGGGCGACGCCGCGCTGGCCGTCTTCGGTGCCCCGATGGACCTGCCCGACGCGCCGGCCGCGGCGCTGTCCGCGGCCCGCCGGATGGCCGAGCGTCTGGCCGCGGAGATGCCGGAGATCTCGGCCGGGATCGGCGTCTCGGCCGGGGACGCCGTCGCCGGCAACGTCGGTGACCTGCGGCGGTTCGAGTACACCGTGATCGGTGACCCGGTGAACGAGGCCGCCCGGCTGACCGACCTGGCCAAGTCCGTCCCGAGCGGGGTGGTCGCCTCGCAGCGGGCCGTCGACGCGGCCGGGAGCGCCGAGGCCCGGCACTGGGAGCCCGGGGAGTCGGTCACCCTGCGCGGCCGCGACGACCCGACCGGCACCGCGTCCCCGGTGCTCGCGTCCTCCGCCGCAGCGCGCCCCGACCGGGACGACGCGGCCGAACAGGCGGTCGCGGATCGCGGCTGACCGGGTCCCGGTCGACCGGCCCCGCTCCCGGCGGGACGTGCCCACCGACCGACGGGCCGTGAGCGTCACGTTCTGGCGACGTGTTCCGCAACAACGTGACGCTCACTTGCGCGCTTCGACACCGGACCGCTGGGCGTCACGTTGTGGCGACGTGTTCCGCAACAACGTGACGCTCACTTGCGCGCTTCGACACCGGACCGCTGGGCGTCACGTTGTGGCGATCGCATCCGCCATCTCGTGACGCTCACCGTGAGCCCCTGCGGCGGACCCGGCGTATGCCACCACGCTGCGGGCCCCCGAACGGTCGTGAGCGGACATCGTCGTTCCGGCGACGATTTCCGCTCACGGGTCGGTTCGGTCGGTCCCCCACGGGAGCGGCGGCGGTGGGGTGGTTACCCCAGCCCGAGCTCGGCGTCGGTGACGAACGACCCGTGGAACCCCGACGGCACGCCGCGGGGCAGGTCGACGGCGGCGACGGGAGCGCCGCCGACGTCGGTGGCGTCGAGCACGAGCAGCTGCGACGCGCTGCCGTCGCGACGGGTGGTGATCGTGAGCAGCCAGCCGTCGTCCTCGGCGCGGTCCGGTGCCGCGGACGGCACGAACACCGCCTCCCCGCCGACGGTGTCGGTGCCCAGCTCGTGGGCGGTGTAGCGGCCGGCGTCCTCGTCGAACTTCACGATCCCGGCCGAGCCGCCGTCCTCGGCGACGGCGTAGCGGTAGCGGGCGCGGCGGCCGACCAGCTCGTCGTCCAGGGTCGGGAACTCCACGGCGCGGTCGTCGAGCGCGGTCTCGGCCGTCGTGCCAGTGGCCGGGTCCAGGACCCAGCGGTGCAGCCGGGCCTTCCCGGTGCCGGCGGCCTGCGAGGCCGGGTCGGCGCCCAGGTCGTCCCACATCGCGACGGTGGCCTCGCGGGAGTAGCGGGCGCCGTCGAGGACCACCCGACCGTGCTCGTCGGTCCACGCGTTGCCCACGTGGAAGACGTAACCCGGCTCGACGTCGAACCACTGCACGGTGCCCGGGGTGTCCAGCGGCATGACGCCGATCCGGGCGCCGTAGGTGTCGTCCCAGCCGTAGGGGATGCCGCGGTCGAGGCGGGAGAGCTGGAACGTCATCGGCAGGTCGAGGAACACCGCTTGCCGGTCAGTGATCGCGAAGTCGTGCATCATCGACGGCCCCGCGACGGGCACCTCGGCGCTGATCACGAGCTCGCCGGAGGCCGAGAGCCGGTGGTAGGTCAGGAACGGCGGCATCGGCGAGTAGCCGAAGAAGTGCAGCTCCCCGGTGACCGGGTCGGTCTTGGGGTGTGCGGTCATCGCGGTGGTGAGACGGCCGTCGAAGTCGTCGCTGCCGACCGTGTCCAGGTCGGGCGTGACCACGTAGGGGAAGCTGCTCTCGACCAGCGTCATGATCTTCCCGGCGTGCGCGAGGACGTGGGTGTTGGCGACGCCGACGCGACGGTCGAACGTCCCGGTCTCGCTGATCATCTGCTCGCCGTCCAGGGCCCGGGTGCGCACCCAGCGGTTGCGGTACCACTCGGCCCGGCCGTCGTGGAGCCGGATGCCGTGCACCATCCCGTGCCCGGTGAACCAGTGCGACGTCGGCTCGCCGGGGCGCGGGTTCGGTCCGTTGCGCAGGTAGCGGCCGGTCAGCTCGGGCGGGAGCGTGCCGTGCACCGTCAGGTCGCGGGCCTCGATCTCGTCCGGGACGGGTGCCAGGTGGCCGGTGAGGGTGACGGCGTGGTCCGTGGTGGTCATCGAGCGCTCCCGGGGGTCGTGGGTGGGCTCGACCAGAGTCCCCCGGGGACCACCACGTGTCAATATTTACATGTCGAAGTGATCAGCTCGGTCCACTCAGTACCGGTCGCGCAGTCCGGCCAGGACGTCGTCGAGCTCCCGGCCCTGCGCCGCCGCCGCGTCCGCGCGGCGCACCGCCCGGAAGGCGCCGAGCAGCTCCTCGCCGAGAACCTCGCCGATCCGCGGGGTCGCGGCCAGCGCGGCCTCCTGCTCCTCCGGGGTACTCGGCAGGGCGACGACGCCACGGGCCGCACGCTCCCCGTCGTCCCAGGTCCCGGGGTCGGATGCGAACGCCGGCGGCGGGGTCAGGCCCTCGGTGACGCCGGCCGCGCCGCAGGCCAGCACGACCGCCAGCGCCAGGTACGGGTTCGCCGACGCGTCGGACGCCTTGAGCTCGAGGTTCGCACGGTCCTCGCCCAGGAACGTGGTGCCGGGCACGTAGCGCAGCGGCGCCTCCCGGTTCTCCACACCCCAGAACGCGTACGCGCCGGCGAAGAACCCGGGCCGCAGGCGGGCCAGCGACCCGAGGCTCGGTGCGGTGATCGCCGCGACGGCCGGCCGGCGGGCGCGATGATCACCCCGGCGGTCCGGGGCCGGAGGGGCTGGGGCACCCTGGCGGGGTGGGACTGCCATGGGTGTGGGGTGCGCGACCGGACGAGGTCGACGCGCACTTCCCGTGCGGTGACCACGTCCCGGGCCCGGCCCGTCGGATGGTGCGCGCGGTGAACGTCTCGGCCCCGCCGGAGACGGTGTTCCGCTGGCTGTGCCAGCTGCGCGTCGCCCCGTACAGCTACGACCTGGTGGACAATCTCGGACGTCGCAGCCCGCGCACGCTCACCCCGGGCTTGGACCGTCTCGCGACCGGGCAGCGGTTCCTGCACATGTTCCGGATCAGCGGGTACGTGCCGGACCGGGAGATCACCGCGGCCGCCGACAACCCGATCTTCGGGCCGAGCGCCATGACCTACCGGGTCCTGGACGCCGGGCCGGGTCGCAGCCGTCTGGTCGCGCGCCTCGACGTGGCCGCGGACAACCGCGCCCGCCGGATCGCCGCCGTCGCCATCGCGTGGGGTGACCTGGTGATGATCCGGCGCCAGCTGCGGACCCTCGCCTCGCTCGCCGAACGCTGAGGCTCGAAACCGGACACCGAGTCGGGCATGATCCCGCCATGCCCGACGATGTGTTCTCGCCCTTCACCCCGGAGACGGACGCCGCGATCGCCCGCGCCCGCCAGCACTCGCTCGGCGACCTGCTGCACCGCACGGCTCGCCGCTACCCGGACAAGCTCGCCATCGTCGCCGGCGACCGGCGCGTCACGTTCGCCGAGTTCGACGCCGCCGTGAACCGGTGCGCGCACTCCCTGTCCGGACAGGGCGTGGCCCAGGGTGAGCGGCTGGCGCTGCTGTCGCACAACAGCTGGCAGTTCGCCGTCCTGATGTTCGCGACGGCGCGCCTGGGCGTGGTGCTGGTACCGGTGAACTTCATGCTCGGCGCGGAGGAGATCGCGTTCATCCTGGAGCACTCCGGGTCGACGGCGATGGTCACCGAGGACGCGCTCGCCGGCACCGCGCAGAAGGCGCTGGAGATCGCCGGGGTCGAGGCCCCGGTCCGCGGCTGGATCTCGCTGGCCGGGACGCCGGTGGCGGACGGCTGGACCGACGTCGACACGTGGATCGACGGGGACGGGGATCCCGGGGCCCCTGACGTCGTCGTCGGCGACGACGACCCGCTGCGACTGATGTACACCTCGGGCACCGAGTCCCGGCCCAAGGGCGTGATGCTGCCGTCGCGCTCGCTGATCGCGCAGTACGTGTCGTGCATCGTCGACGGCGGCATGGAGCGCGACGACGTCGAGATCCACTCGCTGCCGATGTACCACTGCGCGCAGATGGACTGCTTCTTCTCCGTCGACGTCTACCTGGGTGCGACCAGCATCATCCTGCCCGGACCGGACCCGGCGACGCTGCTGGCGACGATCGAGCGGGAGAAGGCCACGAAGCTGTTCTGCCCGCCGACGGTGTGGATCTCGCTGCTGCGCCACCCCGACTTCGACTCGACCGACCTGTCCAGCCTGCGCAAGGGCTACTACGGCGCGGCCGCGATGCCGGTCGAGATCCTGCAGGAGCTCTCCCGCCGCCTGCCCGACGTGGCGTTCTGGAACTTCTACGGCCAGACCGAGCTGTCCCCGCTGGCCACGATCCTGCGTCCGCACGAGCAGCTCGACTACGCCGGGTCGGCCGGGCGGGCGTCGCTGAACTGCGAGACCCGCGTCGTCGACGACGAGGGCGTGCCGGTCCCCGCCGGGGAGGTCGGCGAGATCGTGCACCGCAGCCCGCACGCCACAATGGGCTACTTCGGCGACGAGGAGAAGACCGCGGCCGCGTTCGCCGGCGGCTGGTTCCACTCCGGCGACCTGGGGGTCATGACGGAGGAGGGCTACCTCTCGGTCGTCGACCGCAAGAAGGACATGATCAAGACCGGCGGCGAGAACGTGGCCAGCCGGGAGGTCGAGGAGTCGCTCTACCTGCTCGAGGGCGTCGCCGAGGTCGCCGTGTTCGGGATCAGCCACCCGCACTGGATCGAGGCCGTGACGGCGGTGGTCGTGCCGCGCGAGGGCGCCACGCTGACCGTCGACGCGGTGAACGCGCACGCCAAGGAACGCCTGGCCGGCTACAAGCGGCCGAAGTACGTGGTGTTCGCCGACTCCCTGCCGAAGAACCCCAGCGGCAAGATCCTCAAGCGCGAGCTGCGGACCGAGCACGCCGACCTCGCCACCCGGGAGTGACCCGGCCGCTCCTTCCGACGGCGGCGGTCGCGCTGTTCTGGGTCCTCACCCTGACCGCGGGCGCACTCGTGCCGGGCTACTCGATCCGGCAGGACTACGTGTCCAGCCTGGCCGGGCGCGGGTCGTCGGTGGCCCTGCTCGGGATCGCCGCGATCACGGTGCTCGGGCTCGCGCACCTGTCCGCGGCGTGGGTCCTGCGGGGCGGGCTCGCCGCCCCGCTGGTCCTGGCCGGGCTCGCGGGGCTGACGATCGCGGCGTTCCGGGTCGGGTGCCCGCTCGGTGCGGCCGGGTGCTCGTTCACGCCGGGGAACCGGATCGGGGACGCGTCCTCGGCGGTCCACGGGTACGCGGTGGCGGCCTACGAGGTGGCGCTCGTCGTCGCGATGCTGGTGACGGCGGTTTCACGTCGGTCTGCTGATAAAGTGTTCGCGCGGGTCAGCGTCGTGGCGGCGCCGGTCTCGGTGGTGTTCCTGCTGAGCACCGGTGGCGACGCGAACGGGCTCTGGCAGCGCGCGTGGCTGGTGGTGAACACGGCCTGGCTGGTCGCGCTCGTGTGGCGGACGCGGTCCCGGATCAGGTCGTGAAGGCGGCCAGCTCCACCCCGGCGCGGGCCAGGCCGTCGCGGACCGCGGTCGCCATGGCCACCGCGCCGGGGGAGTCGCCGTGCACGCAGGCCGACTCGGCCCGCACCGCGACGTCCGTCCCGTCGACGGCCCGGACGACGCCGTCGGTGACCATCCGGACCAGGCGCTCGGTCGCCTCGGCGGCGTCGTCGAGCAGGGCACCGGGCTCGCGGCGCGGGACCAGCGCGCCCTCGGGGGTGTACCCGCGGTCGACGAAGAACTCCGGCACCGCACGCAGCCCGGCCGACTCCGCCGCCCGCAGCAGCTCCGATCCGGGCAGGCCCAGGACCGGCAGCGACGGGTCGTAGGAACGCACCGCCTCGACGACGGCCCGGGCCTGCCCGGTGTGCGTGCGCGTGGCGTTGTAGAGCGCGCCGTGCGGCTTGACGTAACGGACCCGGGTCCCGGCGACCCGGCACATCGCCTCCAGCGCGCCCAGCTGGTAGAGCACGTCGTCGGTCAGGGCCGACGGCTCGACGTCGACGAACCGGCGCCCGAACCCGCGCAGGTCCGGGTACGACACCTGCGCCCCGACGGCGACGCCCCCGCGTGCGGCGTGCGCGGTCGCCCACCGCAGGGTCGAGGGGTCGCCGGCGTGGAACCCGCACGCCACGTTCGCCGACGTGACGAGCCCGAGCATCGCCTCGTCGTCGCCGAGGACCCACTGCCCGAAGGACTCGCCGAGATCGGCGTTCAGATCGAGGACGGCCATGGGGACACCTTCCCAGCCCGGGGCGCCGGTGCCACGCGGGTCGCCGAGTCGGACCGCGGTCCGACGGGGAGCATCCGGGTCAGATCGCGACGTCGCCGGCCCGGACGATCGCCGCAGCGCGGTGGCCGACACGCAGGCGCTCCAGGGCGGTCGTCCCCGGCGGCAACGTGACCTTCCGGGTCTGCGCCACCACGGCGATGACCGCGGCGGGGTCCAGCACCCGGGCCAGCGCCGACACGAAGGAGACCTCCGGGCTCGGCTCGCCGGCCTCGCTCGCGGCGCCGTCGTCGGGCGCGGCGCCGTCGTGCGGTCCCGGATCGCCGGCCGGGGCATCGGGCTGCGGGGCGGCGGCACGGCCGGCCCAGTTCGTCTGCCGTCCGTAGGGCAGATCGGCCAGCACGACCATCGGACGATGCCGCGCGACGATCCCGCCGGTCGCCGCCGGGTCGAAGGCGTCGGCCACCGTGACCTCGGACGGCGGTCCCTCCCGCGCCGGGTCCAGCCTCCGGGCGGCCGCGGCGGCGTCGGAGTAGCCGGGTTTGCCGTGCTGCCACGCCAGGGCGTCCAGCTCGGCGGCCCGGGCCTCGGCACCCCCGGGCGTGAGCAGCGCCAGGTTGCGGGCCGCGAGGGCGAGCGGCTCGGGGTCGGCGTCGCTGCCGACGAGCGCGGCCACCTCGTCGCGTCGCAGCAGCCCGAGCGTGGTGAGGAGCTGCCCGGTCCCGCAGCAGGGGTCCCAGACCACCACCGGACCGGGATCACCGAGCTGCTCGTGGCACCGGCCGAACAGCTCCAGCGTCAGGCGCACCGGCAGCGACGGGCGTCCGGGTGCGGAGGCGAGGACGGCGTCGAGATCGGCGAAGTTCGCGCCCGGGGCGTGGCGGTACTGCACGCGCACAGTCTCGCGCAGCACCGGGGCGTCACGAGCAGGGTCGTGACGCCCGCCCCGGTCAGGGCACGTCCACCCTGGTCAGGGCACGTCCACCCACGCGGCGGAGTCGGAGGAGCGGATCACCGCATCGGTCAGCACGGCGGCGCGCAGGCCGTCGTCGAACGTCGGCAGGCCGTCCGGTGTCTCGCCCCGGATCGCGGCGTAGGAGTCGGCGACGAAGGCGTTGAAGCAGTCCTGGTAGCCCTGCGGGTGCCCGGGCGGGAGCAGCGAGTAGTGCGCGGCCGCGTCGGAGTAGCCGGGCGCGCCGCGGTGCACGGCCAGATCGCCGTCGGGGCCGCCGACCAGCAGCGTCTCCGGGTCCTCCTGGTCGAAGCGGTACGCGGCCCGCTCGCCGTCGAGGGAGATCCGCAACGCGTTGCGACGCCCGTGCGCGGCCTGGCTGACGACGACCGACCCGGAGGCGCCGCCGTCGGTCGCGAACTGCACGGTGGTGGCCCGGCCCCCGGCCGCGGTGGTGGCCAGCAGCCGGGTGATCCGGTGCCCGCTGGTGAACTCGACCAGGTCGCACCAGTGCACGCCGACGTCGGCGAACGCCCGGTGCGCGCCGCCCTCGGCGGCGTCCCCGCGCCAGCCGGCCGGGCCGTCACCGGCCTGCCAGTTTTGCAGGTACGCGCCGTGCAGCAGGATCAGCGGGCCGGCCCCACCGGCGGCGACACGGGCCCGCGCCTCCCGGACGGCGGGGTAGAAGCGGTAGACGAACGGCACCGTCGCGACATGCCCGGCGGCCTCACCCGCCAGCTGCCGGGCGTCGGGCAGGTTCGTGGCCAGCGGCTTCTCGCAGACGACCGGCTTGCCGGCGGCCAGGGCGCGGCGGGCCAGCGGGACGTGCGTCGAGTTCGGGGTGCAGATGTGCACCACGTCGACGTCGTCGGCGTCGACCAGCTCCTCACCGGACCCGGAGGCCGCGCGGGCGCCGAGACGGGACGCGGCTTGCGCGCCGCGGTCCGGCGTGGACGCGGCCACGCGCGTGACCTGCCCGCCGGCGGCCCGGACGGCGTGCGCGTGCACCGTGCCGATGAAGCCCGCCCCGATGATCCCGGCGCGCACGGCGTCCGCCATGGGTGTCCCTCCGACTCGTCGCGGGCGCCGGTCGTCCGGCGCGTCCGCCCCCGACTCTTCTCCACCACGCCCCGATGGGCCAGAGTGCGTGTCAACGCATGTGTGGACCGACGGCGAGGGATGAGATCGATGGACTACACCGAGGGTCTGCACGACCTGGGCCGGGGCTGTCACGCGTGGCTGCAGCCGGACGGGAGCTGGGGCTGGTCGAACTCCGGGCTGGTCACCGGATCGGGGCAGTCGCTGATGGTGGACACGCTGTTCGACCTGGCCGGGGCCCGGAGGATGCTCGACGCGATCTCGCCGGTCACCGACACCCACCCCGTCGCCACCGTCGTCAACACGCACTCCGACGGCGACCACTACTTCGGAAACGAGCTCGTCGCCGGCGAGGGCGTGGAGATCATCGCCTCGGAGGCCGCCGCCGAGCTGATGAACCAGGAGGCCGTCGACGCGCTGGCCGGGGTCAAGCGGCTCGACTCGCCGACCGGGGAGTTCGCCCGTGAGATCTTCGGACCGTTCGAGTTCGAGGGCATCACCTCGACCGGGCCGACCCGGACCTTCAGCGGTGAGACCAGCGTCGACGTCGGTGGGCGCGAGGTGGCGCTGATCCAGGTCGGGCCCGCGCACACCCCCGGCGACACGCTCGTGCACGTCCCGGACGCGGGGATCCTCTACTCCGGCGACATCCTGTTCATCGGCGGCACCCCGATCGCCTGGGCCGGACCGATCTCGCGCTGGATCGGCGCCTGCGACCGGATCCTCGACATGGACGTCACCACGATCGTCCCCGGGCACGGGCCGGTCACCGACAAGACCGGCGTGCACCGCGTCCGCGAGTACCTGACCTGGGTGGAGGCGGAGGCCAGGAAGCGTTTCGCCGACGGTCTCGACGTCGACGACGCCATCGCCTCGATCGACCTCGGCGACTACGCCGCGCTCCCCGAGTACGGTCGTCTCGCCCAGAACGTCATCAACGTCTACCAGGAGCTCGACCCGGCCATGGCCCGCCCGGACCGGCTCACCGTGCTCGGCCGGATCGCCGCCCTGGAGGGCTTCGGCGAGAAGCAGGGGGAGCAGGACTGATGCGCTTCGTCACCTACGCCTCGCCCGCCGGGGACGACCGGGTCGGGCTCGTCTCCGGCGACGTCGTGCTGGGCGCGGATCCGGGCGTCACGATGGTCGACCTGCTCGACACCGGGGACCTGGCCGCCGCCGCGGCGACGATCGGGACGGCGCCGTCCGAGACCGTCGCGCTGGAGGGTCTGACGCTGCGGGCCCCGCTGCAGCCGCGGTCACTGCGTGACTTCGTCGGGTTCCTGCAGCACCTGCGCAACTGTTCCGGCCCGGCCAACATGACCGTCGACGAGCGCCACGAGCGCTATCCCCCGTTCTACTTCTCCAACGTCGCCGCCGTGATCGGCCCGCACGACGACGTCCCGGTCCCGCCCGGGTGCGAGCGCTTCGACTACGAGCTCGAGGTCGCCGCCGTGATCGGGAAGGCCGGGGCGGACATCGCCCCGGCCGACGCCTGGGACCACATCGCGGGCTACACGCTGCTCTGCGACTGGAGCGGGCGTGACCTGCAGATCGACGAGATGGCGCTCGGCCTGGGCCCGGCCAAGGGCAAGGACTCGGCGAACACGCTCGGCCCGATGCTCGTCACCGCCGACGAGCTGGAGCCGCACCGCCACGGGCGAGGGTTCACCGCGGCGATGACCGGGACCGTCAACGGCGAGGCGGTCAGCGCCGGGAGCTGGGACGACGTCGACTGGGGCTTCGACGACATGATCGCCTACGCCTCGCGCGGCACCCGCCTGCGACCGGGCGACGTGATCGGGTCCGGCACCGTGCCGTCCGGCTGCCTGTTCGAGCACTTCGCCCTGGACCCGGAGAACTTCCGCGGCTGGCTGGTCCCGGGCGACGAGGTCCGCCTGAGCGTCGAGCACCTCGGCGGGATCCGGCACCGGATTGTCGAGGGAAGGCCGGTTCCGCCGCTCTCCTCGGGGTACTGACTCTCTCTGGACCGGCCCCGGTGGCAGGTCTCACGCCCGCCGGGGTGTCCCCTCATGGCCCCGGATCCAGCAGGATCGTCCCCCGACACCCGAAATCTCCGAAAGGTCCCACTCCGTGCCGGAAGCCGCCCCACCCCGTGCCCTGTCCGACCATCAGCGCCACATCGCCCCGCACGTGTTCGTCTACGTGTTCGCCGCCGTGCCCGCGCTGGCGCTGGTCGCGGCCGTGCCGCTGGCCTGGGGATGGGGGTTGAGCCTGCTCGACGCGGGGATGGCGGTCGGTCTCTACGTCGTCTCCATGCTCGGGGTGACGGTCGGGTTCCACCGTCTGTTCACCCACCGGGCGTTCACCGCGAACCGCGGGCTGCGGATCGGCCTCGCGGTGGCCGGCAGCCTGGCCGTGCAGGGCCCCGTCCGGCACTGGGTCGCCGACCACCGTCGCCACCACGCCTACGCCGACAAGGAGGGCGACCCGCACTCGCCGTGGCGCTACGGGACGTCGCCCCGTGCGCTGGTCCGCGGGTTCTGGCACGCCCACATGGGCTGGCTGTTCGACCGGGACATGACCGACCAGCGCCGGTTCACCCCCGACCTGCTCGCCGACCGGGACATGTCCGCGGTGCACCGCGCGTTCACCGCGCTCACCGTGCTGAGCCTGTTCGGGCCGGCCGTGGTCGGCGGTCTGGTCACGATGAGCTGGTGGGGGGCGTTCACCGCGTTCTTCTGGGCCGGGCTGGTGCGGGTCGCGCTGACCCACCACGTCGCGTGGTCGACGAACTCGATCTGCCACCTCGTCGGCGAGCGGCCGTGGACCAGCCGCGACCGCTCGACCAACGTCTGGCTGCTGGCCATCCCGAGCATGGGCGAGTCCTGGCACAACCTGCACCACGCCGACCCCACCTCGGCCCGGCACGGCGTCGGCCGGGGCGAGATCGACATCTCCGCCGGGGTGATCCGGCTGTTCGAGAAGCTCGGCTGGGCCCGCGACGTCCGCTGGCCGACGCCGGCCCGTCTGGAGAAGCTCGCGGTGAAGGCCTGACGCCGGAGCGACCCCCTCAGCCGGTGTTCTTCATGCCGGCGGCGATGCCGTTGATCGTCAGCAGCAGGGCGCGCTCCAGGTCGGGGTCGGGCTCCTCGGTCGCCCGCCGCTGAGCGAGGAGCTCGACCTGCAGGTGGTGCAGCGGCTCGAGGTAGCCGTTGCGGACCTCGAGGGTGTTGCGCAGCACCGGGTGCCGGGCCAGCAGCGCCTTGTCCCCGGTCAGGGCGAGCAGCTCACGCAGGGTCAGCTCGTGCTCGGCGCGGATCAGGTCGAACAGCTTCTGCTGCGCGGGCTCGACGAGGGCGGCGACGTAGGTCGAGGCGATCCGCAGGTCGGTCTTGGCCAGCGTCATCTCGACGTTGCCGATCAGGTTGGAGAAGAACGCCCACTCGCGCATCTCCTGCAGCGCCTCGGTGTGCCCGGCCTCGCGGGCGGCGCGCAGGCCCGAGCCCAGGCCGTACCAGCCCGGCACGACCATCCGGGTCTGCGTCCACCCGAACACCCACGGGATCGCGCGCAGGTCGTCCAGCGTCGGAGGGCCGGCTCCCGGGCGCTTCGACGGCCGGGAGCCGACGTTGAGCCGTCCCAGCTCCTCCACCGGGGTGGCGGCGGTGAAGAACTCCGGCAGGTCGGGGTCGCCGACGAGTGTCCGGTAGGACTCGGTGGAGGCCGCGGAGACGCAGGTCATCACCTCGTCCCAGCGCTCCAGGGTCTTCTCCGGCCAGCGGGAGGCCTGGTGCAGCAGCGACGCGTCGAGCATCGAGGCCAGCAGGATCTCCAGGTTGTCGTGCGCGAGCGTGGGCAACGAGTACTTGTCCGAGATGACCTCGCCCTGCTCGGTGAGCTTCATCGTCGCGTCCACCGACCCGAACGGCGCCGACGCGATGGCCTCCCCGGCCGGCCCGCCACCGCGCCCGACCGAGCCGCCGCGGCCGTGGAACAGGCGCAGCCTGATCCCGTGCTCGGCGGCGACGTCGCGCAGCTGGCGCTGGGCCCGGTGGATCTCCCACTGCGAGCTGGTGATCCCGGCGCCCTTGTTCGAGTCCGAGTAGCCCAGCATGATCTCCTGCAGGTCACCGCGGTTGCGGACCTGCTGGCGGTAGCCGGGGTCGGCCAGAAGCCCCTCGAGCAGCTCGCCCGCCTTCGACAGCTCCTCGACCGTCTCGAACAGCGGGACCAGGTCCACCGACGAGCGCGGGTTCTCGTTCAGCTCGACCATGTACGACTCGCGGGCCAGCACCGCCACGGCGAGCAGGTCGTCGACGTCCTGGGCCATCGACACGATGTAGGTGCGCGCGACGTCCGGCCCGAACTCGTGCTGCACGGCGTGCAGCGTGTCGAACGTGTCGATCACCTTCGCGGCATCGTCGGGCACGCCGTAGTGCCGCCGGATCAGCGGCCGTCGCCCGCGCAGCTCGGTCGAGAGCAGCTCGCGGCGCTCCTCGCGGGTCAGCTCCGCATAGGGCTTGTCCAGCTCACCGATCGCGTCGAAGATCGCGCCCAGGGCGTCGTGGTGCTTCTGGCTGTGCTCGCGGACGTCGAGCTCGACCAGGTGCAGTCCGAGCGCGCGGGCCGAGCGGATCGCCCGGGCCAGCGTGCCCTCGGCGATGCGGGTGCCCAGGTGCCCGCGCAGCGACCGGTCCAGGACGGCCAGGTCCTCCAGGTACCCCTGCGCGCCCAGGTAGTCCAGGCCCTCGACGTGCGGGGCCTGCTCGGCGATCCGGGTGCGGGTGCGCAGCAGCCGGGCCTGGACGTAGGAGAGCTTGAGCCGGTAGGGCTCGTGCGCGTTGAGCCGGACGAACCTCTCGTAGACCTCCGGCAGCGCCCGGCGGTCGCGGGCCAGCGACCCGCGCAGCTCCTCCGACACCCCCATCACCCGCGTCGACACCGACAGCTCGGTGGTCAGCTGCTCGACCAGCCGTCCGTGGATCTTCAACGCCCGGTCGGCGTAGAGCTCGAGGACCTCACGGGTCACGCCCGCGGTGACGTTCGGATTGCCGTCCCGGTCACCGCCGACCCAGCAGCCCAGCGCCAGCGGCCGGGTGTCCTCGGGGACGGTGAGCCCGGCGGCCTCGGCCTCGGAGGCGAACTCGTCGAGCAGGTCGGGCACCGTGAGCTCGCCCAGGCGCTCGGCGAACCAGGCGATGTTGCGCGCCTCGTCGGTGACCGTGGGCTTGCCGGGACGGATCTCGTCGGTCTGCCAGAGCAGGTCCACCAGCGAGCCGAGCGACCGGTCGGAGACCCCGTCGTTCAGGCCGTCGACGACCCGGCGCAGGATCGCCAGGACCGACTGCCGCGACGACTCCGTGGGGTGCGCGGTGAACACCGGCCGAAGCTGGGCGCGGGCCAGGACGTCGGCGACCTCGTCGGGGTCGGCCTCGGCGGCCAGGCGCCGCATGACCGTGCGCAACGGGCGCGCGTCGGCCGGGCGCAGCGCGCGCAGCTCCCGGGAGCGGTGTAACTGCTCGGCCACGTTGGCCAGCTGGAAGTACTGGGAGAAGGCCCGCGCCAGGACGACCGCGGTCCCGGCGTCGACGCCGTCGAGCAGGGCGGCGACGGCGTCCGGCTCGGCCTCGCCGGAGGTCACCTCGCGGGCCCGGCGGCGGACCTGCTCGACGAGCTCCAGCAGCTCCGGGCCGGCCTGCTCGGACAGCGTCTGGCCGAGCATCGTGGAGAGCCGGCGGATGTCGGCGCGCAGGGCCTGGTGCTCGGACTCGGACACGACACCGGAGTGCGCGGACAACGAGTCGGGAGCGAGCATCTCGGCGTTGCCGTTCCGTTCGCCGGTGTTCTGTGTGTCGCTGTTCCGGGCGCCGCTGTTCTCAGCCGGGGTCCGGGGTCCGGTGGTGTCCACGGATGACCTGCACTTTCCTGGTCCGGGACGGATCAGGGCCCGGGTCGTCCGGCCCCGGGACGTCCGGCGGGTCCGCTCGCGGCGTCGTCGCCGAGCGTGTCGTCACCGATCATCGTCGCGTCCCGGTGGGGCAAAACCCAGCCCGCAACGCACCCGTTACCCCCACGACACACGCCCACCGGCACCGGGGTGAGCCTCGCCGGTGCGCGGAACGGACGCGGCGCCCGTCGCGTCCGGCGCTACGGATGTCACCTCCGTGGCGTCCTGACCAGCCCGGATCAGCCGGGGACGAGACCGGCGGCGAGGATGCGGCCCGCCTCCGCGACGACGGCGGCGACGGAGTCCGAGGGCGCGTCCGGGTTCGCGGGCGCGGCGAAGACCGACATGATCAGCGGAGCACGCCCCGGTGGGCGGACGACGGCGACGTCGTTCACCTCGCCCTGGTCGCCGGAACCGGTCTTGTCACCGACGCCCCACCCGGCCGGGAGCCCGGCCTTGATCCGGGTACCCCCGGTGGTGTTCGCGTTGAGCCAGCCGTAGAGGACGTCGCGGCCCTGCGGGTCGAGGGCGTCGCCGAGGGCGAGCGCGCGGATGTTCGACGCCATCCGCGCGGGGGTGGACGTGTCGCGCTCGTCGCCGGGGGAGGTCGTGTTCAGACCCGGTTCGGTGCGGTCCTGGCGGGTCACGGTGTCGCCGATGGTGCGGACGTAGGCGGTCAGCGCGGGCGGGCCGCCCAGGACGCCGAGCAGCAGGTTCATCGCGGTGTTGTCGCTGACGGTGATCGCGGCCCGGCACAGCTCGGAGACCGGCAGGCCGTCGGCGACGTGCTGCGACGTGATGGGGGAGTTGCGCACGATCTGCGACGCGTCGTAGCGGATCCGGCGGTCGAGCAGGCCGGGCTGTGTGGTGCGCATCTGCAGGATCGCGGCGGCGGCGAGGAACTTCGACGTCGAGCACATCAGGAACCGCTCGTCGGCGCGGTGGCCGATCACCGTGCCGTTCCCGGTGTCGGTCGCACTGACCCCGAGCCGTCCGCCGAAGCGCTGCTCCAGGGAGGCGAGCTGCTCCTGCGCGGACGCAGCCGGTGTCCCGGACGCCGGCGTCGAGCCCGACCCTCCGGAGGGCGCCTGCCCGGCCGGCGCGGGCGAGGTGTCCGACGAGCAGCCGGCCACCACCGCCCCCAACCCGGCCAGACCGCCGAGCAGCACCGCCCGCCGTCCCACGCCCGTGCGCCCCGCTCCCGACCGGCTTCCCGAACCTCCGACGATCATGCCCCGAACCTAAGCGGCCCCCGCACCGGGCGGACCACCGCCTCTCCGCGCCTCGACGGTCCGCGCTCGGCGACCCGGACCCGGCGACCCGGACCCGGCGACCCGGACCCGGCGACCCGGACCGGGCCTGACGACCAGCGAGCGGCACACCAGTGCTTGGTGATCTTGACCCGACGACAATGACGTGCCGCTCGGCGTTCCGATCGGGCCCCTGCGTTCGGCACACACGGAGGCGTCGAGGCGCAGGACCTTTCCGCCATCGCCCGCGCCGATCCAGCGAGCGGCACGTTCGTCGCAACCTTGTCGACGAGAGTCCCGCTCGTCGGACGAGTGCCCCGCCCACCCCGTCGACGCCGGTCCGGCGACCGGCACTCCCGTTCAACCGGTTCGGACGAGAGGACCGCTCAATCGGCCGGGCTCGTGTGCACGACCTGGCGGGCCTCCTGAGCGGGCGAGGTGATGGACCCGTCAGGACTCCGGTGATCGGCGGACCGGTCCCGGTGGTGGCCACCTGAAGCCACGAACGGGACCCGATCGCTGATCATGGGCCCCGGATACGGGCTCCGGGACGCCGAACGGCGCGCTCACGTCGTGAGCGCGCCGTCGGTCGTGCGGTGCCGGTCCGGCGGTGCGCCGGCCGGGAGACGTGCGGATCAGGCGGGGGCGGCGTCCAGGTCCTGGGCCAGGAGGTCGGCCAGAGCGTCCAGGGCGGCCTCGCCGTCGGCGTCGTCGGTCGAGGCGAGCACGACCTCCTCGCCGGACTGCACGCCCAGCCCGAGCACGCTCAGGATGCTGCGGGCGTCGACCGGCCCGCGGTCGCCGGACGCGGCGATGGTGACCTTGGCCGGCTGCTTGCCGGCGGCGGTGCAGAACAGGTTGGCGGGGCGGGCGTGCAGCCCCACGGACGATCCGATGGTGACGCGGCGCTCGGCCATGACGTGACTCCTTCGACGGTGCGGTGGCGCAGGGAGAGGGGCGGGTGGGTCAGGCGACGGCGGCGGTGGCCGGTGCGGTCGCGGTGGCCGGCACGTCGGCCTCGGCGGTCGTGCGGCGGCCGACCGACTTCAGGGCGATCACCAGGGCGGCCGAGACGAGCGTTCCGGCGACGATCGCGAACAGGTAGGCGAACGGGTTGCCGATCAGCGGGACCACGAAGATGCCACCGTGCGGGGCGCGCAGGGTGGAGCCGAAGGCCATCGACAGCGAGCCGGTGACGGCGGAGCCGACCATCAGCGACGGGATCACCCGCAGCGGGTCCGCGGCCGCGAACGGGATCGCGCCCTCGGTGATGAAGGAGGCGCCGAGCAGCCACGCGGCCCGGCCGTTCTCCTGCTCGACCTCGGTGAACAGGCGCTTGCGCACGGTCGTGGCCAGGGCCATCGCCAGCGGCGGGGTCATGCCGGCCGCCATCACCGCGGCCATGATCAGCAGTGCGGTGTCGGACTCGGTGGACAGGCCGGCGACGGCGAAGGCATAGGCGGCCTTGTTCACCGGGCCACCCATGTCGAAGGCCATCATCAGGCCGAGCAGGGCGCCGAGCAGGACGGCGTTGGTGCCGGAGAGGCCGTTGAGCCAGCTGGTCAGACCCGTCGTCGCGGCGGCGAGAGGCTGCCCGACCACCACGAACATGACCGCGCCGACGACGGCGGTACCGATCAGCGGCAGCACCAGGACCGGCATGATCCCGGCGAGCGCCCGGGGCACCCGGAACGTCTTGAGCCAGTAGATCAGCGCACCGGCGAGCAGACCGGCGACGAGACCGCCGAGGAACCCGGCCTGGGTCTGCACCGCGATCAGGCCGCCGACGAAACCGGGTACCAGGGCCGGGCGGTCGGCGATGGCGTAGGCGATGAAGCCGGCCAGCACCGGGACGAGCAGGCTGAACGCCAGCGACCCGATCTGGAACGACAGGGCCGCCCAGGACATCAGCGACGCGGCGTTGAACGCCGAGGAGACGACGCCGTCGTCACCGACGCTCACGATGTCCGGTGCCTCGGTGATCTGGTAGCCGCCGAGCGCGAAACCGAGCGCGATCAGCAGGCCGCCCGCGGCCACGAACGGGATGACGTAGCTGACGCCGGTCATCAGCCAGCCGCGCAGCTTCGAGCCGAAGCCGGGGCCGGAGGACTTGACGGACATGTCGCGCGACTCGCTGCGCTGGGCCGGGACGGTCCCGGCCGCGGCCTTGGGACGAGCGGTGGCCTCGGCGACGGCGGCCTCGATGAGACCGTCGGCGCCGCCGATGGCCTTCTTCACGCCGACCGCGATGGTGGGCAGGTGCGCGAAGCGCTCCTTGTCCCGGACCTCGACGTCGGCGGCGAGGATGATCGCCTCGGCCTCGGCGAGCTGCTCCGGGGTGAACGGGGTGGAGCCGGCCGAGCCCTGGGTCTCGACCACGATCTCGTGGCCCGCCTCCTCGGCGGCGACCTCGAGGGCCTCGGCGGCCATGTAGGTGTGCGCGATGCCGGTCGGGCACGCGGTCACGGCGAGGAGCTTCATGCTCCTACCTCCTGCTGGATGAAGGTGGCGACGGCCGCGGCGTCGGTGGCGCCGAGCAGCTCGTTCTTGAAGGACTTGCGGACCAGGCGACGGGCCAGCGCGGCCAGCACCGTCATGTGGTCGGTGTTCCCGCCCTCCGGGGCGGCGATCATGAAGATCAGGTTCGCGGGGCCGTCCTCGGCGCCGAAGTCGACGCCGGAGGTGCTGCGCCCGAACGCGAGGCTGGGCTCGGTGACGGCGGCCGAGCGGCAGTGCGGGATGCCGATGCCCCCTTCGAGACCGGTCGGCATCTGGGCCTCGCGGGCCTCGATGTCGGCGAGGAACTGGTCCAGGTCGGTGACCCGGCCCGCGGCCTGAAGCCGCCGGGCCAGGGCGTCGACCGTGGCCTTGCGGTCGGCCGAGGGCACGTCGAGGTCGACCAGATCGGCGGTGATCAGCGGTGCGGTCATGCGGCATCTCCGGTGAGGGCGAAGGTGACGTCCGGGGTCGGTTCCAGGACGACGTCGTCGAGGTGGATGTCGTGCGGACCCGGGCCGGCGGTGCCCGGTAGGCGGCAGGCCGCGGCGCCGTAGGCCACGGCCAGCCGCAGGGCGTCGGGTCCCTCGCCACCGGCGGCCAGGAACCCGGCCAGGGTGGAGTCTCCGGCGCCCACCGTGCTGCGCACGGTGATCGGTGGGGTCCGGGCGTGGTGCTCGCCGGACCGGTCGACCAGCAGGGCGCCACCGGCGCCCAGGCTGACCAGGACGGAGCCGATCCCGCGGGCGCGCAGCTCGCGGGCGGCCAGCAGCACGTCGCCGAGGCTGCCCAGCGGGCGCCCGACGAGCTCGGCCAGCTCCTCGTGGTTGGGCTTGATCAGGTCGGGGTGCGCGGCCACCGCGGCGTGCAGCGGCGCGTCGGAGGTGTCGACGGCGATCTTCAACCCGGGACGGCGGGCGCGGCGGACGAGCTCGGCGTGGAAGTCGTCGCCCACCCCGGCCGGCAGCGACCCGCAGCTGACCAGCCAGGACGCGCCCGCGCCGAGCGTGACGGCCCGGTGCATGAGCGCCTCGGCCTCGGCCGCGCTCAGCGACGGGCCCCGCTCGTTGATCTTCGTCGTGACGCCGTCCGGCTCCACCAGGGTGATGTTGGTGCGGGTGGCGTCGGCGATCGGCACCGTCACCGTGGTGACCGCGGTGGTCTCCAGCAGCTCGGCGAGCCGGTTGCCCGGGGTCAGACCCGAAGGCAGCAGCGCGATCGTCCGGTGCCCGGCCGCGGCCAGCGCGCGGGCGACGTTGACGCCCTTGCCGCCCGGGTCGATCCGCACCGAGGTGGCGCGGTGCACCCCTCCGCGGACGAGCTCGGGGAGCTCGATCGTGCGGTCCAGGCTGGGGTTCGGGGTGACGGTGACGATCGGCGCCCCGTTCGCCGACGAGCTCGCCGACGAGCTCACGGAGGAAGGAGTCATGCGCGCACCACTCTCGGTCCGGCGGCCTCGAGCTCGGAGGAGTCCGTCGCGTCGAGGCCGGTGTCGGTGATCAGGACGTCGATCTCGTCGAGCGTCCCGAAGCGGACGAACTGGTCGGCCTTGTACTTGGTGGCGTCGGCCAGGACGACGGAGCGGCGCGCGGAGCGGATCATCGCCCGCTTGGCCGCGCCCTCGTCCGGGTCCGGGGTGGACAGGCCGCGCTCGGCGGAGAAGCCGTTCGCGCCGAGGAACGCGACGTCGACGGTGAGCCGGCCCAGCGTCTCGACGGTCCAGTCGTCGACGGTGGCCATCGTCGTCCCGCGGACGCGGCCGCCGATCAGCCGCAGCACCACGTTCGGGCGCCCGGCCAGCTGCGTCGCGATCGGCAGCGAGTTCGTGACGACGGTGAGGTCGCGGTCGCGGGGCAGCATCGCGGCCAGGCGGGAGGTGGTGGTGCCGGCGTCGAGCAGCACCGTCGTCGCCCGCTCCAGCTCGGACAGGGCGGCCTTGGCGATCCGCTCCTTCTCCGCCCCGGCGACCGCGTCGCGCTGGCCGACGCCCGGCTCGAAGCCCAGCAGGTCAGAGGGGATGGCGCCGCCGTGCACGCGCCGGACGAGGCCCTGACGCTCCAGGGAGCCGAGGTCGCGCCGGATGGTCTCCGGGGTGACGTCGAGCTCCTCGGCGGTCGCGGCGACGTCGACCCGACCCTCGTCCCGGGTCCGGTCGAGCAACCACTGCTGACGCTCCGCTGCGTACATCTTTGTTTGCTCCCGCTTCGATGCTTGCTTGTGTCTGAGTATGTGGGTTTTACTGTGTTTGTCAACGGGTCACGTCGACGTCACCCCAGGGAGATCTCGAGATGTCGCTTCGCACGATGAACGGAATCCCGGCCAGCCCGGGCCGGGCCGGTGGCCGCGTGGTGCGCGTCGCCGAACCCCCGGGTGAGCCGCTCGCGGGGCCCGCCCCGGCGGACGCCGCCGCGGAGGCGGACCGGATCGCGCCGGCCGTCGAGATCGTGTCCGAGCGACTCCGCGCCCGGGCCGCGACCGTGGACGGCGACGCCCGGGACGTCCTGGAGGCGACCGTGACGATGGTCGGCGACCCGGCGCTGCTCGACAACGCGCGCGAGCTCGTCACCGGCCAGGGCCGCCCCGCCGCCCGCGCGGTGTGGGAGGCGGCCAACCAGTTCGCCGACATGCTCGCCGGGATGGGCGGCTACATGGCCGAACGCGCCCGCGACATCCACGACGTCCGGGACCGGATCGTCGCCGAGATCCTCGGCCTGCCCGCGCCCGGCGTCTCCGACCTCGACGCCCCGGCCGTGCTGGTCGCCACCGACCTGGCCCCGGCCGACACCGCGGGCCTGCGCCCGGGTGTCGCGCTCGCGCTGGTCACCGAGCAGGGCGGCCCGACCAGCCACACCGCGATCCTGGCCCGCTCGCTGGGCATCCCGGCCGTCGTCGGCTGTGCCGGCGCGCTCGGGCTGACCGAGGGCGCGGCCGTCGTCGTCGACGGCGCGACCGGTGAGGTCGTCGAGGTGGCGACGCTGGAGGAGGCGACGGTGGCGACCGCCGCGGCCGTTGCCGAGAGGAGCGCACGCGGAACGAGAATGGGCGCCGCCGACTGGGACGGGGCCGGGCGGACCGCGGACGGGCACGTCGTCCCGCTGCTGGCCAACGTCGGCGACGGGCCGGGCGCGCAGAAGGGCGCGGGCGACCGGGCCGAGGGCGTGGGCCTGTTCCGCACCGAGCTGGCGTTCCTCTCCGCCGCCGAGGAGCCGACCGAGGCCCGCCAGCGCGAGGTCTACGCCGCGGTGCTCTCGGCGTTCGCGGGCAAGCCGGTCACCGCCCGGACCCTCGACGCGGGCGCGGACAAGCCGCTGCCGTTCCTGTCCCTGGACGGCGAGCCGAACCCGGCCCTGGGCGTGCGCGGCCTGCGGATCGCGCGCGTTCCCGGCAACGGCGACGGCGTGCTGGACCGCCAGCTCGGCGCGCTCGCCGCGGCGGCGAAGGAGACCGGCGTCGAGCTCAAGGTGATGGCCCCGATGGTCGCCACCGCCGACGAGGCCGCCTGGTTCGTGCAGCGCTGCCGTGCGCACGGCATCACCCAGGCCGGCGTCATGATCGAGATCCCGGCGGCGGTGCTGACCGCGGACGAGATCCTGCGCGAGGTGGACTTCGTCTCGGTCGGCACGAACGACCTGGCCCAGTACCTGTTCGCCGCCGACCGCCAGTCCGGGCCGGTGGCCGCGCTCAACGACCCGTGGCAGCCGGCGTTGCTGCGCCTGATCGGGATGCTCGGCGAGGCCTCGGCCCGCACCGGCACCCCCGTCGGCGTGTGCGGTGAGGCGGCGGCGGACCCGGCGCTGGCGCCGGTGCTCGTCGGGCTGGGGGTGGCGAGCCTGTCCATGGGCTCCGGCGCGCTGGCCGCGGTCGGCGCCGGGCTGGCCGGGCTGACCCTGGAGCAGTGCCGGGAGCGGGCCCGCGCGGCGTGCGCGGCGCCGGACCCGTTCGAGGCCCGGGCCGCGGTGCGGGCCCTCGACCCGGCCTGAGCCGGCCGGTCCGGGGAGACACGGCGCGGGGCTACTCCAGCAGTCCCGCGTCGTGGGCGAGCATCGCGACCTGCACCCGGTTGTCGGCGTCGAGCTTGCTCAGAAGGCGGGACACGTGTGTCTTCACCGTCGCCTCGGACAGGTGCAGTGCACGGCCGATCTCGGCGTTGCTCCCACCGCGGGCGACGCCGAGCAGGACCTCGCTCTCCCGGCCGGTGAGTCCGGCCAGGCGTTCCTGCGCGGCGGCGCGGCGGCCGCCGTCGCCGTAGGCCGCGGTGAAGTGGCGCAGCAGGCGGGTGGTGACGGTCGGGGAGAGCATCGCCTCACCGGTGGCCACGACCTGCACCGCCTCCACCAGCCGTCGCGGCGGGGTGTCCTTGAGCAGGAACCCGCTGGCCCCGGCCTGCAGCGCGCGGAACACGTAGTCGTCGAGGTCGAACGTCGTGAGCACGACGACGCGCGGCGGGTCGGGCATCGCGGTCAGCGTGCGGGTGGCGGACAGGCCGTCGACGCGGGGCATCCGGATGTCCATCAGCACCACGTCCGGGCGGTGCGCGCGGACCGCATCCGGGGCCTCGTCGCCGTCCGAGGCCTCGCCGACGATCCGCAGGTCCTCGGCGCTGCCGAGGATCGCGGCCAGGCCGGACCGCACCAGCGGGTCGTCGTCGACGAGCAGCACTCGCGTGGGTGCGCCGGCCACATTCCCGGGCGCGGTCACGACGGCCACGGCAGGGCGGCGCGGGTGACGAAGCCGCCCCGCTCGTCGACGGTGGCGGAGAACGTGCCGCCGAGCAGCTGGACCCGCTCGCGCAGCCCCACCAGGCCGGTCCCGCTGCCCGGCGGAGGCGTCGCCGGTGCCCGCCCGACCGCGCGCGGTGTGCGCACCTCCACCTCCAGCGCCGTCCCCGGCCCGCCGCCGAGGCGCACCGACGCCGTCGCGCCGGGGGCGTGCTTGCGGGCGTTGGTCAGGCCCTCCTGCACGATCCGGTAGGCGGTGCGGCCGAGCAGCTCCGGCGGGTCGCCGTCCAGCTCGGTGCTCAGCTCCACCTCGGTGCCGGCCGCGCGGCTGGACTCGGCGAGGCGGTCGATCCCGGACGTCGTGGGCTGCGGGGCCAGGTCGGTGCCGGGGTCGGCGCCGTCGTCACCGCGCAGCACGCCGAGGATCTCCCGCAGGTCGGTCAGGGCGCCGCGGGCCTGCTCGCCGATCAGGGCGGCGTCGCGCTCGACCTTCTCCGGCCCGGCGCCCGGGTTCAGCTCCAGCCCGCCGGCGTGCAGCGCGACCAGGGAGATCCGGTGGGCGAGGACGTCGTGCATCTCGCGGGCGATGCGGGCCCGCTCGGCGCGTGCGGCGTGTTCGAGGTGGGCCTGCTGCTCGGCGTCGGCGCGCTCGGCCCGCTCCTCCAGCGAGGCGAGGAAGTCCCGGCGCGCGCCGAGGTAGGCGCCGAACGCCACCGGCAGCGCCAGGAAGACGACCTCCATCAGCGCGACGAGGGTGACCGCGGCCCCGGGCGTCTTGCCCTCCAGCGCCATCGACGGCACCAGCGCGACCGCGGCGAGCAGCGTCAGGATCACCAGTACCCGGTCCCGGCGCACGGTGGCCAGCGTGACCATCGCGGCCGCGATCAGGAACGAGTTGCCCGAGGGCAGCGTGAGGACCATGGCGAGCAGGGCGACCGGCACCGGGAACCGCCGCCGCCAGAGCATCGACACGGCGGCGACGACGGTGCTCGCCACGCCCAGCCACGTCGCGGCGTCGAAGGCGACCGGTGCTCCGGTGGTCAGGAGCGGGAGTGCGGGGAAGGCCGCGGTGAGCAGCAGCACCACCGTCAGCACGAGGTCGACCCACCGGTCGACCTGCTCGTGACGTCCCCGCCACGGCGCGGGTTCGGCGTCGGTCATGGTGGCGAGCCTAGGAGGGAGGGGCCCCGCCGCGCGTCCGACGATCGTCGCGATCGGCGGCCACCCGGAGCGCGACGATCGTCGCGGCCGGACGCGACGTCGTCCCGATGTGGCGGACCACCCCGCAGCCGCAGGCTTCTCGCCATGATCGATGTCAACGACCTGACCAAGCGCTACCGGGACACGGTGGCCGTCGACGGGGTGAGCTTCACCTGCGCACCCGGCACCGTGACCGGGCTGCTCGGACCGAACGGCGCGGGGAAGTCCACCACCCTGCGGATGCTGCTCGGCCTCGTCCATCCGACGTCCGGGACGGCCACCGTGGGCGGCGTGCCCTACGACCGGATCGGCAGCCCGGCGCGGGTGGTGGGCGCGATGCTCGACGCGTCCGCGCTGCACCCGGGCCGCACCTGCCGGGAGACGCTGCGGGTGACCGCGGGCCTGCTGGACCTGCCCTCCGGCGTCGCCGACACCGCCCTGGAGCGGGTCGGCCTCTCCGGTGCGGCGCGCCGGCGGGTCGGGCGTCTGTCGCTGGGCATGCGCCAGCGGCTGGGCATCGCCCACGCCCTGCTCGGCGACCCCTCGGTGCTGGTACTCGACGAGCCGGTGAACGGCCTGGACCCGGACGGCATGCGGTGGATGCGCGGTCTGCTGCGCGAGTTCGCCTCCGGCGGCGGCACGGTGCTGCTGTCGAGCCACCTGCTCGGCGAGGTGGGCGCGGTCGCCGACCGCGTCGTCGCGATGCGGGAGGGCCGGGTGGTCGGCTGTGGACCGGTCGCGGAGCTGGCGTCCGGCGCCGGCGGGCTGGAGGACTGGTTCCTCGCCCGCACCGGTGGACACGTCGTCGGTGGGGGTGCGGCATGAGCACGCAGCTGCACACCACCCCGCTCGACCGCGGGACCGCGCGGCCGCCGCTGACCCGCCTCGTCGGGTTCGAGCTGCGCAAGGCCGTGGACACGGCGCCCGTCCCCCTGCTGCTGCTCGCCGTCCTCGGGCTCGGCGTCACGGCCGTGGTCTACAAGGCGGTCGCACCCGGCCCGGAGGTGACGCTGTACCGCGAGGCCGGGGTCGCGATGATCGCCTCGCCGCTGCTGGCCGTGCTCGGGGTGTTCGCCTCGGCGTCCGAGTGGGGCGAGCGGACGGTGGCGGTGTCGTTCCTGCTGGAGCCGCGGCGGGGGCGGGTGCTGGCCTCGCGCGCGGTCGTCGCGGTGCTGCTCGGTCTCGGCGTCACCGCCGTGCTGCTCGGGGCCGCCCTGGTGACGACCGCGCTGGCCGGGGAAGGTCCGGCCGCGTGGGCGGACCCGGGCACCGCGATCGCCCGCGGGCTCGGCTACGCGCTGGTGCCGGTGCTGTCAGGGATCGCGCTCGGGACGCTGTTCCCCCGGGTCGTCGTCGCGGTCCTCGTCTACCTGCTCGCCCCGTCGGCGCTCTCGACGGCGGTCGGCCTGATCGCCGGCGACGGCGCCGCGCGGTGGGTCGACGTGTCCTCGGCGGCCGAGTTCGCCCGGCCCGGGACGGCCGGACCGGCGACGGTGGCGGTCCTGATCTGGATCGTCGCGCCGCTCGCGCTCGGGACGTACCGCTGGTTCCGCAGAGACGTCGCCTGACCCCGAGACGACGCCGCGTCGTGCCCCGGATCGCCTGCGGGACAGGCATCCGGGGCACGGACGCGTACGCGGGGTAGTCGATATCGGCGTTCGGGTGGACGCTCCGAGCGTGGCGATCGCCCGATCGGGGAGCCGGGCCGCCGGGAACCCGTTCGTCGTCCCGGACGATGCGCTCGCCGCGTACGCCGATACGCCGGGCCCGTGGGTACCCGCTGGTCGCAGGGGACGGTGACGTCGACGTCCGACCCCTCTCCGGAGTTGCTCCTGAGGACGGGGAGTAATTGGCTCGTCGCGATCAGTCCAGAAGAACCGACGCCGGCCGCACCCATGGCCGCGAGGCAGGGAGTAGCGATGACGACCTCCACGCACCGGGACGCGGGCGAGTCCGTCGCCACCCCGGAGGGACCTCTGGCCCGCGCGGCCCGGACCGCCTCCGAGGAGGCCTACCTCGCGAGCCTGACCGACGTCCAGCGCGAGGCGTGGGAGAAGGCGTCCGGCGCCCGTCCCGAACGGACGTCGAAGCGTCTGCTGGTCGCGCTGTCGCACACCATCGAGAAGGCCGTGATGTCCGGCCCGATCGAGCAGCCGACCGTCGTGCTGGCGATGTTCCAGAAGATGAAGTTCTTCGACCGCGAGCGCGAGGTCTACGAGCGGATGGCCGCCGCCGGGATCGAGGTCGTCGTCGGATTCGCCGAGGACGAGCCGCACGAGGCCCCCGAGGGCGTGCACGTGGTGGTCCTGGGCCACGACGAGCCGCTGGCCGACGAGTGGACGGTCGTCGCCGTCGGACCGGACGCCGGCGCGTTCCTGGTGGCGACCGACCAGCACCACCACGACCCGGGCGAGCGCGACGTCGAGGCGAGCCGCGAGTTCACCGGCCGCTGGGGCTACTCGCGCACGCAGGCCGGCACGGAGCTGGCCCGCCTCCGGTTCGCGCTCGGCGACCGTCTCGACGCGTCGGTGCGCCGCACGATCGACGGCATGCTCGCCGCGGCCATGCCGACCGGCGGCGACCGGGCCGCCTCCGCCGGCACCCCCGGCGAGACGTGGGCGACCACCTCGCTGCACCACATGATCAGCCGGATGCAGTCCGCCCGCGCCGGCACCCGGGAGCTGCGCGAACAGCTCGCCGACGCCCAGCGCGCCGCGGCCGCCCGGTCCGCCGCGACGGTCGACCCGCAGAGCGGTGTGAGCACCCCGGACTTCCTGCGCCGCTGGGCCAACCCCTCCGACGGGGCCACCGCGCTGCCGATCGGACTGGCCCTGTTCGACGTCCCCGAGCTTGACGGCGAGACCGTCCGCGCCGACGACCGTGCGTCCTACCACGCCGCGCACCAGGTCGCGGCCGCGCTGAGCCAGCCGCTCGGTGCCATCGACGCCGTGGTGCGGCTGTCCGTGCGGGAGTTCCTGGTCGTCGTCCCCGGCGCCTCGACGCAGCACCTGGCCGGGCTCTGCGACACGATCGGCGAGAACCTCGAGCTCGCCTCGCACGGCTACCCGGACATCTCGCTGCGGGCCCGGGCGGCCACGATCGTCACCCGCTCCCGGCCGTTCCCCCTCGGGGACCTCAGCGAGGCCCTGAACCGGCTGGGCGAGAACCCGGGCCCGGTCGACGCGGGCGAGATCCCGGCGGGCGACCGGATCGTCGTGTCCTCCACGGCGCTGCACGACCACCGTGCTCCCACCGCGCGGTCCGCTCCCCGCCCGGCCGCCGCCGGGACGGCGCCGATCCACGCGCCGGCCCCCGAGCTCGCTCCGGCGGCGGCCGACGGCCCGTCCCGGAGTGACTCGGGCCGGAGCGACTCGGACCGCGGCTCGGACCGGGGCGACTCGGACCGGGCCGCCCCGGGCATGCACTCCTCGGGGCTGAACATCCCGTCCCGGCACAGCCCCTCCCCGTCGCCGTCCGTTCCGGGGCAGGCGTCCGGGGACCGGGAGATGGACCGGCGCCCGGGTGGGCCGGGCCCGTCGGAGGCGGGCGTGGGTGGGCAGCACCGGTCCCCGGCCCCGAGGCTCCCGGTCCCGCCGGCTCCCGAGAACCTGCCGCCCGCCCGTCGGGAGCCCGGGCCGGAGAACCCGCCGCACACCCCGCACGCGGAGAACTCGCTGCCCGACGACATGCTGCCACCGCTGCCGCACCGGACCGCCCAGGAGGCGCTGCGCCGCCTGGTGCACGGCGACGAGACCGAGACCGGTGGCGACCCCCGCGCCCGCGACAGCGTCTTCACCGACCTGTCCGGCCCCGCGAACGGGCACGGGTCGAACGGCCACGGGTCGAACGGGCACGGGTCGAACGGGCGTTTCGGCGCCGGCTGACCCGGCCGGGCCTGCCGCGCCGGTGGACTCACTCGGCGTGCGGCGCCTACGTTCGGGTCCGACCCGGTGATCGCGTCGCCGGGCGGGGGAGGTTCGGCGTGGACGAGCAGGAAAGGCCTCGGGCGGCCCTGGTCACCGGCGGTGCGAGCGGGATCGGGCGGTCCACCGTCGCCCTGCTGCGCCAGCGCGGCTGGCAGGTCGTGCTCGCCGACCTGAACGCCGCCACCGGCGCGGCGGCCGCCGACGAGCTCGGCGCCACGTTCGTGCAGGTCGACGTGGCCGACGAGGGCGCCGTCGCGCGTGCCGTCGGCGTCTGCACCCAGACGTTCGGGCGGGTCGACGCGGTCGTCAACAACGCCGGCGTCGGCGGCGCGTTCGGCGCGATCACCGAGATCGAGGTCGCCGACTGGGACGAGACGTTCGCGGTGCTGGTGCGCAGCGTGTTCCTGGGGATCAAACACGGCGCCCGGGCCATGAAGGAGGCCGGGCGCGGCGGGGCGATCGTGAACACGGCGTCGGTCGCGGCGCTGAGCGGCGGCGCCGGGCCCCAGGCCTACTCGGCGGCGAAGGCCGCGGTGGTGAACCTGACCCGGTCCGCGGCCGAGGAGCTGGCCGCCGACCGGATCCGGGTCAACGCCGTCAATCCCGGCCTGATCGTCACCCCGCTGGCCGTCGACGACGAGGAGCGCACCGCCGCCGTCCTGTCCGGCATCCAGCCCTGGCCGGACCTGGGCCGCCCGGACGACGTCGCCGAGGTGATCGCGTTCCTGGTCTCCGACGCCGCCCGCTTCGTCACCGGCGAGGACGTCACCGTCGACGGCGGGCTGCGCGCGGCCGGGCCGCGGATGCAGGAGGCCTACGGCGGACGTCCCGGTGACCGCGGTCTGACCGGGGTGAACCGCGGCAGCACCGGCGTCGCGGCGACCGTCCGCAAGCTCGGGCGATGACCCCGCGGATCCCGCAGGAGTTCGACGACATCCCCTTCGCCGCGCTCGTGCCCGGCTCCGTGCACACCGGCCGGTACCCGGTCACCACCGAGCTGGTCGCGGCGTACGACCGCCTGACGGGGTCCGGTCCGGCACGCGCGGACGGCGTCGCGCCGTCGTCGGTGTTCTCCACGTTCGACCCGGTCTACCGGGCGATGGGCGGGCGGATGGAGCAGGGCAGCGTGCACGTCGGGCAGCGGATCCTCCCGTTCGCCGACGCCCGGGTCGGCGACGTCCTGGACGTGACGGTCACGGTGGCCGAGGCCGCGTACGTCCGGGACCGGCCGACCGTCGTGCTGGAGGTCGACTACCGGCGCGGCGACGAGCTCGTCGCCCGGACCCGGTCGACGATCCTCTGGGGTTTCTCATCATGAAGAAGAGAATCCTCATCCAGGACGACGTCGACGCGTTCGGCCTGGTCAGCGGCGCCACCGGTCTGATCCACACCGAGCCCGCGTACGCCGCGACGACCCGGTTCGGCGCGACGCTCGTGCCCGGGATCCTCCTGGCCGCGATCGTGGCGCAGGAGCTGCCGTCCGGCTGGACCGCGCTGAACCTGCGGTTCGTGGCCCCGGTCCGGGTCGGCACCCCGTTCGAGATCCTGGTGGGCCCGGACAAGGGGGACCTGGCGATCGAGGTCCGCACCCCGGACGGCGCGGCCGTGCTCGGGACGGCGACGCGGCCCTGGTGATCGACTTCGGTTGATGCCCCACGATCCGGGGAACGTCCGGACCATGGAGTACAGACAGCTCGGACGGTCGGGCCTGCGCGTCTCGACGATGACCCTGGGAACGATGACCTTCGGCGGGGAGGGCGGCTTCGCCAACGTCGGCAACACCGACGTCGACGGCGCACGGCGGCTCGTCGATCTGTGCATCGACCGCGGGGTCAACCTGATCGACACCGCCGACGTCTACTCGCAGGGCGCCTCGGAGAAGATCGTCGGCGAGGCGGTCAAGGGCCGTCGCGACGACGTGCTGCTGGCCACGAAGGTCCGGATGCCGATGGGTGAGGGCCCCAACGACGCCGGCCTGTCCCGCGAGCACATCGTGCGCGGCTG
The DNA here is from genome assembly GCF_004217185.1 of Pseudonocardia sediminis. NCBI lineage: Bacteria > Bacillati > Actinomycetota > Actinomycetes > Pseudonocardiales > Pseudonocardiaceae > Pseudonocardia > Pseudonocardia sediminis. The sequence goes on along the minus strand of NZ_SHKL01000001.1, from coordinate 6,135,426 downwards.
CGAGGACAGCCTGCGCCGCCTCGGCGTCGACCACGTCGACCTCTACCAGGTGCACGCCTGGGACGGTCAGACGCCGCTCGAGGAGAGCCTGGAGGCGCTCGACACGCTCGTGCGCAAGGGCAAGATCCGCTACATCGGCTGCTCGAACTACTCGGCCTGGCACCTGATGAAGGCCCTCGGCGTCTCCGAGCGTGAGCACCTGCAGCGCTTCGTCTCCCAGCAGATCCACTACACGCTGCAGGAACGTGCCGTCGAGCAGGAGCTCGTCCCGGCGACCCTCGACCAGGACCTCGGCATCCTGGTCTGGAGCCCGCTCGCCGGTGGCCTGCTCTCGGGCAAGTTCCGCCGCGGGAAGGACTCGCCGGAGACCTCGCGCCACCTCACCGAGTGGAGCGAGCCGCCGGTGCACGACCAGGAGCGTCTCTACGACATCGTCGAGGTGGCCGTCGAGATCGGCGAGGCGCACGGCGTGTCCGCGGCCCAGGTGTCGCTGGCCTGGCTGCTGCGCAAGCCCGGCGTCTCGTCGCTGGTCGTCGGCGCGCGGAACGAGGAGCAGCTGAGCGACAACCTGGCCGCCGCGGAGCTCACGCTGACCGACGACGAGGTCGCCCGCCTCGACGAGGTCAGCGCGACACCGCTGCGCTACCCGTACTGGCACCAGAAGCAGACCGCGTCCGACCGGCTCTCCGCCGCGGACCGCACCCTGCTCGGATAGTCGCTGCAGACGGGAACGGGCCGGCCGCGAGATCGCGGCCGGCCCGTCGTCGTCACAGGCGGGTTCAGCTCCCGAGGAAGTCGAGCAGGGCCTTGTTGAACTCGGCCGCGTGCGTGACGTTGAGGCCGTGCGGGCCGCCCTCGATCAGGGCCAGCTGTGCACCCTTGATCGACTCGTGCGAGCGCTTGCCGCTGACCTCGAACGGCACGATGCCGTCGGAGTCGCCGTGGATGACCAGCGTCGGGACGCCGGCCTCGGAGACCTTGGCGACGTCGTCGCGGAAGTCGGTGCGGCCGAACGCGGTGATGCAGTCCAGCGTGCCCTTCGGCGAGGCGAACTCGGCGATGGAACGGTTGTAGAGCCGGTTCGGCTCGCTGACCAGGTCGGTCCGGTCGCCGGCGGCGAAGAAGTTCTTCGTGAAGTCCTCGAGGAACGCGATCCGGTCGCCGGTCACGCCGCCCTGGAACTGCTCGATCGTCGTGTCGTCGAGACCGCCGTCGGGGTTGTCGTCGCTCTTGTAGAGGTACGGCGGGACGGCCGCGGCCAGAACGGCCTTCGCGACCCGGTCGGTGCCGTGCTTGGCGATGTAGCGGACGACCTCGCCGCCGCCCATCGAGAAGCCGACCAGCGTCGCGTCGCGGACGTCGAGGTGCACGAGCAGAGCGTGCAGGTCGTCGGCGAACGTGTCGTAGTCGTAGCCCTCCCACGGCTGCGACGAGTCACCGAAGCCGCGGCGGTCGTAGGTGATGACGCGGTGCCCGGCCTCGATCAGCGCCGGGACCTGGTTCTCCCAGGACCGGCCGGACAGCGGCCAGCCGTGGATCAGCACGACCGGCGAACCGGAACCCTTGTCCTCGTAGTACAGCTCCACCAGGGCGTCGTTCTCGGTACCTACGCTGAAACGGGCCATGATCTCCTCCGGGTCGTGGAGCCGGCGCGCGGCCGGCGTGTCACGACACGGGTAACCCGGTCATGGAGTTCTCAACCATGGCCGTCGCCGCATCCGCGGCGGCCGCTCAGCCGGTGACGGCGCGGTCGCGCCCGAGGGCCTGCGCGAGCAGCGCGCGGACGTTCGGGTCCTCGACGGTGTAGTAGACGAACGTGCCCTCGCGGCGGTTCTCCACGATCCCGGCCAGGCGCAGCTTGGCCAGGTGCTGGCTCACCGCGGTGGGGGCGGCGCCGACGAGCTCGGCCAGGCAGGCGACCGACGACTCGCCCTGCAGCAACGCCCAGAGGATCTTGATCCGGGTCGGGTCGGCGAGCATGCGCAGGGAGTCCGCGGCGCGGCGCACCGCATCCTCGTCCGGCATCTCGAAGCCGGGGATCGACTCGTGCACGGGACTCACCCTACCTCACCTGCACACCTGCGTGACTGCACCGATGAGCGGATAAAATCTTCTGATTGCGTATCTTCGTGAGTACGCAGGTAGTGTTCCACGGGTGCGCAACGCTCTGAAGCTCGACGAGGTCAGGTGGGCCGCCGCGTCCCTGGCCGCGTTCCTCGTGGCCGTCACGGCCGACCTGCTCGGTGCCCCGATCTGGCTGGTCGGGGCCGCCTATCTGGCCTGTTACGTCGCTGGCGGCTGGGAACCGCTGCTGGAGGGGCTGCGCGCGCTGCGCGAGCGGACCCTCGACGTCGACCTGCTGATGGTGGTGGCCGCGGTCGCGGCCGCGGCGATCGGACAGTGGTTCGACGGCGGCCTGCTGATCGTCATCTTCGCGAGCTCCGGCGCGCTGGAGGCGGTGATGACGGCGCGGACCCGATCCAGCATCGACGCGCTGCTCGACCTGGCGCCGGAGACCGCGAGCCTGATCGGCCCGGACGGGGAGCGGGAGGTCCCGGCGGCCGACCTCGTCGCCGGTGACGAGGTGCGGGTCCGGCCCGGCGAGCGGATCCCCGGTGACGGCCGGGTCCTCGACGGCGTCAGCGAGGTCGACACCGCGAACCTCACCGGCGAGCCGGTGCCGGTGCGCCGCGGGCCGGGCGACGACGTGCTGGCCGGCACCGTCAACGGCACCGGCGTGCTCCGTGTGCTCCTCACCCGGGACAGCGCCGACTCGGTCGTGGCCGGCATCGCCGTGCAGGTGGCGCGGGCCAGCGAGACGAAGTCGCACCGCCAGCTGTTCATCGAGCGGGTCGAGCAGCGCTACTCGGTGGTCGTGGTGGTCGCGGCGCTGGCGCTGCTGACGGTCCCGCTGCTGCTCGGCGCGGACTTCCGGGAGACGCTGCTGCGCGCCATGACGTTCATGATCGTCGCCTCGCCGTGCGCGATCGTCCTGGCCACGATGCCGCCGCTGCTGGCCGCGATCGCCGTCGCGGGGCGTCGCGGGACCCTGGTCAAGGACGCGACCGTGCTGGAGGCTCTCGCCGAGGTCGACGCCGTCGTGCTGGACAAGACGGGCACCCTCACCGTCGGACGTCCGCAGGTCGCCGACGTCGTGACCTGCGGTGACCGTGACGCCGACGAGGTGCTGGCGCTCGCCGCCGCGGCCGAGTCGGGCTCCGAGCACGTCCTCGGACGGGCCGTCCGGGCGCACGCGGAGGCCCGCGGTCTGTCGATCCCCGGTGCGGATGAGTTCACCGCGCTGCCCGGGGAAGGAGTCCGTGCCCGGGTGTCGGCGCGGGCCGGTGCGCCGGTGTCGGTGACGGTCGGGCGCCCCGACGGCGATCCGTCACCGTTGGTGGCCGAGCAGCACCGGCAGGGCCGGACCGCCGTGCTGGTGCAGGTCGACGGCGTACCGGTCGGCGTGATCGGGCTGGCCGACGAGCCGCGCGACGGCGCCGTGGACGCCCTCGCCGCGATGCGCCGGGTCGTCGGCGGCGAGCCGGAGGTCCTGACCGGGGACGCGGCCGAGCCCGCCCGGGTGATCGGCGACCGGCTGGGCCTGGAGCGGGTGCACTCCGGGCTGCTGCCCGCGGACAAGGTCGCCCACGTGCAGGCCCGGCAAGGCGAGGGCCGCCGGGTGCTCGCGGCCGGGGACGGCATCAACGACGCCCCGCTGCTCGCCGGGGCCGACGTCGGCCTGGTCGTCGGCGACGGCGCGGGCGCCCTGAGCATCGAGGCCGCGGACGGGGTGCTGATGCGCGACCCGCTCGGGTCGATCGCGCCGCTGGTCGAGCTGGCACGGCGGGCCCGGCGGGTGGCGCGGGCGAACCTCGCCTTCGCCGCCGCGGTGATCGTCGTCCTGGTCGGGTGGGACCTGTTCGGGACGCTGCCGCTGGCCGTCGGCGTGGCCGGGCACGAGCTGTCGACGGTGCTGGTCTGCCTGAACGGTCTGCGGCTGCTGATCGGCTCGCGCCGTGGCGCCCGGTCCGGAGGGACGGGCTCAGCCGGCGTCGAGCGCGGCGAGGGCCATCCGGCGGAGGACGTCGACCTCGACGCGGGGGACGCGCGGGTCGGGGCCGGGGTCACCGGCGGACGCTGAGTACGGCGTCGAGTTCAGCAGGCCGAACACCCCGTGCGCGGCGACCCGCGCCGCGTACGGGGACAGCTCCGGACGCACCCGGCGCAGGGTGTCCACCCAGATCTCGACGTAGGTCCGCTGCAGGTGACGGACCCGGCGGCGCGCCTCGTCGGGCAGGTTGGCCAGGTCGCGGTCCTGCACCACGATCAGCTCCGGCTCCCGGGTCGCGAAGTCGACGTGGAAGTCGACCAGGTCGGCGAGCTCGGATCGGGGGTCGCCGCCGTTGCTGCGGGCCCGGCCGCCGGCGAGTAGGCGCTCGCTGATCCCGACCAGCATCTCCGCGAGCAGGGCCTCCTTGCCGGGGAAGTGCCGGTAGAGCGCGGGCCCGCTGACGCCGACGGCGGCGCCCAGGTCGGCGATGCTCACCCCGTGGAAGCCGTGCCGCGCGAACAGCCGGGCGGCCACGGCCAGGATCTGCTCCCGCCGGGACGGCGCCGGCGGGCCGTCCGGGGCGGCACTCATCGGGGGAGACTAGCTGTAACTCCCAGCAGCGTTGTTGACGCGGGTGATGGGTGGGTTGCCGCCGATGGCGGTGTGGCAGCGGTGGTGGTTGTAGGTGTGTAGCCAGGTCGGTAGTGCCGCGGCGCGGTCGTCGTTGCTGGTGAAGGGTCGTTGGTAGGCCCATTCCTCGGCCAGGGTCCGGTTGAACCGCTCGGCTTTGCCGTTGGTCTGGGGTCGGTAGCGGCGGGTGAACCGGGCCTGTGCACCGATCTCGGCGAGTGCTTCGCGCCAGGCCCTCGAGCGGCGGTAGGCCAGGGCGTTGTCGGTCATGACCCGTTCGATGTGGGTGATGCCGTGGTCGTGGAAGAAGGTGGTGGCGCGGCGCAGGAACGCGGCGCAGGTGGTGGCTTGTTCGTCGGGATGGATCTCGGCGTAGGCCAGGCGGGTGTGGTCGTCGATCGCGGCGTGGATGTAGTCGTAGCCGACCCGGGTTCCGTAGCGGGCTCGGCGGTGTTCGATGCTGTCGCGCCCGTGGGCTCGCCAGCCGCCTCCGTCGCGGAGCCGGCCGAGTTTCTTGACGTCGACGTGGACGAGTTCGCCGGGGCGGTCGCGTTCGTAGCGGCGGATGAGTTGCCCGGTGGGGCGGTCCATCCAGGCCAGGCGCGATAGCCCGTGCCGGACCAGGACGGCGTGCACGGTCGAGGCCGGTAGCCCGGTCAGGGGCGCGATCCGGTGCGGGCCCAGTTTGCGTTCGCGACGCAGGGCCAGGACTCGGGCTTCGGCCTCGGGGGTGGTCCGCGACGGGATGTGGTGGGCGTGGCTGGGCCGGTCGATCAGTCCGGTCGGGCCTTCGGCGCGGTAGCGGGCCCACCACTTGTAGCCGGTGGCGCGGGAGATCCCGAGCTCGGCGGCGACGTGGGCGACCGGGCGCCCGGACAGGACACGCTCGATCAGAACGGTGCGTCCGTGCACGGTCAGACGGGCATTACGGTGGGCCACGGAGACCTCCGGGTGGCTGGGTATGAGCGTCGACAACTCACACCTCGCCCGGAGGTCTCCCTGGTTTCAAGCCGCCACGCCGTCAACAACGGTCATGGGCACTACAACTAGCGCGCGGGGGTTAACGTTCGCTAACCACGGCGGAGTGCTCCTCAGCCGGTGCTCAGCGGACGGCGGATACCCTCGACGGCGTGAACCGTGCCCTGCACTGGCTGCGCGCCCGGATGGGCGTGCGGGTGGTGTCCGCGCTCGCCGCCGCGGTGGCGGTGGCGGTGGTCCTGGTCGTCGCCGGCATCTCGCTCGTGCTGCTGCTCGACCACCAGCTGCGCCAGTCGACCGAGTCCGCGGCCGTGAGCCAGGCCGAGGTGCTCGGCCAGCGCATCGCGGGCAACTTCACCGGCAGCGGTGACGCCAAGGAGAACTCGATCGACGCGACGGGCAAGCGCGGCGACATCGTGCAGGTCCTCACCGACTACGGCGACGACTCCGACGACCCGGACAGCCGCGTCGGCTCGAACGGCCCGCAGTCCGACGTCCAGGTGATCGGTTCCTCGGACACCCTGGACAGCCAGCCGCGGATGGTGCCGTGGCTGCTCGCACCGCGGGAGACCCGGGTCGTCCCGAGCACCGAGATCCGGCTCGCCGACGGCAGCACCGAGGAGGTGACGATCGTCGGGAAGGGAGTCCGGGCGACCGGGCGCCCGATCACGGTGCTGGCCGCGCAGCCGCTCAAGCCGGTGCACCAGGCCGTCGACACGGTGTCGGTGATGGTCTCGGTCGGGATCCCGATCCTCGTGCTGATCACCGGGTTCTTCACCTACCTGTTCGCGGGGCGTGCGCTGCGTCCGGTCGAGGCGATGCGCCGGCGCGTGGCCGGGCTGACCGACCGCGACCTCGACCGTCGCGTGCCCGAGCCGCACACCCAGGACGAGGTCGGCCGGCTCGCCCGCACGATGAACCAGATGCTCTCCCGCCTGCAGGACTCCCAGGCCACCCAGCGGCGCTTCGTCGCCGACGCCAGCCACGAGCTCCGCAGCCCGCTGGCCACCGTCTCGACCGGTCTGGAGCTGCTCGGCAACGGCATGGGCAAGGACTCCGCGGACCTCGCGACGGTGCAGACCCTGCGGGGGGAGACCGGCCGGCTGACCAAGCTCGTCGAGGGCCTGCTGTTCCTGGCCCGCGCCGACGAGCGCGGCCTCGCGCCGCGCCGCGAGGAGGTCGACCTCGACGAGCTCGTCGAGGGGGAGCGGGTCCGCCCGAGCGCCGACGACTCGGTCTCGGTGACCGTGTCGACGGAACCGGTGCGCGTGGTCGGGGACCGCAGCCAGCTGGTCCGCGTGCTGCGCAACCTGGTCGACAACGCACGCCGGCACGCCGGGTCGACGGTGGCGGTCTCGGTGCGCGCCGACGGCGACCTGGCCGTGATCGACGTCGACGACGACGGTTGCGGCGTCCCCGAGGCCGACCGGACGCGGGTGTTCGAGCGCTTCGTGCGGCTCGACGAGGCGCGGGCGCGCGGCGACGGCGGGTCCGGTCTCGGCCTCGCGATCGTCGCCGAGCTGGTCGCGGCGCACGGCGGGACGGTGTCGGCGGGCGAGTCCGAGAGGCTCGGCGGCGCGCGGTTCCGGGTCACGGTCCCGCTGTCCGGCTCGCCCGGGTCCCTCGAGGTCGCCGAGCCGACGCCCGCCGCGGGAGCCGGAACGGACGAGCCGTGGACGGCGCCCGACACGGACCGCGCGGCCGACGTGCCCGAGCACGCCTGGGCCCCCGCCGCTCTGTCGGCCGCCGGAGCCGCGACGCCGGCCGTGGCGACCGCCGAGGACCGGAACGGGTCCGACCTGTTCAGCCCGATGGTCTCCGCCGGAACCGGCGACAGCACGACGGCCGCCCCTGCGTCTGCCGGCCCTGCGTCGGTCACCTCTGCGTCGGCCGCCTCTGCGTCGGCCGCCTCTGGGCAGGTCACCTCGTCGACGTCCGCCTGGTCGGCGTTCCGTGAACCGGAGGCCGGTTCGCCGTCGACACCCTCGGACACGACCGCCGGAGCCGGTACGGGTTCCGGCACGGACGTCCCGGCGCCCACCGCCGCGGACGCCGGACCCGTGCTGTTCGACGACCGTCCCTCCGGCCCGCTGCCGCGGGTGCCGATGGGCGGGCGTCGCCGTCGCCCGGTGGAGGCGACCTCGCCGACGGCCGGGAAGCCGACGGCCGGGAAGCCGACGGCCGGGAAGCCGACGGCCGAGGACGGGACGGCGGGGACCTCCACGCGGTCCGACGAGGTCGTCGCGCGGCCCGACGAGGCATCCGGTGCCACACCCGTCGAGGCCGGGGCCGACACGCCCGCCGTCCCGCCGGCGAACGGGACGCCGCGCGCCCCCCGGACGACGCCCCCTCCGCCCTCCACGTCGCCGACGCCGTCGACGCAGCAGCCCTCCACCCAGCAGCCCCCGGTGCCCGGCCCCCCGGAGCCGCGGAGCCCGATCAGCGACCCGCCGACCGGCCCCCTGCCCATCCGTCCGAACACCGTCGGCAGCCCCGCCGACGAGAACGCCACCCGCCCGTTGCCCGTCGTCCGGTCCGCCGGAGGGGGACGCGCCGGTACCGCCGTCGCCCCGGCCCGCCGCGATGCCGGGACCGACGGCGCCACCCGCAACGGCGTGACCGACGGCGCCACCCGCAACGGCGGGACCAACGGCGCCACCCGGAGCGGTACGGCGCCGAACGGCGTCACGCGGAACGGCACCCCACCCCGCGGCCTCCCGTCACGGAACGGCGGTGCGTACGGCGCGACCGCGCCGTACGGCCGCAACGGAGCCGGCTCGAACGGCCACGGCTCGAACGGCCACGGCCTCCCGAACGGCAACGGGTTCCGGCGCCCGAACGGACGCCCTCAAGACCCGCAGGACGGTCCCGGTCGCAACGGGCACCAGACGAACGGGCACCCGACGAACGGCCGCGCCCGGAGCGATCGGCCCCAGAACGGTCACCCCCGCAAGGGGACCGACGGTGCGGACCCGCGGCGCGACGACACGCCGGAGTCCTGAGCCCGCTCAGGAGGCGTCGGACTCGGCCATCCGGTAGCCGACCCCGCGCAGGGTCTCGATGCTGTTCGTCCCGAACGGGGCGTCGATCTTGCGTCGCAGGTAGCCGACGTAGACCTCGACGACGTTGACCTCGCCGTCGTAGTGGGCGTCCCACACCGAGCGCAGGATGTCGGTCTTCGTCACGACCTGCCCGGTGCGCGCCATGAGGTGCTCGAGCACCCCGAACTCGCGCGGCGTCAGCGAGATCTCCACCTCGCCGCGGTGCACCCGGTGCTTGGACGGGTCCAGTGAGAGGTCACCGACCCGCAGCACGGTCGGCGCCGCCTCCCCGGCCCGGCGCAGCAGCGCGCGGAGCCGGGCCTGCAGGACCACGAACGAGAACGGCTTGGTCAGGTAGTCATCGGCGCCGAGGTCGAACGCGTCCGCCTCGTCGTACTCGCCGTCCTTGGCCGTCAGCATCAGCACCGGCGTCCACACGCCCTCGTGCCGCAGGCGCTGCAGCACCCGGTAGCCGGACAGCCCCGGGAGCATGATGTCCAGGACGATCACGTCGTGCCGGCCGGACAGCGCCGCCTCGAGCCCGCTCGGCCCGTCGTGGGCGACCTCCACCTCGTGGCCCTCGCCGGCCAGCCCCCGCCGCACGAGCTCGGCGAGCGGTTTCTCGTCCTCGACCAGTAGTAGCCGCACGGTTCAACCGTAGAGGCCGGAGGAGACCGGCCCGAACGCGGTCGGAGTCGTCACCCGCGGTCCGCGCCGCGGCGGAGACGGCCGGCGACCCGGCGGCCGAACCGCCCCAGCTGTGGGCCGGCCCGCAGGCTCGCGAGCAGCAGCAACAGCGCGGACTGGCCCAGCAGGCCGGGGGCCAGCGGGGCGGTGCCGCCCCCGTACCAGGAGTGCGTGAAGGAGCCGACCGGCACGCCGGGGCCCGCGGCCAGGTGCTCGGCGACGGCGGTCGCGGCGGACACCAGCACGATCAGGCTCAGCGCCCGGGCGGCGTGGCGCCCCGGTCGTCCGACGCGGGGCAGGGTCAGCAGGGCCGCGGCCGTGGCGAGCAGGATCGTCGCACCCCAGGGCAGCAGGTGCGCCGAACCGGGCGCGGCCAGCTGGACGGCACTGCCCAGGATGCCCAGCACGCCGAGCCCGATCAGGGCGGCGCCGAGGCCGTCGGGGGCGGTCCGGTCCGGATGTTCGGCCCGGGCGCTCGGATGTCCGATCACGCTCATCTGCAGACCTCCGTCCGTTCCCCGGGGAGCACCGGCCGCGGTCCCACGGCAGGCTGTCATCAGTCCGGGCGCGGTCGCGCGACCCGCCCGGACCAGGGCAAGTGTCGGGCACGGTCGCTGTGAGAACGCTGAGTCGATGTCGCATCCCCCTGGACCGCGACGTTAACGAACGCTAACCTGTTAACGGTCATTAACCGTTCGCCGGAGGGTGGAGATGACAGTCGTAGACGGAACGGGCACCGCCCCGCAGCTGGGCACCGGGGTGGATCCCGGCGGTGAGGCCTTCGCCGCCAACGCCGAGTCGCACCGCGCGCTCGTCGCGGACCTCGCCGCGAAGCTGGCCACCGCGCGTCTGGGCGGGCCGGAGAAGTCGCGGACCCGGCACGTCGAGCGGGGCAAGCTCCTGCCGCGGGACCGGGTGGACTCGCTCGTCGACCCGTCGTCGCCGTTCCTGGAGCTCTCGCCGATGGCGGCGAACGGGATGTACGACGACGAGGCCCCCGGGGCCGGGGTGATCACCGGCGTCGGGCGGGTGTCGGGCCGCGAGTGCGTGATCGTGGCCAACGACGCCACCGTCAAGGGCGGCACCTACTACCCGATGACGGTGAAGAAGCACCTGCGCGCGCAGGAGGTGGCCCTGCACAACCGGCTGCCCTGCATCTACCTCGTGGACTCCGGCGGGGCGTACCTGCCCGAGCAGGACGACGTGTTCCCCGACCGCGAGCACTTCGGCCGGATCTTCTACAACCAGGCCCAGATGTCGGGCCAGGGCATCCCGCAGATCGCGGCCGTGCTCGGCTCCTGCACCGCGGGCGGCGCCTACGTGCCGGCGATGTCGGACGAGGCGGTCATCGTCCGCAACCAGGGCACGATCTTCCTGGGCGGCCCGCCGCTGGTGAAGGCCGCGACCGGCGAGGTCGTCACCGCCGAGGACCTGGGCGGCGGCGACCTGCACTCGAAGACGTCCGGCGTCACCGACCACCTCGCGAACGACGACGCGCACGCGTTGCAGATCGTCCGCTCGATCGTCGGGACGCTGGGTCCGCGCGCGCAGCGGAGCTGGGACGTCGCACCGACCGAGGCGCCGGCCGTCGACCCGGGCGAGCTCTACGGCGCGGTCCCGACCGACTCCCGCACCCCCTACGACGTGCGCGAGGTCATCGCCCGCGTCGTCGACGGCTCCCGGTTCCACGAGTTCAAGTCCGAGTACGGGACGACGCTGGTCACCGGCTTCGCCCGGATCCACGGGCATCCGGTGGGGATAGTGGCGAACAACGGCATCCTGTTCTCCGAGTCCGCGGTCAAGGGCGCGCACTTCGTGGAGCTGTGCGACCAGCGCGGCATCCCGCTGGTGTTCCTGCAGAACATCTCCGGGTTCATGGTCGGGCGCGAGTACGAGGCCGGCGGCATCGCGAAGAACGGCGCGAAGATGGTCACCGCCGTCGCCTCGACGCGGGTGCCGAAGCTGACCGTGGTGATCGGCGGCTCGTTCGGCGCCGGGAACTACTCGATGTGCGGGCGGGCCTACTCTCCCCGGTTCCTGTTCATGTGGCCCAACGCCCGGATCTCGGTGATGGGCGGTGAGCAGGCCGCGATGGTGCTCGACGCGGTGCGCTCGCCGAAGGATCCGACGCCGTCGGAGGAGTTCAAGGACCGCATCCGGGCCCAGTACGAGACGCAGGGCCACCCCTACTACTCCACGGCCCGGATCTGGGACGACGGCGTGATCGACCCCGCCGACACCCGCACCGTCCTGGGCCTGGCCCTGTCCACCGCCGCCAACGCGCCCCTGGCCGACCCGGCCTTCGGCGTCTTCCGGATGTGAGGAACGTGTCCATGTTCTCGACGGTGCTGGTCGCCAACCGCGGCGAGATCGCGGTCCGGGTGATCCGGACGTTGCGGGCGCTGGGGATCCGGTCGGTGGCCGTGTACTCCGACGCCGATGCCGACGCCCCGCACGTCCGCGCGGCCGACGACGCCGTCCGCCTCGGGCCCGCCGCGGCCTCGGAGAGCTACTTGTCGGTCGAGAAGGTGATCGAGGCGGCCCGGGCGACCGGGGCGCAGGCGATCCACCCCGGCTACGGGTTCCTGTCCGAGAACACCGCGTTCGCGGCCGCCTGCGAGCAGGCCGGGATCGTGTTCGTCGGGCCGCCCTCTCAGGCGATCGACGCGATGGGCGACAAGATCCGCGCCAAGCAGACCGTCGCGAAGGCCGGCGTCCCGGTGGTGCCCGGCTCCGACGGCTCCGGTCTGTCCGACGACGAGCTGACACTGGCCGTCGAACAGGTCGGCTATCCCGTCCTGCTCAAGCCGAGTGCCGGTGGCGGGGGCAAGGGCATGCGCGAGGTGCACGCCCCGGCCGACCTCGCCGACGCGATCGCGGGCGCCCGCCGGGAGGCCCGCGGCTCGTTCGGCGACGACACATTGCTCGTCGAGCGCCTGGTCACCACGCCGCGCCACATCGAGATCCAGGTGATGGCCGACGCGCACGGCACCGTCGTGCACCTCGGCGAGCGCGAGTGCTCGCTGCAGCGCCGGCACCAGAAGATCATCGAGGAGGCGCCGTCGGCCCTGCTCACCCCGGAGCAGCGCGAGCGGATGGGCACCGCGGCCTGCGAGGCGGCCCGGGCGTGCGGCTACACCGGCGCCGGGACCGTCGAGTTCATCGTGTCCTCCGACGCCCCGGACGAGTTCTTCTTCATGGAGATGAACACCCGGCTGCAGGTCGAGCACCCGGTCACCGAGATGGTCACCGGCCTCGACCTCGTCGAGCTGCAGCTGCGCGTCGCCGCCGGGGAGGCGCTGCCGATCACCCAGTGCGACGTCGCCCTGCACGGGCACGCCGTCGAGGCGCGGGTGTACGCGGAGACCGCGGCCGTCACCGGGGAGACCGTGTCGTTCCTGCCCACCGGCGGGCAGGTGGTCGCGCTGCGGGAGCCGTCCGGTCCGGGCGTGCGGGTGGACTCCGGGATCGTCGCCGGCGGCACGGTCGGGTCGGACTACGACCCGATGCTGTCCAAGGTCATCGCGCACGGCGCCGACCGGGCCGAGGCCCTGCGCCGCCTCGACGCGGCGCTCGCGAACACCACGCTGCTCGGCCTCGACACCAACATCGGTTTCCTGCGCGGACTGCTCGCCGACGACGACGTCCGGGCCGCGCGCCTGGACACCGGCCTGGTCGCCCGGCGGGCCCGCGAGCTCGCCACCCCCGACCTGCCCGGCGACGTCCTGGGCGCCGCCGCCGGGTACGCGCTGCTGCGGCTGGAGCCGGCCGGGGCCGTCGTCGACCCGTTCGACGTGCCCGGTGGCTGGCGGGTCGGCGAGCCGGCGTGGACGACGCGCCGTCTCGTCGTGTCCGGGCACGACCCGGTCGCGGTGCGCATCCGCGGCCGCGCCGCCGACGCGGAGGTCGTCATCGGCGAGGCCGACCCGGTGCGGATCGCGACCGTCGCGACCGGCGACGGGACGCTCGCGCACACCCAAGACGGGCGGACGCGGCGCTACGCCGTCGCCACCGCACCCGACGGGGTCGTGTGGATCTCCCGCGACGGCTCCGCCTGGGGCATCCGGGAGCAGGAGCCGCTGGAAGCGGCACGGACCGGCGCCGACACCGCGGGCGGGCCGGTCGTCTCGCCGATGCCCGGCACCGTGACCGTCGTCGAGGTCACCGAGGGCCAGGAGGTGACGGCGGGACAGAAGCTCGTCGTCGTCGAGGCCATGAAGATGGAGCACGTGCTCACCGCGCCGGTCGACGGCGTGGTCCGCGAGCTGAAGGCCCGCGTGGGCGGCACCGTCGCCCGCGACGCGGCACTGCTCGTGGTCGAGCCCGGGAACGCAGACGCCGAAGGGGCGAAGTCATGACCGCAGTCGAATCCACCGCAACGTCGTCGGAGGAGTACGAGGCCCTGCGCGCGACCGTCGAGGACTTCGCGCGCAAGGAGGTCGCGCCCGTCATCGCGGACTTCTACATCCGCGAGGAGTTCCCCTACGACCTCGTGCGCAGCATGGGCGAGATGGGCCTGTTCGGCCTGCCGATCTCGGAGGAGTACGGCGGGATGGGCGGCGACTACTACGCCCTGTGCCTGGCCCTGGAGGAGCTCGGCAAGGTCGACTCCTCGGTCGCGATCACGCTGGAGGCCGGTGTCTCGCTGGGCGCGATGCCGATCTACCGGTTCGGCACCGACGAGCAGAAGGCCCGCTGGCTGCCCGACATCGCGGCCGGCCGCACGCTCGGTGCGTTCGGCCTCACCGAGCCCGGGGGCGGCTCGGACGCCGGCGCCACCCGCACCACCGCGAAGCTCGACGGCGACGAGTGGGTGATCAACGGGTCGAAGTGCTTCATCACCAACTCCGGCACCGACATCACCTCCGTCGTCACCGTGACCGCGGTGACCGGCGAGAAGCCCGGCGGCGGCAAGGAGATCTCGGCGATCCTCGTGCCGTCGGGCACGCCCGGTTTCTCGGTCAGCGAGAAGTACTCCAAGGTCGGCTGGAACGCCTCCGACACCCGCGAGCTGTTCTTCGACGACGTCCGGGTGCCGAAGGAGAACCTGCTCGGCGAGCAGGGCCGCGGCTACGCGCAGTTCCTGTCCATCCTCGACGAGGGCCGGATCGCGATCGCGGCGCTGTCGGTCGGGCTCGCGCAGGGCTGCGTCGACGAGTCGCTGCGCTACGCCCACGAGCGGGAGGCGTTCGGCCACCCGATCGGCGACTACCAGGCGATCCAGTTCAAGATCGCCGACATGGAGGTCCGGGCGCACACCGCGCGCCTGGCCTGGCACGACGCCGCGGAGAAGATGCTGCGCGGGGAGCCGTTCAAGAAGGAGGCCGCGATCGCCAAGCTCGTGGCCTCGAACGCGGCGATGGACAACTCCCGGGACGCCACCCAGGTCTTCGGCGGGTACGGCTTCATGAACGAGTACCCGGTCGGGCGGTTCTACCGCGACGCCAAGATCCTGGAGATCGGCGAGGGCACGTCCGAGGTGCAGCGGATGCTGATCGCGCGCCACCTGGGTCTCTAGTCTGTCTCGTCACCCGCCCCGGGTCGGAACGGTCCGGGGCGGGTAGACCTGGACACATGAGCGACATCGAGGGACTGACCAACCACCAGGTGCGCCTGGCCGCCCGGCCGAACGGGCTGCCCGGCCCCGACGTGTGGGACCACACGAGCGAGCCGGTCGCCGAGCCCGCCGAAGGCCACATCGTCGTGCAGGTGACCCACGTGTCGCTGGACCCGGCGATGCGTGGCTGGATGAACGATGGCAAGAGCTACGTCCCGCCGGTGGGCATCGGCGAGGTCATGCGCGCGCTGGCGGCCGGCCGCGTGGTGGCGTCGAAGAACTCCGGGTTCGCCGTCGGTGACGTCGTGACCGGCACGTTCGGGGTGCAGGAGTACGCGGAGTCCGACGGCGCCGGCGTGCAGACGGTGCACCCGACCGACGAGGTCGACGTCCCCACCTACCTGGCGCTGCTCGGCATGACCGGCATGACCGCCTACTTCGGACTGTTCGACGTCGGCGCGCTGAAGGACGGCGAGACGGTCGTCGTGTCCGGTGCCGCGGGAGCCGTGGGCAGCGTCGTCGGGCAGCTGGCCAAGATCAAGGGTTGCCGCGTCGTCGGCATCGCGGGCGGGCCGGAGAAGTGCGCCTGGATCGTCGACGAACTCGGCTTCGACGCCGCGATCGACTACCGCGCCGAGAACGTCAAGAAGGCCCTGCGCGCAGCCGCGCCGGACGGGATCGACGTCTACTTCGACAACGTCGGCGGCGAGATCCTCGACGCGGCCCTGACCCAGCTGCGCTTCGGTGCGCGCGTCCCGATCTGCGGCGCGATCAGCACCTACAACGCCACCGAGGTCCCGCCCGGCCCGGCCAACTACATGAGCCTGCTGGTCAACCGCGCCCGGATGGAGGGCTTCCTGGTCTTCGACTTCGTCGACCGCTTCGGCGCGGCGGCGAAGGAGATGGCCGGCTGGCTGGCCGAGGGGAAGCTGCGCAGCCGCGAGGACGTCGTCTCCGGGCAGGTCTCCGACTTCGGCGAGGTGCTCCTGCGCCTGTTCCGCGGCGAGAACACCGGGAAGCTCGTCCTGCAGATCGCCTGACGGGTGCTCCCCGCCACACCGGCCGGAGCCGGGGAACGGTAGCGTCGCCGACGTCGAACGAGGAGGGGGCCGACGTGGCGACCTGGGACGATCTGCAGTCCTACGTGCGGGTGCGGTACGAGATCATGCGGCAGGTGGGCGACGAGCTCTGGTTCAACCTGCCCACCACCGGTGACCGCACGCAGCTCGTGGTCGTCCGGCGGGTCCACGAGAAGCACGGCGAGACCACCGACGCCGCGGCCGCCGTCGCGCAGGACGACTCGGACTGGGCCCAGATCAGCTCGCCGATCGCCCGCACCGGCGAGGTCGACCTGACCAAGCTCCTCGAACTGGCCGGGGCGTCCCCGGTCGGCGGGGTCGTGGCGCAGGACGGCGTCGTCGTCTTCCGCCACTCGATCTCGCTGCGCGACGCCGGCCTCGACGGCTTCGAGTTCCCGTTCCGCCAGGTCGTGCACCTGGCCGACGAGCTCGAGCACGAGCTCACCGGCCGCGACGACCACTAGCCACCCGTACCGTCACCGAGCCCGTCCGTCACCGGACCCGGTGGACGAGAGCTGCTCCCGTCCACCGTGGCCGGACGAACGGGGCTTTCGCGCGACCCGGAACGGTCTCGCGGGGCGTGGGATCGGGGCTCAGCCGGGCAGGGGGGTGAGGTCGATCGCCTGGTCGATCACGATGCGGAGGCGGTTGAGGAGCTCGTCGGCCTCACCCCACGTCAGAGCGCCGGTGGCGACGCCGTGCCGCAGTTCCTCGGCGAGCGTTCGGGCGAAGCCGGTGGACCAACTGTGACGAGGATCAACACTCCGCATACTCCGAATGATGCACTGACCGTTCGTCGTTGGTTCATCCGGGGTATCCATGAGCCGGTTGTGGTTCATGTGGCGTCCATCTGCGCGCCGGATGCGCCGGACGGTCCTCTCCGGACGGACGCCCGAACGGGGTACACCGCTCGGCGCCGATCACCCGAAGATCGCTCCGGGGCGTGACCCCAGCTGGCTGATCTCGGTCACGACCGGGTGTCCCGCCCCGAGCAGCGCCACGTCGGAGCCGGGCTCACCGTGCTCCCAGGTCTCGGTGACGAGCGTGTGCAGCCCGCCCGGCCGGACGCCGTCGGCGGTGCGGTGCGTCATCCGCACCTGTACGGCCCCGGAGCCGGCCAGCGTCGCCTCGCGCAGCTCCGGGAGGTCGGTGAACGCGACGTCCGGCACGTTGAGGTTCCAGGCGGTGCCGGACGGGCGGGCGCGCAGCCGGTCGAGCAGGTCGGGCAGCAGACCCAGCACGGCGTCCCAGTGCGGGGCCTCGGGCCTGGACAGGCCGCAGTTCAGCGAGATCGCCAGGCCCGACCAGCCGTGGTGCGCACCGGCGAGCACCGCGCCGACCGTGCCGGAGTGCAAAATCTGACGGCCGGTGTTCGAGCCGTAGTTGATCCCGGACAGCACCACGTCGGCCTCGCGGTCGAGCCAGCCCCGCCCGGCCGCGTTGACGATGTAGGCCGGGTGCCCGGCGACGGCGTAGGCGGGCACCCCGTCGAGGCCGGGCAGGTCGTGCTCGGCGACCGGTACATGGCCGTCCTCGGTCACCGAGCGGACCGACCCGCCGGTCCCGCTGGCGTCGATCGAGGGGGCGGCGACGACGACGTCGTAGCCGGCGTCGGCGGCACCGCGGGCGAGCGCGTGCAGGCCGGCGGAGTCGATCCCGTCGTCGTTGGTGATCAGGGCGAGCGGGTGGGAGGACGGCACGGGCGTCAGCCTAGGTCGGACGTGTCGATGCGGTGACGAGGTCGTCGCCCCCGCCACATCGCCGCAGCGGACGAGGGACACTGGTCGTCGCCGCCGACCAGGAGGACGCACGTGACTTCGGAGCCGACCCCGGCGACACCGCAGAACGGCCACATCACGGCCGAGGACCTGCGGATCGCCACGCTCGGTGCGGCGCGGATCACCTCGCCGCTCGCGCCACTGCTCGACGCCCGCCGCACCACCGAGCACTACGTCGACACCCACGACCGGGTGCTCCTCGACGACACCGCCGCCGGGCTCGAGGCGCGCGGCCTGCCGATCGGGGATCTGCCCGGCCTGGAGCCGTGCGGGCCGCGCCGTGAGATCTACTTCGACCCGTCGAAGACCCGTGCCGGGATCGTCACCTGCGGCGGGCTGTGCCCCGGTCTCAACGACGTGATCTCCGGCCTCGTCCGCACGCTGACCTACCACTACGGCGTCCGGCGGGTGGTCGGGTTCCGTAACGGCTACCAGGGCTTCATCTCCTCCTACGGGTACGACGTCGTCGAGCTGACCCCGGAGTCGGTGCGCGACATCCCGGTCGACGGCGGCACCGCGCTGGGCACCTCGCGCGGCCCGCAGGACCCCGAGGAGATCGTCGACGCCCTGGAGCAGACGCACCTCAACATCCTCTTCGTGATCGGCGGCGACGGGACGCTGCGCGGCGCGATGGAGATCGAGCGGGTGATCCGGGAGCGCAACCTGCGGATCGCCGTCGTCGGCATCCCGAAGACGATCGACAACGACATCCCCTACATCGACCAGAGCTTCGGCTTCCAGACGGCGTTCTCCCGGGCGTCGGAGTCGATCCGCGCGGTGACGGTGGAGGCCAAGTCGACGGCCAACGGCGTCGGGCTGGTCAAGCTGATGGGACGGCACTCCGGCTTCATCGCCTGCTACGCCTCGCTGGTCCGCAGCGACGCCGACGCCGTCCTGATCCCGGAGGTCCCGTTCTCCCTCGACGGCGACACGGGCCTGCTCGCCCACCTGCACCGCCGCGTCGAACAACGGGGGCACGCCGTCGTCGTGGTGGCCGAGGGTGCCGGGCAGGAGCTGTTCGACTCCGACGGCGCCACCGACGCGTCCGGCAACGCGAGGCTCAGCGACGTCGGCCCGTACCTGCGGGAACGGATCGCCGAGTCGTTCGCCGAGGCCGGCACCGAGACGTCGCTGCGCTACATCGACCCGAGCTACGCGATCCGCAGCGTCCCGGCCAACCCCTACGACAGCGTCTACACCGTCCGGCTGTCCCAGGCCGCCGTACACGCGGCGATGTCCGGGCGCACGGCGATGGTCGTCGGGCGGGTGCGGCGCCGGTTCGTGCACATCCCGATGGCGCTCGCGGTCAGCCGTCGCAACCAGGTCGACCCGCACGGGGACCTGTGGATGGCGGTACTGGAGTCGACCGGTCAGCCCTGGCGTTTCGGGGGCTGAGCCACCGTTCCTTGACTGTGCCGCGACGGCACGGTGTCACCTGGGGTCCGGCTCACCACGAGAGGAAACTTCCATGGCACTCCCGGACATCATCACCGTCGAGGAGCTGTTCTCCCCGCCCGAGCGCGCGGGGGCGCGGATCTCCCCGGACGGGACCCGGATCGCCTACGTGGCACCGTGGAAGGACCGGCTCAACGTGTGGGTGCGCAGCGCCGACCCGGAAGCGTCCGGCCCGGCGTCCGACGCGCGGTGCGTGACCGCCGACGAGTCCCGCAGCGTGATCAGCTTCCACTGGACCGACGACCCGCGCTGGCTGCTCTACGTCCAGGACGCCGGTGGTGACGAGAACTGGCACCTGTACCGGATCGACCTCGACGACCCCGACGCACCCGCGGTCGACCTCACCCCGATCCCCGGGGTGCGGATGTGGGGGCTCGAGCAGCCCGCGCGCCGTCCGGGCAAGGCGGTCGTGCAGCTCAACACCCGGGAGCCCGGGGTCATCGACCTGCACGAGCTCGACATCGCCACCGGTGAGCTGACGATGCTGGCCCGCAACCCCGGGACCGTGAACACCTGGCTGACCGGCCCCGACGCCGAGCCGTTCGCCTACGGCCTGACCGATAGCGGCGACATCGAGCTGTCGCGCCTGGACACCGAGACCGGGACGCTCGAGACCGTCGTGACCTACGACGGGTCCGACCACCCGCTCGGCATCTCGCCGATGCAGGTGACCCCGGACGGGACCGGGATCTGGCTGGGCTCCAACCGGGGCACCGACCGGACCCGCCTGGTCCGCCTCGACCTGGCCACCGGCGAGGAGGTCGAGGTCGACAGCCACCCGACTTTCGACCTCGTGCCGGGACCGGCGACGCCACTGATCGAGCACCCGCGCACGGGTGAGCTGCTCGGCGTGCGCTACGTCGGGGAGCGCCAGGTGGTCCACGCCGTGGACCCACACTTCGCGGACGTGCTGGAGAAGCTGCGGACGCTCTCGGACGGCGACCTGGGCCCGGTGTCCTGCGACGACGCCGGGCAGCGCTGGGTCGTCTCGTTCGTCCATGACCGCGAGCCCTTCGCCACCTGGCTCTACGACCACGCCACCGGTGACGCGCGCCTACTGTTCCTGCCGTTCCCGCACCTGGACCCCGGGGCGCTCGCCCCCATGGAGCCGGTGACGATCACCGCCCGGGACGGGCTGAGCCTGCCCGCCTACCTGACGCTGCCGGTGGGGATCGAGCCCACCGGCCTGCCGCTGGTCCTCAACGTCCACGGCGGCCCGTGGATGCGCGAGAGCTGGGGGTTCGACCCGTTCACCCAGCTCATGGCCAACCGCGGGCACGCCGTGCTGACGGTGAACTTCCGCGGCTCGACCGGCTACGGCAAGGCCCACACGAAGGCCGCGATCGGCGAGTTCGCCGGCGCGATGCACGACGACCTGATCGACGCCGTCGACTGGGCCGTGGAGCAGGGCTACGCCGACCGGGACCGGGTCGGGATCTACGGCGGTTCCTACGGCGGCTACGCCGCGCTGGTCGGCGTCACGTTCACCCCGGACGTGTTCGCCGCCGCGATCGACTACTGCGGCATCTCCGACCTGGCGAACTTCATGCGGACCATGCCGCCCGCGGTGCGGGCGATGATGGCCAACAACTGGTACCGCTACGTCGGCGACCCGGCCGATCCGGCTCAGGAGGCCGACATGGCGGCCCGCTCACCGATCAGCCGGGTGGAGCAGATCCGCACACCGCTGATGGTGGCCCAGGGCGCCAACGACGTCCGGGTCGTGCAGGCGGAGTCGGACAACATCGTCGCCGCGCTGCGCAGCCGGGGCGTCGAGGTCGAGTACCTGGTCAAGGACGACGAGGGGCACGGGTTCCTGAACCCGGAGAACCAGATCGACCTCTACCGGGTGGCCGAGCGCTTCCTCGTCCGGCACCTGGGCGGGCGGGGCGCCTAGTTGAGGTGCGCGCGGAGCTGCTTGGCCTCGACCTTGACCTCCTCGAGCACCTCGACGCCGGCGCGGGCGCCGCGCCCGGGCCCGTCCGCCCAGGACTCCAGCAGGCGGGCGGCCTCGTCCCAGCGGGCCTGCGCCCCGAGGACCTTGCCCAGCTCGCGGACGAGCTCCGCGCCCTCGTGGCGCAGCCCGAGGCGCATCCGCAGGACCCACTCCAGGTTCGTGTGGTCGTTCTTGGCGCGGTAGACCCCGCGCAGGTTCTCCAGCATCCGGGCGAGGATCTGCCGCGTCGACACCCGCGGCAGCAGGCTCGGGCCGAACGGCGCGTCGGAGGCGCCGGTGGACTCGCGGAACAGGATCTCGCACCCGGCCTGGTCGAGGCGCCGGCCGCCGTCGAACACGTCGATGTAGCGCTGGGTGTCCGGGACCCGGACCAGGAAGTGCCCGGGCATGCCGACACCCTCCAGGTCGATGCCGGCGCGGCGGCCCACCTCGATCGTCACCACGGCGAGGGTGATCGGGATGCCGGTACGGCGCTCCAGGACGTCGAAGAGCAGGGAGTTGCGCGGGTCGTAGTAGTCACCGGAGTTGCCGGTGTAGCCCTCGGCGACGAACAGGCGCGCGACCAGGCCGTCCAGGTCGGTGACGCCGTCGGCGAGGCGGTCCAGCTCGGCCAGGCCGGCCTGCGGGTCGCGGTCCGGGTCCGCGCCGGCGGCGATGGCCAGGGCCGCCCGGTCCAGCGCGGGCTCCGGGCCGGTCACCAGGTTCAGAAACCGTGCGACGGGGTCCATGACCCCATCCTCGCCGGTCGCCGGGGCCCGGGTCGAGCCGGACGTTCAGCCGGGCCGGTGCGACGGCCGCCGGTCCAGCACCCGGCGGGCCTTGAACGTCTGGGGTTCGTGGGTACCCGGGGGCACGAGACGGACCGGCACCCGGACCGTCACCGCGGCCCTGATCCGCTCCTCCAGCTCGACGCCGAGCGCGGCGTGCCGCTCGGCCGGGAGGTCGGACGCCGGCTCGACCTCGACGGTCAGCTCGTCCAGCGCCGCCGGTCGCTCGACCAGCAGCCGGAACTCGGTGCCCGCACCCGGTGTCGCGCGGATCGCCGACTCCACCGCGGACGGGTACACGTTCGCGCCGCGGATCACCAGCATGTCGTCGAGGCGGCCGTAGACGCCGTGCGGCAGTTTCGGGTACGTCCGCCCGCAGCGGCACCCGGAGTCGTCGAGCACGCCTTCGTCGCCCATCCAGAACCGGATCATCGGCTGGGAGTCCCGCCAGAGATGTGTGGCCACGGTCGCACCGGACGTGCCCGGCGGGACGGGCGTGTTCGGGTCGTCGCGGTGCACGATCTCGGTGTAGTTCTCGTCGGTGAACAGGTGCACCCCGCCGCCGGGGTCGTCGAGGCAGCCGATGTTGGTCAGGAACGGGTACATCTCCGACGTCGACCCGGCCGCACCGTCCACCACGTCCGCTCCGCCCCACGCCGCGTCCAGGGTGGACCGCACCGACGGGATGGACCCGCCCGGCTCCCCTCCGACCAGTGCCAGCGACACGCTCGACGCCGCCGGGTCGATCCCGAGCTCCGGTGCCCGCCCGGCCAGGTGCAGCAGGTAGGACGGCGTCGCGACCAGCCCGTCGCAGCCCAGCCGGGTCAGCAGCTCGAGCTGGCGGTCGGTGGGCACCATCGCCCCGGTCGGGAACACGCACGCACCGATCAGCTCGAACGCCTGCACGTTGCCCCAGCCCCCGAAGAACAGCGAGAACGGGAACGTCACCTGCACGACGTCGTCCGGTCGGAACCCGGCGCACCACAAACCGGCCGCCGAGGCCTGCCCGGCGCGCGCCCAGTCCGCGCCCGAGACACCGTAGGTGGTGGGGGTGCCGGTGGTGCCCGACGAGCCGTGGATCCGGCCCAGCTCGGCCCGGGACACCCCGAGGTAGCTGCCGAACGGCGGGTGCTCCGCCTGGTCGGCGACCAGCATCGACTTGGTGACGACCGGGACCTTCTCGGTGAAGTCGGCGAGGCTGCGGACCTGGTCGGGGTGGAAGCCGTGGGCGTCGTAGTGCCGTCGGTAGAACGGCAGCCGGTGGTAGGCGTAGGAGAGCTGGTGCCGGACCCGGTCGAGGATCACCGCCTCCCGCTCCGCCGCGGGGAGCGTCTCCCGCTCCTCGTCCCAGAAGCGCCGGTACCCGGCGAGGCGGTCCGCACGGCTGCGACGGGTGGATCCGACGGCGGTCACCGGGCCTCCTCGCGTCCCGGTACGACGGCGACCGGTGACGGCGATCACTCAATCAGACACCGGTGCCGTCACTCAACGGTGCCGTCACCCGAGGCTGCAGGGACGCGACGGGATCGGAGCGGGGGACGGCTCAGGGCGGTGTCATGAGGACCCGCACGACGGTCCCGGCCGGGCAGTCCGGGTCGTCGTCGGCCGTCCAGACCTGCAGGACGTCGGTCAGCTCGGAGGCCAGCCACAGCCCGCGGCCGCGGACCCCGGCCGGCGGCGGGGCGAGCATCCCGGGGAACGGCAGCCGGGTGCGACCGGAGTCGGCGACCTCGCCGGTCAGCCCCTCCGGCCCGCGCCACAGGCGCAGCCGGGGCAGACCCGAGCCGTGCTCGACGCCGTTGGTGGCGATCTCGTTCAGGGCCAGGACCAGGTCCGACGTCCGGGACGGGCCCAGGCCGCTCAGCGTCGCCTCGGTGTGCACGGTCCGGCGCAGCGTGCCCAGTGCCGCCAGGTCGACGTCCATCTCGAACAGCGGCTCGCCGAGGTCGGCGGGAGGTGCCTGGGGGTGCTCGGCGAGCAGGTCGCGGGGGTCGCGGCGCGACGTGCTGGGTACCTCACCGCCGTCGACGAGCAGTGCGTCGTGCAGTGTCGCGGCCACGTCACGGGCACCGGGCCGGTCCGGGAAGCAGCACAGCATCGTGACGGGCAGCCCGTCGAGGACCCGGTCCAGCGCGACGTCGAGACGCGTCCAGTACCCCGGGTCGGTGACGGGCAGCGTGTCGATGTGCTGTCCGACCGTGGTCATCCGCGTCCCGTCGCGACCGGTGGCCTCGCGCGCGATCCGCGCCCAGCGGGTGGCCACGGTGAACGCCGGGGCGCTGTGCATGTCCTCGGGGGTGCGGAACTCGACGCCGGCGTCGGCGCCGAGCGTGCGGTCCAGCTCCGCGCGGCAGCCCGGGTCGACGACGGCGAGCGCGCGGTCACCCCGCTCCAGTGCCTCGCGCAGCGGCGCCGACAGCACCTCGGCCTGGTGGCCGGTGTCGGCGAACGGGACAGCGCGGTGCACGGTGCCCGCGGGAACGGCGGTCACGCCGCGCCCGCCGGTGGCACCGGGGACTGAGACATCGTCTCGATCAGACCTTCCCCACGACTCCGTTCGCGGACCGGCCGGGTCGGGCCGATCCGGTGATGACCTTAGTCCGGCCGTCGCCCCGCCGCCGATCCTGTCCCGCGCCCCGGCGTGCGGCTCGTGGCCCGCTCGGTGACGTCGTGTGTGGCAGGGTGATCGGCGCAGGCGGACACGGATGAACGAGGAGAGCTGGGATGCGCGTCTTCAACGGGGTCGACGAGCTGCGTGCGGCGAAGGGTTCCGAGGTCGGGACCTCGGAGTGGCACGCCGTCGAGCAGGACAGGGTGAACCAGTTCGCCGACGCCACCGACGACCACCAGTGGATCCACGTCGACCCCGAGAAGGCCAAGGACGGCCCGTTCGGGACGACGATCGCGCACGGCTTCCTGAGCCTGTCGCTGCTCCCGCTGCTGGTGCACGAGGTGTACAAGGTGGAGGGCGTCAAGATGGGCGTCAACTACGGGCTGAACAAGGTCCGCTTCACCTCGCCGCTGCCGGTCGGCAGCCGGGTGCGCGCCTCCGTCGAGCTCACCGACGTGTCCGACATCGAGGGCGGGGTGCAGATCACCCAGAAGGTCGTCGTGGAGATCGAGGGCTCGGAGCGGCCCGCGCTGGTCGCCGAGTGGCTGACCCGCCAGTACGTCTAGACCGAGAGGACATCTGCGTTGAGCAGCACACGAGAAGCCGTCATCTGCGAGCCGCTGCGGACGCCGGTCGGTGGTTTCGGCGGTTCCCTGCGTGACGTGCCGGCCCACACCCTGGCCTCCACGGTGATCACCGCGCTGCTCGAGCGCACCGGGCTGCCCGGCGACGCGGTCGACGACGTGCTGCTCGGGCACTGCTACCCCTCGATGGACGCCCCCGCGATCGGCCGCGTCGCCGCACTCGACGCCGGGTTGCCGGTGACCGCGTCCGGGCTGCAGATCGACCGCCGCTGCGGGTCCGGGCTCCAGGCCGTGCTGTACGCGGCGATGCAGGTCCAGACCGGGGCGTCGGAGGTCGTGCTGGCCGGGGGCGCGGAGTCGATGTCGAACGCCTCGTTCTACTCCACCGCGATGCGCTGGGGCGTCAAGGGCGGCCCCGGGGTCATGCTCAACGACTCCCTGGCCCGCGGCCGGGTCACCGCGGGCGGGGTGAACCACCCGGTGCCGGGCGGGATGCTCGAGACCGCCGAGAACGTGCGCCGCGACTACGCGATCGGGCGCGCCGAGCAGGACGAGTACGCCGTGCGGTCGCACCTGCGGGCCGCCGCCGCGCAGGAGGCCGGCCGGTTCGCCGACGAGCTCGTGCCGGTCACGGTGAAGGGCCGCAAGTCCGACACCGTCGTCGACGCCGACGAGCACATCCGCCCGGACTCGAACGTGGAGAAGCTCTCGACCCTGCGCCCGATCCTGGGCAAGGACGACCCGGACGCCACCGTCACCGCCGGCAACGCCTCCGGCCAGAACGACGGCGCCGCGGTGTGCATCGTGACCAGCCCGGACAAGGCCGCCGAGCTGGGCCTGCGGCCGCTGGCGCGCCTGGTGTCCTGGGGCATCGGCGGGGTCCCGCCGAAGACGATGGGCATCGGCCCGGTCCCGGCCACCGCGAAGGCCCTCGCCGCCGCGGGGCTGGAGCTGGCCGACATCGACCTGATCGAGCTCAACGAGGCCTTCGCCTCCCAGGTCCTCGGGGTGACGCGGGAGTGGAAGTTCACCGACGCCGACTTCGAGCGCACCAACGTCAACGGCTCCGGGATCTCCCTCGGACACCCCGTCGGGGCGACCGGCGGGCGGATCCTGGCGACCCTGACCCGGGAGATGGTCCGCCGGGACGCCCGCTACGGGCTGGAGACGATGTGCATCGGCGGCGGTCAGGGCCTCGCCGCGATCTTCGAGAAGGTCTGAGAAGGACCTGCGAAACGGGCGGGCCCGCCGCTGCAGATCACAGCGGCGGGCCTGTCCGGAAGGTCGGGGTGGGACTCAGTGCCCGTGGCCCACGAGCGGGCCCTCACCCTTCTCGGCGGCGTCCTTGGCGCGCTGCCAGGACACCTTGATCTCCTTCTCGGCGTCGGCACGGCCGACCCAGGTGGCGCCCTCGACGCTCTTGCCGGGCTCGAGCGTCTTGTAGATCTCGAAGAAGTGCTGGATCTCCGCGCGGTCGAACTCCGCCATGTGGTGGATGTCGCGCAGGTGCTCCTGGCGGGGGTCGTCGGTCGGGACGCAGAGGACCTTGTCGTCGCCGCCCTTCTCGTCCTTCATCCGGAACATGCCGATCGCCCGCGCGCGGATCAGGCAGCCCGGGAACGTGGGCTCCTGCACCAGGACCAGGCAGTCCAGCGGGTCGCCGTCCTCACCGAGGGTCTCCTCGATGAAGCCGTAGTCGGCGGGGTACTGGGTGGCCGTGAACAGGGTGCGATCCAGCTTGATGCGGCCGGTCACATGATCGAGTTCGTACTTGTTGCGGCCACCCTTGGGAATCTCGATGGTGACGTCGAAGTCCACGATTCGTTGCTCCTGTCGGGAGGTCGGTTCGCGCCTCACCCGACCGGTGACGGTCGGGAGGGCGGCGGCGGTGCTTCCCCTAGTGTGATGGACCGTGGACGCGCCGGTGCAGACCGGTCGCACAGAGCCCGCATTTCGGGCAGCTGCGTCGTACCGGCACCGCCAGGTGCCCGGGCGGGAGCCGCGGGTCCACGACGACGAGGAGGCGGGCAGGGTGGGACGCAGGCATCGCCGTCCGAGCGGGCCGATCGGTGGCTGGCGCGAACGGGGAACCCGCCGGGTCGCCGTGATCGCCGTCGTCGTGGCGGTGCTCGCCGGGCTTTTCGGCGCCGTCGCGCTGGCCAGCCCGACCACGCGGGCACAGCTGGGCCTCGGGGCGCCGGCGGCGTCGGCCTACCCGCCGGTGCCGATCCCGGAGCTGGGCCCGCTCGCCCCGACCGCGCCGGTCCCGACCCGGTCGGGCCTGGACAAGGTGCTCGCCGGACCGGCCTCGGCCCCCGAGCTGGGCAACCTCTCGGGCGTGGTGCTGGACTCCTCGGCCCCGCGCGGGTCCGCCCCGCTGTGGCAGCGGGGGCAGAACGAGGGCATGGTCCCCGGCTCGGTCACCAAGCTGCTGACGGCCGCGGCGACGCTGCTGAGCCTCAACCCGACCGACCGTCTCGCGACGACGGTCGTTCCCGGGCCGACGCCGGACTCGGTCGTCCTCGTCGGCGGCGGTGACCCGTCGCTGACCGCGCTGCCGGTCGGCAAGAACTCGGTCTACCCGGAGCCGGCCCGGATCGACGACCTCGCCGAGCAGGTCAAGAAGGCCGTCGGCCGTCCGATCACCACGGTCTACACGGACACGAGCCTGTGGACGGGCCCGGAGCTGGCGCGCAGCTGGGACCCGGCGGACGTCGGCACCGGTGACGTCGCCCCGATGACCGCCCTGATGCTCGACGGCGGCCGCACCGACCCGACCATCCAGGACGGGCCCCGCTCGGACGACCCGGCCGCCGCGGCCGGGAAGGCGTTCGCCGACGCGGTCGGGGCGCAGAACGTCGAGCCCGGCCGTGCGGCGGCGAACTCCCCGACCCTGGGTAGCGTCTCCTCCCCGCCGATCGCCAGCCTGATCGAGTACATGCTCACCGCCTCGGACAACGTCACCGCGGAGGCGATGGCCCGTCAGGTGGCGATCTCGCGGCAGGGCGACCCGTCCTTCGACGGGGCGGCCAAGGAGGTCTCCGCCGCGCTGTCGCAGGCCGGTTACGCCACCTCGGGCCTGGTGCTCAACGACGGCAGCGGCCTGTCCCCGGACAACCGGATCACCACCTCGTTGCTCGGGTCCGTCCTGGCCTCGGCGTCGGCGGTCTCGCAGAACCCGAACGACGTGCAGTACCTGCGCCCGATCCTCACCGGGCTGCCGGTCGCCGGTGGCGGCGGGACGCTGGCCGACCGGTTCACCGACGGCCGCTCGATCGCCGGCCGCGGCGTCGTCCGGGCCAAGACGGGCACCCTGAGCGGCGCGTCCAGCCTGGCCGGCGTCGTCAGCGACGTCGACGGACGGCTCCTGGTGTTCGCCTTCATCTCCAACGGCACCTCCCCGGCCGACGCCCGCCCGAAGCTGGACGCGATCGCGGCGGCGTTGAGCCGCTGCGGATGTCGTAGCTGAACCGCTCGTCCGGGCCCGTCGCCGGTCTCCCCGGCGCGGGTAGCGTGAGGCGGATGGACAACGCGACGAGCCCGGCCGCGGCGACCCGATCCGGTGTCGTCCCGGCCGGCGGGGCCGATCTCGACCACGGCCTCCCGGTGAACTGGTCGCTGGCCAAGGGCACGGCCGCCCGCCTGATGGCCGCAGGCCCGCAGACCTCCCCGTCGGTCGCCGCCGAGCTCGTCGCCCGGCTGCGGACGGACTCGGCCACCGCCGAGGGCCACGTCCGGGAGACCACCGGGCTCGGCGCCGGACTCCCGCTGCTGCCCGCCGACGTGCTGGACCGCCCGGCCTGGGCGCACGCCGCCCTGGACGGCATGAAGGCCCTCACCGCGGGCGCCACGCTGCCGCACACCCCGAAGCTGGCCCGCGCCGTCACCGGGACGACGGCGGGTGCGCAGGTCGGCGCGCTGCTGGCCTACCTCGGCGCGCGGGTGCTCGGGCAGTACGACCCGTTCGGCGGCCCGGACGGCGCCGGCCGGCTGATCCTGGTCGCGCCCAACATCTACGCCGCCCAGCAGTCGCTCGGCGTCGACAGCGAGGACTTCGCGCTCTGGGTGTGCCTGCACGAGGCCACCCACCGCCTGCAGTTCACCGCCGTGCCGTGGTTGCGCGACTACTTCTCCGACCAGGTAGGGCAGCTGCTCTCGATCCGGGAGCCGGATGCGGCGAAGCTGGCCCGGCTGCCGGAGGCGATCCGCTCGATGCGCGGCACCGGAGGCGACCCGCTGGCGCTGGTCGAGCTCCTGCAGGGCCCGGAGCAGAAGGCCGTCCTGGACCGCCTGCTCGCCCTGACCACGCTGCTGGAGGGCCACGCCGACCACGTGATGGACGCCGTCGGGCCGCGGGTGGTGCCCAGCGTCGACGTCATCCGCGAGCGCTTCACCGCCCGTCGTCGCGGGGGCGGGATCATCGACCGCCTGCTGCGCACCCTGCTCGGGGTCGAGGCGAAGATGCGCCAGTACGCCGTCGGCGCGGCGTTCGTCCGGCACGTCGAGGGCGAGATCGGGATGGCCGGGTTCAACCGGGTCTGGGAGTCCCCGGAGACCCTGCCCCTCCGCGCCGAGCTGGACGCGCCGCAGGACTGGCTGCGCCGGGTCGCCTGAGCCTCGCCGTCGTCGTGAGCCCGCCGTCCGCCGCCGTGCCGTCCGCGGGCCCGTGGTCGGCGACGCCCGCCCCTCATGATCGATCCGTGTGTGACGATCGGTGCCATGGGTGGCACCGATGTGCCCACACTCATCGATCATGAGCGCGGCTCTCGGCCCGGCGTCCCGCCAGGTGCGGGTCGCCGTGCGTGAGGCACTCGACCGGCTGCCGCCCGAGGCCCGGGTCGCACCGCCGGTCATCGCCTGCTCCGGGGGCGCCGACTCCACGGCGCTGCTCGACGCCGTCGCGGCGCTGGCCCCGGCCGGCGTGCACGCGGTGATCGTCGACCACGGGCTGCAGGACGGGTCGGCGGAGCGCTCGGCGGCGCTGGCCGCGACGTTCGGGGCCTGCGGGGTGCGAGCGCGCGTCTGCACCGTGCGGGTCGAGGGCGCCGGCGGACCGGAGGCCGCGGCGCGCCGGGCCCGTTATGAGGCCCTGCGCGCCGCCCGCCCGCACCCGGACTCGCCGGTCCTGCTCGGGCACACCCTCGACGACCAGGCCGAGACGGTGCTGCTCGGCCTGGGCCGCGGCTCCGGCGCCCGCTCGCTGGCCGGTATGCGGGAGTGGAGCGACCCGTGGCTGCGACCGCTGCTCGGGACACGACGGGCCGTCACCGAGGCCGCGTGCGCCGAGGCCGGCCGCCAGCCCTGGCAGGACCCGCACAACGCCGAGGACCGCTTCACCCGCGTCCGGATCCGCCGCGAGGCGCTCCCGCTGCTCGACGACGTCCTCGCCGGCGGCGTCGCCCCGGCGCTGGCCCGGACCGCGGCCCAGCTCCGTGAGGACGACGACGCGCTGAGCGTCTGGGCGGAGCTGGTCCGCGCCGAGGCGGAGGACCGGGTCCGGACCGAGGCGGAGGACCGGCTCGGCACCGGGGCAGCGGACGGTGATCACGTGGGGGCACCCGCGTCACCACCGCTCGGCGCCGCGGCCGATCCGTCCGGTGATTCCGGTGACACCGCCGGTCGCGGACGGACGACGCAGGGGGCGGCCGACGACGGCACCGGCCCGGACGGCCCGGCGCTGCGGGTGGGCCCGCTGGTGGGCGTCCCGGCCGCCGTACGACGCCGGGTCCTGCGGGAATGGTTGCGCGAGAACGGGGTACGGGCCCTGACCGATGATCATCTACGCGCCGCCGACGACCTCGTCGGGCGGTGGCGGGGACAGGGCGGACCGGCCCTGGGCGGCGGCTTGGACCTCGTCCGCGCACGTGGCAGGCTCGTGCTGCGACGCCACGTCCGGGGCGGAGCGGGGCACTGACGTCGATCGGGGTGGGTCACCCCGGACGGCGGCCACCGTGGACCGGGCGCCGACGAGGGGACGACGCTTGTACGACGAGGACATCTCCTCGGTCCTGGTCACCGAGGAGCAGGTCCGGACGAAGATCGCCGAGATCGCCGAGCAGGTGGCCGCGGACTACAGCGAGCAGTGCGGCGAGCGATCGGGTCGCGAGACCGACCTGGTCCTGATCGGGGTGCTGAAGGGCGCGGTCATGTTCATGACCGACTTCGCCCGTGCCCTCCCGGTGCCGGTGCAGCTCGAGTTCATGGCGGTCAGCTCGTACGGCTCGTCCACGTCGTCGTCCGGCGTGGTGCGGATCCTCAAGGACCTCGACCGCGACATCGCGGGCCGGCACGTCCTGATCGTCGAGGACATCATCGACTCCGGGCTCACGCTGAACTGGCTGATGAACAACCTGCAGGCCCGCTCGCCCGCCTCGCTGGAGGTGGTGACGCTGCTGCGCAAGCCGGACGCGATCAAGGTCGACGTCCCGGTCAAGTACGTCGGCTTCGACATCCCGAACGAGTTCGTCGTCGGCTACGGGCTCGACTACGCCGAGCGCTACCGCGACCTGCCCTACATCGGGACGCTGTCCCCGACGGTCTACGCCTGAGCGACCGTCTGACGGTCCGTCTCGTCCGCGGGATCAGTTCCCGGCCGCGACCGGTGGTCCGGCCGGGGGCGCCAGGTCGGTGGGGGCGACACCGGCCGGCGCCGGTGTGAACGGCTCCGTCCCGGCGGCCAGCGCGAGGTCGGGCAGCCCGCCGTTGCGGCGGGCGTAGTCCAGGGCCCTCGCGAGGTCGGTGTACTCGATGCTCTCCCGCTCCCCGCCGACGTTCAGGCTCGACAGCAGCCCGACCGCGCGTCCGGCCTCGTCGAGCAGCGGGGCCCCGGACTCGCCGGGCACGCCCCGCGCCACCGTGTAGACGGTGTGTCCCCACCCGCCGCCGACGTCCTCGCCGCCGGTGCCGGCGCGCGGGCGCAACGTCCGCGTCCCGGCGCCCATGCTCGTTCCGCCTGCGCTCCTCTCGGGCGGCCCCTCCGGGTTGGCCAGCCCGAACACCGCGGCCCCCGGCTCCAGACCGCCGTCGTGCACCCCGCCCGGGCCGCCGAAGAACGGCACCGACGGGTTGGTCCGCGCCGCCGCGTCGGGCGGCAGCTCGACGAGCGCGAAGTCGTTGTAGGCGCAGGTGTCCGGGTCGGTCTCGCCGCGCTGCTGCATCGTCGTCCACGAGCTGTAGACCATCGTCCCGGTGACGGTCTCGCCGTTGCCCCGCACGGTGACCGGGGTGCCGGTCGGGACGGTGGAGGAGGTGCAGCCGTCGGTCTCGGTGTCGGCGCCGGTGCCCCCGCAGTGCGCGGCCTGCCCGAGGAGGACCTTCTCGCCGCTGGTGAACACGAAGCTCGACGTGCACAGCCCGGCGCCGGCCGTCTCGGTCACCGCACCCGGGCGGACGGCGGCCGACCCGGCCGGGGTCGCGGCCGGCGTGGTCAGGCCCAGCGGGTCGAACGGCGAGCGACGTCCGGTGAGTGTGGTCACACGGCCGTCGGCGGAGGCGGTCGTCGCGGCCGTGACGCCGCCGGACAGTGCCGGGACCTCGTAGAGCGCGGCCGACGTCCCGACCACGAACAGCCCCGCGGCCAGCAGCAACGCCGTCCGCAGGCGCCTCGACGAGGCCAGTGCCATGCCGCCCCCGTCCCGCCGTCGGTCGCCGACCGTGGTCCTGCGATCACCCGTGCGGAGAAGTTCCCACACCCGTGCTCCGGGGTGTGCGGCGGGACACCCTCTGCAGGGCAACGCCGGGCGTGATCCGCGGAACCCCGTGGCCGGGCCGGGCGTTGTGTGGTGGAACCGGTCGAACGGGCCGGGAACCGGCCAGGAGCACACCCGGCGCGCTCGACGTCGCAGGGAGCTATCCTGGCGGGTCAGAGCCGGTCGGTGTGTCGTGCGCCGGAAGTGATCGGCCGGTGAACCACTCTCGGGAAGGTGAAGGCCGCCCAGGCCGACGTTGCATGGACCGCAAGCGCCTCCTCCGCAATCCTCTGATCTGGATCCTCCTTGCGCTCCTGATCTATTTCGGGTTCAGCACGCTGTTCGACGACACCCGCGGCTTCACGCAGGTCCCGACGTCGACCGCGCTGGCCCAGATCTCCAGCGGCAACGTCACCGACGCCGTCGTGGAGGACAAGGAGCAGCGGCTGCGGCTGACGCTCCGGACCCCCGTCGACGGCGAGACCCAGATCATCACCCAGTACCCGGCGCAGTCCGCGGGTCAGATCTTCAGCTCGCTGCAGCAGGCCCAGGGCGGCCCGGAGTACAACACCGTCGTCCGGCAGGACTCGTTCCTGTCCACCCTGCTGATCACGATGATCCCGCTCGCCCTCCTGCTCCTGGTGCTGTTCTGGTTCATGAACAACTCCCAGGGCGGCGGCAACCGGGTGATGAGCTTCGGCAAGTCCAAGGCCAAGCAGCTGAACAAGGACATGCCCAAGACCACCTTCGGCGACGTCGCCGGCGCCCAGGAGGCGGTCGAGGAGCTCTACGAGATCAAGGACTTCCTGCAGAACCCGGGCCGCTACCAGGCCCTCGGCGCGAAGATCCCGAAGGGCGTGCTGCTCTACGGCCCGCCCGGAACCGGTAAGACGTTGCTCGCGCGGGCCGTGGCCGGCGAGGCGGGCGTGCCGTTCTACACGATCTCGGGCTCGGACTTCGTCGAGATGTTCGTCGGTGTCGGCGCGTCGCGTGTGCGTGACCTGTTCGAGCAGGCCAAGCAGAACAGCCCCTGCATCATCTTCGTCGACGAGATCGACGCGGTCGGCCGCCAGCGCGGCGCCGGCCTCGGCGGTGGCCATGACGAGCGCGAGCAGACGCTGAACCAGCTGCTCGTCGAGATGGACGGCTTCGACGCCCGCGGCGGGATCATCCTGATCGCCGCGACGAACCGTCCGGACATCCTGGACCCGGCGCTGCTGCGCCCGGGCCGCTTCGACCGCCAGATCCCGGTGGCCGCGCCCGACATGGCCGGCCGCAAGGCGATCCTCGGCGTGCACTCCAAGGGCAAGCCGTTCGACAACGACGTGGACTTCGACGGGCTGGCCAAGCGCACCGTCGGGATGTCCGGCGCCGACCTGGCCAACGTCATCAACGAGGCCGCGCTGCTCACCGCCCGCGAGAACGGCACGCTGATCAACGGGGCCGCGCTCGAGGAGTCGGTGGACCGCGTCGTCGGCGGGCCGCGCCGCAAGGGCAAGATCATCTCCGAGCAGGAGAAGAAGATCACCGCCTACCACGAGGGCGGGCACGCGCTGGCCGCGTGGGCGATGCCGGACCTGGAGCCGGTCTACAAGCTCACGATCCTGCCGCGCGGGCGTACCGGCGGGCACGCGCTCGTCGTCCCGGAGGACGACAAGGGCCTGATGACGCGCGCCGAGATGATCGCGCGCCTGGTGTTCGCGATGGGCGGGCGCTCGGCCGAGGAGCTGGTGTTCCACGAGCCGACGACCGGCGCGTCCTCGGACATCGACCAGGCGACGAAGATCGCCCGCGCGATGGTGACGGAGTACGGCATGAGCGCCAAGCTCGGCGCCGTGAAGTACGGCCGCGAGCAGGGCGACCCGTTCCTCGGACGCTCGATGGGCAACCAGGCGGACTACTCGCTGGAGGTCGCCCACGAGATCGACGAGGAGGTGCGCAAGCTGATCGAGGCCGCGCACACCGAGGCGTGGGAGATCCTCAACACCTACCGCGACGTGCTCGACGAGCTGGTGCTCGAGCTGCTGGAGAAGGAGACGCTCACCCGCAAGGACCTGACGCGGATCTTCGACTCGGTGGAGAAGCGCCCCCGGATCACCGCGTTCAACGACTTCGGTCAGCGCACCCCGTCGGACAAGCCGCCGATCCTGACCCCGGCCGAGCGCGCGCACGAGAACGGCGAGCCCTGGCCGCCGCAGACCGAGCCGGAGCGCGAGCCGACCCCGGTCGGCTCCTACCCCGGTGGCAGCAACGGCGCCGGCGGTCCCGGACCGGACGGCAGCTCGCCGGTCCCGACGCCCGGCACGGGACACCCGGGCCAGCAGGCCTACCCGTCCAACGGTGGCTCCGTGCCGCAGAACGGCGGTTACACGGCCGCGCCGCAGAACGGTGGCTACCCGGCGGCGCCGCCGAACGCGGTCGCGCCGAACTACGGGGCCCCGCCGAACTGGCGTCCGGCCACCACCCCGGCCGGCCAGACCTGGCCGCCGCCGAACTGGACCGAGCAGACCCCGCAGGGCCGGAACGGTCCCGCCCAGAACGGCCCGGCTCAGAACGGCCCGGCCCAGAACGGTCCCTGGTCCACTCCCGGGCAGCAGCCCGGAGGGAACGGCAACGGGAACGGGCAGGGACACGGCCCGTCCACCGAGCAGCAGCGTCCCGAGGACGGCGGCCCGAACCCGGAGGCAGGACGCTGAGTACGTCGTCCACCGACACGTCCCCCCTGCGCTCGGCGGCCGTCTCCGCCGGGGTCACCGAGGCCGTCCCGGCCGGGGTCGACCTCGAGCGGGCGGCGGCCGCGGTGCGGGAGCTGCTGATCGCCTGTGGCGAGGACCCGGACCGGGAGGGGCTCAAGGAGACCCCGGACCGGGTCGCGCGCGCCTACGGCGAGATCTTCGCCGGGTTGTACGTCGACCCGGACACGGTGCTGGAGAAGACGTTCGACGAGGGTCACGGCGAGCTCGTCCTCGTCCGTGACATCCCGATGTTCTCCACCTGCGAGCACCACCTGGTGCCCTTCCACGGGGTCGCGCACGTCGGCTACATCCCGGCCGTCGACGGGCAGGTCACCGGCCTGTCCAAGATCGCCCGGGTCGTCGACCTCTACGCCAAGCGCCCCCAGGTGCAGGAGCGGCTGACCGGGCAGATCGCGGACGCGCTGGTCCGCAAGCTCGACCCACGCGCCGTCATCGTCGTGCTCGACGCCGAGCACCTGTGCATGTCCATGCGCGGCATCCGCAAGCCGGGGTCGCGCACCACCACGTCGGCCGTGCGCGGGCTGTTCAAGAGCTCCGCGTCCTCGCGTGCGGAGGCGCTCTCGTTCATCCGGGGCGCCTGACATGGCGGTCCTGGGGAGTTCCGACGGCGGGGCCCGGCTCACCGAGCTGGGCCGCTGCGCGGTGATGGGCATCCTGAACGTCACGCCCGACTCGTTCTCCGACGGCGGGCGCTACCTCGACCTCTCGCACGCCGTCGCGCACGGGATCGCGATGCGCGACTCCGGCGCCGACCTCGTCGACGTCGGTGGCGAGTCGACCCGGCCCGGGGCCCTGCGGGTCTCGGCCGAGGTCGAGGCGCAGCGGGTGCTGCCGGTGATCCGCGACCTGGTCGCCGAGGGCGTCCGGGTCAGCGTGGACACCACCCGGGCCTCGGTCGCCGATGCCGCCGTCGAGGCCGGGGCGGCCGTGGTCAACGACGTGTCCGGCGGGCTGGCCGACCCGGACATGGCCGCGGTCGTGGCGAACGCCCGGGTGCCGTGGATCCTCATGCACTGGCGCGGGCACAGCGAGCGGATGAACGAGCTGGCCGGCTACGAGGACGTGATCGGCGAGGTCCGCCAGGAGCTCGTGATGCGCGCCGACGCCGCCGTGATGGCCGGGGTGGACCCGGACCGGATCCTGCTCGACCCGGGCCTGGGCTTCGCCAAGACCGCCGCCCACAACTGGGCCCTGCTGCGGCGTCTCGACGTCCTGGTCGCGCTCGGGTTCCCGGTGCTGGTCGGGGCCTCGCGCAAGCGGTTCCTCGGCGACCTGCTGGCCGACGCCTCCGGCAGCCCGCGCCCGCACTCCGGGCGCGACGGGGCGACGGCGGCGACCAGCGTCCTGGCCGCGATGGCCGGGGCCTGGGGCGTCCGGGTGCACGACGTGGACTCGACGATGGACGCCGTCGCGGTGAGCACGGCCGTCCGGCTGGGGGCCTCCCGTGCCGTCACCGGTCCGTGGCTGGGGGACGCCCAGTGAGCGCGCCCGCCGCCGGGGCCCGGGACCGGATCGAGCTGCGCGGTCTGCGGGTGCGCGGCAACCACGGCGTG
This sequence comes from Pseudonocardia sediminis, assembly GCF_004217185.1. Taxonomy (NCBI): domain Bacteria; kingdom Bacillati; phylum Actinomycetota; class Actinomycetes; order Pseudonocardiales; family Pseudonocardiaceae; genus Pseudonocardia; species Pseudonocardia sediminis. Next base: position 6,098,254 of record NZ_SHKL01000001.1, on the reverse strand, counting down.
TTCGACCACGAGCGCCGCGACGGGCAGGACTTCGTCGTCGACCTCGTCGTCTCCGTGGACCTCGCACCGGCCGCGGCGTCGGACGACCTGGCCGACACCCTCGACTACGGTGCCCTGGCCCAGGGCGCGGCCGCGATCATCGGCGGTCCGGCGCGGGACCTGATCGAGTCGGTCGCCGGGGAGATCGCCGACGACGTGCTCACCGACCCGCGGGTGGCCGAGGTCGAGGTGACGCTGCACAAGCCGTCCGCGCCGATCCCGCTGCAGTTCGCCGACGTCGCGGTCGTGGTGCGGCGGGCGCGGCCGTGAGTACCGCGGTGCTCTCGCTCGGGTCCAACCTGGGGGAGCGGATCACGTACCTGCGGTTGGTCGTCGCCGACCTCGGGCCGGCGCTGGTGGCGTCGTCGCCGGTGTACGAGACGGCGCCCTGGGGCGTCACCGACCAGCCGGACTTCCTGAACGCCGTCGTGATCGCCGACGACCCCGCCCTCGACGCGTGGGGCTGGCTGCGGCGCGGTCAGCGCCTGGAGGCCGAGGCCGAGCGCGTCCGCGAGCAGCGCTGGGGGCCGCGGACCCTCGACGTGGACGTCGTCGCCGTACGCGGGGACGACGGCTGGGTCTGCAGCGACGATCCGGAGCTGGTGCTGCCGCACCCCGGCACGCCGTCGCGGGCCACCGTGCTCGGACCGTGGCTCGACGCCGACCCGAGCGCCGTGCTCGACGGGCACGGACCGGTCGCCGAGCTGCTCGCCGCCCTGCCCGAGGCCGAACGCGCCGCGATGCGCCGCCGCGACGACCTGGTGCTGCGGCCGTGACCCCGCAGCCGTCGATCTCCCGCACCCGCCCGCGCGACCTGCTCGCCGTCGGGCTGGCGGCGGTGCTCGTCGGCAACCTGGTGATCCGGCTGTTCTACTCCTCGATCCCGTCGCTGCCGCTGGCCGCCGGGGTCGTCCTGGGTGTGCTGGGCATCGCGGAGCTGGTCGGCGGGTACGTGCTGCGCGGCCGGATCGAGCGGCGCCGCGGCGCCCCTCCGGTGGACCCGTTGCTGGCCGCACGGGCGGTGATCGTGGCCAAGGCCTCGGCCGTGGCCGGCTCGTTCGTCACCGGGCTGTGGGCGGGGGTGCTGACCTACACGTTGCCGCTGGCCGGCGACGTCACTGCGGCCGCCGGCGACAGCGTGACGGCCGGGATCGGGCTGGTGTGCGCCCTGCTGCTGGTGGGGGCGGGCCTCTGGCTCGAGTACTGCTGCCGGACGCCGGACGACCCGGACACCGACGACCGCCCGGAGCGCCTGCGCTGATCCCCGCCGATCGGGGCACCCCGTCGGCCGGTTCGCGGGAGGTGGTTGTCGGTCCGCGCCCGTAGGGTCTGGCGACATGGTGAGTCCCGCGCTGCCCGCACCGGGCACCCCGGCGCCGTTCGCGAAACGGCGGGGGGTACTGCTCCCGGTCGCGGGGCTGGTCGTCCTCGCGCTCTGTGTGCTGATCACGATCGGGCTGGTCGAGCGCTCGATCGGACCGGCCGGCGTGCTGATCGGGACGCTGTGCGCGATGCTGCCGGTCCTCCCGGTGGTGGCCACGTTCCTGTGGGTGGACCGCTGGGAGCCCGAGCCCCCGCGGCTGCTGCTGGGGGCGTTCTTCTGGGGCGCCGGGTTCTCCGCGCTGGCCGCGTTATTGATCAACTCCAGCGCCTCGGCGGTGCTGGACGCGGCGGCCGGTCGCGGGGCGGGTGACGTCCTGGCGCCGGTGCTGGTCGCGCCGATCGTCGAGGAGGGCGTGAAGGGCCTGTTCCTGGTCGGCCTGCTGGTCTTCCGCCGCCGCGAGTTCGACGGCGTGGTGGACGGGATCGTCTACGCCGGCATCGTCGCGGCCGGGTTCGCCTTCACCGAGAACATCCTCTACCTGGGCCGCGCGGTCACCGACCCGGAGACGGCCGGCGTGCTCGCCACGCTGTTCGTGCGCGGCATCGCCTCGCCGTTCGCGCACCCCTTGTTCACCTGCATGATCGGGATCGGTGCGGGCGTCGCGGTGGCCAGCCGGCACGTCGGGTTCCGGGTGCTGGCCGTGCTGGTCGGTTATGCGGTCGCGGTCGTGCTGCACGGGCTGTGGAACGCCGCGTCGGTGTTCTCCTCCTCGCCGGCGACGTTCTTCGAGATCTACGCGTTCGTGATGCTCCCGCTGTTCGTCGGGCTGATCGTGCTCGTGGTGTTCGCCCGCAAGCGCGAGGCCCGGATCGTCACCGCCGAGCTGCCCGGGTTCGCCGCCGCCGGCTGGATCGCGCCGAGCGAGGTGCCCCTGCTGGCCGACCTCTCGCGCCGCCGCGGCTGGCGGGCGCTGGTCCAGCGACGCTCCGGACGGTCCGCGGCCAAGGCCGTCGCCGACTACCAGGCCGCCGTCACCGAGCTCGCGTTCATGCGCAACCGGATCGCCCGCGGCGCCGTCCGGGAGAGTGCGCAGGCCGAGCACGACGAGAAGCTGCGCGCCCTCCTCCGTGCCCGTGCCCGGGCGATCGGCATGCCGGACGCCCTCACCTCGGCCTGGCGCCTCCCACCACCTCCCGGCTGGGAGCCGCCGCCCCCGCCGAACCCGGACGGCGGCTACACCCAGCCCCTCCGCGCCCCCGGCCCGGAGGACCTGTTCTCCGACGCCGGCCAGACGGACGGCCGGAGCCGGCACCCCGGTCACGGTCCTCACCCCGGCCCGGCCCCGCAGCCCGGATACGGCCCACCTCCGGGCTACGGCCCGCCCGGCCAGGTGCCCCCACCGGGAAGCCCGCCTCCGGCCCACCCGCCTCCGGGCTACCCGGCACCGCCGCGGCAGTCCGGCCCGCCGCCGGGACAGACCGGCCCGCCTCCGGGCCACACCGGTCCTCCGCCCGGCTACGGACGGCCCCCCGCCCCGGCCGACCCCGACTCGTCCGAAGCTCCCGGCCGACACCGCCGCTGAGAGCCCCGACAGACGTCCGAGACGCGTGCTGTACCTGGTGCCGCGCGCCGAACCCGGTGCCGCGCGCTCCGTGAAGCGCGCGTCCGCGGGTTCGGTGCGCGTCGATGGTCGAAGCTTCTTCCGGCCCCGGCCGACGTCGTCACGCCCGCCACCCGCCCGGCGGGTTCCCGCGCGTTCTCCGTCTCACCGCGCGCTCCCTGTCGCGAAGCGCGTGCGGCCGCGGTCGCTCCGGTGAGTTCTGCGCGCGTTCCGCGGGTGAAGCCTGTCACCGGCCCGCTGCGGCGGAGGCGGATCCGTCTACCCTGGCCGGGCACGCGACAGGGATTGTCGCCGACGCCTCGACCGGTACCCCTGGTGGACCGGAGCGAGTAGGAGAGATCGATGAACGCTGGCCGCCCCGCGCGGCTCGCCGTCGGAGTCGTGTCCGCCGGACGGGTCGGGGTCGTGCTCGGAGCCGCACTCGCGGCGGCCGACCACCACGTCGTCGCGACCAGCGGTGTCTCCCGGGCGTCGGTCCAGCGCGCCGAGGCCCTGCTGCCCGGTGTCCCGTTGCTGCCCCCGGACGAGGTCGTGACCCGCTCCGACCTGGTCGTCCTCGCCGTCCCGGACGACGTGCTGCCCGGCCTGGTCCGCGGCCTCGCCGCCGCCGGGTGCTTCCGACCCGGGCAGATCGTCACCCACACCGCGGGTGCCTCCGGCGTGCGCGTGCTGGAGCCGGCCGTCGAACACGGGGTGCTGGCGGTGGCCCTGCATCCGGCCATGACGTTCACCGGCCGCCCGGAGGACGTCCAGCGGCTGGCGTCGTGCTGCGTCGCGGTGACCGCCGCCGACGGTGACGAGGCTGCGGCGAGCGTCGGCGAGGCCCTGGTCGTGGAGATGAACGCGGAGCCGGTCCGGGTGCCGGAGTCGGTCCGCCCGCTCTACCACGCAGCTCTCGCGCACGGCGCCAACCACCTGATGACGCTGGTCGGGGACTGCGTGGACCTGCTGGAGAACGCCGGCGTGCACCCGGCCGGACGGCTCGTCGCGCCCCTGCTCTCGGCCGCCCTGGACAACGCGCTGCGCCACGGCGACCGCGCGCTCACCGGACCGGTCGCCCGCGGCGACACCGGCACCCTGCGCACCCACCTCGACGAGATCACCGCCGCCGACCCGGACCTGGCCGAGGCCTACCGGGCCCTGGCCTCCCGCACCGCGGGACGGGCCGCCGCGGCCGGTCTCCTCGACCACTCCGCACTCGACGACGTCCGCGCCGTCCTGAAGGAACACCGGTGAACGCCGGACCCACCCGCACGACCCTGGAGGAACACCGGTGACCGCGATGAGCACCCGCAACGGCTACGTGGCCGGGCAGGTGACCGTGCACTCCGAGCCCACCAAGCTCGCGGCGGTGACCCGCGCCCTGCGCGGCGCCGGCCGCAAGATCGCGCTCGTGCCCACGATGGGCGCGTTGCACGAGGGGCACCGCGAGCTGATCCGGCACGCCAAACGCGTGCCGGGCGCCGTCGTCCCGGTCGTGTCGATCTTCGTGAACCCGCTGCAGTTCGGGGCGGGCGAGGACCTGGAGAGCTACCCGCGCCCGCTGGAGGACGACCTCGAGGCGTGCCGCGAGGAGGGCGTCGAGCTGGTCCTGACCCCGCAGGTCGGGCACATGTACCCGCCCGGCGCGGACACCCGGATCAGCCCCGGCCCCCTCGGCGAGGAGCTGGAGGGCGCCACCCGCGCGGGGCACTTCGCCGGGATGCTGACCGTGGTCTCGAAGCTGTTCCACATCGTCGCGCCGGACGTGGCGATGTTCGGGGAGAAGGACTACCAGCAGCTCGTCCTGGTCAAGAAGATGGTCCGCGACCTGGACTTCCCGCTGTCCGTGGTCGGGGTGCCCACGGTGCGCGAGTCCGACGGCCTGGCCCGCTCGTCGCGCAACGTCTACCTCTCCGAGTCCGACCGGGCACGGGCCGCGGTGCTGTCCCGGGCGCTCGTCGAGGGCGCCTCGATCTCCGCGGCCGGCCCGCAGGCCGTGCTGGACCGGGCGCACGAGGTCCTCGCGACCGAACCGTCCGTGGACGTGGACTACCTGGAGCTGCGCGGCGCCGACCTCGGCCCGGTCCCGGAGTCCGGGGACGCCCGCCTGCTCGTCGCGGCCCGGCTGGGCACCACCCGTCTGATCGACAACGTCGCCGTCATGCTGTGAGAGAGGCAGACCGATGAACCGCACGATGATGAAGTCCAAGATCCACCGCGCCACCGTGACCCAGGCCGACCTGCACTACGTCGGCTCGGTGACGATCGACGCGGACCTGATGGCCGCCGCCGACCTGCTGGAGGGCGAGCAGGTCACCATCGTCGACATCACCAACGGCGCGCGCCTGGAGACCTACGCGATCACCGGCGAGCCGGGTAGCGGCGTGATCGGGATCAACGGCGCCGCCGCGCACCTGGTGCACCCCGGCGACCTCGTCATCCTGATCTCCTACGGCCAGTACGACGAGTCCGAGCTGGTCACCTACCGGCCGCGGGTCGTCTTCGTCGACGCCGACAACAAGATCGCCGACCTGGGGACCGACCCGGGCCACGCTCCGGACGGGTCCGGCCTGCTCTCCGGCGCCGTCGGCCGGGCCGGGTAGAGGCGTGCACCTCTGCATCGACGTCGGCAACACCCAGATCGCGCTGGGTCTCTACCCGGAGCAGGACCCGTCGGCGCCGGAGCAGATGGGGCCGGAGACCGCGCACAGCTGGCGGATGCGCACCGAGCCCCGGATGACCGCGGACGAGCTCGAGGTCGCCATCTACGCGATGCTCGGTGACCTCGCGCCGGCCGTGTCCGGGATCAGCGCGCTGTCCACGGTGCCGGCGCTCTCGCGCGAGCTGCGGGTGATGCTGGAACGCCGCGCCGACCGGATGCCGACGCTGGTCGTCGGGCCGGGGGTACGGACCGGGGTGCCGCTGCTGGTCGACCACCCCCGCGAGGTGGGTGCCGACCGGGTGGTGAACACCCTGGCCGCGCACCAGATGTTCGGCACCGCGTGCGTGATCGTCGACTTCGGCACGTCGACCAACATCGACGTCGTCTCGGCACGGGGTGAGTTCCTCGGCGGCGCGCTGGCCCCGGGCATCGAGATCTCGATGGAGGCGCTGGCCACCCGCGCCTCCGCGCTGCGCACCGTCGAGCTCCTGGCGCCGCGCTCGGTGATCGGCAAGAACACCGTGGAGTGCCTGCAGGCCGGGGTGATCTTCGGCTTCGCGGGTCAGGTCGACGGGCTGGTGCGCCGGATCGTCGCCGAGCTCGGCCCGTCCGCGGGGCCGATCACGGTGCTGGCCACCGGTGGCCTGTCGCAGCTGATGCGGGGCGAGTCGGAGACGATCGAGCACTACGTGCCGGAGCTGACCCTGTTCGGCCTGCGGCTGACCTACCTGCGCAACGTCCGCCAGACCAACGTCACCAACGGCACGTCGAACACCCCGGACGCCGTCTCCGGGCGCCCCGCCAGGTAGGCCCGCGCCCGGGCGAAGGCCGCGTCCCGCTCGGCGGGCTCGCCGGTCAGCGCCCAGGAGTGGGTGGCGATCTCGGCGACGTATCCGTCGGTGGTCCGGCGCCGGGTCCACCGGACGTCGGTCCGCCCGGCGGCGGTGAAGAACGGGTCGCCGATCCCAGGGCGAGGTCGAGGGCCTCGTCCGGGCAGGGCGGGCGGTGCGTGGCGTAGTCGGCGGCCACCGCGCCGAACGAACGCGCCCGCCTGCGGTGCAGGTCCTGCGCATCCGATCCGGTCGCCACGTCCCCGACGCCACGACTCCCCGGCCGGGCCCGGCGACCCGTTTCGTACCGCCCGGGGCCGAAACGGCTGGAAGAGGTCACTAGCCTTTCCCGGCGTGACGACTTCCGTGCCGCCCAGTGACGAGGACCTTCCCGAGCAGATGCGGGTGCGCCGGGCCAAGCGCGAGGAGCTGATCGCCGCCGGGACCGAGCCCTACCCGGTCCAGGTCCCGCGCTCACACACCCTGCGCCAGGTCCGTGACGCCCACCCCGACCTCCCCGCCGACACCGCGACCGGGGAGAAGGTCGCCGTCGTCGGGCGGATCTTCTTCCTGCGCAACACCGGAAAGCTGTGCTTCGCCACCCTGCGCGAGGGCGACGGCACCGAGCTGCAGGCCATGCTGAGCCTGGACCGGGTCGGCGCCGACGAGCTGGCCCGCTGGAAGGCCGTCGTCGACCTGGGCGACCACGTGCTCGTCCGCGGCGAGGTGATCACCTCCCGGCGCGGCGAGCTGTCGGTCCAGGCCGACGCCTGGGAGATGGTGTCCAAGGCGGTGCGGCCGCTCCCGGTCGCGCACCGCGAGCTGTCCGAGGAGAACCGCGTCCGGCAGCGCTATGTCGACCTGATGGTCCGCCCCGCGGCCCGGGAGACGGTCCGCGCGCGGTCCACCGTCCTGCGCACGGTGCGGGAGTCGTTGCACGGCCGCGACTTCGTCGAGGTCGAGACGCCGATGCTGCAGCTGCTGCACGGCGGGGCGACCGCGCGCCCGTTCATGACGCACGCGAACGCACTGGACACCGATCTGTACCTGCGGATCGCGCCCGAGCTGTTCCTGAAGCGGTGCGTCGTCGGTGGCGTCGAGCGGGTCTTCGAACTCAACCGCGTTTTCCGGAACGAGGGAATCGACTCCACGCACTCGCCCGAGTTCGCGATGCTGGAGGCCTACCAGGCCTACGCGACCTACGACGAGATGGCCGACCTGACCCGCGAGCTGATTCAGGAATCGGCCCGCGCGCTGTACGGGTCGACGGTCGTCCGGCACGCCGACGGGTCGGAACACGATCTCGGCGGACAGTGGCGTTCGATCACGCTGTACGGATCGGTGGCGAGTGCGGTCGGTCAGGATGTGACGCCGGACACCGAAATATCCGAGCTGCGAAAGATCGCGGAGACGCACGAGGTCGAGCTCGGCGATTCCCTCTCCGCCGGAGAGATCGTTCTGGAGCTGTTCGAGAAGCTCGTCGAGCACACCTTGATCGAGCCCACGTTCGTCCGGGACTTCCCGGTCGAGGTGCGCCCGCTCACGCGCGCGCACCGCGATGATCCGCGTCTGTCGGAATCGTGGGATCTGATCGTGTTCGGGGTCGAGTTGGCGACCGCCTATTCCGAACTCGTCGACCCTGTGGAACAGCGTGATCGGTTGTACGCGCAGTCGGTGAGGGCCGCCGCGGGCGACCCGGAGGCCATGCAGCTCGATGAAGACTTCCTGCGCGCCATGGAGTACGGCATGCCCCCCACCGGCGGCATGGGGATGGGTGTCGACCGCCTCCTCATGACCCTGACCGGGCTCGGTATCCGCGAGACGATCCTCTTCCCTCTGGTCCGCGGCGAATCCTGAAGAAGCGCCGGATCGCAGATCGGTCCATTACCTGATCGAGTCCACTGTCCAACCCCAACTCGACATTCCTGTTCGAATGCGGTTACTCTGATTTAAGGACGTGGTCTGGTCAAGGCCCGTCGTTGCGGTCACATCGGCGATCGGGTGACTTCGGACAGGGCAACACAAAGTCAGAAGGGGAGGCTGCGACGGTGGCGCAGATCCGGGAGATCAGGCTAGTCGACGATCTGGACGGCGATGTCGCCGACGAGACGATCGAGTTCGGCCTGGACGGCAAGAACTACGAGATCGACCTCACGACGGCGAATGCGAAGAAGCTGCGGGACGTGCTCGCCGACTACGTGGCCTCGGCCCGTCGTGCGACTTCCGGCCGCCGTCGCGGTAACTCGTCCTCGAACTCCGCGGCCCGTCGCCCGGCGATCGACCGCGAGCAGAACCAGGCGATTCGGGACTGGGCACGCAAGCGCGGCATGAAGGTCTCCGACCGCGGCCGCATTCCGGCCGACGTCCTGGAGGCGTACCACCAGGAGAACTGACATCGGCCGGCTTCGGGAATCGTTCTTCCCGGTGGCCGATCGGTCACGGAACGGGTTCGCCGACGATGTCGGCGAACCCGTTCGGCGTTTCGGGGTTAGGGTGGCCTACGACAAGGCCCGGGCCGATCGCCCCGGCGTATCCGCCGTCTTCCCCGCGGAGGTCTCCATGGCCCGTCCCCTCACTGAACTCGAGGTCCTGCGCACCGAGCGCCTGTCCGCGCACATGATCCGGATCGTCGCCGGTGGCGCGGGGCTGGCCCGGTTCCCGGACACCGAGTTCACCGACCGCTACGTCAAGATCCTCTTCCCGCAGCCGGGCGTCGAGTACCCCGAGCCGCTGGACATGGACGTCGTGCACTCCGACTTCCCGCGTGAGCAGTGGCCCGCGCAGCGCACCTACACCGTCCGGGCCCTCGACCACGCCGCCGGCGAGCTGACCATCGACTTCGTGCACCACGGCGACTCCGGTCTGGCCGGCCCGTGGGCCGCGTCGGCGAAGCCGGGGGACCGTCTGCGGCTCCTCGGGCCGGGCGGGGCCTACGCGCCCGCTCCGGAGGCCGACTGGCACCTGCTCGTCGGCGACGAGGCCGCGCTGCCGGCGATCGCGGCGGCGCTGGAGAAGGTTCCGGCCGGGGTTCCGGCGGTGGCCGTCGTCCAGGTCGGCGCCTCGGGCGAGGAGCAGCACCTGGAGTCGGCCGCACAGCTCGACGTGCGCTGGCTCTACCGCGACGCCGCGGGCGGCGACCCGGACGGGACCCAGCTCGTCGACGAGGTCCGTTCCCTGGAGTTCCTGCCCGGCCGGGTGCACGCGTTCGTGCACGGCGAGGCGGCCGCCGTCCGCGAGCTGCGGCGGCACCTGCTGCACGACCGCGAGGTCGGCCGGGACGATCTCTCGGTGTCCGGTTACTGGCGCCGTGGCCACGCCGACGAGGAGTTCCGCAGGCTCAAGGCGGCCGAGCGGGAGCGCGAGCAGGCCGAGGAACGGGCCGCCGCCCGGGCCTGACCGCCGAGCGTCCGGGGAGCACCGGGATCACACTGGGAACACACCGGGCGAACCCGGTGTTACGCACCGCAGGACCGTTCGTGCACTCCAGGTGGAGGCGCCGAACCCCCTCCGACCGATACAGTGGTATGAGCGCGTCAGGACGACAGGACGTCCGGGCGCGGTGTCACGCGAGGGCGCAGTGTCGGTCCCGGGTGTTCCGGGACGGACGGAGATGCTGGTCGCGCTGTACGTGAGGCGCAGCAGTCAAGGAGTGCGAATTGTTCGAGAGGTTCACCGACAGAGCTCGACGTGTTGTCGTCCTGGCCCAGGAAGAGGCCCGGATGCTCAACCACAACTACATCGGGACCGAGCACATCCTCCTTGGCCTGATCCACGAGGGCGAGGGAGTGGCCGCCAAGGCCCTCGAGTCGCTCGGGATCGCCCTGGAGGGCGTGCGGCAGCAGGTCGAGGAGATCATCGGCCAGGGCCAGCAGGCACCGTCGGGGCACATCCCCTTCACGCCGCGGGCCAAGAAGGTGCTGGAGCTGTCGCTCCGCGAGGCGCTGCAGCTCGGTCACAACTACATCGGCACCGAGCACATCCTGCTCGGGCTGATCCGCGAGGGCGAGGGCGTCGCGGCACAGGTGCTGGTCAAGCTGGGGGCGGATCTCAACCGCGTCCGCCAGCAGGTCCTGCAGCTGCTGTCCGGCTACCAGGGCAAGGAGCCCGCCGAGGCCTCGGCCGGGCGCGGCGAGGGCACACCGTCGTCGTCCCTGGTGCTCGACCAGTTCGGTCGCAACCTCACCCAGCAGGCCCGTGAGGGCAAGCTGGACCCGGTCGTCGGCCGGGAGAAGGAGATCGAGCGGATCATGCAGGTCCTCTCCCGGAGGACCAAGAACAACCCGGTCCTGATCGGTGAGGCCGGCGTCGGCAAGACCGCCGCCGTCGAGGGCCTGGCGCAGGGCATCGTCAAGGGCGAGGTCCCGGAGACGCTCAAGGACAAGCAGCTCTACACGCTGGACCTGGGCTCGCTGGTCGCCGGATCCCGCTACCGCGGTGACTTCGAGGAGCGCCTCAAGAAGGTGCTCAAGGAGATCCGCACGCGCGGCGACATCATCCTGTTCATCGACGAGATCCACACCCTGGTGGGTGCGGGTGCCGCCGAGGGCGCGATCGACGCCGCCTCGATCCTCAAGCCGATGCTCGCCCGTGGTGAGCTGCAGACCATCGGTGCGACCACGCTCGACGAGTACCGCAAGTACGTCGAGAAGGACCCGGCCCTGGAGCGTCGTTTCCAGCCGATCCAGGTCGCCGAGCCGAGCGTCACGCACACCATCGAGATCCTCAAGGGTCTGCGCGACCGCTACGAGGCGCACCACCGCGTCACGATCACCGACGGCGCGCTCGTGGCCGCGGCGACGCTGGCCGACCGCTACATCAACGACCGGTTCCTCCCGGACAAGGCGATCGACCTGATCGACGAGGCCGGCGCCCGGATGCGCATCCGCCGGATGACCGCTCCGCCGGACCTGCGCGAGTTCGACGAGAAGATCGCGAACGTGCGCCGGGACAAGGAGTCGGCGATCGACGCGCAGGACTTCGAGCGGGCCGCGCACCTGCGCGACTCGGAGAAGACCCTGCTCGGCGAGAAGGCCGAGCGCGAGAAGCAGTGGAAGTCCGGTGACCTGGACGTCGTGGCCGAGGTCGACGACGAGCAGATCGCCGAGGTCCTGGGCAACTGGACCGGCATCCCGGTCTTCAAGCTCACCGAGGAGGAGACGACCCGTCTGCTCCGCATGGAGGACGAGGTCCACAAGCGGATCATCGGCCAGGAGGACGCCGTCAAGGCCGTCTCCCAGGCGATCCGCCGGACCCGTGCCGGCCTGAAGGACCCGAAGCGCCCGTCCGGTTCGTTCATCTTCGCCGGCCCGTCCGGTGTCGGTAAGACCGAGCTGTCCAAGGCGCTGGCGAACTTCCTGTTCGGCGACGACGACGCGCTCATCCAGATCGACATGGGCGAGTTCCACGACCGCTACACCGCCTCGCGGCTCTTCGGTGCCCCTCCCGGGTACGTGGGCTACGAGGAGGGCGGTCAGCTCACCGAGAAGGTGCGGCGCAAGCCGTTCTCGGTCGTGCTGTTCGATGAGATCGAGAAGGCGCACCAGGAGATCTACAACACGCTCCTGCAGGTGCTCGAGGACGGCCGTCTCACCGACGGTCAGGGCCGGACCGTGGACTTCAAGAACACGGTGCTGATCTTCACCTCGAACCTGGGTACCCAGGACATCTCGAAGGCGGTCGGGCTGGGCTTCTCGTCGGGCAACGACGAGGCGTCGAACTACGAGCGGATGAAGACGAAGGTCAACGACGAGCTGAAGAAGCACTTCCGCCCGGAGTTCCTCAACCGCATCGACGACATCATCGTCTTCCACCAGCTCACGCAGCCGCAGATCATCGAGATGGTGGACCTGATGATCACCCGCGTCGAGGGCGCGCTGGCCAACAAGGACATGGCCATCGAGCTCACCGACGCGGCCAAGGGCCTGCTGGCCCGCCGCGGGTTCGACCCCGTGCTGGGCGCCCGGCCGCTGCGCCGGACCATCCAGCGCGAGATCGAGGACCAGCTGTCGGAGAAGATCCTGTTCGGCGAGATCGAGGCCGGCCAGATCGTGCTGGTCGACGTCGAGGGCATCGACTCCGACGCCCCCGAGGGCTCGAAGGCGCAGGACGACAAGGCGGTGTTCACCTTCCGGGGTGAGCCGAAGCCGTCCGGCCCCGTGCCCGACTCGCCGCCCACCGAGCTCGCCGCCTCCGGCGAGGAGTGAGCTAGGTAGGTAGCACGACCCTCGACGGCCCGTCCGGACCCCGCGTCCGGGCGGGCCGTCGTCGTGTACGCCCTCGGTTTCCTGGCTAGCCTCACCGACGTGAGCAGCGCTGACGTACGTCGTCCCGCGGAGGCGCCGTGAGCAGCGTGCGGGCGGTTCCGGAGACCGAGCTCATGTCCGGCGAGCAGCTCTCCGCCGACGACGCCCGGCACACCGTCCGTCGTTACGGCCTGCGGCGCCTTCTGAGCACCGGGTTCGTCCGCTTCCGCTACGGCGACGGGTTCAGCCACGCCCGGGCGTTCGGGCTGCAGCTGGCGCTGGCGTCGGTGCCACTGGTGATCGCGGGGGCGGGCCTGGCCACCGCCGTCGGCGTCGAGTCGTTCTCCGAGGTCGTGGCGCGCACGGTGGTGGCGATCTCCCCGGGCAGCAGCGACGCGCTCGTCGAGCAGGCCGTGTCCGGGGCGGACACACCGCAGCCGCCCGGGGACGACGGGGAGGAGACCGGCGGTGACGAGGGCAGCGACCGCAGCGAGGTCGTCGTCGTGCTGGCCCTGCTCACCGCGTTCGCGGCGGCCACCTCGGCGTTCGCGCAGCTCGAGCGGGGAGCGAACCGGGTCTACGGCACCGAGCGGGACCGCCCGGTGCTGCGCAAGTACGCCCGCGCCGCCGCCCTGACCGCGACCGCCGGGGTGGCGATGGCGATCGGCCTGCTGCTGATCGTCGCCGGGGAGCCGTTCGGTGAGGCGATGGAGCAGGTCTACCGCTGGGGCGACGCCGCCGAGGAGGTCTGGGACGTCCTGCGCTGGCCGGTGGGTCTCGCCGCGCTCGTCGTGGCGGTGACGGCGCTGCTGCGCTTCGCCCCGCGCCGTCGTCAGCCGGGGTTGAGCTGGCTCGCCGTCGGCGCGACCGTCACGGTGCTGGCCTGGCTGGCCGGTTCCGGGCTGCTCGCGCTGTACGTGGCGGTGGCCGGCACGTTCGGCGACACCTACGGCCCGTTGACGGCGGTGATGGCGCTGTTGCTCTGGGCGAACGTCACGGGGGTGGCGCTGCTGGCCGGGTTCGCCCTCGCCGCGCAGCTCGAAGCCGTCCGCGCCGGGCAGGACGACCCGCGCCTGCCCGACACCGACGACGACGGCATTCCCGACACCCTCGACGCCCACCCGGGTTCCGGCCCGCGCTGACCAGCGACGCCGGCTCGGAGCGGTCAGGGACGGCGCAGGGTGGTCAGCTCGATGTGCCGCGGGTCGGTCGGGGGCAGGGCGCGTAAGAGGCGGGCCACCAGCTCGGTGTCCTCCCGGCCCTCGGGCGTGCGGGCCAGGGCCCACATCGCCTCGGCGTCCCCGCGCTGCACGACGGCCGCGCGCACGCTCGCCTCCAGATGCTCCCGCTCGGCCCGGACGCCCGGCGCCTCGGACGCGGGGAGCAGCGGGCCGCGGGCGGCCTCCTCGGCGGCGTCGCGGATGCGTCCGGAGCGCAGGGACTCGCGGACGTCGAGGAAGTCGGCGTCCACCCCGGCGTGGAGCCGGTAGGGCTGGGTGCGGATGACACCCTCGTCGAGGTGACAGCGCAGCCGGTGCATCTCCGCGCGCACCGTCACCGGGTTGCCGGCGTCGCCGTAGAGGGCGGTGGCCAGACGGTCCGCGGTCAGGCCCTCCGGGTGCAGAGCGAGCAGGGTGAGCAGCTCGGCGTGGCGCAGGCTCAGCCGCACCGCGCGCCCGTCCAGCCACACGACGGGGCGCTGCGCACCGAGGAACGGCATCGACAGCGACGCCCACCGACGACCGCCGGGGCGCAGCACGCGGAGCAGGTACCCCTCGGCCAGCGGCTCCAGGACGCCCTCGGTGTCCTCGCCGAGGATCACGCGGTCCCCCTCGTGCGGGAGCACCACGCGGTCGCTGACCCAGCCCAGCGGCTGCGCGGCCAGCACCCGTCCGCGGGAGGAGAGCAGCGCGCCCGGGGCGTCACCGAGCCCGGCCAGGTGCGGCAGGTTCCGGGCCCGGAACACCTCGTCGCGCAGCGCCATCCGGCTGGTCAGGTGGTTCTCCGCGAGCCGGGCCGCGGCCACGACCAGCGACATCGTCGTCGGGTGGAACGTGCTCAGCGGACCGGTGACGTCCACCGCGCCGATCGTCTCGCCGGTGTCCGGGTCGTGGATCGGGGCGGCCGCGCACGTCCACTGGTGGTAGGTGCGGACCAGGTGCTCGGCCGAGTGGATCTGGACGGGGGAGTCGGCGGCCAGCGCGGTGCCCATCGCGTTCGTGCCGATCGACTCCTCGCTCCAGCGGGTGCCCTCCACGAGCTCCACCTGCTCGGCGCGGCGCAGCACGTCACGCTCGCCCTCGCGCCACAGGATGTGTCCCTGGGCGTCGGTCACGATCATCATGTGGTGGGCCTGGTCGGCGATCGCGACCAGGGTGTCGCGCAGCAGCGGCAGCACCGGGGAGAGCGGGTGCCCCTCCCGCAGGTCGTCGACCTCGCGGCGCTCGAAGGCGTGCCACGGGCGTCCGTGCTCCGGGTCGACGTGCGCGGCCAGCGACCGCTGCCAGGACTCCGAGACGACCTCACGGGGCCCGTCGTCGGTCGCGTCCCGGGACAGGACGGCCTCACGCGTGCGGGCGAGCCGGTCGACGTTGCGCGAACGGGTGGTCCTCGTCGCGTGGTCGCGGTCGACGTCCCCCGCGGGTCGTGCACTTCGGCCCTGAGCCACATCGCTCCCGTGTCGACGAAGGGTGGTTCGCCCGGTGCCGGCGTCGAGCACAGCACCCGGCCCCCCTCCCCGCTGTCCTCCGAGCATCCCCTAGATCATGAACTGAGGCAATCCTGAGCTTGATCCGCTGCTGCGGCCCTACCCCTCAGGTGAGGATTCGCATCTGCGTGCAACGCGGTTGCAACCCCGGCCTTTCTAGTGTCGGGCGTCACGTGCAAGCACTGACGTGCATCCCGACGTATGGAGGATCCGAAGATGGCCAAGTACGCGGCTCCCGGCCAGCCGGACAGCGTTGTCACTTTCAAGCCCCGTTACGACCACTACATCGGTGGCGAGTACGTGGCGCCGGTCAAGGGCCAGTACTTCGAGAACCCGACGCCGATCACCGGTGAGGTCTTCACCGAGGTCGCGCGCGGCACCGCCGAGGACGTCGAGAAGGCTCTCGACGCGGCCTGGGGCGCGGCACCGGCCTGGGGCAAGACCTCGGTCACCGAGCGCGCCAACATCCTCAACAAGATGGCCGACCGCATCGAGGCGAACCTCGAGATGATCGCCATCGCGGAGAGCTGGGAGAACGGCAAGGCCTGCCGCGAGACCCTGGTCGCCGACATCCCGCTCGCGATCGACCACCTGCGCTACTTCGCCGGTGCGATCCGCTCGCAGGAAGGCAGCATCTCCCAGATCGACGAGGACCTCGTCGCCTACCACTTCCACGAGCCCCTGGGCGTCGTCGGCCAGATCATCCCGTGGAACTTCCCGATCCTGATGGCGATCTGGAAGCTGGCCCCGGCCCTGGCCGCCGGCAACGCGGTCGTGCTGAAGCCGGCCGAGCAGACCCCGGCCTCGATCCACGTCCTGATGGACGTCATCGGCGACCTGCTGCCCCCGGGCGTGCTGAACATCGTCAACGGCTTCGGCGTCGAGGCGGGCAAGCCGCTGGCCTCGAACAAGCGCATCCGCAAGATCGCGTTCACCGGTGAGACCACGACCGGCCGACTGATCATGCAGTACGCGTCGGAGAACCTGATCCCGGTCACGCTGGAGCTCGGCGGCAAGAGCCCCAACATCTTCTTCGACGACGTCGCCTCGCAGAACGACGCGTTCTACGACAAGGCGCTCGAGGGCTTCGCGATGTTCGCCCTCAACCAGGGCGAGGTCTGCACCTGCCCGTCGCGCGCGCTCATCCAGGGCGGCATCTACGACGACTTCCTGCAGCAGGCCGTCAAGCGCACCGAGCAGATCAAGCAGGGCCACCCGCTCGACACCGAGACGATGATCGGTGCGCAGGCCTCGAACGACCAGTTCGAGAAGATCCTGTCCTACATCGACATCGGCCGGCAGGAGGGCGCCAAGGTCCTCACCGGTGGTGGCAAGGCCGACCTCGGTGGCGAGCTCGCCGGCGGCTACTACATCCAGCCGACCGTGTTCGAGGGCAACAACTCGATGCGGGTCTTCCAGGAGGAGATCTTCGGGCCGGTCGTGTCGGTGGCCCGCTTCACCGACTACGACGACGCCATCAAGATCGCCAACGACACGCTGTACGGCCTCGGCTCGGCCGTCTGGTCGCGTGACGGCGGCGTCGCCTACCGCGCCGGCCGCGACATCCAGGCCGGCCGGGTGTGGGTGAACAACTACCACGCCTACCCGGCGCACGCGGCGTTCGGCGGTTACAAGAACTCCGGTGTGGGTCGCGAGAACCACAAGATGATGCTCGACCACTACCAGCAGACCAAGAACCTGCTGGTGAGCTACTCGCAGAACGCCCAGGGCTTCTTCTGATGAGCCAGGACTCGACCGCCACCGAGGTACCGGAGGTGCCCGGTGGCACCGAGCGGGTGACGCTCACTCCGGCGGCGGCCGAGCTGCTGGTGAAGATGACCGACATCCACGGTCCGCTGATGTTCCACCAGTCCGGTGGCTGCTGTGACGGCAGTGCTCCGATGTGCTACCCGGACGGGGACTTCAAGACCGGTGCGTCCGACGTCCATCTCGGGGACCTCTCGGTCCCCGGGCTGGAGAAGACCATCGGTTTCTACATGGCGGCGGACCAGTTCGAGTACTGGAAGCACACCCACCTCACGGTGGACGTCGTGAAGGGCCGCGGCAGCGGGTTCTCGGTCGAGGCGCCGGAGGGCGTCCGGTTCCTGATCCGCTCCCGGCTGTTCACCGACGACGAGTACCGGGCGATGGAAGGCAAGTGACGTAGCACCGAACGGGCCCGGGGCGAGTGAAGCCCCGGGCCCGTTCGGCGTCCCGGGTCGCGTGTGAGCACGCGGCCCACCAGCGTGTCGAAGGAGACCGCACACATGTCCGACCTGCACACCCTGCGCGGACTGATGGGGCTGCCGGCCACGCCGGCGCCGCTGTCCGAGTCCGCTCTGATCATGGTCGACCTCCAGAACACCTACACCGAGGGGATCATGAAGCTCGACAACGTCGAGCCCGCCCTCGAGGAGGCGGCGACCCTGCTCGACCGGGCCCGATCGGCCGGCGCCAAGGTGATCCACATCCAGCACGACGCCGGCGAGGGCTCGCCCTACGACGTGAAGGCCGACATCGGCGCGATCCACTCCTCCGTCGCCCCGCGCGACGGCGAGTCGATCATCATCAAGAACTTCCCCAGCTCGTTCGTGGGCACCGACCTGCAGGCGCAGCTCGGCGACATCCAGAACCTGGTCCTGGCCGGGTTCATGACGCACATGTGCATCAACTCGACGGCACGCAGCGGCTTCAGCCTGGGCTTCGCCCCGACCGTCGTCGCCGCCGCGACCGCGACCCGCTCGCTGCCGAACGGAAACGAGGACGTCCCGGCCGCGCACGTCCAGGCCGCGAGCCTGGCCGCGCTGTCCGACCTGCCCGGCATCGTGGTCCCGGACAACACGTCCGTCCCCAGCTGAGCATGCTCCCAGCGAGCGGCACCCTCGTCGGAACCTTTCCGACGAGGGTGCCGCTCGTTCACGTTCCGGGGTGCTCCAGCGCGGCGTCGAGGGCCGCGAGGGTGGCGGCGGCGGGCGCGGCGAGGCCCACTCCGTGGCCGTGGCGGACCTCGGGTTCGCGGACGTTGATCCGCACCAGGGCGCCGGACGAGGCGGCGGCCAGCTCCGACTGACGGCGCACGGTGGGCACCGCTGTCCCCGCTCCGAGCTCGACGACGGCGAGGCGGGCGCCGTCGCGGCGCAGCTCGCGCAGCCAGGCGACGTGCCGTTGCAGGCGGGGCCCGATCTCGCGGTCGTCCCACGCCAGGTCACCGAACATCAGGATGTTGGGCCGGGCCAGCGAACCGCAGCGCGGGCAGGACGGCAGGGCGCCGACCGCGCGCATGGTCGTCTCGTCGACGTCCACCTCGACGTCGTCGGCCCGCCATACCGGCTCGCCGCACTCGGCGAGGCACTGCAGGTGGTGGATCGTGCCGTGCACCTCGGCGACGTCGGAGGCGTCGAACCCGGCGCGCTGGAACTGCCCGTCGACGTTCGACGTGAACACCCGCGCCGGCCACCGCCGCGACCAGCGCAGCAGGACGTCGAACCCGGAGTGCGGCACCGTCGTCCGGTAGAGCTGCATGCGGTGGCCGTAGAAGCCCCAGGCCAGCGGCGGATCGTCGACGAAGTGGACGGGCCCGGCCAGGTCCTGGAAGCCCAGGCCGAGCCCGCGGTAGGCCGGATAGGCGCGCCAGAAACCCTCGTGTCCCCGGAAGTCGGGCAGCCCGGAGTCCACGCCCATGCCGGCCCCGGCGCAGACCAGCACCGCGTCGGCGGAGCGCAACAGCCCCGCCGCCGCGTCGAGATCCTCCGCCGGGACCGGGGTGGTGTCGGTGATCAGGACCCCGCCGACTGCTTCGCGATCTCCTCGAGGTCGACGACCTCGAACTCCAGCACGGACGACCCCGACCCGACCGGGCGGGCGCGCTCACCGGAGTGCGCGGCGACGCCGTCGCCCTTCATCCAGTTGTGGAACGCCTCGTCGGACTCCCACTGGGTGACGATGAAGTAGCGCTCGTCACCGGAGACCGGCCGCAGCATCTGGAAGCCCAGGAAGCCGGGCTGACCGTCCACCGCACCCAGACGGTGGGCGAAGCGGCGCTCCAGCTCGGGGCCCTGGCCCTCGGGGACCTCGATCGCATTGATCTTCACAACAGCCATGCCCCCTACGCTAGCCGCGTGCGGCGGACGGTGCGGAGCTCGGACGGTGTGGCCCTGGAGGTCGTCGAGTTCGGTGGCGACGGAACCCCGGTCGTGCTCCTGCACGGACTGATGGGGCGGGCGACGACGTGGTGGCCGGTCGCGCGCGAGCTGACCCGGCACGGGCGGGTGCTGGGCCTCGACGCCCGGGGGCACGGCCGGTCCGAGCGCCCCGCGACCGACGCGTGGGACCCGCAGCGGATGGCCGCCGACGTCGTCGAGCTCGTCGAGGGGCTCGACGCCGGGCCGGTCGCGCTGATCGGGCACTCGATGGGCGGGCTGCATGCACTGCTCGCCGCCGCCGCGCGCCCGGACCTGGTCCGCGCGCTGGTCGTGGAGGACATGGCCGTCGACCTGACCGGCCTGTCCCCGCACACCGTCGACGACATGCACGCCTGGTTCTCCGCGATCCCGCAGCCGCAGCCGTCCCTCGCCGCGGTGCGCGAGGCGTTCGGGCACCCCTACCCGGAGGCCGGTGACTACATGTCCGAGTGCGTCGTCGAGCGCGCCGACGGCTACCACCTGCTCACCGACGTCACGGACGCGACGACGATCGCCGCGCACTGGACCCGGACGGCACACCGGGACGCGGTCGAGGCGCTCGCCGCGGCCCGGATCCCGACGCTGCTGATCGAGGCCGGGCAGTCGATCACCCCGCCCGGGCAGCTCGCGGCCGTGGCGGCGCGGATCCCCGGCGCCCGGCATCTGAGGATCGAGGGGACGGGACACCTCGTGCACGCGGCCGCGCCGGAGGCCTACCTGGACGCCGTGCACGATCTGCTGGCCCGGACATGATCGCCGTCGTGGCAGCGGATCCCGCCGGATCCGGTGCCGTTCGCTGCCGGCGCGCCGATCATCCGGGGACCGCGGGTCAGCCCTCGGCCCGGACCCGGGCCTTCTCGACCTCGATGCGCACCTGCTCGTCGGCCGCGGCGCGGTCGAGGCCGAGCCCGGTCAGCGGGCCCTTCCCGTCCTCCAGCTCGAGCAGCGCGAGCAGGATGTGTTCCGTACGACGTAGTTGTGGCCCAGCCGCAGCGCCTCGCGGAACGTCAGCTCCAGTGCCTTCTTGGCCGCGGAGTCGAACGGGATGAGCGAGGGGAGATCCTTGGCCGGAGCCGGCAGGGTCGTGGTGAGGGTCCGCCGTGCCGTCTCCACCGAGACACCGAGGGCCCGGAACACGCCCCCGGCCAGGGAGGACTCGGCCTCGTCGAGGAGCCCCAGGCCCAGGTGCACGGTGCCGATCTCGGCGTTGGAGGACCCGCACGCGTGGTTCTGCGAGGCGATGACGATCAGGCGAGGGTGTCGGTCTCCCCGGAGCGGGTGTCGTGCAGCTCGACGGCCGTGATCCGGGCCCGGATCGGGCCGACCGGGTGCAGCAGCGCGAACGCCTCCGCCGGGCGGGACCGGGCGAGGACGACGTGCGGCAGCCACGAGCCCGGCAGGTGCGCGGCGAACGGCGAGCGCACCCGGCCGGCCAGCACGTCGTGCACGGCGATGTGCACGGCCAGTACCTCCGGATCGGTGACGGCGGCGAGCACGAGACGCTCGTCGTCGCCCGTGACCGAACCGAGCGTGGCCAGCCACAACGCGGGCAGCGCGACGAGGCGCAGCTCGGCGACCAGGGCGTCCCGGGCCGCGCGCGGGACGGTCGCCGTCGCGGCCACCGTGACGTCCGGCCGGTGCCCGGCCGGCGGGGCGTCGACACCGGCCGCCGTGAGTCGTGCCCGCAACCCGCTCAGGGCGGCGACGGCGTCGTCGTCGAGCCGGAGCCGGACGTAGTGCGGCACCGGGTCAGGCGGGCAGTGCGAAGCGGCCGTCGTCGGTCTGCTCGCACAGGCCGTCGACCAGCAGGGAGTCCAGGCAGCGGTCGCGCTGCCCGGCGTCGGACCAGACGGCGTCGAGCGCGGCGCGGGGCACCGGGCCGGGGGAGTCGCGCAGCACGTCGAGAAGCTTGCCGCGGACCTGACGGTCGGTCCCGGCGAAGCCCTGCACGGGCTTGCGCGGGCCGTCGTAAGCCGGGCGCCCGTTGGCCACCCACGCGCACACCGACGACGCCGGGCAGAGCCCGCAGTGCGGCGTCCGGGCGGTGCAGACGACGGCGCCGAGCTCCATCAGCCCGGCCGACACGACGGCCGCGGAGTCGTCGTCGGGCGGGAGCAGCGCGTCGACGTCGGCGAGGTCGGCGCGGACCCGGGCCGGGCCGGCGTCGCCCGCCCCGTGCACCGCGCGGGCCACCACCCGCCGGACGTTGGTGTCCACCACCGGCGCGCGCAGCCCGTAGCCGAACGCGGCGACGGCGCGCGCGGTGTAGGAGCCGACGCCGGGCAGCGCCTCCAGGGCGTCGACGTCGGAGGGGACCTCGTCGCCGTGCTGCTCCGCGATCGCCGCGGCGGCGTCGTGCAGCCGGATCGCGCGGCGGGGGTAGCCGAGCTTGCCCCAGGCCCGCAGCACGTCCGCGCGCGGCGCCGCGGCCAGGTCCGACGGTCGCGGCCAGCGCTGCATCCACACGTTCCAGATCGGCTCGACGCGGTTCACCGGCGTCTGCTGGAGCATGAACTCGCTGACGAGCACGCCCCACGGCGTCGTCTCCGGGCGGCGCCACGGCAGGTCCCGGGCTTCGGCGCGGAACCAGGGGAGGACGAGATCGGCCAGCGGGGACGACACGGCCCCATTCTCGCCGTCGCGTCCGCCCGTGAACCGGCCGGGCCCCGTACCCGGTCGGCCCGCGTTCCATGCGCCGGGCACACGCGGGCCCGGCGTCCGGGACGTACGGCGCCACGGTGCGTGTGCGGTCGCGGCACCGGAGCGTGAACGACACCGGGGTGGCGCTGTTCCTGCAGGTGACGGGCGATGGCGGTGGGTCCGGCGCCGACGTATCCGACACGGACGGGACGGCGGGTGTCGATCAGAAGGGTGGACCTGCGCCCGCTGCTCGGAGCCCGGTGCGTCGTCGCGACTATCCGTAATGGACGACCTACCGTGAGTCACGTGATGGACCCGGTAGGACCGCTACCGGCGTCGGTGTACTGGCGTCGTCGGATGCTGGCGGTCGGTGCGACGCTGCTCGGCCTGTTCGGGCTGCTCTGGCTCGCGACGGCACTGATCCTGCCACCGGCCGACGACTCCTCCACCGACCGCGCCGCCCAGATCGAGCAACAGAACCCGGCCGACCAGAACCGACAGACCGGCGGTACCCCCGCCGCCGGGACCCCCGCTTCCGGGCCGGTGAACCCGGCCCCGCCGACGTCCCCCGCGTCGGTGACACCTGCCGCCCCCGGTACGCCCGGCCTCGCCGGTGCTCCCCCCGCCGGGGCGGCGACAGGTTCGTCCACCGGGCCCGCGTCCCCGAACGCGGGCCCGGTGGACGAGACCGTGCGGCCCGACGACACACCGCGCCCCGCCGTCGTCGTACCGCCGTCGGGTCCCTCCCCGCCCACCGGCCCGCCGCCCTGCACCGACAGGATGATCAAGGTCGGCGCCGAGGTCGGGCAGCCGGAGTACAAGGTCGGCGCACGCCCGGTGCTGCGCCTGGTCGTCACGAACGTCAGCGGTCAGGCCTGCGTCCGCGACCTCGACGGCACGCTGCAGGAGATCGTGGTCTGGAGCGGCGACGGCAAGAACAGGCTCTGGTCGAGCAACGACTGCTCCAACCCGGCCTCGGACGACCTGCGCACCCTCGTGCCCGGACAGCCGGTCGCGTTCGCGGTCACCTGGAGCGGCCTGGGCTCGGTGCCGGGCTGCGGGGTCGCGCGGGACCGGCTCCCGGCCGGGGCCTACCGCGTGCTGACCCGGCTCGGCCCGGTGATCAGCGACCCGGCGCCGTTCCTGCTGAGCTGACCCTGTCCGGCCCGGCGGCGGCTCAGCGGATCCGGGCCAGGACCTGACCCAGGTTCGTCACCTCGGTGACCTTCATGCCCGCGTTGCGGACGTCGGAGTCCGGCGGCACGAGGGCCTGGGTGAACCCGAGCCGCGCGGCCTCCGCCAGCCGACGCCCGACGCCCCCGACCCGGCGCAGCTCCCCGGCCAGGCCCAGCTCGCCGAGCACGATCATGTCCGGGGGCAGCGCGATGTCGCGCTGGGCCGAGGCGACGGCGAGCGCGACGGCCAGGTCCGCGGCCGGCTCGGAGACCTTCATGCCGCCGACGGTGGCGGTGTAGACCTCGGAGTCGTGCAGCTTGAGGTTGCCGCGCCGTTCCAGGACGGCGAGCAGCATCGCGACCCGGGCGGAGTCCAGCCCGGACACCGCGCGTCGCGGGCTGGGGATGTTCGACCCCGCGACGAGTGCCTGCACCTCGGCCAGCAGCGGGCGGCGGCCGTCCATCACGACGGTCACGGCGGTGCCGGGGACGACGTTGTCACGGGTTGCGCCGAAGCGGGCCAGGAACAGCCCCGACGGGTCCGGCAGGCCGACGATGCCCTCGTCGCGCAGCTCGAAGCAGCCGACCTCGTCGGCCGGGCCGTAGCGGTTCTTCACCCCGCGCACCATGCGCAGCGTGGAGTGCTTGTCGCCCTCGAACGAGAGCACGACGTCGACGAGGTGCTCCAGCACCCGCGGCCCGGCGATGCCGCCGTCCTTGGTGACGTGCCCGACGAGCAGGACGGCGAGGCCGCGCTGCTTGGCCAGCGCCGTCAGCGCGACGGTGACGGCGCGGGTCTGGGTGACCCCGCCCGGCGAGCCGTCGGCGGTCGCGGTGGACATGGTCTGGATCGAGTCGATCACCAGCAGCTTCGGCGCGAGCTCGTCGACGTGCCCGAGCACGGACTCCAGATCGGACTCCGCGGCCAGGTAGAGGTCGTCGTGCACGGAGCCGGTGCGTTCGGCGCGCAGCCGCACCTGCCCCGCGGACTCCTCGCCGGACACGTAGAGCACCCGCGCACCGTCCGCGGCGCGTGCGGCGACCTCGAGCAGGAGTGTGGACTTCCCGACACCGGGCTCACCGGCGAGCAGCACCACCGCGCCGGGGATCAGGCCGCCGCCGAGGACGCGGTCGAGCTCCTCGACGCCGGTCGGGCGGACCCGGGTGGCGTCGAGCTGGACGTCGCCGATCCGCTGGGCGGGCGTGGTCGGAGCGCCCGCGACGACCTGGCGGGGCCCGGCGCGCGGCGCCTCGAGCTGCTCCAACGAGCCCCAGGCCTGGCAGCCGGGGCAGCGCCCCACCCACTGTGCGGCCTGGACGCCGCATTCGGTGCACCGGTAGCCGCCGCTGCGGGCGGCCCGGGTCCGGGTGGTCAGTTGCCGCCCTCGGCGGGTGCCGGGGCGGGAGCGCCCGGGGCCTCGGCGGGCTGCGGCGCCGGCACGATGGCCTCCCCGCCGGCGGGTGCGCCGGCCTCGGCCGGGGCCGCGGGCTCGGGGGACGCCTGCTCGGAGCCCTCCGCCTCGGCGTCCGCGCGCTCGGGCTCGGTGCCCTCCGGCGGCGCCGCGATCGGGACCTGCAGCGTGACGGACCCGGCGCGCTCGAACGAGAACGTGACCGGCGTCGGCAGGCCCGGACGGATCGGCGCGGTGAGGCCGCCGAGCTCGATCGTGATCGGCCGGTTGCCCGGCTGGACGCCGCCCTCGGCCGCCACCTGGGCGACGAGCGGGATGTTCTGCGGCAGGGTCGGGTCGCCGGCGACGCGGACGGCGGGAGCGACCGGGCTGCTGATGCCGACGAGCCGGTCGGAGACCGACGCGGTGTTGAGGAGGGTGACCTCCAGCGGAGCGGCGCTCCCGGCCGGGTAGACGTTGCCCTCGGCGCCCCGCGGCGGGTAGGCGACACGGGCGTCCCGGATCACGACCTGGCCCACCTGCGAGCTGATGCCGTTGACGGCGGAGATCTGGTTCGCGGTCTGGGCCAGCTGGCCCGCACCGCATCCGGTCAGCGCCAGGACTCCGGTGAGGGCGACGGCTCCGGCGGCCCCGGTGAGGGTCCGGGACGGGCGGAAGCGGCGGGTGCGGCTCACGGTCGGCGTGTCCTTTCCTTGACACTGCCGGGGGGCACGTCCCGGCACGGTCTGACGCTGCTGCGGGCGCGGGGAGCGGGAACACCGAGGCGGTGTCGCCACACGGAAGTCCCCGCGCGGTCCGCGGCGAGCCTAGTCGCGCAGGGCCGTGAAGCGCGCACTCGGTGGTGTGACGTGGTCCGTCCGGGCGCTCCGGAGACCCCGGAAGGCATGTTTGCCGGAGGTTGTCAACCCCCTGACCTGCGACGACGGTGCAGTCCGGTCACCGGCGTGTCGGCGCGACGTGTTAACCTGGGTGCAGCGAAAGGGGCCAGAGGACACATGGTTTTCAAGGTCGGAGAGACCGTCGTCTACCCGCACCACGGTGCCGCACTCATCGAGGCGATCGAGACTCGAACGATCAAGGGTGAGGATGTTCAGTACCTCGTCCTGAAGGTCGCTCAGGGTGATCTGACGGTACGCATTCCCGCGGACAACGTCGAGGTCGTCGGCGTCCGCGACGTGGTCGGTCAGGAAGGCCTGGATCGGGTCTTCGAGGTGCTGCGTGCGCCGCACACCGAGGAGCCCACGAACTGGTCCCGCCGATATAAGGCGAACTGGGAGAAGCTCACCTCGGGTGACGTGAACAAGGTGGCCGAGGTCGTCCGCGACCTGTGGCGCCGTGAGAAGGACCGGGGGCTGTCCGCGGGCGAGAAGCGGATGCTGGCCAAGGCCCGGCAGATACTGGTCAGTGAGCTCGCGCTGGCCGAGGGCACCGACGAGGAGAGGGCCGAGGTCCTGCTCGACGAGGTGCTCGCCACCGCGAACGCCTGATCTCCCCCGACGCGGTGACGGCGGTGGACCCGTCGGGTGTCGCGGCGATCGTGCCCGCCGCAGGCTCCGGCCTGCGGCTGGGTGCGGGGGTGCCGAAGGCGTTCGTCGACCTCGGTGGCCGGCCGATGGTGCTCCGTGCCGTCGACGGCCTGCTGGAGTCCGACGTGGTCGGCAGTGTGGTGGTCGTCGTCCCCTCTTCGGAGGTGACGGCGGCCGCGTCGCTGTTCCCCGGCCGTCCCGTGACCGTGGTTCCGGGTGGCGCGGACCGCACGGCGTCGGTGGCCGCCGGTCTCCGTGAGCTCGCGTCGGATGTGGACGTCGTCCTCGTGCACGACGCCGCCCGCCCGCTCACCCCGCCCGAGGTCGTCCGGCGGGTGGTGGCGGCCGTACGTTCCGGCCTCCCCGCGGTGATCCCGGTCCTGCCCGTGGTCGACACCGTGAAGCGGGTCGACGCCGGCGGCGTCGTCACCGCGACCGTCGACCGCTCCGCCCTGCGTGCGGTGCAGACCCCGCAGGGCTTCCGCGCGTCCGATCTCGTCCGCGCCTACGCGGGCGTCACCGGCGCGCTCACCGACGACGCGGGTCTCGTCGAGGCGCTCGGGGAGGACGTGCACACCGTCGCCGGTGACCCGGTCGCGTTCAAGGTGACCACCGCCTGGGACCTGCGCATCGCCGAGCTGCTGCTCGCCGGTGCCCCCGTCCCCCTGACTCCGGAGCGTTCATGAGGGTCGGCATCGGCACCGACGTGCACCCGGTCGAGCCCGGCCGTGACTGTCACGTGGCCGGCCTGCTGTGGCCCGGCGTGGACGGCTGCGCCGGGCACTCCGACGGCGACGTCGCCGCACACGCGCTCTGCGACGCGCTCCTCTCCGCGGCCGGCCTCGGCGACCTGGGCGCGGTGTTCGGCACCGGCCGCCCGGAGTGGTCCGGGGCGAGCGGGACCGCGCTGCTGACCGAGGTCCGCCGCCTGCTCGACGAAGCGGGCTGGACGGTCGGCAACGCCGCGGTGCAGGTCATCGGCAACGACCCGAAGATCGGCAAGCGCCGGGCCGAGGCCGAGCAGGTCCTCTCCGGCGTCGTGGGCGGCCCGGTCGCCGTCTCCGGCACCACCACCGACGGCCTGGGCCTGACCGGCCGAGGTGAGGGCCGCGCCGCCGTCGCGACGGCCCTGCTGCTGCCGAACGGCTGACCGGCGCCGGTCAGTGGTTCGCGACGGTGCGGGCCTGGATCTCGTCCGGGGTGAGGTCCTCCGTGCGGGTGGCGAGCATCCAGACGTGGCCGAACGGGTCGGACACGCGCCCACCCCGCTCGCCGTACTCGTGGTCGCTCACCTCGAAGATCACCGTCCCACCGCCGTCCACGACCGCCGCGGCGACGGCGTCGGCGTCGGCGACGTGGAGCGCCAGGATCACCGACGCCCCACCGGACCCCGGGGCCGGGTCGTGGCCGTCGGCGTCCTTGACGGCCCAGACCGCCGGGCCCGCGCGGAGCAGGGCGTGCACGACGTGCCCCGCGGAGTCGGTGTAGCGCTCGACGAGCTCGGCGCCGAACGCCCGGGCGTAGAACGCGATCGCGTCGTCGGCGCCGTCGACGACGAGACGGGGGTAGAGCTGCTGTATCTCGGTCATCGTCCCAGCGTGGCGCACCGATGGGGAGCCGGTCTTGGACGAACCGGAACTGCCCGGGTGGCGGGTGGGCTCCCGAGGGACGTCCGTACCCTGGTGATGTGAGCCTCAGACTTCTCGACTCAGCGACCAGGGAGCAGCGTGCGTTCATGCCGCTGCGGACCGGAGCCGTGTCGATGTACGTCTGTGGGGCCACGGTGCAGGGGCTGCCGCACATCGGGCACGTCCGCAGCGGCCTGAACTACGACGTGCTGCGCCGCTGGCTCACCCACGCCGGCAACGACGTGCTGATGGTCCGCAACGTCACCGACATCGACGACAAGATCCTGCGCAAGGCCGCCGACCACGGACGTCCGTGGTGGGAGTGGGCCGCCACGCACGAGCGGGCGTTCTCCGCGGCCTACACCGCGCTGGGCTGCCTGCCGCCGTCGATCGAGCCGCGGGCGACCGGGCACGTCACGCAGATGACCGAGCTGATCGAGCGTCTGATCGAGCGCGGGCACGCCTACGCCGCCGGTGGCGACGTCTACTTCGCGGTGCGCACGTTCCCCGAGTACGGCGCGCTGTCCGGGCAGAAGGTCGACGACGTCGCGCAGGGCGAGGGCGAGGCCACCGGCAAGCGCGACCCGCTGGACTTCACGCTGTGGAAGGCCGCGAAGCCGGGCGAGCCGAGCTGGCCGACGCCGTGGGGCGCCGGCCGCCCGGGCTGGCACCTGGAGTGCTCGGCGATGGCCACCGCCTACCTGGGCCCGGAGTTCGACATCCACGGCGGCGGCCTGGATCTGGTGTTCCCGCACCACGAGAACGAGCAGGCCCAGTCGCACGCCGCGGGCGACGGGTTCGCGCGGTACTGGCTGCACAACGCCTGGGTCACCATGGGCGGCGAGAAGATGTCGAAGTCGCTGGGCAACACGCTCGCGATCGAGGCGCTGCTGGGGCGGGTGCGCGGTGTCGAGCTGCGCTACTACCTGGTCGGCCCGCACTACCGGTCGGCGATCGAGTACTCCGACGCCGCGCTGGACGAGTCGGTATCGGCGTACCGGCGGATCGAGGCGTTCGTGAACCGGGTCCGGGAGCGCCACGGCGTCCCTGAGGCGGCCGCCGACGTCCCGGCCGAGTTCGCCGCCGCGATGGACGACGACCTGGGCACGCCGGGCGCGCTCGCCGTCGTGCACAACGCGGTGCGCGAGGGCAACACCGCCCTCGACGCCGGCGATGCGGCCGCGGCGAGCCGTTCCGCGTCCTGCGTGCGGGCGATGACCGGCCTGCTCGGTGTCGACCCGCTCGCGATCGCGTGCGACTCCGGTGCCGACGACGCCGCCCGCCAGGCGCTGTCCACCCTCGTCGACGCCATGCTCGACCAGCGCCGCGAGGCCCGGGCGGCGCGCGACTTCGCGACCGCGGACCGGCTGCGCGACGAGCTGCTCGCCGCCGGTGTCGCCGTCGAGGACGGCGCGGGCGGTTCCACCTGGTCGCTCAAGGACTCCTGAGCCACCGCACCCACTTCATCATCAGATCGGAAGTACACGACTCATGGCCGGCAACTCCAAGCGTCGCGGAGCCGTCCGCAAGGAAGGCACGAAGAAGGGCGCCGTCACCGGGTCCGGTGGGCAGTCCCGCCGCGCGCTGAAGGGCAAGGGCCCGACCCCGCCCGGCGAGATGCGCCCCGGGCACCCGAAGCAGCGCCGCGCCGCCGCGGCGGACCGTCGCAACCAGAAGGTCGCCGGCCGCCGGCACCGTCCGGGCGACGGCGAGACGCCGGAGACGGTGCTCGGCCGCAACCCGGTCGTCGAGTGCCTGCGGGCCGGTGTGCCGGCCACGGCGCTGCAGGTCGCCGAGGGCAGCGCCAACGACGAGCGGGTCACCGAGGCGATCGCGCTGGCCGCGAACGCCGGCATGTCCATCATGGAGGTGCCGCGCAACGACCTGGACCGGATCGCCGGCGGCGCCCTGCACCAGGGCATCGCGCTGCAGGTCCCGGCGTACGCCTACGCCCACCCCGACGAGCTGCTCGAGCGTGCCGCGAACAGCCGCAACCCGGCTCTGATCGTCGCCCTCGACGGGGTGACCGACCCGCGGAACCTGGGTGCGGTCGTCCGGTCGGCGAGCGCGTTCGGCGGGCACGGCGTCGTCGTGCCGCAGCGCCGCGCGGCCGGGATGACGGCCGTGGCGTGGCGGACCTCGGCCGGCACCGCGGCCCGCCTGCCGGTCGCCCGTGCCACCAACCTGACCCGGACCCTGCAGGAGTACGCGCAGGCCGGGCTGATGATCGCCGGGCTCGCCGCCGACGGTGACGTCTCGCTCGACGAGTTCGACCTGGCCACCGGCCCGCTCGTGCTCGTCACCGGGTCCGAGGGCAAGGGGCTGTCGCGCCTGGTCAAGGAGACCTGCGACCTGACGGTCTCGATCCCCCTGGCCGCACAGGTCGAGTCCTTGAACGCCGCGGTCGCGACGGGCGTCGTCCTCGCGGACGTGGCGCGTCGCCGTCGCATCGGCTGAGCCCGCTCGCCCGAACCAACGGCACCCTCGTCGGACACTGTCCGACGAGGGTGCGGTTCGTTGCGGGCGGGTCAGGCGCGGACCGGCGTCCGGCCGCGTAGGCGCGCCACCAGGCGGCACGTGAGGTAGGCCAGGAAGCCGATCGTGGCGACGTAGCCGGAGACCGGCAGGCCCGGGGCCAGCGACAGGATCGTGCCTCCGAGCAGCGACACCTCGGCGATGACGACCGCGAGCAGTGTGGCCAGGGCCGGGTTGGCCGTCACCCGGTTCGCCGCGGCACCCGGGACGATCATCACCGCGAGCACCAGGATCGAGCCGACGATCGGCACGGCCAGCGCCGTGGTCAGCCCGATCAGGACGGCGAACATCAGCGACAGCGCGCGGACCGGCACGCCGCGGGCGAGCGCGACGTCGGGGTCGGTGCTGGCGAACAGCAGCGGCCGGAACACCACCGCGAGCACCCCGACCACCACCACGGCGACGACGGCGAGCACCCACAGGTTCGTCCCGTCGACGGAGACGATCGAGCCCGTGAGCAGCCCGAACTTGTTCGACGCCCGTCCCTCGTAGAGCGAGAGCATCAGCACACCCAGGCCCAGGCCGAACGCCATCACGACGCCGATCACCGAGTCCCGCTCGCGCTGGCGCAGGCCGAGCAGCCCGAACACCATGGCCGCCACGACGGCGCCGACCACCGATCCCAGACCCACCTCGATCCCCACCAGCAGCGCCGCCGCACCGCCGGTGAACGCCAGCTCGGCGGTGCCGTGCACGGCGAAGGACATCCCGCGCGAGACGATCAACGGCGTCAGCAGCCCCGCGACCAGGCCGAGCACGGCGCAGGCGATCAGGGCGTTCTGCACGAACGGCGCCTCGAGCAGCTCGCCGAGCCCCTCGAAGCTGATCAGCCGCGACAGCAGGTCGTTCACGACGCGACCGCCTCGCCGGAGTCCCCGTGGGTGTCGTGCCGGTCGACCGGGCCGTCCTCGGCGCCGACGACCACCAGCCGGTCGCGCACGCGCAGGACGTCGACGTCGGTGCGGTAGAGCTCGGAGAGCACCTCGGAGGTCATGACCTCCTCGGTCGGCCCGATCCGGAACCGGCCGTCGACGAGGTAGAGCACCCGGTCCACCAGCGGCAGCACCGGGTTGATCTCGTGGGTCACGAACAGCACCGCGGTGCCGGTGGCGCGACGGCGCTCGTCGATCAGACGGGTCACCGTGCGCTGGTGCGAGATGTCGAGCGAGAGCAGCGGTTCGTCGCAGAGCAGCACGGCCGGGTCGCCGACGAGGGCCTGCGCCACCCGCAGGCGCTGCTGCTCGCCGCCGGACAGTCGCCCGACCGGCGAGTTCGCGTAGTGCGTCCCGCCGACGGCCTCCAGGGCCGCCGACACCCGTCGACGACGCTCGGCGCGCCCGCGCAGGCCGAGGCCGAACCGGTGGCCGTCCAGGCCGAGCCCGACCAGGTCCCGCCCGCGCAGCGGCAGGTCCGGGTCCAGCGGCTTCTGCTGCGGCACGTAGCCGATCTCCGGGCTGCCCCGCCTCGGCGCGCTCCCGGCCACCCGGACCTCGCCCTCGGAGAGGTCGAGCAGCCCGAGCAGCACCCGCATCAGGGTCGTCTTGCCCGAGCCGTTGGGCCCGAGCACGGCGACGAACTCGCCCGGGGCGACGTCGAGGTCCAGCCCCGACCACAGCGTGCGCCGGCCGAACGCCAGCCCGGCGCCGCGCAGCGACAGCGCGGACGGGGCGTCGGTCCTCCGGCCGGCGACGCGGTGCGTGTCGCGTCCGATGTCGGTGGTCACCGCCCCAGCCTCCTCCCCCCGTCCCGGCGCTCCGGCTCCCGGTGGGTCACGGCGCCTTGGCCAGGGCCCCGGACAGCGCGTCGATCTGGGCGTTCATCCAGGTCGCGTAGTCGGTCGTGCCCTCCGGCAGCGTCTCGGTGACCTCGACAACCGGCACGCCTCCCGTGGTCGCGGCCTGCTTGACCTGGTCGGTGGTGGGGGACTGGGTCTGCCCGTTGAGCACCAGGGCGGAGACCGGCGGCTGCGCGGTGAACAGGGCCAGCGTCTGCTGCAGGACGGCGGCGGGCGGATCGTTGCCCTCCTCGACGGCCTCGGAGAAGGCCTCCGGGGTCACGTCCTGCAGCTTCGCGGCCTCCAGCAGGTAGCCGGGGACCGGCTCGGTGACGGCGACCTTCGCGCCCGGGTGCGCGGCGCCGATGGCTCCCGCCTTCTGCACGAGCCCGGTGACGGCGCCGTCGAAGCGCTGGGCGTTCTGGGTGAACGTGGCCGCCCCGGCGGGGTCGATCGCGCCGAGCCGGGTCGCGACGTCGTTCGCGACCTTCTGCACGGTGGGCAGGCTGTACCAGACGTGCTCGTTGAACGCGCCGTGCTCGTGCCCGGCCTCCTCGCCCGCGGCCTCGCCCTCGTGGCTGTGTCCCTCGGCCGCGGTGTCGGCGCCCTCCAGCCCGGAGAGCGCGACGGCGTCGACGACCGGCGCCTTGTTGCCGGACGCGCTGACGAGGCCGGTCATGAAGGCGTCGTAACCGCCGCCGTTGACGAGGACGAGTCCGGCCTTGCCGACGGCGGTCGCGTCGGTGGGGGTGGCCTCGTACTCGTGCGGGTCCTTGTCCGGGCTGTCGATGATCGAGGTGACCGCGACCCGGTCGCCGCCGACGGCCTTCGCCACCGAGCCCCACACGTCGGTGGACGCGACGATCTGGATCTGCCCGGGGGCGGCGTCACCGCTCGGAGCGGCGGCGCCGGATCCGGTGTCGGAGGAGCCGCAGGCCGTCAGACCGAGGGTGACGGCGGCCAGCCCGGCGACCAGCCGGGCGGTGCGGGGGAGAGCAGCGGACATGGTGGGAGTGCTCCATATCAACGAGTAGGCATGAGTTTATTGATAACCGTTGTCACTTCACTCTAGCGTGTGAGACGCTGATCGGACCCGCGACGGATCTGTGAGGTACGTCGGTCTCCCGATCACCTCGACCCGCGCGACTTCCACCCGAGGTGGTGCGCCCGTTAACGTCTGCGGGATGACCGGGTCCCCCCACCTCCGACGGCCGGCGACCCTGGCGTCGCTCGCCGCCGAGCTGGGCGTCTCCCGGACCACCGTCTCGAACGCCTACAACCGTCCCGACCAGCTATCCGCCCCGCTGCGCGAGCGGGTCCTGGAGGCGGCGCGCCGGCTCGGCTATCCGGGCCCGGACCCGGTCGCCCGTTCGCTGCGCACCCGCAAGGCCGGGGCCGTCGGCCTGCTGCTCACCGAGGCCCTGAGCTTCGCCTTCCGCGACCCGGGCGCGACCGGGTTCCTGGAGGGACTGGCCCTGGCCTGCGAGAAGGCCGGGACCGGCCTGCTGCTCGTCCCGGTCAGCCCGGAGCACTCCGATGTCGACGCCGTCTACCAGGCCGGTGTGGACGGCTTCGTCGTCTACTCCGTCAGCGAGGACGACCCGCACTTCCAGGCCGTGCTGCAGCGGCCGCTGCCGACCGTCGTCTGCGACCAGCCGTCCGGGGTGCAGGGCGTCGACCGGGTCGGCGTCGACGACCGGGCCGGAATGCTCGCGCTCGGCCGTCACCTGAGCGGGCTGGGGCACCGGCGGGTCGGGGTGCTGTGCATGCGCCTGGGCGCCCGTCGCCAGGACGGTCCGGCCGACCTCGACCGTCAGACGGGCAGCACCTACAGCGTGCAGCGCGAGCGTCTGGCCGGGCTGCGCGACGCGTTCGACGAGGTCGGCGTCGACTGGGCCGACGTGCCCGTCCACGAGCGGTTCGAGCACTCCGAGGAGGCCGGTGCGGCGGGTGCGAAGGCACTGCTCGACGCCCGGCCGGACATCACGGCGCTCGTGTGCACCTCCGACCTCCTCGCGATCGGTGCGCTCCGCGAGGCCCGCGAGCGCGGCCTGCGGGTGCCGGAGGACCTCAGCGTGGCCGGGTTCGACGGCATTCCCGAGGCCGAGCGGATCGGGCTGACCACGGTCCGCCAGCCGTTCCGGGACAAGGGACGCGAGGCCGGCCGTCTGCTCCTCGAACGCGGCGACCGCAACACCTCCGAGCAGGTCACGCTGCCCACCGAGCTCGTCGAGGGGACCACGAGCCGCGCGCTGCGCCAGTCCGGGGAGTTCTTCTCCGGATGGTGAGCACCTCTCCCTCCGCGCTGCGCGACGGCGGCCGGATCCTCGACGCCGGAGCGCTCACCGCGATCCACCGCTACCCGGTGAAGTCCTGCCGGGGCCTGGCCGTCGACCGGGCCCGGGTCGAGCGCGCGGGCCTGGACGGCGACCGCCGCTGGATGCTCGCCCACCCCGACGGCACGATGGCCACCGCCCGCACCCAGCCCGGCCTCGTGCTCGCCGTGCCGGAGCCCGGGCCGGGCGGCCTGACGATGACCGCGCCGGGGATGACGCCGTTGCAGGTCGCGGTGCCGTCGCCGGACGCGGAGCCGATGGCGGTGCGGGTGCACCGCTGGGACACCGCAGGCCTGCGCGCCGGCCCCGTCGCCGACGCCTGGTTCTCCGCACTGATCGGCGCCGACGTCCGCCTGGTGCACCTCGACGACCCGGACCGCCGCCGTCCGGACCCGGACTTCAGCGACGCCGCCGACCGCGTCTCCTACGCCGACGGCTTCCCGCTGCTGCTGGCCACCGAGGAGTCGCTCGCGCAGGTCAACGAGTGGGTCGCCGACGGCGCGAACGCCGTCGAGGGTCCACTGCCGATGACGCGGTTCCGGCCGAACGTCGTCGTGACAGGGTTCCCCTCGTTCGCCGAGGACGGCTGGCGCCGGATCCGGATCGGCGACGCCCGGTTCCGCGCGGTCAAGGGCTGCGCCCGCTGCGTTCTGACGACGGTGCACCCGGACACGGCGGCCAAGGGCCGGGAACCGATGGTTACCCTCGCCCGGCACCGCCGCTTCGACAAGAAGGTGTGGTTCGGGGTCAACCTGATCCCGGACGACCTCGGCGCCGAGATCCGGGTCGGCGACCCGATCGAGATCCTGGACGCCGTCGACCCGTCCGATGGCCCGCGCCGCTGAGGCGTCGTCGCCCGAGGTCAGCCGGTCCGCGCCCCCGCCAGGTGGGTGAGCACGTCGGCCATCTCCTCGGGGGAGGCGACGCGGTGGGATGCCGCGGTGTCGCCGTCGCCCACCTTGATCCCGACATCGGTGCTGGTCAGGCGGTTGAACACGGTCTCGTCGGTGACGTCGTCGCCGGCGAAGAGCACCGCGTCGGCGTCCAGGTGGGCGCGCAGGGCGTCCACCGCGGAGCCCTTGGTCGTGACGAGCACGGCGAGGTCGACGACGTCCTTGCCCTCGGTCGCGTCGATCCCGTCCCGGGCCGCGGCGCCGTGGCGGACCCGGTCCAGCAGGGCCGTCCCGGCGACCGGGTCCACGCCGCGCACGTGCACCGCGGCGCCGGCCGGCTTGATCTCGACGCGCGCACCGGGGACGTCGTCGACGAGGGCCTGCATCTCCTCGATCAGGGCCGCGCGGCGCTCCTGCTGCTCCGGGGTCAGGAACTCGCCCCGCCCCAGCGACGCCGCCAGGTCCGGGTCGAACTCGCCGCCGTGGCTGCCGACCAGTCGTACCGGCGCGTCGAACCCCGACACCGACGCGAGGTCGTCGCGCCCGCGCCCGGACACCATGACTACGGTCGTGCCCGGCAGCCCGGCCAGCGCCCGGACGGCGTCGGCGGAGGCGGGCAGCGGGCGTGACGACGACGGGTCGTCGACGAGCGGGGCGAGCACCCCGTCGAAGTCGAGGGCGACGAGCAGCGCCGGCACCCCGGCGAGCCGGTCGAGCTCGGAGGTCAGGTCGCTCACGCCTGCCCCTGCTCGTCCGGGACGTCGACCCCCAGCGCCTCGAGGAAGGAGCGGGCCCAGCGGTCCACGTCGTGGTCGAGGACCTGGCGGCGCAGCGTGCGCATCCGCTTGCCGGCCTCCTCGTCGTTCATGGTCAGCGCCGCGTACAGCGCCTCCTTGACCCCGTCGGTGTCGTGCGGGTTCACCAGCAGCGCGCTGGTCAGCTCGTTGGCGGCTCCGGCGAACTCGCTGAGCACGAGCACCCCGCGCTCGTCCGGGCGGCACGCGACGTACTCCTTGGCGACGAGGTTCATGCCGTCGCGCAGCGGGGTGACGAGCATGACGTCGGCGGCGAGGTAGAACGCGGCCAGTTCCTCGCGGGGCAGCGACTGGTGCAGGTAGTGCACGGCCGGGTGCCCGACGCGGGCGTACTCGCCGTTGATCCGCCCGACCGAGAGCTCGATGTCGTCGCGCATCTGGCGGTAGTGGTCGACGCGCTCGCGGCTGGGGGTGGCCAGCTGGATCACCACGGCGTCGTCGACGGAGATCCGCTCCTCCTCCAGCAGCTCGTGGTAGGCGCGCAGCCGGACGTCGATGCCCTTGGTGTAGTCGAGCCGGTCGACGCCGAGGATGATCCGGCACGGGTTCCCGAGCTCGGTGCGGATCTCCGCGGCCCGTTTCACGACGGTGTCGGTGCGGGCGAGCGTGTCCAGCGTCGAGGAGTCGATCGAGATCGGGAACGCGCCGAGCCGCACCGGCCGGTCGCCGACGTGGACGATCTCCGGGTCGCGGTCCGGGGTGGCCCCGGCCAGCTCGGTGGCCAGCCAGTGGAAGTTCCGCACGCCGCCGTCGGTGTGGAACCCGACCAGGTCCGCGCCGAGCAGGCCTTCCATGATCCGCGTCCGCCACGGGAGCTGGCGGAACAGCTCGACCGGCGGGAACGGGATGTGCAGGAAGAACCCGATCTTGAGGTCGGGCCGCAGCTCCCGCAGCTTCCCGGGCACGAGCTGCAGCTGGTAGTCCTGCACCCAAACCGTCCCGCCCTGTGCGGCGACCGCCGCGGTGGCCTCGGCGAAGCGCTCGTTGACGCGCACATAGGCCCGCCACCAGTGCCGGTGGAACGCCGGGGTGGCGACGACGTCGTGGTAGAGCGGCCACAGCGTGCCGTTGGAGAAGCCCTCGTAGTAGTCGGTGACCTCCTCCGCGGACAGCCGCACCGGGTGCAGCGAGAGGCCGTCCTCGCTGAAGGGGTCGACGTCGACGTCCGGGACGCCGGGCCAGCCGACCCAGGCGCCCTCGCGGGCCCGCAGCGTCGGTTCCAGCGCCGTGACCAGGCCTCCGGGGCTGCGCTTCCAGCGGGTGCCGCCGTCCTCGAGGGTCTCCAGGTCGACGGGGAGGCGGTTGGCCACCACCACCAGGTCGGACGGGGTGTTCTCCGGGGCGGACTCGGTACTGCCGCTGGTCACATGCCCTCCTTCGGGTGCTCGGGCGTGCTCCGGTGAGCCGCGCCCGTGACCCTACTGTGATTCGGCGGCGGGGGCCGGGGTCTCGGCCGTGGTATCGGTCGGTCTCTCCTGAGGTGCCCGCCGCGGACGGGTCACGAACTCCCCCAACGCAACCCCCGCGGCCAGCGCGAGACCGGTGGCCAGGGCGAGGGTGACCGTCACGAGTCCTTCGGCCACGCCCTCGACGGCCAGCTGGTAGAAGCCGCGGTAGGCGGCCAGACCGGGCAGCAGCGGCGTGACGCCGGCCAGCGTGATCACCATCGGCGGGGTGTTCCCGCCCCGGCGCAGCACACCGGCGGCGAGACCCACCACGAGCGCCGCGATCCCGGTCGAGGTGATCGGTCCCAGGTCGGTGAACTGGCTCAGCGCGCCGAAGACAGCCCAGCTCGCGGCGCCGACGATGCCCGCCACCGGCAGCGAGCGCAGCGGCGAGTAGCCGGCGAGCGCGTAGAACATCGCCGACGTCGCACCGGCCAGCGTCGACAGGCTGAACCGCGCGGCGCTCGACGGCAGGTCACCGGAGACCTCGATGCTCACCCCGACCGCGAAGCCGAACTTCAGGCCGACGACGACGCCGGTCAGCAGCCCCGCCGACAGCAGCGCGATCTCCACGATCCGCGCCGCCGACGTCAGGTAGTAGCTGGTCAGCGCGTCCTGCACGGTCGAGACCACGCTGAGCCCGGACAGCAGCACCGTGATCCCTGCGGCCACGATGTAGGACGGCCGGGTGCCGGCCGGGAAGAAGTCGAGCGAGATCAGGCCGATCGTCGACACCGTGACGAGCAGTCCGCCGATCGTCTGCTGGAAGAACGCGGCCAGCCCCCACCGGTTCAGCAGCCGCCCGATCCGGTCGATCACCGCCGTCGTCACGAACGCCGCGGCCGCCGTGATCGCGCCGCCACCGAGCAGCAGGGCGATCGACGCGGCCAGCCCGGCCCAGCCGAACGTGGCGACCCACCGCGGGTAGGGGTGACGGGCGTTGACGACGTCGGAGACCCTCGCCGACGCCGCGCGCACGTCGAGCTTGCCGGCCTCGAGGTCGGCGACGATCCGGTCGGTCACGGCCAGGCGCGAGAGGTCGAGCGCGCGGTAGCGGACCAGCCGCATCGACGTCACCGGCTGTGCGGCGTTGCCGCGGTGGCAGCACATCGTGATCGAGGTGAACGTGATGTCGACGTCGACGGCGGGCAGCCCGGCAGCGTTGGCCAGCCGCAGCATCGTCGCGGTGACCTCGTCCACGCTCTCGCCGCTGGAGAGCTGGATCTCCCCGACCCGCATGCAGAGGTCGAGCACCTGCTGGACCTGCGCGTCGTCCGGGACCTGAGGCCCCAGCATGAGCATCGGGACGGTGGAGGGCCCGGGCGTGAGCAGGCGTTTCGCGTCCCGTCGCAGCGCCCCGCGCAACCGCCGGCT
Organism: Pseudonocardia sediminis; assembly: GCF_004217185.1. NCBI lineage: Bacteria > Bacillati > Actinomycetota > Actinomycetes > Pseudonocardiales > Pseudonocardiaceae > Pseudonocardia > Pseudonocardia sediminis. The sequence continues at coordinate 6,059,113 of NZ_SHKL01000001.1, read as the reverse complement.
GAACCGGTCGGCCGGGTGCGACTCGTCGGCCACGGTACGGACCACCCCCTTCTCTCCGGCGCTCCGCGACGGTGGTCGCGTGCGCCGCGTCCAGGCTAGGACCCGGCTCCGTCGCGGCGTGCGGGGACGGGCGGGTCTCACACCGCCGTGGGCACCGCACCCACTCCGCTACCGTCGCGCGATGACAGCCACGCGCCCCGTCCCGTGGCGCAAGCGCGCCCGGAGACTGCGCCTGACCGGGATCGTCGTCCTTCTCGCGGCCGCGGCGTTGATCGTGAGTGCGAACTTCCTGGGTGGCCTGCTGGTGGCACTTCTCGGGGTGGGGAACATGCTCGCGGCCGGTTCGGTGGCGACGACCGGGACGGTCCCGGCCTCGACCCGAGCCCTGATCGTCGTGGGTGGGGCGGGGTTCGTGGTCGTGATGGTCGCGGGGAGCGTCCTCGCTCTCCTGCGGAGCTGACTAGTCTGTACGCGCCGGCGTCCTCGTCGGTGACACCCGCCGGTGTAGCTCAGTGGTAGAGCAACCGCCTTGTAAGCGGTAGGTCGTCGGTTCGATCCCGACCTCCGGCTCCACGTCCGACCAGTGTGTTCGCTCGTTCTCTTGATCGACAAGACAGACTTCGTGGCATCAATCATGGTGCGAGTGAGACTTACGCTCGTCTCATGGCGTCGAACAGACGGGCGAAGGGCAGCGTTGAGACGCTACCGAGCGGCGCGCTGCGGGTCCGGGTGTACGCCGGCATCGATCCGGTCACCGGTCGTCGGCACTACCTGACCGAGCAGGTCCCGGCCGGCCGCAACGCCGAGCGGGAAGCGGAAGCGGTCCGGGCCCGGCTCGTCGCCGAGGTCGCCGAGCGCCGGAATCCGAGGACCCGCGCGACCGTCGCGGAGCTGCTGGAGCGCTACCTCGCGCAGTTCGACGGCTCGCCGAACACCCTGCGGTACTACGAGGGCCTCGCCCGCAACCACATCGGCCCGCTGATCGGCCGCGTCGCCGTCGGGCAGGTCGACGCGGAGATCCTGGACTCGCTCTACGCCGAGCTGCGCCGGTGCCGGAAGCACTGTACGGGCCGCGGCGGGGTCGACCACCGGACCGACGGCGACCACGAGTGCGACGACCGGTGCCGGCCGCACCGGTGCCGGCCGCTCGGCGTGTCCGCGGTGCGGGCGGTGCACTACGTGCTGTCCGGTGCGTTCCGTCGGGCCGTCCGCTGGCGGTGGGTCGCGGTCAACCCGATCGCCGAGGGCGAGCCGCCGGCGGCGAAACCGCCGAACCCGCGGCCGCCGACGCCCGCCCAGGCGGCGCGCATCCTCACCGAGGCGTGGGACAAAGACCCGGCGTGGGGTGCCCTCCTGTGGCTGATCACGACGACGGGGATGCGGCGCGGCGAGCTTTGCGCGCTGCGCTGGCACCTGCTGGAGATCGACGACGCGGACCGCGCCGTCGTGTGGATCCGGGAGGCCGTGCGGAAGGGCGCCGACGGGCGGCCCGAGCTGGCGGACCTCAAGACGCACCAGCAGCGCCGGATCGCGCTCGACGCGGAGACGGTCGAGATGCTCCGGGAACACCGCGCCGAGCAGCAACGGGTCGCCGCCGCGTTGGGCGTCGAGCTGCGGGCAGACGGGTTCGTCTTCTCGTCGAGCCCGGACGGGTCGGAGTTCCTGAAGCCGGACACGGTGACGCAGCGGTACGAGCGCCTCGCGCGGCGGCTGGGGATCGAGACGACGCTGCACAAGCTGCGGCACTACTCGGCGACGGAGCTGATCGCGGCGGGGGTGGACATCCGCACCGTCGCCGGCCGCCTGGGGCACGGTGGGGGTGGGGTGACGACCCTGCGGGTCTACTCGGCGTGGATCTCCGAGGCCGACCAGCGGGCCGCTGGAGGGCTCGCCAGCCGGATGCCGAGGCGACCCTCTGCAACGAGGCCGCGCCCTGATCGTGGCGGCGCAGAGGGCGACCGGGTGAGGCGGGTCTGAAACCGCCACTCGTAGACTGCGCCCGTGCCAGATGAGGTATCGCACGGATTGCGCCCAGATGACTGGCCGCCTCCGTCACCCGTGCCGATACCCGAAGGCTGCTATCTCAAGAGTGGCGATGTCGAGTACCTCGGATTCGTGCACGGAAGTCAGCGCTGGCGCTCCAGGGACGAACCACGGCTCTACACCTGGGACCGCCAGCACGGGCACATCGAACTCTTTAACAAGCGAGGGCGCCACCTGGGTGTACTTGACGCCTTCACAGGTGCGATGATAGGTCCGCCAGTTCCTGGGAGGAGGATCGATGTCTGAGGCGCAGACTTTCATCGACGCCTGCCTCGCTGGCGCAGCGCTGCTTGACGACATTGATGACTGGGTCGATGTCTGGCATGAAGCTGATGGCGCACCGAGGGGGAATCCCTTGGAGCTGCATGACTTCCTTGGGTTGAGTCGCTTCGAATATCAATTGTGGGCTGAGCGCCCGAGTTCTCTAAGGACAATCGTCGCAGCAAGGTATCAGGGTCGACCTATCGCAGATATGCAGTCAGCGGCGAGCTATGCACTGGCGGCAAGGGCCACTAGTGACAAGGAAGCACTAAGTCTATTTGCTTGGCTAAAGCAGACGGGGCGAATCGGTTCGGATGAGTTCCCGGAAGTTGGCTGACACGCTCGTTGAGCGGTACGATCTTACACCTCCTGTGGATGTTCTCGCACTCCTTGAAGGTGTCGCGGATGTAGAGCACTTGGTCTGGGAACAGTCGGTAGATGGTCTTGTTCTGGGTCTGTCCCACCCGGGGCGTCCACGGGCGTTTCTGCGCATGAACCAGCCGTCGAGACGTAAGCGATTCACGGCGGCCCATGAGTGGGGTCATATTTCGATTCCATGGCATACGGAGTCGCTTGAGTCGTGCCACATCGATAATTCTGCGTACTCTGCGCTTGGTGTGCGGGAGCGGGAGGCAAACGAATTCGCATCTCGAGTGCTGATGCCGGATCGCTACATGAAGCGGCTAGTGACTGAGTCATTGAATGTCGCGGATTGGCTTCAAGGCGTCGCGTACTGCGACGTTAGCGCCCACGCCGGATTGATCTCACTGGTGGACTACCTTCCGAGTGGGTACACGTTCGCCCTGCATCAAGGGGATGCGCTCTCGCCCAAGCTGTTCCGGTCGAGCGGGACTCCAATCGTTCTGTCAGGTGGACGTAAACCGGTGGAATCGCTGGTGGCGTCCAGCTTCCGTAGTGGCAAGATTGATCTAAATGGTAAGCAGGTGTGGTGGTTTCAGCACATCGACACCTCGCTTCCGCCGCGTGGATCTGCATCGTCGGCTCAGCTGCTAGCGGAGATTGTCTCGCGCTATGGGCGCGAGCTGCGACCGGGGCGTCCTACGGATAAGGCAATCAACAGCGTTATCGGCGGAAAGCTCGGGCGTCGTGATCGCATGAGTCTCGGTCAGATGTTGGGTGTCTTGAAGTTGCATATGCAGTCAGATCCAGATTTGCAACCACTCCTGGCGGACCCCACCTTCGAGGAACTGCTCTTGGTTCGTGTGTACGAGATCGCAGAGAAGGACAAGGCCAACGGTCGAAGTCAGTAGTTCCAGTCGTCGCCTATGCTGTCGGGCATGGCCGATCTCTTGTCCGTCTCGACGGCGGTACCCAGCCGCGCCGCCGCAATTGTTCTTGCGCGTTCGGTGATTTCGTCTGGCCTGGCGGCAGGTAGTCAAGTTGCAGGGCCGGTTGGTTCGGTCTTCTGGCATGCCGGTGAGTTCGGCGAGGGCGAGGAGTGGGTGGTCTCGTTCAAGACCACCGCCGCTCGCTACGACGAACTGGAGGCGCACCTCATCGAGCACCACAAGTGGCAGAACCCCGAGGTGACGGCGGTACCGATCGCTCGTGCGTCAGTGGCGTACGTCGAGTGGGTGGAGCGCGTCACCGCGAAGTAGCTCCCGCACGGCTGGGACGTCGCCGTGGTGCTGCCCGAGCCGCGCGGCGACCTCGGCGAGCCGCTGCCGCGGTCGCACCGAGGCCACGTTGCCCATCACCCGCAGGCTGGCCGTGATCGTCTCGGCGGCCTGCTCGACCTCCCCGGCGTCGGCGTAGCTCTGCGCCAGCCACGAGGAGTAGAGCGCCTTGTCGCGGGCGTGCGCGTCGCTGTACCGACCCAGCGCGCTCTCCAGGACGGGGACGGCGCGGAGCGGTCGGCGGAGTTCGGACCAGCAGCGGCCGGTCATGATGGCCAGCTCGTCTGCGTCGATCCACGCGGCGTAGTCCGGGGTGCGGGCTTCGGCGACGGCGTGGGCCTCCTCAGCGAGGCCGAGGCAGCGGGCGGTGGTGTCGGCGTCGCCGTCGAGGGCGAATGTCCAGGCGGCGCGGGAGTAGAGCAGGGCGCGGACGCCGGGGTCGACGCCGTCCTGGCCGGCGGCCTGGACCGACTTCTCCGAGATCGTTCGTGCAGGCTTGCCGAGGGCGATGAGCTGGTAGGCGTGGAAGGCGAGTGCGTTCCCAGCCAGGCCGGGGTCGCCGGACTCGAGGGCGGCGGCGTGGCTGCGACGGAAGTGCTCGCGGGCCAGGTCGTGCCATCCGGCGTCGAATGCGGCCCAGCCGGCCTGCTGCGACTGCTCGGCGTGCACGGCCAGGAGCGCGCGCTGTACGACCTCGCCCGCGGTGCCGCCCTGGAGGATCCGCGCGGAGAGTTCGGCCTCGGCGTTGTAGAGGCGGTAGGTGTCAGCGCCGCCGAGGGTGTCGTCGAGGCGGCGCAGGCTGGTGAGCCGGTTCGACAGGTCGGTGGCGACGTCGATCGTCGTGGCGTTCGAGCTGGTGTCTCCGAGCACGCTTCCAAGGAGGCCGGAGAGCGCGAGCGAGCCGCTCGCTCGGAGGAAGTCGCGTCGCAGCACTGAACTGTCACCGTCCCAGGCGTCGGAGTCCCGATCGGACGGTGTCGACGCTACGGAGACGGGCTCGGCAGGAGCAGGGCATCCACCCGGCATATCCGCGACAGGCCGGGTGACGGCGGGCACTCGCCGGGCCGACGGGACGGGGGCGCCGAGCTGGTCGAGCAGCCGTCGGTAGACGGCCTGAGGTCGTTGTACGGAGCCGGTTTCCCAGCGGCCGACGAGCCGGACGTCGAGCTTGGTGCCGCGCTCCTCGTTCGTCGTGAACGCCAACCGCACCACGTGGTCCACGAGGTCCTGCTGCGACCAGCGCTGTACTTCGTCACGCCAGCGCCGGAGCTGATGACCCCAGGGTTCGTCGCTGCTGTTCTGATCCACGCCGACGGCCACCCCCGATCGCTCGCAGAGCCCAGTCTGCCGGGCGAATGCCCTGCGCTACCAGGGTTCTGACCTGCTTTGTTCCGCCGAGATTCACCATCGTCGACGGCATGAACAGCAGTGCACCACAGCCACGGGAGCCCCGGGCCGAGTTCGCAGAACTGCGCGAGCTGACCTGCGAGATGGCCGAGCGGATCGAGCGGCTCAGGCGTCGCCGGCGTCGGGACCTAGCCGACGCTCGATGGCATCGATCCGTCGAACGAGAGCGCTCACGTCCGCCCTGAGAGCGTCCAGCTCGACGAGGACGGGGTCGTCGGCGTCGGGGTCGGCGACCTGGTCGCCGTCGAGGATCCGGGCGATGTGGTCGCCTGGCCACCCCAACGCCTCGGAGACGGCGGCGAGGGTGCGAGGGCTGCGTCGGCGGGGCGTGAGGTTGTGCTGCAGCTCGCGGACGGTCATCAGGGCGACGCCCGCGCGGGTCGCGAGTTCGGCCTGGGTCATGTCGAGCTCGGCCAGACGCGTCTTGATCGCCTCGGCGACGGCGTCCCAGTCCTTGGCCACGCAGACCTTCCTCAGTGCCTCAGTAGGTACGGACCTGCTGATTTCGGTGCCGAGGCTAGCGGTCGCAGGTCCGCCCAGGTGCGACGACCTGCTCAGCTACACGATGAGACTAGTATTAGCAGCTAATATTGGTGCTATTGTTAGCGCACAGCGGATCGAGAGGAAGGGGCAGTCGATGAGCAAGCAGGAGCCGGTGGCCGTGGCGGCGGCGCCGCGGTTCTACAGCGTCGCGCAGGTTGCGGCGATGTTCGGGATGTCGACGATGACGGTCTACCGGGCGATCGCGGCGGGGGAGTTCCCGGCCGTGAAGGTCCGGGGGCGGCTGATCGTCCCGGCGAAGGCGATCGATGCGATCGCGGACCTGGCGGTGGCCGAGCAGACGGTCGTCGACACGTCCGGGTGGGCGCCGGCGCAGCGTGGGAGCGCCGTCTGATGGGCGGCGTCGGAGTGGTGCTGCTGGTCCTCGTCGCGGGCGCGTTCATCTGCGCGAAGGCGCGGTCGGCGGCGGGGGCGGCGTTCTTCACGGTGGTCGCGGCGGTGGTGTTCGTGGCGACGCCGGTCGGGCAGGGCGTGCCGGGAGCGGTCGCGACGTTCATGTCGGCGTTCGACCAGGCGGCGACGCCCGCGCTGAACCGGACCCCGGCCGAGCACGCCGCGACCGAGGGCGGTGCGGGGTGACGGCCGCGGCCCAGCGGGTCGAGCTGTCCGCGCTGGTCTGCCCGGGCTGCGGGCACCCGGTGGCGGGGGAGCCGCCGACGGGGTGGCCCGACCGGGCCGGACGTCCGCCGGAGTTCTCGCACCGCGACGGGTCGGTGCTGTGCCCGGACGACCGGGGCCGGGTTCCCGAGCCGGTCGAGGTGCTCCAGTGACCGGGGCGGTGCGGCTGGGCGATCTCGACCTGAGGCTCGCCGAGGTCACCGGTCGGACGATCCGGTTGCAGGTCCTCGTCGACCACAGCGCGCAGAGCGCGGGCCGGTGCCCGACGTGCCGGTGGGCGGTGAGCCCGACCCGGCCAGGGTGCCCGTCGCACGTGGTCGCGCTGTCGCTGCTGGAGAACCGGCCGCTGCCGTCCTGGCTGGCGCACCTGGCCGGAGAGGTGCCGGGCATCCGGGTCCGGACCGAGACGCCGAGCGACGACGAGCGCCGCGCCGCCGAGGACTCCGCGGCCGGCTTGTTCCCGGCGCCGCGCCGGGTCCGGCCGAGCGGAGCGCGGCCATGACACGAGCACACCACCTGGGACGGCCCGGCGACGGGTTCTTGGCGGGACACAGCCGCCGGGCCGCTCTCACCGCACATCAGCAGAAGGCCGGAGAGGAAACGATGGTAGAGCGAGACGACGACCGGTGGCGCGCCCGCGCGGCGTGCCGGTCGGTGGACCCGGAGATGTTCTTCCCGACCGCGGAGAGCGGCGCCGCGTACGACCGGCAGGTGGCCCGCGCCAGGCGGGTCTGCCGCCGCTGCCCGGTGCAGGCCGCGTGCCGGGACTGGGCGATCGACGACCTCCCGCACGGTGTCGCCGGTGGGCTGACAGAGAACGAGCGCCGCCGTGCCCGTCGGGCGACGACCCGCCGGGCCCGTCGCGCCGAGCTGCGCCCCGCCGTCGCTCCCGCGCCGGTGCTGCGCACCGACCGGGCGCCGGTCATCTCTGCCGGCCGCGCCGCCCTCGCCGCGGGCGTCGACCGGGACGACATCGCCCGTGTCCTCGGCGTGACCCGTCGGACCGTCGACCGCTGGGCCGCGGCCGGTGCCGTCGTCGCGGGTGGTGGTCGGTGATGGCCGCGTTCGACATCTCCCCGACGACCGCGGCGTCCGGCCGGATCCGCGAGCTGCTCCGGCGGATCGCGGTCGAGGCGTTCGGTTCGACCGAGACCGAGGTCCCGATCCCCGGGTTCACAGTGTTCACCGATCGGAAGCTCGACGATCCGTTCGCCGGGATCCGTGCGGCGTTGTTGATGCGCACCGTCGCCGAGGGGCAGCTCTACGAGTACGCCCGCGCCGCTCGTGCGGCGGGCCGGTCGTGGGACGAGGTCGGCGCTGCGCTCGATCTGTCGTCAGGGGAGTACCGGCCGGTGGGGGAGGCGGCGTTCGACTGGCTGGTCTGCGGTCGGGTCCCGGACCCGGAGCCGGACGGGGTGCGCTCGTTCCGGACGCCGTCCGCGTACTGGCGCTGCTCGACCTGCGACGGCCTGGTGACCGACCACGGCCAGTTCGAGGGCAACCCAGCCAATAGCGAGGACGGCCACGCCAAGGGCTGTGCCCGTCACGCCGCCGAGGTGCAGGCGTGGAACGAGGGGTGGGAGCACTGATGGAGATCCTGTTCAGCTCCACCGCGCTCGTGCTCGCTATGTTCGCCGCGGGCGCCCTGCTTGCCTGGGCTCGCGGGGCACGGGCCCTGGCAGCTGGCCTCGCCCTGGTCGCGCTGCTCCCGGCGGCGACGATCGTCACGGCCCTGTCCTGGCCTGCCCTGCTCGCCGTGACGGGGCTGGCCGGGGTGATCGTGTGGCACCGGTGGTCGCGCTCCTCGGCGACCGTGTCGCGGTGGGCGGCCCGGTCGCGCCGCAAGGTCGGCGTGGCCTCGTCGCTGGACATCGTCCGGCACGCCGGGACCTTCGCGGTGCGGCGTCGGACCGGCACCGTGCGCCCGTCCCTGGCCGCTCTGTCGCGGTGGCAGCGGGCTCGGCTCGCGACCAGCGAGGCCGCGGTCGAGCTGTGCCGTACCGGCGCGTTGCGGGTGTGGGCGCTGGTCGAGGACGTCGTGATCGTCGTCGGCGGCCCCCGCACCGGCAAGACCGGTTGGCTCGCCGGGCGCGTCCTCGACGCCCCGGGTGCCGCGCTGGTGACCTCGACCCGCACCGACCTGCTGGACCTGTGTGCGCCGCTGCGCCGGCAGTCGCGGGGTGAGGTGTTCGTGTTCAACCCTGCCGGGCTCGGGGACCGGGCGTCGACGATCACGTTCGATCCGCTGACCGGCTGCACCGACCCCGTCACGGCCACGGAGCGGGCGACGGACATGCTCGCCGCGGTCGCCAGTGGGTCGGGTGGGGATCGGGAGTTCTGGGACGGTCAGGCCCGCCGCGTCCTCGCCGCGCTGCTGCACGCCGCCGCGCTCGGGCACAAGCGGATGACCGACGTCCTGGGCTGGGTGGCCGACCCGGATTCGGCCGGCCGCGAGGTGCCCGCACTGTTGCGTCGGTCGGGGGTGACGGCGTTCGAGCAGGACGTGATGCAGTTCATCACCACGAACGAGCGCACCCGGTCCTCGATCACGTCCTCGGTGATGCCTGCGTTGGGGTGGCTGACCCACCCGGCCGCGGCTGCGGCGGCCGAGCCGGGGGAGGGGTTCGACGTCGCCCGGCTGCTGGACGGGCGGGCGACGGTGTTCCTGCTCGGCGCCGAGGAGGCGCAGACCGCACCCCTGGTGTGCGCGCTGACCGGGCACATCGCCCGCGAGGCCCGACGGCTCGCCGCCGGACAACCGGCCGGGCGGCTGGACCCGCCGCTCGGACTGTTCCTGGACGAGGCCGCCCTGATCAGCCCTGTGCCGCTGGAGTCGTGGACGGCGGACATGGGTGGTCGTGGGGTGACGATCCTGTGCGCGTTCCAGTCCCGCGCCCAGCTCCTGGCCCGCTGGGGCGAGCACAAGGCGGCGACCATCTTGAACAACACCGCCGCGGTGATGATCTTCGGTGGGACGAGGGATAAGGCGGACCTGGAGTTCTGGTCCACCCTCGCCGGGGAGCGGGACGAGCGGGTCTCGACCACGGACGAGCACGGCCGGGTCGCGTCGAGGTCGGTGCGGAAGGTGCCGGTGCTGGCGCCGGCGCAGATTGCGAACCTGCCCGCAGGGCGGGTGGTGGTGATCCGCCGCGGGATCGCCCCGGTGATCGGCCGGGCCCGCATGGCCTGGACCCGTCGCGACGTCCGCGCCCACGGCCGCGACGCCCGCCGGGTCGACACCCGCGCGGCCCGCGCGCTCCAGCTCGACGAGCTGCGGATGTGGCGCGACGACCTCGCCCAGGCCGCGCTCTCGGTCCTGGCCACGTGGTGGCCGGACCGGTTCGCCGAGCGCCACGAGCGGCGTCGGGACGCAAACGCGATGTTCCGCGAGCTGGCCGTCATCCACGACCAGTCTCTGCACACCCCTGCCGCCCCGCGGCCGGGCACCGATGGGGAGGCAGACCGATGAGACAGCGACCGCAGGTCACCGAGTCCGACGTCGTCGCGCTGGAGGAGCGCCTTCGCGCCCTCCTCACCGCGCGCACCGCCGGAGCTGTGCACGACGACGAGATCGCCCGCTACGAGGCCGACCGCGACCGGCTGCTGGACCTGATCGGAGACCAGATGCGCGAGCAGCGCGAGTACGACGGCGCCATGCGTCGCCTGCGCGCGGAGATGGAGCAGCAGGCCGACCCCGACGGCTGGTTCACCGGCGGCCACGACGCCGCGCACCAGGCGCACCTCGACGCGACCGCCCACGTCCACGACGACCCGGACGACGACCGGACCGCGACCGAGATGGACCTCCGCCGAGTCGAGGACATGATCAACGCTCCCTACCGGGACGCCGCAATCGAGGCGAAGTACGCGGACGACCACGACTCGACGGGCGGGATGTGGTTCACCCCGGACGAGACCGCCCCGGGCGGTGTCCGCCCGCTGACCGACACCGAGATGCGCCGCGTCTCGGACCTCGTCCGCGCGACCCAGGCCGAGGCCGTCGCCGACGACCTGGACCACCGCGACCCGCCCGCACCGGACCGGTCGACCGACTCCGCCACCGACGACGGGGGGTGGAGCCGATGAACACGCCCCCGCACCCCGAGCCCCGCGCGGAGCGGCCCGACGACGGGTCCGCGACCGGCACGGCCGTCGTCGGGCTGGCCCGGCAGGTCGACGACCTGACCCGCCGCCTGGACATGCTCGGCCCGGTCGACGGCCGGATCGACGAGCTGGCCAAGGTCGTCGCCGAGACCGCACAGTCCCTCGCGACCCTGGCGGCCCGCCGCCGCCCGGCTCCTGCGCCGTCGTGGCTGCTCGCCCCGACCGAGACGGAGAAGGTCGCGCAGCTGCTCGACGAGCTGACCGAGTGGCTACGCCGGGTGTTCCTGCGCTACCCCGACGGCGCCGCCGTCGTCCCGGAGTGCTGGGCCTGGCACTCCGACGTCGTCGAGGAACTGCTGTGGCTCATGCACGCCTGGTGCGCCGCCTACCAGGGCCCGGACGCCTCGGTGCAGCTCGCCGGGGACTGGCACGACCGCCAGCGCCCCGGCGTGATCAACCGGCTCCGTAGGAGCGTCGGGTCGTGCTCGATCGAGGCGCACCAGACCCGGCCCGGTTGGGGAGCCCCGCCCGGGGCCGCCGCGCCGGTGCCCGGGATCCGGCACACCGAGCTGATCGTCGGCTGGTGGGCGACCGGGCGGGAGCAGGCACCGCCCGAGCCACCCGCCGACGACCGAGCGGTGCCCGGGGCGATCGGGGGTGCGCTGCGATGACCGCACGCAGCACCGCCCGGGCCGGTCGCGCCGCGATCTGGCTGCCCGGCCTGGCGGTCGCCCTCGGTGCGGCGGTCGCGACGGCGCACGGCCTGTTCGAGGTCGCGCTCGCCGCGCGGGTCCCGGCCGGGATCGCCTGGATCTACCCGCTGATCACCGACGGTCTCGCGCTGGTCGCCTACACCGCCACGGCCAGGCTGTCCGGGTCGGCGGCCCGCTACGCCTGGTCGGTGGTGATCGTCTCGGCCGGGCTGTCGGGGCTCGCGCAGGCGGTCTACCTCGCCTCCGACTCGGTCACCGCGGGCGGGGAGCTGGCCGTCAACGCCGCGCTGCGGTTCGGCGTCGGGGCGTGGCCCGCCATCGCGGCCGCCGTCGTCGCGCACCTGCTCTACCTCCTCGCCGAGACCCGCATCGACGACCCGGCGGCCGACCGGGACCCGGCCGAGCCGGATCGCGCGGCCGGACCGCGGGTCCGGGCGACCATCACCGTCCCGCCGTCCGACCGGACACCGGTGGAACGCCCGGACACGGTGGGACACGGGACGGGTGTCCCACCCGCGCTGGACGGACCGGTCATTCCCGGCCCGCCGCGGCCGGTGTCCCACCCGGCCCCGCGCCCCGCCGTCCACTCGGACCGGCTGGGGCCCGGTGGGACGGGCGGATCGGGTGCGGGCGCGCAGGAGCGCGCCCGCACCACCGCCCTCACCCACTGCGAGCGCCACGGCGCCCTCCCGACGGTGCGCGAGCTGGAGGAGCTGGCCGACGTCGGCCGGGGCACTGCCGCCCGAGCCCTGCGACAGCTCCGCGACACCCCACCGCAGGCCTCGAACGGCCTGCACCTCGTCCCCGACGAGCCCCAGAACAGGACCACCCGATGAGCACCGACAGCGAGAAGGCGACCGCGACCGAGCAGAACACCAGAGCCGAGAGCGACTACCCCGAACAGAGCAACAAGAGCCCAAGATCAAAGCCATCACACCGATGCATCACGATCCGAGGGGGCGGGCCGGCCTCCGGCCGGCCACGCCGGAGGACCCGTGCCATCGACCGCGACCAGGCCCCGACGACGATCGTTTCGGGGTGGTCGGGGTGCTGAGCATCTCCTCGGGCTACAGCCCGGAGTACCTGTTGAAGGAGGTCGCGACCGGGCGGGAGAACTACTACACCGGCGCGGTCGCCGCGGGCGAACCGCCGGGGCGCTGGTGGGGCGCGGGTGCGGAGAAGCTCGGCTTGCGCGGTCTGGTGGACGCCCAGGACATGCGGGCGGTCTACGAGCGTTTCATCGACCCTCGGGACACCGCGTTCGGTGACCCGCAGCAGTGGGACAGCGCGGCGACGCTGGGACACGTGGGACGCAAGTACCGGACCGCCGAGGAACTCTATGAGCAGGCGTTGGAACGCGAGCCGGACGCCGCCGCGGAACGCCGCGCGGAGCTGCGTACCGAGGCGGGCAAGGCCGCTCGGCACAACGTGGCGTTCTTCGACATCACATTCAGCGTGCAGAAGTCGGTGACGCTGCTGCACACCGCGTTCGAGGCCCGCGAGGTCGCCGCCCGCAACGCGGGCGACGAGGAGACCGCCGCGGCGTGGGGCCAGTTCCGCACGGCCGTCGAGGACGCGATCTGGGCGGGCAACAACGCCGCGCTCTCGTACTTGCAGGACAAGGCCGGTTACACCCGGGTCGGGCACCACGGCGGCGCCGCGGGCCGCTACGCCGACGCTCACGAGTGGACCGTGGCGTCGTTCTTCCAGCACGACTCCCGCGACGGGGACCCGCAGCTCCACATCCACAACGGCACCCTGAACCGGGTCGAGGGCCCGGACGGGCAGTGGCGCACCCTCGACGGCCGCTCGCTGTACCGGTGGCGCCCGGCCGCCGCGGCGGTTGCCGAGCGCACGACCGAGGAGACGCTGGCCTACACCCTGGGGACGCTCGCGGTGACGCGTCCGGACGGGAAGTCCCGCGAGATCCTCGGCGTCCCGGACGAGGCGATCTTGCTGCTGTCCTCGCGGCGGCACAAGGTGACCGCGAAGACCGCGGAGCTGTTCGAGGCGTTCGAGGACCGCTACGGCCGCGCCCCGAACTCCGCCGAGCGCGACCGGCTGTCCCGACAGGCGACGTTCGCGACGCGGGCGGCGAAGTCCCACGACGGGCAGACCCGGGAGGAGTTCCTGGACGAGACCGCGGCGAAGCTGCGCGCGGACATCGACGGCGGGCTGGCCGGGATCGCCGACACCGCCCTCGCCGCCCGCCGCGAGGGCGTGCAGCCGCAGACGTTCAACCCGACCGCGGTCGTGGAGATCGCCGTCGCCGACGTACGCGACCGCAAGGCCGGGTGGACCCGCGCCGACCTCACCCGGGCGGTGAACGCCGCCCTGCCGGACTACCTCGGCGTCCCCGACGGCGCCGAGGTGGCGACCCTGTTGGACCAGCTCACCGACGTCGCGTTGGAGCACCTGGTCGACCTCGACGCAGCCGAGCCCGGCGAGGACCTGCTGCCCGCCGACATGCGGACCGCGAACGGGGAGTCGGCGTTCCGCGCGCCGGGCGGACGGCTCTACACCACGACCGACCAGATCCGCTCCGAGCGGATCCTGCTCGCGGCGACCGCCGCCCACAACGGCACCGCGCTCACCCGCGGCGCGGCGGACCGCTTCGTCGACCGGCTCCGGACCGACGGCATCGAGCTGGGCGTCGACCAGGCCGCCGCGGTGCGCGGAATCCTGACCTCCGGTGCCCGGGTCGAGACCCTCGTCGGGCCCGCGGGAACCGGGAAGTCGTTCGTCGTCGGCGCCCTGGCCCGGGCGTGGAGCGACCCGGCCCTACCCGCCGGCCCCGACGGCACCCCGCCGGCCGCGCCGCGGCGGGTGTTCGGATTGGCGACCAGCCAGAAGGCCACCGAGGTCCTGACCGCCGAAGGGCTGACCGCAGCGAACATCGCCCGCTGGTCGGCCACCCAGGCCCGCCTCGACGCCGCCCCGGCCGAGCGCCGCACCCGCGACGGCGACGAGGCATGGCGGCTGCGCGAGGGCGACCTGGTCGTGGTCGACGAGTCCGCGATGACCGACACCGCGTCGCTGGAGCAGATCCATGCCCGCGTGGCGGCGGCCGGGGCGAAGCTGCTGCTCACCGGTGACCACCGCCAGCTCTCCGCGGTCGGCGCCGGCGGCGCGATGGACCTGCTCGCCACGGCGGGGTCGAGCTACGAGCTGACCGACGCCCGCCGGTTCAGCGCCGGGTGGGAACGCGACGCCTCGCTGCGGCTGCGCGAGGCCGACCAGACGGTGTTGCAGGACTACCACCAGCACGGCCGCCTCCTCGACGCCGGCGACCGCGACGGGGCGGAAGAATCCGCCGCGCGGGCGTGGCTGGCCGACACCCTCGCCGGTAAGAGGTCGCTGCTGCTGGTCGACTCCAACGACCAGGCCGCCCGCGTCTCCGCCAGCGTGCGGGCCGAGCTCGTCCGGCTCGGCCGGGTCGCCGAGACCGGCGTGCCGTTGGGGATGCAGGGGACCGTGGCCGGGGTCGGGGACCTGGTCGAGGCCCGCGCGATCGACTGGACCCTGGCCGGGTACGAGGGCAACCGGCGACCGGTGATGAACCGCGACCTGTTCCGGGTCACAGCGGTCCGCGACGACGGCGCGCTCGAGGTCACCACCGACACCCACGGCACCGGGACCGGGGACCGCATGGTCCTGCCGGCCGCCTACGTCGCCGAGCATCTCGCGCTCGGCTACGCCGGAACCACCCACGCCGGGCAGGGCGCGACGGTCGACACCACCCACACCGTCGTCACCCCCGCGACCCGCGCGAACTCCCTCTACGTCGGCATGTCCCGCGGCCGGGACTGCAACACCGCACACGTCACCACCCACACCGGCCCCGACGACCTCGCCGACGGAACCCCCCAGGCGCACGGCATCCACCGCAGCCCCGTCGCCGCGGTCGCGACGATCCTCGACGGCGCCGACCAGGCCGTGTCCCAGTCCGCCCTCGCCACCGAGGCCGCCTCCGCCGAGCGAGCGGCCAGCGCGGCGACCGCGGCCGAGCGGCTCGCCGACGGCGCACAGCGGGTCGCCACCGCGCGCACCGCGCACGCGCTCGACCAGCTCGTCGCCACCGGGGCCCTGACCCCCGACGAGCGGGCAAAGGTCGCCGCGGAGGACGGCACCGCCGCCCTGACCCGCATCCTGCGCCGCGCCGAGCTGGCCAGCCACGACCCCCACACCGTCCTCGCCGATGCCGTGCAGCGCGGACCGCTGTCCGGGTCGCGCAGCGTCGCGAACGTGCTCTACTCCCGCATCCGCGACTCCCACCGCTTCGACCCGGTGGGGGAGCGCTGGACCGACTGGGTTCCGCGCACCGACGACGAGGGCTGGAACGCCTACCTGCAGGTGCTGGCCGAGGCCGCCGACCAGCGCGCCGCCCAGCTCGGCGCCGACGCGGTCGCGGAACCGCCGCGGTGGGCGGTGGACGCCTTCGGGGAGCCTCCAGCCGACCAGCAGGCGCGCCAGCGGTGGCAGAGCGCCGTCGGGCAGGTCGCGGCCTACCGGGAGGTCCGCGGCCACGACGACGACACCGACCCGCTCGGTCCGGCGCCGCAGCCGGGGCAGGTCGAGCAGTTCGCCGCGCACCGCGCTGCGTGGCGGGCGCTGGGCCGCCCGGAGGTCGAACGCGAGCACCTGGAGCTGTCCAACGGCCAGCTCCGGATGCGCGTGCGCGCCTACGAGCGCGAGCTGGCCGCCGCGCCCCGCTACGTCGGCAACGAGCTGGCCGGAACCCGACAGGCCGCCGCACGCTACGAGCAGGACGCCGCCCTCCGCCGCGCCGAGGCCGAGAACGCCGGCCAGCAGTCCGATCGGGAACGCCTCACCGCCGAGGCAGAGCAGGCCGCGGCCCTGGCGCGCACGCTGACCGAGCGGGCTGAGGAACTCCAGCAGGTCGACGACGCCCGGGGCCGGTGGCTGCTCCACACCACCCAGACCCGGTTGCAGGCCGAGTTGTCCAAGGCCGAGCTGGCTTCCCGCGACGCTACCGACGACCCCGCCGACCATGTCACCGTCGAGGAATGGATGACCGCGCACCTGGACGACCAGGCTGAGGACGAGCAGCACCGCGAGATCACCGAGGCCGACTTCGTCGACGACCTCGACCCCGCTGAGCACGACGACGACACCGCGACGCACGAGGCGAATGTCCGCGACGACGCACCGCCGCGGACCAGTGCCTCGGAGGACGTCGTCCGGGTCCCGACCGCGGACGAGGCCGCCGACTCGGTCGCCCAGGCCGGGCGGGTACTCGACGAGATCGCCTACCGCGACGCCCTCGACGAGCAGGACGGCGAACAACACGACCGCCACCAGCAGCTCACCCAGTGGCACCACGACGACCAGACCGCCGAACACGCCGACGCCCACGACGCGGAGGACCAGCTGGAACCGACCGGACTTTAGCTACTCGGGACGAGATGAGGGCGGGGAGCCGACCACCTGGTCGGCTCCCAGCCCCCGTTCCGTCCACCGGCAGCGGCGTCGCTACACGGCCGGCTTCTCGCGGTCGGCCAGGGTGCGGATGTGCTCCCAGTGGCGCACCGACTCGTCCAGCTCGCGCTCCTCCCGGCTGCGCTTGGCCGCCAGCAGCGCCGGACGCGACCGATCCACCGGCAGGCAGTAGACCTCCGAGCCCGGCACGACCGCCCCGGACTCGTCTCGGTCCGGAATCCCGATCGGCGGCTCCGCCCGCACCCCCAACAGCCACGACAGCCCCTGCCAGACGCCGCAGCACTGGACCCGATGCGTCGCCCGCGTCGGACCCTGCAGCGCCCCGAGCCGCCGCCAGTCCCTCCCTGTTGGCTCCGGCCGTCCCGCAGCCACCGACAGCGCCGCCCAGGACTCACCCCGCACGAACTGCCAACTCGGAGGGACCGACCGCACCGTCACCGGGGTCTGCCGCTCGGCCGGACGCAATACCCAGTCCAGCGCGACGAACACGCCCAACGCGCTGTCCTCAGCGGCGACGGTCGCCACCTGGTGCGCGTTCCACCAGCAGTCCCGCACCTGCTGCTCGGCAGGGACCACCCACCCGGGCAGCGGACCGATGCACTGGGTCATGGCGCGAGTATGCGACCAAGCACCGACAGAACCGGGACAACACCGTGGGGCTCCGCCCCACACCCCGGCCCTCGCCGGGCAGGCAGGTCTCCGAGATGGGCGCCCCGGCGGCCCGCTGCGGTCCGATCGTGGGAGGCGGTGGTTTGCGCCATCGCGACGACCTCCCGAAGGGCTATCACACCCAGACCAGGGGGCAAGCCTGACGAGGTGGCCGGGTCGCAGCGGCGCCCAAACCCGGGGCGCCAGCTGTAGGTGGTCAAGTGCGCGGCGCGGTTGCCCCCTGCCCTGGGCGTGATCGGGCTGCGCCAGGTCGACGAGATGGCACGAACCACCGCCGTGGGAAGAGACGCGACCACTGTGAGCGCACGTCGAGGTCGGCGCCGCCAGCGGGATTCCTGTCGCGAAGAGCTACCGGATCGGAGACCAGAAACCTAGAGAAATTCCGAGATCGTGGTTCTGGATGGTCCGGGGGAGTGCGGGACGGTACCTATGACCTGCGGGGACGGGTCCGGGTGGTCGCCGCCACCCTGGCCTTGGTCCTGCTCGAAACCGATACCGGACGGCGCGAGTGCCCGGGGCACCACCGTGGAGTTCGCGGTCGCCCGACTCCACGGCCACCACACATCCCCGACACTCTGCCCAGCTGCCTGCGTCACGCACTGCATGACGCGACCTACCAGCGGCCCGAGGAACGCCTGATCGCTGCCGATCTCCTCATCCGGCTCCAACACCGCCAGTGACAGGTCTCGGCCTCGGTCACACCACCGAGGACCAGCCCGCGATCGTGACTCGACAACGAACATCCTCGTCCGGGATCTTTCGGCTGCGCAGGGTCACAATTCTGTCCGATCCGCCTCCTGCCCCGGGGGAGCGTCGGCCGAGTCCGGAAGTATGCATGTGACGGTGTCTCGATGAGGGCGAAGGAACTGCTCGACGCCGTGCCGGACGTGCCTGGAACGGTGCACGGGAGTACATTCTCTGCTGATGGCGATGGAGCTCGCCGACAACCGCTGCTGATGCTGATGGCTCCTACCGATGACCGGTCGCGGTCCGTGAGGTAGGTGAGTGGTGTCCGAGCAGCCCGTTGCCGACGGTGCCGATGGGGCGTGTCCGGTCGAGCAGGCCGGTCCGCCGGTCACCACGCCGAGCAGTCGCCGGTGGCCGGTCCTCGCCGCTGTCGCGACCGGTGGCGTGGTAGGCGCCGAGGCTCGGTTCGTGATTGGGGTCGCGTTCCCGCAGCCATCCGGCGGGTGGCCGTGGACGACGTTCCTCGTCAATGTCTCGGGTTGTCTGCTGATCGGGGTACTGCTGACGGTGCTCTCGGAGCTGACGGTCCCGCACCCGTTGCTGCGCCCGTTGCTGGGTGTGGGTGTGCTGGGTGGATATACGACGTTCTCCACCTACGCGGTGGACGTCGTCGCTCTGGTCGACGCGGGTCGGCCCGTGGTGGCGCTGGGCTACGTGGTGGCGACGCCCCTTGCGGCGGTCGCGGCCTGTGTGCTCGGCGTCGCGGTAACTCGGCGGGCGGCCGGGCGCACGGGCGGTGAGCCGGAGTGAACGGGTGGACGGTGCTGCTGGTCGGAGCAGGTGCCGCGGTGGGGGCACCGCTGCGCTACCTGGCCGATACCGCCGCGAAGGCCCGGTTCGCGTCGGTGTGGCCGTGGGGGACGTTCGTGGTCAACGTCGTCGGGTCGCTTGTGCTCGGTGCGATGACGGCGGGGTCGGCCGAGTTCGGGCCGGAGGTCGTCGCGGTGGTCGGTACCGGGTTCTGTGGTGCGCTGACCACCTACAGCACGTTCGGCTACGAGGTCGCGGGTCTGGCGGAACGGGGTCGGGCCGGGGCGGCTTGGGGCTACCTGGCGGCGAGCGTCGCGGTCGGGGTGTGTGCGGCGGCGATCGGCTTCCTGGTCGTGCGGGTGCTGCTCGGGTGAGGAGATGATGGTGATGGAGCCAGTGGTGGGAACGGTCGTGGTCGGGTACGGCCGGGGCGAGGCGGGTGACCGGGCCGTGACGACGGCTGCGGATCTGGCGGTGCGTCTGAGCACGGAGCTGCTGGTCGTACACGTGGTGGATGCCGGTGACTATCCGGTGGATCCGGACTCGGCGTCGTTCGAGGCTGAGGCACAGGATGCCCTGGGTGTTGCGCACGACCACGTCGCCGCGCTGATGGGAGGGCTCGCGGACGGGCCGGAGTGGAAGCAGCGGACCGAGCGGGGTGACCCGGTCACGGTGTTGGCGGAGCTGGCGGAGTCGTGCAGCGCGTCGATGATCGTGGTCGGTAGCCGCGGCGGGGGACCGGGTGGTCTGCTGTCGCGGGTGCTGGAGCCGTCGGTGTCGCACGGGCTGATCCGACACCAGACCCGCCCCGTGCTGGTGGTCCCGGCGGGGCACTGACATCGCGGCAGCCGCCGGCGGCGACTTCTACTACGGTCCCGGCATGCCGCTTTCCTCCCGCACGCCCGAGGTCGGCGCGCTGGACGTGTTGCTGAGTGTCGCCCGGACCGGGAGTCTCGGCCGGGCCGCTGCGGAGCAGAGCCTGTCCCAGTCCGCCGTCGGCTCGCGGATCAAGTACCTGGAGGGACTGCTCGGGCTGGCGCTGATCGAACGGAGCGCACTGGGATCGAGACTGACCCCGGACGGCGCCATGGTGGTCGAGTGGGCGCGCGAGGTGGTTGCCGCGG
This sequence comes from Pseudonocardia sediminis, assembly GCF_004217185.1. NCBI lineage: Bacteria > Bacillati > Actinomycetota > Actinomycetes > Pseudonocardiales > Pseudonocardiaceae > Pseudonocardia > Pseudonocardia sediminis. The sequence goes on along the minus strand of NZ_SHKL01000001.1, from coordinate 6,039,019 downwards.
CGTCGCGGCTCGACGAGGGCGTGACGGCGCTGCGTACCGGGCACGGGAGCCGGGTCCGGATCGCGGCCAGTCTGACCGTCGCCGAGTATCTGGTGCCGGGCTGGCTGGCGGATCTGCGGGCCCGTCGCCCACAGTCGGTGGTGTCGCTGCGCGTGGTGAACTCGGCCGAGGTCGCACGATTGGTCCTGGCCGGCGAGGTGGGTGTCGGTTTCGTGGAGGGCCCGCACGTTCCTGATGGGCTGGAGCAGGAAGTCGTTGCCCGCGACCGGCTCGTTGCGGTCGTCGCCCCCGGTCACGAGTGGACCCGCCGCGACGGAGGTGTCACCTCCGAGGAGCTGGCCGGGACCCCTCTGGTGCAGCGTGAGCCCGGCTCGGGCACCCGCGAGACCGTCGAGCAGGCTCTGACCGACGGGGCCGGGGTGGTCGATCCGGTGGTCGAGCTGTCCTCGACCACCGCGATCAAGTCCGCGGTGCGGACCGGTGCCGGCCCTGCGGTGTTGAGCTTTCTCGCGGTGGCCGACGATCTGCGGCGCGGCGATCTGGTCGCCGTCGAGGTCGTCGACGCCGACCTGACCCGCCGGCTCCAGGTGGTCTGGGCGTCGGGCCGACGTCTGTCGGCCGAGGACCGCGACGTCGTCGCGGTCGCCCGGCTCCACCCGGGAGGGTGACTCCGGGTGGACCGGGCGGTCGCCCGGTCGGCCGAGGGTGGCCGAGCGTGGTCCGCTGCGAGACCGTCGACCGATGTCCTGTCCCGTCGCTCTGCAGCGTGTCCGCGCCGATGTCCTGACGTGTGCGCGGTGCCCGCGGCTGGTGGCGCACCGACGCGGGGTCGGGACCGGTGGACGCGCCGATCGGCCGGTCCCCGGTTTCGGTGATCCGCTCGCCGGGATCCACGTGCTCGGGATGGCGACCGCGGCCCGTGGGAACCCGCACGGGCGGCCGTTCACCGGCAACCGGTCCGCATCGTTTCTGACCGCCGGTCTGCACCGGGCCGGTCTGGCGAACTCTCCGACCTCGGAGAGCGCGGATGACGGTCTGGCGCTGTACGGGGTGTGGACGTCGTCGGCGGTGCGTTGTCCGCCCCCTTCCCATCGCCCGACGGCGACCGAGCGCGATACCTGCGCGACCCATCTGCGGGCGGAATGGGCGGCGCTTCCCCGGCTCCGGGTGGTGCTGGCACTGGGTGCGCTCGCCTGGACCGCGGCGCTGGCCGCGGCACCGGACACCGGTCGGGTGCGGTTCGCCCACGGCCGCGAGCATCTCCTGCTGCCCGGACTCGTCCTGCTCGGCAGCTACCACCCGAGCCCGCAGAACACCCACACCGGAGTCCTGACCCCGACGATGCTCGACACGGTCCTGGACCGTGCCCGTTCGCTCGGCGGTGGCCGGGCACGACGCGCCGCGACCACCGAGCCCGAGGAGATCTCCCCGTGACCGCCACCGAACCCCGACCGATCACGACACACTTCCGTCCCGCGCGTCGCGCGGCGAGGGGCGCCCGGTTCCTGCACATGCTGGGGACGACCGACCCGAAGGACATCGCCGTCCTCTACCTGGTGACGTCGTTCGCGATGTTCCTGGCCGGCGGGGCGATGGCGCTGCTCATGCGGGCTGAGCTGGCCCGCCCCGAAATGCAGTTCCTCTCCACCGAGCAGTACAACCAGCTGTTCACCATGCACGGCACGATCATGTTGCTGCTCTACGCCACGCCGATCCTGTTCGGTTTCGCGAACTACATCGTGCCGTTGCAGATCGGGGCCCCGGACGTCGCGTTCCCACGCCTCAACGCGTTCTCCTACTGGCTGTTCCTGTTCGGCGCGCTGATCGTGCTCGCCGGCTTCCTCACCCCCGGCGGTGCCGCGGACTCCGGGTGGTTCGCCTACCAGCCCCTCGCCGGCGCCATCCACTCCCCGGGGCCGGGCCAGGACCTCTGGGCGATGGGGCTGATCGTGTCCGGACTGGGCACGATCCTCGGGGCGGTCAACTTCGTGACGACCATCGTGTGCATGCGCGCTCCCGGGATGACGATGTTCCGGATGCCGGTTTTCTGCTGGACGATCCTGGTCACCGCGCTACTGATCCTCATCGCGTTCCCGGTGCTGACCGCGGCCCTGTTCGCGATGGAGGCCGACCGCCACCTCGGCTCGCACGTGTTCGATCCCGCGAACGGCGGAGCCGTGCTGTACCAGCACCTGTTCTGGTTCTTCGGACACCCCGAGGTCTACATCGTCGCGTTGCCGTTCTTCGGCATCATCTCCGAGATCGTCCCCGTGTTCTCCCGCAAACCGGTCTTCGGCTACAAGGGACTGGTCTTCGCCACGATCGCCATCGGAGCGCTGTCGGTCGTGGTCTGGGCTCACCACATGTACGCGACGGGGGCGGTGCTGCTGGCGTTCTTCTCCTTCACCAGCTTCCTGATCGCGATCCCGACCGGGATCAAGTTCGTCAACTGGATCGGCACCCTGTGGAAGGGGAAGATCACCTACGAGACGCCGATGCTGTTCGCTGCGGGATTCCTGGTGACCTTCCTGTTCGGCGGGTTGTCCGGGGTGCTGCTGGCCAGCCCACCGATCGACTTCCATGTCTCGGACACCTACTTCGTGGTGGCGCACTTCCACTACGTCCTGTTCGGCACGATCGTGTTCGCGACCTACGGCGGAATCTACTTCTGGTTCCCGAAGATGACCGGCCGCTTCATGGACGAGCGCTTGGGGAAGGTCCACTTCTGGCTGACCTTCGTCGGGTTCCATCTGACCTTCCTGGTCCAGCACTGGCTCGGCAACGAGGGCATGCCCCGCCGCTACGCCGACTACCTGCCCACCGACGGGTTCACCGTGCTGAACACGATCTCCTCGGTCGGGGCGTTCGTCCTCGGTGCCTCGACCTTGCCGTTCCTCTACAACGTGTTCAGCAGCTACCGGTTCGGCCGCGCAGCCGAGGCCGACGATCCCTGGGGATTCGGGAACTCGCTGGAGTGGGCGACGTCGTCCCCACCGCCACGACACAACTTCACCGAGCTGCCCCGGATCCGCTCCGAGCGCCCGGCGTTCGACCTGCACTACCCGCACCTGGTGCAGCGGGCCCGGGCCGAGGCACATCTGCCCGGTCTCGGCCGGCTGGCCGATCGGGCGTCGGCGCACGGAGTCGGGCCCGAGACGGTCTCGGCCTCCGACGATCCCAAGGCGGGCCGTTCGCCCGGGGCGGAGCGGGGCCGATGACCGACGACACCCGCTGCCCGCCCCTCGGTCCGCACGAGCGCGACCGGCTCGACCGTGTCGAGGACGGCTTCGCCGCGGACCCGGGGCTGCGTGCTGCCCTGCGCGACGGCGTCGCACCGGCACGAACACCCCGCACAGGACGGCTCGCGGGCGGACTCGCGGCCGGCTGCGTGGCCGTGCTGGTCGCCTGCCTCGTCGCGGGCCCCGTCGCCGCACTCGCCATCGCCCTGCTCGGACTGGTCCTGCTGGTCGTAATGCTCGCCGCCTGCGGCTGATCGGTTCCTGTTCAGCGCCGGGGTGTGGTGCCCGAGCGGTGGGCCAGCTCGACGAGGTCGCGGGCCGGTCCGGTCAGGGGGCGTCCGCGGGGCCAGACGGCGGCGAGATCGCGGTGCAGAGCGAGACCTCGGACTCCGACGGCGACGAGTGTCCCGCTGGCCAGCTCCCCGGCGACAGCGAGTGAGCTGAGCACCGCGGGGGCGACGCCGTCGGCGGCGGCGTTCTTGATCGCGGTGGTGGAGGACAGCTCCAGCACGGGGTCGGCGATGACGGCGGCGCCGGCGTCGCGGAGGGCGTGTTCGAGGTGGTCGCGGGTGCCGGAGCCCGCCTCCCGGGTGACCAGCGGGGTGGCGGCGAGTCGGGTGGCGTCGACGCCGCGTCGGCGGGCCCAGGGGTGGTCGGGGGCGACGACGAGGGTGAGGTGGTCGCGGGCGACGACCTGCTCGTCCAGTTCCGGTGAGTGGTGGGGGCCTTCGACGAAGCCGAGGTCGGCGCGGCCGGACAGGACGTCGTCGGCGACGTCGGTGGAGTTGTGGGTGCTCAGCGCGACGCTCGTGTCCGGGCGACGGGTACGCAGGCTGATCAGCCAGCGGGGGAGCAGGTACTCGGCGACGGTGAAGCTGGCCGCGACCCGCAGCCGGGCGTCGTCGGCGTCGCGCAGCGCCGCGATGCCCTCCTCCAGCGACTGAGCGGCGTCGACGGCGGCGCGGGCCCAGTCCGCGACGAGGGCACCGGTCGTGGTGAGCCGGGTCCCGCGCGGGGAGCGTTCGAACACGGTGACGCCGATGGCGCGTTCCAGGGAGCGGATGCGGGCGCTGACCGCGGCCTGGCTGACTCCGTGCGCGGCGGCCGCGCGGCCCATGCTGCCTAGCTCGGCCACCGACAACACCAGGTCGAACGGGGCGAGATCAGCGACCCGCGGAGGAAGAGGCACAAGTGTGGATTATGGGTCCACAAGATCGGGGCCGCTACCGGGGGCCCGCGGGCGGAGGCATCGTCGTGGTCATGACACAGACCGACGCCAGCTTCTTCCGGATCACCGCACAGCCGGTGGACCGGCCGACGGCACCGTCCGGCGGTCCGCACCGAGCGGCCCGGGTCGGACTGCTGCGCGACCTGCAACGCCCCGGGGACTTCTTCTCCAACATCGGGCCGAACTGGTACTCCTCGATCATGGGCACCGGCATCGTCGGTGTCGCCGCGGCGACCCTGCCCTACCAGTTCCCCGGTCTGCACACCTTCGGCGTCGCGGTGTGGCTGCTGGCGTCGTTCCTGCTCGTCGCGCTGACCGCGGCGTGGGCGGTGCACTGGATCCGCCACACCGACACCGCCCGCGGCCACGCGCACAACCCGGTGATGTCGCAGTTCTGGGGCGCGGTCGCGATGGGTGTGATGACCGTCGGGGCCGGCGCGGTCAAGTTCGGCGGCCCGCTGGTCGGAGAGACCGGCGCGATCGGCGCCGGATGGGCGCTGTGGGGCGTGGGCACCGTGCTCGGGCTCGTCACCACCGCGTGGATCCCCTACATGATGATCGTCCACCACGAGGTCGGGCAGGAGTCGGCGTTCGGGGGCTGGTTGATGCCGGTCGTACCGCCGATGGTCTCGGCGGCGAACGGTGCGCTGCTGGTGCCGCACACCCCCGCCGGCCTCGCCCCGACGATGCTGGTCGCCTGCTATGCGATGTTCGGCGTCTCGCTGTTCGCGACGCTGGCGATCCTGCCCCAGATCTGGAACAAGCTCGTCGTGCACGGCACCGGCCCGGCCGCGACCGTGCCGACCATGTGGATCGTGCTCGGCCCGCTCGGGCAGTCGGTGACCGCGGCCAACCTGCTCGGCGATCAGGCCGGGGTGCTCGGTGAGCCCTACGCCACGGGCGCGCACGTGTTCGGGATCCTCTACGGCGTCCCCACCTGGGGATTCGCGATGGTCTGGCTGGTGCTGGCCGCGGCGGTCACGATCCGTACCGCGCGACAGAAGCTGCCGTTCGCGCTGACCTGGTGGAGCTTCACCTTCCCCGTCGGCACCTGCGTGACCGGGACCAGCGCGCTCGCCGCGCACCTGCACCTGCCGATGCTGGCCGTGGCCGCGACGGCGCTCTACGCGCTGCTGGTCACCGCCTGGGCGGTCGTCGCGGTCCGCACCGCGCACGGCTCGCTGGTCCGTGGCCACCTGTTGGCACCCGCCTGAACCCGTCCTTCGTCGACGCAGGAGCCGTCATGTACCGCAGACCCGTCACCGTGACCGTCACCGGCGCCGCCGGCCAGATCTCCTACGCCCTGCTGTTCCGCATCGCCTCCGGAGACCTTCTGGGTCCCGACACTCCCGTCCGGCTCAACCTGCTGGAGGTCCCGGCCGCGCTCGCCGCGACCGACGGGGTCGCGATGGAGCTGGAGGACTGCGCCTTCCCCCTGTTGCGCTCGGTCGAGATCACCGACGACCCGATGGTCGCATTCGACGGCTGCTCGGTCGGGCTGCTCGTCGGTGCTCGCCCCCGGGGCAAGGGCATGGAACGGTCGGACCTGCTCGAGGCCAACGGCGCCATCTTCGGTCCCCAGGGGGCCGCGATCAACACCGTCGCCGCCGACGACGTGCGTCTCCTTGTCGTCGGGAACCCGGCCAACACCAACGCACTCATCACCCGAGCGAACGCCCCGGACGTCCCGGCCGACCGCTTCACCTCGATGATGCGGCTCGACCACAACCGGGCGGTGGCACGGCTGGCCGGGCATCTCGGCGTCGGGTCAGGAGAGGTGCGACGGATGGCGGTCTGGGGTAACCACTCCTCCACGCAGTACCCCGACCTGACCCACGCCGAGGTCGACGGAGCCGGCGTGGTCGACCGGCTCGACCCGACCTGGGTGCGAAAGGACTTCATCCCCACCGTCGCCGGCCGTGGCTCTGCGATCATCGACGCCCGTGGTGCATCGTCGGCGGCGTCTGCCGCCAACGCCGCGGTCGACCAGGTCCGTGAGTGGTACGACGGTACCGAGGGGGACGACTGGACGTCTGCGGGAATAGTGTCCGACGGTGCCTACGGCATACCGGAAGGTCTGGTCTGCTCGGTTCCGGTCCGTGCAACCGGCGTTGGCTACGACGTGGTCCGGGACCTCGACGTCGATCCGTTCTCACGGGAGCGGATCGAGGCGACCGTGGCCGAGCTGGTCGCCGAACGTGACGCCGTCCGTGCCGCCGGCCTGATCAGATGACCGGGTGGGCGAGACCGGCCGATCGCGACCTCACCTGTCCGTAGGCTGAGCTGCCCAGCGTCCGGATCGATGGTGCGCACCGCCGACCGCCGGAGTACTCTTACATCTGTAGGCGATGGAGCTCGCCACAACCGCCGACCAGGCTGATGGCTCCTACCCCGGGTCCCACCACGGGTAGGAGCTGGCGATGGCCCACAACCTCTTCGACCCCTCGCCCGCAGACCCGCCACCGCACGGGTTCCGGCTGGACTGGCGTTCCCGGCGGGTGTTGGGGCGCATCGAACGGCACGCCGCCGCCGAGGATCCCCGGTTAGATGATCTGCTCCGCGGCCCGGTGGACCACGCAGCACGTACCGGTCGCCGGGTCGGTCTGACGCTGCTGTGGCTCGGCCTCGCCATGCTGGCGGCTGGGCTCGCCGCGCAGGACGCCGGGCTGACCGCGGGCGGGTGCGTGCTGCTGGTGCTGGCGTGGTTCCCCACGCAGTTTCGGAGTGCACCGTGAAAGCCCACCGTGGTTCGCCCGCGGTTCTTCTTGGTGGTGATTGACTGTGGCACACGGTCCTTCTGCTCGGACGAGTGCCGCGGACCGTTCGAGTTAGGAGCCTGACAGTGACAGGGGAATCGCGGGATCTCACGCTGGACGTCGGTCGCGACGAGCTGGTGATCCGGCGTCGCTACGAGACACTGGGAATCGTCAACGACATCCTCATCGGAATCTGGTTTCTTGTCGGGAGCATCCTGTTCTTCTCCGACTCGACCACCTACACGGGCACGTGGCTCTTCGTCATCGGGAGTGTGGAGCTTTTGATTCGACCGATCATCCGGTTGGCCCGCCACGTCCACCTGAGACGGATCCGGACCCCGATGTCGGTACGGGCCGCTACCGGTCTGCGAAGCGCTCGCAGAGTTGACGCAGAGTGGCGGTGATCCCGCGGCCGTTCCGCTCGACACGGCCGGACCATTCGTACATGCGTGCCGCCCAGGAACGGGAGTAGTCGAACGTCTCGGTGACGACGGTGCCGCCGCCGTCGTACGCGAGCTCCCAGCGCCATGTGTGGCCGAGCGGATGACGCCACTCGATCAGCCGATCCTGCTCGATCGCGACGACCTGGCTGGTGATCCGGTAGGGAATCCCGAGCTGGCGCATATTCACCGAGAACCGGTCCCCGAGACGGAGGTGGGACGGCCCGGAGACGGCGGCGCGCACGGTCCCCGAACCGTCCAGCTCCTCGTGGCGATGTGGGTCGGCCAGCAGCGAGAAGATCTCGCCGGGGTCGGTCGGCACCAGGACGCGGCGTGCGACTCGCCGCCTGCCGTTGTCGACGCTGGTAACAGTGTTCATCCTCGTCCTCCAGGAGCAGTATTCGCCGAACCCACCGTGCTCAGCCAGTTGGGATCGCCGCGGCGGCCGGTCCTTCGGGGACTGACTCGTCCCCGAGGGACTGGGATCTCACGTCCCCGCCGCCGGGCTCGCGAGTCGGCCGACGCTTCGATGGACCGGGCTGTTGGCGGAAAGCAAGGAGCCAGTGTCGTGGCGGGTGCGCTGCGGCTGGCAGACGAGGTCCGGCCCGAGTCCCGGCAGGCCATCGAGGCGCTGTACGTCGCCGGCGCACAGGTCGTCATGGTCGCTGATGGTGCGCGCGCCGTGGCGGACGGGGTCGCCTACGAGCTGGACATCGACCAGGTGCTCGCCGGTGTCACGCCGGGGGCAAGGGCGGCGAGTGTCGCCGAACTGAAGGGCGATGGGCCCCAGGAGCGATGGTTGGTGACGGAGTCAACGACGCTCCGTCCCTCGCGCGGGCCGACGTGGGGATCGCTATCGGCGGGACCGACGTCGCGATCGGGTCCACCGGCGTCGCCCTGGCCTCGTCGGACTGCGCACGGTGATGTGGGGATCGAGCTGTTCCGCGCGTCGTACCGGGAGATGCGCTAGAACCCGTGGTGGGCCGCCAGTGACAACCCTCGCCGCGATCCCTCTCGCCGCCGGGGTGCTCGCGTTGGTCGGGTCGTGCTGCCGGTGGGCATCGGAGAGGTCCGGATGTCGGTCTCGACCGTTGTCGTCGCCGTCAACGCACAAGTCCTGCGTCGGCTGGGTCTCGGCCCCGCTCACAGCGTGGCACGCATTCTGGGGACCGGGGCGCCTGGCTGTCAGCTGCCGCCGATGCTGCGCATCCAGGTCGGTCCCGTGAGGTGGGAGTTGGCCGACGCGGTCGCGTACTCGTCGATGCTCAGCGCGTGGCGGATCGCGGCTGACCTGCTCGCCGTCCAGGATCCCGAGCACAGTGCGTGATCGGCATGTGGACAACTCGCCCCGGCCGCTGGCGCGGCCGGGGCGCTGCGCGTCAGGCTCGTCCCATGCGGTGGCGGGTAGGCGTACTGAGATCAGGTGCAGAGAACATCGACTGGACCGACGAACGGGAAGGGGGCGGCTGGCAGGACGCGCGGGACGAGGCTGTGGAGGCGCTGTGCCGGCGTGCGGAACGGGAGGGGGCGCAGGAGTTCCGGCTGCTTGTGGGGGAGCAGGAGGCGTACTGCTGGCCGGGTGTGACCGAGGCCGGCGAGCTGGACCTGTCCAATGTCCGGGACATCATGCCGAGCCGCTACCGGCGCGGCTGATCGCGCGGGTAGCGTGCATCAACCGTGGTGCGAACTGCTGCCGAACCGCGGAGGTTCCTGCACCTCCTGCAACGACCCCGCGTTGCTGTCGTCGCAGGTCAGAGGTCTATGTGGGAGATCACGGCTGCCTTGTAAGCGGTAGGTCGTCGGTTCGATCCCGACCTCCGGCTCCATGCTTCCCTGGCCGTGCTCCTTCGGGATGATTATCCGGTGATGGTTGAGCTCACGCCGGTTGATAATTCACCATCGCCAAGAGTGATTAGTCTTGCGCCTGCATATGCATTTGCCTAACGCAAATAGTACGGGTGTAACTACGTCGTGACGGTGACGTACGTTTCGTGCACGTCAATTACGACGTAGCGTCTCCTTCTTGTGGCGAAGATTCTGACCAAGAAGCGTAAGTGGTTCCTGTGGAAGTTCTGGGGCTACCTCTTGTTGCCGATCATCGCCCTGGGGGCGTGGTCGCTGAGCTTCGGAGCTGCGCCGATCGCTGTTCTTTCCGGGCTCGCCACCGCCTATATGCTGCTGCAGGCGCCCGTGCCGTGCGGTGCACCGATCCGGAAGCGCAATACAGACAGCGATCAGGAGTATTGCCGGCGGAATGCGCGCGGACTCCTCGGCGGCTGCAATCAGAACGTTCAGCACAAGTGGGCTAATCTGCGCCTGTTGGCGGCACGTAGCCAGTGGGGTCAGTTTCTGTCGAGAGTGATGAAGGACGGTAAGGGGTTCGCTGCGAGTGTCAGCGCTGTCGCAACCTCCGGCGCCACGATCATTGCGCTCGGTGCACTGATCGTCAGTGTGTTGAAGTAATTCCTCCGTTCGAGCAGGCCGCCTCGGATGACCTGCTCCTCAGGAGCAGTCCGCGGCGGGGATCCAACCTGCCCCGGCGACGACCGCCGTCGTGACGGCCAGAGCGACTCGCGGAAAGACGCCGGCGCGGCGGCTGACGGGGCGGCGGTGCTGTGCGGCGGTCACGCCCGGCTCGTCGAACCCCGGCAAGCGGCCGTTGCGCCGTTCGACCTTGAATAGTCGGTACTGCATACGGCCGTTCGGCTCAAGGATCGGCCGGACCGTCACCAGGCGCGAAGTGGCCGCCCGAGGAGTGGCGATCCGGCCGGGCGCCATCGAGATGCGTCTCCGCCCGACCGGAAGCGCCGGCGGAGCTACGCCACGTCCGACGGGTCGTGGCAGGGGGCGTTGACGTCGGGCACTCCGAGGATGTCCTGGCAGATCGGGTCGGTGATCGGAGGCGAGGCGGGCGGGGGCTTGTCCTGGTCACCGGGAGCCGGTCCCTGCTGACCGGGCTGGTGCATCTCCGGCGGCGGCCATCCGGGAGGCGGGGGCGGAGGCTGCATGGGCTGCGTCATCGCGGTGCTCGTCGACACCGGCTGGACGGCGTGTCCGGGGGAGAGGGCCAGCGCCCCCACGACCCCCGCGGCGGCGATCGTTCCGCACACCATCCGCCGGGCGAAGGCGACCGCCTCGTCCCTGATGTTCCGACTGTCCTGATGTGTCATGAGCGGGACCGTAGGGACGCGCCTCGGGAGCCCTCCCGAGCGAGGGACAGGGCGCGTGCACCCGCTCCAGGGCGGCGGTGCGCTGCCAGGCGCGACTCACCAGGCGGCGCTCGAGGCTTCGGGCGTGACGGCACGGCGGAGCTGATCTACCTCGTCGGCTGCCACAGCCTGGTGTCGGTGCTGCTCAACGCGTTCGACGTGGACGTCTCGGGAGCGGACGAGACCACCGGCGGATCCTGAGTGGTGCGACGGGTATCAGCCTGTCGTGCAGCGGATCGCACGTGTCGTCGTCGCAAGATCGGGTAGTTCGATCTTCGATGCACTCGTCGCGTCGGCGGGGCCGGTTCTGGCCGCCATGGACGGTGCCCGACACGACCGGAGATCGTCATGAGCTCTCGTACGTCACGTCCGCCGCGCAGCCAGCAGGTGGCCCGGTGGGTCGCCGGTGCCGGCATGGCCTTCGCCGGCATCTCGCACCTCACGTTCGCCCGGGACGGCTTCCAGGCCCAGGTCCCGAACTGGGTCCCGATGGACACCGACGAGGTCGTCCTGCTTTCGGGGGCGGTGGAGATCTCGCTGGGCCTCGGCCTCGTCGCCCTGCCCAAGGAGCGTCGGCGGATGGCCGGGCTGACCACGGCGTTCCTGGTCGCGGTCTTCCCCGGCAACATCGCGCAGTACCGGAACCGCGCCGACGGCCTCGGCCTGGACTCCGACCGGAAGCGGTTCGTCCGCCTGCTCGTCGAGCCGCTGATGTGGGCCACGGCGCTGCACGCCGGAGGCCTGCTGCCGACCCGGCCCGGGCGTCGCCGCTGATCGACGGCCCGACCCGGTCCGGCCCCGCCGCCGCTGAGCGACGGCAGGCCGGACGGGGGAGCAGGGTGCGTCAGCGCGCGGCGAGTCCCGTCCGCGGCTCCCAGCCGAACAGGCGGCGGGCCTTGGCGACCGAGATCGCGCCGGAGTCCGGACGCTCGAGGTCACGGATCTCCGGGGCGTCGTCGCCGTAGGCCTTCGCGACGAGGTCGGCGAGGGGCTCCCCGCGCAGGTTGTCCGGCTGCGCCGCGTAGACGACCTCGTGGCCCGGGGTCTCCGTCGTCGCCGCACGCAGGGCGAGGTCGCCAAGGTCGTCGGCGTCGACGAACGTCCACTGGTTGAACGACGGCGCGATCTCGGCCTCACGGGTCCGCTTGATGAAGTCGCCGTACATCTCGCCGGTGGTGACCAGCGACGGGCGGATCGACACCGCGGTGACGGGCACGGCGTTGTCCTGACGGCGGACCAAGGCGTCGAGCATGTGCTCGCCGAGCACCTTGGTCAGCGCGTAGGCCTCGCGGGGACGCAGCGGGTGGTTCTCGTCGACGGGCAGGTAGTCCGGCAGCAGCACCGGGTCGCCGGTCATGTAGCCGGGTGCGGTCTCGCTGGACATGGCCACCAGCCGCGGGACGCCGACGAGCCGGACCGCCTCGGCGACGTGGAACAGCGCCGGGAGGTTCGTGTCGAAGATCGCGACCTCGGTGTCCTGGAACGGCTCGGGGATGCCGGCGGTGTGGACGACGGCGTCGGGCCGGACCCGTCCGACGAGGTCGACGGTCTGGCCGAAGTCGGTCAGGTCGGCGCGCAGGTAGGGCGCGGCCGACGGGTCGGTCGGGCCGTAGGACGGCGGGGCCTGGTCGGTGGCGGTGACGTCGTGTCCCGCGGCCTGCGCGGCCGCGACGGTGGCGCGGCCGACCTTGCCCAGTGCTCCGGTGACGAGGATCTTCATGCCGCCGGATTTCCCGATGTGATCACCGGGAAACGGCTCAGCCCGCGACGAGGGGTGCGACCTTCGTCCCCAGGAGCTCGATCGAGTGCAGGAGGTCGTCGTGGGCCAGGCGCGGGTTCGTCATCTGCAGGTTGATCCGCTCGACGCCGCCGAGCTGCTCGGACACGCGCAGGCACTTCGCGGCGACGGTCTCCGGGTCCCCGACGAAGAACGCGCCGTCGGGCCCGCGGGTCGCGTCGAACTGACGGCGGTTCGGCGGCGGGAAGCCGCGCTCCTGGGAGACCTTGGTGAACATCTCGGCCCAGCCCGGGTAGAACGCCGAGGTCGCCTTCTCCACGTCGTCGCCCAGGAAGCCGAAGCAGTGCAGGCCCACGCGCAGCGCCTCCGGCGGGTGGCCGGCCTGCGCGCCGGCCCGGCGGTAGAGGTCGATCAGCGGCGCGAACTGCTGCGGCTGGCCACCGATGATCGCGACCATCAGCGGGAGGCCGAGCAGGCCGGCGCGGACGAACGACTGCGGGGTGCCGCCGACGCCGATCCACACCGGCAGCCGCTCCTGCACCGGGCGCGGGTAGACGCCCTGCCCGGTCAGCGCCGGGCGCAGCCGCCCCGACCAGGTCACCTCGGCGTTCTCGCGGATCTTCAGCAGCAGGTCGAGCTTCTCGTCGAACAGGTCGTCGTAGTCGGCGAGGTTCAGCCCGAACAGCGGGAAGGCCTCGGTGAACGACCCGCGCCCGACGACGAGCTCGACCCGGCCTCGCGAGATCAGGTCGACGGTCGCGAACTCCTCGAACACGCGCACCGGGTCGGCGGCGGACAGCACCGTCACGGCACTGCGCAGCCGGATCTGCGACGTCCGGGCCGCCGCGGCGGCGAGGATGACGGCGGGTGCCGAGTCGTAGTACTCGGCCCGGTGGTGCTCGCCGATGCCGAACGAGTGCAGCCCGACCTGGTCGGCGAGCGCGATCTCCTCCAGCAGGTGCGCCACGCGCTCCTGCGGCCCCACCACTGCCTCGGTGGCCGGGTCGGTCACGGCTGCCACGAAACTGTCGATTCCCAGGTGCACGGACCCACCCTGTCAGGCGCCGCGGGTGCGGCCCCACCCGAGCGTTCGGGATCACCCCGAGCCGGCCGGGACGGCCCCGGCACCGGAGGAGGTCAGCCGGTGACGTCACGCCCGATCAGCGTCCGGGCCACGATCCACTGCTGCAGCTCGTTCGCACCCTCGAAGATCTCCAGGATCTTCGCGTCCCGGTACATCTCCTCGAGCCGTACCGACTCGCCGCTCTCCGAGACCTGTCGGGCGAAGCCCAGCGCGCCGTGGATCTGAATGGCCTCCCGGACCAGGTCGTTGGCCAGCCGGGTGCCGTAGGCCTTCGCCATCGCGGCCTCCGGCTCGGCGGAGCGGTCGCCGCGGTCGAGCAGGGTGGCGGCCTTCTGGTAGAGCGTGCGGGCGCACTCGATCTCGGTGGCGCGCTGGGCCATCGTGAACTGCCAGTGCTGCATCGCGCCCAGCGGCCCGCCGAAGACCTGACGGGTGCGCAGCCGCTCCACGGCCAGGTCCAGCGCGGCCTGGGCGACGCCGACACCGGCGGCGCCGATCCCGATCCGCCCGCGCACGAGCGCCGACAGCGCGACGCCGAGCCCGGCCCCGGGCTGCCCGAGCAGGTTCTCGCGCGGGACGTGCACGTTCTCGAACACGATGTCGGCGGTGATCTGGCCGCGGTGCCCCATCTTCAGGTCCGGCGTCCCGACGCGGATACCGGGCGAGGACAGGTCGACCAGGAGCATGTGCGCCCGGTCGCTGCCGGCCCCGGCGCGGACCAGCACCGACACCCAACCGGCCACGACGCTGTTGGTGATCCAGCGCTTGCGGCCGTTGACGACGAAGCCGTCGGGCGTCTCCTCGGCGACGGTCTGCATCCGCTCCGCGGTCAGGTCCGAGCTGGTCTCCGGCTCGGTGGTGGCGAAGGAGAACGCGACCCGGCCGGAGGTGAGCTCCGGGATCAGGCGGGCGCGGAGCTCGTCGGAGGCGAACGTGAGCGTCTGCGGGACGAGGATGCACTGCCCGTCGTAGACCCCGGCCATCGACGACGAGTGGTAGGCGATCTCCTCGGTCACCGTGCAGGTGCCGAGCATCGGGTGCTCGAGACCGCGGCCGAAGTCGGAGCCGAACGGGACGGCGAACAGCCCCTCGTCGGCGAGACCCCGGAACGCCTCCCACGGGAACGAGTCGGCGGACTCCTCGCGCCACCCGATGTCCCGGGCGAACGGCGCCAGCCGCTTCTCCACCGCGGCGCGGGCCTCGGCCCGCAGGGCGACGGTCTCCTCCGGCAGCCAGACGTCGTGGGTCATGCGGTCCTGGGTGCGGGGGACGGTCGGCTCGGTCGTCGTCAACGGGACCTCCTCGTCGGGGAGGACGACGCTACCAGTCACTTCTGACTGTTTCTGTCCGATACCGGGGCGGATCACCGGGTGGGGCCTGCCACGGTGCGGCATCGGAGGTAGCGTCGCCCCCTCGTCGCGCAGGGTGACCCCCTCGCGAACAACAGGAGCCACGGCTCCGTACCTGTGAGGAGCACAGGATGAGCATCACGCCCGACGCACTGGCCGACGAGCTGGGCACCGACGTCCGGACCGTCGTCGCGCAGGCCCGCGACCTGATGGAGGCGGGATACGAGAAGGTCCTGACCGTCGGGCCGGGTGCCTCGGAGACCGACGGTGACGTGGCGTGCCTGACCGACGAGGCCGCCTCCGAGATCCGCTCCCGGGTCTCGACGGTCGCCGCCGGCGCGCGCTGACCCACCCTCCGTCCGGCGGGACTCCGCCGGAGGGCCCGGTCGGCGCGGTGGACGTGCCGGTCGGCTGGGCCACGGACGGGGGACGGTTCGCCGAGGTGTCCGCGGGTACGGCAGGGACGACACCGGCGCCCGTGCCCGTCCGAGGACCGGGGCGTCGCCGAACGCCCTGGAGGACCCCATGGAACAGACCCGGCTCCGCAGCCTGCTGCAGGACGAGCTCGACCGCCTCGACACCGAGTCCTCGGCCGAGGACGCACTGCGCCCCGACCGCAGCGACGCCGACCGCGGCGCCGAGGGCACCGACTTCGGCGACAACGGGTCGCGTGCGACCGAGTCGATGGACGACGAGCTGATGATCGGGACGATCCGCCGTCAGCGGGCGCAGGTGGCCGCCGCCCTGGAGCGCGTCGACTCCGGCACGTTCGGCCGGTGCGCCGTCTGCGACCGCGAGATCGACGACGAGCGTCTCGAGGCCCGTCCGGAGACCGACCGGTGCCGCGAGCACCCGGAGGATGCGGCGTCGATCGGGTCGGTCGAGCACTGAGCAGGCGTCAGCTCCGGCGGAACGCGGGGTAGCCGGCCGCGGCCTCCTCCTCGCACTTCTGGCGGTAGGTGCCCACGCCGCCGATGTAGGACAGCATCCGGCGGGGCTTGCCCTCGACGTTCGACCCCATGTACCAGGACGTCGTCTTCGGGACGAGCGTCGCGTTCGCGACCTCCTCGTGGTGGGCCACCCACGCGTCCTCGCCCTCCCGCGTCGGCTCGATCACCGACTTGCCCTCCTGGCGCAGGTCCCGGATGGCGCCGTTGATCCACTCGGTCTGCTGCTGCAGGCAGGTGGTCATGTTGCACAGCGCCGCGGACGGGGCCAGCGGCACGGCCGTGGTCAGCATGTTCGGGTAGCCGTGGACCATCAGGCCCATCGTGGTGCGGATGTCGCGGCCCCAGTCCTCGGTCAGCGACCGGCCCTCGCGCCCGCGGATGTCGATCCGGGTGAGCGCGCCGGTGCCGGCGTCGAAGCCGGTCGCCAGGATGATCAGGTCGAGCTCGTGCACGGACCCGTCGGCCAGCTCGATCCCCTCGGGCACGACCCGGGAGATCGGGTTGTCCCGCACCCCGACGAGGTCGACGTTCTCCCGCAGGTAGACCTCGAGGTAGTCGGTCTCGAGCGGGACGCGGTGGGTGCCGAAGCCGTAGTCGGTCGGGACCAGGACGTCGATCAGGCGCTGGTCCTTCAGCCGCGCCCGCATCTTCTCCCGGACGAACTCCGAGATGGCCTCGCTCACCTCCTCGAAGAAGAACATCTCCCCGAAGCTCGCGAGCCAGAACTTCAGCGACCCGTCCTGGTAGATCTCCTCGAGGATCTCCTGACGCCTCTCCGGGCTGCAGTCCGCCCAGACGTTCTCGAAGTCGTACTCGAACCCGGTGAACGTGTGCGGGATCCGGTCGCGCAGCTCTTCGAAGCGGCTCTTGTACCGGTCCTGGTCGGCCCGGGAGTACTTCGGGTTCTTCATCGGCAGCGCGTACTGCGGGGTCCGCGCGAAGACGGTCAGGTGCCCGACCTCGGCGGCGATCGTCTGGATGACCTGGATCCCGGTGGCGCCGATCCCGACCACGCCGACGCGCTTGCCGGCCAGCTCCACGTCCTCGCGCGGCCAGCGCGAGGTGTGGAAGATCGTCCCCCGGAAGTCCTCGCGGCCGGGCAGGACGTTCTCCATCGGCGCGGACAGCATCCCGGCGCAGGTCACGAAGAACTGCGTGTCGACGGTCTCGCCGCGGTCGGTGCGCAACGTCCAGCGGCCGCGGTCGTCGTCGAACCGGGCCTCGGTGATCGTGGTGGAGAACTGGATGTCGCGGCGCAGGTCGAGGCGGTCGGCGACGTAGTGCAGCCAGCTCTCGACCTCCGGCTGGCCGGGGAACTTCTCGCTCCAGCTCCACCCCTTGTAGAGCTCCTCGGAGAACAGGTACTGGTAGATGTAGCCCTCGCTGTCGAAGCGCGAGCCCGGGTAGCGGTTCCAGTACCAGGTGCCCCCGACGTCGGCCGCGGCGTCGTACGCGCGCACGCGCAGCCCCTGCTCGCGGAGCTGGTGGAGCTGGTACAGCCCGGCCACCCCCGCACCGAGGACGACGGCGTCGACCTCCAGGGCGGCCGAGCTCTCGTCGGGCCGGGTGCTGCTGTCGGTCGCGGACGTCATCGTCGTTCACCCTCACTGCGGCCTGGGTCACGGACGCCGTCCATGCTCCGGGCCCACCGGGGTGCCGGGGTGTCCCATATCGGGACGTGCCCGGGGTCAGACGGAGATTCCGTACTGCCGGATCTTGCGGTAGAGGGTGGAGCGCCCCAGCCCGAGCGCCGCGGCCGCGGCGCTACGGTTCCCGCCCACCTCCCGCAGGGCGGCGACGATCGCGTCGCGTTCGATCTCGTCGACCGGGCGCAGCGCGCTGCGCGGCACGCTCTGGCACGACGCGGGCAGGTCGTCGGCGCCGATCGTGCCGACCGGGCGCCGGGCCAGCGCGGTCACCAGCGCGTCCCGCAGCTCGTCGACGTTGCCGGGCCAGCGGTGGCGTCCCAGCAGGCGCAGCGCGTCCCGGGACAGCCGGACGTCACGGTCCGGGGCCAGGACGGCCAGCAGCTCGTCGGCGAGAGCGGGCAGGTCGGGGCCGCGATGACGCAGGGCCGGCACGGTCGCCGACGCCCGGAACATCGCCGTCAACGGCGCGGCGCGTCCCACGCCGCCGAGGGAGCCGGCGGACGCGGTGGCCGCGACGGTGCCCGGGGCCCGTCCGTCCGCGGCGGAGCCGAGCGCCCGGACGAAGGCCCGGACCGCGGTCGGGGACAGGCGGTCGACGTCGCGCAGGACGTGGAGGACCGGTTGCCGGTCCGCGCGCAGCACACGTGCCGCGACGCCGGCGGGCTCGGCCTCGACCTCGTCCGCCTCGATCGCGACGACCCGTCCGTCGTCGTGCAGCGACCGGTGGAGCTCGGTGAGCAGGTGCAGCCGCCCGCTCCCGCGCTCGCCGAGCAGCAGGACCGGGTCACCGGCGCGCAGCGCGCTCTCCACCGTCGACGCCGCGTCACACCACGCCGGGGTGCGACGTCCGGCCGGTTCGGGACGGGAACGCGGGCCGGCCGGGGTGTCCACCTCGTGCAGCACCGCGACCGTGGCGACCATCCCGGCGACGTCCGGCCCGGCCGTCACCGCCGTCCCGCGCAGCCGCACCCGCGTCCCGGACGGCAGGTCGACCCGCTCGTCCACCGCGTCGCGGCGCAGCATCCGGAACCGCACGTGGTCCTGCAGGGCCTCGAGGTCGCCCGGGTCGAGCAACGTCTGCATCGGGGAGTTCGCCATCACCACCCGCTGCCCGACGGCCAGCACGGCCCGGCGGCCGTGCACGTCGGCGCGGGAGAACGCGTCGAACAGCGCCTGTTGAGGGAGTCCGCGGTCGTGCAGCAGGTCGTCCTCGACGCGCCGCGCGGCGGAGCGGACCAGCGAGTGCATGACCGGCGACGAGTGGTCGCTGAGGCAGCTGATGTCGAGGACGCCGGAGATCCGGCCGGTGAACGGGTCCCGGATCGGGGCGCCGGCGCAGGCGAACGACTGCAGGGTGTCCACGAAGTGCTCGGCGCCGACGATGTGCACGGACTCGCCGTACTCCAGGACCGTCCCGACGCCGTTCGTGCCGACCGCGCCCTCGGCGTAGCCGAACCCCTGGGCGAAGTAGACGCGGTCGAGGACGCGGGCGAACCCCGAGGCGGTGTCGCGACGGCTCAGGATGCGCGCGCGGTCGTCGGTCAGCGCGACGCAGATCGGGATGTCGGAGAGCTGTTCGGCGAGCTGCTCCATCGACGGCCGGGCGCACCGCACCAGCCGGGAGCCGACGTCGAGGCCGGAGTGGTACTCACTGGCCACGCCCTGCGGGGCGACCCCGCTCGAGGCGCTCCGCCGCCACGAGGCGGCGACGTGGCCGGGCACACCGCGCAGGTCGGTGCGGCCGCGGTCCAGGAAGTCCTCCCGGGCGGTCGTGAGCAGACGCCGCCGATCCGCGAGGTCGGCCATGACCTCACCTCCCTGTGGTCTACATCACATGGTGGAGCAAGAGCCGAAGACTCGCGCGCTGGCGTGTGCGACTGGCGCTGCTGGGCGAGAGGGACGCGGCCGAACAGAGCAGGAACAGCTGTAACGGGACGACTCGAGCTTGCGACACATGGGCGCATACATCGGTTGAGGGGCGTGAGATGAGGACGGCGTACAAGGTCTGGTCCGGGCTCGCGGCGGGCGTGTTCTGCATCGTCGCTGTCACCGACCTGTCCCGTACCGGAGCGACTCCGGCCCCCGCACCGACCGTCGTCGCAGGCTCCACCACGCCGACGACGCCGCCTCCAGGACACGGTCCGGCGGCAGTGGCATCGCAGACCAGCAGCCCGGCGACGGTCGGCGAGCTTGTAAGTGTCACGAAGGTCGTCGACGGCGACACCATCGAGGTCACTGGTGGTCGCAAGGTCCGCTTCCTGGGGATCGACGCCTGCGAGACCGACACGCGGGGCGGTCGGGAGGCGAGAGAGTCGCTCGAGCTCTCCGTGTCCGGCCAGCAGGTGCGGCTGGTCGCCGACGGTCGCCGCGACGTCGACGACTACGGCCGCCTGCTGCGCCGTGTCGAGCGGGACTCGACCTACGTCAGCGACTACGACCCGTACATCAACGACATTGGTCTCTCATTGATCGGTGACGACGCGGTCGGCGTCTATGAGCGCAAGAACGACGCGCCCGCTGCCTACCTGGCCGAGCTGCGCGAGCGGGACTACAGCAGCGCGCGCGACTGCACCGGGACCCCGGTGGCGCCCGCCTCGAGCGGCGGTGGCAACTACGTCTCAAACGGTGATGTCAACATGCCTGACGGCGCGCTGACAGGCGGGTACTGCGCGCGGAAGTGGTGGTGCTGAGCATGTCTAGTCGAAGCTCCACCTCGCTCGGGGCCAAATTTGTCGGTGCCGTCCTCGTCCTCGGCTTGGTGCTGCTGATCCTGAAGTGGGCACTCATCACTGCGGCGATCCTGATCGTGCCGTTCGGCGTCTGGTGGGCCTGGGATCAGACGAGGGATCAGCGGGCAACCCGCCGAGCGGAGGCTCAGCAGATGACGGACCGGCGACGCCGGGACGAGATCGAGTCCCGCGCCAGTGTGGATGCGGCCGGTGGATGCGGCTGGTGCGGATCCCGGATCGCCCATCGCGACGACCGCGGGACCCTTGTCTTCCCGGTGGACTTCCACCGTGCAGAGATCGAGGAGCAGCTCCGCTCTGCGTCTGCGTCGAGGTGAGACCTCGCTCCGCCCGAAACGGCGGTCCGAACGCGAGTCACGAACGGGTACTTCTACGGCCAGCGAATTTTCCGCGGGCTGGTGTCGCCCTACGATTCCCGCATGCTCGAGCCCAATGAAGAGATCGTCCGTCGGTTTTTCGAACGTAAGGGCTACTTCGTACGTTCTCGGCTGCGGTACAGGGTTCCGAACGGCTACTCCGACATCGACCTACTGTTGCTGCGTCCCGACGGGACGGTCGGTGCTGTTGAGGTCAAGGGCTGGCACGCAGAATCTATTACCGCAAGCACTCTTACCGAATGGCCGGTCTGGAACTTCACGAGCGCAGCTGCCGACGAAGCGATCTACTCCACGGTCGGCCGTAGGGTTGATATCGAGAGATTCCTGGTCGTAGGGCAGATAGGTAAGAACAGTAAGGACGCTGTCTTGTCGGAAGCGCGGACCCGCGGCGTCCAAGTCATCGAGTTTCCCGAAATCCTCGGCCTGCTCGTTCGCGAAGTCTCGCTTAACGAGAACGCCGACTCCGATGCAGAGCACATGATCAGGTTGCTCCTGCGGTACGGGTTACTGTCGAAGGACTCCTAGGCCGAGGAATCCAACCCTGCACTGCTCCTCGCCAGGCGGGTCTCGAGGCCGTCGACGAGGAGGTCGACCTTCTCGGCGATCCACGTGGTCGGAGGGTCGTCGACGGAACGCACGATCGCATCCCGCACGCGGTCGTCGAGCGGCTCCGGGGTGACCCTGGCCTGCTCCCGCCGGACGGCTCCGCCGGGGGCGGTGCCGGGGCTGTCGATCCACGGCAGGATCGCGAGCTCGAAGACGCCGGTCCCGGCGAGGATGGTGTCCCGGGGGGTGAAGCCCGCCTCGAGCAGCTGGTCGGTCATCTCGCGGAACAGCGCGACCATCCGGCAGGGGCGCTCGGGCAGTGCGACGATCGCCTGCGCCATCCCCGGGTGCCGGTGCAGCAGCAGGAACAGGGTGGCCGAGGTCTGCGTGAGGTACTTCTGCCAGGGCTGGCCGGGGGCCGGGAACTCGGTCTCGGCGAGGATCTCGTCGACGGCGGCCGAGAGCAGGGCGTCGAAGCTCGGGAAGTGCCGGTAGAACGTGGAGTACTTGACCCCCACCTTCGCCGTCACCGTGCCGACGGTCAGGTCCGCGAATCCGATCTCGCGGGCCGCTGCGAGCAGCGCGGTGCGATCGGTCAGCGGCGGTCTGCCTGTCCGCCTTGGTTTCTCTTCGGTCACTCCTCCGATACTACCGATGAGTAGGTCAGCCTGTCCTTGATCGAACACACGTCACACCCGCGGAGTCCGAGGTGGTTGGATCGCGGTGTCGGGATCGGACGGTGCTGGGGGACTCGTGACGGACGAGGAGCTGGTCGTCGAGTTCGCACTGACCCGTCTGGACAACCCGGGTCTGGACCTGCAGGAGATCGCCGCCCTGGTCGTCCGCCGGGTCGGGACGGAACGGATGCTGCAGTTCGCGTCGCAGAACCTCGCGGTGCGCGGCGAGCTGCGCGGTGGCGCGTTCGACTCGGCCACCGAGTACGTGCTCCGGGTCGTCCTGCGTCTGCGCGACGGCGACGACGGCTGAGCAGGACGGCCCGGACTCCCGCACCTAGTGGAACGGCTTGTGCGGGATCGCCGCGTCGTTGAGCTGCTGGTCCATGTCCACCCAGATCGCGCCGTCCTCGATCTTGCAGGCCCACACCGGGATCGGGGCGACCGCCGGGACGCCCTTCGGCTCACCGGTCCGCAGGTCGAAGCAGGAGTTGTGCGCGGGGCAGATGAGGGTGTCGTCCTCCTGCAGGTAGCCCTCGTTGAGCGGCTGCTGCTGGTGGGTGCAGGTGTTGTGCACCGCCGCGACCTCGTCCTCGTAGAGACGGACGAGGCAGACCGGCTCGCCCATGTCGACGACCATCATGTCGCCCTCCTCGAGCTGGTCCAGATCGGCGACCGCTTCCCAGGCCATGGTGTCTCCTCAGGTGGTGGTGGTTCGTGCGCGTCGGCCCTTGGGCAGGGAGCCCCGGACCTCGATCCAGCCGTTCCGCACCCGGGCCGGGAGCACCGGCTGCGGGTGGTGTGCGGGACCGCGGACGATGTGGCCGTCCCGCAGGTCGAACAGCGACTCGTGCAGGGGGCAGGTGACGATGCAGTCGCTGACGGGGCCGCGGCTGAGCAGCGCGCCGGCGTGGCTGCAGAGGTCGTCGATCGCGTAGATCTCGTCGCCGTCGCGGTGCAGCATCACCTGCCGTCCGTCGACGACGACGCCGGCCGACGCGCCGTCGGCCAGCTCGGCGTCCTCGATCGCGCGGGCCCAGCGGTTCGGCCCGGTCGTCGTCGCGACCCGGTTGACCATGACGGCCTTGCCCTGCACCAGGTGCCCGCCGACGTAGCCCGCGGCCGCGGTGACGGCCATGCTCGCGACGCCCAACGCCTGCGCGGGACGCCGGTGCCCGGACACCCGTGCGGCCAGCGACGCGGCCTGCAGCGCGGTCCCGGCGAGGTTGAGCATCCCGTGGAACATGCCCACCTTGCGGTCCTCGCCGTCGCTGACCGACCAGTCCGTGACCCCGGTCGCGATGGTGCCCGCCGCCGCGGCCAGGCCGGCCGCACTGAGCGTGCCCGCGGGGTCGAGCCGCCCGCGGGTGCCCCGTCCGGGGACGTCCTTGCCGAGGGCGTCGAGCACGACGGAGCCGGCCCAGAAACCGATCGGCAGGTCGCTCAGGGCCGCGTGCAGCGAGTGCCCGGCCCACCGGCCACCGTGCATGAGCTCGACGGCGACGTTGCCCCGGTGCCTGTCGTAGATCGGGTCGACGACCGCCGAGACGTCCTCGGTGACCTTCGTCAGCCAGGGCCACCGCTCCACCGCGCGGAACACGTCCTGATGCCAGGTGGCCAGCCGGGACGCACCGCCCGGGGGCGTCGCTTCGGTCTGCTGATCCGTGCCCGTCATCGTTGCTCCCGCTCCTCGCCGTCGCCGACGACGGGATGCTCGCACGTGTGTGACGGTGATCACGAGGGGTGGATCATTTTGCGACTGACCAGGTCCACCGTGACGTGGTCGAGGGCGACCCGATGCGAATCCGTTCTTGCCGATCACGGGGTCGGTGGGATCCGCTGGTGCGGAGGTCCGCCGTCGGCGGGCCCGCCACGCGTCACGTCCCTCGAGCAAGGAGGCCCGATGGAGTCCGCGATCCCCGCGCACCTCACCGTCCCGCGTACCCGCCCGTCGCGGGTTCCCGACGACTTCCGGCCGGCGTACCCGTCGTTCGTGGCGCGGACGCCGGAGTCGACGGCGCAGGTCGTGATGGCCTACCTCGGTGCGCAGCTGCCGGCGGGAACCGAGCCGGGTGGGGTTCCCGCGGCACTGGCGCAGGCGCTGGCCGGACCCGACGGCCCGGCCCACCACGACCGCGCCACGCAGGTCGTGCGCGACGGGCCCGTCGACGTCGTCACCGTCGCCTACTGGGACGACCCGGCGGCGTTCGACCGTTGGTTCGCCCGACACCGGGAGCCCTGGCTGACCGACCGCGACGGCGGCGGCCGGTGGGTCGAGGTGATCCGGCCCCGGGTCGAGGAGTTCGAGACGATCTTCGGTGCGCGGAGCCGTCCGGAGGGCGTCGCCGTGCTGGCCGAGGGCTTCAGCGACCAGGTCCGCGAGCACGCCTACTGGGGCGGGATGCGCGACCGGATCCCGGCCTCGCAGACCGGCCCGCTGCACGACCCGGGAGGCCTCGACGTCGAGCGCGACGGCGACCGCGTCCGGGTGCGCCCGCGCGGCAGCGTCTGCCTGATCCGCTCCGGGCAGGACTGGACCGACACCGCCCCCGACGAGCGTGAGATCTACCTGGAGGACATCGAGCCGAACCTGCGCGCCGGGATGGACTTCCTGGAGAGCGACGGTCTCGGCATCGGCTGCTTCGCCAACCGCTACCTCACCGTGCTCGACGCCGACGGCCGTACCACCGAGCGCAGCTACGGCCTGAGCTGGTGGCGCACGCTGGCCGAGCTGGAGCGCTGGTCCGAGTCGCACCCGACGCACCTGGCGATCTTCTCCTCGTTCGGGAGGATGGTGGCGGCCCGCGGCTCCACGAAGCTGCGGCTCTACCACGAGGTCTCGGTCGTCGGACCGGACGAGCAGTGGTTCGAGTACGCCGGATGCCACGAGCGAACCGGTCTTCTGGCGGCTCTGGGTAGCTGACGCTCCGCGTTCCCGCATATGCGGATTGAGAGATTGTAAGATCATGTGAATGAGTGTTCGTCCGGAGTGACGCGTGTCGGCCCTCCCGGTGGTCGAGCGTGATCACGACCCCGATGAGGTGGAGTCCACATATGAGCGTGACCAGTGACGCGAGGGCGCCGCTGCGCGGCGTGGACCGGTTCTCGACACGATCTACGGGCTGAACGCCTCGGTGTTCATCCCGGACGTCGAGCGCGCCCGCTCGGTGGCCCGGCAGTTGCGCTCGGGCACGGTCGGGCACAACGCGTTCCGGAACGGGTTCAGTCGAGCGCGGTACCCCACAGCGCCAGGTCGGCGGATGCCCGCGACCGGACCCGGTGCGTCATGGCGACGATCGCCGGGCCCTCGTCCGCGCACTGCGGGCACGGATGCCACGCCATGCCGCCCCGTCCGTCCGGGACCGGCGCGAACGGCAGCGACGTACCCCGGTGGTGCCAGACCTGCTGGCAGGACGGGTCGCTGCAGCGGTAGGACGGCGGTGCCGTCGGCTCGTCCCACGTCATGGCGATCGTCTCCTCGGGTCCGCCGGCCACCTAGTCACACTGTAACTACTGACCGGGCGTCCCGTCAGGGACGCGACCGCTCCCGGCCCGGTACGAACGGAGGTTCGGAATGACGCGGTCGCCGATGTCGTTCCCGCATTCGGGACGGACGGAACGGAAGGCGTACGAGCATGAGCAAGACATGGTTCATCACCGGGGCCTCGCGGGGCTTCGGACGCGAGTGGACGATCGCCGCGCTGGAGCGCGGTGACTCGGTCGCCGCGACCGCACGGGACGCGGCGACCCTCGACGACCTGGCCGAGAAGTACGGCGAGCGCGTGCTGGCCGTCGAGCTCGACGTCACCGACCGGGACGGCGTGTTCGCCGCGGTCGCCCGCGCGCACGAGCGGTTCGGCCGGCTCGACGTGATCGTCAACAACGCCGGCTACGGGCAGTTCGGCCTGGTCGAGGAGCTCAGCGAGGCCGACGTCCGGGACCAGATCGAGACGAACCTGTTCGGCGCGCTGTGGGTCACCCAGGCCGCGCTGCCGTTCCTGCGCGAGCAGGGGTCCGGGCACATCCTGCAGGTCTCGTCGATCGGCGGGATCAGCGCGTTCCCGAACGTCGGGATCTACCACGCGTCGAAGTGGGCACTGGAGGGGATCAGCCAGTCGCTGGCCCAGGAGGTCGCCGGGTTCGGCATCCACGTGACGCTGATCGAGCCGGCCGGGTACTCGACGGACTGGGCCGGTTCGTCGGCCCGGCACTCCACACCGATTCCGGCCTACGACGAGTTCCGCGAGGAGGCCCAGCGCCGGCGTGCGCAGCGCACGTCGACCCCGGGCGACCCGGCGGCGAGCTCGGCGGCGGTGTTCAAGGTCGTCGACGCGGAGACCCCGCCGCTGCGGATCTTCTTCGGCGACGGCCCGCTCGCCATCGCGACGAAGGACTACGAGTCCCGCCTCGCGACGTGGCGGGAGTGGGAGCCGGTGTCGATCGAGGCGCACGGCACGAAGTAACAGCTCCGACGACGACGGCCCGCGGTTCGGCTGGACCGCGGGGCCGCGCCTCGTTCTCGGCCGACGCTCGAACGCAAGTCCGGGAGACCCGGAGCAGTCCGGGCGGGACCGCCTGCGTGTCCCGGTCGCAGATGCCGCACGGATCCGCGTGCCCCGTTCGGCCGGGCGTAGCAATCTCACGGCGGGGCGTGTTTCGGGCGGCGGTAACCCTCCGTACGGGGTACCCATGGGGCATGGAACTGCGCGGGTACTGCGAGGTGACACTCCTCGACATCGGTGGGAAGGAGCTCCTCGACGACGCTCGTGCGGAGGCCACGACGTTCGCGGACCTCTACCACCCGTGGGACGGCGTCGGCGTGCCACCGACCGCCCGGCTGGAGGCCTGGTGGTACGTGATGGGGGCGCGGGTGCAGAAGGCGCTCTCCGAACGCGACATCCCCGACCGCTGCGGGTGCCAGGTCGAGGACACGGGCTGACCGGGCGTCAGGACCCCTCGCGCACCGGGAGCTCCACGCAGTCCGCGGCACACGACCCGTCGGCCGGTGCGGGTGCCTCCGGGGCCGGCCGGTGCAGCACCGCTCGCTCGGGGACGACCACCACCTCGTCGCCGCGCACGCTCGCGTTGCCGTCGACGATCAGCGAGTACCCGCCGGCGTCGCGCGGCGGCCACAGCAGCGTGACGGCGTCGTCGCCCTCGATGTTGCGACGGCTGCTGCGGCCCACCTCGGAGACGCGCAACGCGCCGTCGACGGCCGTGACGCCCACCGCCACGACGTGCGGGCGCGGTGAGGTCCCCAGCGTGAGCAGGTAGGCGAACGCGAAGCCCTCCATCGTCTCGGCGATCGAGCCCGTCTCCACCTTGATGCTCATCCGGCCAACCTACGGCCGGCAGCCCGCCGCGGACCACGGTCCGGCGCCGTGGCGGCGGCCGCCGGGTCGGCGCATGATCGTTCCCAGTCGCCGCACCCGGATCCGGAGGACACCGTGACCGCACCACCGCCCCGTCCGCCGTTCGACGCCGAGCTGGAGGCCGCGCTCGGCGAGGTGCACCGGGTCGTCCCGCCCGGAATCACCCCGGACATGGTCGAGCAGGTCCGGCGGGCCCGCGACGAGTCCTCGCCGTCGTTGGGCGAGATCGTGGCGGGGCGTCCGATCGACGTCTCCGAGCACGTCGCACCCGGTCCGGACGGGGACGTGCCGGTGTCGGTGGTCCGCCCGCGTGACCAGGTCCGTGGCGCGCCGGTCGTCTACTGGTGCCACGGCGGCGGGATGTTCATGGGTGACCGAGCCACCGGCGGGGAGCAGTTCTGCGACTGGGTGGAGCAGCTCGGGGTGGTCGTGGTCAGCGTGGAGTACCGGCTCGCGCCGGAGCACCCGGACCCGGCGCCGGTCGAGGACTGCTACGCCGGACTGGTCTGGACCGCCGGGCACGCCGCGGAGTTCGGGGCCGACGCGTCGTCGCTGGTCGTGGGCGGTGCGAGCGCCGGCGGAGGGCTGGCGGCCGGGGTGGCGCTGCTCGCCCGCGACCGCGGCGGTCCGGCGATCGCCGGGCAGCTGCTCGTCTACCCCATGCTCGACGACCGGAACGACACCGCGTCGGTGGCGCAGTTCGAGGGCGTCGGGGTGTGGGACCGGGTCAGCAACGAGACCGGGTGGGGCGCGCTGCTCGGCGAGCGGCGGGGCACCGCCGACGTCTCCTCGTACGCGGCACCGGCCCGCGCGCAGGACCTGACCGGGCTCCCGCCCGCCTACGTCGACGTCGCGTCCACCGAGACGTTCCGCGACGAGGACGTCGCCTACGCCACCGCCCTGTGGAACGCCGGGGTGCAGGCCGAGCTGCACGTCTGGCCGGGCGGCTTCCACGGGTTCGACGGCTTCGTCCCCGGCGCGGACCTGTCCCGGCGGGCCCGCGCCGCGCGGGTGGCCTGGCTGACACGGCTGCTGGGCCTGTAGGTCCGGTTGCCCCACGGCGCCCGGGGGTAAGACGGAGGACGTGGAGTACACGAAGCTCGGAACCACCGGAATGGACGTCTCCCGGATCTGCCTCGGCGCCATGAGCTACGGCGTGCCGAACCGCGGAGGGCATCCCTGGTCGCTCGACTACGACGACGCCCTGCCGTTCTTCCGCCAGGCCGTCGAGGGCGGGATCAACTTCTTCGACACCGCCGACATCTACTCCGACGGCACCAGCGAGGAGATCACCGGACGCGCGCTGCGCGAGCTCACCGACCGGGACGAGGTCGTCATCGCGACGAAGGTGTTCATGCCGCTGAAGAAGGGCCCGAACCGCGGCGGGCTGTCCCGCAAGGCGATCATGCAGGGGATCGACAACAGCCTGCGACGCCTGGGCGTCGACCACGTCGACCTCTACCAGATCCACCGCTGGGACTACGACACACCGATCGAGGAGACGCTCGAGGCGCTGCACGACGTCGTCAAGGCGGGCAAGGCGCGCTACCTCGGGGCGTCGTCGATGTGGTCGTGGCAGTTCGCGCAGGCGCTGGCCCTGCAGGAGCACCACGGCTGGTCGCGGTTCGTCACGATGCAGAACCACTACAACCTGCTCTACCGCGAGGAGGAGCGGGAGATGCTGCCGTTGTGCGCCGACGCCGGCATCGGGTCGATCCCGTGGAGCCCGCTCGCCCGCGGCCGCCTGACCCGTGACTGGGACACCTCGACCGCCCGCGCCGAGACCGACGACTTCGGCAAGACCCTCTACCGGGACACCGACCGCCGGATCGTCGACGCCGTCGCCGAGATCGCCGGCAAGCGCGGCGTGACCCGTGCCCAGGTGGCGTTGTCCTGGGTCGCGAACCGGCCAGCGGTGAGCGCACCGATCGTCGGGGCGACGAAGGAGAAGCACCTCGCCGAGGCGCTCGGGGCGCTCGACGTCGACCTGGACGAGTCCGAGAACGCCGCGCTGGAGGAGCACTACGTGACCCGGGAGCCCGTCGGGCACACGTGATCGCCGCAACACCGGGATCTTGATCGAGATTCGGTCCGCATGTGCGTGGGTAGGCATGTGTGCACGGGAATCGATCCGGAAGGACCCGAGAACATGAGCACGATGCGCGCGATCCAGGTGGCGAAGGCCGGCGGAGACCTCGAGCTGGTCGAGCGGGAGGTCCCGCAGCCCGGATCCGGCGAGGTCCGGATCCGGGTGAAGGCCTGCGGCGTCTGCCACAGCGACATGTGGGCCAAGGAGGGCGCGCTGCCGATCACGCCGTACCCGATCATCCCCGGTCACGAGATCGCCGGGACGATCGACGAGGTCGGCGACGGCGTGTTCGGCTCCTGGAAGGCCGGTGACGAGGTCGGGGTCGGCTGGTTCGGTGGGGCCTGTTACCACTGCGAGCGCTGTCGTCGTGGTGACTTCATCACCTGCGAGAACGGGAAGATCCCCGGCATCTCCTTCGACGGCGGCTACGCCGACTACGTCGTCGTCCCCGCGGACGCGCTGGCCCGGATGCCCGCGGGCCTGTCCGCGGCCGAGGCGGCGCCGCTCCTGTGCGCGGGCGTGACCACGTTCCACGCGCTGCGCGAGAGCCCGGCCCGCCCGGGAGACCGCGTCGCCGTGCTGGGCGTCGGCGGTCTCGGGCACCTCGGGATCCAGTTCGCCGCGAAGATGGGCATGGAGGTCGTCGCGATCTCCCGCGGCACCGACAAGGCGGACCTGGCCAAGCAGCTCGGCGCCCACCACCACATCGACAGCGAGGCCGTCGACGCCGGGCAGGCCCTCGCCGAGCTGGGCGGCGCGACCGTCATCCTGGCCACCGCCACCAGCGGTGCGGCAGCGAGCGCGCTGCTCCCGGGCCTGGCCGGGCGCGGGCAGATGATCGTCGTCGGCGCGGCGGAGGACCCGCTGGAGGTACCGGCCACGGCGCTGATCATGCCGGCGGCCGGGGTCTCCGGGCACCCGTCGGGCACGTCGCAGGACTCCGAGGACACCCTGCGGTTCTCCGACCTGACCGGCGTCCGCCCGATGATCGAGACGATGCCGCTGGAGAAGGCCGCCGAGGCCTACGACCGGATGATGGCCAACGACGCCCGCTTCCGGATGGTGCTCACCACCGAGTGAGCGGTCAGCGCCGGACGCTGACGTGCACGTGGTCGAAGTGGCCGCCCGTGGCGTCGGCCGGGTCGTAGACCCCGCCGCCGTTGTACGGGCGGCCCCAGCCGTCGGTGTCGCCGGTGCCGCGGTACCAGATCCGGCCCTGCCAGATCACGTACCGGACGCCCAGGTCGGAGGCGTTGTCGCGGAGCCAGTTCGCGACGGCCCAGCCGTTCGCGAGTTCCTCCCCCTCGGGGAAGGTGCCGGACCGGGTCGGGAAGAAGTCGCAGGCCCGCCCGGCCGGGTGGTCGCTGCTCGGGTTCCAGGCGTGCTCGGACCAGCAGGTGGCCGCCCGGACCGGCGCGTTCCGGCCGGGCTCGCCGAACTCGGCCAGGGTGCGGTCGTAGACGGCGCGCGCGGTCGGGGTGAGGCAGCCGGACGTCGTCGGGTCGTCGACGGTGCACGCCTCGGGCGGGCGCGGGCTCAGGGCGTCGGAGATCGAGAAGCCCCGCGAGTCCGCGACGACGGCGACGACCCCGGCCAGCACCGCGAGCGCCAGCAGCACACCGAGGACGGGCAGGGCTCTCGTGCGCACGCGCTCCACGTCCGTTTCGCCGGGATCAGGACCCGATCAACGTACGGCGACGGCAGGGCGTTCCCGCCGGCGCGTCACACCCCGCGCGGCAGCCACTCCCGCCGCGACGCACCGCGCGCGACCAGCACCGGGTCGTAGTGTCCCGGCGTCGCCGACATCTCCACCTGGTCGGTGACGCCCTGGTAGGCGCCCAGCGCGGTGTCCGCGGTGAACGTCTCCGGGTCGAGGTAGCGGTGCTCCTCGGCCGAACCGGCGGTCGCGTGCGCCCACTCCTTGTCGAAGATCCCGAGCGAGAGGATCCACAGCGCGACCCGGGTCAGGGAGACGTGCACGTGGTACGAGCCGCCCTCGACGGCCCGTCGCCGCAGCGCCGCCACGACCCCGGCCTGGGCCAGCCACGGGACGATGTAGTCGTTCACGACCATGATCGGGGGCAGCCGCGGCTTCTCCTCCGAGCCCTCCAGCAGCATCATCCCGGTCACCGACCCGGCCGACTGGTCGAAACCGGGGCGCTGCGCCCACGGACCGGACCGCCCGTGCAGCGACACCGAGACGTACACCAGGCCGGGGCGCTCGGCGGCGGCCTCGGCGGGGGTCAGGCCGATCTCGGACAGGAACGCGGGACGGCGGTTGTGGAAGAACAGGTCCGTGCCCTGCAGCAGCTCGGTCAGGGCGGCACGGTCGCGGCGCGGGTCCAGCCACGACGAGCGCATCCCGACGTTCGCCGAGGCGTAGGTCGTCTCGTGCTCGGTCTCGCCGGGGCGCCACAGGTTCAGCACGTCCGCGCCGTGCAGGGCGAACGACCGCCCGAACCCGGCGCCGGCGATCACGTGCCCCATACCCAGCGCCCGCAGCCCGGAGAACGGCTGCGCACCGGCGTCGGGCAGGGGCTCGGGCGCCGAGTCCCCGATCCGCGTGACCTCGATCAGGGGCAGGTCGGCGAGCACGTCGCGGTACTGACGGGTCTCCAGCATCTCCGGCAGCGTGCGCAGCATCGGCATCACCACGCCGGCGTCGGCGGCGGCGTCCTCCAGCTCGGAGGCCTTCCAGCCGGCGATCGCCTCGGTGACCGCGGGCTTCGTCAGCGGCACGCCGAGCAGGTCCTGGGCGCGTTGCCGCAGGCCCGGGTACATGTTCTGCGGCATCACCCAGCGGCCGTCGGCGCAGCGGAAGAACGTGAACGCCATCGCGTTGCCGGTCTCGACCGTCGAGGTGACGGGATAGTCGCCGAGCCGTTCCCAGGTGCGGTCGTAGAACGGGCACAGCCGGTGCGGTGCGCGCCGCAGGTCGATGCCGACGTCCTGGCCGGGCCCGCCGCGGTCGCGGTGCAGCGCCGCCGCGGCGACCGACTTGACCGCCAGCCCCAGCGCGGCCGCCCCGCCGACCCGGATCGTGCTCGGGACGATCGGGTCCGCGCCGGTGAACTCCACGCGTCCGCCCGCGTCGGCGGCGGAGAGCCCGACGCCGCCCAGGACGGTCTCCAGCTCGGCGTGCGGGTCGAACCCGTCCGCGGTGTGCGCCGGGGACTCCGCGGCGCGGCGGAGACGGTCGGTCAGCGGGTTCACGTGTGCCTCTTCTCTTCCCGGGCCGGTCGGACCGGATCGTGCGGGGCGGGACGGGTATCGATCGTGCCCCCGGGCGGCCGACCCGGCACGATGGCGCCGTGATCGAAGACGCCCGGCTCCCGCCGGAGGGACACGGCCCCTCCGGGGATGCGACGCGCCGGCTCCCCGACGTCGAACGACGGCGGCGCGCGGCCGCCAGCCTGCGACGGCTGCTGCCCGGGCTGCGCCGCGACGCCGAGGCCGCACTCGGCGGGACGGACGCGGTGGCGTTCGTCGCCCGCGTCGAGCGCTCCTACCCCGACGTCCACCTCCCGCTGGACGCGCTCTACGGCCGGGGTTCCGGCGTCGACGCCCTGACCCGGCGGCTGCTGCGCGTCGCCCTGGACGCCGCGGCGGCGCGCCCGCCGGAGCTGCGCGCGCTCGACCGTCGCCGGGAGGTCGACCCGCGCTGGTACCAGGACCCGCGGATGGTCGGCTACGTCGCCTACACCGACCGGTTCGCCGGGACCCTGGCCGGGGTCACCGGCCGGCTGGACCACCTCGCCGAGCTCGGCGTCACCTACCTGCACCTGATGCCGCTGCTGAAGCCCCGCGAGGGCGAGAACGACGGCGGGTACGCCGTCGCCGACCACGACGCCGTCGACCCGCGCCTGGGCACGATGGCCGACCTGGAGCACCTGGCCGGCGAGCTGCGCGCCCGCGGGATGAGCCTGTGCGTGGACCTGGTCCTCAACCACACCGCGGCCGAGCACCCGTGGGCGCGCGGCTGGCTGGCCGGCGACCCCCGCTACGCCGGCTTCTACACCGCGTTCGCCGACCGGGAGATGCCCGACGCCTACGAGGCGACCACCCCGGACGTGTTCCCGGACCGGGCGCCCGGGTCGTTCACGTGGGTCCCGCGGGCCCGCGGCGGCGCGGGCGGCTGGGTCCGGACGACGTTCTGGGACTACCAGTGGGATCTCGACTACTCCAACCCCGAGGTGTTCGCCGCGATGCTGGGCACCGTCCTGCGCCTGGCCGGGCACGGGGTGGAGATCCTGCGCTGCGACGCCGTGCCGTTCCTCGGCAAGCGTCTCGGGACCAACGGCCAGAACCAGCCCGAGGTGCACGACCTGCTCCAGGCCCTGCACGCGCTCACCACGGTCGCGGCCCCGGCGACGGTGCTCAAGGCCGAGGCGATCGTCGCGCCCGAGGACCTGGTGCCCTACCTCGGCGGGCACGACCGCTACCGCCCCGAGTGCGAGCTGGCCTACCACAACCAGCTGATGGTCCTGCTCTGGTCGAGCCTGGCCACGAGGGACGCGCGCCTGGCCACGACCGCGCTGCGGCGGATGGCTCCGGTGCCGGCGGAGGCGTCCTGGGCGACCTACGTGCGCTGCCACGACGACATCGGCTGGGCGGTGAGCGACACCGACGCCGGGGCCGTCGGCTGGGACGGGCCGTCGCACCGCCGCTTCCTCAACGACTTCTACTCCGGGCGCTTCCCCGGCTCGTTCGCGCAGGGTGCGCTGTTCCAGGAGAACCCGGAGACCGGCGACGCCCGGATCTCCGGCAGCGCCGCGTCGCTCTGCGGGATCTCCGACGCCGTCGACCGCGGCGACGCCGGCGCGCTGGAGGCCGGGATCCGGCGGCTGCTGCTCCTGCACGCGGTGGTCTACGGCTACGGCGGTGTGCCGCTGCTCTACTCCGGCGACGAGCTGGCGCTGCGCAACGATGTGTCCTACCTCGACGACCCCGCCCTGGCCGACGACAACCGCTGGATGCACCGGCCGTGGTTCGACGACCGGCCCTTCGCCCGTCGTCGTGATCCGTCGACGGTGGAGGGACGGCTGTTCGCCCGCCTCCGCGAGTTCGCCGCCGTCCGGGCCGAGCAGCTCGCCCTGCACGCCGGGGCGCCGACCGACGTGCTCGAGACCGACGACCCGGCCGTGCTGGTCTGGCGACGACGGCACCCGCGCAGCGGGACGTTCGTCGGCCTGGCCAACCTCTCCGACCGCCCCGCGTCGGTGGACGCGGGGCTGGTCGCAGGGCTGGACACGGTCCTGTCCTTGGACGGCCCGGTCCCGGTGCACGACGGTCGCGCGCACCTGCCGGCGCTCGGCTTCGCCTGGCTCGCCGAGCCCTGACCGGACCGTCCGCGGGCGGTCAGGGGTAGGTGATCAGCGGCTTCACCACGCCGTCGGACTTCGAGCTCATCGTCTCGAACGCCGCCTCGACGTCACCGATGGCGAACCGGTGGGTGGTCATCGGAGTCGGGTCGACCTTGTTGGTGTCGAGCAGGCGCATCAGCCGCGACATCCGCTCCCGGCCGCCCGGGCAGAGGTCGGTGACGATCTTCTTCCCGGACATGCCGAGCCCGAACGCGTCGAGCGGGATGGACAGGGTCGGGCCCTCGACGCCGTGGTAGCCCAGGTTGGAGATCGTGCCGCCGGCCTTCGTCGAGCGCAGGCAGCCCTCCCAGGTGTCGGGGTGCCCGAGCGCCTCGATCGCGCCGTCGACGCCGCCGTGGGTGATGTCCATGATCTGCTCGGCGACGTTGCCGTCGGCCGGGTCGATGACGATGTCCGCGCCGAACTGCTTGGCCAGCGCCGCTCGGCCCGGGATGCCCTCGACGGCGATGATCAGGCCCGCGCCGCAGAGCTTGGCGCCCATCGTGGCCGAGAGACCGACGGCGCCCTGGGCGAACACGGCCGCCGTCCCGCCGATCGGGATGTTCGCGTTCTCCGCCCCGATGAAGCCGGTGGAGAGCATGTCGCAGGCGTAGACGGCGACCTCGTCGGCCAGGCCCTCCGGGATCGGGGCGAGGTTGTAGTCGGCGTCGTTGACGTGGAAGTACTCGGCGAGGTTGCCGTCCTTCTGGATGGTGAACCGGTAGCCGCCCAGCGGCCCGCCGCACTGCGAGGTGTAGCCCTGCTGACAGGCGTCACAGGTGCCGTCCGGGGTGACGGCGTTGACCGCGACCCGGTCGCCGACCTTGCAGGTCGTCACGCCCTCGCCGACCTCGTGCACGATGCCGACGCTCTCGTGACCGAGCAGCCGCCCGTCGGGGACCGGCAGCGCGCCGGCCACGGTGTGCACGTCGGAGGTGCAGATCAGCGACGCCGTGGTGCGGACGACGGCCTCGCCCGGGCCCGCCCGGGGGATGTCCCGCTCGACCAGGCCGACCTCCCCGACTCGGAGAATGGCGAGGGCGCGCATCGTGTCGGGCATGGAGCACTCCTGTGGGGTGAGGCCGGGGCATCGTCGCCGCCGTGTGTGACCTGGACCACGATGCCCGGGGACGGTCCCCGGCGGCTTGTACGAACGTGCTCCCGCCTGGCACGTCCTTGCCGTGGGGTGTCCGACATGGATCGACCGCGCAGGTGGGGCCGCCGCGCGGCGCGGCGAATCATCGACGAACCCTTATGTGATCACGGTCACGTCTCGTACGGTGGGGCGACGGGTGTGGACGGGGAGGTGCGCGGTGCCGGACGACCACGTCGTGCCCGCGCGGGACCTCCCGCCCGACTACACCGTCGTGGCGCACCGCCGGGGACGGACATCGCTGCGCTGCCGGGTCGGCGGCCGCTGGCGGCAGGAGTCGCTCGGCCCGGGCGACGTGTCGCTGCTGACCCGCGACGCCGAACCGCTCTGGGACCGCCCGGCCGGCGTCGAGGTCGTGCAGGTCCCGCTCAGCCGCACGGCGCTGGCACGGGCCGGCCGGGAGATGTACGGCCGCGACGTCGCCGACATCGAGCTGCGCGACGTCATCCGGACCGAGGACCCGGCGATCCACCGCACCGCGCTGCTGATCGGCGACGAGACGGAGCTCGGCGCGACCGGCAGCGGTCTGATGGTCGAGGCCCTGTCGTCCCAGATCGCCGTGCACGTGCTGCGCCGACACGCCCGGGTGCGGCTGCGCGAGCCCGGTGGCACCGAGGCCCTGACGTTCGCCCAGGAACGCCGCGTCCGCGACCACGTGCACCGGAACCTGGACGCGTCGCTGACGCTCGACGAGCTGGCCGCCGTGGCCGGGATGAGCCGCTTCCGGTTCGCCCGCCGCTTCCGTCTGACCACCGGTACGACGCCGCACGAGTTCGTGCTGCAGGCCCGCGTCGGCCGGGCCCGCGTCCTCCTGGAACGGAGCGCCACCCCGCTGTTCGAGGTCGCCGCACGCTGCGGCTTCGCCGACCAGAGCCACCTGACCCGCGAGTTCCGCAAGCGCACCGGGACGACACCGGGCCGTTACCGGTCGGGCACCCGGTAGGCGCTGCAGATCGGCACGTTCGCTCCACCTGAAAGCTTTCGAGTAACTTGAAAGTCAGCTTGAAAGCTTGAAAGATGTGAGACGTGGATCCCCAGGACCTCGAACTCCTCCTGACCGGTCTCCGGCAGCTCGGCGGCGAGCCGACCGACGTCGAGGTCAAGAGAGCTGAGGGTGGTCTGCCGACCACCGTGGCGGAGACGGCCTCAGCATTCTCCAACGGCAACGGTGGACTGATCGTGCTCGGAGTCGACGAGCCGGGTGGATTCGTCGTCGTCGACGTGGGGGATCCGGTCAAGCTCCGCAATGACCTCGCATCCGCCTTGAGCGACCAGCTCGAGCCTCCCGTCCGGGCATCCGTCGAGATGGTGGACACCGGGAACGGAATCGTGGTGGTCGCCGAGATCGTCCCTCTGCCCTCCGACCTACGACCCTGTTTCGTCGTCAAGCGTGGCATCGCGAACGGGTCCTACGTCCGGACCGGCGACGGTGACCGGCGGATGACCCAGGCCGAGATCGGGCTGGCGATCGCGAACCGAGGGCAGCCGACCTACGACATCGAGCCGGTGACGGGCGCCGGTCTCGACGACCTGGACCCCGGCGCGGTCGGACGGATGCTGGAGCGAGCTCGATCGACCAGCCGGTCGTTGCGCGACGTCGGCGACGAGGTCGCACTGAGTCGGCTGCGGGTGATCGTGCGCGACGAGTCGGGTGAGTACGTACCGTCCCTCGGCGGCCTGCTCGCCCTGGGCGAGTTCCCCCAGAAGTTCTTCCCTCAGTTGATGGTCTCGTTGGTCGTCTACCCCGGTAGCGATGCGAATCGTCCCGGCGAGTCGCCCCGATTCCTGGACAACCCGGTCTTCCGGGGGTCGATTCCCGAACTCGTCAGCGAATCCGTTGCGGCGATCCGCCGCAACATCGCCGTCCGCGGGTTCGTCACCGAGGCTGGCCGGCAGGAACAGCTCGACTATCCGATGGAAGCGGTCCGCGAAGCAGTGGTGAATGCGCTGCTGCATCGTGACTACAGCCCGGTGACCCGAGGGACGCAGATTCTCATCGAGCTTCATCCGGACAGGTTGATCGTACGTAGTCCCGGCGACCTCTTCGGACCGGTCACGCTGGTGGACCTGGGCGAGGAGGGAGTGTCGTCGTCGAGGAACTCCTATTTGGCGCAGCTCCTCTCCGACACCTACATGCCCCGCAGCGACCGCCTTGTCGCCGAGAACCGGGCCTCCGGGATCCCGACGATGATCCGCGAGCTCCGGCGTTCGGGTCAGGCCCGGCCCCGCTTCGTCAACCCACCCGGTCGGTTCGAGGTCCGTCTCGCCCGTTCGGAGCTCATGGACCCGGACACCAGACGGTGGCTCGACGAGGTGCGACGACCCGGCTTCACCCAGCTGCACGATCTTGCGCTGGCACTGTTGGCGCACGGTCAGGACCTGAGCAACGCCGATCTCCGGGAGTACGGCGCCGATCGCGTCGAGGCGACGGGGGTTCTCGGGGACCTGGTCGCGACGGGTCTCGCCACCCGCACCGGCGGGCGTCGGTACGCGCGCTACCGGCTGGCCGGGCGGACCCGATCGGACGACGGCCTCTTTCCCGATCCACTCGATGCGGCGGACGAGGCGTCGACCTACGACGCGGTGGTCGCCGCGTTCCGACGGTCCGGACGTACGACGGCGGTCGACCTGGCCAGGGAGACACGCCGTTCTCGACCGACCGTGCTGAGTGTGGTCCGGCAACTGATGGAAGAAGGACTCGTCCGTGCGGACGGTGCTCCGACGAGCCCTCGTCGTGGTTACGTGTGGCAGGAGCCTCGGACAGCGGGGGACCGGGATCCGCGTCGCTGATCCGTGGCCGCGCCACCGTGCCTCGCGGCCCGACCTTCGGCACGATGGCCCCGACGGACGTCGAAGATCAGGAGGCGACATGGTGGCAGCGCGCGCGGTCGGAAACGGGAGCAGGGTCACGACGACCGGCCGGTACCTGCTGGTCCTGGGGGACGCCCTGTTGGGTGACGACGACTCCGCGGCCCGCAGTGCGGTGCAGGAGCTGACCGGGCTCTCGGAGGTGACCAGCACCCGCGACGCCGCGGGGCCGACCACCGCCGGAGGGGGCGCCCGGCCGACGCTGTTCTCCCGGCTGGGCATCGCCGTCGCCGACCTGACCTCGGAGCAGCTGCGCGCGGCACGCGCCGACCGGCGCCTGGTCGGGGTGGAGCCGGAGCGGGTGCAGTACGCGATCGGCAACCCGCTGTCCGAGGAGTACCTGCGCGGGTTCTCCGACGCCGCGCGGTTCCTGCACGAGCAGGCCGCGGGTGCGGGCGCCGGCACGGGGACGGTCGGCACCGCGCAGTTCGGCGACACCGACAAGGTGACCTGGGGTCTGCAGGCCACCGGCGCCGACCAGAGCCCGGAGACCGGCAAGGGGATCACCGTCGCGGTGCTCGACACCGGTCTCGACCTCACCCACCCCGACTTCGCCGGCCGCCAGATCGAGTCCCGCTCGTTCGTAGACGGGCAGCCGGTTCAGGACGTGCAGGGCCACGGCACGCACACCGCCGGCACCACCGCGGGCCCGCTCGCCCCCACCACCGGCCGCCGCTACGGCGTCGCGCACGAGGCCACCCTGATCATCGGCAAGGTCCTCGGCGACGACGGCTCCGGCACCGACGCCGGCATCCTGGAGGGCATCGACTGGGCCATCACCAGCGGCGCCCGGGTGATCTCGATGTCGCTGGGTTCGGACGTCAACGAGGTCTCGGCGGCCTACGAGAACGTCGGGCGCCGGGCGCTCGACGCCGGCTCGCTGATCGTCGCGGCGGCGGGCAACAACGCCGAGCGCAGCAAGGGCAACGCCGGCTTCGTCGGGATCCCGGCCAACAGCCCGTCGGTGATGGCGGTGGCCGCGGTGGACAGCGCGCTGGCGATCGCCGACTTCTCCGCCGCGAGCTCGGCCGTCGAGGGCGGCCAGATCGACATCGCCGGACCGGGCGTCGACGTCTACTCCAGCTGGCCGTCGCCGCAGAACACGAACACGATCTCCGGCACGTCCATGGCGACGCCGCACGTCGCGGGCATCGCCGCGCTGTGGTCGCAGCGCACCGGGGCGACCGGGCAGCAGCTCTGGGCCCAGCTCGTGCAGGCCGCGCAGCGGCTGCCGCTGCCGTCCGGCGACGTCGGGTCCGGGCTCGTCCGGGCACCCGGCGCCTGAGGGAGGGGAGGCACCGTGTCGGAGAAGGTGACGATCTCGGTCGCCGACGGCCACGTCGACCGGATCGACGAGGTCGTCGCCCGGCTCGAGGCGGCCGGCGTGCAGGTGGAGAACGTCCTGCGCGCCGTCGGCGTGATCACCGGGTCGTGCGAGGAGTCGGGCATGCAGGCCCTCGGCGTGCTCGACGGGGTCGGCTCCGTCGAGAAGGACCGCACGGTGCAGCTCCCGCCGCCCGACTCGGACGTGCAGTAGGTCAGTAGTTCGCGCAGGCCTCGCTCGTCGGGTCGGTCACGCAGATCGCCGGCGTGCCCGAGCCCGGCGACGAGCTGCTCAGCGACCCGAACGGCGAGGTCGAGAGCGTGTCGCGCAGCTGCACGTACCTGATCCCGCCGTAGACCACGAACGCCAGGAACACCAGGCTCGCCAGCGACACGAGGACGTAGGTGACGACGCGGAGCGCGGTCATCGCACCCGAGTCCCGCACGACCACGGTCGTCGCCGGGGCGGCGGGCGCGGACCGGGCTGCACGGGGCCCCACCAGGTCCCGGACGTGCGTCGGCCGCGGCTGGTCCGCGTCCTGCCGGGCGTCCGGCGACGGCTGCCGGGGCACCTGCGGGGCCGGGCGCGGCAGCCGCGGGTACGGCTCCCCGGCGTCGTACTGCCGGGCGGCATCCGGGCCCGCCTGGCTCGGTGCGGGGTCCGGGGACGGGCCGGCGTCGCGCTGGCGCGGGAACGGGGACGGCACGCGGCCGGCGGTCACCGGGCGGTCCGCGGGGTTGCCGTGACGGGGCG
Source organism: Pseudonocardia sediminis (assembly GCF_004217185.1). Classification (NCBI taxonomy): domain Bacteria; kingdom Bacillati; phylum Actinomycetota; class Actinomycetes; order Pseudonocardiales; family Pseudonocardiaceae; genus Pseudonocardia; species Pseudonocardia sediminis. The sequence continues at coordinate 5,998,111 of NZ_SHKL01000001.1, read as the reverse complement.
TCGGGATCTCCGACGCCGGGTCCCCGGACCCGTGCTCCTGCGGTGCGGACACGGCGGCGCCGGCGCCCGGCCCGGGGTCGGCGTCGCCGGCCTCCCGCCTGCGCTGCACGGTCGTCGGCCAGGGCTGCGGCTCGGTCACGGTCTGCCTCCGATCGGTCGGTGTGCGGGCCTCACACCCCTGACACCGGCCCCCGGACCTGCGGCGTTAGCGCGGACGGCCGGACTCCACCCGTCGTGGTGAACCTGCTTCCGCTCCCGCACCCGGACGTGTAGGTGGCGCCGTCACCGCGTGTAGATCCCGGTCGGGACGGCGTGATAGCCCTTCTCCCCGACGGCGCGGGCGAGCGGCGAGCGGGCGTCACCGGTCGTGGCGATCAGCTCCATCACCGCGTGCACGTCGTGGCGCGGGGTCCAGCCGAGGTCGGCGCGGGCCCGCTCGTTGACGTAGACGCGGTCCAGCGCCGGCAGCATCCGCCAGCCGCGCGCGTCGAGGAACCGCGCCAGCTCCGGCACCCGGCGCGCGACGACGGCCGGGGCGTCACGGCCGAGCTCGGCCAGGTCGTCGCGGGTGAACGGTGTGGTCGCGCTGACGACGTAGCGCCCGAACCCCAGCCCGGGGGCGCGCGTGGCGGCGAGCAGGTGCGCGTCGACGACGTCGGTGATCTCGACCCGGCGGTAGAGGTACTCGACGAGCTTGAGGTTCGTGTCCGGGTAGGCGTCGCGGACGTCGTCGCGGTCGTCGCCCTCGGGGAAGAACCGCGAGGTCCGCAGCACGACCACCGGCAGCCCGAGGTCGCGCGCGGTGAGCTCGCACAGGTCCTCGGCGGCGGTCTTGGTCGCGCCGTAGACGTTGCGGACGACCGGGGCCACGTCCTCGGTGATCCACGCCGCGGGCGCGCCGGCCGGGGGCGACAGGGCCCGGCCGAACGCGCTGGTGCTGCTCGTGAACACCAGGCTCGTCACCCCGGCCGCGGCGGAGGCCTCGAGCAGGGCGAGCGTCCCGCTCACGTTGACGTCGACGAACGCCTGCCGCGGGTGCGAGCCGACGTGCGGCTTGTGCAGCGTCGCGGTGTGCAGCACGTGCGTCACGCCGTCGAGCGCGCGCCGGACGACGCCGGGGTCGGTGACCGACCCGACCACCGACGTCCAGGGCGAGGGCAGCACGTCGAGGCCGACGACGTCGTCGCCGCGGCCGCGCAGCGTGCGCACCAGCGCCTCGCCGAGGTGTCCCGAGCTGCCCGTGACCAGGAATCTCTCCACGTCAGCAGACTCGACCACCTCGGCGGGGCCACGGGCAACCCGGTTCAGCTGAACCGCGTCGCTCACTCCGAGCCGAGCAGCTCCCGCAGCTCGGCGACCGCGCGGCGCAGCTCGGTGGCGAACGCGGTCATCTGCCCGGCGACGGCCTCCGGGGTGCTCAGGTGCACGTGCAGGCGGTCCGGGAGCAGCACGTAGGCGACGCCGATGCACTGCTCGCTGGTCGAGCCGAACCCGAAGTACCGGATGTGCGTCGACGGGGCCGAGCTGGTCGAGAGGTAGTCCGACCGCATGATCTGCCAGCCGGGGGAGTCGAACAGTGCCATCGGCTCGGTCACGCCGATGTCGGCGCCGCGACGCTCCTGGATCAGCTCCAGCTCCCACAGGTGCTGCTCGGGGGCGTCACCGGCCTGGCACTGCTTGGCCCGCGCACCGTGCGCGGCCGCGGCGGCCCGGAAGGCCTCCCGGCGGGCACCGGCGTCGGAGGAGGCGTCCTCCATCGCGTCGACGAACGCGACGACCTGGGGCGTCACCACCCGCATCGCCTCGGTGCGCCCGCCCCGGAACTGCCGGGTCGCGATCGACTCGTAGGTCGCCGCGGTCAGGCCGCGGGCCCGGCGGTGGGCGAGCTGGTAGGCCATCTGCACGAACGCGTCCGGCGAGCTGCCCAGCGATTTCGCCACCTCCGCGCCGAAGTCGTCGAACGTCAGCACGGTCGTCGCGGTCGCGGCCAGGAACGCGTCGAAGTCCTCGGCGGCGGCGCGGACGTCGGCGCGCAGCGCGTCGTCGAGCACGAACTTCACCGGCGTGACGGCCGGCTCGCCCTGGCTGCGCGCGCCGACCCGCTCGGCATGGGCGGAGACGGGCTCGCCGAGCATCGCGTCGACCAGGGTCAGGATCGTGGTGCCGTCGAGCAGGCAGTGCTCGACGTTGATCCCGGCGGTGCCGTCGGCGAGCACGACGAACGAGACGGCCTTGTCGAACCAGCGGTTGCCGCTGTCGCCGGCCAGCATCGCGCGGCAGATCTGCTGGTCGCGGTCGTCGCCTGAACCGGTGGGGGTGACGTCGTCGAGGTCGACGCAGAACAGCGCGCGCTCGATCAGGTCGATCGCGTCCGCGTTGGCCGGGTCGAGCGCGGCGAGCGCGGACCGGGACGCGGCCCACTCGGCGCGGGCCTTCGTGGTCAGGGAGCCGACCGACTCCTCGACCGGCGCCCGGTCGGTCGCCGCGGCCAGCACGGTGCGCATCCCGGCCGCGATCTCGTCGACGGTGTGCGGGTGCCCGTCGGCGCCGAGGACGTCCATCCGGTGGATCCGCCCGCGGGACAGCACCAGGATGTGGCGCTCGGTGGAGGGACCGGGCCACTCGTCGGAGTACGGCGTCCGGACGGTGTCCTGTGGCGCCCCGGGGATGCGGGTGGTGGAGAACAGGTGCCTGCTCTGCTCCATCGACTGCGGCGCGCCGCGGGCGAGCAGCGGCGGGAACGACTCGTCGTCGAGCTGTGCCTTGTGCCCGAGTGCGGCGACGGTCAGCTCCGCGGCACGGGTGGGCTGGTCGGAGTCCGAGTCCCCGAACAGGAAGAAGAAGTTCGCGTTGAGCGCGATCCGGTCCCGGCGGCCGAGGTAGCGGCGCGGCCAGAACTCGTCGAGCCAGCTCGCGACGTCGTCCCGTGCGGCGAAGCGCTCCAGGTCGGCGTGCAGCGCGCGGGCGGGGCCGTCCGGGGCGAGGAGCTCGTCGGTCGCGGCCCTCGTCGTGGCCAGCTGCTCGTCGGTCAGCAGCGGGGCGCACCACTCCAGGAACCGAGCGGCGCTGTTCTCGAGCGTCGGCAGCGGCACCTGCGGCAGGCGGTCGTCGTTGCCGAACGTGGCGGTGGAGACGTCGGTGTCGGTCACGGCGTCAGTCCATCAGCTCGTCGACGCGGACCGCACGCGGGCGGTCGTGCACGTCGGTCACCCGCCCGAACAGCTGCCGGGTGCGGTCGGGCGAACCGACGACCCCGGGCCGCTCGCTGAAGGAGAAGATCGCACTGTGCCGGTCGGTCGGCCCGGCGACCTCGGTGACCCGGTGCAGTGAGTACCGCCCGCGGAACAGCTGCAGGTCGCCGGGACGCAGGGCGATCCGCCGGATGAGGTGCTCGCCGCGACCGGCCAGCACGTCGGCGACGTCGTCGGGGTTCTCCGCTCCGGCGCTGCGGATGTCCGGGCAGTACTCGAAGACGCCCCCGGCCTCCGGGGCCTGGGTGAGCATGCTGATCGCGAACTCGTTGGTGTCGAAGTGCCAGGGGTGCGACCGCCCGTCGGTCACGACGTTGAGACACAGGCCCGCGAGCGGGTCGGCGAGCTCGTGCAGCTGCGCCAGCCCGAAGCAGTCGGCGAGGAAGGCCTGGAAGCCCGCGTCGCGGTAGAGACGGTGGATCGCCGCCGAGTCCGGGATGTGGTCGCGGGCGACGAACGCGTTGCCCCGCTCGAAGCGCACCCGCGCCGGGTGCCCGGGCGGGAGGGACTCGTCGACGGCCCCGGTGTTGTAGACGTTGACGGTGCGGGTCTCGACGAAGGCCCGCGGCGCGACGTCGCGGCCCTCGGTCCGTAGCCGGTCGAGCCAGGAGTCCCGGACGAACCCCGGCAGCACGGCACAGCCGTCGGCGGCGAGCGCGGTTCGGGCCCGCGCGACGGCCGCGGAGTACGTTTCGGCGCAACGATTTCCGAGTGGATAACGCTCGGTGTCCACGATGTCGGCCGGACCGAATTCCGGGTGCGATTCCTGCGAGAAATGTGCGGGGCTCTCGGTGTCCGTCACAGGCACGGTGCTCACCGCGCTCCTCTCCGGTCGGCGTCGTCGCTGCGTCATTCAAGCCGTACGGCGTCGCGGATGTCCATGCGTGCCAGCGTCTGTCCGGGCGGCCGGTCCCTCGCGGTGATCGGCGAGAGCGTCGATGCCGCAGCTCACGGCGGGTGGCCGTCGTTCCGTCCGGGGTCCGGCCCGGAGGCCTGCCCGGCTGCCCGGGTGGAGGGGACGGCCGTGCCCCGGCGTCGCCGACCTGTCCGTACCGCCGGGGCCACCGGGCCCGAGAAATGGGAACGGTGTCACGGATCGTCTGTCCGGGGAGCATTCTCGTTGCTCCGCACAATCGTGCATCGAAGAATTCAGGAATGCGGTTTTCACACGATCGGGTGACATCGTTGTCGGTGGCGTGTCGTTGGGCTCGGTAACGGGGGGCTCGCGCTTGCGGGCGTCCGTTGGGGCACGTCCGCCGACGTTTCCCCCGCCCCGGGGCGAGCCCGGGGTGACGGCACGGGCATGCGACGAGACACTGGAGACATACGTGTTCGAAGGATTCAACGAGACGTTCATCCGGGATGCGATCGACCGCAGCTCGGAGAACCCGATGGACCGCCGCCGCTTCCTCCGGGCGGCCGGTCTGACCGGTGTCGGTGTGGCCGGCCTGGGCGTCCTCGGCGGCGGGATCGCGCTCGCCGGTGACGAGGGCGACCACGGCAAGGGCGGCAGCGAGGCCGGCGGACCGTCCGACGCCGCCGTCCTCAACTTCGCGCTGAACCTCGAGTACCTCGAGGCCGAGTTCTACCTCCGCGCGCTGACCGGCGAGGGCCTCAAGGACAACCAGATCGACGGTGCGGGCACCCTCGGCGAGGTGACCGGCGGCTACAAGGTCAACTTCGAGACCAAGCTGGGCAAGCAGTACGCCGCCGAGATCGCGGGCGACGAGAACGCCCACGTCGACTTCCTGCGCAAGGCCCTGGGTGACGCCAAGGTCGCCCGCCCGGCCATCGACCTGCAGGACGCGTTCACCGCCGCCGCCACCGCGGCCGGTGTGATCAAGCAGGGCGAGACCTTCGACCCGTTCAAGGACGAGACCAGCTTCCTGCTGGGCGCCTTCATCTTCGAGGACGTCGGGGTCACCGCCTACAAGGGCGCCTCGCCGCTGATCGCGAACAAGACGTTCCTGGAGGCCGCGGCCGGCATCCTGGCCGTCGAGGCCTACCACGCCGGTCTCGTGCGCACCCTGCTGCTCGCCGGCGGCGCCGCGGACATCGCGAACAAGATCTCCGACGCGCGTGACTCGCTCGACGGCCCGGACGACCTGGACCAGGGCATCACCGACTCCGACGGCGACGCGAACATCGTGCCGGCCGACGCGAACTCGATCGCGTTCTCGCGTACCCCCGGTCAGGTGCTGAACATCGCGTACCTGAACCCGGCGCAGGTCACGAAGGGCGGCTTCTTCCCGGCGGGCGTGAACGGCGAGGTCAACACCTCCGACGCCAACGGCTGAGTCCCACCTCACGTCCGGCGCGGGCCGGTGTCCACACCAGCCCGCGCCGGATGGGACCCTGACCTCACGACCCCCGGGACCGACCCGGGGCACCTCGACCCGAGGAGATCCACATGGGAGCGATGAGCCCCACCCACTGGTTGATCGTGCTGGCCGTGCTGCTGCTGCTGTTCGGCGCCAAGAAGCTGCCCGACCTGGCCCGCTCCGTCGGCCAGTCCACGCGCGTCCTGAAGGGCGAGATGCGTGGGCTCAAGGAGGACGAGGAGGCCGCCAAGCCGGCCGTCGCCGCGCCCGCGCCCGTGGAGCAGTCCACTCCGGTGGAACAGCGCGGCGCAGTGCGCAACGACGCCGCCTGACTCCCCGATCGTCCGAAAAGCCGTCTTCACCTGCGGATACCTCATGATCGTGATGTGGGACGGCTCACGGAGAGCGAGTGATCGACAGGTGGAACGTCTCCCCTCAGGTGTGCGATTTTCTAGGTGGATGCAACACCGCATCGCACAGCGCAACGGGTGACCGTTGCTCATCGGAGGAGGTAGACCATGTCTGTGCTGCTCGCAACACTGATCGTCGGGGCCGGTACAGGCGTGGGGATCGCGGCCGGACTGGCGGCCTACGCCCAGAAGAACTGGGCCCGCCGGACCGGGAACGCCCACGCCGTGGCCTCCCCGACCACCGCCTGAGCCGGGCGGACACGAACGACCCGAGCCGGGGGAGCATCGCTCTCCCGGCTCGATCCGTCTCCGGGCGTCGTACGGTGCCCCGATGACGGGAACGGTGCTGGTGACCGGCGGCAGTCGCGGCGTCGGAGCCGCGACGGCACGGCTGCTCGCGGAGCGCGGACACGACGTCGTCATCGGCTACCGCGCAGACGGCGTCTCGGCCGACGCGGTGACGGCCGACTGTCGCGCGTCCGGGGTCCGGGCCGTCGCGGTGGCCGCGGACCTGGCCGTCGAGGCCGACGTGGTGAGGCTGTTCGACACCGCCGTGGCCGAGCTCGGCCCGGTGACCGGGGTGGTGGCCAACGCCGGCGGCGCGCCGTCGCGGCAGCGCCTGGAGGACATGACCGCCGCGCGGATCGACGAGGTCCTCTCACTGAACCTGCGGGCTGCCCTGCTGTGCTCGCGGGAGGCGGTGCTGCGGATGGCACCCCGGCACGGCGGCGCCGGTGGGGCCCTGGTGCACGTGACGTCGCGGGCCGCCGTCCTCGGCTCGCCGGACGAGTGGAACGACTACGCCGCGGCCAAGGCCGGCGTCGAGGCGCTCGTGGTGGGTCTGGCCAAGGAGGTCGTCGCCGACGGGATCCGGGTGAACGCCGTCCGGCCCGGGCTGATCGACACCGACTTCCACGCGACCGCGGGGGAGCCCGGCCGGGTGGAGCGGATGGCGCCCGGCATACCGATGGGCCGCGCCGGGCGTCCGGACGAGGTCGCCGGCGCGATCGCGTGGCTGCTCGGCGACGAGGCGAGCTACGTGACCGGAGCGGTCCTGGACGTCACCGGGGGACGGTGACCGGGCGTGTAACGCCTCCGCTCCGATCCGCGAGTCCGGCACCGATCCACGTCGGGGGGAACCGGAAGGGCTGGTGGCAGGGTGGACGAGGGACTGGCGGACGCCAACCACTACACGGTGTCGGGGGACGGGCTGGAGATCACGGTCTCGCCCGGGCCGGCCGGTGAGGTGCAGCTCGGCTACCGGGGTGCGGCTCCCGCGCGGACGTTCACCGCGGACGAGGTCGTCGACGAGCAGGGCATCGTCGGGAGCTCGGTCTCGGTGACGCTGCAGGAGGCCCCGGACCGCGGCCGCACCACGCTGACCGTGCTCGTGCCGCGCGTGCGCGTGCGCCCCGGCGAGCGGGTCCGAATACAGACGATCGGCATCACGACGGTGCACCTCGCCTCGATCGCCCCGGCCGCGGACCACGGCCAGCTCGAGCGCAGCACGATCACCGAGCTGCAGGGTGTCGCGACCTTCGTCCGCATCTAGGGGGCCGGGCTACCCTCCGGGCGTGACCGAGCAGCCCGGACCCGCCACCGCCGTCGACGCGCGCCCGCCCCTGCTCCGCCAGGTCCTGACGCTCCTGGTCGCGGTGCTGTTCCTGGTGGCCGGGATCGCGCTCACCACCGGGCCGCTGCTCGCGCTGCCGGTCGGGGTGCTGGCGATCCTGTTCTTCGCGCCCGTGGCGGTCTACCAACTCGCGCAGCTGGTGCGGGGCCGGCCGCGGGTGGTCGTCGACGACGCCGGGATCGTCGACCATGCCTCGCCGGCCGGGATGGGGCGGCTGGGCTGGGACCGGGTCACCGGCGCCCGCGTCGAGCCGTTCGACGAGAAGAGCAGCCTCGTCGTCGTCGAGGTCACCGATCCCGACGCCCTGGTCCGCGACTCGGGGACGTTGCTGCGACGGACCCGTCAGTCGTCGCTGGAGCGGTTCGGCAGCCCGGTGGTGGTCCCGGTACGCGGGCTCGGCGTCGACGCCGACGTGCTCTGCCGGGCGATCCTGGAGCGGGTCGCCGGGTCGTGAGCCGGGGTCAGTAGGACGCGCGGAGCGTGCGGCCCGGGAGCGTCCGCGAGACGCCCCAGCGGCGACGGGGCTCACGACGCGTCTCGACGCCGACGCCGGTGGCCTCCGCGCACAGCAGGCAGCGGGAACCGGGCGGGCTGGACAACGACGCGGGCAGCACCACGTGGCCGCAGACGGCCGTGCACTGCCCCGTGCCGGCGGCGAGCGAGTCGGCCAGCACGACGTGCGCGACGACGTGGTTCATGCCGTCACGGGCGCAGGTGACGAGGGCGTTCTGGTCACACTCGACGTCGGCCACGACCGGGGCTCTGCGGTTCACCGGAGCATCCCTCGATCGGTTCCCGGGCTACAGGCGTGCGAGCCGTGATCCGATGGATCAAGCGGAACGAGCACGGCGAGCACCTCCGGACGGCGGGTGTGAAAGTCCATGGTGAACCCGCCTGCGTGCAGATGCAAGTGCATCCGCACGAACGGCCGAACCCGCGAAGATCGTCGTCGCGCAGAGTGGTGAGGGCCACGAATGTGCGCCCGGTCGCGCCGCGCCCCCCGGGTCCGCGATCACGCGGTGTCGGCCCGCCGACCCTCCGGCCCGGGTGGCCAGCAGGGGGTTCACCCCGCCCGGGGTCCGGAGAAAAGCCGGTCCCGGTGGGCCGTCCGAGCGTGCTCCCGGTCACAGAACACGCACGTCGGACGCATGAACGACCCCCTCAGCGGCTGCATCCGGCGTAGGACGCTGTTAACTTTTCTCGACATGATCGCACCCGAAGAGGCCGAGACAGGAGCGCCTGCGCGCTCCCCGGACGCCGTATCCGACATCGAGATCCGCGTTCCGGAGCCGGCCGACGGTGTGGGCATGTGGCGACTCGCCGTCGAGTCGCAGGTGCTGGACGCCAACTCCCGCTACGCCTACGTGCTGTGGTGCCGGGACTTCGCCGCGACCTCGGTCGTCGCCGTGCGCGGCGACCGGGCCGTCGGCTACGTCACCGGATACATGCGGCCGGAGGCGCCGACGACCGTCGTCGTCTGGCAGGTGTGCGTGGACGCCAGCGCCCAGGGCGAGGGTCTCGCCGGCCGGATGCTGGACGCCGTCTACGACGGTGCTCCCGGCGTCGACCGGATGGAGACCACGATCACGCCGGACAACGACTCGTCGATCCGGCTGTTCACCTCGTTCGCGAAACGACACGACGTGCCGATCGAGCGCAGCGATCTGTTCGGACGAGAACTGCTCGGGGACGGTCACGAACCCGAGGACCTGTACCGCATCGGCCCGACGACCAAGGGTGAGACGACATCATGACCGTTTTCGAGGATCTCGAGTCCGAGGTTCGCAGCTACTGCCGGAACTGGCCGGTCGTGTTCGACACGGCCAAGGGCAGCCGGCTCACCGACGTCGACGGAAACGTCTACCTCGACTTCTTCGGCGGTGCCGGTGCGCTGAACTACGGGCACAACCCGGAGGCGCTGAAGAAGCCGCTGCTGGACTACATGGCCCGCGACGGCATCACGCACGGCCTGGACATGTACACGGTGGCCAAGGGCGAGTTCCTGCACACGTTCCAGGACAAGATCCTGGCTCCGCGCGGGCTCGAGTACAAGGTCCAGTTCCCCGGCCCGACCGGCGCGAACGCCGTGGAGTCCGCGCTGAAGCTGGCGCGCAAGATCAGTGGCAAGGAAGCCATGATCAACTTCACGAACGCGTTCCATGGTATGACGCTGGGCGCGCTGTCGGTCACCGGCAACTCGATGAAGCGCACCGGGGCCGGCATCCCGCTGGTGCACGCCACGCCGATGCCCTACGACAACTACTTCGACGGCAAGATGCCGGACTTCATGTGGTTCGAGAAGCTGCTCGGTGACTCCGGCTCCGGCCTGAACGACCCGGCCGCGGTCATCGTGGAGACGGTGCAGGGCGAGGGCGGGCTGAACCCGGCCCGCATCGAGTGGCTTCAGGGTCTCGACGACCTGTGCAAGCGCAAGGGCCTCCTGCTGATCGTCGACGACGTCCAGATGGGGATCGGCCGGACCGGCCCGTTCTTCTCGTTCGAGATCGCCGGCATCAAGCCCGACATCGTCTGCATCTCCAAGTCCATCTCCGGCTACGGCCTGCCGATGGCGCTGGTGCTGATCAAGCCCGAGCACGACATCTGGGGCCCGGGCGAGCACAACGGGACGTTCCGCGGCAACAACCCCGCGTTCGTCACCGCCGCCGCGGCGATCAACGAATACTGGAGCGACGACGCGCTCGAGAAGTCGACGATCGCCAAGGGCGAGCGCGTCGAGGAGGCGTTCAACAAGATCGCCCACGACACCCCGAGCACCGAGATGTTCGCGAAGGGCCGCGGGCTCGCCCGGGGCCTCCAGTTCGAGAACGCCGAGCTCGGTGACAAGGTGGCGGGGGAGGCCTTCCAGCGCAGGCTGCTGCTGGAGACCGCGGGACCCTCCGATGAGGTCCTGAAGGTCCTGTGCCCCCTGACCACGACCGACGACGAGCTCGACGAGGGTCTCGCGATCATCGCCGAGTCCGTCCGAGCAGCAACCGGGAGCTGAGCACCACATGATCGTCCGCACGCTTGACGAGATCACCGACACAGATCGGGACGTCGAGGCAGAGAACAAGAACTGGCGGAGCAAGCGCATCGTCCTGGCCAAGGACGGCGTCGGCTTCTCCGTGCACGAGACCGTGCTCAAGGCCGGCACGGTGAACGACTTCTGGTACGCGAACCACATCGAGGCCGTCTTCATCACCGAGGGTGAGGGCGAGCTCTACGACAAGGACAACGACGTCACCTACCAGCTGGCGCCCGGCTCGATCTACGTGCTGAGCGGCAACGAGAAGCACCAGGTGCGTCCGAAGACCGACATCAAGACGGTTTGCGTGTTCAACCCGCCGGTGACCGGCCGGGAGGTGCACGACGAGAACGGCGTGTACCCGCTGATCACCGAGGGCTGAGTCTCTCTCCCACGACGAGGGCGCCCCCACTCCGGACCGGAGTGGGGGCGCCCTCGTCGTGTGTGCGGGTCTCCCGGCGTCAGAACGGTGAGAGCTCCGGGCGCTTCGGGCGGTGGTCGTCCCAGACCTGCTCGCCGCGCAGGCGCTTGCCGACGTAGGGCATCACGTGGTGGCGGAACCAGCGCAGGTCCTCGCGCTGCCGCGCCACCCACGGGGCGGGCTCGCCGTCCGGCCACGGGGTGCGCCAGTCCGCGTCCACCGGCTCGCCCAGGGCCTCGAGCACGCGCAGCGCGACCCGCTCGTGGGCGTCCGGGAGCAGGTGCAGGCGGTCGCTCGCCCAGGCCCGCGGGTCGGCGAGGGCGTCCATCGCCCACAGGTCCACGACCCGGCAGCCGTGCCGCTCGGCGCTCGCCCGCATCAGCTCGTTGAAGCAGGCGATCCGGCCGCGCAGGCGGCGGATGAACGGGTGCATCCGGCCCAGGTCGAAGCCCGTGAAGATCAGGACGTCGGCGCCGGTGGCGACCAGGCGCCCGAGCGCGGCGTCGAAACGGGCGGCCAGGTCGTCGGTGTCGCAGGAGAAGCCGATGACGTCGTTGCCGCCGGCGCAGAACGTGATCAGGTCCGGGCGGACCCGCTCGGCCACCGGCACCTGGTCGGCGACGATCTGGTCGAGGACCTTCCCGCGCACGGCGAGGTTGGCGTAGGTGAACCCGGGATGGCGCTGGGCGAGCTGCTCGGCGACCCGGTCCGCCCAGCCGCGCGGGCGGCCGTCGTCGGTGAAGTCGTCGAGACCCTCGGTGAAACTGTCGCCGATCGCGATGTAGCTCCGGTGGTGCACGGCTACCGCCTCCCCACGTCCGTCGGCGGTCCCCTGGCCGCCTGACGGTCGTTCGCTCCGCTTCACCGGCGTGTTACCCGCCGGTACCCCCAGGATCACCCCATCGGGGCCGTCGGGCCAGGGGGAGGCGTGCGGACCGCGGAGGATAGGGCACCCTTGGTGGGTGACCTCCGACCGTGAGCCCGCCACCTCGTCCGAACCGGGGCTGGCGGAGATCCTGGGCGGCCGGTCGGGCGCGGTGGACGCGGCGGTCCCGGTCGTCGCCTTCGTCGTCGTGTGGCTCTCGACCGACGCCGCGGGCGTGGGCTCGTCCATCCGCTGGGCCGCCGGTGCCGCCGTCCTCGCGGCGGCCGTCGTCGCCGGGATCCGGCTCGCCCGCGGGGACCGTCCGCGGGCCGTCCTGCTGGGGCTTCTGGGCGTGGCGGCGGCCGCCGCGGTCGCGCTCTACACGGGCCGGGCGGAGGACTTCTTCCTGCTCCAGATCGTGTCGAACATGGCGAGTGCCCTGGTCTGGGCCGTGTCGATCGTGATCCGGTGGCCACTGCTGGGCCTGGTCGTCGGCGGGTTGCTGGGGCAGCGCACGCGCTGGCGCGGCGACCCCGACCTGGTGCGCGGCTACCAGCGGGCCAGCTGGGCGTGGGTGGCGCAGTACGCCGTCCGGCTCGCGGTCTTCCTGCCCCTCTACGCGGCCGACCAGGTGGTCTGGCTCGGCATCGCGCGGGCCGTCGTGAGCCCCGGTCTGGTGGCGTTGAGCGTGCTCGTCTCGTGGCCGTTGCTGCGTACGGCGCTGCCGGCCGATCATCCGGGAATCCGTCACCCCCGGTGACCCTGCGCGACCGACTGCGACGGTAGGATCGTGACGTCTTCGTGACAATCGGCCGGTCCCCCGACCCCGCCGGTCGGCGTGAACATCACCACATCGTGTGATCGTCCGGAGGCGTGCGCGGATCCGCGCACGTTGTCACCAGCGGAGCACTCGGCGACGACCCCACCAAGGAGCCATGCCTCACCAGCAGAACCCGGACCGCGGATCCGCCGACGCCGTACCCGGCGCCGGCCGACCGCCCCGGAACCCCGGGCACGACACGGCCACCCCCGACGCGCCGCAGCTGCCGCGCCAGCGACGCGAGATGCCGGCACGGCCGCCGCTGAACGCGACGCCGCCGGGAGGACGCCCGGCGACCCCTCCCCGGTCGGGTCCGCCCGCGGGCAGGCCGCAGGGCCGCCCGGGACCGGCCGGGCCGGTGAACCAGCAGCGTCCGACCCGGGCGATGCCCGGTCCCGGGACCCCCGAGGTGCCCGTGACCGGCGCGATCGCGCCCGGCGCCGGCTCGCCGGGCAGCGTGCTGCCGCGGACCACGCGGAACACCTCGGTGATGCCCGGGAACCTGCCCGGTCCCCTCGGTGGTGGGCCGAACGGTCCCGTCGGGCCGAAGGGACCCGGGGGACGCGGTCCCGGCGGCGGTTCCGGTGGGGACGGCGGCTCGGGCAAGGGCGGTTCGGGCAAGGGCGGGGCGTCCGGTGACGGCAAGGACGAGAAGCCGGCGTCGGACCTGAGCGTCAACAAGGTGGTCGCCGGGGCCGGCGCCGCGATCGTCACGGCGATCCTGGGCTCGTTCCTGGGTGCGGTCGGAACGATCCTCGGCGCGGCGCTCGGCTCGATCATCACCACGGTCGCGACGACGTTCTTCCAGCGCTCGATCGACGTCACCCGCACGAAGGTCGTCGGGACCACCCAGCGCATCAAGGAGCGCAAGGGCGGGCCGGGCGGCACCGCGGTCTGGCAGGCGGCGGCACAGGACGGTGGCACCGGCCTGGCCGGGCCGGACGGCCAGGAGACGGTCCTGCTGGACCCGTCGGCCACGAGCACCCGCCCGCCCGGCAAGGGACGGCACTGGACCCGCGTGCGGATGACCCGCAAGCAGGTCGTCTGGTCGGTCGTCGGGGCGGTGCTGGCGTTCGGCCTGGCGATGTTCCTGGTCACCGGCATCGAGTGGATCAAGGGCGGGACGATCACCGGCGGCGGCACCGGCACGTCGATCGGCAACGTGGTCTCCGGTTCGGCACCGCGGACGACCGAGAACACCGACACCGGCAGCAGCGACTCCACGTCGACGTCGGAGTCCTCGACGTCGACGTCGGAGCCGGACTCGTCGTCGAGCAGCACCGCCACCTCCGACCCGTCCTCGACCTCGGAGAACGGCAACGGCAGCGGCGACTCGGGCTCGTCGTCGAGCAACCCGCTGCAGGACGGCCTGAACCGGGTGCTGCCCTCGCAGCAGCCCGAGTCCGGGCAGCAGCAGTCCGGGCAGAGCGGTTCCGGCGGCAACTCCGGGGGCGGGGCCGCGAGCTCCAACTGACCTCCCCCGCACGTAGACCCCCGCACGCAGGCCCCGCCTCCGGTGATCCCGGAGCGGGGCCTGCGTCGTGTGCGGGGCGTCGTGCGGGTCAGCCCGCCGCGTCGAGCCGGTTCTTCAGACGCCGGGCGGCGTCCTGCGGGTCGGAGGCCTCGGTGATCGCGCGGACGACGACGATCCGGCTCGCCCCGGCGTCGAGGACCTCGTCGAGACGGTCGTGGTCGATCCCGCCGATCGCGAACCACGGCCGTTCCGGCTCCCGGCCGGCGACCGTGCGGACGAGGTCCAGGCCGGGGGCGGGGCGACCGGGCTTGGTCGGCGTCGGCCAGCAGGGGCCGGAGCAGAAGTAGTCGACGCCCGGCTCGCCGGCCGCGGCGGCGGTCTCGGCGTCGCTGTGGGCGGACCGGCCGATGATCACGTCGTCGCCGACCACCCGGCGGGCCCAGGAGACCGGCAGGTCGTCCTGGCCCAGGTGCAGCACGTCCGCGCCGGCGGCCAGCGCGACGTCGGCACGGTCGTTGACCGCGAACAACGCGTCGTGCCGGGCGCAGGCGTCGGCGAACACCTCCAGCGCCGCGAGCTCGGCCTTCGCCTCCAGCGGCCCGTCGGGTCCGCCCTTGTCGCGCAGCTGGACCACGTCCACGCCGCCGGCCAGGGCGGCGTCGAGGAACTCGGCGAGGTCGCCGCGGTCGCTGCGGGCGTCGGTGCAGAGGTAGAGGCGGGCGGTGTCGAGTCGTCGTCGCAGTGACGCTGCATCTCGTCGGGGCACGGCGGGAAGGCTACGGCGTAGCCTGGGGGCGAAGGTGGAACACGGGAGTCCGGCGACGCACCGGGCTGAGAGGGGACCGGCGAGGGTCCCGACCGTCGAACCTGATCCGGGTCATGCCGGCGCAGGGAGGGAGATCGTGGGAATGCATCTGGCCGTCGTCGGTGGCGGAGTGATCGGGCTGTCCGCGGCCTTCTCGTGCGCGAGCGCCGGGTGGCGGGTGACGCTGGTGGACCCGTCGCCGTGCTCCGGGGCGTCCTGGGTGGCCGGCGGCATGCTGGCCCCGGTCACCGAGAGCTGGCCCGGCGAGGAGGACCTGCTCGAGCTCGGCGTCGCGTCGGTGCGGGCGTGGGCGTCGTTCGCGGCCGACCTGGAGGCGGCGGCCGGGCGTCCGGCCGGGTTGCGGACCGAGGGCACCGTCGTCGCGGCGACCGGATCCGGTGACCGCGCCGAGCTGGACGCGCTGGCCGGGTACCTGGGCCGCCTCGGACGTCCGGTGCAGCGGCTCAACGGCCGTGAGCTGCGCCGTCTGGAGCCCGCGATCGGGCCGGACGTGCGGGGCGGGCTGTCGGTTCCCGACGACCTCGCGGTGGACAACCGGGTGCTCCTCGACGCCCTGCTCGCCGCCTGTGCACGGGCCGGGGTGGTCATGGACGCACGCGCCGCGACGGCCGTCCTCGACGACGGGGAGCGGGTCCTCGGGGTGCGCTGCGCCGAGGGGCCGGACGTCGACGCCGACGCGGTGGTCGTCGCGGCGGGCGCGCACTCGTCGTCGCTGCACCCGTCGCTGCGGGGCCTGGTGCGTCCGGTGAAGGGCGAGATCCTGCGCCTGACCCGCCGCGCGGGCGCGCTGCCGCCGCCGGCGCGCACGGTCCGCGCACTGGTCGACGGCCGTCCGGTCTACGCCGTCCCGCGCGACGCGCCCGGTCACGGCGACCTCGTCGTCGGGGCCACGACCAGCGAGAACGGCTTCGACACCGACGTCACCGTCGGTGGGGTGCGGGACCTGCTGCGCGATGCGGAACGGATCCTGCCGGGCATCGCGGAGTACGCGCTGACCGAGAGCGCGGCGGGGCTGCGCCCGGGCAGCCGGGACAACCTGCCGCTGATCGGCACGACCGGGCCGCAGGGACTCGTCGTGGCGACCGGGCACGGACGCAACGGGATGCTGCTCGCGCCGGTCACCGCGGCCGCCGTCGTGGACCTGGTGAACGGGGAGCCGGTGCCCGACCACGTGCGCCCGGCCGACCCGGCCCGGTTCGCCTCCGTCCCGGCCGGGAAGGGCTGAACGATGCAGATCTGGATCAACGGGACCGAACACCGGCTGGATGGGACGCCGACCGTCGCCGACGCGCTGTCGGCGGCAGGGGCGCCGGAGCGCGGCGTCGCGGTCGCGGTGGACGGCGACGTCGTGCCCCGCGCTCGGTGGGCCGGGCACGTGCTCGTCGAGGGTGCGCGGGTGGAGATCCTGACCGCGGTGCAGGGAGGCTGAGGCATGAGCGAGATGGAGCCGCTGGTCGTGGGCGGGCGCAAGTTCGGATCGCGGCTGGTGATGGGCACCGGCGGCGCGTCGAACCTGGAGATCCTGGAACGGGCGCTCCTCGCGTCCGGGACGGAGCTGACCACCGTCGCGATGCGGCGGGTCGACGTCGCCGGCGGGACCGGCCTGCTGGACCTGCTGCGCCGCCTGGAGATCGAGGTGCTGCCGAACACCGCCGGGTGCCGCTCGGCCGCCGAGGCCGTGCTGACCGCGCGGCTGGCCCGGGAGGCCCTGGAGACCGACCTGGTCAAGCTCGAGGTCGTCGCCGACGAGCGGACGCTGCTGCCGGACCCGATGGAGCTCCTCGACGCCGCCGAGCAGCTCGTCGACGACGGGTTCACCGTGCTGCCCTACACCAACGACGACCCGGTGCTGGCGTGGAAGCTGGAGCAGGCCGGGTGCGCCGCGGTGATGCCGCTGGGCTCGCCGATCGGCACCGGGCTGGGCATCCGCAACCCGCACAACATCGAGATGATCGTCGACCGGGCCGGGGTCCCGGTGGTGCTCGACGCCGGCATCGGCACCGCGTCCGAGGCCGCGCAGGCCATGGAGCTGGGCTGCGACGCCGTGCTGCTGGCCACCGCCGTCACCCGCGCCGGGGACCCGGAGCGGATGGCGCACGCGATGCGCCTCGGCGTCGAGGCCGGCTGGGCCGCCCGCGGGGCCGGACGGATCCCGCGCCGGTACTGGGCGCAGGCCTCGTCCCCGGAGCGCGAGGACGTCTAGCCCTCTCCGACGGTGTAGGTCAGGTGCGTCACGAACGGGGTGTGCCGGGCCGACACCGGGGTGAGCTCCGTGCGGGCCACGCCCTCGAACAGCCGCTCGCCCCGTCCCAGCAGCACCGGCGCGACGTGCAGGCGCAGCTCGTCGATCACTCCGGCGGCCAGGCACTGGTTGACCGTCGACGCGCCGCCCGCGACCGCGACGTCCTTCCCGCCCGCGGCCTCCCGGGCCCGCGACACGGCCTCGCCGACGCCGCCGGTGACGAAGTGGAACGTCGTCCCGCCCTGCATCGGCAGGTCCGCCCGCTCGTGGTGGGTCAGCACGAACACCGGGCCGTGGTACGGCGGCTCCGGGCCCCACCAGCCGGTCCAGTCCAGGTCCCAGCCGCCGCGCCCGGGGCCGAACATGTTGCGACCCATCACGTAGGCGCCGGCGGCGGTGATCGCCTCCAGCTCGGCGGCGTTGGTCACCGCGTCGTCGAACATCCACCGGTGCAGGCTCTGCTCGACCCCGACGCCGAGCGGCGCCTCCAGGCTCTGGTCCGGTCCGGCCACGTAGCCGTCCACCGACATCGCCATGTCGCAGGTCACGATGCTCATCGCCGACTCCCGATCCTCGCTCGCCGGGCCGCCGTCGGCCCCGCTCCCACCCTCCGGTCGGAGCCGTGCCTGGGTTCTCGACATCGAGCCGGGAAAGGTTTCGCGGTCAGTCGGCGGGGGTGACTCCGGCGGCGTGCCGGCGGGCCAGCTCCTGGTAGAAGCCCGGGTTGTTGCGCACCCACCACGCGGCCGACTCGGTGAGCGGGCCCTTCTCCTTCGCCGCCGGGCCCAGCACCAGACGGTCCGCCGCGATCTCGACGTTCGGTGCGACGAGCGACCCGGCCGCGACCATCGCGCCCTCACCGATCCGGGCGCCGTCCTGGATCGTCGCGCCGTTGCCGACCACCGCGCGGGCGCCGATCACGCAGCCGTGCACGACACAGAGGTGCCCGATCGTCGCGCCCTCGCCGACCTCGGTGAACGGGTCGTCGCCGCCGTGCAGCACCGAGCCGTCCTGCACGTTCGCACCCGCCCGGACGAAGATGGTCCCCAGGTCGGCGCGGAGCACGGCGTTGTACCAGACCGACGCCCCGGCCTCGACGCGGACGTCGCCGACGAGGGTGGCGGTGGGGGCCACGAAGGCGTCCGGATGCACGGTCGGGGTGAGCCCGTCGAGGGAGAAGAGCGGCATGATCGCAGCCTGCCACCCGGCTGCCGGAGGGCTGAGTGCGGTTCAGCTGAACCGCGGCCGAGGTCGAGTGACGCCGCATTGCTCCCGATCGGCCGCGGGTCCGCCATGGTGCGTCACCCGGGCGGTTCAGCTGAACCACCCGGGTAAGGGGGAGACCTACCGGCCGGGTCGGGGCCCGGCGGGGGCGCGCAGGCCCAGGGCGGAGAGCTCGAGGGTGGCGAGGTGGTGCACCACGGCCGGGTCGCCCTGACGCCAGGCGGTGGCCGGGTCGGGGGCCACCTGGACCAGACGGCGGACCGGGACCCGTCCGAGCGCGCGCAGGGCGAGCAGGTCCGGGCAGGTGTCCCGGGCGACGACGGCGGCCCCGGCGCGACGGGCGTAGCGCAGGCGCAGCGGGAGCCAGCCCAGCAGGACCGGCAGCAGCGCGCCGAGGACCACGAGCACACCGGCCCAGAACGCCACGGTCGCGATCGTGTCGCCGTACTCCTGCCCGGCGCGGACCAGGTCGGCCCCGGTGCCCGTGGCCGGGTCGAACGCCCGCGCCAGGTCCTCGCCGATGAACGGGATCCCGCGTGCGGCGCCGGCGGCACCGGCGAACGTCTCCCCGATCCGCCCGCCCGCCTCGGTCAGCGTCCGCCCCGGCGCCTGCAGGGCGAGCAGGCCGTCGTACACCGCGACGCCGGCGACGACGGAGAGCACGACCCAGACCACCGCCAGGACGTCCGCGGTGAGCTGCAGGCCGAGTCGATCCGGTTGTTCCGCGTAGAGGCGCACCCGCCCTCTCTACCGCACCGGTTCCCGGACGGCGGCCCGGCGGTGGCCGCCCGGAATCGCGGTGGCCGTGCACCACCCCGGGATGGTGGGGTGATCGCCGTGGACGACTCGCTCGCCGTGAACCGCGCCGGCTGGGACGACCGGGCCCCGCTGCACGCGGCCAGCCCCGGCTACGCCGTCGAGGAGCTGATCGCCGACCCGGCCCGGCTCTCCGGCGTGGTCCGGTTCGACCTGCCGCTGCTCGGTGACGTCACGGGGCTCCGCGCGGTGCACCTGCAGTGCCACATCGGCACCGACACGCTCTCGCTCGCCCGTCTCGGCGCCCGGGTGACCGGGCTGGACCTGTCCCCGGCGTCGCTGGAACAGGCCCGCCGGATCGCCGAGCGGGCCGGGGCCGCGATCGACTACGTGGAGTCCGACGTCGCGCGGGCGGCCGAGGTGCTGCCCCGGCACGCCTTCGACCTCGTCTACACCGGCATCGGCGCGCTGAACTGGGTGCCGAGCATCGAGCGCTGGGCCGATGCGGTCGCGGCGCTGCTCGCACCGGCTGGGCGGCTGTTCGTCCGCGACGGGCACCCGATGCTCTCCGCGATCGACGAGGAGGCCCCCGGCGAGCTCACCGTGCGCCACCCGTACTTCGAGACGCCGGAGCCGATGGTCTTCTCCTTCGGCGGGACCTACGTCGAGACCGACCGGCCGACCGCCGCCACGGAGTCGCACGAGTGGAACCACGGCCTCGGCGAGATCGTCACCGCGCTGCTGGACCGCGGCCTGACGATCACCGGCCTGGTCGAGCACCGCAGCGTGCCCCACTGCGCGCTGCCCGGGCGGATGTCCGAGCGCGACGACGGGGAGTGGGTGCTCGACGAGCACCCCGAACGGGTGCCGCTCACGTTCACGCTGCAGGCGGTCGCGCCCGGCTGAGCCGCTACAGCAGGCCCAGCTTCGTCGCCGCGTACACCGCCTCGGCGCGGCGGGAGACCATCAGCTTGCGCATCAGGTTGCCGACGTGGAACTTCACCGTCGTCTCGGAGATGAACAGCTCGGCGCCGATCGCCCGGTTGGACAGGCCGCGGGCGAGCAGGCGCAGCACGTCGAGCTCGCGGTGGGTGAGGCGCTCGCGGTCGGGCATGCCGCCGGAGAGCGAGCGGACCATCGCCGAGGCGCTGCGGGCGTCGAACGCGCTCTCGCCGCGCGAGACGGCCCGGATCGCGCGCACCAGCTCGGTGGTGTCCACGTCCTTGACCACGTACCCGCGGGCCCCGGCCTGCACCGACTCCACGACGAGCCGGTCCTCGGCGAACGTCGTCAGCACCAGCACACCGATACCGGGGTGCGCCGCGCACAGCCGTCGGCAGACGTCGAGGCCGTCGGTCTGCGGGCCGGAGGCCAGCTTCAGGTCCAGGAGCACCACGTGCGGACGCCCGGCGTCGACGGCGGTGATCGCGTCGGCCGGGCTGCCCGCCTCCCCGACCACGCGCAGGTCGTCCTCGCGCTCGAGTACGGCGCGCAGACCCTGGCGCATGATCGAGTGGTCGTCGACCAGCACGATCCGGATCGGTGCCGGCGGGGCCGACCCTCCGTTCCGGGAACTCGTGCGTGCGGTGTTCACTGCGGCTCCGATCCTCGTGTGGCCAGGGGGACGTCCACCTGGACCTGCAGCCCGCCGATCCGGGAGCGCCGGAAGCGCAGTGCGCCGCCCATCTCCTGGGCACGGGTGTTCATGTTGACCAGACCGCGGTGCTCTCCGGACGGGCCGCGCAGGTCGGCGGCGCGCAACGTCCGGCGGATCTCCTCGGGGCTCGCGCCGCCGTCGTCGGAGATCGTGAGCCGCACCCGGTCGGGCTGGTAGGCGAGCCGGACGACCGCGCGCGAGGCGGCCGCGTGCATCGCGGTGTTGAACAGCGCCTCGCCGGCGATCCGGAACAGCGACTGCTCGTGCTCCGGGGGCAGCGGCACGGGGGTGCCACCGATCTTGACCTCGACCCGGAGCTCGTCGGGCATGTGCACCGTGGAGAGCTGGCGCAGCATCGACGGCAGGTCCTTGTCGCCGTGGTCGTCGTCGTTGAGCGCGTAGATCGCCGAGCGCAGCTGCTCCACCGCACGCCGGGTCAGGTCCTTGGCCGTGTCCAGGTGCCCGACCAGCTTGACGTCGTCGAAGTCCCCGCCCTGGACCTCGCTGCGGCAGAGCTCGATGTGCATCCCGGCGGACAGGGCGTACTGGGTGACGCTGTCGTGCAGCTCGCGGGCGATCCGGTGCCGCTCGTTGTCGAGCACCTCGCGCTGCCGCGCCGCCCCGAGCGCCTGCTGGGTGCGCATCAGCTCCTCGTTGCGGGTGCGCAGGTCCTCGGCCTGACGCGCGGTGCGGACGTGCAGCCGTTCCGAGCGGTCGAGCAGAGAGCAGTTCTGCAGCGCCGACGCCGTCTGCCCGGCCAGGATCCGCAGCACCGAGTGGTCGGTGTCGTCGATCTCGCGTTCCGGCGGCGTCCAGGCCACGAAGCCGCCGACCGTGCGGCCGTTGAGCCGGATCGGCACGTGCAGGTGCCGGCGGGCCTCGACGTCGTCGTGGTGGGCGTGCTCGTCGACGACCGGGCCACCGTCCTGCACCGCCTCGACGTGGCGGCGCACCTTGTCCGGCACCAGTGTCAGGTTCGACCACTCGACGCCGTCCGGCCCCAGCACGACATGGCGGGGGAGTGCGTCCGGCAGCTCGCCCGCGACGAGCGCGAAGACGACCCAGTCCGCGGAGAGGTGGTCCGCGGCCGCGTCCGCGACGGCCCGGACGAGCGCCTCGGAGCCCTCCATCGTGCGCACCAGCGCCGCCGAGATCCGGTCCAGGGCCAGGATCACGCGGCGCAGGCGCTCGGCGCTGACCCGGTACTCCGGGTAGAACGACGGCTTGCCCGAGCGCAGCCCGGTCAGCGCGTCGAGATCGGCACGCTGACGGACGCCGTTCGCGTTCGGCGCGGGCGTGCGGCGGCGGGGGAACGGGGCGGCGGTCACGGCGCCGCGGTCGCCCTCCCGGGAAGGGCGATCACCCTGCTCGCCGTCACAGGGCCTCCCGGAACAGGCGCTCGATCTCCTCGACCGAGGCCGAGCGCGGGTTCGTGGTCAGGCACGCGTCGCCGAGGGTGAGCTGCGCAAGGCGCGGCACGTCCTGGTCCCGCACGCCGAGCGCGGCCAGCCCGGTCGGGACGCCGACCTCGTCGGCCAGCTTGCGGACCTCGGTGGCCACCATGTCGACGGCCTCGTCGCCGGGCATCCCCGGCCGGGCCGGCAGCCCCATCGCCTGCGCGATCGGCACGAACCGGGTCGGCTCGTCGGCGCCGTTGAACCGGATCACGTGCGGCAGCAGGACACCGTTGATCACACCGTGCGGCAGGTCGAGCATGCCGCCGACCTGGTGGCTCATCGCGTGCGTCGCACCGAGGATCGCGTTGGTGAACGCCAGCCCGGCCTCGAGCGCGGCCTGGGCCATCGCCGAGCGGGACGCGTCGTCGTGGCGGTGGATCATCGTGGTCGGCAGGTTGCCGTGCACCAGCGCGACCGCGTGCAGGGCGTGGGTGTCGGTGAGCGGGCCGTGCGCCAGCGAGACGAAGGCCTCGATGCCGTGGGTCAGGGCGTCCAGGCCGGTGGCGGCGTTGAGCCAGTCCGGCATCGTGACCAGCAGCCGCGGGTCGATCACCGAGACGTCCGGGACGAGCGCGCGCCCCATGATCGTGATCTTGGTCAGCCGCTCGGTGTCGGTGATGATGCAGAACTGCGAGACGTCCGCGCCGGTGCCCGACGTGGACGGGATCATGACCAGCGGGGGGATCGGGTTCGCGATCCGGTCGATGCCCTCGTAGTCACCGATCGTGCCGCCGTTGGCGGAGAGCAGGGCGACGCCCTTGGCCGCGTCGATCACCGAGCCGCCGCCGATGCCGAGGACGACGTCGCAGCCCGATGCCATGTAGCGCTGGTAGCCCGCCTGGATCTCGTGGTCCTTCGGGTTCGGCGTGATCTCGTTCCAGAGCTGGGGCCGCAGCCCGGCCGCGCGCATGTGCCGCAGCAGCTCGGCGGGCCAGCCGGCCTCGGTCAGGCCCGGGTCGGTGACGACGAACGGGCGGCTCGCGCCGAGACGGACCGCGGCGTGCGCGGCCTCGGGCAGCGAGTCGTGGCCGAACACGATCTCCGGTGCGTGGAACTTGGACAGCCGCGGGCTGCCCTCCCGGGGGTGGCCGGGTGGGTCCGCCATCGTGTCCTCGTCGAGCAGGAGCACCGTGTCCCCGGCATGGCCGGTGTCACCGGTGAGGACCACATTGCCCTCCAGGACGACGTCGTGACTTTCGCGTTCGGGCACGTCGGGTGTGTTGCCGCGAGACTACAGGGCGACACCCTCTCGCGACCCCACGATTCGCCGTCCGGTCCTGCGCCGCCTCCCCGAAAGGACGGGCGCCGTCGTCGTCCCCGGCGGGGTCAGGACGCGTGGATCGGGCCCTCCCGCTCGGCCAGCCGGGAACCGGCGGCACCCCAGTGCTGGGCGATCATCTCCGCGGCGATCGAGACGGCGGTCTCCTCGGGCGTGCGGGCGCCGAGGTCCAGGCCGATCGGCGAGGACATCTTCGCGATCTCGGCGTCGGTGACGCCGTTCTCCTTGAGCCGGGAGATCCGGTCGTCGTGCGTGCGTCGCGAGCCCATCGCGCCGATGTAGCCGACCTCGGGCAGCCGCAGCGCGACCTCCAGCAACGGCACGTCGAACTTCGGGTCGTGGGTCAGCACGCACAGCGCGGTGCGGGCGTCAATCCGCCCGGCCTCGGCCTCGGCCTGCAGGTAGCGGTGCGGCCACTCGACGATGACCTCGTTCGCGCCGGGGAACCGGCTCGCCGTGGCGAACACGGGGCGGGCGTCGCAGACCGTCACCCGGAACCCGAGGAACGAGCCCATCCGCGCCACCGCGGCGGCGAAGTCGATCGCGCCGAACACGATCATGCGGGGCGGCGGGGCGAAGGACTCCACGAACACCGACAGGCCCTCGCCGCGGCGCTGCCCGTCGACGCCGTAGGTCACCATCGCGTTGCGCCCGGCGTCGAGCAGGCCGCGCACGTCGTCGCGCACCGCGTCGTCGATCCGGGACGAGCCGGTGCCGCCCTCGACCGAGTCCGGCCAGACGATCAGGCGCTTGCCGAGACGCTCCGACGGGCCGGCGACCACGGTGGCCACCGCGACCGGTTTCTCGTCCCGGATGGCCTCGGCGATCCGGCCGAACTGCTCGTAGCTCTCCGGCGACACCTTCTCCACGAAGATGTCCAGGATGCCGCCGCAGGTCAGGCCGACGGCGAACGCGTCGTCGTCGGAGACGCCGTAGCGCTGCAGGACGGGGCGGTCCTCGCCGAGCACCTGCTGCCCGAGCTCGTAGACCGCTCCCTCGACGCACCCGCCGGACACGCTGCCGACGGCCTCGCCGCCCGGCCCGACCAGCATCGACGCGCCGGGCTGACGTGGCGCGGAGCGGAACGTCCCGACCACGGTCGCCAGCGCGGCCGGCTCGCCGTTCTTCCACCAGCCTTCTAACTGGTCGATGACATCACGCATCTCTGACCACCTTCAGCAGCTTCTCCAGCGTGTCCAGGCTGTGCCCGGCCAGCAGTTGGTCCAAGTACGGCAGGGCCGCGACTATTCCACCCTGCACGGGGGCGTAGCCGTCCTTGCCCGCGTGCGGGTTGACCCAGACCAGCTGATGGGCCAGCCGGGAGAGCCGCTGCACCTGGGTGCCGAGCAGCTCGGTCTCGCCGCGCTCCCAGCCGTCGGAGAACACGACGACCACCGCGCGACGGGCCGCGCCGCGCTGTCCCCAGCGGTTCACGAACGCGGCGAGCACCTCGCCGAGGCGGGTCCCGCCGGACCAGTCCGGGATGGCCTTGCCGGCCGCGGTCAGGGCCCGTTCGGCGTCGCGCTGGCGCAGCTCGCGGGTGATCCGGGTCAGGCGGGTGCCGAGCGTGAACGCCTCCACCGAGCGCGGGGAGCGGCGGACGAACACGTGCGCGAAGCGCAGCAGCGCGTCGGCGTAGGGCTCCATCGAGCCGGAGACGTCGATCAGCAGCACGACCTTGCGCGGGCGCCGCGAGACGTCGCGGCGGCGGATGTCGCTGAGCTCGCCGTGGTTGCGCAGCGCGGCGCGCAGCGTGCGGTCGGGGTCGGCCTCGCCGTGCCGGGACCGGCGCTTGCGCCGTGACGCCCGGGTCGGCGGCTCCGGGCGCAGCAGGGCGAGCAGGCGTCGCAGGTGCTCGCGCTCGGCGCCGGAGAGCTCGGCCAGGTCGCGGCTGCGCAGCACCTCGGTGCCGGTGGCCGCGGCCTTGATCTCCGGGCCGGCCTCCTGCTCGTCGTCCTCGCCCTCGCCCTCGCGGGTGGGCGCGAGGGAGGCGAGCTTGGGCGCCGGTGGCGGGCGGTCGTCGCGGACGCGGGTGCGCCCGCCCTGCGCCGGCTCGAACCAGGCCTCGAAGGCCAGGTCGTAGCGCACGATGTCGTCCGGGTCGGAGCACAGCGTCAGGCGCCCGGCCCAGTACGTCTGCATCCGGCTGGTGACGTCGAGGGTGTCGAGGGCCTGCAGGAACGCCGCGACGCGGTCGGTGGTGACCGGGACGCCGGCGCTGCGCAGGACCTCGGCGAAGCCGACCAGCCCGAGGACCGGGTCGCCCCCGGCCTCGGCGTCGGTGTCCGCGGGTGTCGGCGGAGAGGTTCGCGCCATCGAGGACGACCTAGGACGCGAGCAGCGCGTCGAGCTGGTTGCGCACCCGGTCGGCGTCCTCGCGGTACTTGAGGACGGCGCCGAGCGTGCGCGCGGCACTCTCGACGTCGAGGTGACGGGCGCCGACGAGCTGCAGCGCGCGGGCCCAGTCCAGCGACTCCGCGACGCCGGGCGGCTTGATCAGGTCGGACTGGCGCAGCTTGTGCGCGGCCCCGGCGACCTGCGCGGCCAGCTTCTCCGGCAGGTCGGGCAGGCGGCTGTGCAGGATCTCGATCTCCCGGTTGACGTCCGGGTGGTCGAGCCAGAGGTAGAGGCAGCGGCGCTTGAGGGCGTCGTGCACCTCGCGCGTGCGGTTGGAGGTGAGGACGACGATGGGCGGCGTCGTCGCCCGGATCTCACCGATCTCCGGGATGGTGACGGCGTGCTCGGTGAGCACCTCCAGGAGGAAGGCCTCGAACTCGTCGTCGGCGCGGTCGATCTCGTCGATGAGCAGCACCGACGGCGTGGTCTGCAGGGCGCGCAGGATCGGCCGGGCGAGCAGGAAGCGCTCGTCGTAGAGAGAGGCCTCCACGCTGTCCGCGTCGAGCTTCGCGCCGTCGACGCCGGCCGCGGCCTCGAGCGAGCGCAGGTGCAGCAGCTGGCGCGGGAAGTCCCAGTCGTAGAGGGCCTGCCCGGCGTCGATACCGTCGTGGCACTGCAGGCGGATCAGCTCCGCCCCCGTGGTCTGGGCGAGCGCCTGGGCCAGGGCGGTCTTGCCGGTCCCCGGCTCGCCCTCGCAGAACAGCGGACGGTTCATCTGCATGGCGAGGTAGGCCGCCGTCGCGAGACCGTCGTCGGCCAGATAACCGGTGGCGCGCAGTGCGGTGGCCAGCTCGGCGGGGCTGCCCGGCAGGGACTTCCGCGAGCCGTCGGATACGGGAGCGTTCACCCGGCCAGCATGCAGGACGGACGGGGCCCGGGCCACATCGGGCGTTGCTCGTGGACGGTCACGCTCGGTGGCTCGACGGCCTACTCTTCGTCATTTTTGATGATGCGATCATGGCAATGCTTCCGTTTTGGATCTATTTACGTCTGCGTGATGTGACCGTGATCCGAGCGCTCCGACCTGCATCTTTAACGATTCTCTGATAATTACAGCCATGTAACAGTGATTCCGGACACCGATTCCGTCATTGACTGCGGATAGCACTCGAAACGTACTGTTCCGCCTCGGTCGATCGCATCAGATCGGTCCGAATGCATCCGGAATCGCCGCGCCGGCTCCCTGTCCCGCGGTTCGCCGGTCCGTCGAGACAGAAGGACGGGACAGGGACGAGGAGTTCTTTCCGATCGACGCCGGCGACGGCGTCGCTCCCCGGGTCCCGACTCGACGCTCCCCCGCGACGATCGGCGGGCACATCCGTGCCCGGTAGACCTCGAAGAACTCTCGGACGGCGCGGTGGAGTCAGCAATGAACCAGGGAACCAAGGGTCGAAGTCTCCTGCGCCTGACTGTGGCGGGAGCCGTCGCCGTCGGCGCATCGGCCGCGATCGCCGGTACCGCCTCCGCAGCCCCCGACGACACGTGGGACGCCCTCGCCCAGTGCGAGAGCGGCGGCAACTGGTCGACGAACACGGGTAACGGCTACGCGGGTGGGCTGCAGTTCTCGCCGTCCACCTGGAAGGCCTTCGGCGGCAGCGGGTCGGCGTCGAGCGCGAGCCGCTCGGAGCAGATCGCCGTCGCGGAGCGGGTGCTCGCCGCCCAGGGCTGGAACGCCTGGCCGAGCTGCTCCAAGAAGACCGGCGCCAGCGGGAAGGCCGAGACCTCGAAGCGGGTCACCGCCGCCGCCGACGAGCCGGAGAAGAAGGCCACGCCGAAGGCGTCGAAGAAGAAGGCCGCTCCGAAGGCCACCACGCAGTCGGCCCCGAAGGCCACCGGCGGCGGGTACACCGTCGTCGCCGGCGACACGCTGTCGAAAATCGCCGCCTCGAACGGCACCAGCGTCGCGTCCCTGGCCTCGGCCAACGGTCTGGCCGACCCGGACGTGCTGTCCGTGGGCCAGAAGCTCAGCCTGCGCTGAGCCCGCTCTCCTGAGCCGACGACGGCCCGGGGCCGGGGAGGTGGGTTCCTCTCCCGGCGCCCGGGCCGTCGTCGTCGGGCACCGGCGGGTCTCAGGTCGAGTTGACCCACTCGTCGTCGCCGTCGGTGAACCGCTGGTGCTTCCACACCGGCAGCAGCCGCTTCACCTCGTCGACGAGCTCGGCACACACCTCGAACGCCTCGCGACGGTGGTCCGCGGCGACCGCGCAGGCCAGGGCCACGTCGCCGATCTCCAGCGGTCCGACGCGGTGGCTGACCGCGATCGCCCGGACCCCGCTCGCCCGCGCCGCGACGTCCGCGGCGACCTGACCGACGATCGATCCGGCGGTGGGGTGGGCGCTGTACTCCAGGCCCTGCACCGACCGTCCGCCGTCGTGGTCGCGGACGACCCCGGCGAACGTGACGACCGCGCCGGCCCCGGCGTGGTCGACCAGGCGGGCGTGCTCGTCGACGTCGAGGGGTTCTTCGCCGACGGCTGCGCGCACGACCTGCGCCGTCACATCGGGGGTGGTCATCGGTGGTCTCCTCCGTGCAGCTGGTCGACGGCGTGGTCGAGCACGTTCTCCAGGACCCCGAGGCCGTCCTTCACCCCGCCGGTGGACCCGGGCAGGTTCACCACCAGGGTGCGACCGGCCACGCCGGCGAGCCCGCGCGACAGTACTGCCGTGGGGACGGTCGGGGCGCCCGCGTCGCGGATCGCGTCCGCCAGGCCGGGCACCTCGTAGTCCAGGACGGCCCGTGTGGTCTCCGGGGTCGCGTCGGTGGGGGAGATGCCGGTGCCGCCGGTCGTGATCACCACGTCGACGCCCTCGGCGACGGCCGCGCGCAACGCCTCCCCGACCGGCTCGCCGTCCGGCACGACGGCCGGGTCCGGCGTCTCGTACCCGCGCCCGCGCAGCCAGTCCACGATCAGCGGCCCGCCGCGGTCGGCGTAGACCCCGGCCGCGGCCCGGTTCGACGCCGTCACGACCCGTGCGGTCCGTTCGCTCACGCCTGGTCCCCCTCGTCGTCCCGGCCGGCGGGGCGCACCCAGGTGCCGGTCTTGCCGCCGTCCTTGCGCTCCACCCGGACCGCGTCCAGCACGGCGGCCGGGTCGACCGCCTTGATCATGTCGTGCAGGGTCAGCCCGGCCACCGCGACCGCGGTCAGGGCCTCCATCTCCACACCCGTGCGGTCGGTGGTGCGCACCTGCGCCCGGATGTCGATCCGGGACCCGCTCGCGACGAGGTCCAGAGTCACGCCGCTGATCGCGATCGGGTGGCACAGCGGCACCAGGTCCGGGGTGCGCTTGGCCCCCATGATCCCGGCGATCCGTGCCGTGGCCAGGGCGTCGCCCTTCGGCAGGCCGTCGGTGTGCAGCAGCCCGACCACCTCGGCGGTGGTGTGCAGGACGCCGGTCGCGACGGCGGTACGGCGCCCCGGCGCCTTGTCCGAGACGTCCACCATGCGGGCCGCGCCGGCGTCGTCGACATGGCTGAGCGCAGGCTGGTCGTGACGGTGATCCTCGTGCTCGTCCACGGGCGAGACCCTACGTCCCCGCACCGTGGTCGCCCCGACACGCCCGCGCCACCGGAACGGGTGACAACGTGTGATGTGAATCACGTTTGGCGAACCGATTCATTCTGTGTTCTCACCGTTTTCCGTTCGTGATTCGTCGCTCTGACCAGCAATGATCGGAAAATGATCTTTAACGTGCTGGTCAGGGCGCCGGGCACGCAGCGTGTCGCAGGACTTTCGCTCGCCCCGGACGCGTCGTACCTTGCCTGTGGCCCGGACGACTCCCCCATTGCGTCCAGGCCCCGGAACCGCAGCGCTCCCTGTCCGGCGGATCTCCGGCCCCCGAAGCACGAAACAACGTGGGACAGGGTGGATCGACCGGTCGGCTCGCCGACCACACCGTCACTCCCCGTCGGTGGATCCAGGTGCGCAGCGGCGGAGATCTGCCATGGCTCGTTACCGCGGCAAGCATCGCAAACCCAGCACCACCGGTCGCAACATCGCACGGACCGCCGTCGCCGGCGCCGTGGTCGGAGCACCGTTGGTCACCCTCATGCCCGCGGCCAACGCCGCGACGGACTCCACCTGGGACAAGCTCGCGCACTGCGAGAGCACCGGGAACTGGGCCGCCAACACCGGCAACGGCTTCTCCGGCGGCCTGCAGTTCACGAAGTCCACCTGGAAGGCCTTCGGCGGCGCGAAGTACGCCCCGGTCGCCCACCAGGCCACCCGCGCCGAGCAGATCGCGGTCGCCGAGAACGTGCTGGCCGAGCAGGGCTGGAACGCCTGGCCGTCGTGCTCGAAGAAGGTCGGCGCCTCCGGCAAGTCCACGCCGCGCACCGTCGAGTCGGACAGCGGCACGAACGCCCCGCAGCGCCAGCGGCTCAGCGCCCCGGCGCCCGCCGCCGCCCCGGCCGCCCCCGGTGCCGCCTACGTGGTGAAGGCCGGCGACACGCTCGGCAAGATCGCCTCCGCGCACGGCATGGGCGACTGGAAGCAGCTGCTCGCGAAGAACCCCGGTCTCGGTGGTGGGGACATGATCCACCCCGGCCAGAAGCTCGCCGTCCGCTAGGACGCCGCGCTCCTGCCGGATCGGCAGGGGACAGTACCGATCTCCGTCGCGCCCCGGCGCGGTGCGGACCACGTGGTCCGCACCGCGCCGGGGTGTTCTGCGGTCCGGGCCCGGGTCGCTCTCAGGCGCCGGTCAGGCGGCGCAGCTGCTCGGGGGTGTCCACGTCGTCCGGGACGGCCAGGTCCCCGCACTCGACGAGCTCCAGGCCGGGGTGGCCGGCGAGGTACCCGCGGGCCCCGGCGTCACCGGTCGCGGACTCGGCCACCGCGGCCCAGTGGTGGCGGCCGATCAGCACCGGGTGCGCGGCCTTCCCGTCGTAGGCGGCGCGGCGCAGGACGTCCGGGTCGGGCCTCGACGCGGGTGCGTCCGTCCCGGCGGTGCGCCGGATCGCCCCGGGCGTGATCCCGGGCAGGTCGACCAGGTGCACCAGGGCGGCGTCCGGGGCGGGCAGGAGCTCCGACAGCGCGTGCAGGCCGCGGCGCAGGGAGGCGCCCATGCCCTCGTCCCAGTCGTGCGCGACGACGGCGCGCACCTCCGGCGGCAGGCCGTCGGCCCGCAGGGCGGTCTCGACCTCCGCGGCGCGGGCGCCCAGGACGACCGTCACCGGGTCGCAGCCGCCGTCGGCGAGCACGCGGACGGCGCGCAGGGCCAGCCGCTCGCCCTCGAACCGGACCAGCGCCTTCGGCCCGCCCATCCGCCGTCCGGCGCCGCCGGCCAGCAGCAGGCCGGCGACGGCGGGCGCCGCGTCCCCAGGGATGGCGGTGCTACTAGCGGTTGATCTCGGTGACCGGGTGCTCGTAGGGCACCTCGGCCAGCGGGAACTCGACGTCGCCGAACGGGGACATGTTGCCCTGCACCGGTCCGAGCAGCTCGGTCAACGGGTGCTCGCCGTCGGGCAGCTCGGGCCAGGCGGGGTCGATACGGCCGGTGTCGAATGCCTTCGCCACGATCTCTCCTACGGTTGCTCGGGCGGGGCGACGGCGACGCCCCGGACGGCCCCAGTATCCCGTAACGCCCCCGCGGCGTCTCCCCCGCGTCGTGACCACCGGTGTGACACCGGTCGTGGCGCCCGGTCGCGGTGAGCGGTGTGGCGCGGCACGACTACCGTGGTGGGGATGCAGACGTCCCTGGTCGACTGGCTGCGCGGCCAGGACGACGAGACCCTCGCCGCACTGCTGCGGGTGCGCCCGGACCTCGCCGTCCCGCCGCCCGCCGACCTCACCGTGCTCGCCACCCGGGCCGGCATCCGCGCCTCGGTGCAGCGGGCCTGCGAGGAGCTCGACACCGTCGCGCTGGCGGTGCTGGAGGCGCTCGTCGTCGCCGGGGCCGAGACCGTGCCCACCGATGCGGCCGAGGTCGCCCGGCTGCTCGGCCCGGACGTCCCGGCGGGGACCGTGGAGTCGGGTCTCACCGCGCTGCGCGACCGGGCGCTGGTCTGGGGCCCGGACGACGAGCTGGCCCTGGTGCCCGCGGCGCGCGAGGTCGTCCCGCCGTATCCCGGTGGCCTGGGCCGTCCGGCGAGCGGCCCGGCGGCCGTCGACGACCTGGCGGGTCTGCTGGCCGACGTGGACTCCGACGAGCAGCGCGTGCTCGACGCCCTCGTCGCCGGACCGCCGATCGGGCGCAGCCGCGGGGCGTCGGACCCGTCGACGCCGGTCGGGCGCCTGGTCGCGCGGGGGCTGCTGCTGCGGGTGGACACCGAGACCGTGGAGATGCCCCGCCAGGTCGGTCTCGCGCTGCGCGGGGACCGGCCGATGGGCGAGATCCACCTCGAGCGTCCGGACGTCGTGACGAAGGACCGTGAACCGTCCACCGTGGACGGCACCGGCGCCGGGGCGGCGCTGGAGCTGCTGCGCCGTGCGGACCTGCTGATCGACGCCTGGGGGCGCAACCCGCCCGGAGTGCTCCGTTCCGGCGGGCTCGGCGTGCGGGACCTGCGCCGCGTCGCCAAGGACTGCGACACCGACGAGACGACGGCGGCGCTGCTGGTCGAGCTGCTGCGCGCGGCCGACCTGGTCGGCGAGACCGAGACGACGCAGCCGGAGTGGCTGCCCACCACCACGGCGGACGCGTGGCGGGCGAGCCCGGACGAGATCCGCTGGGCGGAGCTGGCCCGCGCCTGGATCGACCTGCCCCGGCTGCCCGGCCTGGTCGGGCGCCGCGACGACGCCGACCGCCCGATCGCCGCCCTGTCCGACAGCGTCCGGCGCCCGCCGGCCGGGCGGGACCGCCGCCGCGTGCTGGCCGCGCTGGCCGAGATGCCGCCCGGCCGCTCGGTGGGGTCGGCCCCGGCGCTGGCCGAGCTGCTGGCCTGGCGCGCGCCCCGGCGCGGCGGACGGCTGCGCGACGACGTCGTGTCCTGGACGATCGCCGAGGCCACCGCGCTCGGCGTCGTCGCCCTGGACGCGATGACCACGGCCGGACGGGTGCTGCTCGAACGGCCGTTGCACGACCCCTCCCCGCGGAGCTCGGCCGACCTGTCCGCGGCGCTGTACGCGGCCCTGCCCGAGCCGATCGAGCACGTCCTGCTGCAGGCCGACCTGACCGCCGTCGCCCCCGGGCGGCTGTCCCCGGAGCTGGCCCACGAGCTGGGGATCCTGGCCGACATCGAGTCCGCCGGAGGGGCGAGCGTCTACCGCTTCACCGAGAACAGCCTGCGCCGCGCGCTCGACACCGGGCGGACCGCCGAGGACGTCCGCGCGACCCTGGCCGCCCGCTCGGCCACGCCGGTGCCGCAGTCGCTGTCCTACCTCGTCGACGACGTCGCCCGCCGGCACGGGCGGCTGCGCGGCGGGACCGCGGCGTCGTTCCTGCGCTCCGACGACGAGGTACTGATCTCGGAGGTCCTCGCGCACGCCGACGCGCCCGGGCTGGGCCTGCGCCGCCTCGCCCCGACGGTCGCGGTCAGCTCGCTACCGCTGGCCGAGGTGCTCGACGGCCTGCGTGCGGCCGGGTTCAGCCCGTCCGCCGAGGACGCCGGCGGTGCCGTGCTGGACCTGGGGGAGCGGGGGCGGCGGACCGAGCCGCGGCGCCGTTCCCGGTCCGGGGTCGTCTCCGAGGGCCCGCCCGCCCGGCAGGCCGAGGACCTGGTGGCCCGGATGCGCTCCGGCGACGCGCTCGCCGGGATGCGGCCCAGCGCGGAGCGCCGTCGTGCCGCGGGGTTCGACACCCCCGCCGAGGCCGCCGCGGCGATCCGCGGATCGACCACCACGCTCGCGTCACTGCAGGACGCGGCGCGCAACCGGCAGAACGTCTGGATCGGCTACGTCGACGCGCACGGTGTCGCCGGCGAGCGCGTGCTCGCCCCGACGACGATCGGCGGCGGTGTCGTCGAGGGCCGGGACGCCCTCGACGGCGAGATCCGGCGGGTGCCGCTGCACCGGATCACGTCGGTCGCCGTCGTGGACGGCTGACCGCCCGCCCTCGTCGACGACGGGGCGGGCGGGTCGTGCGGGTCAGCGCGGCGCGCCGGCGGCCATCCGCTGGTGCATGGCGTGCTGGACGAGCGCGATCAGGCACTCCTTGGTCGACGCCCGGTTGCGCGCGTCGCAGGTGACCATCGGGACGGACGGGTCGATCGACATCGCCTCGCGGACGTCCTCGACGTCGTGGGCGAGGATCCCGTCGAACGCGTTCACCCCGACCACGTAGGGCAGGCCCCGGTCCTCGAAGAAGTCGATCGCGGCGAACGAGTCCGCGAGACGGCGGGTGTCGACCAGCACGACGGCACCGATGGCGCCGCGGACCAGGTCGTCCCACATGAACCAGAACCGCTGCTGCCCGGGCGTGCCGAACAGGTACAGCACCAGCTCGGCGTCGAGCGACACGCGGCCGAAGTCCATCGCGACGGTGGTCGAGACCTTGTTCGGGGTCGCCGAGAGGTCGTCGTGCGAGGCACTGGCCTCGGTCATCACGGCCTCGGTGGTCAGCGGCATGATCTCGGAGACGGAGCCGACGAACGTCGTCTTCCCGACGCCGAACCCACCGGCCACCACGATCTTGGCCGACATCGT
Organism: Pseudonocardia sediminis; assembly: GCF_004217185.1. NCBI lineage: Bacteria > Bacillati > Actinomycetota > Actinomycetes > Pseudonocardiales > Pseudonocardiaceae > Pseudonocardia > Pseudonocardia sediminis. The sequence continues at coordinate 5,963,473 of NZ_SHKL01000001.1, read as the reverse complement.
CGCGGTGCGGGCGACGGGCTGTGGCCTAGAGCCGACGGAGTCCACTCAGAACCCTTTCCATCAGCGCGAGGTCCGGCAGGTCGCCGGCGGTGCTCGCGGTCTGGTGCACGGTCACGGTGCCTCCCGAGGCCATGTCCCCGAGCAGGACCCGGGCCACGCCGAGCGGGAGGGAGAGCAGCGCGGCCACCTCGGCCACCGAACGGGTCTGCTCCAGGAGCAGGTCCGCCACGGAGCGGTGCTCCATCGGGAGCCGGTCGAGCTGGCTGCGCGCCCGGTTGCTGACCGAGACCAGGGTCTCGATGGCCAGCTCGTAACCGGACTTGGTCCGGCCCCCGGTCCAGGCGTAGGGCCGCACCGACGCGGCGCCCCCGACCGGGGACTGGACCGGTGGTGGCGGCTGCGGCGGCGCCGCGGCCGGTGGCGGCGGCCTGTCCTGCTCGGCCGCCAGTTCCGCCGCCGTGGGCGGCAGCCCGTAGGCGGCCGACCCGGTGATCGGCCCGGTGAGCTCCGCCGGTGACGGTGGCGGCTCGGCGGAGGGGCTGGAACGTCCCCACCTACGCTTCTTGGGCTTGCGCCCGGCGTCGAGGCTGAACCCGTTCATCACGTCGGCGAACGTGGGTTCGTACCGGCGGTCGTCGTCGTCCGGACCGGTGCTCATCGGATCTCACCTGCCTTGGCCGATCCTGCGGTGGGGGACATGGAAGGTACTCGCTCCCGGGCTCAGGGCCCGAAGGAGCCCTGGAGCTCGGCGCGCAGCTCCGGCGTCAGGAGCTGGCCGACCCGGTCGACCAGCAGCGTCATCTCGTAGCCGACCAGGCCGATGTCGCAGCTCGGCGACGCCAGCACGGCCAGGCAGGACCCGTCGCTGATCGACATCAGCAGCACGATCCCGCGGTCCATCTCGACGACGGTCTGCACGACGCCACCGGCGTCGAAGCAGCGCGCCGCGCCCTGGGTCAGGCTGATCAGCCCGGACGCGACGGCGGCGAGCTGGTCGGCGCGGTCGCGGGGCAGCCGGTCCGAGGACGTCAGCAGCAGCCCGTCCGACGACACCACGATCGCGTGCGCCACTCCGGGGACGCGCTCGGCGAAGTTCGTGACCAGCCAGCCGAAACGGCTCTGACTCGGCTGTGCCTGTGGTGCCCTCACGTGTTCTCCTCGTGTTCGGACGTGTTGGAACGGTCGCCGGACGGTTCGGGGGCCCCGTTGCCGGCTCGACTGGTGCTGGTGCGGCGGCCCTCTCGACCCTGCCGCACCCCCTGCTGGTAGCTGGCCAGCCGGCCGCGCACGTTCTCGGCGCTGCGCGTCTCGGACGCGGGCGGGCTCAGCACGGTGGATCCTGCCGCACTGCCCGGGAGCAGCCGCGCGCGCGGGCGCCGCTTGGGCAGCCCGGCCGAGGTCAGCTCGTCGGAGCGGTCCGGCTCCTCGGCCCCGGCCGAGGCCTGACGCCAGACCTCGTCGGCGGGCGAGGCGAACGCGGCGTCGTCGACGCCGGACGCCGGTGCGGCACTGCCGGCCGCGTTGGCGGTCGATGCGGCCGGGCGCGGCGACGGACTGGGGCGCGACGACGCGTCGTCGCCGGAACCCTTCGCGCCGTCGGCCCCGCCGGGGGCGCCGTCCTGCCAGCGGACCGGGACCGAGCGGTTCGACCGGAACCAGGCCGACGCGATCTCCTCGAAGATCGGGGTGGTCTGGCTGATGTCGTACCCGCCACCGGCCCGTGCGGTCTCCATGCCGCCGGGGCGGCGCAGCTGGCCGCGGTCGCCCTCGACCGGAACGGCCGGGGCGAACAACGCGTCGGGGGAACCCTCGGCGGCCCGAGCCTGACCCGAAGCGTTCTGGCCCTGTGCCGTCCGGCCCGGGCCGACCGGCGCGGCCTGGCCCGCCTGGTTCTGCGCCGCCTGGTTCTGCACCGCCTGGTTCTGGGGCATCGGGGCCCGGGTTCCGGGGCCGGCCTGGCCCGAGGGGCCGGAGGCCGCCGACGCGACCGGGGCACCCAGCGGACGGCGCTGCGGCAGCGCGGGCCCGCCGGGCATCACCGGGCGGCCGGACGGCGCGGGCCGCGGCCGGACGGGGAGGTCGCCCCGTGCCGGTCCGGCACCGCCCATCGGCTGCCGTGCCGCGGGCCGGGTGACCGGCAGGGCGGTGGTGTCGGAGTCGACGTCCCCGTCCCCGTCCCGGTCGCGGTCGCCCTGGTCGCTGCTCTGCTCGGCGGTCCGTCCCGTGCCTGCGCGGTCGTCGTCGGGCTGCTGCCCGGTGACGGCCAGGCCGTGGGCGGGCGTCGCCTCGTCGTCGGACCCGGACCCCGGGGTCTCCTCCGGCTCCGTCCCCGTCGTGGCGGCGGACGCCGCGACCCGGTCCTCGTCGTCCTGCCCGGAGACAGGGTCGGAGGCCCGGTCGACGTCCTCCTCGGCGGAGGTCTCGGGCGCGGCGGGGTCGAGGGCGGTGGAACCGAGGGCGGTGGCGTCGTGCGTGGTCCCGGCGGCGTCGGTGGTGACCGGCTCGCCGGCGGACCCGTCGTCCGCCGTGGCGCCGGCGACCGTCACGTCCCGGTCGTCGGACGCCCGGCCCGCGGTGTCGTCCCGGACGTCCTCCCCGGACCCGTCGTTCCGGTCCGCGTCCTGGTCGCCGCGCCGGCCGACCGCCGCGGCCACCGCTCCGCCGACGACGGCCGCGGCCGCGCCGAACAGCGGACGCCGCGAGCCGTGCTCCCCGGTCGTCTCCCCGTCCTTCTCCGCCGGGGTCCCGTCGGCGTCCGCGGAGTCCACGGCGTCTGTGGCGTTTGCGGAGTCGTCGTGGGTGGAGTCCCCGCCGGCCGGGCCGGGGGTGTCGTCGTCGGAGTGGAGGTCGTGGAAGCCGTTGCGCCGCTCCGGGTCGACCGCGGGGGTCTGCCCGGTACCGGCGGACCCGTTCTGCTCCGGGACGGACGGGGTGAACATGTCCGCCCCGTCGTCGGTGTCAGGGGTGCCGGTCGTGGAGAACGCCTGCGCGTCCTTGATGCCGTTCGGTGACGAACCGTTCACCGAGGCTTCCTGTCCGTTCGCCGACTGATCGAGACTGGTCGGCTGAGCGGAACCGTTGCGCCGCAACGCGGAGCCCGGAGTGCGGGTCGGCAGCTTCGGCGCCGAGCCGTTGCGGGTCGTGGTCGCGCCGGACTCGAACGTCGGCGTCATCGGGCCGTCCGTACCGGCGACCATCGAGGGCAGCGGCCCGTTGCGGCCGGCACCATTGGTCGCGGTACGCGGACGGTCCTCGACCGGCGGCATCGGCCAGGAGCCACTGGTGGACCCGTTCTGCTGCTCCGGCAGCGCCGCCGGACCGTCGCCCCGGCGGGGGACCGGTGCCGCCGAGGGCACCAGCGTGGCGGGGATCGTCACCGACGCGCTCAGACCGCCGCTGCGCCCGGCGCCGGACGCCGACGACAGCCGGACACCGACCCGGTGCCGGGCGGCGAGGCGGCCGACCACGAACAGGCCCATCCGGCGCGAGGCCGACACGTCCACCTCGGACGGCCCGCCGAGACGCTGGTTCGCGTCCGAGAGCTCGGAGTCGGCCATGCCGACGCCGCGGTCGGAGATCTCGATCAGCAGCGACTCGTCGGTGGTGCGGGTGGTGCTCATGACGACCTGCGAGTCCGGCGGCGAGAAGTTCGTCGCGTTGTCGAGCAGCTCGGCCAGCAGGTGCACGAGGTCGTTCGCGGCGCGCCCGGCGATGGTCGCGGTCGGCGGGGTCTGCACGACGACCCGCTGGTACTGCTCGACCTCCGACACCGCGGCCCGGAGCACGTCCACGACCTGCACCGGGGCGACGTTGCGCTTGGCCAGGTCGGTGCCGGCGAGGACCAGCAGGTTCTCGCTGTTGCGCCGCATACGGGTCGCGAGGTGGTCGAGCTGGAACAGGTTGGACAGCTGGTCCGGGTCCTGCTCGTTGCTCTCCAGCTGCTCGATCAGCTGCAGCTGGCGCTCGACGAGGGCCTGGCTGCGTCGCGACAGGTTGACGAACATGCTGTTCACGTTCTGCTGCAGCGCGGCCTGGTCGGCGGCGAGGCGGATCGCCTGGCCGTGCACCGCGTCGAACGCCCGGGCCACCTGGCCGATCTCGTCGCGGCTCTCCAGCGGCACCGGCTCGACCAGTGCGCTCGGCGCCTGGCCGGCGCGCATGCTCTGCACCGCCTGCGGCAGCCGTCGCTCGGCGACGTCGAGGGCCGAGGTGCGCAGCACGCGCAGCGAGCGGACCAGCTGACGGCCGAGCAGCAGGATGATGCCGATGGTGAGCAGCAGGCCCAGCATCAGCAGCACGGAGTTCAGACCGGCCGTGTTGCCGGCGTCGTTCGCGGCCTGGGTCCGGCCGCCGACGAACGCGTCCTCGGCCTGCTGCGAGGAGTTGCGCACGACGGTCGTCGACCGGTCCACCGCGGCGTTCCAGGCCGCCGGGTCGGCCACCACGGGCCGGTCGGCGGGCGTGGCCATGATGGCGTCGCGCAGGGCGACCCGGTCGTTGTTCGCCGGGTCCTGGTCGAAGTTGCCGAACTGCCCGACCTGCTCCGGCGTCAGGGACGCCTGGAAGTCGCTGGCGGACGCCTGGTAGGCGGCCTCCGCGCCGTTGACCAGGGCCTTCTGCGGCTCCTGGAGCTGCGAGGCGGCGATCGCGCCGTTCAGCACGGCGCGCTCGAGCTCGAGGGCCTCCTGCGCGTTGCCGCCGGCACCGAGCGCGGTCACCAGACCGGCGGTGTCGGCGGTCTGCAGCTGCCCGAGCAGCGCCCGGTCCAGGCCCAGCGTGCGCTGTACGACCGCGGTGTAGCGGTTGGTGACGTCGAGCGCCTGGGTCGGGCCCGCGGCGACCTGCGAGCGGATGACCGGCAGCTGGGCCAGCGTCGTCTCGGCCTGGCGGCGGGCGGTGGCGAGCTGGGGCGCCTGCGCCTCGGCGGTGTCGAGCTGCTGGGTGGTGCGCTGCACGGCCTGGTCGGTCGCGACCTGGGCGCTGTCCACGGCTCCCCGGTCACCGACCCGGTTGCCCGCGACGAACGTCACGGCGGCGGACCGCTCGGCCTGCAGGGACCGGCCGAGCGCACCGATCTGCTGGTGCACGGTGACCAGGCCGCTGCCCTGCCCGAGCTCCTCGGCGACGTTCGCCTGGTCGATCACCCGGATCGCGCCGATGGTCAGCGCGAGGATCAGCGGGACCAGGCCCACGACGGCGAGTTTCGCGACCAGGCTCCAGTTGCGCGGGTCGAGCCGCTCCGACCACGTGCGCCGGTGTTCGGTGCTGGTCACAAGGTCTCCCTGTCGGGTTCCGGCGCGGGCAGCGGGCTCCCCGGACGACGGCCGCGGGCACCCGGGCCGTCGGCGTCACGGTGCGGGCGGTGGGCACTGGGAGGGGCCGCCGGGCCGGACGGACCCGGACGCGGCCCTGTGACGGGGAGGGGGAGCATCGGCTGTACTGGAGCGCCTTTCCGTTCTCGGTGGCCACGCGCCACGGTCGTCGTCGAACCCCTGTTCGGGGCCCGCGTGACGCCGGTCTTCGCTTCCACTCCGACACGCGCCGACCGGTATCGGCGAGCCCGGAGAGGATATCCGGATATGATCGCTGTGGGACTCGTGAAGAACTTCGCGGACGGCTTCGAAGTCTAGCCGCTGTGGCGGGCCCTCCCGAGTGGCGTAAAGGGCCGTTCTGCCCAATCACGTCGTGTGACCCGCGACGACCGCTCGCCGATCCGCACCGTCCGGCGGACCCGGGAAATCCCGGTTCCGTCGTGGAAGGGATTCGCTCCGTGACCGACGGACCACTCATCGTCCAGTCCGACAAGACCCTGTTGCTCGAGGTCGACCACGCCGACGCCCCTGCGGCCCGTGCGGCGATCGCACCGTTCGCAGAGCTGGAACGCGCTCCGGAGCACGTGCACACCTACCGGGTCACCCCGCTGGCGCTGTGGAACGCCCGTGCCGCGGGCCACGACGCGGAGCAGGTCGTCGACGCGTTGGTGCGCTGGTCGCGCTACCCCGTCCCGCAGGCCCTGCTCGTCGACGTCGTCGACACGATGGGCCGCTACGGGCGGCTGCAGCTGTCCAACCACCCCGCGCACGGCCTCGTGATGACCGCGCTGGACCGGGCCGTGCTGGCCGAGGTGCTGCGTCAGAAGAAGATCGCCCCGATGCTCGGGGCGAAGCTCGACGAGGACACCGTGATCGTGCACCCGTCCGAGCGCGGGCGGCTCAAGCAGGCGCTGCTCAAGGTCGGCTGGCCGGCCGAGGACCAGGCCGGGTACGTCGACGGGGAGGCGCACAGGATCGAGCTGGACCAGTCCGGCTGGCAGCTGCGCGACTACCAGGCCCAGGCCGTCGACGGGTTCTGGGAGGGCGGCTCCGGCGTCGTCGTCCTGCCCTGTGGCGCGGGCAAGACCCTGGTCGGCGCCGCGGCGATGGCCCGGGCCGGCGCGACGACCCTGATCCTGGTCACCAACACCGTCTCCGGGCGGCAGTGGAAGCGCGAGCTGATCGCGCGCACCAGCCTGACCGAGGACGAGATCGGCGAGTACTCCGGCGAGCGCAAGGAGATCCGCCCGGTGACGATCGCGACCTACCAGGTCGTCACGCGCAAGACCAAGGGCGAGTACCGGCACCTGGAGCTGTTCGACTCCCGCGACTGGGGCCTGGTCGTCTACGACGAGGTGCACCTGCTCCCGGCCCCGGTGTTCCGGATGACGGCCGACCTGCAGTCGCGCCGGCGCCTCGGCCTCACCGCCACCCTCGTCCGCGAGGACGGCCGGGAGGGCGACGTGTTCTCGCTGATCGGCCCGAAGCGCTACGACGCGCCGTGGCGCGACATCGAGGCGCAGGGCTGGATCGCCCCGGCCGAGTGCATCGAGGTCCGGGTGACGCTGACCGACGCCGAGCGGATGAGCTACGCCACCGCCGAGGCCGAGGAGCGCTACCGGATGGCCTCGACCGCGCACACGAAGCTGGCCGTGGTCCGCGCGATCCTGGACAAGCACCCGGACGAGCCGACGCTGGTGATCGGCGCCTACCTCGACCAGCTCGACGAGCTCGGCGAGGTGCTCGACTCCCCGGTCATCCAGGGCTCGACGCGCAACAAGGAGCGCGAGTCGCTGTTCGAGCAGTTCCGCAAAGGCGAGATCAACCGCCTGGTCGTGTCCAAGGTCGCGAACTTCTCGATCGACCTGCCCGAGGCGACGGTCGCGGTGCAGGTCTCCGGCACGTTCGGGTCCCGGCAGGAGGAGGCGCAGCGCCTCGGCCGGCTGCTGCGGCCCAAGGGCGACGGGCGGCAGGCGCACTTCTACTCGGTGGTCTCCCGCGACACGGTCGACACCGACTACGCCGCGCACCGCCAGCGGTTCCTGGCCGAGCAGGGCTACGCCTACCGGATCGTCGACGCCGACGACCTGCTCGGACCGGCCCTGCCCGACGGGACCGGGCCCGACGCCGGCTGACGGTCCGGGCGACCGCTCCGTCCCCGGCGTGGTCGCCCTGCGTGCACGCGGGCGCCGGACGGGCGGCCATCCGGACCGGATCGGTCATCCGATCCGGTGCGTGCTCCCCGGACCCCCTGCTCGTTGGGCACACTGGGAGCACGAGTCCACCCGGCGGCGACCGGTTCGTGGCTCGCGCCGGTGGAGAGGGGGTCCGCATGTCGCTCGGCCTGTGGATCGGTCTCGGCCTCCTCGCGTGGGTCGTGCTCGCGGTGGGTGTGGCGCTGCTGATCGGGCGGATCGTCCGGCAGCGCGACCGCCAGGTCCCCGACGACGCACCCGGCGCCCCCTCGTCCGGACCGGCCGAGCCGGCGTCGTCGTCGGGGCAGGGCATCCCCCGGCAGGGCGGCCCGCCGGACGCCTCGGCCTGAGGGGCGACCCCGGGAGTCCCGCGGGCGATGTCCGGGTCCGGCTCCGGGGTTCGCCGGAGGCCGTGGCCCGCCGCGGTCGGCAGGCTCTGATGCATGGACACCACAGAGAACCGCACCGGAACCGACAGCACCGCCCCGGAGCCCGGAACGGCCGCCCCGTTCTCCGGCCCCTCCTCGTACTCCGACCCGGTCTCCTTCGCCGACACCGCCCCGACCTCCGCGGTCGTGGCGGCCGGTCCTCCGCCCCGTGAGCACCGCCGGTTCACGCTGCGCCGCAGCCGCACCGACGTGTGGCTCGGCGGCGTCTGCGGCGGGCTGGCCTCCGAGCTCGACGTCGACCCGGCGTTGGTCCGGGTCTCGACGGTCGCGGTCACCCTGTTCACCGGGGGCGGCCTGGCCCTGGTCTACCTCGCGGCGTGGATCCTGGCGCCGCGCGAGAAGCTCGCCGTCGTCTGACGCCGGACCGGTGGCCCGTCAGGGGGTCGGGCCACCGGGGACGTGTCAGCCGTGGTGGCTCGCGTGCCGGATCTCGTGGCGCTGCTCGGCGAAGGTGTGCGTCTCGACGCCGACGAGCGCGGCCAGGATCGCGGCCACGATCAGCAGCGTGACCAGGGCCGGGAGGAACACGAGCACCGGCGAGAGCACCACGAGCAGCACCGCGGTGCCGATCCGCAGGACGCTCGTGACCCCGGTCAGGTAGCGCTTGAACCCGACGTAGGCGAGCAGCACCAGCGCGATGCCGCCGACGAGCGCGGCGAGCGGGACGCCGTAGATCGGGTCGGTCAGCTCGTGCTCCTCGCCGCCGCCGACGTAGAGCAGGACCTTCTTCAGGCCGAGCGAGAGCATGATGATCCCGACGACCATCGGCAGGTGCAGGAACGTGTAGCCGCCGCGGGCCAGGCGGATCTGCCGGTCGCCGTCGCACCCGGCCAGCGCGCGCTCGCAGAGCAGGGCGCTGACGTCGAAGTAGGACCACCACAGCGACCCGGCCACGGCCAGTCCCAGCACCGACGCGGCGATGATCGGCCAGGAGACCGGGAGCTCGGCCACGCCGATGCCGATCGAGACGATGGACTCGCCGAGCGCGACGATGATGATCAGCCCGTGCCGTTCGGCGAAGTGCGCGGCCGAGGCGAGCCGCCACTTGGTGCCGCCCAGCGCGGTGCCCACGTAGTCACCGAGCACCGCCGCGATCCACAGCACCGTCTGCACGGTGCCGGTGGTCTGCGAGGCGATCAGCAGCAGCACGGTGCCGGCGGTCATCGACACCGCGAACCGCAGGACCTGCCCGCGCAGCACCGGGTCGCCGCGGCTGACCATGAGGAACAGGACGACGTGCACCGCGCGCACCACGAAGTAGCAGACCGCGAACACGACCGGCCCGGACAGCCCGCCCGGCAGGTCGTCGAACGCCTCCGGGATCGTGATCGCGGCGACGAACACCGCGGCCATGGCCACGAACATGCCCAGGCGCATCACGCCCTCGTCGGCCTTCACGACGTTGCCCAGCCAGCTGTAGCCGACCCAGCACCACCACATGACGGTGAGGATCAGCGCGCCGCGCAGGAGCGCCTCCGGCGTCGGGTCGTCGGCCATCCAGTCCGTGACCCGGGTCAGCGCGAACACGAAGACCAGATCGAAGAACAGCTCCAGCGGGGTCACCACGGACTGTGCCGGGTTCTCCTCGAAGCGGACGCGTCGCGGGGTCGCCATGACCGCAGATCCTGACATCAGGATTGCGCGGCGAGAAGACCGGGCGGATCGAGCACCGATCCGCACCTCTGCCGTCGATCCGCACCCGGGGCGGTGGGTGCGGATCGACGGTGGGGGTGCGGGCCGGGTGGTTATCGGGCGGTGGGGCGGCGGTGTCCGGACCAGTTCGCGAGCCGCTCGGTCGGCCCGGCGCCCGGTGCCGGCTCCACCACCGGCCCGAACGGGACGCCCTCGACGCGGATCGCCGCCGGGATCTGGTTCTGGGCCACGGCGAGCACGGCCTCGGCCAGGTCGGGATCGGCCTCGGGGTCCTGCCCGGTGGCGACGGCCAGGTCCCAGCCGTGCACGAGCGTCTCGTTCAGGTAGCCGCCCAGCGCCTCCCGCCCGGAGACCTCGCCCCACGGCACGGTCACGGTGCGCTCCAGCAGCGCGTCGCCGTCCGGGCCGCCCCAGCCCGCCCGCAGCGCGGCGACCTCGGCGACGTAGGCCGCGGCCGGCCCGTCGGCCGGGAGGTCGGTGCTGACGGGCGGGTGCGCCATGGGGTCGGTGCCCTCGGCGAGCGACCGGGGACGGCGGGCGGTGGTCACGAGGTGCCCGAGCAGGGCGCGGACGTCGAACTCCTCGCAGGGCGTCGGGTCGGCCATCCGGTCCGCGGGTACGGCCGCGGCGAGGCCGGCGACCCAGTCGAGTGCGCGGAAGTAGGAAGGGCGGGGATCGGCCTCGGTGATGTCGGTGTCGGGTGCGGTGGTCTCGGTGCGTGTCGTCATGGGGAGAACCCTGACCGGTAATCACGACACCTACTGTCGTGATTCTCTGGCAGTCTTCGTCCCGTGCGCGCGGACCGTCTCCTCTCCCTGGTGCTGCTGCTCCGCCACCGCGGCCGGATGACCGCGGCGGCGCTCGCGGCCGAGCTGGAGGTGTCGGAGCGGACGGTGCTGCGCGACGTCGACGCGCTCTCGACGGCCGGCATCCCGGTCTACGCCGAGCGCGGACGGGCCGGTGGGTTCGCGCTGCTGCCGGGGTTCTCCACCGACCTGACCGGCCTGACTCCGGGGGAGGCGGTGGCCCTGCTGACGTCGGGCTCGGCGTCCACACCGGGGGCCCTGGGCCTGGGCAGCGAGTTCTCGTCGGCGATGCGCAAAGTGGTCGCGTCGATGCCCGAGCAGGCCCGCACCAGCGCGACCGGCGCCGCGGAACGCGTCCTCGTGCGACGGGGCGGCTGGCTCTCGGATCCCGACGGCGAGTCCGGCGACGCGCTCGCCGCCGTCCAGCACGCGGTGTTCGCGGGGCGACGGCTGCGGATCGGCTACGCCTCGCGCAGCGACGAGGCGCCCCGGGAGCGCACGGTCGACCCGATCGGGCTGGTCGAGGCGGCCGGCCGCTGGTACCTGCTGGCCACCGACGGCGGTGCCGACCGGACCTACCGGGTCTCGAGGATCGCCTCGGCCGAGGAGCTCGACGAGCCCGCCCACCGGCCCGAGGGCGTCGACCTGGAGCGGCTGTGGCTGCGCCGCCGGGAGGAGTTCCGCGGCCGGCTGACGGGGATGCCGGTCCGGATCCGGATCCCCGCCGCCCGCCGCGACGAGCTGGCCCGCGCGTCGGTCGTGTTCGTGGCCGAGCACCCGGTGGGGGACGGCCTGCTCGAGGTCGACGCGCTCGTCGGCGACCTGCAGCACGCCGAACGGGCCCTCTGGTCACTGACGCCCGGCGTCGAGGCCCTGGACCCACCCGAGCTGCGGGAGGCTCTGCGATCCCGCGCCGATGCCGTCCGCGCCGCCCACACCTGACGGCCCCGGCGTGACCGAAGCCCCGGACACGCCGCAGGGGCGGCACCGGTTGCCCGGTACCGCCCCTGCGGAGTTGGTGCGTGGAACTAGGAGGCGTGGATCAGAAGTCCATGCCGCCCATGCCGCCCATGCCACCGGTCGGGTCGGCACCGCCGCCGCCGCCCTTCTCGGGCTTGTCGGCGATGACGGCCTCGGTGGTCAGGAACAGCGCCGCGATGGACGCCGCGTTCTGCAGCGCCGAGCGGGTGACCTTGGCCGGGTCGATGATGCCCGCGGCGACGAGGTCCTTGTACTCACCGGTGGCGGCGTCGAGCCCCTCACCGGAGGGCAGGTTCCGGACCTTCTCCGCCACGACGCCGCCCTCGAGGCCGGCGTTGACCGCGATCTGCTTGAGCGGGGCCTCGAGCGCGACCTTGACGATGTTCGCGCCGGTCGCCTCGTCGCCGTCCAGGCCGAGACCCTCGAACAGGCCGGCACCGGCCTGGATGAGGGCGACGCCGCCACCGGCGACGATGCCCTCCTCGACGGCCGCCTTGGCGTTGCGGACGGCGTCCTCGATGCGGTGCTTGCGCTCCTTGAGCTCGACCTCGGTGGCCGCGCCCGCCTTGATCACCGCGACACCGCCGGCCAGCTTCGCGAGGCGCTCCTGGAGCTTCTCGCGGTCGTAGTCGGAGTCGGTGCGGTCGATCTCGGCACGGATCTGCGCGACGCGACCGGCGATCTGGTCGGCGTCACCGGCACCGTCGACGATGGTGGTCTCGTCCTTGGTCACGACGACCTTGCGGGCGGTGCCCAGCAGCGACAGGTCGGCGTTGTCCAGCTTGAGGCCGACCTTCTCCGAGATGACCTCACCACCGGTCAGGATCGCCATGTCGGCGAGCATGGCCTCGCGGCGGTCACCGAAGCCCGGGGCCTTGACGGCGACGGACTTGAAGGTGCCACGGATCTTGTTGACGACCAGGGTGGCCAGGGCCTCGCCCTCGACGTCCTCCGAGATGATCGCCAGCGGCTTGCCCGACTGCATGATCTTCTCGAGTAGCGGCAGCAGGTCCTTGACCGTGGAGATCTTGGACGAGACCAGCAGGATGTAGGGGTCCTCGAGCTCGACCTCCATACGCTCCGCGTCGGTCACGAAGTAGGGCGAGATGTAGCCCTTGTCGAAGCGCATGCCCTCGGTGAGCTCGAGCTCGAGCCCGAAGGTCTGCGACTCCTCGACCGTGATGACGCCTTCCTTGCCGACCTTGTCCATCGCCTCGGCGATGAGCTCGCCGATCTGCTTGTCGGCGGCGGAGATGGAGGCCGTGGCAGCGATCTGCTCCTTGGTCTCGACCTCCTTGGCGCTCTTGAGCAGCGCCTGGGAGACGGCCTCGACGGCCTTCTCGATCCCGCGCTTGAGGCCCATCGGGTTCGCACCCGCGGCCACGTTGCGCAGGCCCTCGCGGACGAGTGCCTGGGCCAGCACGGTGGCGGTGGTGGTGCCGTCACCGGCGATGTCGTCGGTCTTCTTGGCGACCTCCTTCACCAGCTCGGCGCCGATCTTCTCCCAAGGGTCCTCGAGCTCGATCTCCTTGGCGATCGACACACCGTCGTTGGTGATGGTGGGCGCGCCCCACTTCTTCTCCAGGACGACGTTGCGGCCACGCGGGCCGAGCGTCACCCGGACTGCGTCCGCGAGGGTGTTCATCCCTCGCTCGAGGCCCCGACGGGCCTCCTCGTCGAACGCGATCTGCTTCGCCATGGGGGTGTTGCCCTCCGATAGACATGATCATGTGGTCGGATCCGGTGCCCGCGACGGACGACCGGCAACCCTGCGCCGGTCTCACCGACCCGACCTGGCACTCCACAGCATCGAGTGCCAGTGGACTCCGACTCCGTTTCTAGCACTCGCAGGGGTCGAGTGCAAGGCGACCCGGCCCGGGCGTCCGTTCCTCCCGCACGCGCGCGAGGATGGCCCGATGAGCGCCTCCGGATCGACGTCCTGGTCCTCCGCCGGCGGGTCCGCCCCGCGCACCGTGGCCGAGCACGCGAAGGCGGTGGCCTCCCTGCTCGTGGCCACCGCGAGCGAGGACGTGCCGCTGTCCGAGGCGAGCGGACGGGTGCTGGCGCGGGACCTCACCTCCGTGGTGGCGCTGCCGCCGTTCGACAACTCCGCGATGGACGGTTACGCGGTGCGCGCCGCCGAGGTGGCGGGCGCCTCCGAGGCCTCGCCGGTGACGCTGCCGGTCGGCGCGGACATCCCGGCCGGTCGGACCGACGTCCCGACGCTCGAGCCGGGCACGGCGCACCGGATCATGACGGGCGCCCCGATCCCGCACGGCGCGGACGCGATCGTCCCGGTCGAGCGGACCGACGCCGGCACCGAGACCGTCACCATCTCCGCCGCCGCCGACGCCGGGGCGCACGTCCGTCACTCCGGCGAGGACACCGCGGCCGGGCAGGTGCTGCTCACCGCCGGGACGGTGCTCGCCGCCCCGCAGATCGGGCTGGCCGCCGCGTGCGGCTCGGCGACGCTCGCCGTCCGCCGTCGTCCGCACGTCCTCGTGCTCTCCACCGGCTCCGAGCTCGTCGCGCCCGGGACGCCTCTGGAGCACGGGCAGATCTACGAGTCGAACGGCACGATGCTCGCCGTCGCCGTGCGGGAGGCCGGGGCCACCGCGGAGCTGCTCAGCTTCGTCCCGGACGACGTCGACAGGTTCCGCGCGGTACTCGCCGAGAAGGCCGTGGCCGGGGTCGACCTCGTGCTCACCTCCGGTGGCGTCAGCGCCGGCGCCTACGAGGTGGTCAAGGACGCGCTCACCGGCAACGGCGTGGAGTTCGGCAAGGTCGCCATGCAGCCGGGCGGCCCCCAGGGCGCCGGACGGCTCCGGCTCGACGGCGCGGGGGTCGAGGACGGGGTCGCCGTGGCGACACTGCCGGGCAACCCGGTCAGCTCGCTGGTCTCGTTCGAGGTGTTCGTCCGGCCCGCGCTGCGCGCGGCGATGGGCCACCCGAGCCCGGAGCGTCCGGTCGTGTCGGTCCGGCTGGACGGTGCGCTGGGCTCGCCGGCCGGTCGTCGTCAGTTCCGGCGGGGGGTCCTCGACGCCCGCGCCGGGACCGTCGCCGAGATCGGGACCGCCGCCTCTCACCTGATCGGGGCGCTCGCCCGGGCCGACTGCCTGATCGACATCCCGGCCGAGGTGGAGCGTGTCGAGGACGGCGAGCCGGTCGACGTGTGGCTCCTCGACGCCTGAGCAGGGGGCGTTCGCCGTGCTCGGACGCGCACCCCGACGGCTCGCCGTTGGTCCGTCTTGCTGAAATGTGACTCAGATCATAGACTGACCGGGCAACGATCTCACCGCACGCGACGTCAAACAGAGTGAACATTCGGCCGATCGGTGTAGATCAGTGGTTCCGCCAACGGTGATCTAGACGACGGGTCGTCAGCTCAGGAATACTTTTACCCGTGAAGGGGCACTCCCTTCACAGCACAGAGCCCACCGCCCGTCGCTGGGGAGCGGACGAGCGGTTCCAAGGTCGGGGTCGTCGTCTCGGGGGATGACGGCCCCGACCCTTTGCGTGCACCCGGTGGTCACCGGATCTTCCCCGCCCCGCCGCCGTGACGATCCCGGGCCCGGCACCGCCCGTTGCGGGGTTCCGCGTAGCGTGTCGCCGACAGTCCGGATCGGCGCACATGTCCAGGTCTTCTCCCTCGACCCGGACGCGGTGAACCGGCGCAGCGTAGACCGACAGCACCGGCCGCGGCCGTCGCCGGTCACCGGGAAACGGTGGCCCGCGCGCCCTCCGGCGCGGAGGAGCCGACAACCACCCATGCCCGACTCCACCGGGACCTCGCCGACCCACATCGCCCGACTGGTGCGGGAGGCGGTCCCGCCGATGCACCCGGGCGGCCGGCCGATCGTCGCCGGGGTCGGCCTCGCCGCGGCCGGTCTGCGGCTGCTGACCGGGCGGGGCGGCGCCACCGGGCTGCTCGCGACCGCCGCCGCGGCCGCGTTCTTCCGGGCCCCGCACCGCACGCCCCCGGCCCGCACCGGCGTCGTGCTCGCCCCCGCCGACGGCACCGTCGCGACCGTCGGCGAGGTCGTCCCGCCTCCGGAGCTGGACCTGCCGCGCGATCCCTGCGTGCGGGTGAGCGTGTTCCTCTCGCTGCTCGACGTGCACGTCCAGTGGGTCCCGGTGCACGGCCGCGTCCGCGCCGTCACCTACACCCCCGGGGCGTTCCTCTCCGCCGACCTGGACAAGGCCAGCGAGGACAACGAGCGCAACGCGATCACCGTCGAGACGGCCGCCGGGCAGCGCGTCGGCGTCGTCCAGATCGCCGGGCTGCTCGCCCGGCGGATCGTCTGCCCCCTGACCGCCGGCGACGAGGTCGCGGCCGGTGAGCTGTTCGGACTGATCCGGTTCGGGTCGCGGGTGGACACCTACCTGCCCCCGGGGGCGTCCGCGCTCGTGACGCCCGGGCAGCGTAGCGTCGGCGCGGAGACCGTGCTGGCCGAGCTGCCGCCCGTCCCCGGCGGGGATACGGGGCCGCGGGCATGAGTCCCGCGACGCCGCGCCGTCCCGAGGGCGGCTACCCCGCCGGGGTGCGGCTGCTGCCGAACGCGGTGACCGTGCTGAACCTGTGCGCCGGGCTGTCCGCGGTCTACTTCGCGCTCGGTGGCCGGTTCGAGTTCGCGATCGGCTCGATCGCCGCCGCGGGGCTCTGCGACGCGCTCGACGGCGGGCTGGCCCGCCTGCTCGACGCCAGCAGCCGGATCGGCGCCGAGCTCGACTCGCTCGCCGACCTCGTCTCCTTCGGGGTGGCCCCGGCCCTGGTCATCTACATCTGGGGCCTGCAGGACACCCGCGCCGGGTGGGTCGTCGCGCTGGTGTTCGCGGTGTGCATGGCGCTGCGGCTGGCCCGCTTCAACACCCTGATCGACGACGACTCGGCGCCGCCGTTCGCCCGCGAGTTCTTCGTCGGCGTCCCGGCCCCGGCCGCGGCGATGACGGCCGGCATCCCGCTCTACCTGTGGCTGCACCTGGGACCGGGCTGGTGGTCGTCGCCGATCGTGGTCGCGGTGTGGGCGCTGGTCACCGCGGGCCTGATGGTCAGCCGGCTGCCGACGCTGTCGCTGAAGACGATCCGGGTGCCGCAGCGGGCGATCGCCCCGCTGCTCGTGGTGATCTGCGTGATCGTCGCGGTCCTGCTCACCGTGCCGTTCCTGGGGATCACGATCGCGGCGCTGCTCTACCTCGCGCTGATCCCGTACACGATGTACCGCTACCGATGGCTCTCGAAGCACCCGGAGGCCTGGGACGTGCCGGTGCGCCAGCGCCGCGCCGTCGCCCGCGCCGCCCGCTCCGCGCGCCGCCTCGGCCTGCGCCCGCCGCTGCGCCGCCGGGTCGCCGGACGGGCCGGGGCGATGGCCCGCGGCATGGCCCGCCGCCTGGGCAACGAGGACCGGCCGTCGTCGAACGGGATCCCCCCGGCGTCGCCGCGCCGCGGCCCGACGCCCCCGCGTGGCAGCCGGCGCAACCTCGGTCTGCGCCGCCGCTGACCGGCCCTCCGGGCCTGCGCCGCTGATCGGGCCTCGGGCCGGGACGTCAGGCGAGGCGCTCGTCGCGGACGGCGGCCCAGCGCAGGGAGTCGGTGATCCCCTCGGCGACGGTGTGCTCCGCCGTCCAGCCGAGCAGGTCCCTCGCCCGGTCGCTGCGGGTGTAGGCGCCGGCGACGTCGCCGGGCCGGGCGTCGGCGGTGCGGACCTCCACCGGCTCGTCGACGACGCCGTTGAACGCCTCGACCAGCTCGGTGACGGTCGTCCCGGTGCCGGTGCCCAGGTTGATCGCGAGCGAGCGGTGCGCGCCCAGCACGTCGTCGAAACGCTGCAGGGCCGCGACGTGTGCGGCCGCGAGGTCCCAGACGTGGACGTAGTCGCGGATGCCCGAGCCGTCCCGGGTCGGCCAGCCGGTGCCGGTGACCGAGAACGGGACACGTGCGTCGCGGGCCTCGATCAGCTTGCCGAGCGCGTGGCTGGGACGGCGCAGCTGCAGGCCGGTGCGCAGGCCCGGGTCGGCGCCGATCGGGTTGAAGTAGCGCAGCGACAGCACCCGCAACGGCGTCCCGGCGGCGACGTCGGTGAACATCTGCTCGCAGACGGCCTTCGTACGCGCGTACGGGCTCTCCGGCCCGAGCGGGGAGTCCTCGTCGACGCTGAAGTCGTCGTTCGCGCGGTAGATCGACGCCGAGGAGCTGAACAACATCCGGGTGGCGCCGTGGCGGAGCAGGTGGCCGACGAACTCCAGGCTCGTCGACACGTTGGCCCGGTAGTAGCCGACCGGGTCGGCGACCGAGTCCGGGACGACGATCAGTGCCGCGCAGTGCACGACGGCGTCGATGTCCGGGTGCTCGGCGAACACGCGGTCGATCACCGCGCCGTCGGCGATGTCGCCCTCGACGAAGTGGCGGCCGCGGGTGAACTCGCGCCGCCCGGTGACGAGGCTGTCCACGATCACCGGTTCGATCCCCGCGTCGAGGCAGGCGGAGGCGACCGTGCTGCCGATGTAGCCGGCGCCGCCGGAGATCAGGACCTTCATCGTGGGGCGGGCTCCTCTGCGGGGCGGTCTCTCACGGGCCCGGGCCGGACCGCCGACGAGCGTAGGCGCCGCCGCGCCGGGCCGGGCCCGCGGGCCCGGCGGTCCTCGGCGATAGGTTGGGTGTGTGCCGGACCCGTCGCTGACCCTGGTCGCCCGCCTCGCCTCCTCGGCCGCCGACTCCCGGCGCGGGGTCGTCCGGCTGCACCCGGAGGTGCTCGACGCGCTCGGGCTGCGCTCCTGGGACGCGGTCTCGCTCACCGGGGCGCGGGTGACCACCGCCCTCGCCGTCGCCGACGGCAACGGTGCGATCCCCGGTCAGGCCCGGCTCGACGACGTCACGCTGTCCAACGCCGGGCTGACCGACGGGGCGCAGGTGGTGGTCTCGCCGGCCGCCGTCGTGCCCGCCCGCACGGTGCGCCTGGCCGGGTCGCGGCTGGCCAGCTCGATGGTCACCCCGGAGACGGCGCGCCTGGCCCTGATGGGCAAGGTCCTCGCGCCCGGTGACGCGGTGTCGCTGCTGCCCCAGGACATCGCCCCGCCGCCCGGCGCCGACGTGCACTCCGCCCGCCGCGCGCTGAGCAACGCCATCGGTGGGGCGTGGACCAGCGAGCTGCTGACCGTCGCCGAGGTCGAACCGGCCGGGACGGCGGTGGCCGTGCAGCCCTCGACGGTCGTCGGCTGGCACGGCGGTGCGAGCACCGGCGATCCCGCGCCCACGGCCCGCGCCACGAACCCGGCGGTGGCGGGGAGCCCGGGCACGCAGGCCCCTCCGATCACGGGGGCCGACGGCGTCCGTTCCGCGTCCACGCGCCCCGGGGAGACCCCGGCGGCCCCGGAGCCCGACGTCGCGGCCGCCCCTGCCGGGGAGGCCCTGCCGATCGACGCGCTCATCGGCAACGTCGCCGCCGCGCGCCGGCTCGTCGAATGGCTGGAGCTGACGTTCCAGCGCCCCGAGCTGCTCACCCGCCTCGGCGGGTCCCCGAGGCTCGGCGTGCTGCTGGCCGGGCCGGAGGGCGTCGGCAAGGCGACGCTCGTGCACAGCGCGGCCGCCGCCGTCGGGGCGCGGTGCGTCGAGCTCGTCGCGCCCGCCGCCGCGGCGCTGGAACCGGCCTCGGCCGCGGCCCGGGTGCGCGAGGTGCTCGCCGCCGCCCGCCCGGTCGACGGCGTCCCGGTCGTGCTCCTGGTCAACGACGTGCACGCGCTGCTCCCGGCCGCGACCCCGCCGCCGCTGGCGCAGCTCGTGCTGGACGAGCTGCGCGCCGCCACCGCGCCCGGTGGGCCCGCGCTGGTCGCCACCACCTCCGAGCCCGAGGGCGTCGACCCGCGGCTGCGCGCGCCCGACCTGATCGACCGCGAGCTCGTCGCGTCGCTGCCCGACGGCCGGACGCGCCGCGAGCTGCTGGAGCGCCTGCTGGCCGACGTCCCGCGCGCCGGCGACGTCGACCTCGCCGCGGTCGCCGAACGCACCCCCGGCTTCGTCGTCGCCGACCTGACCGCCGTCCGCCGCGAGGCCGCGATCCAGGCCGCGCTGCGCGGCGGCAGCGGAGACGGCGCGGAAGGGGACGCGGACGGGGACGGACCGCAGGTGTGCCAGCAGGACCTGCTCGACGCCGTCGGCTCGGTCCGTCCCATCTCGCTGTCCGACAGCGGCACGCTGGGCAGCGGCGGGATCACCCTGGACGACGTCGGGGACATGACCGAGGTCAAGCAGGCCCTGACCGAGGCCGTGCTCTGGCCGCTGCGCTACCCGGACTCGTTCGCCCGCCTCGGCGTCGACGCGCCGCGCGGCGTGCTGCTCTACGGCCCGCCCGGCGGCGGCAAGACGTTCCTGCTCCGCGCCCTGGCCGGCACCGGCAACCTCAACGTGTTCGCGGTCAAGGGCGCCGAGCTGCTCGACAAGTACGTGGGGGAGTCCGAGCGCGCGGTCCGCGAGCTGTTCCGCCGCGCCGCCGAGGCCGCGCCGTCGCTGCTGTTCCTCGACGAGGTCGACGCCCTGGCCCCGCGACGCGGCGGCTCCACCGACTCCGGCGTCGCCGACCGGGTGGTCGCCGCCCTGCTCACCGAGCTCGACGGCGCGACGCCGCTGCGCGAGGTCGTCGTGGTCGGGGCCACGAACCGCCCGGAGCTGGTGGACCCGGCCCTGCTGCGCCCCGGACGCCTCGAGCGCCTGGTGTTCGTGCCGCCGCCGGACGCCGCCGCGCGCGAGGACATCCTGCGCGCGTCCGGGCGCAACATCCCCCTCGCCGACGACGTCGACCTGCCCGCACTGGCCGCGGACCTGGAGGGCTACTCGGCGGCCGACTGCACCGCGGTGCTGCGCGAGGCGGCGCTGACGGCGATGCGCGAGTCCCTCGACGCCGTCGAGGTCACGGCGGCGCACCTGGCCGCCGCGCGCACGTCGGTCGGGCCGTCGCTGGACCCGGCGCAGGTCGCGGAGCTGCAGGCCTACGCCGACCGGCGGGCCTGAGACTCCTCTCGGGCCGACCCCGGGAACGACCACGGCCCCGGACCACTGGTCCGGGGCCGTGCGCGCGCTGGGGAGCGGAGTTCGGGGATCAGGCCGCCTTGAAGTCCTTGGTGATGATCACGATGATCCCCGGGGTGGCGTCCTGGATGCCGGCGAACCGGGGCTCGGAGCGGATGCCCCACTTGCGGGCCATCTCGTCCGCGGCCGTCTTCTCCGCGGTGCCCTGCCGGTAGTAGACGGTGGTGGCCGGGATGACGCCCTGCGGGTAGTTCTGCACGGCGGCGACCGTCCAGCCCGCGCGGCGGAACTCCTCGGCGGCCTTCTCGGCCAGGCCCTTGACCGTGCTGTTGTTGTAGACGCGCACCACCGGACGGGCCGCGGTGGCCGATCCGGCCGCCCCGCCCTCGGCTCCGGCGCGGGCCGCGCCGGGTGCACCGGCACCGGGGGCGCCCGCCCCACCGGCTGCGCCCGCCGCACCGGGTGTACCCGGAGCGCCGGGGGTCCCGGGCGCTCCCGGGGTGAGCGGCGTTCCGCCGCCGGCTCCGTTCGCGCCGGGGGCACCGGGGGTTCCGGGCGCACCCGGGGTCCCCGGCGCGGCGCCGTTCGCACCGCCGGCACCGTTCGCACCGGGGGTTCCGGCCGCGTTCGGGTCCGCGTCGGGAACCGCGTTCGGGTCGGCGTTCGGGTCGTTGCCCGGCGCGGCGGTCGCGCTCGGCGGCGCGGCCGAGGAGCTCTCGTCGCCACCACCGCCGAGACCGGTCAGGCCGAACAGGCCGACGACGCCGGCCAGGACTCCGACGCCGATCAGGGCGATACCGGCCACCTTCAGCGGCGAGCGGCCGCCGGGTGAGCTGGGTGCGGTCACGGCAACCTCCGGGTCGGGCACGGACGGCGCAGGGCCGTGTCGCGGGATGGCGTCACGCGCTGGACCGGCACGTCATCGCCTCAAGGCTCGATGCCGAGACGGCGCGCGGCGCGTGTGCGCTGACGGCTGGTGCGCAGCCGGCGGAGGCGCTTGACCAGCAGCGGGTCCACCGCCAGCGCCTCGGGCTTGTCGACCAGCGCGTTCAATACCTGGTAGTAGCGGGTGGCGGACATGTCGAACAGCTCGCGGATGGCCTGTTCCTTGGCCCCCGCGTACTTCCACCACTGACCCTCGAACGCGAGGATCTCGCGCTCGCGACGGTCGAGCTCACGGGAAGCGGCAGCGGAGCGGTGTGCTCCACGGCGTTCCGCAGCGGTCTCAGCGGACTCCATCACGCTCCTCGCGCGGCCGATCGACGATGTCCTGGATGGAATGACACGACTGTCATTCGCGGGGCACATTGAACCACGGGGCACCGACAGGAAACGCCCGCGACGCGCCACCCGGGAGTGAATCCTCCCGGCGTCCGCCGCCCCGGATGGCGCAGGCGCGCCGAGCGGATCGGATCGGACGTCGCAAGACCCGGACACGCATCGTGGCGGTCGGCCGTGACCGGTCGGAGATCGTCACCCGTCCGTCACGGTACGGGCGGCTGAACGCCGGACGACCGCCGAACGGCCCGTCCCGTCCGTCGTCGGCCCGTCCGATGCGGCGGGCGGATGATCCCTAGTATCCGAAGATCCGGAGAGCGGTCGACCGGTGCCGTCGCCGACGCGAGACTGTCGCCGACAGCGGGCACGCCTCGTCCGCTCCACACCGTCCGACGTCGCGCGGGGGCGCCCATGAAGGTCTGCATCATCGGCTCCGGGGCCTCCGGCATCACGGTCGCGAAGGCGCTCAGGCAACACGGCGTCGCGTTCGACTGGTTCGAGAAGGGCTCCGCCGTCGGCGGGATGTGGCGCTACGACAACGACAGCGGGACGTCGTCGGCCTACCGCTCGTTGCAGATCGACACCAGCTCCCGGAGCCTGTCCTACCCGGACTTCCCGGTGCCGGAGCACTGGCCGCCCTACCTGCGCCACGAGCAGGTGCTGGAGTACCTCGAGTCCTACGCGCGGCACTTCGGCGTCCTCGACGACGTCACCACCTCCACCGAGGTCACCTCCGTGGAGCCCCTCGACGGCGGCCGCTGGTCGGTCACCACGGCGACCGGCACCACCGGGGTCTACGACGCGGTCGTGGTCGCGAACGGTCACCTGAGCGTGCCGCGCACGCCGGAGGTCCCCGGCGACTTCGACGGCACGCGGATGCACTCGCACCACTACCGGACCCCGGAGGAGTTCACCGGCAAGCGTGTCGTCGTGGTCGGGATCGGCAACTCCGCCTGCGACATCGCGGTCGACCTGGCGCGCGTCGCCGAGCAGGTCCACCTCTCGGTGCGACGCAGCGCGTGGATCCTGCCCAAGTACCTGTTCGGGCGCCCGACCGACCACTGGGGACGGTTCTTCTCCGGTCGCCTGAAGCTGCCGACGAGGCTGTCGCGGACCGCGGTGCGGTGGGTGGCCCGCCTCGCGTCCGGCGGCCAGGAACGCTTCGGCCTGCCCGGGCCGCCGCACAAGGTCCACCAGGCGCACGGGACGGTGAGCCAGGAGCTGCTGCCCTACATCGCCTACGACTGGATCCGGGTGCACCCGACCATCGAGCGCTTCGACGGCGGCGAGGTCGTGTTCTCCGACGGGACCCGGGTGCGCGCCGACGCCGTCATCCACGCCACCGGCTACGACACGTCGTTCCCGTTCCTGCCCGACGACGTCGTGGACGCGGCCCGCCACGGCGAGCGGCTCTACCGGCGGATGGTGCACCCGGACCGTCCGACGCTGCTCTTCGCCGGTCTCGTCCAGCCGGTCGGGCCGACGATCCCGCTGGTGGAGGTGCAGGGACGCTGGATCGCGCGCGTCCTCACCGGAGCGGTGCCGCTGCCGCGACCGGCCGCGATGGAGTCCGAGATCGCCGCGCACCGGCGGTGGGTGGCGAAGACGTTCGTGGGATCGCCACGGCACCGGCTCGAGGTCGACTTCCGCGACCACGTGACGGGCCTGGCGAAGGACATGGAGACCGCGTCGTGAGGCCGGAGGGGTCATGAGGCTGGACGGGAAGGTCGCCGTCGTCACCGGCGCGGCATCGGGGATCGGCCGCGCCGGAGCCGCGCTGTTCGCCGCCGAGGGTGCCCGTGTGGTGGCGTTCGACCGCGACGCCGCCGGCCTGGACGAGACCGTCGGGGCGATCACGGCGCAGGGCGGCGAGGCGGTCGCCGTCGTCGGTGACGTGGGCGAGGCCGGTGACAACGAGGCCGCCGTCGGGACCGCGGTGTCGCGCTTCGGCGGGCTGGACGTGATGTGGGCCAACGCCGGCGTCGCGGCGCCGTTCCGGTCGATCACCGAGACCGCGCCGGAGGACTTCGACCGGATGATGACGGTCAACGCCCGCGGCCCGTGGCTGGCCGCCCGCGCCGCGTTCGGCCCCCTGCGCGAGCGGGGCGGAGGGTCGGTCGTGATCACCGCGTCGCTGTCGGGCCTGAAGGGGCGCGCCGACGCGAGCGCCTACCAGTCGTCGAAGGGCGCGACGGTGATGCTGGTCCGGTCGCTGGCCCGCGAGTTCGGCCCGCACCGGATCCGGGTCAACTCGGTCTGCCCGCTCGCGTCGGAGACCCCGATGTGGGCGACGCTGATGGAGGGATACATGGACCCCGACGTGGCCGCCGTCGAGTTCGCGAAGGTCGTCCCGCTCGGGCGCCTGGCCTACCCGGACGACGTCGCGAAGGCGGCGCTGTTCCTGGCCGGGGACGACTCGTCGTTCATCAGCGGGGTGAACCTCCCCGTCGACGGCGGCTCCTCCGCCTGAGGACCGCGGCAGCCGTACGATCACCGGCGTGACGGTCCTGCCCATCCGCATCGTCGGTGACCCCGTGCTGCACAACCCGACCCGCCGCGTCGAGCAGGTCGACGACGCGCTGCGGCAGCTCGCCGCCGACATGGTCGAGACCATGGAGGCCGCGAACGGCGTCGG
The DNA here is from genome assembly GCF_004217185.1 of Pseudonocardia sediminis. Taxonomy (NCBI): domain Bacteria; kingdom Bacillati; phylum Actinomycetota; class Actinomycetes; order Pseudonocardiales; family Pseudonocardiaceae; genus Pseudonocardia; species Pseudonocardia sediminis. The sequence goes on along the minus strand of NZ_SHKL01000001.1, from coordinate 5,939,145 downwards.
CCTGGCCGCGAACCAGGTGGGCGTGGACCTGCGGATGTTCGTCTACGCGTGCCCGGACGAGGAGTCGCGCACGATCCGCCGCGGCCTGGTGGTCAACCCGGTGTTGGAGACCTCGGCGCGACCGGAGGTCATGCCGGACCCCGACGACGACCACGAGGGCTGCCTGTCGGTGCCCGACGAGAGCTTCCCGACCGGCCGCGCCGAGTGGGCCCGCGTCACCGGGACCGATCTCGAGGGCGGGCCCGTCGACGTCGAGGGCAAGGGCTTCTTCGCCCGCTGCCTGCAGCACGAGGTCGACCACCTCGACGGCCTGATCTACCTGGACCGTCTGATGGGCCGCAACCAGCGCGCGGCGAAGAAGATGCTCAAGCGCAACGCCTGGGGCGACCCGGGCCGCTCCTGGGACCCGGCCACCCAGCACGCCGAGGACGTCGAGCGGGGCTGAGCCGATGGACACCGTCCTCGTCGCCGACCGGGTCCTCGTCGGGGACGCCGGCGAGGTGGTCGAGCCGTCGCAGCCGCCCGCAGGCGTGCTCATCCGTGACGGCCGGATCGCGGCCGTCGGCACCGCCGCCGAGGTCCGTGCCCGGAGTGTCGACGCCCAGGAGCTGGCGTTCCCCGGCGGCACCGTCCTGCCCGGCCTCGTGAACTCCCACGTCCACCTGTGCGGGGACCTGAGCCGGGAGCCCTTCGGCACCGCGAGCTCCGGCGACCGGGACGCGATCGCCGCGCTGATGCGGCGCAACGCTCTCTCGGCGCTGCGCGGCGGGTGCACGACGGTCCGCGATCTGGGCGACAGCCACGGCCTCGCGTTCACCCTGCGGGACGCGATCGCGGCCGGCGAGGTGCCCGGCCCCCGCATCCTCGCGGCCGGGACGCCGTTGACGGTCCCGGGCGGGCACTGCTGGTTCCTCGGAGGCGAGGTCGAGGGCCGGGCCGCGATCGCCGACCGCATCGACCACCTGGCCGCCGCCGGGGCTGACCTGATCAAGGTCATGGCCGGCGGCGGCCAGATGACGCCCACCGGCCCGTCGATGTACTCCTCGCAGTTCGACCCCGCCGACCTGGCCTTCGTCGTGGAACGTGCCGCCGTGCACGGGCTGCGGGTCGCCGGACACGCCCACGCCACGCGCACGATCATCGAGTGCGTCGACGCGGGCGTGCACACCGTCGAGCACTGCGGGTGGCGGACCGGACCCGGGAAGGTGGAGCTCTGCGACGCGACCGCCGCCCGGATGGCGGAGGCCGGGATCGCGGCGGGGGACACGACGCCACCGCAGTGGCGGATGCTGGCCGAGAAGATCCCGTTCCCGGAGGACTTCCGGCTCGGCGACCAGCTGCCGTGGATGCGCGATCACGGCGTACCGATCCTCGTCGGCACCGACTCCGGACTGCCGAACGCGGTGTTCGACCGGTTCCCCACGTCGCTGGAGCTCTACACCGAGCGCGGCTTCGACCGTGCGCATGTCCTGGCCCTGGTCACCGCCCTCGCCGCGGACACCCTCGGGCTGGCGGACGAGACGGGCCGGGTGCGGCCCGGCCTCGCCGCCGACCTGCTGGTCGTCCCCGGCGATCCCCGCGACGATCTGCAGGCCCTGGGGCGGCCGCAGCTGGTCATGGCCCGCGGACGGCGCTTCGAGGGTTAGGAGACCACCCGGTTCTCCCACGCCCACGCCGCGACCTCGACGCGGTTGCGGGCGTCGAGCTTGGCGTGGATGTTGCCCATGTGCGTCTTGACCGTGGACAGCGAGACGAACAGGTCCGCGGCGATCTCGTTGTTCGTCCGGCCCCGGGCCACCGAGCGGACGACGTCGAGCTCGCGCGGGGAGAGCGTGTCGCCCGCGCCGCGGGCCGGGCGGGGCGCGGTGAGCCGCTCCAGCAGCCGCACCGTGACCGACGGCGAGACCAGCGCGTCCCCGGCCGCGGCGGCGCGCACCGCCTCGACCAGCAGCCGCGGCCCGGCGTCCTTGAGCAGGAACCCGCACGCCCCGGCGCGCAGCGCGCCGTAGACGTACTCGTCGTCGTCGAACGTCGTGACGACGACGATCCGCGGCGGCGACGGGTCCGCGGCCAGCGCCGTCGTCGCCTCCAGGCCGTCGAGCTGTGGCATACGGATGTCCATCAGCACGACGTCGGGGCGCAGCTCCCGGGCGCGGGTGACGGCGTCGACGCCGTTGCCGACCTCGCCGACCACCTCGATGCCGTCCTCGGCCCCGAGGATCAGGCGGAAGCCGGTGCGGACCATCTCCTGGTCGTCGGCCAGCAGCACCCGGATCGTCATGGACGCACCCCGATCGGCAGCCGGGCCGCGACCGTCCAGACGCCCGGACCGGTCGGCCCGGCGTGCAGCACCCCGTCCAGCGCGGCGACCCGCTCACCCATCCCGGCCAGGCCGAACCCGCCCGCGCCGCCGGGGATCGCCGGCCGTTCGGGGCCGACGCCGTCGTTGCGCACCGTCACCTGCAGATGCTCGTCGCGCACGTGCAGCTCCACCTCCACCGTCGCGGCGCCGGGCGCATGCCGGCGCACGTTCGTCAGAGCCTCCTGCACGACCCGGTAGCCGGTCGCGGCGACTCCCGCGGGCAGCACGGCGTGCTCGATCCCGGGGTCGGTGCGCAGCCGGACCCGGTCCCCGTCCCCGCCGACGCCCTGGTCGAAGCGCCGGACAAGCTCGGCGATCCCGGCGAGGTCGGCGCCGGGGGTCCGGGCGCCGTCGGTCTGCCCGCGCAGCACGCCGACCATGCGCCGCATCGCCGTCAGCGCGTCGGCGCCGGCGTGCTCGATCGAGGCCAGCGCCCGGTCGACCTCGTCGGGGCGGGTCCGCGCGACCACGGACGCGGCCTGCGCGGCGACCACGATCCCGGTCACGTGGTGGGCGACGACGTCGTGCAGCTCCCGGGCCAGCTCCATCCGTTCGGCGCTGCGGGCGTCCTGCAGCTGGGCCCGGCGCCGCGACGCCGCCTCGCGCAGCGCCAGCCCGATCGCCGCCGTCCCGATCCAGCCCATCACCGACAGCGAGACGAACGCGGTCGCGGTCCCGTCGAAGCCCGGACGCAGCAGCGGCGAGGAGACGATCACCGCCCCGGAGGCCACGACGACACCGACGGACTCCCGGTTCGTGGTCCGCTGCAACGCCGAGATCGTGACCACGGCCAGCGCGAGCTGCTCGCAGAACGACATCGACGGCAGGGCGGGCCAGGGGAGGGCGGGGACGACCCGCACGGTCCATCCGACGACGGTGGCCGCCGCGGACAGTCCGAACGCGACGGTGACGGCACGGTGGGGACCCAGCCGTCCGCGGGCCAGGACCACGGCCGCGACCCCCGCCCCGATCACCGGCGCGGCGACGGCGCCCGGCGTACCGGAGAGCGCGGCGACGCCGTCGGCCGCCAGCCAGAACAGGTAGCCGAGCACCTCCACCGGCGTCCGCAGCCGTCCCGCCAGCTGCGCCGCCCGTCCCGTCCCGGTCCCCTGCAACACCCGATCAGCCTAGGACCGCGACCGGCCCCGGCGGCTCGGTCGAAGGGACGAGTCCGGCGCTCCACGATCCACCCTCCGCCCGAGGTACCGGAGCGGCTCCCGGCGGGATCGTCACCGGCATGACCGAGAACCCGCATCTCACCCCGCCCGTCCTGGCCGGGCGAGGCGTGACCAAGCGCTACGGCGCGACGACCGTGCTGGACCACGTGGACCTCGACGTCGGGCCCGGGGAGACGGTCGCGGTGACCGGGCCGTCGGGCTCCGGCAAGTCGACACTGCTGCACTGCCTGGCCGGGATCACGACGCCGGACGACGGCGAGATCGTGCTGGCCGGGGAGCGTGTCGACAGGCTGACGGAGTCCCGGCGCGCGGCGCTGCGCCGGGAGCGGATCGGGTTCGTGTTCCAGTTCGGGCAGCTGCTCCCGGAGCTGCCGGCGGTGGAGAACGTCGCGCTGCCGCTGATGCTCTCCGGGGTGCGCCGGAGTGAGGCGGTGCGACGGGCCGCCGCCTGGTTCACCTCGCTGGGCATCGAGGGGCTGGAGCTGCGCAGACCGGGCCAGCTCTCCGGCGGGCAGGAGCAGCGGGTCGCGATCGCCCGCGCGCTCGTCGCCGGGCCCGCGGTGGTGTTCGCCGACGAGCCCACCGGTGCGCTGGACTCCGCCACCGGCGCGCAGGTGATCGGGCTGCTCACCGGGCTGGCCGTGCGCACCGGCACCGCACTCGTCGTCGTCACCCACGACGCCGACGTCGCGGCCCGCTGCCACCGGACGGTCTCGTTGCGCGACGGCCGGGTCGCCACCCCCACGGTCACCTCGGCCGGGGCGGGGGCGTGAGCGCCCGGCTGGCGCTGCGGCTGCTGCGCCTCGGCGGGCGTCCGGCGTGGACGTCGGCGGGTCTGGTCGCGGCCGGTGTCGCGATGGCGACGGCGCTGCTCTGCGTCGCGCTCGGGGCGCTGCACGGGCTCGACGAGCGGCAGTCGCGGACGGCCTGGCGCGACCCCGCCCCGGCCGCGTCCCCGGCGGAGGCGGTCGCGCAGCTGCGCACCCGGACCGACGCCGTCGCGGGGCGTCCGGTCACCGAGGTGAACATCGTCGCGCCCCGGGCCGGTGCGGCCCCGCCGCCGGGTCTGTCGCGGATGCCGGCGCCGGGGGAGGTGTGGATGTCGCCGGCGCTCACCGCGCCGGCCGCGACGCTGCCGCCCGGTGACCTCGCCGACCGCTACCCGGGCCCGGTGACCGGCGTGCTGGGCGACGCCGGGCTGCGCGACCCGGACGAGCTCGTCGCCGTCGTCGGACGGCCCGCGGGCGACCCGGTGCTCACCGCGCCGGGCACGTCCCCGGCCGTCGCCGTGGCCGCGTTCGACCGGCCGTCGGGTGCGGACACCGACGCCGCGATCCAGGCCGAGATCTACCGCCAGCTCACGATCGTCGCCGCCGCGCTGGTGCTGTTCCCGGCGGCCGGGCTGATCGGTGCCTCGGCGCGGCTGTCGGCGGCCCGGCGCGGCGAGCGGCTGGCCACCCTGCGCCTGCTCGGGGCGTCGACGTCACGGATCACGGTGGTGGCGGTGGCCGAGGTGACGGTCGCCGCGGCCGCCGGCGCGCTGGCCGGGATCGCGCTGGAGTGGCTCGCCGCCCCGGCACTGGCCACGATCCCGCTGGCCGGCGGCGGCTGGTTCGCCGCCGACGTGCGCCCGTCGTTCCCGACGCTGCTCGCCGTGCTCGGGGGGATCACGCTGCTGGCCACGGCGTCCGCGATCGGCGGGCTGCGCCGGGTCGTGATCAGCCCGCTCGGTGTCGTCCGGCGCCGGGACCCGCAGTTCGTGCGGGGTCTGCGGCTGCTCGGCCCGGTCGCGGCGGTCGTCGTCTTCGGGATCGCGAACGCCTACCGGCAGGCCTCGCCGATCGCGGCGGCCGGGCCGGTGTTCGCGATCGGGGTGCTGGCCCTGTTCGGGGCGGTGAGCGTCATCGGCCCGCTGGTCGTGCGCGGCGTCGGCTCGGTGATGGCGCGACGGGCGCGCTCGCCGCACCGGCTGCTGGCCGGGCGCCGTCTGCTCGACGACCCGAAGGGCGCGTTCCGCCCGCTGGCCGGGCTCACGCTGGCCGTGTTCGTCGCCGGCTTCCTCGCACCGCTGACCTCGGCGTTGTCGGCCGTCGAGCCGGGCCGGACCGACGTCGTGACGATCCCGGTGCCGGCCGCGGCGGCCGAGGCGGTCGCCGGGCGGGTCCGGGCCGAGCTCGGGCCGTCCGGGGTGGTGACCGTCGACGCCGAACCGGAGGAGTCCGCGCAGGCGGTCCCGGTGCGCGACGGCTTCGTCGCGCTGACGGTGGCGGCCCCGGTGGCCGAGCACGACCGCGTCCGCACGGTGCTCGACCGGGCCGTCCCGGGCACCCTCGCCCTGACCCCGGCCGAGTCCGCGCAGGACGTCACCGTGCTGGGGGAGGACCTGGGACGCGGTGCGCTCGTCGTGCTCGTCGCGACGTTCCTGCTCGCCGCCACCGCGGCCGGGACGACCGCCGCCGCCCGCGTCCTCGATCACCGGCACGTCCTGTACCTGCAACGGCTGACCGGGACCCCGCTGTCTGTGCTCGACCGCGCCCGCCGGGCCGAGACGCTCGCGCCACTGCTGGCCAACGGGGCGATCGCGCTCGCGCTGGGGCTGCTCTGCGCGTCCCCGTTCGCCCTGGCGGGCGCGGCGCTGCAGGCGCGGGGGCTGGTGGTGTTCGGCGGGCTGCTGGCCGCCGGCACGCTGATCGTGCTCGGGGCGACGGCGGCCAGCCGTCCGTTGCTCGCCTCGGTGACCGCGCCGGGACGCGAACGCGCCCGGTGACGCGGCCGGGTCAGGGCCGGCGCACCTGCCGGCAGGCGGACTCGATCTCGTGCCAGGCGCGGTGGGCCCGCTCGTCGGAGTCGGTCCAGGCCCTGGCCTCGGCGGCCGCGGCCTCGTCGCCGTGCTCGGCCAGGACGTGCAGCTCGACGAGCCGGTCACGCCACGCGCCGTCGGGATCGGCCGGGGTCGCGCCGTTCGGGGCGTCGATGTCGTTCGGGGACGGGACGATCCGGGGGTCGATCGACATCGTGGCGCACTCTCCTGCGGGTCACGACCGGCGTACGGACGCCGGCCGGGCTGGAGTTCCCGAGCCTCCCGGGGACCGGGGGAGCGCGACGGCAACCTGAGACACCGACAGTGCCCGCGCGGTCACCGAACCGCCATGGAACGTGACGAAGGCCGGTACCCGATCGGGTACCGGCCTTCCGTTGCGCCTCACACAGATGCGCTCCGCGGGGCTCAGGCCTTCGGCTCGAGCACGAACACGGGGATCACACGGCTGGTCTTGGTCTGGTACTCGGCGTAGGGCGGGTAGGCCTCGACGGACCGGTCCCACCACTGCTCGCGCTCGTTGCCGGAGACCTCACGGGCGACGAAGGTGCCGGTCGACGTGCCGTCCTGCACCGTGACGGTCGGGTTCGCGACCACGTTGTGGTACCAGGCGGGGTGCTCGGGGGTGCCGCCCTTGGACGCGATCATCGCGTAGGCGCCGTCGTGCTCGACCCGCATCACCGGGACGTAGCGCTGCTTGCCGGACTTGGCGCCGGTCGTGGTGACCAGGACGATCGGGCGGTCCATCACCGTCACGCCCTCGGTGGTGCCGTTCTCGAGGATCTTCTCGGTCTGCTCGCGGACCCAGTCGGTCGGGCTCAGTTCGGCGTTCTGCGTCATGTCCGCCGCAACGTCGCAGGCCGGGGCGCTATTCCGTCCCTGCGGGTGATGTCCGGCGCTCGCCGCCCGGAGATCGGGTCTGGTGCCGGGACGTGATCCGTGGTTACGGTTCGATCACATCTGAACACGCGGGAGCTCCGTGGCACGGGGCTGAGAGGGCGACGACTCGGTCGCCGACCGCTGAACCAGCCGGGTAATGCCGGCGAGGGAGGAAGTCGTCATGACGACGCTGTCCGGTCACGTGCGTCCACAGGTCACCACCGGCCCGATCCGCGGGTCGCGCAAGGCCTACCTGGACGGACCCGGGGGCCTGCGGGTCCCGGTCCGCCGCATCGACCTGAGCAACGGCGAGCACCACGACGTCTACGACACCTCCGGCCCCTGGACCGACGACACCGCGTCCGTGGACGTGCGGGCCGGGCTGCCCGCCGTGCGGACGAACTGGGTCGCGGAGCGGGAGCCGGAGAACGGGGCGGTGACGCAGCTCGCGTACGCGAAGGCGGGCGTGGTCACGCCGGAGATGCGCTACATCGCGATCCGCGAGAGCTGCGACGTGGAGCTCGTCCGGTCCGAGGTCGCGCGCGGCCGGGCCGTCATCCCGGTGAACGTGAACCACCCCGAGTCCGAGCCGATGATCATCGGCAAGCGGTTCTTGGTGAAGATCAACGCCAACATCGGCAACTCGGCGGTCACCTCCACCGTCGCCGACGAGGTGGACAAGATGGTGTGGGCGACGCGCTGGGGCGCCGACACCGTCATGGACCTCTCGACCGGCCGCGACATCCACACCACGCGCGAGTGGATCATCCGGAACTCCCCGGTCCCGATCGGCACGGTGCCGATCTACCAGGCACTGGAGAAGGTCGACGGCGACCCGCAGGCGCTGACCTGGGAGATCTACCGCGACACCGTGGTCGAGCAGTGCGAGCAGGGCGTCGACTACATGACGGTGCACGCCGGGGTGCTGCTGCGCTACGTCCCGCTCACCGCCAAGCGGATGACCGGGATCGTCTCCCGCGGCGGCTCGATCATGGCCGCGTGGTGCCTGGCGCACCACCGCGAGTCGTTCCTCTACACGCACTTCTCCGAGCTGTGCGAGATCTTCCGCCGCTACGACGTCACGTTCTCCCTGGGCGACGGCCTGCGCCCCGGCTCGATCGCCGACGCCAACGACACCGCCCAGCTCGCCGAGCTGGAGACCCTGGGTGAGCTGACGCGGATCGCGAGGAGCCACGACGTCCAGGTGATGATCGAGGGTCCCGGTCACGTCCCGATGGACAAGATCGTGGAGAACGTGCGCCTCGAGGAGCAGTGGTGCGACGAGGCGCCGTTCTACACGCTCGGCCCGCTCGCCACCGACATCGCGCCCGGCTACGACCACATCACCTCGGCCATCGGCGCGGCGACGATCGCGCAGGCCGGCACCGCGATGCTCTGCTACGTCACGCCCAAGGAGCACCTGGGCCTGCCGAACCGCGACGACGTCAAGACCGGCGTGATCACCTACAAGATCGCCGCGCACGCCGCCGACCTGGCCAAGGGCCACCCGCGCGCGCAGGAACGCGACGACGCCCTGTCCCAGGCCCGGTTCGAGTTCCGCTGGCGCGACCAGTTCGCGCTGTCCCTGGACCCGGACACCGCGCAGGGCTTCCACGACGAGACGTTGCCCGCCGAGCCGGCGAAGACCGCGCACTTCTGCTCGATGTGCGGGCCGAAGTTCTGCTCGATGAAGATCACCCAGGACGTCCGTGACTACGCCGAGGAACACGGCCTGACCAGCGTCGAGGCGATCGAGGCCGGGATGGAGGAGAAGTCCGGAGAGTTCCGCGACGAGGGCGGGCGCGTCTACCTGCCGCTGAGCCCGGCCGCCGGCGACTGACGGCCCGGGATCAGAGCAGGGCGTCGAGATCGAGCGTGACGTCGAATGGTGCGGTGGCGGAGAACGTGCCCGTCACCGCACCTCCGTCGGCGTAGCCGAACTCCCCGGCCAGGTGGCAGGCCAGCATCGACACCGGCTCGGTGAGGTCGACGATCCAGTAGTGCGCGATGCCGGCGTCGGCGTACTCGGCCCGCTTGTGCACGTGGTCGATCCGTCGGGAGCCGGGCGACAGGACCTCCACGGCGACCCGGATGTCCGATGCCAGGAACACACCGCCCTCCGCGCGAACACGCCGACGGGCCGATCGCGGAACGACGACCAGGTCGGGCCGCCGCACCGTCCCCGGTGCCCCGGGTGGGGAGAGCTGAAGGTCGACATCCATGTCGGTCAGCGACTCGAACTCGGCCGGGAGCTGACCGCGGAGCTGGAAGGCCATCTCCATCGCGGCATGGTTGTGATCGGGAGCAGGACCTGGGGACATGAGCAGTCGCCCTTCGACGAGCTCGCTGTACCCGGGCTCGATCTCGCCGATCTCCAGATACTCGGACACGGTGAGCAGATGTGACGGTGCAACCGGCTGGATCGTCATGGCTGACCTCCTCCCAACGGAGTGTCCCACGAGGTACCGACAGAATCGGGCGAGCAACGCCCCACCAGGAAGGGAACCTCCATGCCGGAGAAGACCGTCGGCACCACTCCACCCCGGGTGATCACGATCGCGGGCACCGACTCCGGGGGCGGTGCCGGGATCCCGGCCGACCTGCGGGCGTTCGCCGCGTGCGGGGTGCACGGCTGCCTGGCCGTGTGCGCGGTGACGGTGCAGAACTCGGTCGGTGTCACCGGCGTGCACACGATCCCCGTCGAGACGATCGCGGGGCAGATCCGCGTCGTGGCGCAGGACATCGGGGTACAGGCGGCGAAGACCGGGATGCTGGCCACCACCGAGATCATCGAGACGGTCGCCGCGACGTGCGACGAGGTCGGCATCGGCCGCGACCACGCCGCATCGTTGATCGTCGACCCGGTCGCGGCGTCGATGCACGGCGACCCGTTGCTGGCCGGCTCCGCGCTGGAGGCCTACCGGACGCAGCTGTTCCCGCGCGCCACGTTCGTCACCCCGAACCTCGACGAGGTGCGCCTGCTCGTCGAGCACGACGTGCACGACCGGGAGGGCCAGTACGCGGCGGCGAAGGCGTTGCACGCCCTGGGTCCACGCTTCGTCCTGGTCAAGGGCGGGCACCTGGCCGAGGACGTCGACGGCTGCGTCGACCTGCTCTTCGACGGGACGACGTTCCTCGAGCTGCCCGGCCCGCGGTTCACCACCGGCAACACCCACGGCGGCGGGGACTCCCTCGCCGCGGCGATCGCGTCCGGTCTGGCCAGGGGGCTGGACCCGGTGGCCGCGGTCCGGTTCGGCAAGCGCTACATCGTCGAGGCGGTGCGGCACTCCTACCCGCTCGGCGCCGGGCACGGGCCGGTCTCGCCGCTGTGGGCGATGCGCCGCTGGTGGGAGGACGACGATCAGGTTTCCTGATCATCACGATTCGCATCTACGGCGAGTTCCGGCAGAGGACACCGTGGATGCGGTCGTCAACGGGAGTGTTGAACCGCTTAGGGTCGGCTCATCCGCAGGTCAGGCACACGGCGACCGTCGCAGGTGACGTCCGGCGCGTATACCCTCGCGCTCGATGAGCATCTTGGGCACACGCGTTGTCCGAACCGAGGATCCGGTCTTCCTCACTCGCGGCGCGACCTACACAGACGACCTGACCGACGAGCGGCTGACCGGAGCGTTGCACCTGACGCTCGTCCGCTCCCCGGTCGCCCACGCCACGATCACCTCGATCGACACGGCCGAGGCGCTCGCCTCGCCCGGCGTCGTCGCCGTGGTCACCGGCGCCGACCTCGACCTCGACCCCGCGCTGCTGTTCCCGGGCGCGAACAAGTCGATGACCCGTCCCTTCCTGGCCACCGAGCGGGTCCGGTTCGTCGGCGAGCCCGTCGCCGCGGTCCTGTCCGAGGAGCTCTACCAGGGCGAGGACGCCGCCGAGCTGGTCGACGTCGACTACGACCCGCTCCCGGTCGTGATCGACCCGCTGGTGGCGGTGAACGACGAGACCCTGCTGTTCCCCGAGGCCGGGACGAACATCGCCGCGGCCTACGACTACGACGGCGAGCCCGACCCGGGCTTCTTCGACGGCTGTGAGGTCGTCGTCACCCGTGACCTGGTCAACCAGCGTCTCGCCGCCGCCCCGCTGGAGACGCGTGCGGCCAGCGCGTTCTGGGAGGGCGACAAGCTCACCGCCTACATCTCGAACCAGAACGCCCAGGGCGGACGGGACGAGATCGCCGGCTGGCTCGGCATCGACAAGGACAAGGTCCACGTGATCCTGCCCGACGTCGGTGGCGGCTTCGGCGCCAAGATCGGCTCGGACCCCGAGTTCGCGATCGTCGCCTGGCTCGCGCGGCAGCAGGGCCGTCCGGTCCGCTGGAACGAGAGCCGCTCGGAGAACATGACCGGGATGGTGCAGGGCCGCGCCCAGCGCCAGACGATCACCATCGGCGGCACCCGCGAGGGCAAGGTCACCCACTACCGTCTCGACGTCACGCAGGACGCCGGCGCCTACCCGCGCCTGGGCACGTTCCTGCCGATGTTCACGCGGATGATGGCGCCCGGCACCTACGACATCCCCAACGTCGAGTCCCGCGCCCGCGTCGTCGTCACGAACACGACCTCGATCGCCGCCTACCGCGGCGCCGGCCGCCCGGAGGCCACGGCCGCGATCGAGCGGGCGATGGACCTGTTCGCCGCCGAGATCGGCAAGGACCCGGCCGAGGTCCGCAAGCTCAACGTCGTCTCCCCGGACAAGTTCCCGTTCCAGACCAAGGGTGGCGTCGAGTACGACTCCGGCGAGTACGCCAAGGCGATCGACCTCGCGCTGGCCGAGTCCGGCTACGAGGGGCTGCGCGCCGAGCAGAAGGCCCGCCGCGAGCGCGGCGACGTCCGCCAGATGGGCATCGGCGTCTCCTCCTACGTGGAGATCACCGGTGGTGGCGCGTTCGCCGAGGACGCCTCGGTGGAGGTCCACCCCGACGGCAGCGTCACCGTGCTGACCGGCACCTCGCCGCACGGCCAGGGCCACGCCACGGCGTGGGCGATGCTGGCCAGCGAGCACCTGGGGATCGGCCTCGACAAGATCACCGTCAAGCACGGTGACACCGAGCTGATCCCCAACGGCGGCGGCACGATGGGCTCGCGCAGCCTGCAGACCGGCGGCATCGCGGTGCACCAGGCCGCGGGCGAGCTCGTCGACCTGGCCAAGCAGCGCGCGGCCGACCTGCTCGAGGCGAGCGTCGACGACCTCGAGGTCGACACCGACACCGCGTCGATCACCGTGCGCGGCGTCCCCGGTTCGAAGCACGTCACGTTCGCCGAGCTGGCCGCGGCCGAGCAGCTCAAGGTCGACACCACGTGGGACGGCAAGAAGGCCACGTTCCCGTTCGGCGCGCACGTGTGCGTCGTCGAGGTCGACACCGAGTCCGGCAAGGTCACCGTCGAGAAGATCATCGCGGTGGACGACGCTGGCCCGATCCTCAACCCGCTGCTCTGCGAGGGCCAGCGGCACGGCGGGATCGCGCAGGGCATCGCGCAGGCGCTGCTGGAGGAGGTCGTCTACGACGACGAGGGCCAGCCGCTGACCGGCACGTTCGCCGACTACGGCATCCCGTCCGCGGCGGAGCTGCCCAGCTTCGACCTCGTCGAGATGACCACGCCGACCCCGGTGAACCCCATGGGGTACAAGGGCATCGGCGAGGCCGGGACGATCGGTTCCACCCCGGCCACACAGAGCGCCGTCGTCGACGCCCTGTCGCACCTCGGCATCCGCCACATCGACATGCCGCTCACCCCGCTCCGTGTGTGGGAAGCGATCCAGACCGCCTCGGAGGGGGTCACCAAGTGAAGGTTCAGATCTCGGTCAACGGCGAGGACACCTCCGCCGACGTCGAGCCCCGGCTGCTGCTGGCGCACTACCTGCGCGAGCAGGTCGGGCTCAAGGCCACCAACATCGGCTGCGACACCACCTCGTGCGGGGCGTGCACCGTCCTGCTCGACGGTGAGGCCGTCAAGTCCTGCACGCTGCTCGCGGTGCAGGCCGAGGGTCAGTCGGTGACGACCATGGAGGGCCTCGAGGGCGCCTCCGAGGGTCAGCCGACGCACCCGGTCACCGCGGCGTTCCGCGCAGAGCACGGCCTGCAGTGCGGGTTCTGCACCCCGGGCATGGTCATGTCCGCGGTGTCGCTGATCAGCCACGACGACGACCTGGACGAGCGCAAGGTCCGGGAGGGGCTCGAGGGCAACCTCTGCCGCTGCACCGGTTACCACAACATCGTGCGCGCGGTCCTGGTCGCGGCGGGCAAGGACCCCGACGCCGAGCAGAAGGCCGAGGCGGAGTCCGACGCGCTGCGCACCGCTCCCGGGTTCTCGCGTGGCGAGTCCGCCGAGGAGGCCCGGGCATGATCCCTCTCGCGTTCGACTACGCGCGCCCGGACACCCTCGACGGCGCGCTCGCGCTGCTCGCCGAGAAGGGCGAGGACGCGACCGTCCTGGCCGGTGGGCACTCGCTGATCCCGGTCATGAAGGTGCGCCTCGGCGCCCCGGAGTTCGTGATCGACATCGGCCGCCTGTCCGAGCTGGACTACATCAGGGTCGACGGCGACGAGGTCGCGATCGGTGCCGGCACCAAGCACCGCGACCTGGTGACGTCCGAGGTCCTCGGCGCCGAGGTCCCGCTCGTCCCGGCCGTGGCCCGCACGGTCGGCGACCCGCAGGTCCGCGCCCGCGGCACCCTGGGTGGCTCGATCGCCCACGGTGACCCGGCGTCCGACCTGCCGGCCGCGATCCTGGCGCTGGACGGGAAGGTCGTGCTGCGCAGCCCGCGCGGCGAGCGGACCGTGGGCATCGCCGACTTCTACACCGGGGTGTTCTCCTCGGTGAAGGAGCCCGACGAGCTCGTGACCGAGATCCGCCTGCCCCGCAAGGCCGGCGTGGGCTGGGCCTACGAGAAGTTCACCCGCCGCAGCAACGACTGGGCGATCGTCGCCGTGGCCGTCTGCGACGGCAAGGTGGGCCTGGTGAACATGGGCTCGACGTCCCTGCGCGCCACCGCCACCGAGCAGGCACTGGCCGACGGGAAGTCGATCGCCGAGGCCGCCGCGCTGGCCGACGAGGGCACCGAGCCCCCGGCGGACAACGCCGGCACCCCGGCCTACCGGCGTGCCCTGGTCAAGGTCCTCACCCGCCGGGCGCTGGAGACCGCCTCCGGCGTCTGAGCGACCCCGCACATACGGAGGGCACCCCCGCCAGGGGGTGCCCTCCGTCGTCGTGAGGCCCGGGTTCGAGTTGGACGAGAGCTCCGTTCGTGCACCCGGATGGGACGAGAGCTCCGTTCGTGCGACCGGGCTCAGTCGGCGAGGCCCGCGTCCTGGGCGGCGATCGCGGCCTGGGTGCGCGAGCGCAGACCGAGCTTGGTCAGCACCCGGGACACGTGCGACTTCGTCGTCGCCTCGGTGATCACCAGGGCGGCCGAGATCTCGGCGTTGGACAGTCCCCGTCCGAGACAGGCCAGGACGTCGGACTCGCGGGCGGTGAGCAGGTCCAGCCCCGGCAGCGCGACGCGCCGGGGTGCGTTCGCGTAGCGGTCGATCACCCGGCGGGTGATCTCCGGGGCGAGCACGCCGTCCCCGCGGGCGACGGCCCGGACGGCCCCGCACAGGCTGGGCGCGTCCACGGACTTGAGCAGGAACCCGGCTGCGCCGGCGGCGAGGGCGTCGTCGACGTAGTCGTCGAGGTCGAACGTGGTCAGCACCAGGACCTGCGACGACGCCGCGTCGAGGATCCGCCGGGTGGCCTCGATGCCGTCGATGCCGGGCATCCGGATGTCCATCAGCACGACGTCCGGACGGTGGTGGTCGGCGGCCCGCACCGCGGACGTCCCGTCGGCGGCCTCGGCGACGACCTCGATGTCCTCGGCCGAGGAGAGGATCATCACCAGCCCGGTGCGGATCGCGTCCTGGTCGTCGGCGACGACGACGCGCACGGCATCCGAACTCATGACACCCATCCCAGCACGACCGGGCGGCGCCCGCGTCCCTCGAAGGTTGTAGACCCGTCCACCCGGCCGTGCCCGGGCGAGCGCGGCCCGACCGTCTCGGTGACCGTCCGCCGGGCGCGCTGATCGTCACACGGGACGCTGCTCCGCCTGCGCGTCCAGCGGCAGGGCGGCGCAGAGACGCCAGCGACCGTCCTCGGGTCCGGCGTCGAGACGTCCGCCGACGGCGACCGCCCGCTCGCGCAGGCCGAGCAGCCCGGTCCCGCCGGACGTCACCGGTGTCGACCGGGGTGCTCGCAGGGGCAGGTCGTTGTGCAGGCCCACCACGAGCGCTCCGGCGTCGTGGCCCAGGGTCAGGGTGACGGCCGCACCCGGAGCGTGCTTGGAGGCGTTGGTCAGGCCTTCCTGGACGATCCGGTACGCGGCCAGCTCCACCGCGGCGGCGGGCTCGGGTCCCTGTGGCCGCTCGTCGATGAGCTCGACCCGCAGGCCCTGCTCGCGGGCCGCGTCGAGCAACGGGCCGAGCTGGTCGAGCCGGGCCGGTGCGGTACGCGGCTCGGTGCCCGGTTCGGCGCGCAGCAGGCCGATCATCGTGCGCATCTCGGCCAGCGCGGAGACACTGCCCTCACGCGCGGCGCCGAGCACACGCCGGAGCAGCTCCGGGTCCGGGTCCGGGTGGTGCAGCACCGCCTCGGACTGCAGCGCGATCGCCGAGAGCTGCCCGGCGACGATGTCGTGCAGGTCGCGGGCCATCCGTGCGCGCTCCGCGGCCACGGCGGCGTCCCGGTCCAGCTCGGCCATCCGGGCCGCCTGCTCGGCCCGCAGGCGCTCGGCGTGAGCCAGGTCGCGGTGCCGGCGCACCTCGGCGGCCCACAGCACCGGGATCGCCACCAGCAGCAACATGTTCAGCAGGCTGAGCACGGCCACCCGGCCACCGTCGGTGACCAGCACGACCACCGCGACGGCGATCACGGCGGCGCCACTGGTCGTGATCACCGCCCGGCTCGTCCGGCGGGAGGTGTGCAGGACCGCGCAGTAGAGCACGTCGGCGAAGACCAGCACCGTGGCCAGGTCGGTCGTCCCGACCAGGAGCGGCCCGACGACGAGGGCGACGGTGACCGGGGCCAGGCCCGCCACCGGTAGGGATCGCCGGGCGACGGCGCCGAGACAGGCCGTGACCAGCACCGCCACCGAGGCCGGGGTGGGCGACTCGGACGGGAGCGGCCCCGTCCACCAGGCGATCTGCACCTCGGGCAGCCCCCACATCACGAGGACCCCGACCACCAGGTAGGCGACTGCGATCGCGGCGTCGCGCGCCCACCGCGACGCGGGCGTGGGCTCGGGTGGGTGCACGCTCACGTGCCCATCCCAGCACGCCCCGCCGGCCCCGGCGTCCGTCGAAAGGGGGAGGCGCGTGCCGCGAGGATCCATCGCGCGACCGACGACCGGGCGGACCGGACGCGCGAGACTCACCGTTCATGGGCGCATTCCTGAGCGAGAACCCGCTGGTCCTGCTGATCGGCGCGGCCGAGGTGGCCTTCTGGGTGTTCCTCGTCGCCGGTCTGGCCGCCCGCTACCTGCTGCGAAAGCCGCGGACGAGTGCGGGCCTGCTGCTCTGTGTGCCGCTGGTGGACCTGGTTCTGATCGTGGCCTCGCTCGCGGACGTGGCGGGTGGCTCACCGCCGGGCCCGGTACACGGGCTCGCCGCGGTCTACCTGGGTGTCACGGTCGCCTTCGGACACTCCCTGATCCGCTGGGCCGACGTCCGGTTCGCGCATCGCTTCGCCGGCGGGCCGGCTCCGGTCCGCCCGCCGCGCGGCGGTGCCGCACGGACGCGCCGGGAGTGGCGCGAATTCGGGAAGCTGGTTCTCGCGGCCGCGATCGCAGGAGTGGTGATGCTGCTGGTCACGGTCGTTGCGGGCAGCCCGATACCGGCACCGTCGGCGTGGCTCGACGATCCGATGTGGTCGTGGGCGGCCCGGGTCGGGATGGTGGGCGCGATCTGGTTCGCCGTGGGTCCGCTGTGGGCGACGGTGTTCCCCGGCCGCGACGAGGAGCCGGCGCGGGCCGGGTAGACCCGGCCGGTCACCGCGCCCGGTGCGGCAGTACCGCACGGACCTGCCACTGGTCACCGACCGGCCCGGCCCGCAACGTGCCGCCGACGGCCTCGGCCCGTTCGCGCATGGTGAGCAGGCCACGCCCCCCGCCGGTCGCGGCCACCGGGGCCGCGGGGCCGTCGGGGGAGAGCCCGTTGCACAGGCTGACCACGATCGCCGCGCCGGCGGTGCGGACGTCCAGCGTCGCGTGCGATCGCGGGGCGTGCTTGGCGGCGTTGGTCAGCGCCTCCTGCGAGATGCGGTAGGCGGCGAGCTCGACGGCGCCCGAGGTGAGCTCGGACGGCAGCCGGGTGGAGAGGTCCACCTCGAGCCCGGTGGCGCGGACGGCGCTGACGAGCTGCGGGAGGTCGGAGAGCCGGCCCGGTGCGCTGTCGTCCTCGCCCTCGTCCCCGGCACGCAGGACGTCGATCATGGCACGCATCTCGTGCAGCGCCCGCACACTCTCCGTGCGGATGTGGCGCAGGATCGATGCGACGGCCGGGTCCTGGTGCCCGGCCACCGTCGAGACCGCCTCGGCCTGCAGCGCGATCGACGACACGTGCCCGGCGACGACGTCGTGGAGGTCGCGGGCGATACGCCGGCGTTCGTCGTGCACCGCCGCGGCCCGGTCGAGCTGGGCGATCCGGGCGACCTGGTCGGCCGAGCGACGCTCGGCGGCGGCGAGCTCCTGGTGGTGGCGGACGTTGCGTCCCCACGCCACCGGGACGAGCACCAGCGGGATGGCCCCGGCCGCGCTGAGCAGCCCGTTCTGCCACACCGGGGTCACCGCCACGAAGCTGACGACGAGCACCGCCGCCAGTGCGGTGGCCACCGCGACCATGTTGCGGCTGAGCCGGGACGGCCCGTGCAGGGTCGCCGCGTAGAGCAGATCGGCGAACACGATCCACACCGGGACGCTCGGGCCGAGGAGAACGTCGACGATCATGAACACCGTCCCGGCGGCCAGGCCGGCGGGGGCGTGCCTGCGGAACAGCTGAGCGAGACAGATCGCGGCGAAGTTCGCCAGCAACAGTGCCGCGTGGACGCCACCGAACCGGCCGCCCAGCGCGGGCACGATCATGAGCGGGTAGAGGACCGCCCCCAGGGCCAGGGACGCCCCCACCAACGTCAGGTCCCGCGGGCTCGCCATGCGCAGCAGGCGGGCCGGTGCGGACGGAACGGGTGGCATGGCGCCATTCAAGTACACGACGGCCGCCCCGGAATCCGACCTTCTGACGATGTCCGGCCGCATCCGGCATGTCAGTGTCGGGACGGAGATCCGGTATCGAAGACCCCGGACACCCGTTGGAGGAAGAGGTTCCCATGGCAGATTCTCCGGACAACCGCTGGGCCCCGTGGTACGTCTATCTCGTCGCCATCGTGGGGTCGAATCTGCTTAAGCAACAGTTCATGGAGGGCGTCGCCGCCCCGGTGAACGTCGGCATCACGGTCGTCCTGGTCGTGCTCGTCGTGGCCCTCGTGACCTGGGTGTGGCGGGCCACCCACCGCCAGGGGTCGGACCGGTCGTCGCAGTAGCGGCGCGGTCCCGGAGGCGGTGGTGATCATTCTTTCGTCCGATGTAGCCGGCGATCGGTATCCGGACGATGGATCTCGTGACACGAGGATCCGAGCCGCAACGGCTCCACCAACAATCGGGCGGCGGTTCTGCGGATCCGGCGGCGACAACCGGGCCGATTCGCGCCGCGTCGCCGTCGACGGGGCGTCTGATCGGTCTCGACGCCGCACGCGGACTCGCCGTTCTGGGTATGTTCGTCGCGCATTTCAACCCCTACCAGACCTTTCCCGACTCGATGTTGCAGGCTCTGGTGTCCGGACGCTCCGCCGGGCTGTTCGCGGTCCTGGCCGGGATCACCACCGCACTGCTCAGCGGGGGGAGCAGGCCACCGTCGGGCCTCGACATGCGCGAGCGGCGGCTGCGGATCGCCGTCCGGGCCGTTCTGCTGTTCGCGGTGGGACTGGTGCTCTCGGCGATGGACGTCTCGGTCAAGGAGATCCTGACCGCCTACGGCGCGCTGTTCCTGCTGGCACTGCCGCTCCTGCGGGTGCGCCCGCGTCACCTGGCGGTCGCCGCGGCGGTGTCCGCCGTCGCCGGTCCGGTCCTGTCCTACGCTCTGCGCTCCGGTGTCGTGGGCGCGAACGGGGCCGGCGAGACGATGGTGTTCGGGAACTTCACCGGCCCGGCCGCTCTCGGAAACGGGCTGCTGGTGCTCACCGTGACCGGCGTCTACCCCCTGCTGACGTGGCTGCCGTTCCTGCTGGCCGGGATGGCCGTCGGGCGTCTGCGGCTGGGCGAGGCCGCGGTGCGCCGCCGCCTGGTCGTCGCCGGGGTGTCGCTCACGGTGGCCGCCTACGGGCTGTCCTGGCTGCTGATGAACCCGCTCGGCGGCTTCGCCCGGATCGCCGCGGCCACCGGCACGGACGTGGCGCGGGCCCGGGAGGCCGCCACGACGGCGGTCGGTGTGGTCCCCACCGTCCATCCCGCGGCCCTGCTCACCACGGCCTCGCACAGCGGTGCCCCCCTGGAGATCGCCGGGGTGGTCGGCCTGGCGCTCGCCATCGTCGGGATCCTGCTCGTCCTCGCCGACCGGGCCCCGCGGGTGTTCGCACCGCTGACCGCGGTCGGACGGGTGGCGCTGAGCGCCTACGTCGGGCACATCGTGGTGATCTGGGCCCTCGGGCCGGATCTGATCGCGCGGCTGTTCATCAGCACCGGCTACCTGCTGCTGGTGGTCATGGTCGTCGGCACGACGGGGCTCGCCGCGGTCTGGACGCGCTGGGCCGGGCAGGGCCCCCTGGAACGACCCGTGAGCCACCTGTCCAAGAGCGCCGCGGCCCTGCTCATCCGACGACACCGACGCCATCCCGAGAACAGGAGGTCGAGATGATCACACCTCGATGGACGACCCTGCTGATGGACGACGCGGGCCT
This sequence comes from Pseudonocardia sediminis, assembly GCF_004217185.1. Lineage (NCBI taxonomy): Bacteria > Bacillati > Actinomycetota > Actinomycetes > Pseudonocardiales > Pseudonocardiaceae > Pseudonocardia > Pseudonocardia sediminis. The sequence continues at coordinate 5,918,913 of NZ_SHKL01000001.1, read as the reverse complement.
GCGCGACATGCCCGAACTGCCCCCGGAGGCGGTGTTCACCCACGCCGAGGACGTGGCCGCGAGCCGGCCCGGTCCGGTGGAGCTCTACCGCCGCTGGGAACGCCAGCAGTGGTCCGCCGCCGACGTCGAGCTCGGTCCGGACGCCGAGGAGCTGGCCACGCTGCCGGCACCGGTCCGCCGGGCGGTCCTCGAGTCGATCACCACGTTCATCGTGGGCGAGTACACCGGGCTGGACATCCTCGGTCCGATCCTCGTCGGGTCGCCCGACGAGGAGTACTCGGTGTTCCTGGGCACCCAGATCGCCGACGAGACCCGGCACACCCACCTCATGCTGCGGCTCGGGGAGGAGGTCGCCGGCTACGACCCGGACCCGCACCGGATGCTCGCCCAGGCCTGGCGCTCGGCGGGTCCCGCGCACCAGGACCTGGCGCTGCTCGAGGGGCAGCTGGTCCGGGAGCTGCTCGAACGCCCGCGCGACTACGGGCGCTGGCTGCGCGCGGTGGTGCTGTTCCACTTCATCACCGAGGGCATCCTCGCGCTGGTCGGTCAGCGTGCGCTGGTTCGGACGCTGCGCCGGGTGGACGCCCTGCCCGGCATCCGCACCGCCTACACCGCGATGTGCCGGGACGAGTCGCGCCACGTCGGGTTCGGCACGCACGCGCTGCGCGTGGGCATGCTCGAGGGCCACCAGGACGACATCTACGAGGTCCTGGAACGGGCCGTCCCGATCGCGATGGAGTTCGACGGGCGGGGCGAGCGGGCCTCCGCCCCGTTCCGTGCCATGTGCACCGACCTGGTCCGCAAGCACCTGAGCTCCATCGGCGGCGACCCCGTCTTCGCCGACCACCTCGTCACCCACGCCGGGAGCGCCCGTGTCGGCTGAGCCCACAATCCCCCGTGCGGAGGGGCCGTCCCCGCAGGCCGCCGGAGCGTGGGCGGCGATCGTCGACGTGCTCGACCGCGCCGGGGTCTCCACCCTGTTCGGGCTGCCCGCCGACGACATCGCGCTGCTGCGTGCGCTCGCCGGGCGGCCCCGCCCCGACGTCGTCGTGGCCCGCGACCAGCGCGCGGCCGCCTACATGGCGATCGGGCACGCCCAGGCCTCCGGCCAGGTCGGTGTCGTCGTGGTCGGCAAGGGGCCCGCGGTGACCACGGTGAGCACCGGTGTCCTCGAGGCGGCGACGGCGGGCACCCCGCTGCTCGTGCTCGCCGCCGGGACACCGGCGGCCCGCCGCGACACCGGGGCGTTCCAGGAGCTCGACCAGGTCGCGGTGATGTCCCCGCTCGTGCGGCGGGCGTTGCGGGCCGACGCGCCGGAGCGGGTGGTCCCGCTGCTGCGGCACGCCCTCCTGACCGCCACCGGTCCGGTGCCGGGACCGGTCTACCTGGAGATCCCGGACGACCTGCTCGAGGTCCCCGTGCCGGTCCCGGACGGGCCCGTGCCCCCCCCGGAACGCGCTGTCACGTCGGTCCTGCCCGGTGACGCGCGGGCCTCCCGGCTCGTCGCCGGTGCGCGACGGCCGGTGGTCCTGGCCGGTGGCGGGGTCCGCAGCGCGGCCGCCGGGGCCGACGCCCTGGCCCTGGCCGAAGGGCTCGGCGCGCCGCTGTTCGTCACCGCGTCCGGGCGCGGGGCCGTCGACGAGGACCACCCCCACTTCGCCGGTGTCAGCGGCCTGTACGCACCGGAGGAGACCGCGGAGCTGTGGGCCGAGACCGACCTGGTCGTCGCCCTGGGCAGCCGGCTCGAGGAGACCGCCACCTACGGCTGGCCGGAGACGGTGGGGACCGACGTCCCGGTCGTGCAGGTGAACCGGGTGGCCTCGGAGTTCTCCACCGGGTTCGAGGGTCCGCTGGTCCTGGGCGACGCCGGCCCGGTCGCCCGCGGCTGGGCGGCCGGCGGCGCCGGCGACGCCCGGTGGCGCGCGCGCGTGCGGGACAGCTGCGCCCGCGCCGCGGCCAGGTCGCCCGAGCTCCCCGACCCGTCCTCCGGGCGACCGCCGCGGGTGCTCGACGTGCTCGCGGTACTGGAGGCGGAGCTGCCCGCGGACCGGGTGCTGGTCGGCGAGAACGGCCTGGCCGACATGTGGACCTACCACTGGCCTGCCTACACCTGCCGGTCGGTGGGCGGCTGGGTCGTGCCGTCCGAGCAGACCCCGCTGGGCTTCGGGGTCGCGGCGGCGGCGGGGGTGAAGAAGGCCCTCGGCGGGCGCTGCGTCGTGGCCGTGGTCGGCGACGGGGCGTTCACCCTCGTCGACGCCGATCTGCCCACCCTCGTCGACGCCGGTCTCGCGGTGCTCTACGTCGTCGTGGACAACGGTGGCTACGGCTGGCTGGAGAGCCAGCGCAGCCCCGGCGACGGGGTCGCGGCCGGGACCTTCGCCGCCCCGCGCGGCCACCCGCCGACGCTCACCGACCCGCGCGTGCACCACGAGGTCGTCACCGACCTCGCCGGGCTCGTCCCCGCGGTGCGTGCCGCGTACGGGGCCACCCGGTCCGGGCGGGTCGCGGTCGTCCACGTGCCGATCGGCCTGGACGACGGACCGCACGCGGAGTCCGTGCTCGAGGGCGACTTCCCGCACCTCGCCGGGACCTGACCCGGCCCGGACAGGCGGCCGCCGGCGCCCCCTCCCGATCGGGGAGGGGGCGCCGGCGGCGGCGGGGAGCGGTCAGGCCCAGCGGGTGAGGTCGCCGAGGAACCCGGGCACGGTGACGACGCCCTCGAGCCCGTCGGACTCCTGCAGCACCCGGGCCCCGACGGCGAGGTCGAGCACGCCCAGGCCGAACGGGGAGAAGATCGTCGGGCGGTCCGGGCGCAGCGCGACGTCGCCGGTCATCAGCCCGGCGAGGGTGCCGGTCACGAAGTCGCGGTTCCCGGCCCGCTGCTCGGCCAGGTGCACCGAGGTCTGCGCGGTCAGGCAGTGGTCGACGTCGTCGACGATGTTGTCGGCCCCCAGCACGGTGTCCGCGGGCAGGTCCCGCAGGGACAGCTCCAGGACCGTCTGCCCGGCCCGGAACGGATGCTCGTACCAGGGGGTCGCGGCGGTCGTGGTGAACACGACGAGATCGCACTCGCGTGCGTGCTCCGGTGCCGCCGCGGTCGTCGCCGTGATCCCGGCCCCGGCGGCGTGCCGCGCCAGGCGTTCGGCGTACTCGGGCACCGTGTCGTGGACCGCGAGCTCGTCGATCTCCCAGCCCCCCGCGGCGAGGTGGTCGACCACCGTCCGGGCGATCACGCCGGCGCCGACGACGAGCACCCGGCCGGTCCGGCGCCCGCCGAGGACGGTCTCGGCCCCCAGCACCGCGGACGCGGCCGTGCGGGCCGCGCTGATCCGGCCGGCCTCGAGGACCGCGACGGGATAGCCGGTGGCCCGGTCGTTGAGCACGAGGACGGCGGAGGCCCGCTGCCGGTTGTGCGCGACGTTGCCGGGGAAGCTGGCGATCCACTTGACCCCGGCCACCGGCTCGTCGTGCTCCAGCGAGGCGGGCAGGGAGATGATGCGGGCGTCCGGTGTGGACGGGAACCGCAGGAAGCCGCTCGCGGGGTTCACGGTCCGGCCGCGCTCGTGGGCGAGGTAGGTCTCGGCGACGGTGCGGGTCAGGTCGGGAAGTATCCGGTCGAGCGCCGCGGCGACCGCGGCCGCGGGGACGATCCGGATCGTGCCGGTCGGGTCGGTCATCTCGGGTGCACCACTCTCGTGTCGGGGCGGGTGTCGACGCGGGTCACCAGGTGACCCGCATCCGGCTCAGGCCGCGGGTGACGCCGACCGGCTTCCACGGCAGGTTCTCGGGGTCCTCGGCCAGGGTGAGGCCGGGCAGGCGCTCGCCGATCCCGCGCAGCGCGCTGACCAGCTGCAGGCGGGCCAGCGGCGCCCCGACGCACCGGTGCGGGCCGTACCCGAAGGTCAGGTGCCGCGGCGCCGGCCCGGGACCGCTGCCCGGGCTGCGGTTCGCACCCATGGCGAACACCACCACCGACTCGCCCCGTGCGACGAGCACGTCGCCGAGCTCGACGTCCTCGGTGGCCACCCGGGTGAAGCTCAGCGGCGTCGACGGCGTGTGGCGCAGCAGGTCCTCCACCAGCTCCGGGACCTCGTCCGGGCGCGTGGTGACGGCCTGCCGGCGCTGCGGGTCGAGCAGCACCGCCAGGACCGCCAGCGTGATCTGGTCCCCGGTGGTGTCGTAGCCGGCCATCAGCAGGGCCAGGCTCAGGGTCACGAGCTCACGCGAGGACAGCCGGTCGCCGTCGTCGCCCGCCTCGACGAGCGTCGTCAGCAGGTCCCGGCCGGGATGACGGCGCTTCCGCGTCACGAGGCGGTTCATGTACTGGGCGAGCAGGTAGGCCTTGCGCCGGCCCTCGGTCTCGTCGCCGTCGAGCTGGAACAGCACCGGGACCAGCGAGCGGAACTCCGGCTCGTCCTCCAGCGGGACCCCGAGGACGTGGCAGAGCACCGACAGCGACAGCCGCGACGAGTAGTGCGCCACCAGGTCCGCGGGCGGCCCCTGGTCCGCGAGCCGGTCGAGCAGCTCCGTGGAGAACCGCTCGACCGCCGGCCGGAACTCCGCGACCCGGCGTTCGGTGAAGGCCCCGGCGATCAGCCGCCGGATCCGGGTGTGCCGCGCGCCGTCCATGCTGATGATCGAGTCGGCCGACGGGTTGACCGTCATGAGCTTCTCGGTCCCCGGCGCGACCGCCGCCTCCCGGCTGAAGCGGGGGTCGGAGAGCACCCGCCGGGCCAGCGCGTGGTCGGCGACCGACCAGTAGGTCCTGCCGTCGGGCAGCGTGATGCTGCGCACCGGGACCGTGCGGTCCGGGTCCAGGCCGTCCGGCAGCGGACCCACCGGGCAGACCTCCGTCGTCGGTCGTGCCGTCACCTGCGTTCCTCCCACCGTCTCCCGGTGCCCGGAGGGGCCCGGCGTCGCGTCTGCGGTCACGTCGTGGACCCCGGGCGTGGCGTCGCCGCCGGGCCCGTCCCGGGCCCGGCCGTCCCGAGCGGGTGCGCGACCTCGTCGGAGGCGAGCCGCCCGGCGGCGATCGCCACCAGTGCGAGCGCGGCCGGGACGATCGCCGCGACCAGGAAGGTCGGGCGCAGGCCTGCGGCCTGCCCGACCGGCCCGGCCAGGGCGATCGAGAGCGGCAGCAGGCCCAGCGAGACGAAGAAGTCCAGGCCGGACACCCGGCCGAGCAGCTCGCGTGGCACCCGCCGCTGCAGGACGGTTCCCCAGATCACCATCGGGGCGTTGAACAGTGCCCCGACCACGAACCCGGCAGCGACCATGAGCCAGACCGGGGACCCGAGCCCGAAGACGGCCAGGGGCAGGCAGGCCAGCGCCCAGCAGACCATCATCGTGGTCAGGTACCGGCGCGGCACCGACGCGCCCATCACGGCCAGCGACCCGGCCGCCGCACCGGTCCCCAACGCCGCCAGGACCAGTGCGTGGTCTCCCGGGCCACCTCCCGCGGCGCGTATCGCGAACGGGGTCAGGACCTCCATCGGTCCCATCACCAGGAGCGTCGCCACCGAGGAGTACAGCAGTGTGGTCGACAGCCACCGCGTGCGCGCCACGTGGGCGAGGCCCTCCCGCAGGCCGGACCACAGCGAGAGCCCTCCGGTCGTCGCGGGGGCCGTCGCGGGCAGCCGGGCGGCCGCGACGGCGGACGCCGCGGCGACCACGGCGGTGACCCCGATCGCGGCGGCCGGTGACGCGTGGGCCACCAGCGCCCCGGCCAGTGCCGGGCCGAGTGCCTGCACCAGCACCGGCCGCAGGACGCCCTCCAGCCCGTTGGCCGGGAGCAGCTCGCCGGGCTCGACGACCCGTACCAGCAGCGCCGAGTAGCTCGGCATGTAGAGCCCGCCCGCGGTGCCCTGGACGACCGCCGCGCACACCAGCAGGCCGACGGTCAGGTGGCCGGTGGCCGACAGTGCCGCCACCGCGGCCGCGCTGACCGTGCGGACGCCTTCGGTGCCGGCCAGCAGGCGCGCCGGGCGGACCCGGTCGGCCAGGACCCCACCGAGGAGGAACGTGGCCACCGACGCCCCGGCCGTGGCGGCCGACACCACCGACACCTGCACGACCCCGCCACCGAGGGCGAGCACCTGCCAGACCGCGGCCAGCGTCCACGACCCGGTCGCGAGCAACGAGAACGTCAGCGAGGCCGCCAGCCTGCGGTAGGCGCTGCGCCGCAACGGGGCGGTCATCCGCCGGAGGCCGGCCGGCGCCGGGCCGCTCAGGGCGTGACCTCTCCGCCGGCCCGGCCGTAGACCTCACCGACCCAGTCGTCGTCGTAGACGGTGTCCAGGTACGGCACCCCGGTGTCGGGGGCGACGGCGACGGCGGTCCGGTCCGGCCAGCCGTGCTCGCGCGCCCAGCGCAGGGCGCCGCTGACCACCGTCCCGCTCGAGCCGCCGAGCAGGAATCCGGCCCCGGCGAGACGGCGGCACATCCGCACGGTCTCCGCCTCGGGCACGAGCACCACGTCGTCGACGAGGGACTCGTCCAGGATCGCGGGACGGATGGCGTTGCCCAGACCGGGGATGAAGCGGGGCGACGCGGGCCCGCCGAACAGGCTGGACCCCACCGCGTCGACCGCCACGATGCGTGTCTCGGGCCGGGTCTCCCGGAAGTAGGCCGCGCAGCCCATCGCCGTTCCGCTGGTGCCGACCCCCACCACGAGCACCTCGAGGTCGGGCCAGTACTTCGCGATCTCGGGCCCGGTCGTGCGCTCGTGGGCGGCACGGTTGGCCGGATTGTCGTACTGGTTGAGCCACAGGTAGCCCTCGGACCGGCAGAGCTCACGGACCCGCCGGGTCCGAGCGCCCACCAGGCCGGTCACCGGGTCGGGATCGCGTACGACGTGGACCTCGGCGCCGAGGGCCGACATCTGCCGTCGCATCACCTCGTTGCAGCGCACGTCGGTGACGCAGACGAACCGGTACCCGCGTCCGGCCGCCACCACGGCGAGCGCGACCCCCAGATTGCCCGAGGACGACTCCACGATCGTCGACCCCGGACTGAGCAGTCCGCGTTCCTCGGCGGAGTCCACCATTTCCTGGGCAGGTTTGAGTTTGATCGAGCCGGCGAAGTTGAATCCCTCGTGCTTCAACGCGAGAGGGGCGCCCAACAACGGTTCCAGATCGACATACAGGTCGTCGGTGTGAAAGTCCTCGGCACGTGAAATCAGCATCGGTTTCCGATGTTCGTCCGGATATCGCGGGGTGTCGTCCGGCCGGTAGGAACCGTGAATCGGACCCCTGCGAATCGGGGCGTCCTCCCCCATTTCATTCCGGCGGGCCTACCGCACGGAACCCGCGGACCGCCAGGCGATCCGACCGGCTCCGACTCTCGCATGACGGTTCTGACCACGCATCCTACGAAGGGAGGAGTCGCCAAGTGATCGTTCGCCACCTGCTCCGCAGAGGGGGAGCGAATCTCCGGCGCAGTATTACGGCCGATGTTGACGAGCGATCGACGATCTGCTTAGCCTTCACTCGATCGAGGAATGCAACGCACGAGCCTGGGGGGCTTCGTCGCCGTGTGTTCATCTGCCGTTAGTGATGGCGGACCCGAGTGGTCACTTCGATGGTGACCTGACACCGAGAGCGAATCATGCTGATCGATGCACGCGATCGTGAGACCAATTCTGCCGAGATGGGCGCCCAATGCGAGCGCCTGACGCAATTGCTCCGTGAGAACGGGGTCCGCCCGGAGGACCGGGTCGTGCTGACCGCCGCGAACTCGCGCGAGTTCGTGGTGGGGTTGTTCGCCCTGATGCACATGGGGGTGTCCGTCGCGCTGATCGACCGGTCGCTGCCGGCCGAGGAGTGCAGGGCCCTGGTCGCCGAGAGCGGGGCGGCCTGGATGCTCTCCGACCACGACGGGCTCGGCCCGGCCTTCGACGCCGTACAGATCGGCTGGCTGGACCTCACCGATCTGGTGGCCCGGACCGATCCGGTGGCCCGGACCGACGCGCGCACCGGCGACGGCGCCGCGACGCTCGACCTCGACGCCTGGGCGGCGCGCGACGACGCCCTGGTCGTCTGGACCTCGGGCAGCACCGGGCGTCCGAAGGGGATCGTCCGCTCCGGCGCGTCGGTGCTGCGCAACGGTGAGCGGACCCTCGCCCGGATGCGCTACCGGGCCGACGACGTGTTCTGCCCGCTGCTGCCCTTCACCCACCAGTACGGTCTGTCGATCCTGCTGCTCTGGTGGCAGGTCGGCGCGACCCTGGTGGTGACCCCGAGCGCTCGCATCGAGTCCGTCGCCGACCTGATCGCCCACCGGCGGGTGACCGTCGTCGACGCGGTGCCGGCCTCCTACGTCACGCTGCTGCGCCTGCTGGAGCGGCGCGACGGCGCTCCGGACCTCGGTTCGGTGCGGATGTGGTGCGTCGGCGGCGAGCCGCTGCGCGACGAGCTGCGCACCCGGGCCGCGGAACGGCTCGGCAGGCCCCTGCTCGACGGCTACGGCAGCAGCGAGCTGGGCAACATCGCCCTGGCCGGTCCGGACGACCCCACGGTCTGCGGCACCCCGCTGGACGGCGTCACCGTCGAGATCGTCGACGAGCGCGGGGTCGCGGTGCCGGCCGGGACCCTCGGGGAGGTCGTGGTGCACAGCCCGGACGTCATGTGCGGGGTGCTCGAGCCCGGCGGGCGGGTGCGCCCGGTACGACGGCCCCGCTTCGAGACCCGCGACCTCGGCCGTCTCGACGAGTACGGCCGCGTGCAGGTTCTCGGCCGCCGTCACGCCGTGCACCGCCGTGGCCACACCCTCTACCCGGACGCGATCGCCCAGAAGGCGGGTGCCTGCGGCGTACCGGTGCGGGTGGTGCCGGTCGAGGACCCCCGCCACGGGGCCCAGCTGGTGTTCGTCGTCGCCGATCCCGAGGCCCGCTCGGTGGACGACTGGCGCGCGATCCTCGCCGACCACGTGTCCCCGCACGAGCGGCCGAACCGGGTGCTGGTCCTGGACCGGTTCCCGCTGGGACCCACCGGCAAGGTGGACGAGACGGCGCTGCGCGAGCTCGCCGGGACCGGTCGCCGGCACCCGGCGACGGTCTCCGCCCGGATCCCCTTCCCGGACCGGGTCGAACGTCTCGACGACGTGGCCGCCGTGCTGCGCGACCGCCGGGACGAGGTCGTCTCGATCCTGACCGCGGTCAGCCACCACGCGACGGTCGAGGGGGAGATCGAGGCCTCGGTCGCGGCCCTGGCCGGGGCCGCACGGGAGGTCGACACGCAGGGTCCGCCGGCGCTGGAGCGGATCAGCGTCCTGATGCCGTCGAACATCCCGCTCTACGCGTACGTGCTGTACCTGCTGGTCCCGAGCCTCTACACCCGTGAGGTGGTGTTCCGGCCCTCGCGCCGCATCGCCGACGTCACCCGCAAGCTGCACGACCTGCTCGGCGACGTGCACGGCCTGCCGCTGGTGCTCGACGACGCACCGCAGCGGGAGTTCCTGGAGGGCCCGGGTGCCCGGTCGGAGCTGATGGTCTTCACCGGAACCTACGACAACGCCGAGAAGGTGCGGTCGGGTCTGCGCAAGGACCAGGTCTTCGTCTTCTTCGGACAGGGGGTGAACCCCTTCGTCGTCGGCCCGGACGCCGACATCGCCGCCGCGGTGGAGGGGCTCCTGCGGGCCCGGATGCTCAACTCGGGCCAGGACTGCTTCGGGCCCGACGTCGTGTTCGTCGACGCCACGGTCAGTGCCCGGTTCTGCAACCTGCTGTGCCGGCGCGTGCAGTCGCTGCGCTGCGGTGACTACGACGACCCGGCGACCGAGTACGGGCCGCTCTACTACAGCGACGGCCTGGACTCGGCGCTGGAGGTGCTGCGCCGCGACCGCCAGTTCGTCGCCGCGGGCGGCGCCGTCGACTTCGGGCTCGACCAGGTCGCGCCCACGGTGCTGATCCGGCCCGCGGACTCGGTGGTCACCCCGCCGGAGCTGTTCGCCCCGATCTTCAACGTGGTGCCCTACAGCACGACGGAGTGGCTGCACACGATGCTCGACCATCCCTACTTCGAGGAACGGGCGATGGGGGCCACCGTCTACGGCGACCTGCCCGGGACCGTCGAGATGCTGTCCCGGCGGCACACGGTCTCGGTGGACCGGACCCTGATCGACATCGACGACGGCAACGCGGCGTTCGGCGGACGCGGGATCCGGGCGAACTACGTCGCCCGGGGCAAGAAGCGCGTGGCCCGCCCGCTGCTGCTGAGCCAGGTCGTCGCCGACTACTTCACCGAAGGAGCGTGAGCATGTCCGACGTGGCGCGCCACCGCACCGTCATCACCGGCTGGGGTGCGGTCACCCCGCTGGCCCTGGACGCCCCGCAGACCTGGGAGGGCCTGCTGGCCGGCCGCAGCGGCATCGGGACCGTCACCGGTTTCGACTGCTCCGACCTGCCCACCTCGATCGCGGGCGAGGTCCACGACTTCGACCCCGACGTGCACCTGTCGCACCAGCAGAAGCGGCGGATGGACCGGTACTCCCAGTACGCCTACGTCGCCGCCGCGGAGGCACTCGCGGCCTCGGGGCTGGAGCTCGACGAGGAGTCCGCGGCCCGCACCGGTGTGCTGATCGGCAGCGGCTACGGGCCGACGGGTGCTCTGGCCCGCTACCACCAGATCATGCTGGACAAGGGGCCGCGGGCGGTCAGCCCGCTGGCCACCGTGGCCGGTGCCATCGACAGCGCGGCGGGCGAGATCAGCATGGCGCACGGGCTGACCGGGCCCAGCCGCGCGCTGAGCAGCGCCTGCGCGTCGGGGACCGACGCGCTCGGGGAGGCCATGCGCTGGATCCGGCACGGGGTCGTCGACGCGGTGGTGACCGGCGGGTCCGAGGACATCCTGACCCGGATCGACATGGCCAGCACCGGGAACGCCAAGGCCCTCTCGACGCGCACCGACTCCCCGCAGGAGGCGAGCCGCCCGTTCGACGAGGACCGGGACGGTTTCGTGATGGCCGCGGGGTCGGCGGTGGCGGTGCTGGAGAGCGCCGAACGGGCCGTCGCGCGCGGGGCGCCCATCCTCGCCGAGATCATCGGTTACGCGTCGACGTCGGACGCCCACCACTGGACCGCGCCGCACCCGGAGGGCCGCGGGGTCCGCGCCGCGATGACCGGCGCGCTCGCCGACGCCCACCTCACGCCGGAGGAGATCGGCTACATCAACGCCCACGGCACCAGTACCCGGCTCAACGACCGCAGCGAGCTCGACGCGATCCGCGCGGTGTTCGGCGACCACACCTCGCGCATTCCGATCAGCTCGACCAAGTCGATGACCGGCCACCTGATCGGAGGGACCGGCGCATTGGAGGCGATGGTCGCCACGAATGTGATCCGCGACCGTGCCGTGCCGCCCACCATAAACTGCTGTCAACCCATTGATCCCACCGTGAACTTCGTGGCGCACGAGGCCCAGGAACACGACGTCGACACGGTTCTGAGCAATTCCTTCGGGTTCGGGGGGCACAACGCCTCCCTGGTGCTGCGCCGGTGGGCCGGCTGATCCGCGCCCCGAGGCCTCGCCCACACCCGGACCGGACCGACGCAATGCGGGGGAGCACGAGCATGCACGCAGGTCAGAAGCGGTACCCGCTGACCGCCGCCCAGCAGGGCGTGTGGTTCGCCCAGAAGCTCAACCCGGAGCACGGGTTCACCGTCTCCGAGTACCTGGAGATCCACGGCCCGGTGGACCCGGCCACGTTCGCCCGGGCGCTGGAGCGCACGGTCGCCGAGGCCGAGACCTCGCAGATGCGGTTCGTCTCCGACGACGACGGGGTGTGGCAGTACCCGGCGCCCGGCCCCGGCCTGGTCGAGGCCGATCTCGGCGACCACGCCGACCCGCTCGCCGCGGCCCGGAGCTGGATGGAGCGCGACCTGGCGCTCGGGTTCGAGCTGGAGCACTCCCCGATGTCGTCGGACGCCCTGCTGCGCCTGGCCGACGACCACTGGATCTACTACCAGCGCTGCCACCACCTGGTCGGCGACGGCGTCAGCGGCGGGCTGTTCACCGCCCGGCTGGCCGCGGTCTACTCCGCGCTCGTCGCGGGCGAGGAGGTGCCGCCGACGCCGTTCGGCTCGCTCGCCGACTACCTCGACGCCGACGCCCGGTACCGGGCGTCCCCGGCGTACGACCGGGACCGGGAGTACTGGACCGCCCGGCTGGCGGGGGTCACGCCCGTGGGCCTGGCCGACGGGGAGGCGCCGGCCAGCGACACCCCGGTCCGGCACCCGGCGGTCCTGTCGCCGGCGCTGCTCGAGCGGCTGCGCCGGGTCGCCCGTGAGCACACGAGCACGTGGACGATGGTGCTCACCGCCGCGGTGGCGGTGTACCTGCACCTGCACTCGGGTTCGCCCACGGTCCCGATCGGCTTCCCGACCGCGGCGCGCAAGGACCCGAGGATGCGCGCCACCCCGGGCACCACGAGCAACGTCCTGGCCCTGGTCGTGGACCTGGACCCGACGGTGACGTTCGGCGAGGCGGTGCGCCGCACCACCGCCGAGGGTCGCCGGGCGCTGAAGCACCAGCAGTACCGCCAGGAGGACATCGTCCGCGACCTGGGCCGCGTCGGAGAGGCCGCGCAGCTCGCGGACGTCTCGGTGAACATCATGTCCTTCGACTACTCGCTGAACTTCGGTGGTCACCCCGTCCGCGCGCACAACCTCGCGAACGGCGCGGTCGACGACATCGAGGTCGCGGTGATCGACCGCGGCGACGGCGGCCCGGTGCAGCTGGAGATCTTCGCCAACGACGCCCTGCACGACGCCGACGGCGTGGCCGCACACATGTCCCGCCTGCTGAGGCTGCTCGACACGCTCACGGCCGACCCGTCGGCGAGGCTGGCCCGCGTCGACCTGCTCTCCCCGTCCGAGCGCGCGGCCGGGCGTGCGGCCCCCGCGCGCCCCTCGGGCGTCGACGGGGTCGTCGAACGCGTCCGCGCCGTCGCGGCCGCCGCCCCGGGCTCGATCGCCGTGACCGACGACGACGGCCCGCACCGCTACGACGTGGTGGTCGCCCGCGCGGCCGCGCTGTCGCGGGAGCTGGCGGATCGGGGCGTCGGGCCCGACGACGTCGTCGCCCTCACCGCCCACCCGGGGGCCGGCTACGTGGTGGCGGTGCTCGGGGTGCTCGGCGCCGGGGCCGCCTGGGTCCCGCTCGACCCGTCCGACCCACCGGCCCGGGCCCACGACCGGCTGCGCGCCTCCGGCGCCGTCGCCGTCGTGCACACCGCGCCGCAGGTCCCGCCGCCGGACACCCGGGGCCTTCCGCTGTCGGCGGTGCCCGGACAGGGCACCGACCCGGACCGGGCGCCCGTGCGCGGCGCCGCGCACGACCTGGCCTACGTGCTGTTCACCTCGGGATCGACCGGTGTGCCCAAGGGGGCGATGGTGCACCGCGCGGGGATGGTCAACCACCTCGAGGCCAAGATCGAGGACTGCGGGCTCGGGGCGACCGACACCGTCGTGCAGAACGCGCCCCTGACCTTCGACGTCTCGATCTGGCAGATGCTCGCCCCGCTGCTGGTCGGGGGCCGCACCCGGATCGTGTCGCGCGAGCTCGCCGCCGACCCGGCGCGATTGCTCGCGGTCTGTGCCGCCGAGGGCGTCACGGTGCTGGAGCTCGTCCCCTCGGTGCTGCGCACCGTGCTGGAGGCCTGGGACGACGCCGGCGCGTCGGAGGTGCCGGACCTGACGGCCCTGCGCTGGCTGATGGTCACCGGTGAGGCCCTGCCCGCCGAGCTGGTACGGCGCTTCTCGGCCCACCGGCCCGGCATCCCGATGATCAACGCCTACGGGCCGACCGAGTGCTCCGACGACGTCACCCACGCCGTGCTGGCCGCGGGCGAGGTGCCCCCGGCGGGCGCGGTCCCGATCGGCCGGGCCGTGCGCAACACCGGTCTCTACGTCCTCGACGGCGCGCTGCGGCCGGTGCCGCCGGGCCTGCCCGGCGAGCTCTACGTCGGCGGCGACGGGGTCGGTCGGGGCTACCTCGACGACCCGGCCCGCACCGCCGCCACGTTCCCGGCCGACCCGTTCTCCGCCCGGCCCGGCCGCCGGATGTACGCCACCGGCGACGTCGTCCGGACGCTGCCGGACGGCTCGCTGGTGTTCCTGCACCGGCGCGACGACCAGGTCAAGATCAGGGGGCAGCGGATCGAGCCGGGCGAGGTCGAGGCCGTGCTCGCCGACCTGCCGCAGGTACGGCGCATCGCGGTCACGGTGCGCGAGCGGGGGCCCGCGGACCTGCAGCTCGTCGCCCACGTGGTGCCGGCGCACCCGGGTGTGACCGCCGACGAGCTGCGTGCCGCGGCCGCGGCGCTCCTGCCGGAGGCGATGGTCCCCGGTGCCGTCGTCGTCGTCGACGCGTTCCCCTACACCGCCAACGGCAAGCTCGACCGCGACCGCCTGCCGCCGCCGCCGGAGCGCGCGGCGGGCCGCGCGGCGCGCACCGCGGGGGAGACGCTCCTGGTCGAGCTGTTCGCCGAGGTGCTCGGGCTGCCGGTCGAGCAGGTCGGCGTCGACGACGGGTTCTTCGCCCTCGGCGGTCACTCCCTGCTGGCCGGCCGTCTGCTGTCGCGGATGCGCCACCGGACCGGCGCGACGGTCGGTCTGCGCACGCTGTTCGAGCACCCGACCCCGGCCGGGCTCGCCGCGGCCCTCGACGACCCGGCCCCCACCTCGACGTCGTCCGCCGCACCGTCGGCGCCCGTCCCGGTGACACCGCAGCGCCCGGAGCACCTCCCGCTGTCGGCGTCCCAGCGCCGCCTCTGGTTCCTGGAGCGGCTGCACCCGTCGGCCGGTGCCTACAACGTGCCGCTGGCCCTGCGACTGCACGGGTCCCTCGATCCGGACGCGCTCCGGGCGGCGCTGCGCGACGTCGCCGCCCGGCACGAGAGCCTGCGCACGGTCTTCCCCTCCGACGGCGAGGAGCCCCGGCAGGTGGTCCTCGATCCCGGCGACGCCGCCGTGCACGCCGCGGCCGACCCGGAGGTCGAGGACGTCGACGCCCCGGGCCTGCCGGCACGCCTGGAGGCGGCCGCGGCAGCCGGGTTCGACCTCGCCGCCCGGCCGCCGATGCGGGTCCGGTGCTGGCGCGTCGGACCCGCCGAGCACGTGCTGCTGGTCGTGCTGCACCACGTCGCCGCCGACGGCTGGTCGCTCGTCCCGTTCCTGCGCGACCTGGCCACGGCCTACCGCGCCCGGCGCGACGGGGTCGCGCCGGCCTGGGCGGGTGCCGCCGTGCAGTACGCCGACGTCGCGCTGGCCCAGCAGGCCGCGCTCGGCTCCGCGGACGACCCGGACGGGCCCCTGGCGGCGCAGCTGGGGTACTGGCGCGACGCGCTGGCCGGGCTGCCCGAGGTCCTCCAGCTCCCGGTCGACCACCCGCGGCCGGCCGTCGCCTCGCACCGCGGTGCGAGGGTCCCGTGGTCGCTGCCCGCGCCGGTGCGCGCGCGGCTGGCCGCCCTCGCCGCGGAGCACCGGACGAGCCTGTTCATGGTGCTGCACGCCGCCGTCGCGGCCCTGCTCACCCGGCTCGGCGCCGGGACCGACGTGCCGGTGGGCACCGTCGTCGCGGGCCGGGCGGACGAGGACGTCGCCGACGTCGTCGGCTTCCTGACCAACACGCTCGTGCTGCGCACCGACACCTCCGGCGACCCGGCCTTCACCGAGCTGCTGGCCCGGGTGCGCGAGCGTGACCTGGAGGCCTTCGACCACCAGGACCTGCCGTTCGACACGCTGGTCGAGTCGCTCAATCCCGCCCGCTCGCTGTCGCACCACCCGTTGTTCGCGGTCCTGCTCGTGCTGCAGAACACCCCGGACCCCGATCTCGCCCTGTCCGGTCTGACCGTCGCGCACGAGCCGGTGCCGGTGCCGATCGCGAAGTTCGACCTCTGGTTCGACCTGCGCGAGGAGATCGACGCCGACGGGGCGCCCGCGCTGACCGGTGAGATCGAGTTCGCCACCGACCTGTTCGAGACCCGGTCGGTGGAGCTGCTCGGCGAACGCCTGCGCGCCGTGCTCGAGGCGGTCGCCGACGACCCGCGCCGCCGGCTCGGCGACCTGCCGGTGCTCGTGCCCGGCGAGCGGGAACGGCTGCTGACCGACGGGAACGACACGGCCCGCCGCGGCGCCCCCGGGCTGCCGCAGGACCGTCTGCGCGCCCGCGCCGCCGAGCGGCCCGACGCCGTGGCGCTGGTGCACGGCGCGACGTCGTCGACCTACGGTGAGCTCGCCGCCCGCGCCCGGCGCCTCGGACGACGGCTGCGCGCGTCCGGAGCCGGCCCGGAACGGGTCGTGGCCGTCTGCCCGCGCGCCGGCGCCGACACCGCCGTCGCGCTGTGGGGGGTGTGGGAGGCGGGCGCGGCCTACCTGCCGCTCGGCCGGGACCTGCCACGGGACCGGATCGCGTTCCTGCTCCGCGACGGCGCGGCGACGTGCGTCCTGGCCGACGAGCCCTCGCCGGCCCTGCGGGACGCGGCCGCCTCGGCCGGGATCGAGCTGCTCGGCGTCGACGGGCCGGACGGCCCGGAGCCCGACGTCGGCACGGACGCGGACCTCGCGCCCGTCCCCGGGCCCGACGCGCTGGCCTACGTCATCCACACCTCCGGCTCCACCGGGACCCCGAAGGGCGTCGCGGTGTCCTACGCCGCGGTCGACGACCTGCTCGCGTGGAGCGAGGGGTACTTCGCCCCCGGGGAGCTGTCCCGGGTGCTGTTCGCGACCGCGCTCGGGTTCGACGTGTCGGTCTTCGAGCTGTTCGCGCCGCTCGCCGCCGGCGGGACGGTCGAGGTGGTCGAGGACCTGACCGTGCTCGGCGAGCGCGGCGGGTGGAGCGGCGGCCTGGTCAGCGGCGTGCCCTCGGTCCTGGCCCACGTCCTCGACGGCGACGTCGCGCTGCACGTGTCCACCGTGGTCACCGCGGGCGAGGCGCAGCCGGCGTCGCTCGTGGAACGCCTGCGGACCGTCGCGCCGGGCAGCGACGTGGTCAACCTCTACGGGCCCACCGAGGCCACCGTCTACTGCCTGGGACGGCGGTCGGGTCGCTCCGGTACGCCCGCCGTGGTGCCCGCGGGGAGGCCGCTGGCCGGCACCCGCGCCTACGTCCTCGACGACCGCCTGCACCCGGTCCCACCCGGCGTCGCGGGAGAGCTCCACATCGCCGGTCCGTGCCTGGCCCGCGGCTACACCGGTCGCCCCGGGCTCACCGCCGACCGGTTCGTCGCCGACCCCTTCGGACCCGCGGGCACCCGGATGTACCGCACCGGGGACCTGGTGCGGCGCACCCCCGACGGAGAGCTGGTGTACCTCGGGCGCCGCGACGACCAGGTGAAGATCCGCGGGGTGCGGATCGAGCTCGGCGAGGTGGAGGCCGCGCTGGCCGGGCTCCCCGGCATCGCCGCCGCGGCTGCCGCGGTCCGGCCGGGCACCGGCGGTGACCCCCGCCTGGTCGGCTACGTGGTGCCGGCCGGCAGTGCGCCCGACCCCACGGCGGTCCGCGCCGCGCTCGGGTCGTCGCTGCCCCGCTTCCTCGTCCCCGACGTCGTCACCGTGCTCGAGGACCTGCCGCGCAACGCCAACGGCAAGCTCGACCGCACGGCGCTGCCCGCACCGGACACCGGGCCCGCGTCCGGCCCCGGCGCGCCGGGGCGCCCGGCCGCGACCGCCCACGAGGCACTGGTCTGCCGGGTCGTGGCCGAGCTGCTGGGCCGCGACACGGTCGGGGCGGACGACGACTTCTTCGCCCTCGGCGGGCACTCCCTGCTGGCCACGCGCCTGATCGCCCGGCTGCGCGGCGTCCTCGGGGTCGAGCTCCCGCTGCGCAGCGTCTTCTCCACGCCGACCCCGGCCGGGATCGCGACGGCCCTCGCCGGTGCGGGGACCGGCGACGCGCCGGTCCGCCCGCGCCACCACGAGCACCCGATCCCGCTCTCGGCCGGGCAGGCCCGGCTCTGGATGCTCGACCGGCTCGGTGTGCCGGACGGGGCCTACACCGTCCCGATCGGCGTGCGGCTGCGCGGCGCGCTCGACACCGCGGCGCTGGCCGGGGCCGTCGGCGACGTCGTCGCCCGCCACGAGCCGCTGCGCACCCTCTACGCGGCCGGGCATCCGCGTCCCCACCAGCGGATCCTGCCCGCCGGTGCGGCCGCCGAGCGGATCGCCGCCCGCGTGCGCCCCGAGCCCGTCGGGCGTGCGGAGCTCGCCGACCGGCTGGCCGGGGCCGCCGCGGTGCCGTTCGACCTCGCGGCCGATCTCCCGGTGGTGCCCCGGCTGTTCCGGCTCGCCGACGACGAGCACGTGCTGGTGCTCGCCGTGCACCACATCGCCGCCGACGGGTGGTCGCTGGCCCCGCTGCTGCGCGACCTCGGGGCGGCCTACCGCGCCCGTGTCGAGGCACCGCTCGACCCCCGGCCGGCGTGGCCGGAGCTGCCGGTGCGCTACGTCGACTACGCGGCCTGGCAGGCCGAGACCCTGGGCGAGACGTCCGACCCGGACTCGGTCGCCGCGCGGGAGCTGGCCCACTGGCGCTCGCAGCTGGCAGGGCTGCCGGACACGGTGACGCTGCCGGCGGCCCGGCCCCGCCCCGCCGTGCCCGGGCACGGCTCGGACCGCGTCGACTGGCGGATCGGGCCGGAGCGGCACGCCGCGCTGCGCGCGCTCGCCCGCCGTCATGGCACGACCCTGTTCACCGTCGTCTCCGCGGCGCTGTCGGGGCTGCTGACCCGCCTCGGCGCGGGTACCGACATCGCGCACGGCACGGTGGTGGCGGGCCGCACCGACGAGGCGCTCGACGACCTGGTGGGCTTCTTCGTCAACACCCTCGTGCTGCGCACCGACACCGCGGGCGACCCGACGCTGGCCGAGCTGCTCGACCGTGCGCACCGGGTGAGCCTGGAGGCCCTGGGCCACCAGGCGCTGCCCTTCGAGCGGCTGGTCGACGAGCTCGCCCCGGCCCGGTCGATGGCCCGCCACCCGCTGTTCCAGATCATGCTGGTGGTCCAGAACGTCGACGAGCCGGACCTGGACCTCCCCGGCGTCACCGCGAGCGAGGTCGACCTCGGGGTCGGCGCGGCCAAGTTCGACCTGAACCTGGACCTGCGCGAGCACCACGACGCCGACGGCGTCCCGTCCGGCGTGGACGGGGTCGTCACCCTGGCCCGCGACCTGTTCGACGCCGAGACGGTCGCCGAGACGTGCGCGCGCCTGGACCGGCTGCTCGACGCCATGGTGACCGACGGGGGCCTCCGCCTCTCCGAGGTCGACCTGCTCTCGGCGTCCGAGCGGCGGGTCGCGCTCGGCGCCGCACCCACGGCCGCCGTGCCCGGTCCCGGCTCCTCCGGGACCACCCTGGTCGACGGCTTCGAGGCCACCGTGCGGGCGTACCCGGACGCGGTCGCGGTCACCGACGGGCCGCGCACGCTGACCTACCGCGAGCTCGACGCGTACGCCGACGAGCTGGCCGCGACGCTCGTCGACGGGCACGGGGTCGCGCCCGACCGCCGGGTGGCCCTGCTCCTGCCGCGCTGCGCCGACCTCGTCGTCGGGATCCTCGGCGTGCTCAAGGCGGGCGGCGCCTACCTCCCGCTGGACCCCGACCAGCCCGCCGGGCGGATCGCGGACCTGGTCGCCGACGCGGCCCCGGACCTGGTGGTCACCGCCCCGTCCGTGTCCGGGACGCAGCTGCCGCCGGGTACCGCCGTGATCACCCTCGACACCGCGCACCGCCCGGTCCCCGCGCCCGTCGAGCGGCGGGAACGGGTCCGGCCGACCGGCGCCGACGCCGCGTACGTGATCTACACGTCGGGCTCCACCGGGCGGCCCAAGGGCGTGGTCGTCACCCACGACTGCGTGGTGCGGCTGTTCACCCACACCGCGGCCGAGTTCGCCGTCGGGCCGTCCGACGTGTGGACGCTGTTCCACTCCTACGCCTTCGACTTCTCGGTGTGGGAGATCTGGGGGCCGCTGCTGCACGGCGGCCGGCTGGTCGTGGTGCCCTACGACACCAGCCGGTCCCCGGAGGCGATGCTGCGCCTGCTCGTCGACGAGCGCGTCACGGTCCTGAACCAGACCCCGTCGGCGTTCGACCAGCTCATGGCGGCCGACGCGGCCGACCCCGGCCTCGGCGACCGGCTCGTACTGCGCGAGATCGTCTTCGGCGGTGAGGCGCTGGACCCGGGCCGGCTGGCCACCTGGTTCCGGCGGCACGCCGACGACGCCCCGCGGCTGACCAACATGTACGGGATCACCGAGACCACCGTGCACGTCACCCGGCTGCCGCTGACCGCCGCCGACGCCCGGCCCGGTACGGCGAGCGTGATCGGCGGGCCGATCGCCGACCTGCGCGCACTGGTGCTCGACGAGCACCTCGCGCCACTGCCGCCCGAGGTGCCCGGCGAGCTCTACGTCAGCGGGGGCGGCGTCGCGCGGGGCTACCTGCACCGGCCCGGCCTGACCGCCGGCCGGTTCGTCGCCGACCCGTTCGGGTCCGGGACGCGGATGTACCGCACCGGGGACGTCGTGCGGCGGCGCCGCGACGGTGGCCTGGAGTTCGTCGGCCGTGCCGACCACCAGGTCAAGGTCCGCGGGTTCCGGATCGAGCCCGGTGAGGTGGAGGCCGCCCTGACCGCCCGTCCGGGCGTCCTGGCCTCGCACGTGGCCGCCCGTGAGCTCCCCTCCGGTGAGACCGCGCTGGTGGCCTGGGCCGTCGCCGCACCCGACGGACCCCCGGTGGACGGGCCGGGCCTGCGCGCCGAGCTGACCGGCGTGCTGCCGGGGCACATGGTGCCCGCGGTGATCGAGGTGCGCGGGTCGTTCCCGCTGACCCCGAACGGCAAGCTCGACCGGGCCGCGCTGGCCACACCGCGGGTCACGGCCGGCACCGACGGCGCGACGGCGGGCTCGCCGCGCGAGCGTCTCGTCGCCGCGGCCGTCGCCGAGATTCTCGGCCTGGACGCCGTCGGTCTCGACGACGGCTTCTTCGACCTCGGCGGGGACAGCATCGGGGCCATCCAGCTGGTCGCGCGGATCCGTTCCGACGACCTCGTCCTGACCCCGCGCGACGTGTTCGAGCACCGCACCGCGCGGGCACTCGCGGCCGTCGCGCAGGAGCCCGACACGCAGGTGAGGGTCGCCGACGACGCCGTCGGCGACGTGCCGGCCACCCCGATGATGCGCTGGCTGGGAACCGCACCCGCCACCGACGGGTTCCACCAGAGCCGCCTGGTCGGCCTCCCGCCCGGGATCGATCCGGCCGACCTGACCGCCGCCCTGCAGGACGTCGTGGACCACCACGACGCGCTGCGGCTGCGTCGCGACCCCGGGACCGGGGTGGTCTCGGTCGGGCCCGTCGGATCGGTGCGGGCCGCCGACCTGCTCCGGCGGGTCGACGTCGCGGGGGAGCCCGGCGCCGACCGCGCAGGCAGGGAACGCGACGAGGCCCGCGCGGCCCGCTCCCGCCTGGCCCCGGCGCGGGGCCGCGTCCTCGAGGTCGTGCACCTCGACGCCGGCCCGCACGAGCCGGGGCGGCTCCTCCTGCTCGCCCACCACCTCGTCGTCGACGAGGTGTCCTGGCGGATCCTGCTGCCCGACCTCGCCGCCGCCTGGCGGGGCCGGGCCGCCGGCCAGGACACCACCTTCACGCCACCGGCGACGTCCTACCGCGGATGGGCCCGGTCGCTGGCCGACGCCGCCGGCGACCCGTACTGGCAGGCCCAGCGGGGGTACTGGCGCCAGGTCCTGGACGCCGCCGACGGCGACCCCTTGGACGCGCTCGTGCTCGACCCGGCACGCGACACCCTGGCCACGGCGGAGACGGCCACCGCCACGCTGGCCCCCGGCGAGACCGAGCTGCTGCTCACCACGTTGCCGTCGGCCTTCCGGGCACGCGTCGACGAGGTGCTGCTCACCGGCCTGGCCCTGGCCGTGCGACATCGCCACGGCACCGACCGGCCGGTCAGGGTGGAGGTCGAGTCGCACGGACGCGACACCGCGCCGTCCGGGGCGGACCTCTCGCGCACCGTCGGCTGGTTCACCACGCTGTACCCGGTCCGCCTGGACCCGCCCGCCGTGGACTGGCCGGAGCTGCTCGCCGGCGGTGCCGCCTGCGGACCGGCGCTCAAGGACGTCAAGGAGGGTCTGCGCGCCGTTCCCGACGGAGGCCTGGGCTTCGGGCTGCTGCGGTGGCTCGATCCGGACGCCGGGGCCGAGCTGGGCTCGCTGCCGTCACCGCCGATCGCCCTGAACTACCTGGGACGGGCCGGGGTCGCCGACGACGGCGGCGCGGCCTGGTCCCCGCTGCCCGAGCCCGAGGTGGCCGTGGCCGACGCGGCGCTGCCGCTGGCGCACGTCCTGGAGATCAACGCGGTGACCGAGGTGACCGAGCACGGGCCCCGGTTCCGGGTGCACGCGACGTACGCCCCGGCCCTGCTCGGCCGGGACGACGTCGAGTCCCTGCTGCGGGACTGGCTCGCGGCGCTGCGCGGTCTCACCGCTCACGCCGCCGCCGGCGGGGCGGGCGGCCTGACCCCGTCGGACCTGTCCCTGGTCTCGATCGACCAGGCCACGATCGACCTGATCGAGGACGACGACGGCGGGTTCGAGGACGGGTTCGACCAGACCGACGAGACCGACGACCAGATCGACGACGAGTTCGTCGGCGACCGGTCCGGCCGCGGCGACCCCCTGCGGGCCGCCGGACGGGCGAGGACCGGGACGCCGGCCGGGAGGTACGGCTCGTGAGCGAGTCCACTGTCGAGGACGTGCTGCCGCTGACCCCGTTGCAGGAGGGTCTGCTGTTCCACGCCCTCTACGCCGACGAGGGCACCGACGTCTACACCGTGCAGCTGACCGCCGACCTGCACGGCCCGGTGGACGCCGGCCGTCTGCGGCGCGCCGGGCAACAGCTGCTCGACCGGCACGCCACGCTGCGCGTGGGGTTCCGGCACCAGGGCCTGGACCGCCCGCTCGCCGTGGTCCGGCGCGGCGTGCGCCTGCCGTGGCGGGAGGTCGCGCTCGACGCCGACGGTGCCGACCCCGACGGTGCCGACCCCGACGGTGCCGACCCCGACGGAGGGGACGCCGAGCGCCGGTGCGCCGAGCTGGTGGAGGCCCAGCGCGCCACCCGGTTCGCGATGCACCGCGCACCGCTGCTGCGGATGATGCTCGTCCGGCTGCCGGGCGGGCGGGCCCGCGTCGTGCTGACCGTGCACCACATCCTGCTCGACGGATGGTCGTTCCCGGTGCTGCTCGACGAGCTGTTCACCCTCTACGACGCCGGGCCCACCGCACTCGGGCCGGTGGTCGGCTTCCGCGAGCACCTCGCGTGGCTGGCTGCCCAGGACACCGACGCGGCGCTGGACGCGCACGCCCGGGCGCTGGAGGGGGTGCCCGGGCCGACCCTGGCCGCGGAGCTGGGCCGCCGGGTCCCGGGGTCCGTCCCGGCCCCGCTGACCGAGACCGTCGAGCTCTCCGCCGACCTGACCGCCCGGCTCGCGGCGACGACCCGCCGGCACGGGTGGACGACCAACACGGCGATGCGCGCCTGCTGGGCGATCGTGCTGGGGACCGCGCTCGGGCGCACCGACGTCACGTTCGGCGCCACCGTCTCCGGCCGCCCCGCCGAGCTGCCCGGCGTGGAGCGGATGGTCGGCCTGTTCATCAACACGCTGCCGGTGCGCGTGCGCTGGTCCTGGGACGAACGCCTGGACACCCTGCTCGACCGCGTGCAGGCCGCGCAGGCCGACCTGCTCACCCACCAGCACGTGGGCCTGGCCGAGGTGCTGCGACGGGTCGGGCGGACCGAGCTGTTCGACACCAGCACCGTGTTCGAGAACTACCCGGTCGACGCCGAGGCGACGCCGGTCCTCGCCGACGGCGTGCGGATCACCGACGTGCAGGCCCGTGACTCCACGCACTACACGGTCGGGCTGGCCGGGCTGCCCGGCGACGACCGGCTCGGCTACCGGTTGACCTTCCGCGGTGACGTCCTCGCGCGGCCGGTGGTCGCCCGCCTGGCCGCGCAGATGCAGCACCTGTTCAGCCAGCTCGCCGACGACCCGTCCCGGCCGCTGGCCGGTCTGGACCTCCTCCCGCCCGACGAGCGCGCCCGCCCCGCCGCCGTCACCGACGGCGGGGCGGGCAGGGACGGGGACGGGGACACCGTCGTGGGCCTGCTGCGGGCGCGGGCCGCCTCCGCCCCGCACGTGCCGGCGGTGCGCGACGGCGCGACCGAGCTCGACGCCGCCGCCCTGCACGCCGCGGCCGGCGCGCTCGCCGACCGTCTCGTCGCCGTGGGCGCCGGGCCGGGACAGCGGATCGCCGTCGCCCTGCCGCGCGGGGCGGACGCGGTGGTCGCGGTGCTGGCCGTGCTCGAGTCGGGGTCGGCCTACGTGCCGCTCGACCCGGACCAGCCGGTCGAGCGGCTGCGCGCGATCCTCGACGACACCGCTCCGCTGCGGGTCCTCACCGTCGGTGCCGGGCCGGCCGTCGCGCTGCCGGTGCCGGAGGGGGCCGTGCTCGACGTGACCGGGTGCGCCCGTCCGCCGGCCGCACCCGGGGACGGGTTCTCGCGCCCGCGGCCGCACCCGGACGACGCCGCGTACGTGCTCTACACCTCGGGCTCCACCGGCACCCCCAAGGGTGTGGTGGTGACCCACCGCGCGGTCGCGAACTACCTGCGGTGGGCGGTGACCGCGCTGCCGTCGCTGCGCGTCGGGGCGCTGCTGCACGCGCCGCTGACCGTCGACGGCACCGTCCCGTCGCTGCTCGGCCCGCTCGCCGCGGGAGGGTGCGTGCAGGTCGGGGAGCTCACCGACGGCGACGCCGTCCCCGGTGGCCTGCTGAAGATCACCCCCAGCCATCTGGAGCTGCTCGACGCCCTCGGTGACGGGTTCGACCCGGGCGCCGAGCTGCTCGTCGGCGGCGAGGCGCTGTCCGGTCCGACGTTGCAGGCGTGGCGCGCCCACCGGCCCGGCGTCCGGGTGGTGTCGGAGTACGGACCGACCGAGGCCACGGTCGCCGTGACCGCGCTCGAGGTCCCGGCCGGCGACGACGCACCGGCCGGCACCGTCCCGCTCGGCACCCCTCTGCCCCGCACCCGGATACATCTGCTCGACACCGCGCTGCGGCCGGTGGCCCGCGGCGTGGTGGGGGAGGTCCACATCGCCGGGGCCGGTCTGGCCCGCGGCTACCTCGGGCGGCCCGCACTGACCGCCGAGCACTTCGTCGCCGACCCGTTCGGCGACCCGGGCGGGCGTCTCTACCGCACCGGCGACCTCGCACGCTGGTCCGAGGGCTGGGAGCTGGAGTTCGTCGGCCGGGCCGACGACCAGGTCAAGATCCGCGGGCACCGGGTGGAGACGGGCGAGGTCGAGGCCGCGCTCACCGCGGACCCGCGGGTCGCGCGCGCCGCCGTCGTCGCCCTCGGCGCGGCGGACCCGGACACCGACACGACACTCGTCGCCCACGTGGTCGCTGCCGGGGACACGCTCGACCGGGAGGCCCTGCTCGCCGACCTGCGCGCACGCCTGCCCGAGCCGATGGTCCCGTCGGCGGTCGTGCTGCACGACGAGCTGCCCCGCACCCCCGGTGGCAAGGTGGACCGGCGCGCGTTGCCGGCCCCGGACGCGGTGCCGTCCCGGCCGGGCCGGGGACGCCGTCCCGCTACCTTCGCCGAGCGCGTCCTGGCCGGGCTGTTCTCCGAGCTGCTCGGGATCGGCGACGTGCGCGCCGACGCCGACTTCTTCGCCCTCGGCGGGCACTCGCTGCTCGCCACCCGGCTGGTCAGCCGCATCCGGTCGGCGCTCGACGCCGAGGTCGGCGTCCGGGCGGTGTTCGAGGCGCCGACCGTCGCCGGCCTGGCCCGTCTCGTCGGCGGGGCCGCGCCCGGACGGCCCGCGGTGACCCCGCAGCCGCGCCCGGACCGGATCCCGCTCTCGCTGGCGCAGCGCCGGCTGTGGTTCCTCGAGCAGATGGGCGAGGACCCCGGCGCCTACCACCTGCCGGTGGCGCTGCGCCTGCGTCCGGCCCGTGCGGCCCTCGACACCACGGCCCTGATCGACGCCTGGGGCGACGTACTGGAGCGGCACGAGGCGCTGCGCACCGAGTTCGCGGTGCACGACGGTGAGCCGTACCAGCGCATCCTCTCCCCCGAGCAGGCGCGCGCCGGGCTGGCCGCGGCCGTCGTACGGGTCGAGATCCGCCCGGACGAGGTCGACGCGGTCCTCGCCCGGCACGCGGCGCGTCCGTTCTCCCTCGATGCGGAGCTCCCGCTGCGGCTGGTGCTGGCGCACGTGCACGGCCGGGACCCGGTCCTGCTCGTGGTGCTGCACCACATCGTCTCCGACGGCTGGTCGTGGACCCCGCTGCTGCGTGACGTCGCCGTCGCCTACACGCGACGGACCGGCGACGGCGACACGGCGGCCCCCGAACCGCTCCCGGTGCAGTACGCCGACCACGCCCTGTGGCAGCGCGACGTCCTGGGCGCCCGGGGCCGGCTCGACGAGCAGCTCGCGTTCTGGACTGACGAGCTGGCCGACCTGCCCCCCGCCCTGGACCTGCCGACCGACGGTGCGCGCCGCGCGGGGGACCCCGCCCCGGCCGCGCACCGCGTCCCGGTCGCACTCGACGCGGGGATGCACGCCCGGCTCGTCGACACCGCCCGCGAGCACCGGGTGAGCGTGTTCATGGTGCTGCAGGCCGCGCTCGCCGTACTGCTGACCCGGTACGGCGCCGGGACCGACATCCCCGTCGGCACCGTCACCTCGGGCCGGACCGACGCGGCGCTGGAGGACCTCGTCGGCTTCTTCGTCACCACCTCGGTGCTGCGCACCGACACCTCGGGCGATCCGACCTTCGCCGAGCTGCTCGCCCGGGTACGCCGCACCGACCTGGCGGCGTTCGCCCACCAGGACGTCCCGTTCGAGCGGCTGGTGGAGGTGCTCAACCCGCCACGCGCGCTGGGACGTCACCCTCTGTTCCAGGTGATGCTCGCCCTCGGCGAGGACACCGACCCGGGCCTGGGGGCGTGGGGAGGGCTGGACGTCACCGAGGAGCCACTGGAGACCGCGAACGCCAAGTTCGACCTGCTGGTCGACCTGGTCGAGCACCGCGACGCCGACGGCCTGCCCGCGGGCGTGCGCGGGTCCGTCCACCACGCCACCGACCTGTTCACCGCCGCCACCGTGGAGTCCCTGGTGGAGTGCTGGACCCGCCTGCTCGACGCGGTCCTCGCCGAACCGGGGGTGCGGATCGGCGCGGTCGACCTGCTCGGCGCCGACACGCGGCACCGCATGCTCGAGACCTGGAACGAGACCGGTCGACCGCGCCCGGAACGGGCCCTGACCGACCTGTTCGACGACCTGGTGCGCCGCAGCCCGCAGGCGTGCGCGGTCGTGGCCGGGGACCGCACGATGACCGTCGCCGAGCTGGACGAGGCCTCCGACCGGCTCGCCCGGGCACTGCGGGAGCACGGCGTCGGCGCGGAGTCGGTGGTGGGGATCGCGCTGCCCCGCACACCCGGGATGATCGTCGCGGTGTGGGCGGTGCTGCGTGCCGGCGGCGCCTACCTGCCACTGGACACCCGGATGCCGCCGGAGCGGATCGCCACCGTCGTCGACGACGCGCGCCCGGTGCTCGTCCTCTCCGATCCCGCGACCGCACCGCGGCTGCCCTCGAGCTGTGTCGCCCCGATCCTGGACGTGACCGGGCCGGACGCCGTGCCCGCACCGCGGGAACACGCCCCGGCCGGACGGGCGGCGCCGCCCCGGCACCCGGACGCGCTCACCTACGTCATCTACACCTCCGGCTCGACGGGACGGCCCAAGGGCGTCGCCGTCGGCGATCGGGCCGTGGTCGACCTCGTGCTGTGGGGCGTCGACCACTTCGGACCCGAACGGCTGTCGTCGGTGCTGGCGGCCAGCTCGCTCGCCTTCGACGTGTCCGTGTTCGAGCTGTTCGTGCCGCTGCTGGCCGGTGGGCGCCTCGAGCTGGTCGACGACCTGACCGCGATGGTCGACCGCGGCCCGTGGAGCGGCGGGATCGTCTGCGGTGTCCCGTCGGTCACCGCCGACGTGGTCGACGCCGGCGCCGACCTCACCGCGCGGTCGGTGGTGCTCGCCGGTGAGGGGCTGCCGTCGGCCACGTTCGACCGCATCCGTTCCCGGATCCGCTCCGAGGAGCTGGTCAACCTCTACGGTCCCACCGAGACCACCGTGTACTGCACCGGCTGGCGCACCACGACCGGCCCGGGCGGGCTGGACGGCCCGGCCGCCCCCACCGGTACCCCGCTGGACAACACCCGCGTCTACGTCCTCGACGCCGCGCTGTCGCCGGCGCCCCCCGGCGTCGTCGGAGAGCTCTACGTCGCCGGCGCCGCGCTGGCCCGTGGCTACCGGGGCCGTCCGGACCTGACCGCCGGCCGGTTCGTCGCCGACCCTTTCGGCCCCCGCGGCACCCGGATGTACCGGACCGGCGACCTCGCCCGGTGGCGGGCCGACGGGCTGCTCGAGCACGCCGGCCGCGCCGACGACCAGGTGAAGGTACGCGGCGTGCGGATCGAGCCGGCCGAGATCGTGGCCGCGCTGGCCGAGCACCCCGACGTGGTGCGCTCCGCCGCGCTCGCGCGCCCGGACGCCCGCGGGGACGCCGAGCTCGTCGCCTACGTGGTGCCCGCGCCCGGTGCGGCGCCGGACCCGGCGGCGCTGCGCGAGCACGTGGCCGCGCGCCTGCCCGCAGGGATGGTGCCGGCCGCGGTGGTCCTGCTCGAACGCCTGCCGCTCGGGCCCACCGGCAAGCTCGACCGGGCGGCCCTGCCCGCACCGGCCGCGGTGACCGTGCAGCCCGGCCGGGACCCGTCCGGCCCGCTGGAGGAACGGCTCTGCCGTCTGTTCGGCGAGGTCCTGGCCGGCCCGGTGCCCGGCCCCGACGACGACTTCTTCGCCCTCGGCGGGCACTCCCTGCTGGTCACGAAGCTGGTCGGGCGGGTGCGTGCCGAGCTCGGGCGGGAGCTGGCGCTCCGCACCGTCTTCCTGGCCCCGACCCCGGCAGCGCTGGCCGTCGAGCTCGCCGACGCCGGTACCGCCCGCCCGTCGGTCCGCCCCGGCTCCGGGGGTGACGCGCTCTCCTTCGCCCAGGCGCGGCTGTGGTTCCTCGAGCACCTCGACGGTCCGGGCGGCGCCGGGCGCTACCACATCCCGATCGCGCTGCGGCTGACCGGAGAGCTCGACGTCGCGGCGCTGCGTGCGGCGCTCGTCGACGTCACGGTCCGGCACCCGGTCCTGCGCACCTCCTACCCCGACGACGGCGGCCGTCCCCGGGCCCGTGTCCACCCGGCGGCGGAGGCGGAGCGGCTGCTCGGCCCGATCGGCCCGTACCCCGTCGACCCGGCCCGGGCGGTGTCCGAGCTGACCGCCGCGGCCGGTGCCCCCTTCGACCTGGCCGCCGCGCCGCCGTGGCGGGTCCGCCTGTTCGCGACCGCACCGGACGAGCACCTGCTGCTGCTCGTCGTGCACCACGTCGCGGCCGACGGGTGGTCGCTGACCCCGCTGCTGCGCGACCTGGGCACGGCCCACCGGGCGCGCGCCGCCGGTGCCGCACCGTCGTGGGAGCCGCTGCCGGTGACCTACGCCGACCACGTGAGCTGGCAGCACGAGACCCTGGGACGCGAGGACGACCCGGACAGCGAGATCTCCCGGCAGCTCGGCTACTGGCGCGACCGGCTCACCGGGCTGCCCGAGGTGACGGAGCTGCCGACCGACCGGCCGCGCCCGGACATCCTGGGCCACCGGTCCGGGCTCGTGCGCCTCTCGGTCCCGGCGCCGGTGCACGCGGCGCTGGCCGGCCTGGCCCGGGCCCGCTCGGCGAGCGTGTTCATGGTGCTGCACGCCGCCCTCGCGGGCCTGCTCACCCGGCTCGGTGCCGGCACCGACATCGGGGTGGGCACCGCGGTCGCCGGGCGCGGCGACCCGGCCGTCGACGACGTCGTCGGGCTGTTCGTCAACACCCTGGTGCTGCGTACCGACACCGGCGGCGACCCGGGGTTCACCGAGCTGCTCGACCGGGTCCGCGCGGACGACCTGGCGGCGTTCGCGCACCGCGAGATGCCGTTCGACCGGCTCGTCGAGGTGCTCGCGCCGGAGCGCTCGCTGGGCCGGCACCCGCTGTTCACCGTGATGCTCGTCCTGCAGAACACCGCAACCCCCGACCTCGACCTCGGCCCCACGACGGTCGTGGCCGAGGCCGACGCCGGGACCGGACCGGCGAAGTTCGACCTGTCGTTCGACCTCACCGAGACCGTCGACGCGAACGGCGACCCGGCCGGGATCGAGGGCACGGTCGTCTTCGCCCGGGACCTCTTCGACGACGACACCGTGTCCCGCCTCGCCGCGCGCTACACCCGGCTGCTCGACGCCGCGACGTCCGAGCCGGGACGGCCGCTGGGCTCGCTCGACCTCATGGCCGACGGCGAGCGGGACGCGGTGCGGGTCGCCGCCGAGGGCGCGCCCCTGCCCGCGGCGCCCACCGGGATCGTCGAGCGGTTCGAGCGGTGGGCGGCCCGGACCCCGGACGCCGTGGCCCTCGTCGACGGCGGGCGGTCCACCACCTACGGCGAGCTGGCGGCCCGGGCCGGGCGCTGGGCGGAGGTGCTCGTCGCGGCCGGCGTAGGGCCGGAGACGCCGGTGGCACTGCTGATGGGCCGCTCCACCGACCTCGCGACCGCGATGCTGGCCGTTCTCGCGGCCGGCGGTGCCTACCTGCCGCTGCACGACGCCTACCCGGTCGAGCGCCTCGACGCCGTCCTCGGCCAGGTCGCGGCGCCGGTCCTCCTCACCGACCGGGAGCCCCCGCCGGGCCTGGCCCTCCCGTCCCGGGTGCTGCGCCCGTCCGACCTCGACCGCCCGTCCGACGGCCGTGACGGTGCGGCTCGTCCGGTCGTGCCCGCCCCGGGACCCGACCGGCTCGCCTGCCTGATGTTCACCTCCGGCTCGACCGGCCGGCCCAAGGGCGTGGCGGTCACCCACGGCAACATCACGGGCCTGGCCGACGACCACGCGTTCTCCGGCCCGGCGCACGACCGTGTGCTCTGGCACTCCTCACCCGCCTTCGACGCCGCGACCTACGAGCTGTGGGTTCCCCTGCTCGGTGGGGGCACGGTCGTCGCGGCCCCGGCCGACGGTCTCGACATCCGCGCGGTGCGCCGTGCGATCGCCGAGGACGGCGTCACGGCGATGTGGCTGACGGCGGGTCTGTTCCGGGTGCTGGCCCTGGAGGACCCGGACGCGCTGCGGGGGCTGGGAGAGCTGTGGGTCGGCGGCGACGTCGTCCCCGCCGACGCCGTGGCCCGCGTCCGCGCGGCGTGCCCGGACCTCACCGTCGTCGACGGGTACGGGCCGACCGAGACCACCGTGTTCGCCTCCCGGGAGCGGATCCTGCCCGGGGACACCGTCGGGCCGCGGATACCGATCGGGGCACCGATGGACGCGACCGGGGTGCACCTGCTCGACGGGCGGCTCGCTCCCGTACCCGTCGGTGTCGTCGGCGAGATCTACCTCGGCGGCGTCGGTACCGCGCGCGGCTACACCGGGCGCACCGGCCTGACCGCGGAACGCTTCGTCGCCGACCCCGTCGGCCCGGCAGGGGGCCGGCTCTACCGCACCGGCGACCTGGGCGTGCGACGCGGCGACGGCCGGGTCGAGTTCCTCGGCCGCGCGGACGACCAGATCAAGCTGCGCGGGTTCCGGGTGGAGCCCGCCGAGATCGAGGCCGCGGCCGTCGGGCACCCGGAGGTGGACGCCGCGGTGGTGACCCTGCGCCGCGACGGGTCGTCGCCGCGGCTCGTCGCCCACCTGGTGGGGCCCGCGGACCTCGACCTCGGCGCGGTCCGCGCGGAGATCGCCCGCGTGCTGCCCGAGTACATGGTGCCCGCGGCGTTCGTGGTGCTCGACGCGCTGCCGCTGACCCCCAACGGGAAGGTCGACCGCGCCGCCCTGCCGGCGCCGGACCCGGCGGCCCCGGTCACGCAGGAGGTGCCGGCCGCACCGGTCTCGACGCCCGAGCGCGTGCTCGCCGGTGTCGTCGCCGACGTCCTGGGCCGCGGCCCGGATGCGGACGTCCCCGTCGACGAGGGGTTCTTCGCCCTCGGCGGCGACAGCATCACCTCCATCCAGCTGGTCAGCCGGGCCCGGGCCGC
This sequence comes from Pseudonocardia sediminis, assembly GCF_004217185.1. Taxonomy (NCBI): domain Bacteria; kingdom Bacillati; phylum Actinomycetota; class Actinomycetes; order Pseudonocardiales; family Pseudonocardiaceae; genus Pseudonocardia; species Pseudonocardia sediminis. The sequence goes on along the minus strand of NZ_SHKL01000001.1, from coordinate 5,886,730 downwards.
CGGGCTCGACCTGACCCCCCGCGAGGTCTTCGAGCACCAGAGCGTGCGGGCGCTGGCCGCGATCGCGCGACCGGTCGACCCGGAGCGCGACGCCGCCGTGCCCGGGTCGGACGACGGCGGCGCCGGCGAGCACCGGCCGACACCGATCGCGGCCTGGTTCCTCGACGGCGGCGGCCCGGTGACCGGCTTCCACCAGAGCCGGGTCCTCGTCTCCCCGCCCGAGCTGACCCGTGAGCACCTGACGACCGCCGTCGGCGCCGTGCTGCGCCGCCACGACGCGTTGCGGTCGCGCCTGGTCCGCGACGGCGCGGGAGACCGGATCGTCGTCGACCCGCCGGAGTCGGTCGTCGCGGCGGACCACGTCGTGCGGGTGCCGGTCGCCGGTGACGACCCGGACGCCGTGCACGCGGCACACGAGCAGGCACGCCGGGAACTGGACCCCGGGCGGGGCGCGATGCTGCGCGTCGTCTGGTGCGACGCAGGACCGGACGTACCGGGGCGGCTGGTCCTGGCGGCGCACCACCTCGGGGTGGACGCGGTCTCCTGGTCGATCCTGGTGCCGGACGTGGTGGCCGCCCTGCGGGCGGCCGGCTCCGGCCGCGACGCCGCCCTGCCCCCGGTGCCGACCGGCTTCCGGCACTGGGCCGCCGCGCTGACCGGCGCCGCCGGGGACCAGCGGTGGCTCGACCAGCACGCCTACTGGGCCGAGGTGCTCGACACCGCGTCCCCGGTCCTGTGGGAACGGACGCCCGACCCGCGCCGCGACACCCTGGCCACCGCCCGCTCCCACCGGTTCGAGCTCGGCGCCGACCACACCGCGGCGCTCGTGCACCGGGCCCCCGCGAGCTTCGGGGCCGGGGTGCAGGACGTGCTGTGCAGCGCGCTCGGCCTGGCCGTGCGGGAGTTCTCGCGCCGGCACGGACGAGCGGCCCCGGCGCGGATCGTGCTCGACCTGGAGGGCCACGGACGTCACGGCGAGCTGGTCGGCGATCTCGACCCGACCCGCACCGTCGGCTGGTTCACCGTGTTGCACCCGGTCGCGGTCGAGGTGGCCGACGCCGCCTGGGACGAGGTCGTCGGCGACGGCGAGGTGGTGGAGGACTCGCTGAAGCGGGCGAAGGAGTCGCTGCGCGCCGTGCCCGACCACGGACTGGGCTTCGGCCTGCTGCGCCACCTCGGCCCCGGTGCCGTCGCCGGGGACCTCGCCCGGCGCGACGGGCCCCGGATCGCGCTGAACTACCTGGGCCGGATCACCGGCGCGGGTCCGGCCGGGGACGGCGCGCAGGCGTGGGCCCCGGCGCCGGAACCGGTCCGGGTGCCGCCGGGGGAGCCCGACCTGCCTTTCGCCCACCCCGTCGAGGTACTGGCCTCGGTCCGGGAGGGACCCGGCGGGCCGGCCCTGGTCGTCGAGCTGACGTGGCCGGAGCGGCTGCTCACGGCCGGCGACGCCGTCGAGCTCGCCGGGCTGTGGGCCGCCGCGCTCGTCGCGCACGCCGAGCACCTCGCCGGCTCCGAAGGGGCGCTGACCCCCTCCGACGTCCCGTCGGTGGACCTGTCGCAGGACCAGCTCGACTCGTTGCAGGCCCGGCTGCGGGCCGTCGGAGGGATCTGAGTGACACGCCCGATCGAGGACATCACCCCGCTGACCGACCTGCAGGCGGGGATGGTGTTCCACGCCGCCGAACGTCCGGACGCGCCGGATCCCTACACGGTCCAGCTCACCGTCGTGATCGAGGCCGGAGCTCGCCCGGTCGAGCCGCTCCGGTGGCGGCGCGCGGTCGACGCCCTGGTCGCGCGGCACGCCTCGCTGCGCACGCTCTTCGTCCACGAGGGCCTGGAGTCGCCGGTGGCCGTGGTGCGCCGCGACGCCCGGCCGGCCTGGGCCGTCGAGGACCACACGCAGCTCACGGAGGCTGCGGCCGAGCGACGGTACCGGGCCCACCACGACGCCGAACGGGCCCGGCGGTTCGCGCTCGACCGCGAGATCCCGGTCCGCGCCGCGCTGCACCTGCTGCCCGGCGGGCGCGCCCGGCTCGCCCTGACCCTGCACCACCTCGTCGTCGACGGCTGGTCGGTCCCGGTCCTGCTCGACGACCTGATCGTGCTGCACGACGCCGACGGCGAGGCGGGCACGCTCCCGCCCGCACCGGCGTTCCGCCCGTACCTGGACTGGATCGCCGCCCAGGACACCGAGACCTCGCTCGCGGCCTGGGACACGACACTGGCCGGTCTGGAACCGCTGCGCCTGGCCTCGGCGGCGCCGTCGGCCTCGGCGGCTCCGCGCAGCACCGTCGTCGAGATGTCGGCGGAGCGCACCGCGGCGCTGACCGCCGCCGCGCGGGCCGGCGGCTGGACCACGAGCACGCTGCTGCAGGTCGCCTGGGGTCTGGTCCTGGGCCGGGTGAGCGGGCGCCGCGACGTCGTGTTCGGGGGCACGGTCTCGGGGCGCCCGCCCGCGCTCGCCGACGTGGAGCGGGCGGTCGGGCTGTTCATCACCACGCTGCCGGTGCGGGTGGACGCCGCGCCGGGCGACCGGATCGCCGACGTGCTGGACACCGTGGCCCGCGCCCAGGCCGACCTGTCGGCGCACCAGCACGTCGGACTGGGCCGTCTGCAGCGCCGGCTGGGCCGGGGCACGCTGTTCGACACGACGCTGGTGGTGGAGAACCTTCCCGGCGCCGGCGGCGCGGCGGAACCGGTCTCGACGGCCGGCGTGCGGGTGGTCGACGTCGAGGCCCGCGACTCCACCCACTACCCGCTCACCGTGGTCGCGATCCCCGGCGAGCGGTTGCGGGTGCGGTTCGACCACCACCCCGACGCCCTGGACCCGGACCTGGTCAAGCGCCTCGCCGAGATGCTCGAGGGCGCGCTGGACGCGATCGCCGCCGGTACCGGCCGCAGGGTGGCCGACCTGGTCCTGGTCCCGGACGGGGTCCGCGCGCGGGTCCGGCGCGCCGGGAGCGGGGCCGCGGTCGACGTCGGCCCCGGCACCCTCACCGAACGGCTGTCCGAGGCGGCGCGCCGCCGTCCCGGCGGGCCGGCCGTGATCGCCGCCGGCACCGTGCTCGACCACGCGGGACTGCACGCCCGGGCGCACCTGCTCGCCCGCCGGCTGATCGCGGCCGGGGCGGGGCCGGAGCGGGTCGTCGCGGTGGCGGTCTCCCGGCGGCCCGAGCTCGTGGTCGCGCTGCTCGGCGTGCTGCACGCGGGCGCCGCCTACCTGCCGCTGGACATGGAGGCCCCGGTGCAGCGGCGGGCGCAGCTGCTCGCCGACGCCCGCCCGGCCGCGGTCCTGACCGCCGCGGGGGAACCGGACGCCGGGACCGGCGACGAGCCGGGTCCGCCCGTGCTGACCGTCGACCTCGCCGAGCCCGGCGACCCGCGGCCGGTCACCGGCGCCGAACGCGGCGCGCCGCTGACGCCGGACTCCCTCGCCTACCTGATCTACACCTCCGGCTCGACCGGGCGGCCCAAGGGTGTCGGGGTCTCGCACGGGGCCGTGGTCAACCGTCTGGAGTGGATGCAGGACGCCTACCGGCTCGACCCCGGTGAACGGGTCCTGCAGAAGACCCCCAGCACCTTCGACGTCTCGGTGTGGGAGTTCTTCTGGCCGCTGCTGCAGGGCGCGGCGCTGGTCCTGGCGGCGCCCGGCGACCACCGCGACCCCGCCCGGCTCGCCGCCACGATCGTCGAGCACGACGTGGGCACCGTGCACTTCGTGCCCACGATGCTGGAGGCGTTCCTGGCCGGTCTCGACGGCCCGGCCGCCGACGCGGTGGGACGCACGCTGCGCCGGGTCGTCTGCAGCGGCGAGGGCCTGCCCCCCGCGGTGCGCGACCGCGCGCTGCGTCGCTGGGACGGGGTCGAGCTGCACAACCTCTACGGACCGACCGAGGCCGCCGTCGACGTCACCGCCGACCGGTGCGTGCCCGGCACCGACGACGTCCCGATCGGGCGCCCGGTGTGGAACACCCGGTGCCGCGTCCTGGACGCGACCCTGGCCGAGGTGCCCCCGGGCGTGGTGGGCGAGCTCTACCTCGCCGGCGACCAGCTGGCCCGCGGGTATCCGGGCCGCCCGGCACTGACCGCGGGGCGGTTCGTCGCCGACCCCGCCGGGCCGCCGGGCACCCGGATGTACCGGACCGGCGACCTGGCCCGCTGGGGCGAGGACGGCCTGTTGCGCCACGCCGGCCGGGTCGACGACCAGGTCAAGATCCGCGGGCAGCGGGTCGAGCCGGGTGAGGTCGAGGCGGTCCTGGGCGCGCTGCCCGGGGTGGAGGCCGCGGCCGTGATCGCGGTGCCCGACGCCACCGGTGCGCCGCAGCTCGTCGCCTACGTGGTCGCCGGCGACCCCGGGCCCCTGCGCGACGCGCTCGCCGCCCGGCTGCCGGCCGCGATGGTGCCCTCCGCGGTCGTCGCCGTGCCCACCCTGCCGGTCACGGCGCACGGCAAGCTCGACCGGGCCGCGCTGCCCGCCCCCGGCCGGCCGGAGGGCGGCGGGCGCGGACCGCGGACCACGACCGAATCCGTGGTGTGCCGGGTCCTCGCGTCCGCGCTGGGCCGGGACTCGGTCGGCGCCGAGGACGACTTCTTCGCCCTCGGCGGCCACTCGATGCTGGTCCTGCGCGTGGCCGCGGAGCTGCGTCAGGCCCTCGGCGTCCCGGTCGACGTGCGCACCGTCGTCGAGCACCCCAGCGCCGCGGCCCTCGCACGGCGTCTCACGACCGGTGCCCTCGACGAGGGGTCGCCGCTGGACACCGTGCTGCGGCTGCGTGCCGGTGGGGACGCGCCCCCGCTGGTCTGCGTCCACCCGGCCGCCGGTCTGAGCTGGTGCTACCTCGGCCTGCTGGGGACGCTCGACCCGTCGGTGCCGGTGTGGGGACTGCAGGCGCGCGAGCTGGTCGCCGACCCCGGTGAGGCGCCGTCGGGCATCGCCGAGCGCGCGGCGGACTTCGTGGCCCGGATCCGGGCCCTGCGCCCGCACGGCCCCTACCGGCTGCTGGGGTGGTCGGTCGGCGGCCGGATCGCGCACGAGATGGCCGCGCAGCTGGAGGACGCCGGTGAGGACGTCGACCTGGTGGTGGTGCTGGACGCCTACCCGCACACCACGCTCGCCGCGACCGACCGGGACACGATCCTCGCCGACGCCTCGGCCCGCACCGACGGCGCGGCCGCCGACGCCGACCCCGCGCAGCGTGTGCGTGCCGCGCTCGGCGACCACGACTGGCTCGACGACGACACCGCCGAGCGCGTCCTGCGCACCTACGTCTCGGCCACCGGCGCGCTGGTCGGGGCGGAGCCGTCGGTGCGTCGCGGCGACATGGTGTTCTTCGGCGCCGAGCACGCCGGTGACGACTACCGGCCCGAACAGTGGCGGCCCTACCTCGCGGGCGATCTCGTCTGCCACGCGACCGGGCGCCGGCACGACGAGATGGCCGACCCCGCGGTCCTGTCCGCGGTCGGTACGGCCCTCACCGAGATCCTCGCCGACCGCGAGGCCACCACAGATGGAGGAGAGCACCCATGACCAACCCGTTCGACGACGAGAACGGCTCGTTCCTCGTGCTGGTCAACGACGAGGGCCAGCACTCGCTCTGGCCGGCCTTCGCCGACGTCCCGGCCGGCTGGGAGGTCGTCCACGGCGGGCCCGACGGCACCGCCCGCGCGTCCTGCGTGGAGTACGTGGAGACGCACTGGACCGACCTGCGGCCGCTGAGCCTGGTCCGGGCGATGGGAGAGGTGTGAGGGCGGCGACCGCCGGGTCCTGGCTGAGCTCGCCGGAACACGACGACCCGCGGCTGCCGCACCTGGTGTGCCTGCCGTGGGCCGGCGGCTCGGCGGGGTCCTTCGCCCCCTGGGTCGACGCCCTGGCCGGTGTCGCCGTCGTCCACCGCGTCCGGTACCCGGGCCGGGAGTCGCGCTTCGGCGAGCCGTGCGTGCGGGACATGGACGCGATGGCCGACGCCGTCGCCGAGGCCGTACGTCCCCTCTGCGCCCGCCCGACCGTCCTGTTCGGGCACAGCATGGGGGCCGCGGTCGCCCACGAGGTCGCGCTGCGCTGCGAGCGCTCGGGGCGACCGCCCGCACTGGTCGTGGTCTCCGGGCATCCGGGCCCGGGGACCTACCGGGGACGGGATGTGCACCGGATGGACGACGAGGCGTTGCTCGTCGAGTTGGACCGGCTGGCCGGGGAGCCGGGGATGCTGACCCGGCATCCGGAGCTGCGGGAGATCCTGCTCCCGGTCGTGCGAGCCGACCTGGGGCTGGTGGAGTCGCACTCCGCGCGGCCCCCGGCGCCGATCCGCTCCCCGCTCGCGGTGTTCCGCGGAGCGGACGACCCGGACGTCTCCGACGAGCAGGCCCGGGCCTGGCGACGGTCGCAGGCCGACGGAGACCTGGTCCGTCACGAGGTCTTCCCCGGCGGCCACTTCTACCTCGAGCAGCACGCCGACCGGGTCCTGGCGGCCCTGTCCCGGCTGCTCGGGTCGCTGCCGGCGGGGGCGGGGGTCCCGTGCTGGTCGGGGTGATCATCGCCTGCGAGGTCGCGTTCTGGGTGTTCCTGCTCGGGGGTCTGGCGGCGCGCTACCTGCTGCGCCGCCGGCGGCTGAGCAGCGCGCTGCTCGTCGCGGTGCCCCTGGTCGATGTGATCCTGCTGGTCGTGGCCGCGATCGACCTCGCCACCGGCGGGACGCCGGGGACGGTGCACGGCCTCGCCGCGGTCTACCTCGGGCTCAGCGTGACCTTCGGGCCCTCGGTCGTGGCGGCCACCGACGTGCGGTTCGCGCACCGTTTCGCCGGCGGACCGCCGCCGAGCAGACCGCAGGGACGGGCGGAGAAGGTCCGGCACGAGTGGGTCACGTGGCTCCGCTGCGCGGGTGCCGCCCTGATCGCCGCGGCCGGGGCCGGGGCGATGCACCTCGTCGCCCCGCCCGGCGTCGACCCGCTGACCCTGTGGGGGTTCCCGGCCCAGCTGGGGATCGTCACCGCGGTCTGGCTCGCCGTCGGGCCGCTGCCCGCGACCTTCACGCGCGAGCACCGAACGCCCGCCGAGCAACCCGCTGCGTCCGCCGCGGGGGAGAGGAACGAGAGCCGATGACGATCCGCGTGCTCCTGGTCGACGACAAGCCCGAGGTCCGCTCCGGACTGCGGCTGATCCTGTCCGCGGCCCCCGACGTCGAGATCGTCGGGGAGGCCTGCGACGGCGGCGACGCGGTGGCACGCGCGCGCCGCGGCGACGTCGACATCGCGTTGATGGACGTGCGGATGCCCGGCGTCGACGGCATCCGGGCGACCCGGCTGATGGTCGGGGACGACCTGTGCGAGGTGCTGGTCCTGACCACGTTCGACCTGGACGAGTACGTCCTGGGGGCGTTGCGCGCCGGTGCGGCGGGGTTCCTGCTCAAGACGACCGCCGCCGACCGGCTCGTCGAGGCCGTCCGCTCCGTCGCCGCCGGTGACGGCGTGCTGGCCCCGGAGGTCACACGCACCCTGCTGCGCACCCTGGCCGATCCCGCCCCACCCACGGTCGGGGCGCCCGCGGGCTACGCCGACCTGACCGAACGCGAACGCGAGGTGCTCGACTGCCTGGGACGGGGCCTGTCGAACGCCGACATCGCCTCCGCCCTGTTCATCAGCGAGACCACCGTCAAGAGCCACGTGTCGCGGGTGATGGCCAAGCTGGAGGTCACGTCGCGGCTGCAGGCCGCGGTCGTCGCCGGCCAGGTCGCCACCGCCGCCCGCCCGGGCGTCACCGCCGCCCGCTGACAGACCACCCCCAACGCGTCCCAGGAGGACCGCTCGTGAGTGACAACCTGATGCGACTCGACACCCCGGGCCACGACGTCGTGGTCCAGGTCGCCGACCGGGCCGAGAGCCCGCTCGGCGTGGTGATCGCCTCGCTGGGCGAGTACCCGGTCTACGACGAGGCCGCCTACGCGCTGATGGGCCGCGACGAGGTCCGCAACGCCGCCTACCGGGCGGCGATCGCGGCCACCGTCGAGGGCCGCACCGTCGTCGACATCGGCACCGGCCGCGAGGCGCTGTGGGCCGTCACCAGCGCGCGCGCCGGGGCCCGGCACGTCTACGCGATCGAGGAGATGCCCGACAACGCCGCGCTGGCCCGCCGGGCGGTCGCCGAGGCCGGGTTCGCCGACCGGATCACCGTTCTGGAGGGCTCCACCGGCACCGTGGAGCTGCCCGAACGGGTCGAGGTCTGCATCTCGGAGATCATCGGCACCATCGGCGGCTCCGAGGGCGCCGCCGCCGTGCTCAACGGTGCCGCGGAGCGCTACATGCTGCCCGGTGCGGCCTACATCCCGCTGCGGTGCGCCACCACGATCGGGGCCGTGGACCTGTCCGGGATCGCCCCGGAGGGCATCACCGCCTACGAACGCGACCACGTCCGCTACCTCGAGATGATCTTCGCGGCGATGGGCGGGCCGTTCGACGTGCGCACCTGCGTCAGTGGTCTGCGCTGCACCCCGTACCTCACCGACCAGGCCGAGGTCGAGCACCTCGAGCTCACCGGGGCCGCCACCGCGTCCGGGAGCGACGCCCGCACGCTCACCGTCCGCCGCGACGGCCGGCTGCACGGCCTCTCGCTCGGCGTGCGCCTGTGGGTCGACGCCGGCCAGGATCCCATCGACTCCACCGACGCCTCGACGAGCTGGTTCCCGGTGTGGGTGCCGGTCAGTGCCGAGGGGGTCCCGGTACGGGCCGGTGACCGCGTCCGGGTGGAGTTCGGCTGGCGGCCCGCCGCCGACGGCATCCATCCGGACTACCGGCTCTCCGGGCGCATCGAGCGGGCCGACGGTGTCCCGGCCGCGTTCACCTGGGACTCGCCGTACCGCGGGTCCGGGTTCCGCGGCGACGACTTCCACCGCACGCTCTTCCCGGCGCCGGCCCCCGCCGACCCGGCCCCGTGACCGGAGAGGAGAGGCCCGGACATGGTGATCCATCAGGACGTGGTGCGGAGCGGACCGGCAGCTGCACCCCCGTCGACCGGCCCGGAGCCCGTCGACGGGCGTGACCCGGTCCTGCGCCTGGGCCTGCTCGGCGACCCGGGCAGCGTCACGGCCCACCCCGACGGCCCGGACGGGACCGAGCCGCACGGCGCCGCCTGGGCGCGGATGACCGTCGACGGCGCGCCGTGCGTGGCGTTCGCGCTCGACCCACGGGTCAGCGCGGGCGCCCTGAGCACCCGGACGTGCGCGACGATCCTCGACGCCTACCGGGCCGCCCGGGAGGCCCGGGTCCCGGTCGTCGGGCTGTGGCACTCCTCCGGGGCGCGCCTGCAGGAGGGCGCCGCCGGGCTCGACGCCGTCGCGCAGGTCTTCCGCGCGATGACCGCGGCGTCCGGCCGCATCCCGCAGATCTCGGTCATCGTCGGCCCGGCCGCGGGCGGGGCGGCCTACGGCCCGGCCCTGACCGACGTCGTGGTCACAGCTCCGGAGGCCCGGATGTTCATCACCGGGCCGGACGTCGTGCACACCGTCACCGGTGAGCGGGTCGGGGCCGACGAGCTGGGCGGGCCCGACGTGCACGGCACGCACAGCGGCGTCGCCCACGTCCGCGGTCGCGATCTCGCCGACGCACTCGGCGCGGCGCGCCGGTTGGTGACGCTGTTGCACCCGGACCGGCCGGAGTCCGTCGGCGAGGTCGCCGACCGCGACCTCGCCGCGCTCCTGCCGGCCGCCCGCAAGCGGGCCTACGACGTCCATCCGGTCATCGACGGCGTGCTCGACGGGCCCGGACTGGAGCTGCACCCGGACTTCTCGCCCAACATCGTCACCGTCCTGGGCGCCCTCGGCGGGCGCACGATCGGGGTGGTGGCCAGCAACCCGCTGCGCAAGGGCGGATGCCTCGACGCGCAGGGTGCGGAGAAGGCCGCGCGCTTCGTCCGGATGTGCGACGGGTTCGGGGTGCCGCTCCTCGTCCTCGTCGACGTGCCCGGATACCTGCCGGGCGTGCAGGAGGAGTGGGGCGGTGTCGTGCGGCGCGGGGCGAAGCTGCTGCACGCCTTCGCCGAGGCGACGGTCCCGTCGGTCTCGGTGATCCTGCGCAAGGCGTTCGGCGGGGCCTACATCGCCATGAACTGCCGCGGCCTCGGGGCAGGGACCGTGTTCGCCTGGCCGGGCGCGGAGATCGCCGTGATGGGGGCGCCCGCGGCGGTGCGGATCCTGCACCGGCGGGAGCTGCGCGACCATCCCGACCCCGGGGCCCGCGAGGAGGAGCTGGTCCGTGAGCACGCCGCGCGGGCCGGCACACCGGACGAGGCGGTCGGTCTCGGGCTGGTGGACCGGGTGATCGACCCCGACCGGACCCGGTCGCTCGTGGCCGCCGCCCTGCGCGTGCCGGCCCGGCGCGGCGACCACGCCAACATCCCGCTGTGAGACGGCTGCCCGGAAGGGCGGCCGTCCCCCGTGAACCGGAGACCCGAGATGACCGACGCCGACACGCGGTACCTCCGCATCACCGCCGAGATCCCCGCGACCGTCCTCGAGCTGGGCTGCGGCCCCGGCGACCCCGCGGTGGCCGGGCGGTCGCTGCTGCTCCTGGAGTCGATGAAGATGGAGATCCCGGTCCGGCCGGCCCGGTCCGGGACGGTGTCCGAGGTCCACGTCGCCGTGGGGGACTTCGTCCGCACCGGTGACCCGCTGGTCTCGCTGCGCGTCGGCTGACCGCGCCGGCGCACCCCTCCCGGGAGGGGTGCGCCGGCGCGGTGCGGCCGTCAGCCGCGGGCGGTCACGGCGGCGTAGGCGTCGACGATGCCGTCGCCGTAGAGCGAGTTGAACCGGGCCGTGCCCGTGCAGGGGGCGTCGTACTCGGCGTCGCGGCCCTCCCGGGCGTAGCTCTGCACCGGGCCCGGGCACGCCTTGTCGGCGGCGGTGGCGAGCACCGTCCGCTCGACGGCGGCGGGGTTCATGCCGAACCCGCCACCGCGGGTGGGCTTGCCGAACCGGCTCACGACCAGTGCCGCGACGCCGCTGACGTGCGGCGCGGCCATCGAGGTGCCCTGCAGGTAGGCGTAGTAGCCGCAGTTCCCGCTCGCGTCGCAGGCCCGCTGCACGCCGAACCCGGCGCCCTGCGCGGTGACGGTGCCGTCCGCGGCGACGTCGCCGACGGCCTGCAGCACCGCGCGCGGGAACGTCGAGAGGATCTGGTTCTCGTTGGCCTGGTAGCTCGGGGTGCCGAAGCCGTCGCGCAGCCAGCCGCCCGGAGCGGCCAGTGAGATCTGCTCGGTGCCGTGGTTGGAGTAGTCGGACTTGGTGCCCGACGGCCCGACCGCCGACACCCCGATCACGTGCGGGCCCTCCACCGGCAGGTCCAGGCAGGACCGGTTGTCGATCGGGCGCGGGTAGGCGCTGTTGGCCGGGTAGCTGGGGCTCAGCACGTCGGTCCGGGGGTTGCCGAGGTCCTCGTGGTTGTTGCCGAGCGATCCGACCAGGGTGACGCCCTTGCCGTGGGCGTAACGCAGCGCGCGCTGCATCGCCTCGATGGTCGTGCGCTGCTCCGCCTGCGCCTGCGGGGAGTCCGCCGGGTTGGCCCTGCAGTTGAACAGCCACGGGTCCACCGCGAACGACATGTTGACCACGTCGACGCCGGCGTCGGCGCCGTAGGTCAGCGCGTCGACGACCGGCTGCAGGAACAGCAGGCCGGAGTCCTGGCCGCCGCGCAGGTTGACCAGACGGACGCCCGGGGCGACCCCGGACGAGCCGATCCCGTTGGCCGCGGCGGCGACGATCCCGGCGACGTGCGTGCCGTGGCCGTTGTCGTCCCGGTCGACCGGGTCCAGGCAGCTCGCGACCTCGCACGGCCCGTCGGACGGGGCGCCGGTGGGATCGGTCGGGATGTCGCGCGCGAAGTTGCGGGACAGTCCGAGGTCGACCTGCCCGGCGAGATCGGGGTGGCTCGCGTCGATGCCGGAGTCGATCACGCCGACGAGCACGCGCCGGTCACCGTCCTCGACCGCGCGCGCCGCCCCGGCGCGGACCATCGCCATCCCGTACCGGGAGGCGTCGAGCGGGTCGAGCCGGGCCCCCGGGTCCGTCGGCCGCAGCCGCGGCTCGACGCTCTGCAGCGGTGGCAGGCCGCCGGGACCCTGCCGCGTCCGGTACTCCTGCTCCACCGTGTCGCGCTGCGGTGGCGGTCCCGCCTGCGCGGGGCGTCCCCGGCCGGGACGTTCCGGGTCCGCGGCGACCGCGCCGATCGACCGGGCGCGGGTGGCCCCCAGGACCCCGGGCCGCGTGCCGACCGCCTCGGCGAACCCCTCCGCCGGCGCCGTGACGACCAGCGCCCCGACCGCCGGGTTGCTCCGCACCACGGTTCCCCCCGCGGCCCGGACGGCGTCGCGCCCGGCGGCCTCGCCGGCCCCCTCGCGGAGCAGGACGGTGTACTCCTCGGCGCCCGCCGGCTCCGGTTGTGCGACCGCGGCCGGCGCGGCGAACACCACCGCCGTCAGCGCTGTCGCGGCGACCACGACCAGTGCGCGGCCACGCGGTTCTGTCACTCGATTGCGTCTCATCATCTCCCCCATACGGGTGAGGCTAGCGGCGTGATCGCGCCCGATAACGACCGGTCCGCGTGGTTCATCACCCGGTTCCGCACCGTCCATCCGGGCGTCGGAAACCGTTCTCCCGCGGGTCGTCACGGTCGCGGAACTGGTTCGAAAGTTCGACGACAGCGCCGGGGTGGTCCGGCAGCCTCGTCCGTGGCGGCATCGGTGCGGCCGCCCCACGACCCCGCGCCCACGCGACCCCTCGGAGGAACCCATGAGCCCGGCCCGAGTCCCGACCGGCTGGCGGCGGGTCGCCGTCGTCGTTTCCGCCGCGCTGCTCCTGGCCGGATGCGGGTCCGGGGCCCTGGACGGCATCGCCGCGGGCTCGGGGGACCGGGACACCGGCACGAGCACGAGCGCCGCGGCCGACACCGGCGCCGTCACCGCGGAGCAGGAGGAGTGGATGTCGGGCCTGTGCACCTCGCTCGCCGCGGTCGCCGACGTCGCCGGGACCCGGCGCACGGCGGAGGGCTCCGACGTCCGGGAGCTGCCCCGCGTCCTCGCCGAGCGCGTGCGGAAGGTGGAACGGGCGGTCGCCGATCTCGACGCCGAGCTGACCAGGCTCGGCCCGCCCCCGGTGGAGCGGGCCGGCTCGGTGCAGGACGAGCTGCGGGAGCTGGTGGAGAAGCGGCGCGCCTCGCTCGAGAAGTCGGCGACCTTCGTCGAGGACTCGGACCGGGGCGGCGCGATCGGCTACGTCCAGACCGCCCGCGCGGCCCAGTCCGCCTACACGGCGGGCCCGGTTCTCGTGAACGACGTCTCGAAGGTCCCGGAGCTGGAGGAGGCCTTCGCCGCCACCCCGGCGTGCCGCGAGGCCGACCCGGGGGACGACGCCGACGCGACGGCGGGCCCGCGGTGACCCGTCCGGCGGCGGGACACGTGAACGGAACGGCCGTCCCGACGGGCGGCGGGATCGGAACGGAGCATCGATGACGGACGAGCAGGGCCTGCTGGCCGGGCGCACCCTCCTGGTCACCGGGGTGATCACCGAGTCCTCGATCGCCTTCCACGTCGCGCGGCTGGCCCAGGAGCAGGGCGCGACGGTGATCCTCACCGGGTACGGGCGGATGTCGCTCGTCGAGCGCATCGCGCGACGGTTGCCCACACCGGTCCCGGTGGTCGAGCTGGACGTGACCGACGCCGGGCATCGTGAGACGCTCGCCGCGCGGGTGGGGGAGCACACCGACCACCTCGACGGCGTCCTGCACTCGGTGGCCTTCGCCCCGGCCGGGGCACTGGGTGGGCGGTTCCTGGACACCACGTGGGACGACGCCGCGACCGCGCTGCACGTCTCGGCCTACTCGCTGCAGTCGGTCGTGACGGCGCTGCGGCCGCTGCTGGGTTCCGGGGCCTCGGTGGTGGGGCTCGACTTCGACGCCTCGCGGACGTTCGCCGACTACGACTGGATGGGCGTGGCCAAGGCCGCCCTGGAGTCCTGCTCGCGCTACCTGGCCCGCTACCTGGGCCCTGCGGGGATCCGGGTGAACCTCGTCGCCGCCGGTCCGCTCGCGACGATGGCCGCGCGCAACATCGCGGCCGGTGGCGAGGACGGGGTCGGCGCCGAGTGGGACCGGCGTGCGCCTCTGGGATGGGACACCGCCGACGCGTCGCCGGTCGCGCGGGCGTGCGTGGTGCTGCTCTCGGGCTGGCTCGACGCCACCACCGGCGAGATCGTGCACGTCGACGGCGGGGCGCACGCCGTCGGCGACCGCGGTGACGGGGGCGCGGCGTGACCGCCGGGCCCGGCGCCGCCGTGGTGCTGGAACCGGACGAGGTGCCGGCCCGGGCCGGGAGCCGGCTCGGGCTCAGCGGATGGCTGGAGGTCTCCGCGTCCCGCGTCCGGGACTACCGGCGGGCGACGGCCGACACGTCCGCTCCGGACGCGGTGCCCGGACTGCTGCTGCTGTCGCTGCTGAGCCCGCTGGTGGCGCAGGTGCTCGAGGTCGGGAACACCCGCAACGCGGTCAACCACACCGTCGGGCCGGTGCGCTTCCCCGCCCCGCTCGCGGTCGGGGGCCGTGTCCGGGCGGCTGTCGACCTGTACTCGGCCCGGTGGCGTCCCCGCGGGTTCCTGGAGGTCGTGGTCGAGGTGGCGATGCTGGACACGGACGGGCACGAGGTCTGCACCGCCCGGCAGGGCACCCTCTACGCGACAGGAACGGACGACGCCCGGGACCTCACACCTCGATGACGAGCCACCCGCCGTGGTGCTCGGAGACGGTGTAGGGCCGTCCGGTGCGTTCGCCCATGGCGGTCAGCACGGAGGTGTCGAACAGGCGCACGTGGCCCCAGGTGGCACTGGCCTCGTCCTCGAACGGGACGGCGACGACGACGCGGCGTCGCGCCAGGCGCAGCATCTCGGCCACCACCTCGTCGCCCTCGGCCTCGGGCAGGTGCTCGACCAGGTGCACCGCGAACACGGTGTCGGCACAGCCGTCCGGGCGGGCGACGGCGCGGGCGTCGGCGACCATCACGTCCAGGTCCGCGCCGAGCTGCGGCGCCATCCGGGACAGCAGCTCCACGGTGCCGCCGGTCAGGTCGGTCGCGGTGACCCGGTACCCGGCCGCGGCCAGGCGCAGCGACAGGAACCCGAAGCAGCACCCCAGCTCCAGCACCTCGTCCCCGGCGACGAGCTCCAGCGCCCGCTCGTGCACCGGCTTCATCTCGGCGTTCGTGCCGCCGGGCACCGGCTCGCCGGCCAGCGCGTCGACGGTGTTGCGGTAGAACGCCAGCCACGCGTCGTCCGGGGCGTCCGGGTCCTTCGCGGCACCGGTCACGACCGCGACGAACGCCTCCTCGAAGGCCTCCGGCGCCAGCAGGCCCCTCCGGACGAACGTGGAGTCGAGCCAGCCCGCGAGGTCGTTGCTCAGCTGGTCGAGTCCGATCATGGACGGCTCCCTGGTACGTGCGGCGGTGCGGTGCCGTCGACGTTAGGTGGTGCACCCCGCCGCGACCACGGGCTCGCGGGACAACCCTCCGAGCGGAGGCGCAGACCTGCCCGGTCGGTCAGGTGGAGGCGTTACGGCCGTGGTCCACGCACCGTGGGGCGCAGGGCCGAACGGTCCAGTGACGCGAGCGACGGGTACCCGTCCACGGCCATCAGCAGGTCGGCCTCGGCCAGGAACGAGCGCAGCACGTGCACGATCCCGTCCTCCCCGCCGAGCGCCAGCCCGTAGGCGTACGGCCGCCCGACCCCGACGGCGGTGGCGCCCATCGCCAGCGCCAGCACCGCGTCGGTGCCGGAACGGACGCCGGAGTCGAACAGCACCGGAGCGCGCCCGTCCACGGCGTCGACGACGTCGGGCAGCATCTCCAGCGAGGAGAGCCCGCCGTTGGCCTGGCGCCCGCCGTGGGTGGAGACGTAGATCCCGTCCGCGCCGGCGTCCAGGGCGCGGCGGGCGTCGTCCGGGTGGCAGATGCCCTTGAGGACGATCGGCAGGTCGGTCAGCCCGCGCAGCCAGTCCAGGTCGTCCCAGGTGAACGCGTGCCCGAACACGCCGGCCCAGTACCCGGTCGCGGCGGCGAGGTCGTCCTCCGGCGTCGCGTTCAGATGTGACCGGAACACCGGGTCGGAGGTGTAGTTGGCGATGCAGTTGCCGCGCAGCTGCGGGAAGTTCGCCGTCGACAGGTCGCGGGGGCGCCAGCCGGTGACCCAGGTGTCGAGGGTGACGACGATCGCCCGGTACCCGGCCTTCTCCGCGCGCCGGACCAGGCTCTCGGCCAGCTCACGGTCGTTCGGGGTGTAGAGCTGGAACAGCCCCGGGGTGTCGCCGAGCGCGGCCGCGAGGTCCTCCATCGGGTCCACGGTCAGCGTCGAGGCGACCATCGGGACGCCGGTGCGCGCGGCCGCTCGGGCGGTCGCCAGGTCCCCGTGCCCGTCCTGCGCGCACAGCCCGATCACGCCGACCGGGCACAGGAACAGCGGCGTCGGGAGCGTCATCCCGAACATCTCCACCGTCAGGTCCCGCGACGTGGCGCCGACCATCATCCGCGGCACCAGGCCCCACCCGCCGAACGCGTCGGCGTTGGCGCGCTGGGTGCGCTCGTCCCCGGCGCCGCCGGCGACGTAGGACCAGATCGACGGCGGCAGCGCGGACTGCGCGCGGCGCTCCATCTCGTCGAAGGTCATCGGCAGCGCGGGCACGTGACCGCGCAGGCCCCCGCCGTAGATCTCGAGCTGGTAGTCGCCGTAGGACCGTTCCGCCATGCCCGCATCCTGCCCCACCGTTAGCGTTGTCAGCCATGGCAACCGTTCCCGCCGTCGTCGCACCCCGCCCGCTCCCGATCGACGACCCCGGAGCGCTCGTCGACTCCGAGATCGAGGTCGGTGCCCCCGGCCCGCACGACCTGCTCGTCGACGTCCGCGCCGTCTCGGTCAACCCCGTGGACGGCAAGGTGCGCTCCTCGTTCGACCCGTCCGACGGGCCGAAGGTCCTCGGTTTCGACGCCGCCGGCGTCGTCGTCGAGGTCGGTGACGCCGTGTCGGGCTACGCGCCCGGCGACGAGGTCTACTACGCCGGCGCGATCGACCGGCCCGGCAGCAACGCCCACCGCCAGCTCGTGGACTCCCGGATCGTCGGGCGCAAGCCGTCCACGCTGGACTTCGCCGCGGCCGCCGCCCTGCCGCTGACCTCGATCACCGCCTGGGAGTGCCTGCACGACCATCTGCGGATCACGCCCGGGTCCACCGGCACCCTGCTCGTCGTCTCCGCCGCCGGCGGCGTCGGCTCGATGGTGTTGCAGCTGGCCCGCCGGACCGGGCTCACCCTGGTCGGGACGGCGTCGCGGCAGGAGTCGCAGGACTGGGCCCGTGAGATGGGCGCGCACGAGACCGCCGACCACCACGACCTCGTCGGCAGCGTGCGCAAGGTCGCCCCGGACGGCGTGCAGTACGTGTTCTCGCCGGTGTCCGAGGGCAACGTCGAGGCCTACGCCGAGCTGATGACCCCGCGCGGGGTCGTCGTCGCGATCGACGAGCCCGAGGGCCTGGACACGCTGCCGCTCAAGACGAAGAGCCAGGCCTGGCACTGGGAGCTGATGTTCACCCGGCCCCTGTCCGAGCCGGGGTCGACGGTGCAGCGCGAGATCCTCGACGAGGTCGCCCGCCTGGTCGACGCCGGCGAGCTGCGGACCACCGAGACCGTCCGCCTGCAGGGCCTGACCGCGGAGAGCGTCCGCGAGGCCCACCGTCTGATCGAGTCCGGCGGCACCATCGGCAAGATCGTCATCGAACGCACCTGAGACACGGCTCCGCCCGCGACCCCGACGGGGCCGCGGGCGGAGTGCGTCCGTGCCTAGCGGCCGATCAGCTCGCCGGCCATCTCGTTCGTCGTGTTCTCCAGGCCCGACAGGTCCCGGACGACGCGCACGCGGTCGCAGTGCTCGGCGTACGCGGGCAGGTCGCACCGGCCCAGGCCCCACGAGTACCGGGGCTCGGGGGTCAGCCAGATCGTCTCCCGGGCGCGCCGGGTGATCTCGATGAACGCCTCCATGTTGGGGTCGTTCCCGTTGCCGCGGCCGTCGCCCAGGATCAGCACCGTGGAGCGGCGGGTGACCGCCGTCGGGTGGTCCTCCAGGAACTGCCCGAACGCGAGCCCGTAGTGCGAGTTCGCGTCCACGTCGAGCTGGTCGCCACCGAAGATCATCCCGAGCGCCTGCTCCACGGGGTGGTCGGCGAACAGGTCGGTGACCTCGACCAGGTCGGCCACGAACGCGAACGAGCGCACCTGGCCGAACAGGTCCTGCAGCCCGTGCACCAGGTGCAGGGTGAACCGCGCGGTGGCCCGCACCGACAGCGAGACGTCGGCCAGCACCACCAGACGCGGCTTGTCCTCCTGGCGCTGCACCGTGACCGGGTTGAACGGGATCCCGTCGTAGCGCATGTTGCGCCGCATCGTGCGGCCCGAGTCGATCCGCCCGCGCGGGGACACCCGGCGCCGGTGGGTCAGCGCCCCGTGCAGCGACTTGGCCAGGCGCCGCAGCGAGTCCTCGAGCTGCATCCGCTCGGTCTCGTTCGCCCGGTCCACCTCGGCGACCCGGTCGATGTCGTCGTGGCCCTCGACGATCCGCTGCTCGATCTCGAGCAGCTTCTCCAGGTGGGCCTTGATCGCCTCCGGCAGGCCCTCCAGCACCCCGGCGAGCCGACGGCGCAGCGCGGCCGCGTCGTCCTCGTTGCCCTTCTCCGCCTCGGAGAGCGCGTCCTCCTCGGAGTTGAGCCAGCCGAGCAGGGCGTCCTGCTGGGCGACCGAGAGGTCGGCGTCGACCTTCGTACCCTGGGCCTGGGAGATGTCGCCGGGCAGGCCGCCGCCGGAGAACCGGTCGGTCTCGATCTGGACCCGCTGGCCCTCGGTGATCTCCTGGCCCTCGTTCTCCTTGGAGAACACGATCTCGTCGGTCATCGCCGCCAGGTCGACCTTGTTGGCCTCCTGGTGCAGGTTGTACTGCTCGGCGAGGTCCTCCGGGTCGAAGTAGTCCCGGATGTCGACCGGGGCGCCGTGGTCGTGGCCCTCCTGCGGGGTGTCGCTCGGCTCCTCGGAGAGGGTGAAGTCCTCCAGCAGGCCGTCGTCGGTCAGGTCGCCGTGGCCGTGCCCGTGGCCGTGCCCCGTGTCCTCCTCGCCGACCTTGACCAGCGAGAAGAACAGGTCGAAGACCTGGTCGAAGACCTCCTCGTCGCGCCGGTCCTTGATCAGCGAGACGCGCAGCGCCTCCTTGAGGGTCGACTTGTCGGACATGACGCCCGGCTGGCCCGCGCACAACATCGCGTCCACGGCCTCGGAGACCGAGATGCGGATCGCGCGTATGCGGAGCAGCCGGACGAAACGATGGATGCTCGCTTCCACGCTGTCCTCCTCCGCCGATCTAGATCGGGCGCTTGCGGCTGCCGCCGAACGACCGGGAGCCCTGGCCGGGCGTCACCTTGCGGATCTGCGAGGGCGGCGGCGCGGTCCCGCCGGGCAGGCCGCCGTAGATCCCGCCGTGCCGGCCGGGTGCGTCCTTGCCGGCGCGCTTCGCGACACCGTCGACGTCGCCGTCGTCCGGGTCGTCGCTCGCCGCGGGGCGGGTGGACGGGGCGGGCTTCGGAGCCGGGGCGGCGGGCTCGTCGTGCGAGTGGTCGCCGTCGTGGCCGTGCCCGTGGCCATGGCCGTGCCCGTGGCCCTCGTCGATGACGGCGTTCGGGTCGACCAGGCGCGGCAGCGCGTCGAGCGCCTTCTTCACGTCCTTGTCGTATTTGACGACGACGGACACGGTGTCGGACAGGACCTGCGCGTTGAGGTCGTCGACACCGAGGACGGCCAGGGTGCGGGCCCAGTCGATCGTCTCCGAGATGCTCGGGGCCTTGCGCAGCTCCAGCTCACGCAGGCCGCGCACGACCGTCACGAGCTCCTCGGCGAGGGCGTCGGACAGCCCGGTCTTCTTGGACTTGACGATCTCCAGCTCACGCGCGGCGGCCGGGTAGTCGAGGAACAGGTGCAGGCAGCGGCGCTTGAGCGCGGCGGCCAGGTCACGCGTGTTGTTCGAGGTCAGCAGCACGTAGGGGCGCTTCTCGGCCTTGAACGTCCCGACCTCGGGCACCGAGATCTGGAACTCGCCCAGCGTCTCGAGCAGCACGGCCTCCAGCGCCTCGTCGGCGCGGTCGACCTCGTCGATCAGCAGCACGACGGGCTCGGGGGACCGGATGGCCTCCAGCAGCGGGCGCGGGGCGAGGAAGCGCTCGGAGAAGAAGACGCTGTCCTGCTCGCCGATCCGCTCGACCGCGGACGTCAGATCCGGGGCGTCGGCCACGACCTGGCCGATCTTCTCCCGCAGGATCTGGGTGTACATGAGCTGCTTGCCGTAGTCCCACTCGTACAGGGCCTTGGTCTCGTCCTGGCCCTCGTAGCACTGCAGGCGCAGCAGGCGGCGGCCGGTGGCCAGCGCCAGCATCTTGGCCAGCTCGGTCTTGCCGACGCCGGCCGGACCTTCGAGCAGCAGTGGCTTGTCCAGCCTCGTCAGCAGGTAGACGGTGGTGGCCAGACGCGTGTCGGCGATGTAGCCCTGCCCTCGCAGGGCCTCGACGACCTCGTCCACGGACTCGAAGGGCGCATCCCCGACACCGGAACCGGCTGGGACATCGGACTGCGACGGGGCAGCAACAACCTCGGACACGAACTCTCCTTCCGGGGCCACGTCCATGACAGGAACGCGGCGGCACGCAACCAGCGGGCCCACCCGACCTCCAGTATCACTCCCGGAGGCGGGGTGGGCCCGCTGGGCCGCGTCATATGACGGAACTACTCACCATCGGGCCAGGCCCGAGGGGTCGATCAGGGGATGAGCTCGTCCAGGTCACCGTTGAACGAGTGCTCGACGACCGGGCGGACCGTCTCGAACGTGCACTCCTTCGGGTTGCCCGGGGTGCAGGCGTCGCCCAGGACGTGGTTCGTGACCCGGTCGATGTCCGCGGCGTCACCCTTGACGACCTTCTCGTTCTCGTAGAACTTGGTCGGGCCGATGCCCAGCCGGTTCTTCGAGTACGAGTCCTTGGTGACGTCGTTGAACTTCTCCGGGATGCCCACGTCGCGGAGCAGCCGGATCGACGCGGCGAGCGCGGCGTCGGCGGCCTGCGGCTTGGTCATGCCGTGGGTGTCGATGCCCATCGCCTCGGCGATGTCGGCGAACCGGCTGTAGGCGACCGGCATGTTGAACGCCCACACGCGCGGCAGCGCGATGGCGTTGTTCAGGCCGTGGTGCAGGTCGTAGAACGCCGACACCGCGTGCGAGATCGAGTGGATGATCCCGAGCCCGCCGGAGTTGAACGCCTGGGCGGCGATGTACTGCGCGTACATCATGCCCTCGCGGCCGGCCAGGTCCTGGCCGTTCCACACCGCTGCCCGGAGGTGCTCCGAGGTCAGCTTGATGGCGTGCAGCGCGTTGCCCAGCGACGGCTGGAAGTTCAGCCGCGAGACGTAGGGCTCGGAAGCGTGCGCGAGCACGTCGAAGCCACACTGCGCGGTGAAGTCGACCGGGCAGTCGTAGTAGAGCACCGGGTCGTCGATCGCCAGGCTGGTCACCGAGGCGTCGTCGAACGCGACGTACTTGTGGGGGTTGTCCGGGTCCGTCGTCGTGTCGGTGATGACGTAGGCCCAGGAGGTCTCCGAGCCGGTACCGGCCGTGGTGGAGACCGCGATGTGCGGCGGGTTCGCCGGGTTCTCGGACTTGTTGAAGCCCTCGAACTCGTTGACGTTGCGGCCGTCGTGGGCGACCGAGATCCGCGCGCCCTTACAGGCGTCGTGCGAGGAACCGCCGCCGATGGAGACGAACGAGTCGCAGTTGTTCTGCTGGTAGAGGCCCACAGCGTCCATGACGTTGTAGTCCTTGGGGTTCGACTCGACCTTGTCGTACACGACCACCTCGAGGCCGTGGTACTTCATCGACTCGACGATCTTGTTGACGATGTCGGTGCCGCGCAGGCCCGACGTCATCACCAGCGTCTTCTTGAAGCCCAGCTTGAGGGCTTCCGGTCCGATGAGCTCGTGCGAGCCGGGGCCCATCAGTGCCCGGGGGAACGGGTGGAACTCCTTGATGGGGAACGGCTTCAACAGTTCGTCAACCTGCATGGCAGCCCTTTCTGGTGCAGGGGGTGGGTCAGCACCGGACGCTAGGGGTGCCGTGACCGCTCGCACAGGGCTTGCCGCAACAACCGTCGCGACAGCGGGGCAGGATCCCCCTCCGTACGGAGGGGTTCAGGGTGAGGTTCTCCCTGATCGGGAACTCCCACACTGTTGCAAGAATATGGCAACAAGGTCTGTCACGCAACGGCGCGGCCGGCGGTCAGGACAGGGCGTGTCCCAGCTCGCCGGCCCGGGCCAGCAGCTCCTCGGCGTCGCGGGCGACCACGACCGCGTCGACGATCTCGTCGTACACCGGCATCGCGCAGGAAGCCTGGTCCCAGTAGCGGCGTGGTTCCGGGGTGATCCAGCCGACCCGGTGCGCGCGGCGTCGCAGCCGGCGCAGCTCGTCGTCGCCCGAGGGCAGGCCGTTGCACCGGCCGTCGCCGACGAACAGCACCGCGGTGCGCCGGTCGGTGAGGTCGGCGAACCCGGAGTTGAGCTCGGCCATCACCCGCCCGTAGTCGCTGGTCGCGTCGAGGTCCAGGCCCGGGGCGGCGAGCACCGCGGCGAGCGCCTGTTCACCGGAGGTCCGCAGGAGACGGTCGGTCACGTCCACCGGGATGTCCACATAGGCCAGGACGCGGCAGCGGAACGCCATCCGGTGCAGGGTCTGGGCGAGGCGCAGCACGAACGCCGTCACCGATCGGACCGACAGCGAGACGTCCGCGACGATCAGCAGCCGCACCCGGTCCGGCACCTGCTTGCGGACGAGGAGGTGGAACGGGACGCCGTCGCTGCGCATGCTGCGCCGCACGGTGTGCCGCACGTCGAGCGGCCCGTGCGCGTGCTCGCGGGGGACCCGGCGCGGCGCGCCCCTCATCCGGTGCAGCAGCTCGTGGCAGGCGCGCTGCATGTCCGCGGGGTCGAACCGGGTGCCGTCGGCGGCATCCGGGTCCGGACGGATGCCGGAGACCTCCTCGGCCAGCGCGGAGACGAACGCGGCGATCGCCTCCACCAGGCGTCCGAGCTGGGTCTCCGACAGCGTCTCCAGGTCACCCTCGGGGCCGTCGGCGTAGACCGAGTACGGGTCGTAGGCCGCCAGCCACGCGATGATCGCCTCGGGGTCGTCCCAGTCGATCGAGCCGGACGCCTGTGAGCTGCCCGAGTCGGTCAGCTCCTTCGCGACGGCGGTCCCGGCCCGTTCCAGGTCGACGGTGTAGCTCATCCCGCGACGGCCCTCGTCCTCCTCCGACGACACCTCCAGGTCGGAGTCGGAGCCGCCCATCGCGACGTCGTCGTCGTCGCGGTGTGGGTCGAACCCCCGCTCTCGTTCGTCCGTGTCGAACAGGTCGCCGACGTCGCGGGTGGTCGGGTCGTGGTCGGCGTAGGAGGCCGACCGGTCGTCGTCCCCGGTCAGTCCGAGGTCGGTCGGCAGGCCGCCGTCGGGACCGCGCATCCCCGGGCCCGCGACGCCGCCGGTGCCGGCCGTGGGCGCTGCGATCAGTCCGAAGAAGACGTCGAACGTGCGCTCGAAGCCCGGTCGCTCGTGGTCGTACTTCACGGTGACCGCGCGCAGGGCGGGTCGCAGGACGTCGAGGTCACCGGCCCCGAACAGGGCCAGCACGCGCCGGACCTCGATCACCTCGGCGGGCGACGCGGAGACTCCCTGGCTCCGCAGCACCCGTCCGAACGCGGCGGAGAGCACGGCCAGGACGCGGCCGCCCCCGGCCGCGGGCGACGTACCGGCCGTCACCGCACGCCCCGCCGGTACCGGTCGGCCGCCGCGCGGCCGCCGGTGCTCGCCCCGCCACCGCCGCGTCCGGCGAACGCCGAGCTGGTCGGGCTCTTCCCGCGCGTCGAGCTGTTCACCCAGCCCTCGTCCGTGGCCACGTCCACCTCGGACTCCCCGGCCTCGTCTCCGTCGAGACGCCTGACCGCCATGTCCATGTCGGAGCCGTACTTCAGCAGCGCGGCCAGCAGGAACCTCCGGACCTCGTCCCCGGCGCCCCGGTCCAGCACGGCGGCGGCGCGGGCCGCGTCGATCACCTCGGAGATCGACGGCGACTTGCGCAGCGGCATCTCACGCAGCCTCCGGGCGAGCTCCACGACGCCCTCGACGACGTCGGCCGCCACTTCGGGAGCGCGCCGGGAGACGATCTCGGTCTCGCGCGCGGTGTCCGGGAAGTCCACGTGGTAGTGCAGGCAGCGCCGCTTGAGGGCGGGCGAGAGCTCACGGGTGTCGTTGGAGGTGAGCACGACCCACGGCGTCGACCGCGCGGTGAACGTCCCGATCTCGGGCACGGTGACCTGGCCCTCGGCCAGCACCTCGAGCAGCAGCGCCTCCATCGACTCCTCGGTGCGGTCCACCTCGTCGACCAGCAGCACCACCGGCTCGTCGGAGAGCACCGAGTCCAGCAGCGGGCGGACCGACAGGAAGTCCTCGGTGTAGAGGCCGGTGTCGGTGGCCTGCAACCGGGCCGACGCCTCCGCCATCGACGCGGTGTCCGAGAGCAGCTCGCCGATCCGGTCGCGCAGCATCTGGACGTGCATCAACTGCTTGCCGTAGTCCCACTCGTAGAGCGCGCGGCTGTCGTCGAGACCCTCGTAGCACTGCAGCCGGACCAGACGCCGCCCGCTCGCGGCGGCGAGGGCCTTGGCCAGCTCCGTCTTGCCGACCCCGGCCGGGCCCTCCAGCAGCAGCGGCCGCTCCAGGCGGGTCGCCAGGAACACGACGACCGCGAAGTCGGGGTCGATCACGTAGTTCTCGCCGGACAGGGCCTCGGTCAGCTTCTCGGCGCTCTCGTACACCGTTCTCCTCGGATAGGCGGGACACACGCGACGTCGCCGCGCCCGGACCGGCCGGGCGCGGCGACGTCGTGGTGGCGGCGGCGGATCAGTGCTGCTGCTTCGGCTCTCGGCCGCCGAGCCTCAGTACGCGTCGGCGAACGCGTGCTTGACCAGCGGAACCAGCGAGTCGACCGTGCTCTCGCGGGGGTTTCCCGGGGTGCAGTAGTCGCCCATCATGTGCTCGGCGATGCTCCGGACGGTCTTGTCGTCCGTCGGGATCGCGTCACCGACACCGGCGTACTTCCCGGTGTTCATCCGGTTCTTGTCGTAGCTGTCGGACTTCAGGACCCCGAAGTTGTCCGGGATCCCGACGTCCTTCGACAGGCGGATGGCCTCCTCGACCGCGGCGTCCGCGGCCTGCACGGTGGTCATGTTCGTCGTGTCGACCCCCAGGGCCGTCGCGATGCGGGCGTACTGGGGGTAGCGCGACGGCAGGTTGTACTCCCACACCCGCGGCAGGGCGATCGCGTTGTTCAGCCCGTGGTGGGTGTCGAAGTACGCCGACACCGCGTGCGACGTCGAGTGCACCAGCCCGAGACCGCCGGAGTTGAACGCCTGCGCCGCGATGTACTGCGCGTGCATCATCTTCGAGCGGGCCTGCAGGTTGCGTGGCTCGAACACGGCCTCGCGCAGGTACTGCCCGACCAGCTCGATCGAGAACAGCGCGTTGCCCAGCGACGGCTCGAAGTCCAGGCGCGAGACGTAGGGCTCGGAGCCGTGGGCCAGGACGTCGAACCCGCAGTACGCCGTGAAGTGCTGCGGGCAGCTGTAGTAGAGCAGCGGGTCGTCCAGGGCGAGGGTGGTCACCACGGCGTCGTCGAACCCGACCCACTTCTTCGGGTTGCTCATGTCGCTGGTGTTGGTGATGACGTAGGCCCAGGAGGTCTCCGAGCCGGTGCCGGCCGTGGTGGAGACCGCGATGTGCGGCGGGTTCTGCATGTTCGTGGACTTGGAGAAGCCCTCGAACTCGTTGATGTTGCGGCCGTCGTGGGCGATGACGACGCGGGCGCCCTTGGCGGCGTCGTGCGAGGAGCCGCCACCGATCGAGATGATGCCGTCGCACTTCTCGCTGTTGTAGAGCGCGGCGGCGTCCATGCAGTTGTAGTCCTTGGGGTTGGACTCCACCTGGTCGTAGACGACGACGTCGACACCCTGGTACTCGACCTTGCCCTTGAGCTCGTCGACGATGCCCGAGCCGCGCAGACCGGACGTGACGAACAGGACGCGCGTCATGCCGAGGTTCTTCGCCTCGACCCCCAGGATGTCGTGGGCCCCGACCCCGAGCAGGGCGCGCGGGAACGGGTGGAACTCCTTGATCGGGAAGTCCCAGATCTGGTTGAGCTCGATGGCCATGGGCTCTCCTCGGTGAGGGCTGTCTCGCGTACAGACCTCACCTTGGCTACTGCAACTTATTCGCAACAGCTACCAATGGGTGTCACCGTGCCCGGCCGGTCGGACCGGACCGCTCCTGCCCTGTCGGAGGGGAGCGCTCAGACCTTGGCGGCCACCCAGGAGCGTCCGGCGTCGGTGAACCCGTGCCGGGCATACCAGTCCTGCGGCCAGTCCCGGGCCAGGGTGCTCAGGGCGACGAGGTCGCAGCCGGCCGCGGCGGCGCGGTCGCGGGCGGCCTCGAGCAGGGCCCGCCCGTGCCCGCGGCCACGGTGCTCCGGCTCGGTCTCCAGCGAGTCCAGCCAGGCCGTCGCGCCGTCGATCTTGAGCAGGCAGGACGCGATCACCGTCACGCCGTCGAGCACCGCCAGCGGGACGACCCGGGTCGCGGTGTCCTCGACGCGGTAGCGGTCGGTGAGCTGGGCGATCTCGTCGTCGGAGATCTCCGGGAGGGTGCGGCGCCAGACCGCGTCCCACTGCGGGCGGAGTGTCTCGAGGTCGACGTCGACGACCCCGTCGGTGCCGCCCGCGCCCTCCCGTGCGGCGGGCGCGGTCATCAGGCGCAGCTCGTCGACCGCCCAGCCGTGGCCGTAGAGGTCCCCGGCCGCGCCGGCGAGCGTCTCGCCGTAGAGGGTGGCAGCCCGGTGCGGCAGCCCGTCGAGGGCCCGGTCCGCCTCGGCGACGACGGCGGCGGCATCGGCCGTCCCTTCCACGAGCAGCTGGTTGTGCATCCGCGAGGCCGGCACGGCGTCGGTGCGCACGGCGACGCCGCCGGTCACCGCGATCTCGGCGGTCGCGGCCCGGCGCAGCAACGAGGGCTCCAGGAGCGCGGCCCGGTTCGCGGCGTCCGGTACCGGCACCGACGGCGCACTGAACCGGCCCTCACCGTCCGGTCGGTAGGGCAGCACGGTCAGCACCGCCGACGCCGGCAGCGCTCCGTAGGCGTGCGGGAACCGCATCGACTCCGGGTCCCCGGGCACGCCCGGTTTCCAGCGGACCTCGATCCCGGCGCGGTCGATCGCGGCCCGGTCGAGCACGAGCAGGACCATGTCGCGCCGGCCGGCGAACAGCCGCTGGGCCGGCAGGGCGACCTGCTCGGCCGTCGAGAGGTGCACGAATCCCACCTCCTGAAGGGACGGCGGCGCGACCGAGCCCGAGGTCAGGGCGGCGCGCCAGTCGGCGGGGGTGCACAGGTGCAGCAGGGGGTCCTCCACGGGTGACAGCATGCCGCCCCCTCCGTTCGGACGGGCGGTGCAGGCGATCCTTGCTTTCGGCACCGGGTGCCAATAACGTCCGAAACCGTTGCCCGTCCCGTCACGCAGGAGGTACGCCGATGGCCCCGATCGAGCAGAACGAGTCCGCGTCCCAGGAGCCGCTCGTCGAGGAGACCCTCGTCGAGGAGGTCTCCATCGACGGCATGTGCGGTGTCTACTAAGCCGCTCGCCACCGAGACGGTGACCGGTCCGGGGTCGGGTTTCGACCCCGGATCGGCCTACCGGTGCAGCCCGAACGTGGCGCTGCGCCCGGAGCCGTTCGGTGCGCTCGTGTACGACTTCGTGACCCGCAAGCTGTCGTTCCTCAAGACCCCGGAACTGGTCGAGGTCGTCAAGGGCCTCGAGCACCACCCCGACGTGCACGCCGCGATCTCCGCGGCCGGCGTCGCGGAGGCTCAGCGGCCCGCCTACGTCAAGGCTCTCGCCGGTCTCGCCGAGTCCGGCACCATCGAAGCCCGCTGAGCGCCCTCGCCCCGTCCCGCCCGACGCGCCCCGATGCTTGAACACCACAGTGGAGTGTGCCCGTGAAGCTCGTCGATCACTTCCAGTACGGCTTGAACTCGCCCATCTGTCTGACGTGGGAGCTCACCTACGCCTGCAACCTGGCGTGCGTGCACTGCCTGTCCTCCTCCGGTCGCCGCGACCCGCGTGAGCTCGACACCGCCGAGGCCAAGCACGTCATCGACGAGCTGCAGCGGATGCAGGTCTTCTACATCAACATCGGCGGCGGCGAGCCGACCGTGCGCCCGGACTTCTGGGAGCTCCTCGACTACTCGATCGACCACAACGTCGGGGTCAAGTTCTCCACCAACGGCATCAAGCTCGACAAGAAGCGGGCCAAGCAGCTCGCCGCGACCGACTACGTCGACATCCAGATCTCGATGGACGGCGCGACCGCCGCGGTCAACGACCACGTGCGCGGCCCCGGCTCGTTCGACACCTCGATCCGCGCGCTGGAGAACCTGGCCGAGGCCGGGTTCGGGCAGCCGAAGATCTCGGTCGTGATGACCCGGGAGAACGTCGACCAGCTCGACGACTTCAAGGCCATCGCCGACAAGTACAACGCGCAGCTGCGGATCACCCGGCTGCGCCCGTCCGGCCGCGGCGCGGACGTCTGGGACGAGCTGCACCCGACCGCCGGCCAGCAGAAGCAGCTCTACGACTGGCTGGTCGCGAACGGGGACAACATCCTCACCGGCGACTCCTTCTTCCACCTCTCCGCGTTCGGTGAGGCCCTCCCCGGGCTGAACCTGTGCGGCGCGGGTCGCGTGGTCTGCCTGATCGACCCGGTCGGCGACGTCTACGCCTGCCCGTTCGCGATCCACGAGAACTTCCTGGCCGGCAACGTCCGCTCGCCCGGCGGGTTCCAGGAGGTCTGGCAGAACTCGGAGCTGTTCACCGAGCTCCGCCAGCCGCAGACCGGTGGCGCCTGCGCGTCCTGCAACCACTACGACTCCTGCCAGGGCGGGTGCATGGCGGCGAAGTTCTTCACCGGCCTGCCCCTCGACGGCCCGGACCCGGAGTGCGTGCGCGGCTTCGGCGAGCAGATGCTGGCCGACCGGGACGCCGGGACCGTGATCCCGAAGTCGGACGTGAACCACTCGCGCTCGGAGCCGCGCAACTCCCGCACGCCGAAGGCGCCGACGATGCTGAGCCTGGCCCCGCCGCCGCGGCGCCCGGACCGCGCCTGCGACGAGAGCCCGCTGGCCGGCATGCCCGTCCCGGACGCCGCACCCGTCGCGGTGCCGGTCGCCGGGAGCTGACCGACGCGCGAGTGATCGATTCTTGTGGGCGGATCGGTGCCATCCATGGCACTGATCCGCCCACACTCGTCGATCATGACGTCGTGGCCGATGGGCTGACCGCACCGGTGCAGATCCGGGGGCGGTGGGCTCCGTCGCGGGTGCTGTTCGGCCCGCACGAGACGAACCTGGGGTACCGGCGGGAGATCTCGGACGCCCACGTCGCCTACTACGCCCGGCGGGCCGAGGGTGGCGCGGGCCTGATCGTCACCGAGGTCGCGTCGGTGCACCCCTCCGACCATCCCTACGAACGCGCGCCGCTGGCCGCCCACTCAGGTCCGGGCTGGTCCGCGGTCGCCGGGGCCTGCCGTCCGCACGGTGCCCTGGTACTGGCCGGGCTCGGACACGCCGGTTCCCAGGGCTCCACCGCGTACTCGCAGCGTCCGCTGTGGGGACCGTCGCGGGTACCCGACGTCGTCACCCGCGAGGTGCCGATGGTGATGGAACGGCCCGAGATCGACGCGCTCCTCGACGGGTTCGGCGACGCCGTGCGGGGTGCCGTCGCGGCCGGTCTGGACGGGGTGGAGATCAACGCGGGGCAGCACTCCCTGCTGCGCCAGTTCTGCTCCGGGCTGACCAACCACCGGACGGACGACCACCGGGACCGCGGGCTGCTCCTACGGGAGGTCGTGGACGTGGTGCGGGCCGCGCTCGGGCCGGACCGGATCCTGGGCCTGCGTCTCTGCGCCGACGAGCTCGCGCCCTGGGCGGGGATCACGCCGCCCGACGGCGCCGCCCTGGCCGCGTCGGTCGCCGACGCCGTCGACTACCTGGTCCCGGTGCGCGGCAGCGCCCTCTCGGTCTCCTCGACCCGCCCCGACCTGCACACGCCGCCCGGCTTCAACCGGGAGCTGTGCGCCGCGGTCCGGGGCACCGGGTCACTGACCGTCCTGCAGGGCAGCGTCGTCGACCCGTCGATGGCGGAGGCCGCGCTCGCCGACGGCACCGCGGACCTCGTCGAGATGACCCGCGCCCAGATCGCCGACCCCGACCTCGTCGCGCTGGTCCGTGCCGGCACCCCGGAGCGGATCCGGCCCTGCACGCTGTCCAACCAGCTCTCCCTCGCGCGCGACCCGCGCAACCCGATCGTCGGCGACGAGGCCGAGCCGAGGTCCGGGCGCGAGACCACCGACCCGCCGGTCGACGGGCGCGATCCGGTGCCGCGGGACGTCGTGGTCGTCGGGGGCGGGCCGGCCGGTCTGGAGGCCGCCCGGACGCTGGCTCTGCGCGGGCACCGGGTCGCGCTGCACGAGCGCGACCGCGTCCTCGGCGGGTCGCTGCGTCTCGCCGCCGCGGTGCACGGGCGGGCGCGGATCGGGGTGCTCCTGCCCTGGTGGGAACGTGAGCTCCAGCGCCTCGGGGTGGAGGTGCGCACCGGCGTCGCGGTGACGGCGGAGGATCTCGACGAGGCCGAGCGGGCCGGCGCGGCGGTCCTGTTGACCACCGGGTCCCGCCCCGCGCCGGCGGCCTTCCCCTCGGACGTCCCGGTCGTCCCGGCGGCCGAGTTCGAACGCACGGTGCTCACCTCCGGGTCGACGTCGGCCGCGGTGACGACGGCGCTCGCCTCCGCAGGCGGTGCGCCGCGCGGGATCCGGGGTGTTCCGCCCGCCGTCGTCGTGTTCGACCCGGTCGGCGACTGGACCGGGGCCGGGGTCGCCGAGCAGCTCGCCGCGGCGGGCGTCGCGTGCACGCTCGTCACCCCGGACGCGGTGGCCGGCGACCAGCTCGGACGCACCGGTGACCTCGCCGACGCCAACGCCCGGCTGGAACGCGCCGGCGTCACCCGCGTCCTGTTCTCCACCCTGCGCTCGGTGACCGGTGGGACCGCCCGGATCGAGGACGTCCACACCGGAGCGGCACGCGATATCCCCTGCGACCTGGTGGTCGACTGCTCGGCGCGCCTGCCCGAGGACACGCTGTGGACGGCGGCACCGCACCGGCTCCGGGCCGGTGACGCCGTCGCCCCGCGCACGATCGCCGAGGCCGTCGGGGAGGGACGCCGTGCGGCCCTGGAGATCGGTGCCGGGCGTTCCGCGACCGTCCTGTCCGGGTCGTCGTCGTGACCGGCCTGCTGCACACCCCGCTGCGTCTGGGCCCGCTGACGTTGCGCAACCGGGTCGTGTTCACCGCGCACCTCACCGGCTACGCCACCGACGGCCTGCCCACCGCGCAGCACGCGGCCTACTACGCCGCCCGCGCGGCCGGCGGCGCCGGGCTGGTGATCACCGAGGAGCACTCGGTGCACCCGCACGACCGTCCCTACGAGAAGGTCGTGCGCGGTCACGACCCGGCCGTCCTGCCCGGCTACCGGGCGATCACCGAGGCGGTGCACGCCCACGGCGTCCCGGTGCTCGCCCAGCTCAACCACAACGGCGGCCAGGCGTCGGGGATGTACTCGCGCGAACCGGTGCCCGCCCCCTCGGCGCTGCCCGACCCGATGTTCCGCGAGGTCGCCCGCGCCATGACCACCGACGACGTCGACGAGGTCGTGGCGGCCTACGCGCGCACCGCCGCGCACTGCGTCGAGGGCGGGTTCGACGGCGTCGAGCTGCAGTGCTCGCACGCGTCGTTGCTGCGGATGTTCCTGTCCCCGGCCACGAACCGGCGCACCGACGCCTACGGCGGCCCCCTGGCGAACCGGGCACGGATCGTGCTCGACGTCGTCGCGGCCGTCCGGGCGGTGCTCGGGCCGGAGCGGGTGCTCGGCGTCCGGATCGGCGCCCACGAGGGGATCGACGGCGGCATCGGGCTCGACGACGGCGTCGCGCTGGCCCGGCTGCTCGAGGCCACCGGTCGGGTCGACCACGTCAACACCTCGATCGGCGTCGCGACCGCGTCGCTGCACCTGATCGAGGCGTCGATGCACACGCCGTCGGGCTACGCGGCGTTCATCCCGTCCGCGATCCGGGCCGCGGTGTCGCTGCCGGTGATCGGCGTCGGGCGGTTCACCGAGCCCGCGCAGGCCGAGGCGGCGCTGGCCGCGGGGGAGTGCGACCTGGTCGGGGTGGCCCGCGGGCAGATCGCCGACCCGGAGTTCGCCGCCAAGGGCGCCGACGGGCGCCCGGTGCGGACGTGCGTGGGCTGCAACCAGGAGTGCGTCGGGCGGGTCGGGCTCAACCGGTGGCTGGGCTGCACGGTCAACCCGCGGGCCGGGCACGAGGCCGTCCCGTTGCCGTCGCCGGTGGTGCGGGGCCTGCGGGTGGTGGTCGTGGGCGGCGGGCCGGCCGGGCTGTCCGCCGCGGCGGCCGCGGCCCGTCGCGGGCACCGGGTGACGCTGCTGGAGCGGGACCCCGCGACCGGGGGTCAGGTCGCGCTGGCGGCCACCGCGCCCGGGCGGACCGAGATCGGGCACGTCGTACGCGATCTGCTCGGTGAGTGCGTGGCGTCCGGGGTGGACGTCCGCACGCGTGTCGAGGCGGATGCGGACCTGCTGCGCGGGCTCGGCGCGGACGCGATCGTGCTGGCCACCGGGTCCGCTCCGGTCCCTCCGCCGTGGGCGGTCCCGGGCGTCGTGCCCGTGCACGACGTCCTGTCCGGCGCGGCGGAGGTGTCCGGCCGGGTGCTCGTCGTCGACGAGACGGGCTTCCACCAGGCGACGTCGGTCGCCGAGCTGCTCGCCGCCCGCGGGGCCCTGGTCGAGATCGTGACGCCGGCGATGGTCGTCGGGCAGGACCTCGGCGTCACCCTGGACCGGGAGGGCTTCCGTCGGCGCGCCCACGCCGCCGGGATCGACACGACCACCGACAGGGTGGTGACGGCCGTCGACGGCCGACCTGGGGCTTTGCGGGTGACGCTGCTGCACCACCCGACCGGCCGGACCGAGTTCCGGCAGGTCGACGGGGTGGTCACGGCGTTGTCCACAGCTCCCCGCGATGATCTGTGGACAACCCTGGGGGCGGCCCCGGACGTGGTCCGGATCGGCGACTGCCTGGCCCCGCGCCGGATCGACGCCGCGGTCCGGGAGGGCGAACGCGTCGCCGTCGAGATCGACACGCGCGCGCCGATGACGGAACGGGCAGTCTGACGGCGTGCTCCTCGGCGACCTGACCTGGACCGATCTCGACCCGGCCTCCGGGGCCGCGGCACGCACGCTCGTCGTCCCGGTGGGGTCGGTCGAACAGCACGGCCCGCACCTGCCGCTCGACACCGACGTCCGGATCTCCTCGGCCGTCGCCTCGGGCGTGCACGACCGCGACCCGTCGCTGGTGCTCGCGCCCGCCCTGGCCTACGGCGCCGCGGGGGAGCACGAGGGCTTCCCCGGGACGGTCTCGCTCGGGCACGAGGCCCTGCGCGCGGTGCTCGTCGAGTACGGGCGGTCGGTGTGCCGGTGGGCGTCGCGGCTGGTCCTGCTCAACGGGCACGGCGGCAACGTCACGACGATGGTCGAGGCCGTGACGCTCCTGCGCTACGAGGGCCGCGACGTCGCCTGGACCCCGTGCATTCCACCGCCCGCCGTGACGGCCGGTATCCCGCTCGACGCGCACGCCGGGCGGATCGAGACGTCGCTGATGCTGGCCCTGACCCCGCATCTGGTCCGCCTCGGGGCCGCCGCGCCCGGTGCGACGGGCCGCCTGCGCGACCTGCTGGAACCGATGCGCACCGGCGGCGTGGTCTCGGTCAGCCCCAACGGCGTGCTCGGCGACCCGTCCGGCGCCTCCGCCGACGAGGGACGACGACTCCTCGACGGGACGGTCACGGCCGTCGCCGACGCCGTCCGTCGCTGGGAGCCGGACGCGTCGACCGGCAGGCTGGCCTGAGAGTCCCTGCCACCGGCCGGCGCCGAGATGTACGAGAGCCCCGTTCGTACCGGATGGCTGGACGAACGGGGCTCTCGTACGGGTGGGCGGATCAGGGCGACGACGCCACCAGGAGAGGCACCAGCTGCTCGGCGGTGCTGAACGATCCGTGCTGGCCGGGCAGGCCCGCCATCATCGGTTCGGCCTCCGACCGCACGACCCCCGCCGTCCCGCGCATCGCCGCGACCACGTCGCCGACCCGGTCCCGCATGCCGGACGTGACGGGGCCGAACCAGTTCCGGTCGACCGCCTCCTGCCCGGGGAGCACCCACGCGTCGTCGCCGAGGGTCTCCCGCCAGGTGGCGAGGACCTCGTCGGCGGCGCCCGGGCTCGTGTAGATCTGCCGGGCCCGGGGGTCCCCGCCGAGGAGCGTGACGCCGTCGCGGAGCACGTCGTCATCGTCGTCGGCGTCGTAGACGCGGGTCAGTCCGACCATCCCGTGGTCGCCGGTGACGGCCAGCAGCGCGCCGGCCGGGAGACCGTCGAGCAGCATCTCCACCAGGTGGTCGAGCAGGCGCAGCTGCCATCGCCATGGAGCCGAGCCCGGGCCGTGCACGTGGCCGAGCAGGTCCAGCTCGGAGTGGTAGCCGTAGGCCAGTCGCGGGCCCGGGCCGGTCAGGCCGTCCAGGAACGCGGTCGCCAGGTCACCGAGCGCGTGCACGCCCCGGTAGGTCCCGCCGCGCAGGCCGGAACGGGTGAGCCCGGACGTCCGGAACTCCCGGCCGGACACGACGGTGACCTCCACCCCGGCGGCCGCGGCGCGCTCGAACAGGGTCGGCTCCGGCTGGACCCGCTCGGGCACCAGGCGCTCGCGCAGGTCGGTCCCGCCGTCCCTCCAGCTCAGCGCGTCGAGCAGGGTGTCCTCGACCCGGAACCGCACGCCCAGCGTCCCGTGCGCCCCCGGCGGCAGCCCGGTGCCGAGCGAGGTCAGGCTGATCGGCGTGCTGGACGGGAACCCCACCGTCAACGGCCCGGCGTCGGCCATCGCGGCCAGCACCGGCGCGTCCGCGGCGTGCGCGGCGAGCAGCTCGTGGCCGAGGCCGTCGATCAGCAGGAGCCCCGCCGCCCGCGACGGCGGGAGGCCGAACGCGCCGACGTCGGTACCGATACCGGTACCCAGCGAGGTGAGCAGGGCCGGGAGCACGTCGGACAGCGTCCCCGCGCCGTAACGGGGCAGGAGGGACTCCGGGGTCTCGGTCACGAGGGTGAGTGTGACGAGTCCGGCCCCCGCCGGGGCAACCGGGAATGCGACGCTGAAGGGGATGGCTCCCCCCGCCGCGGCCGACGGACCGCACGACCTCCGCCTGCCCGACGGGTTCCGGGTCGTCCTGGACCGCCGCGCCCGCCGGATCGACGGCGGCGAGGCGCTGCTCGGGGGCGCCCCGCCGCGGCTGGTGCACCTGAGCCCCACCGCTCGCGACCTGCTCCCGGCCGGGCCGCGCACCGCCCTGACCGTCACCGACCCGACGACGCGTGCGCTCGCCCGCCGCCTGCTCGACTCCGGCCTGGCGCACCCCGTGTTCCCCGACGCCGGGAAAGAGGGGGAGGAGGTCCCGGGCGCCGAGGACGTCACCGTCGTCGTGCCGGTCAAGGACCGGTCGTTGCTCCGTCTGCTGGCGACGCTGCCGGCGAACGTGGGCGGTCTCGTCGTCGTCGACGACGGGTCGGACGACCCGGGCACCGTCGCCGCGGGTGTGGTGGCCGCCGGCGGGACGGTCGTACGCCACGAGCGCCCGCGCGGCCCGGCCGCGGCCCGCAACGCCGGGGTGGCGGCGGCGCGGACACCGTTCGTCGTGTTCCTCGACTCCGACGTCGTGCCCGAGCCGGGCTGGCTCGCGCCCCTGCTCGCGCACGCGGCCGACCCGGCGGTGGCGATGGTGGCCCCGCGGATCGTCGCGCTCGGACCGGTCTCCGACGGGGGCGGGGCGCGCGGCGCGATCGCGCGCTACGAGGCCGTCCGGTCCTCGTTGGACCTCGGCCCGGACCCGGCGCTGATCGTCCCGCGCTCGCGGGTCGCCTATGTCCCGAGCGCGGCGATGCTGGTGCGCGTCGACGCCGTCAGCGGGAGTGGTGCCGACGGACGGGAGCGCATCGCGTTCGACGAAGGGATGCACGTCGCCGAGGACGTCGACCTGGTGCTGCGGCTGCACGCCGCGGGCTGGCGGATGCGCTACGAACCCACCGCCCGGGTCGCCCACGACCATCGCACCGACCCGTCGGAGTGGCTGGCGCGCAAGGCCTTCTACGGCACCGGCGCCGCCCCGCTCGCACAGCGCCACCCCGGGGCCGTCCCGCCGGTCGTGCTCTCGCCGTGGTCGGCGGCGGTGTGCGTGCTGCTCCTGCTGCAGCGTCGCTGGTCGGTGGCCGGCGCCGCCGTCGTCACGGCGGTGGCGACCGAGCGGCTCTCCCGCAAGCTCACCCGGCTGGACCGTCCGCGGCTCTCGGCGGCGCGGCTGACCGCGCTCGGCCTGTCGGGCGCGGTGTGGCAGGTGGGATCGGCGCTGACCCGGCACTTCTGGCCGGTCGTCGCGCTCGCGCTGCCCTTCTCCTCGCGGGCCCGTCGCGCCGTGGCCGCCGCCGCGCTGGCCGAGGGGATCGCCGACTGGTGGGTCCACCGCGACCGCGACCCGGCCGCGCGCCCCGGGCCGGTCGGGTTCCTCGTCGCCCACCGTCTGGACGACCTGGCCTACGGCGCAGGGCTGTGGTGGGGGGCGCTGCGGCGCCGGACGACCGCACCGCTGCGTCCCACCGGACCCGGAACCGCGCCGAAGCAGAAGTAAGCCTCACCTATGTTGTCAAGACCTGACCACTCCGTGTGGGCTGGTCCGAACGGGTGGTCTCTGTTGTGTCTCCGTTCCGCGTGTGCGGCATGCGGGGGGATCGGTTGCCCGCGCCTGCGGAAGGTGATCGGAAGCGGCCTCGTGGTTTGCGCGGGACAACGCGGCTCATGCCGCGGACCTGCGGATACGCGACCTTGCAACGCAGGATGATCGGGAGTGTGATGTGGGCGCCGCCACCCCGGACGTGTGCGGCGCCGAGGCGCGCCACCGCCTCCCGCGGCGGCGCAGCCTCGGTGGTCCCCGGTAGATCCCGCGCGGCCACCAGCGCGTGGTCGCGGACGAGGAGTGAGATTTCATGACACAGGTCAGGGTCACCGTCGACGGCGTGAACTACGCCGACGAGGTCGAGCCCCGGTTGTTGCTCGCGCAGTACCTCAGGGAGACCCTGGGCAAGACGGGGACACTGATCGGCTGCGACACCAGCAACTGCGGAGCATGCACCGTCCACCTGAACGGACGCAGCGTGAAGTCCTGCTCCGTCCTGGCCGTCCAGGCCGACGGGGGAGAGGTCACCACGATCGAGGGGCTGGCCCGCGACGGGCAGCTGCACCCGGTCCAGGAGGCCTTCCGCGAGTGCCACGGTCTGCAGTGCGGCTACTGCACGCCCGGAATGATCATGGCTGCGGTCGACCTGCTCGGGGACAACCCCGACCCGACCGAGCACGAGGTCCGCGAGGGCATCGAGGGCAACCTCTGCCGTTGCACCGGTTACCAGAACATCGTGCGGTCGGTCCAGAGCGCGGCGAAGAACATGAAGCCCGGTGCCGTGGCGCAGAGCGCCCCGGTCGCCGGTGGAGGTAACTGAGTTGACGACGACCGCCGAACCCACCACCACCGAGATCGGCAAGGCCCGCGTCCGCAAGGAGGACGCGCGGCTGATCGCCGGTCGCTCCCGCTACACCGACTCGATCACCCCGCCCGGCACGCTGCACATCGCGGTCGTGCGCTCCACGCTGGCCCGCGCCACGATCACCTCGATCGACAAGTCCGAGGCAGAGAAGGCCCCGGGCGTGTACGGCGTCTACACCGCCGCCGACCTGGGCGCCGAGGCCGTCGGCATGCCCTGCGCGTGGCCGATCACCCCGGACCAGAAGGCCCCGCAGCGCCCAGTGCTCGGCATCGGCCGGGTCAGCTTCTCCGGTGAGGGCGTCGCCGTCGTCGTCGCCCGGTCCCTGGCCGAGGCCAAGGACGCCGCCGAGCTCGTCGAGGTCGACTACGACCCGCAGGACGCGATCCTGGACATGGAGGCGGCGTCGAAGGACGGCGCCGACCTGGTGCACCCCGACCTGGGCACCAACGTCTCCGCGACCTGGGTCTTCGACTCCGGCGAGGCCGGCACCGGCGCGAGCGTCGACGAGGCCATCAAGACCGCCGAGGCGGACCCGGACTCGATCGTCGTCAAGCGCCGCTTCCGCCAGCAGCGCCTGATCCCCGCGTTCATGGAGCCCCGCTCCTGCGTGGTGGACCCGACCGGTGAGCAGATCACCATCTGGTCGGCCACCCAGGTGCCGCACATCCTGCGCACGATGACCACCGTGACGCTCGGCATCCCGGAGTCCAAGCTCCGCGTGATCGCCCCCGACGTCGGCGGCGGTTTCGGCGGCAAGATCGGCGTCCTGCCCGAGGAGATGCTCTGCGTGCTCATCGCGCAGAAGCTGGGCAAGCCGGTCAAGTGGACCGAGACGCGCTCGGAGTCGATGCTCACCGCGCACCACAGCCGGGACCAGATCCAGGACCTGACGATCACCGCCAAGAAGGACGGCACGATCACCGGCCTGGACGTGCACCTGTTCGCGGACATGGGCTCCTACCTGGGCCTCGTCGGCCCCGGTGTCCCGATCCTCGGCGCGTTCATGTTCAACGCGATCTACAAGATCCCGGCGCTGAAGTTCACGTGCTCCAACGTCTTCACGAACAAGGTGCTGACCGACGCCTACCGCGGCGCCGGACGCCCGGAGGCCACCTTCGGCATCGAGCGGATGATGGACGAGCTCGCGGTCGAGCTCGGCCGGGACCCGATGGAGCTGCGCGAGCAGAACTGGATCACCCACGAGGAGTTCCCGTTCACCACCGTCGTGGGCCTGACCTACGACACCGGCAACTACGAGCAGGCCACCGCCCGTGCGATGGAGCTGTTCGACTACGCCGGCCTGCGTCGTGAGCAGGAGGAGCGCAAGCGCAACAACGACCCGGTCCAGCTGGGCATCGGCATCTCGACGTTCACCGAGATGTGCGGCCTGGCCCCGTCCCGCGTCCTGGGCTCGCTGTCCTACGGCGCCGGCGGCTGGGAGGCCGCCAGCATCCGGATGCTGGCGACCGGCAAGGTCGAGGTCATCACCGGTGCGTCCGCGCACGGGCAGGGCCACGAGACCGCGTTCTCGCAGATCGTCGCCGACCAGCTCGGCGTGCCGTTCGAGGACGTCGAGATCCTGCACGGCGACACCCAGGTCTCGCCGAAGGGCCTCGACACCTACGGCTCCCGGTCCCTGGTCGTCGGCGGCATCGCGATCGTCAACGCCGCGGAGAAGGTCGTCGCCAAGGCCAAGAAGATCGCCGCGCACCTGCTCGAGGCGTCCGAGGACGACCTGGAGTTCGCCAACGGCACCTTCACGGTCAAGGGCACCGACAAGGGCAAGGCCATCCAGGAGATCGCGTTCGCCGCGTTCATGGCGCACGACTACCCGGAGGACATGGAGCCCTCGCTGGACTCCGACGCCGTGTTCGACCCGGAGAACTTCTCCTACCCGCACGGCACGCACCTCGCCGCGATGGAGGTCGACACCGACACCGGTCGCGTGAAGCTGCGCAACTACGTCTGCGTCGACGACATCGGCAACGTGATCAACCCGTTGATCGTCGAGGGCCAGGTGCACGGCGGTCTCGCCCAGGGCATCGCGCAGGCCCTGTTCGAGGAGGCGAACTACGACGACCAGGGCACCCTGGTCAACGCCACGTTCGTCGACTACACGATCCCGGCGGCGTCGGACCTCCCGAGCTTCACCACGGAGACCGTGTCCACCGCGGCGACGTCGAACAAGCTCGGTGTGAAGGGTGTCGGCGAGGCCGGCACGATCGCCTCCACCCCGGCGATCGTCAACGGCGTGCTCGACGCGATCCGTCACCTCGGTGTCAAGGAGATCGAGATGCCGACGACGTCGCAGCGCGTGTGGCGCGCTCTGCAGGTCGCCAAGGGCGGCAACCCGATGGAGACCCCGAGCGACACCCACTCGCCGGGTGCCGGCCTCGGTTCGATCGACCCGAACAACCCCAAGGGAGAGGTCCAGTGATCCCGGCCAAGTTCGACTACGTCCGGCCGACGTCGGTCGAGGAAGCCGTCACCGCACTGCGTGACGGGGGCGAGGACGCCAAGATCCTCGCCGGTGGACAGAGCCTGCTCCCGGTACTGCGGCTGCGGATGGCCGCACCGAGCGTCGTCATCGACCTCGGCGGCATCCCGGAGCTGCGCCGGATCTCCGAGGACGGGGACCGGATCGCGATCGGCGCGATGGCCGCGCACCACGACGTGATGCGCGACGACCTGGTCCGCACGCACGTCTCGCTCCTGGGCCAGGCCACCGAGACGGTGGCCGACCCTCAGGTGCGTCACCGCGGCACCCTGGGCGGCGCGCTCGCGCACGCCGACCCGGCCGGTGACCTCGGGGCGGCCGCCCTGGCGCTGGACGCCGAGTTCGTCATCCTGGGCGCCGAGGGCACCCGGCTGGTGCCGGCCTCGGAGTTCTTCACCGACTACTTCACCACCGCGATCGGCGAGGGCGAGATCCTCACCCAGGTCCGGTTCCCGAAGTACACCGGCTGGAAGACGCACTACGAGAAGTTCAACCGCACCGCCCAGGCGTGGTCGATGGTCGCCATCGCCGTCGCGCTGAAGGTGGACGGCGGCACGATCTCGGAGGCGCGGGTCGGGCTCACCAACATGGGCGCCACCCCGATCCGGGCGACCGGTGTCGAGCAGGCGCTCGTCGGCCAGACCGCGGGCAAGGACGTCGCCAAGGCGGCGGCCGAGCACGTCACCGAGGGCACACACGCACCGAGTGACGCGGATGCCGCAGCCGACTACCGTGAGCACCTGGCGAAGGTGCTCACCGGTCGTGCGGTCCTGACGGCCGTCGGCTGAGAGTTCTCGAGTAGACGGGTTGGGCGCCCGTCCGGGGTCTCCCGGGCGGGCGCCCACTCGTTTTCGACCCTTTCCGCCCCGACGAGGAGGCAGTAACAGATGCAGCTGGAGAACAAGTTCACGATCGCCGCGCCCATCGAGGAGGCGTGGGCGGCCCTGAACAACCCGGAGACGGTGGCCCCCTGCTTCCCGGGCGCGACGCTCACCGAGTACGAGGACGACTCGTTCACCGGCACGGTGAAGGTCAAGCTCGGCCCGATCTCGCTCACCTACAAGGGCAAGGGCACCTACATCGACCGGGACGACGCGAACCACAAGGTCGTCATCGACGCCAGTGGCCGCGACGCCCGTGGCAACGGCACCGCGAAGGCCAAGGTCACCGGCTCGATGGTGGCCGCGGGCCCGGACAAGACCGACGTCACGATGGTCACCGACATGACCGTCACCGGACGTCCGGCGCAGTTCGGCCGGGGCGTCATCTCCGACGTCGCGGACAAGATCATCGGCCAGTTCTCGTCCTGCCTGGCCGACAAGCTGAACTCCGGTGAGGCCAACGGCTCCGGCCCGAAGCACGCCGCCGACGAGACGTCGCCGATCCCGGCCGTCCCGCCGCCGCCGGGTGGGCAGCCGGTGACCCCGGCGACCACGACGCCGACCTCCACCGGCCCGCGCAAGCCGGCCCCGCAGAGCAACCCGGTCGAGGCCATCGACCTGCTCGACTCGGCCGGTGCCCCGGTGCTCAAGCGCCTCGGCCCGGTGCTGGGTGCGGTCGCGGCGCTCGTCGCCGTGTTCCTGATCATCAAGCGGGCGCGTAGCTGAGCCACGGCACGTCCGTTTCGGAACGGGCCGGCCCCTCGCGGGGCCGGCCCGTTCCGTTTCCCGGGGCCGCTCGCGCGGTGCGACGATGGGCCCATGCGTGCCGGCGAGCGGAACTGCCTGACCGACGTGGCCGGACTGCGGGTCGGGCAGGCCGCGCTGGACGGACCCGGTGCCCTGAGCGGCACCACCGTCGTCCTGTCCCCGCCGGGTGGCGCCACCGGCGGCGCGGACGTGCGCGGCGCCGCCCCGGGCACCCGGGAGACCGACCTGCTCTCCCCGTCCGCGACCGTCGACCGGGTGCACGCGATCGTCCTCAGCGGGGGCAGCGCGTACGGCCTGGACGCCGCGACGGGGGTGATGGCCCGCTGCGAGCGCGACGGCGAGGGGTTCGCGGTCCCGGGCGGCGTGGTGCCGATCGTGCCGTCGGCGGTGCTGTTCGACCTCGGCCGCGGGGGCGACTTCACGGCGCGTCCCGGCGCGGACCTGGGGGCCGCGGCCTACGACGCGGCCTCGGACGGCGCCGTCGATCAGGGGGTGAGCGGCGCGGGCACCGGTGCCGTGGCCGGAGGGCTCAAGGGCGGGGTCGGGACGGCGAGCGTGGTGATCGACGCGGGCTACACCGTGTCCGCACTGGTGGTGGTCAACGCCGTCGGGTCCGGGGTGGACGCTGCGACCGGTGAGCTGCTCGGCGTCCGGTCCGGTCTGCCCGGCGAGTTCGGCCACGTCCCGGTGCCCGGTCCGGGCGGTGCGGAGGCGCTGCTCGCCGCCGCGGCCGCGCACGCCGGTTCGACGAGCGCCGGGACCGCGACGTCGCTGGTGCTCGTGGCCACCGACGCCACCCTGGACAAGGCGGGCTGCGGGCGGATGGCGACGATGGCCCACGACGGGCTGGCGCGGGCGATCCGGCCGGTGCACACCGTGATGGACGGCGACGTCGCGTTCACCCTGGCCACCGGCACCCGCCCGGCCCCGGACCTGACCGCGACGTTCGCCCTGCACGCCGCGGCCGCGGACGTCGTGACCCGCGCCGTCGTGCACGCACTGCTCGCGGCGGAGCCGGCCGGGGGACGGCCGTCCTACCGGTCCGTCCTGGCCGGGGCGGTGAGATGACGGCCGACCCGTGGGGCGGGATCCCGCGCCCGCCGCGGCCCCCGGCCCCGGTCGATCCGGACGAGCTGCGGGTCCTCGGCCTGCGACGGCGCACCGCGGTCGCCCGGGCGGTGAACGAGGTCAGCCGGGGCGTCCACGTCCGCGCCTTCGAGTTCGGCTGGACGGTGTCGACGGTCTCCGGCCACATCTGCGTCTGCCACACCCTCGACCACCTGCTCGACGTCACCGCACGCCCCGAGGACGTCCGGATGCTGCGGGCCACCGCGCTCGCGGCGGCTGACGGGGCGGCCGGCGGGGCCTAGGGTCGCGCAGCATGGCCAAGGAGATTTTCGTGGCGTTCGGCATCGACGTCGACGCCGTCGGTGGGTGGCTGGGGTCCTACGGCGGGGAGGACTCGCCGGGTGACATCTCGCGCGGCGTGTTCGCCGGGGAGGTCGGGGTGCCGCGGCTGAACCGGCTGCTGGCCCGCTACGACCTGCCCGCGACCTGGTTCTGGCCCGGTCACTCGATCGAGACGTTCCCGTCGGAGTTCGACGCCGTCGTCGCGTCCGGGCACGAGATCGGGGTGCACGGGTACTCGCACGAGAACCCGATCGCGATGTCCCGGCAGCAGGAGTCGGACATCCTCGACCACTGCATCGACCTGATCACCGACCGGGCCGGGGCGCGACCCACCGGCTACGTCGCGCCGTGGTGGGAGTTCTCCCGGGTCACCAACGAGCTGCTGCTCGAACGCGGCATCACCTACGACCACTCGCTGATGCACCGCGACTTCGAGCCCTACTACGTCCGGGTCGGCGACTCCTGGACCCCGATCGACTACGACAAGCCGGCCCGGGAGTGGATGAAGCCCCTGGTCCGCGGCGAGGAGACCGACCTCGTCGAGATCCCGGCCAGCTGGTACCTCGACGACCTGCCGCCGATGATGTTCATCAAGACCAGCCCGAACTCGCACGGTTTCGTGAACCCGCGCCACATCGAGGAGATGTGGCGCGACCAGTTCGACTGGGTGTACCGGGAGTCCGACTACGCCGTCTTCACGATCACGATCCACCCGGACGTCTCCGGACGGCCGCAGGTGCTGCTGATGCTGGAGCGTCTGATCGAGCACATCAACGCCCACGACGGCGTCCGCTGGTCCACGTTCGACGGCATCGCCCGGGACTTCCTGGCCCGCCGGCCCCGCACGTGACGGCCGGTCGCCCGACGGGATGCGGCTGATGTGCGGAGGCTGCGGCGGCCCGCCGCCGGACCCGGACGGTGCCCGGGTCGCCGGGCCGCGACGACGGGCGGCGGTGGCGCGGGCGGTCAACGCGGCCCGCGGGGACTCCGCGGTCCGGGCGATCCCGGGCGGGTGGACGGTCTCCGGCCGGACCGGCCGTGTGACGGTGGCCCGGACCCTGGACGAGCTGCTCACGGCCGCCACCCCGCCCACCGCCGCCACCCTGCCCGCCGCTGCCATCCTGCGCAGCGCAGCCCTCACCGCCGCCGACTCCGCCTGAACGAGCGGCACCCCCGTCGGAAAGGTTCCGACGAGGGTGCCGCTCGCTGCACGTGTGCAGGCCCGCCCGGGCCCGGCGCCGGCTGAACCAGCGGCACTCCCGCCGGAAAGGTTCCGACGGGAGTGCCGCTCGCTGGGCCGGGGGAGGGTCAGTCGTCGGCCCGGTCGTCGTCGCGGTCGTCGTT
Organism: Pseudonocardia sediminis; assembly: GCF_004217185.1. Taxonomy (NCBI): domain Bacteria; kingdom Bacillati; phylum Actinomycetota; class Actinomycetes; order Pseudonocardiales; family Pseudonocardiaceae; genus Pseudonocardia; species Pseudonocardia sediminis. The sequence continues at coordinate 5,841,886 of NZ_SHKL01000001.1, read as the reverse complement.
GTCGTCGCGGTCGTCGCCGTCGCGGAGGTCGTCGGTGTCGTGGTCGACGACGGCGCCGGTGGCCGAGTCGACGTCGACGTCGTGCTCGGCGGTGCCGTTCGTGACCTCGACCTCCCAGACCCGGCGGTCGTCATCGTCGTCGTCGAGCTCGGTGGAGTCGGTGATCCGGCCGCCGCCGACACGCTCGAGGGCGATCCGCTCGGCGGTGGCGCGGTCGATCGCGGGAGCGGCGCCGGGGGCCGGGGCGCCGGGCGCGGTCCCGTCGGCCGGGGTGGTGCCGGCGGCGGTGAGCGAGACCGGCGTCGCGGGGGTCTCCGAACCGGCGCCGAGGGCGAGGGCGGTGCCGCCGCCGAGGGCGAGCAGTCCGGCGGTGGCGACGGCGGCGAGGGTGAGGGAGCGGGCGGCCATGATGTCCTCCGAGGGAGTCGGTGTCTGTCGGTTCCTGCTGACACCGATGACAGTGCCGCCCGCCGCCTCAACGTCGCGCTGCATGATCCCTAACGCCGTCTTAGGACTCGGGACGCTGCGGGGCGCCGAGGTCCAGCACCACCCGCAGACCGCCCTCGGGTGGCCGGTCCAGCGTGAGCGCGCCGGAGGCCTGGTCGGCCGTGCGACGGGCGATGTCCAGGCCCAGGCCGGTCGACCCGCCCCCGCTGACGCCCCGCTCGGCGGCCGCGGCCCCGGCCGGCAGGCCGGGCCCCGAGTCGGCGACGACCAGCCGCGCTCCGCCCTCACGGCGCGCCACCAGCGACACGGCGAACGCGGTCCCGTCGGGGGTGTGGGCGAACACGTTGCCCAGCAGCGCGTCCACACAGGCCTCCAGGTCGCCCTTGCCGATCGCGACCGGCAGCGGCCCGTCGGCCACGTCCACCCGCACCTCCCGCTCGGTGTCCTCGGCCAGCACCGCCCAGAACGCGACGCGGTCGGAGACGACGGCCGCGGCGTCGCAGGTCGCGGCGTCGGTGCCGCGCCGGCGCGCATGCTCGATCGCGCCCGTCACCGCGCGCTGCACCCCGTCGACGCCCTCGGAGATCCGGGCCGCGTCGGCCGGGTCCCGCAACGACTCGGCGTCCAGGCGCAGCGCGGTCAGCGGCGTGCGCACCCGGTGCGCGAGGTCGGCGACGTTCTCCCGCTCCTCGCGCAGCAGCTCCGAGATCCGTCCCGCGAGCCCGTTCAGCGCCCCGGCCACGATCCCCAGCTCGGCCGGGGCGGCGGCGTCGGCGCGGGCGGCCAGCTCGCCGCGGGCCAGCCGGTCGGACACCTCCGCGAGGTCGGTCGTGGCGTCGACCAGCGAGCGGGCCAGCCGGTCGGCCAGCAGCAGCCCGCCGGCGAGCAGCAGCAGCGACAGCCCGGCCAGCAGGAGCCAGGACCGTCCGACGCCGCGGGTCAGCTCCGCGTCGGGCACCAGGATCCGGATCGCGCCGCCCGCCCCGGCGGAGTCGCGGACCGCGAACACGATCTCCCTCCCGCCGGCGACGTCGGTGGACGCGCTCGTCCCGCGGGCACCGAGCTCGACCAGCGGGGTCCGCGGGGCCGGGGTGCCGAGCACCCCGCCGTCGGGGAGGTACAGGGTGACGTCGGCGACCGTCGTCGCGTCCACCTGCGCGACGCTCAGGTTCAGTGCGGCCCGGTCGGCGGTGGCGACCAGCGGCGTCAGCGACTGCGCCTCGGCGGTGGCGGTGCCGACGGCCCGGTCGATCGCGACCGTGCGCACCAGCAGGGCCAGCGGCACCGCGAACGCGACCAGGACGAGCAGCATCATCGCCCCGACCAGGGTGAGTATCCGGCGACGCACGGCCCTATCCCCCCGTGGGTGCGCTCAACCGCACCCCGACCCCGCGCACCGAGTGCAGGTAGCGGGCGTTCTGCGCGGTCTCGCCGAGCTTGCGGCGCAGCCACGACAGGTGCACGTCGACGGTCTTGTCGGCGCCGCCGTAGGGCTGCTGCCAGACCTCGGTGACCAGTTCCCGCTTGCTCACCACCTGCCCCTCCCGCGAGGCCAGGTAGTGCAGCAGGTCGAACTCGCGCGGGGTCAGCTCGACCGCGGCGCCGGCGAGTGTGACCTGCCGCCCCCGCGTGTCGATCCGCAGGTCCCCGACGACGACGGCCGGGTCCGGCTCGGCCTCGACGGCGCGGCGCAGCACGGCCCGGATCCGGGCGTCGAGCTGGGCGGCCCCGAACGGCTTGACCAGGTAGTCGTCCGCACCGGCGTCGAGAACGGCGACGATCTCGGCCTCGTCGTCGCGGGCCGTCGCGACGATCACCGGCACCCGGGAGACGCCGCGCAGCATCTTCAGCATCGCGGTGCCGTCGAGGTCGGGCAGGCCGAGGTCGAGCACCACGACGTCGGGGCGGTTGCCGACGGCGCCCTCCAGGCCGGCCATCGCGGTCGGCGCCGAGTCGACGGCGTGCCCGCGCTCGCCCAGACCGCGGATCAGTGCACCCCGGATCGCGGGGTCGTCCTCGATGATCAGAACCTGCGCCACCTGCAGGACCGTAGGCCACGCGGGCGCGGGTCCGCGGCGACGCGGGGCGATCTTGGGGCTCGCTTAGCCCCGCTTTAACCCGGCACGGGCGCATGCTGGGCCCATGTCGCGCCGATCCGCCCGTACCGGGGTGCTGCTGGCCCTGTGGGTCGCCGCCGCGGCCGGTGCGCTGCTGCTCGGCCTCTCCGCCGTCGGGTCGATCTCCAGCGGCCTGACCGGCGGGGCGTCGTCACCGCCGCTGAGCTCCGGGGAGATCGAGGCCCGTCTGGCGCTCGCCGCCCCGGCACCGCCGAGCGCACCGCCCGCTGCCCCGCAGCAGGGCACACCGGGCGTGGTGCCCGCCGGACCGGCCGGGACGGTGCTCGTGCGCTGCGTGGACGGGGTCCCGTCGGTGGTGTCGGTGAACCCCGCCCAGGGGTACGAGGCCGGCGACGACGACCGCGGGCGCACGGTGAAGCTCGAGGGCGATGACATCGACGTCTCGGTGGCGCTGCGCTGCGACGGCGCCCGGCCCGCGGGCACCGTCACGGTCGAGCAGGACGACTGACCTGCACGTCCCGCACGGTCAGACCTTGCAGACGCAGCCCCGGTCGGTCCGGGCGGAGGCGTTCGAGGCCGAGCAGAAGCGGCGGCCGATCGCGTCGTGGTCGGCCCACGGGTGCGGGCACGACTCGCAGATCGGTCCGGTGTCGGACTCCACGGCGGTGGATTCCAGGGTGTCGTGCTGGGGTGCCGACGTCATGCCGGTGTCCTCGGTCCTCGGGGCGCCGTGCGTCCCGGACTGGGCGGAAGTCGGGAACGACGGAGCTCGGTCGCCCGCGTACGGAGAGGTCCCGACGCCTCCGACGGTACGCGCAGCGGTTTCAGTGCGCCGTTCCGCACGGTCCGTGCCACCGTGGAGGGGAGACGGCGACGGGCCGCACCGGAGGTGTGCGCCGGATCGCCGATCACCCCCTGGCCCCCGGGGAGCACATGCAACGCAGTACCCGCCAGTGCCCCGGAAGGGACCCTTCATGACCAGCAGCACCGGACAGACCACCACCGGCACCACCGACATCCGCGAGTTCGGCCACGAGCTGTGGAGCTACCTGACCGGCAAGGGTGCCGTCGTCGAGTACGCCTTCGACAACCTCTCGGTCGAGGTCCCCAAGACGACCGGCCCGGACTCGCCCCGCGCGACCTGGAAGATGCACGGCACCGTCCGCGTGCGCACCAGCGACAACGACAACACCGGCTCGGTCACCAAGCCCGCCGGTAACGGCAACGGCGCGGCGTGACCGCCGGGCCGGCCGGCTGGAGCGTCGACGCCGACCTGACGATCAGCGTGGACGCCGGCCCCGGTCGCGGTACGACGGCGCACGTCACCGGCTCCGGCCAGGACCTGCACGTCCGCGCCGAGCGGCCGGACCTGCTCCTGGCCGCCGCCGGCGGGACGGCGAGCGGGCCACTGGCCCGTGAGCTGTCCGCGGCGGGGCTGACGGCGGAGCTGCACGGCCCGCGGGGCCGTGTCCTGAGCCTCGACCCCGGCCGGACCAGCCGCCTCGGCGCCCTGGTGTTCGCCAGCCGGCACGTCGTCGTCGACAAGGGCGGCTGGCGGGTGCTCGCGTCGTCGGTGTGGCACCGCGCCCGCGCCTCCCGGTCCCGGCCGGGCCGGTCGTCGTGAGCACGCCCCGTCCCCCGGCCGCTCCGGCGCAGGGCCGGTGGATGGACTCGCCGTCACGGCTCAACGCGTTGCACCGGATCAGCGCCGTCGTCCTCGGCGTCGCGGTGGGGGTCTTCGGGGTGCTCGGGTTCGTGAACCGGCTGCCGTTGTTCACCACCGACGGCGCGCCGGTCCTGGGCCTGAACTCCAACGGGCTGCTGTCGGCGATCTCGCTGGTCGCCGGCGTGGTCCTGCTGACGGCGGGCGCCTACGGCCGGTTCACCGGCCGCCTGCCGTCGCAGAACCCGTACAACAGGGAACGGCACACCGACGTCGACGCCGAGCCGGGCTACCTGCCGACGGTCTACCCGCACCCCGACGACGCGGCCGCCGCGCGGGCTCTGGGCGATGCGGAGTCCGCGGTGTCCCGCGGCGTCGCCACACCCGAGCAGCTGGCCGGGGTCCGGGCCGCGGCCGGGAACCGCCGGCACGAGGACCGGGTCACCAGCTGGCGCACCGGCGCGCACCGGCGGGACGCGGGCGATCAGCCGTAGCGGCGGCGTTCGTGGAAGAAGTCGTCGACGACGTGCAGGGCCCCGGACCGGGCCGTCTCGTCGTAGACGTACTTCCCCACGGCCAGGTCCAGGACGCCGAGGCCGAACGGTGAGAACACCACGGTCCGGTCCGCAGGCACCGTGACCCGCCCGGACATCACGTCGTCCAGCGTCCCGTCCAGGAAGTCCCGGTTGCCGGTCCGCTGCTCGACCAGGTGCGGCGACGTCTCGGCCTTGAGACAGTGCTCGACGTCGTCGACGAAATTTGCCGACTCCAGCAGGATCTCCGGCGCCAGGTCGCGCAGCGACACGTGCAGCACCAGCGGGTGGTGGTCGAACCACGCCGTCTCGGTGACGTGCGGGGTGGCCGCGACGGTGGCGAACACGACCAGGTCGGACGAGCGGATCAGCGACTCGGCGCTGTCGTGCACGGTGACCCGGGCCGTCGTGTCGGTCCCGCGCAGGTAGCCGCCGAACCCGGCGGCGCTGTCGGCGGACAGGTCGTGCACGCCGATCTCGTCGAAGGAGAACCCGGTCCCGGCCAGGAACGTGTGGATGTAGCGGGCGATCAGGCCCGTCCCGACGAACCCGACGCGGACCGGCCGGGCCCGGCCGCGGCTGAGCCGGTCCGCGGCCAGCGCCGCCGACGCCGCCGTCCGGGTCGCGCTGATGATCGAGCTCTCCAGGACCGCGAACGGGTAGCCGGTGTCGTGGTCGTTGAGGATCAGCACGGCCGAGGCACGCGGGATCCCGGACGCCACGTTGCCCGGGAAGCTGGAGATCCACTTCAGGCCGTCCACCCGGACGTCGCCGCCGATCGAGGCGGGCAGCGCGATGATCCGGGAGGTGGGCCGGTCGGGGAACTTCAGGAAGTACGACGGCGGGTTCACCGAGTCCCCGGCGCCGTGCAGCCGGTAGGTGGCCTCGACGAGGTCGACGATCTGCTTCTCGCGTCCCTGCAGGGCGGCCCGCACCTGGGCCCCGGAGATCACCGAGAACGGCGGCGGGGCGAGCGGGGCGGTCGGTTCGGTCGTCGTCATCTCAGACCACCGTCCGGATCGGGTCGGCCATCGCGACGAGGACCTCGCGGTCGCCGGTGAAGGCCTCGCGGCTGTGCGCGGTGGCGATGTTGTCGACGAGCAGCAGGTCGCCGGCCTGCCAGGGCTCGCGAACGGTGTTGGCCTCGTAGACGTCGGTCAGCAGCTGCACCACGTCGTCGCCGATCGGGTCGCCGTTGCCGAAGCGCGTGGTGAACGGCAGCCCGTCCTGGCCGTAGACCTCCACGAGGTACTCGCGGACCTCGGGCGCCATCGTCGCCTCGTTGAGGAACGCGATCTGGTTGAACCAGCAGCGCCGCCCGGTGAGCGGGTGCCGGACCACCGCGCCGCGCCGCTGCGACGTGCGCAGCCCGCCGTCGGGCTGCCAGGCGAAGTCGATCGCGTTCGCGCGGCAGTAGGCCTCCACCGCGCCCCGGTCGTCGGTGCCGAACGCCTCGGCGACGGTCGCGCCGATCTCGTCGTTGTAGCTGCGGGTCAGGAGCCAGCCCTCCCGCTCGAAGCGGTCCACCAGCGCCGGCGGCAGCGCCTCGAGGACGGTCGCGGCGTCGGCGACGCCGGTCGCGCCGCCGCCCGCCGGCGCCTGCAGGCAGGCGAACATCATCATGCCGGGGACGTCGAGGGCGTAGCTGAGCTCGTGGTGCATGCACATCGGCTGGTTGGCCGGCCACGTCGAGGACGAGTAGACGCCCTCGGCGTAGACCTCCCGGGACGCGAACGCCTCCCGCTCGATCATCAGCGAGTCGGCCAGCCCGCGGAAGACGTCGGTGACGTCGGCGGCGTCGCGCAGCCCCAGGCCGCGGACCAGCACCGACCCGTACCGGGCGACGACGGCCCGCACCCCGGCGCGGTACTCGTCCCAGCCCAGGCCGCGGATCGAGTCGGCGGAGAGCATCGGCGGCCGCCCGGGGACGAGGTCCACGTCGAGCAGTGAAGCGGCGGAGGGGGATGTCATCACGGTGTCCTCTCGAGCTGTTCGGTGGTGCTTGCGGAGCGGCTGTCGACGAGCGCGGCGAGGTCGGCCAGGACCGGGTGCGCGGTGATGTCCTTGAGCGAGACGATCCGCTCCATCGCGATCGCCAGCTTCACCGCCGAGAGCGACGAGCCGCCCCGGTCGAAGAAGTGGTCCTCACGGCCGATCTCGTCGGCCCCGACGCCGAGCACGGTCGCGAAGGCGGTCGCCAGCCGCACCTCGGTGGGCGTGCCCGGGGCCGTGTGGCCGGTCTCGGCGGTGCCGAGGTCCGCGGCGAGCGCGGTCAGGGCCTTGGTGTCGATCTTGCCGTTGGCCGTGAGCGGCAGAGCCTCACGGAAGTGGAACGCGGCCGGGACCATGTAGACCGGCAGCGACGCGCCGAGGCGCTCGCGCAGGACGTCGACGTCGATCGTCTCCGGGCCCGAGTAGAAGGCGACCAGGTGCCGGCTGCGGTCGGCCCGCTCGGCGACGACCACGGCGCCGTCGCGGACGCCGGGGACCCGCAGCAGCGTGTTCTCGATCTCGCCGATCTCGATCCGGAAGCCGCGGATCTTCACCTGGGTGTCGCGGCGGCCGAGGAACTCCAGCTTGCCCTCGGGCAGCCAGCGGCCGTGGTCGCCGCTGCGGTAGAGCCGCTCGCCCGGGCGGTGCGGGTCGGCCGTGAACGCCGCCCGGGTGCGCTCCGGGTCGTTGACGTAGCCGCGGCCGACACACACCCCGGAGAAGACGATCTCGCCGGGCGCCCCGAGCGGCACCGGCGCCAGGTTCTCGTCGACGACGTAGAGGTGCACGTTGTTCACCGGCGGGCCGAGCGGGACCCGGTCGCGGTCCGGCGCCCGGTCCATGACCTCGTGGTTGGTGTCGTCGGAGGTCTCGGTCAGGCCGTAGGCGTTCGCCAGCCGGATGCCGGGCCGGGCGGCGAACCAGCGGGTGGTGAGCTCCTTCTTCAGCGCCTCCCCGGTCGTCGAGACGCAGTGCAGGTCCGGCAGCTCCCGCGGGTGGGCGTCGAGGTAGGACAGCACCACCTCGAGGTAGGACGGCACCAGCTGCAGGACGTTGACGCGACGCTCGGCGATCCGGTCGACGAACCGCGCGACATCGAGGATCCGCTCCTGCTCGACGATGACGGTCCGCCCGCCCACCAGCAGCGCGGACACCAGCTGCCACAGCGAGATGTCGAAGCACTGCGGGGCGGTTTGGGCGACGACCTGGCCCTCGCCGATCCCCAGGTCGTCGATCTTGGCGTAGAGGTGGTTGACCATGCCCGCGTGCTCGCACATCGCGCCCTTGGGGCGGCCGGTGGAGCCGGAGGTGAAGTAGATGTAGGCGAGCCGGTCCGGGCCGATCTCCAGCCCCAGGTCGGTGTCGTCGTGGGCCTCGCGGCAGGCGTCGCCGACGAGCAGTGCCCGGGTCCCGGGCAGCTCCTGCAGTGCCGCGTCGAGGGTGTCCGTGCTGCCGGTCTCGGTCAGCACCAGGCGGCACCCGGCCTGCGACAGCGTCGTCGCGATCCGGTCGGCCGGGAAGTGCGGCTCGATCGGCAGGTAGGCCCCGCCCGCCTTGAGGACCGCGACGACCGACGCCGCCCAGTCCAGGTTCCGCTCGGTCACCACCGCGACGGCGTCCTCGGGGGCGAGGCCCCGGGCGAGCAGCGCCCGTCCGATGCGGTTCGCCCGGGCGTTGAGCTCCCGGTAGGTCCAGGAGTCGTCGCCGTGCACCACCGCGACCGCGTCCGGGTGCGCGGCGGCCCGCTGCTCGAACAGCTCGTGGAAGCGGGCGTCGGGCAGCTCCCGGCGCGGCCCGGCGAGCCCGTCGATCTGGAACCGCAGCTCGTCGGGGGAGAGCAGGCCCTGCCCGTCGCGCGGTGCGTCGGGGTCCGCGGCGATCTGCGCGAGGGCGGTGAGGTGGTAGCCGGCGATCCGGGTGGCGGCGTCGGCGTCGAGCACGTCGGTCCGGTAGCGCAGGCGCAGCACGGGCCCGTCGTCGCTCGGGGTGACGCCGAACCGGAGCACGGTCGTCGCGGCGAGGTCGCCGCCGTCGCCGGTCGGGTCGAACTCCGTCTCGAACGGCCATGCCGCCACGTCGAGCTCGCGGGCCAGGGCCTCGATGTCGACGTCGGAGTGGGCCAGCAGCTCCGACCCGACCCGGTGGGCGTCCTGGAGCAGCTCGCGCCACGGCCCCGGCCCGGCGACGAGCCGGCAGGGCAGCACCTGCCCGCCGGTCACGTAGCCGGTGACCACCTCGCGCTCGCCGGACAGTGCCGCGAGCACGGCGGCGTGCGCGGCCAGCAGCGCCGACTCCGCGGCCCCGGACTCCGGCGACTCCGACATCGGGGGCAGGCGTGTCGCGTGCTCGGCCACACCGGGCCTCGGGGTGAGCGTCCAGCGTGGGATCGCGGTCGACCCACCCGCGGTGAGCACCTCGCGCCAGTACGCGCGGTCGACCTCTGCCGGCGTCGCCATCGTCGTCCTCCTCGCTTCTGCGCGTCCCGTCACGCCGCGGCGTGGCGGGCCCCCGCGTCGTGTGTGGGTACCGCGAGCTCACCGGCGGGGTTCCCGCCCCAGGACGTGCCCGACGGAACGTCCTCGCCTTTCATCAGGAAGGAGTCGGCGGCCAGCACCGCGGCATTACCGATCGTCACGCCGTAGTGCACGAACGCCCCGACCCCGAGCGTGACGCCGGCGCCGATCGTGGTGCGGTCGGACTTGAAGGCGCCGTCCTCCTGGGAGTGGCACTGGACGATCGTCCCCGCGTTGAGGGTGGCGCCGTCGCCGATCGCGGTGAACGAGCGCTCGGTGAGGAAGCAGCCGTCGTCGAAGACCCGGCGCCCGATCCGGACCCCGAGCAGGCGCCAGAGCACGGTCTTGAACGGGGTGCCGTCGAAGGTCTTGAAGTAGGTCTCCGACGGCACCTTCCAGGCACGCTCGTGGCGCCAGAACACCGGGTCGTAGATCGAGCAGCCGTCCGGGGCCAGGGTCTGCAGCACGTCGACGGCCCGCTCGACGGCCACGTAGTAGACGACGGTGAACGCCAGCGTCGCGACCGGGATCGCCGCGTAGGCCGCCGCGCCGTAGGTCGCGGCGAGGTCGGACGCGCCGGAGGCGATCAGCAGGATTCCGAACAGGTGCATCCACCGGACGACCAGCCGCAGCGCGATCGTGACGGCGTTGTGCCGGTTCTTGCCGGCCAGCCGGCGCCGCATCTCGTCCGGGGGCAGGTCGAAGCCGGTGTCGCGGTCGACCGAGCGCGGGATCTCGAAGCTGGGCGAGCCGAGCAGGCCGACCCCGGTCCGCACCGGCCCGTCGATCGGAACCATCACCTTCGTCGCGAGCAGGCAGTTGTCGCCGGTGCGGCCCTGCGAGGGGTAGGCGATGTGGTTGCCGAGGAAGTTGTCCGCCCCGATCGACGTCGGTGACACCCGGAACGACGAGGCCGAGAAGTCGGCGTTGACGATCGACAACCCGTCGGCGACGACGGTCGCGTGGCCCACCGAGCTCAGGAACGGGCTCTCGTGCTGCACCGCCATGCCGAAGTTGGAGCCGGTCTGCACGACCGGGGACAGCCTGTAGCCGATGGCGCCCAGGTAGCCGGTGATGAACGAGCTGTCGCCGAACAGCTCGGTGAAGAACTTGCGGTTCGTCATCTTCGCGATCAGCCGGTGCGCCCAGTAGTGGAAGCCGTAGAGGCGGTAGGTCCGGTCCGGGGTGAGGGTCGGGGCGAGCACGCGGGGGACGGTGACCATGAGCAGGAACGTCAGCAGCGCGCCGCCGAAGAACAGCACGGCGGAGGCGAGCAGTGCCTCGGTGTAGAACGCGGTGCTGGTGAACGCGGGTGCGGTCCGGTCCAGGAGCGCCGCGAGCTGCGGGACCTCGGTGAGCGCCAGCGCCACCCCGCCCAGCACCAGCGGCAGCGAGACGACCAGCAGGTTGACCAGCTGCACGACCGCGTAGAGGACCCGGCGCGGCGTCCCGCACGGCTCCGGGACGAGCGAGCGGTAGTCACTGTCGGTGTGCTGCGCGGGCGAGCCGTGCCAGCTCTGCCCGGCCGGCACCGCCTGCCCGGTCTGCAGCGACGAGGTGTGTCCGAGCAGGGCGCCGTCGCCCATCGCGGTGCCGATGTCGAGCACCGTCTTCTCCCCGACGACCACGTCCGCGCCGAGGGTGACCGCGCCGATCTCGATGACGCCGTCGTGTGCCCGGTAGCACGAGACGAAGGAGTCCTTGCGGATCACGGTGCCGTCGCCGACCGTCAGCAGGTCGGTGCACACGGGCACGTTCCTGGAGAAGATCGCGACCCCGCGGCCGACGTCCGCGCCGAGCGCCCGCAGGTAGAACGTGTAGATCGGCGAACCGAGGAACAGCACCAGCGGGTTCGACCGGACCAGCGTCCGCACGATCCAGAAGCGCAGGTAGGACATGCTCCAGACGCGGATCCGGGCGGGTGCCCACCGCCCGACCAGCGCCCACTTGAGCGCGATCGGCAGGGCGCACACGCCGGTGAAGCCCACGACCCCGGCGGCGAGCGCACGCAGGTACTGGTCCAACAGGCCGACGCCGGCGGAGACCCACTCGTAGCCGCGCAGGGCCAGGACCGCGGCGAGCGCGGAGTACCCGAGGTAGAACAGCAGCTGCAGGGCTCCACAGAGGACGAACCGGGGCGTGCCGACCGGTTCCGGCAGATCGAGCGGGACCGCCGGTGCCGACGCCGCGGGGCCCGCCGTCGATGCGGTCGCGGAGCCGGGGCCGGCGAGCGCGGTGGCCAGGCCCCGGATCGTCGAGTGTGCGTAGACGTCCTTCATCGACACCGGCGGGAGGTCGACCCGCTTGCGCAGCCGCGCGCAGAACCGGGCCATCGTCATCGAGTCCGCACCGAGGTCGTCGAAGAAGTGCGCGTCGGCCGTGACCGGCGTGCCCAGCACCTCGCCGAGCACCTCGAGCAGGCTGCGCTCGGCCGGGCTGGAGCCGTCGTCGGCCAGGGCCGAGGCCAGCGCCCGCACCGACGGGTACCGGTAGACGTCCTTCATCGACACCGGCGGCAGGCCCGGGTGCCTGCGGGCCCGCGCGCAGAAGCGGGCCATCACCATCGAGTCCGCGCCGAGGTCGTCGAAGAAGTGCTGCTCGGGCGGCACCCGGGTCATGTCGAGGACGTCGGCGAGGACCTCGCCCAGCGCGGCCTCGGTCGTGGGCGCGACGGCGACCGGCGCGGGTGCGAGTGCTGCGGCCGGCACGACCGGCAGCGGCGTCGTCAGCGCGGGCTCGACGCGGTCGTCGCGGGTCTGCGTCCGTCCGTCGACCCGTCCGCGGTACTCCAGCTCGCCGTCGGCGTTGACCACGCCCAGGTCGCCGGTCCGGTAGATCCGCCCGGAGGGGTTGCCGGGGATGCCGAGGAAGTCGCGGACGAAGACCTGATCGGTGAGGTCGTCGTGGTTGAGGTAGCCGCAGGCCAGGCCGATGCCGGCGATCCCGATCTCGCCGACGTGCCCGTGCGGCAGCGCGCGGTACGGATCGCCGACGTCGAGGACCACGGTGCTGTAGGTGGGCAGCGGGATCCCGATCGTCGCCGGCCGGTCCGGCCGGAGCTCGGACCAGGTCGCGGTCACGGTGGCCTCGGTCGGGCCGTAGACGTTGAGGAACCGGCGCCCGGGCCGGTGCCAGCGGGCGATCGTCTCCGCGGGGGCGTCCTTTCCGCACATCAGCAGGAACCGCAGGCCGGGCAGGTCCTCGCCGATCGTGTCGAGGACCTCCGGGACGGTGCACAGCGCCGTGACGCGCCGGTCGGCGAGGAAGGTCCCGAGGTCGTCGCCGAGCAGGGCGGGCCCGGCCGGGCGGGGCACCAGCGTCGCGCCGCTGACCCACGGCACCCAGATCTCCTCGACGGAGAAGTCGAACGCGATCGCCATCCCCTGGTAGACGCGGTCGGTGGGGCGGAAGCGGTAGATCTCGGCGGCGACCTTGACGAAGTTGCAGATGCTCGCGTGGTCGATCGCGACGCCCTCCGGCCGCCCGGAGACCGACGCGTAGCTGATGTAGGCGAGCGGGTTCTCCCGGGTGCCGCGGTCGGCGTCGAGGAGCCGGCCGGGGTTCATCTCCTCCAGCAGCCGCTCGAGCAGGTCGACGTGGACCAGGTCGGCGCCGCTCGCGGTCAGCAGCTCGATCTGCGGCACGCGTCCGGCCACCCGCGACATCGACAGCACCGTGTGCGCCCGGGAGTCCTCGACGATGTAGGCGAGGCGCCCGGTGGACGACGCGACGTCGAGCGGGACGTAGGTCGCCCCGATCTTGAGCACGGCGAGCATCGCGACGTAGGAGTGGGCGGCCGAGTCGAACAGCAGCGCGATCCGGTCCCCGCCACCGGCCCCGCGCAGGCGCAGGTAGCGGGCGAGCCGGTTGGCCCTCGCGTCGAGCTCGGCGTAGGTCAGCGACAGCTCGTCGGAGTCCACCGCGAGCCGGTCGGCCCGGCCGTAGTCGGAGATCCAGTCGCAGTGCCGCTCGAAGAGCTGGTCCAGGCGCTCGTCGCGACGCACGCGCCAGCCCTGCGCCTCGTGCTGGTCGACGAGCACCAGGTCGGACACACGCGCAGGGGGGATCGGCCGCTCGATGTGCTGCGGCACGGACACGTCGCCTCCCCCGAGCGCGGGGCCGGCGACGGGCACGTCCTGCCGGTCGGCGCTCGCGCAGAGGCTGGCAGCGGCGTCCGTGCTGGTCAACGGCGTTCTCGCGGGGCTCGGCGGGCCGGCATGAGCGGACCCGGGACGTCCCCCCAGCTCACCGGTGTGTGACGGCCGTCCCACCGTCTCCGCGGACGCGGCCGGGCGCCGGCCGGAATAGCCAACCTTGACGATGGTCATGTCCGCCCGCTCCGTCCGTCCCGCTGCACGGATCGAGCATCGCCGGGTGCGGGCCGCCGGTCGCCCGGGCAGCCCCTACGACGTGGGGCGCAGGCACCCGGGGGTTGTCCCTACCCGGGAAAGGGGGACGGCTCCGCGGGCTCGGGTGTGCACACGATCGAACGGAACGCCTCGGAGGACGACCGTTGTCGTCAGTCGGAACGAGCCGGACCAGCAGAGACGAGGCGGTCACGATGTCGGTCATCACCAGCCCCCAGCAGTTCAACCAGGACGACCTCTACATCGACCTGGAGCAGACGATCGGGCACGAGCTCTACCTCAAGTGCGAGGGCTTCAACTTCGCCGGATCGGTCAAGCTCAAGGCGGCCAACGCGATGGTGACCGCCGCCGAGCGCGACGGGACCCTGGTGCCCGGCTCGGCGATCGTCGAGTCCTCGTCCGGCAACCTGGGCGTGGCGCTGAGCATGATCGCGGCGAACCGCGGCTACCGGTTCGTCTGCGTCACCGACTCCCGCTGCAACCTCGCGACCCGCCGGCTGATGGAGGCCCTGGGCAGCGAGGTGCACATCATCACCGAGCCCGACCCGCAGGAGGGCCTGCTCGGTGCCCGCCTGAACCACGTCCGGCACCTGGTCGCGACCGAGGGCTACGTGTGGCTCAACCAGTACGCGAACCCGAACAGCGCGCAGGCCCACTACGACACCACCGGGCCGGAGATCGCCCGCCAGTTCCCGCAGCTCGACGTCCTGTTCGTCGGCGCCGGCACCACCGGCACCCTGATGGGCTGCGCCCGCTACTTCAAGGAGAACCACCCGGACGTCCGGATCGTCGCGATCGACAGCGTCGGCTCGGTGACGTTCGGGACGCCGGCCTCGCGCCGGATGATCCCCGGCCTGGGCAGCGGCCGCGTCCCGGAGATGCTGGACGAGTCGCTGATCGACGAGGTGGTCCACGTCGAGGAGGCCGACACGATCCGCACCTGCCACATGCTGGCCCGCACCGGTTTCCTGTTCGGCGGCTCCACCGGCACCGTCGTCAGCGGCGCGAGCGCGTGGCTGGCCGAGCACGGCACGCCCGGCACGACCGCGGTGACCATCGCCCCCGACCTGGGCGAGCGCTACCTCGACACGATCTACCAGAGCCACTGGGTCGAGGACCTCTACGGCGACGTCGACGCCGCGGACGTCCCCGCGGACGTCCCCGCGCAGCGCACCGAGATGGCGTGCGCGGCGGCCTGAGGCCGGGGCGGGCTCAGCTCGCCCCGGCCCCGGCTTCCGCCCCGGCCCCCGCCTCCGCCAGCAGGTGCTCGCAGGTCCGCACCACGACGTGCGCGACGTCCCGCACGCTCCTGGTCGACGCCGGGTGCGACGCCCACCGCTGCCACCGCGCCAGCTCCTCGGCCGCCGCCCGGCGCACCTCCTCCGGACCGTCCCCCTCATCCAGCCCCAGCCGGACCCGGACCCCGCTCCCGGCCGTGCCCAGCAGCCGCTCCGCGGAGCTCCGCATCTCCGCCGGCAGCATCACGTTCCCGGTCCGCAGCACGTCGGCGAGGTCGAGCTCGACGAGCTCGTGTGCCCCCGACCGCAGCCGCTCCAGCTCGTAGCGCAGGCGGTGCGCCGCCTCCTCGTCCGGCGGTGAGGTCGCGACGACCTGCTCGAGGGCCACCAGCGCCGCCCGCACCTGCGTCACCCCGGACCGCTCGTCCAGCCGGGCCGCGATCGCCCCGATCCCGGCGGCGTCGCCGGTACCGCGATAGGCGGCCTCCGCGGACCGCAGCAGGTCCCGCATCCGCTCCCGCAGCGAACCGGCCCCGTTCTCCCCGGCCACCTTTTCCCGGACCCCGTTGACGGAGCCTCCCTCCGACGGCTCGGGGGCGGCCCCACCGGGTTCGGCCGGCAGCGGGATCGTTCCCTCCACCGTGGTGCCCTCTCCCGGCGCGGAGCGGATCGCGATCGTGCCTCCGACGGCGGCCAGCCGCGTGCTGACGTTGCGCATCCCGCGCCCGGCCGAGGTCGGGATCCCGATGCCGGGGATCGGGTCGGGGGTGAAGCCGGGGCCGGTGTCGCGCACCCGCACGCGCAGCGATCCGCCGACCTCGGCGACGGTGATCGTCACCGGAGCGCCGGGTGCGTGCTTGCGGGCGTTGTTCACCGCCTCCAGGCAGCAGAAGTAGGCGGTCTCGCCGATCTCGGCGGGGTAGCGGCGCGCGGTGACGACACCGCCGTCGTCGTCGATCGTGATCGGCGGCTCGGCTCCGGACAGGGCCGCGGTCAGGGCGGCGACGAGCCCCTGCTCGGCCAGCAGCGCCGAGGAGACCCCGGTCGAGGTCTCGGCCAGCACCGCCTCGGTGACGTCGATCTGGGTCAGGAGGTGGTCGAGACGTTCCCGGGCCTCGTCGAACTGCCCGGTCTCGACCTGGTGCTCGACCAGGCCGAGCGTCAGCCCGAGGGTGACGAGGTGGTGCTGGGCGCCGTCGTGCAGGTCGCGCTCGATCCGGCGCCGCTCACCGTCCATCTCGGCGACGGTCTCGCGGCGGGCCACGGCGATCTTCTCCCCGTGTGCGACGGCCGCGCGCAGCTGGCGTTCCAGCTCGATGCCCGACCGGCTGGCCTGCAGCACCACGCCGAGGCTGTCGGCGATGTCGGTGAGCAGGTGCCGTCGCTGCGCGTTCAGCCCGGCGACGGCGGCGCGGTCGACGGCGATCTCGCCGAGCTCGTCGGTGCCGTGGCGGACGGCGACGGTGACCAGGTCGTCGCTCCCGCCCCCGCCGTCGGAGGCCCAGGCGTAGGTGCGGTCGCGCAGGCCGGGCCGGCGCACCGTCAGCCGGCACAGCGTCGCGCCGAGCCCGCGGCCGACCGCCTCGGCCACCCGTGCCAGGTCCGGCGCGTCGCCGCCGGTGGTCCGGGACAGGGCCGCGACCCCGGCCAGCACGCTGTAGGGGGTCGGCCGGTCGCCGTAGAGCAGGCGGTCCACGAGGTTCTCCACCCGTAGGTAGAGCGGCAGCGCGACGAGCGCGACCGGCACCGCGGCCAGCGCGGAGAGCCCGACCGACAGCGCTCCCGCCGGGGCGGGGTCGCCCATGGCCGCGCGCACCACCGCGAACAACCCTCCGGCGACGGCGGCGACGAGCGTCGCGGCGAGGCCCCGGCTGAACACCCGCTCGGCCGTCCACAGCCGCGAGCCCCCGGTGACCGCCACCAGCACCGCGGCCGCGATCGCCACCGAGGCGATCCGGGAGAACCAGAACATCAGGGCGGTCGGCGACCCGGCGGCCGCGTCCGTGTGCGCCGTCGGGTCGTAGAGCGTCAGGCCCGGCTGGCCCAGGGCGGCGAGCACGAGCGTGACGACGGCGAGCACGACGGCCGTCACGAACGTCGCGGCCAGCGCGCACAGCAGCAGCCGCGCCTGCGTGCGCTGCTCGGCGGTGGCGCCGCGGCGGACCCGGGACGGCAGCGCGACCAGGCCCGCGACCGGGACGCCGAACCCGAAGAACAGGATGCAGCTGATCGTGTGCGGCAGCACCGCCGTGCCGAACCCGACGACGAGCAGGCTCGCCGCCGCGGCCACGACCACCAGCCCTCCGGCCGGGCCCTGCCACCCGGCCCGGCTCTGCCATGCGGTCGGCCGCGTGGCCGTCGGGAACACCAGCAGCGCCAGGACGTAGGCGGCGCAGGCGAGGGCGTGCAGCACCACCTGGTGCAGTTGCCCGGCGGAGAACCCGGTCGCGATCTCCACGGCGACCGCCGCGGCGTGCGCCTGCAGGTTGAACGCCCCGGCCGACCCGATCATCGCGACCACCAGCAGGCGCATCGACCAGGAGCGCCCGCCGGTGCGCAGCAGGACCGCGGCGAGGACGAGGTTCAGCAGGCTGCAGCCGTAGTCGAGCACCGCCTGGTCGAGCGGCTCACTGCCCGGCGCCGCCTGCGCCACGCCCCGGGCCCACCCGCTCCCGGCGGCCGCGGACGCCTGCACCGACTCCAGCGCGCCCGGGACGTACCGGGCCAGTGCCACGACGAGACCGACGCCGAGCCAGGCGAGCGAGACCACCGCGGTGGCCACGAGCAGGACGACCCAGGCGGCGGTCCGTCCCCGGGTCACCGTGCCCCCTCGACGTGCGCGGACCCGTCGACCAGCGGTTCGAGACGGTCCGGGAGCCACGCGAGCAGGACCGTCGCGTCACCGGTGCGGGCGAGCTCCATCTCGCCGCCGAGCGCGGCCAGCCGTTCGACGTCGATCGCGAGCGCCGTCCGCAGGTCGTCGGCGTCGGCGCCGGGCGCGGTGTCGGTGATCCGAGCGGAGAACCGTCCGCCGCCGATCGCGAGGGTCACCTGCAGCGCCGGGTCCTCCGGGCGGACGGCGAGGTGCGCCAGCGCGGACGCGGTCAGGTAGTAGATGCCCGACTCGATCTCCCAGTCCAGGCGCCGGCCCAGGTCGGCGTCGATCCGCACGGCCCGGGGCAGGTCGGCCACCAGCTCGTCGAGGGCTCCGGCCGGGCCCTGGTCGCGCAGCACCGCCGGGTAGATGCCGCGGGCGATCGACCGGAACCGTTCCAGCAGGTCGTCGAGCCCGGCCCGGGCCCGGCGCAGCGTGGCGCGGACCTGCCCGGGCGGGGTGGCACCGTCGCCGAGCTCGGACACGGCGAGCTCGAACTCGCCGCGCAGGGCCGTCAGACGGTCGGCGGTGGCGTGCGAGAGCTCCCCGACCAGGCGTCGGCGTTCGACGTCGCGGGCCCGGCTCAGGCGTTGCCGCGACCGCTGCAGCTCCTGCGCCAGCTCGTCGGCCCGGCGGACCCGCTCCTCGAGCTCGGTCCCGCGCTGCACCTCGCGCAGCAGCGACCCGGCCCCGTTCGCGACGTCCTGCATCAGCGCCCGGTCGGCCGGCGTGACGGGGGCGTCGGGCTTGCCGATGGCCAGCGCGGCGCGCAGGACCGGGCCGTCCAGGACCGGCACGACGTGGTCGGTGTCGGCGCGTGCGAGCAGCACCGGGAGGTTCTCCACGGTTTCCGCGCCGTCGTCGCCGGGCGGGTGGACCGCGGCGCTGACCAGCCGGTCGGAGACCGCCAGCCACAGCACGGCGCGCCGCGCCCCGGTGCCCTCGGCGAGCACCTGCGCCAGGCCGGGGAGCGCCTCGTCGAGCGTGCCGGCGCGGATCCGGGCGGCCGCGTCGGCGAGCGCCGAGTACGGCGTGGCGGTGCGGTGGTGGGTGTGGCGCCGGATCCAGCCGTCGATCCGCGGCAGCCCCGCCCCGAGACCCGCGGTGACGACGGCGGCCACCGCGAACGGCAGCAGCGCCGCGGCCTGCTCCGGGCCCAGCAGCGGCGCGAGCACCCCGACGAGCACGGCGAACACCGCCACCACGCCCGCGCCGACGACGAGCAGGCGCAGCAGCCGAGCCGCGATCGTCGCGTCCATCCCCATCACCCGCCCCCGGGACCCGAGCAGCGCCACGCTAGGGCCGCGACGACCGGTGCGGAAGCCGCATCGTCAATCGGTACGAACTCAGGCGGTGCTGTCCTGCGACCGCAGGTACGTCAGCACGGCGAGGACGCGACGGTGGTGCTCGGAGGCGTCGGTGGACAGGCCGAGCTTGCCGAAGATGTTCGCGATGTGCTTCTCCACCGCCTTCGGCGTGACGAAGAGCTGGGCCGCGATCCCGTTGTTGGACCGGCCCTCGGCCATCAGCCGCAGCACGTCGAGCTCGCGTTCGGTCAGCGCGGCGACGGCGTCCTTGCGCTCCCCGCGCGGCCGCTCCACCAGCCGTTTCGCCAGCACCGGCTCGATGACGATCTCCCCCTCGCGGATCCGCGTGAGCGTGTCGGTCAGCACGTCGACACTGCCGACCTTCTCCTTGAGCCGGTAGCCGATCGCGTCGGTCCCGATCTCCATGATGCGCATCAGGTAGTGCGACTCGGCGTAGTGCGACAGGAACAGCAGCCCCATCTCGGGATGGGCCGCGCGCAGCCGCTCCGCGGTGACCAGGCCGCCGTCCGGCTCCGGCGGCATCCGGATGTCGAGGATCGCGACGTCGGCGGTCTCCCGCGCCAGCAGGGCGACCAGCTCGTCGCCGCCCGCGGTACATCCGACGACCTCGTGCCCGGCCGCCTTGAGCAGCATCAGCAGCCCCTCGCGGAACAGGGCGCCGTCCTCGGCCAGTGCTACCCGCACGGGAACCTCGCAGTGATCGTGCCGGTGCCGGGTCGCGGACCGGGGGAGACGTCGACGGTGCCGCCCAGCGGCTCGGCCCCGTCGCGAAAGTGTGCGGCGTGGCCCGGGTCCACCCCGTCGACGACGACGACGAGAGCGTCACCGGCCCGTCGCGCGGAGACGGTCACCGGGTCGCCCCCGGCCGGCAGCGCACCCAGGCACGCGACGAGCGCGAAGTACGCGGCGCCCTCCGCCGCCGGTCCGTAGCGCTCGTCGGGGGCGGTGATCATGACCGCGGCGTCGAGCCGTCCGGCCTGCTCGCGCAGCGCCGGCCCGAGGCCGGCCTCGTCGAGCAGCGCCGGGTAGATCTCGCCGGCGACCTCGCGCAGCTCCTGCAGCACGCCGGCCAGCTCCTCCTGCAGGTCGTCGATCGAGGAGTTCAGGTCGGCCTCGCCCTCGGGGATCCGGTGCCGGAACAGCCCGAGCTGCAGGGTCAGCGCCGAGATCCGCAGGGCGGCGCCGTCGTGCAGGCGCCGCTCCAGGCGTCGGCGTCGCGACCACTGCTGCCACCCGACGCGGGCGTCGTCCGCGACGACGTGCGGCGTCGCGACGGTGGACCGCGGGGGTTCGAGCGTCATCGGACGAGCCTGACGCCCCGGCTGCCGGGGGGTAAGAGTGCAGTCCCCACACCGGGGTAGGGCTGTCCCCCTTGTGTCGATCACGCCGGGTTGCCGACGGTAACGGATGGCGATCCACAACGACGTCATGCCCACACACCGTCCGTCCGGGGAGGGGTTCGCCGTGTCCTACAGCCTGGGGGTGGACCTCGGCACGACGTTCGTCGCGGCGGCCGTCGCCCACGACACGCAGGTCGAGATGTTCACCCTCGGCGACCGCAGCGTCGTCTCGCCGGCCGCCGTCTACGCCCGCGAGGACGGGACGATGGTGACCGGCGACGCCGCCGTCCGCCGCGCCGTCAGCAGCCCCGACCGGGTCGGCCGCGAGTTCAAGCGGCGCCTCGGCGACCCCACCCCGGTGATCCTCGGCGGCTCGCCCTACGCCGTGACCGCGCTGCTCGGGACCGTCCTGCGCGACGTCGTCGACCGGGTCGTGGAGACCGAGGGCGAGCAGCCCTCGCGCGTCGTCCTGACCCACCCCGCGAACTGGGGGCCGTACCGCCGGGAGCTGTTCGACGAGGTGCCCCACCTGGCCGGGCTGAGCTCCGGTCCGTCGGGCCCGCCGCGCACGGTCACCGAACCGGAGGCCGCCGCCGCGCACTACGCCGCGTCGCGGCGCCTCGACGACGGCGACGTCGTGGCCGTCTACGACCTCGGCGGCGGCACGTTCGACGCGACCGTCCTGCGCAAGCACGCCGGCGGCATCGAGATCCTCGGGAGCCCGGAGGGCATCGAACGGCTCGGCGGCGTCGACTTCGACGAGGCGATCCTGTCGCACGTCAACTACAACGCCGGCGGTGCGCTCGCCGAGCTGGACATGGGTGACCTGCAGACCTCGGTCGCGATGGCCCGTCTGCGTCAGGACTGCGTCCTGGCCAAGGAGGCGCTGTCGATCGACAGCGAGACCACCATCCCGGTGTTCCTGCCGCACCGGCACTTCGACGTCCGGCTCACCACCGCCGAGTTCGAGGACCTGATCCGCGCCCAGGTGGAGTCCACCATCGGCGCGCTCACCCGCACGCTGCGCTCGGCCCAGGTCGAGCCGTCCGACCTCAGCGCGGTGCTGCTCGTCGGCGGGTCGTCACGGATCCCGCTGGTCGCCCGCATGATCTCGGCCGAGCTCGGCCGTCCGATCGTCGTCGACACCCACCCGAAGTACGCCGTCGCGCTGGGCGCCGCCGAGCTGGCCCGGATGGACGGGGCGCGGGACCCGGGGCAGGCCGCACCGGCGGCTGCGGGCCGTCCGGAGAGGCAGACCGCCGCCCCGGTCGCTGCTGCTCCGGTCGCGGCCGCGGCCGTGCCGGCCGCGGCGCTCGCCGGTGCCTCCGCACTGCGTCCTCCCTCGACCGACGCGCCCCGCCCTGCTCCCACCCACTCGGCCCCCACTCACGCCGCCCCCACTCACCCGGCCCCCACTCACCCGGCTCCCGCCGCCGCTGCTCCGGCCGGCTACGCACCGGCGGGTCCGCCGGCCGGGATGCCGCGTCCCGGCGGCGGTGGCGGTGCCCCGGCGGGCATGCCCCGGCCCGGCGCTCCGGCCACCGGCATGCCGCGGCCCGGGTCGCCCGGCGCCGGCTCGCCCGCCGCCGCTCCCGCCGCTCCGTCGACGGGGATGCCGCGTCCCGGTGCCCCGGCAGCCGCCGCCCCCGCGACGACGATCCCCGCTGCGAGTCCCGCGCCCGTCGCCGCGGCGATGCCGGCCCCGAGGGCCGAGACGCCGGCGCCGCCGGCCGAACAGCCCGCCACGGGGACAGAGCCCGCTCCGGTGGGGCCCGGTCCGGTGGGGTCCGGGACCCCGCCGCCGTCGCTGGGAAGCCCGTCGGGCGGAGGCGGTGGTGGCGGTCGGCGCCGGTTGCTCACCGTGGCCGCGGTCGCGGTCCTCGCCCTGCTCGCCGGGGTCGTCTACTTCGCGACCGGCGGGTACGGGCTGGTCCTCGGCAACGGCCAGGCCGCGCCACCCGCCACCGGGGCGCCGCCCGCGCCCGACGAGGTCGCGGCGGCCGTCCCGATCCCGAGCCTGGGCACCGCGGTGCCGGCCGGCCCGACGTCGGGCTTCGTCGCGGTGTCGCCGAACGGCCGGCTCGCCTACGTGGCCAACCGCGCCGCCGGGTTCGTCACCGTCATCGACACCTCGATCAACCGGACGACCGCCACGATCCCCATCCCGGCCGGACCGCCGCAGTACCTCGCGTTCGCCCCGGACGGGTCCCGCGTCTACGTCAGCATCTTCAACGAGCAGCGGACGATCGCCGCGGTCGCCGTGCTCGACACCTCGGACAACTCGGTCGTGGCGACGATCCCGGTCCGGACCCGGCCCTACGCCCTCGCCGTCACCCCCGACGGCAGCAAGGTCTACGTGCCCAACCACGACTCGGGCACGGTCTCGGTGATCGACACCGCGACGGACCGGGTGTCCGCGGAGATCGCGGTGGCGCCGAACCCGCACTGGATCGCGTTCTCCCCGGACGGCAGCCGCGCCTACGCCGCCAACCACGAGTCGAACCTGATCACCGTGCTGAACACGACCGACAACTCGGTGCTCGCCGAGGTGCCGGTGGGGACGAGCCCGCACAGCGTGGCGGTGAACCCGTCCAAGCCGCTGGTGGCGAACGTGAACTACGACAGTGCGTCCGTGTCGATGATCGACACGGACACGAACGAGGTGGTCGCGACCGTGCCCGTCGGGACCAACCCGCAGGCCATCGCCTGGTCCCCGGACGGACGGTTCGCCTACACGGCGAACCTCAAGGACAACACGGTGTCGGTGATCAGCGCCGAGAGCTACGCCGTGACGGCCACGATCCCGACCGAGGACTCACCCACCAGTGTCGGGGTGCTGCCGAACGGCAAGCAGGCCTACGTCACCAACCTCAACAGCGGGACGCTGACGGTGCTGAACACCTCGGGGTGAGGCTCAGCCCCCGGCGAACGGGGGCAGGACGTCCAGGGCGGTGGCCCCGCCGACCCGCAGGTCGCGGTCACGGACGGCGACCTCGTCGAGCAGGAAGCTGCAGCGCTCGAGCACCCGGGCCAGCTCGGCACCGTGCAGGGCGCGGACGGCGTCCAGCACGTCGGCCACGGTGGCGTCGGCGGGGATCTCGACCTTCTCCTGCGGCAGGCCTGCGGCGGCCTTCGCGGCGGCGAAGTAGCGGACCTCGATCGTGGTCAGGGTGGGGGCGCTCATCACTGTCTCCAGGGTCGTCACGGACTCAGCCGCCGATCGCACTCATCGGACGGTCCGGCTGCAGGAAGCTGGGGTCGTTGATGCCGTGGCCGGCGAGCTTGGCCCACATGGCGTCGCGCCACACATCGGCGATCTCGCGGTCCGAGGAGCCGCCGCGGAGCATCGCCCGCAGGTCGGTCTCGGTGTTGGCGAACAGGCACGAGCGGACCTGCCCGTCGGCGGTGAGCCGGGTGCGGTCGCAGGCGCCGCAGAACGGGCGGGTGACCGAGGCGATCACGCCGACGACGGCCGGGCCGCCGTCGACGAGCCAACGCTCGGCCGGGGCGCCGCCGCGCTCCTCGGAGTCCGGGGTCAGCGTGAAGCGCTCGCCCAGCAGCTCCAGGATCTCGCCGGCCGTCACCATCTCCGTGCGCTCCCAGCCGTGCTGGGCGTCGAGCGGCATCTGCTCGATGAACCGCTGCTGGTAGCCGTTCTCGACGGCGAAGGCCAGGAGGTCGGCGGCCTCGTCGTCGTTCACGCCGCGCAGCAGCACGCTGTTGATCTTCACCGGGGCCAGGCCCGCGTCCCGGGCGGCGGCCAGGCCGTCGAGGACGTCGGAGAGCCGGTCGCGACGGGTGATGGAGGCGAAGCGGTCCTGGCGCAGCGTGTCCAGCGAGACGTTGAGCCGGTTCACCCCGGCCGCGGCGAGCGCCTCGGCGCGGCGGGCGAGCCCGATGCCGTTGGTGGTCAGCGAGATGTCCGGGCGCGGGAGCATCGCCGCCGACGCGCCCAGGACGTGCTCGAGCCCCTTGCGCAGCAGCGGCTCGCCACCGGTGAAGCGCAGCTCCTCGATGCCCAGCTGTGACACCGCGACGCCGATCAGGCGGATCAGCTCGTCGTCGGTGAGCTGCTCGTCGCGGGGCATCCAGTCCAGACCCTCGGCCGGCATGCAGTAGGTGCAGCGCAGGTTGCAGCGGTCGGTCAGCGAGATCCGCAGATCCGTCGCGACCCGCCCGAACGTGTCGACGAGCCGGGGGTCGTCGGGCCGGGCCGGGTCCCTGGTCGGGCCGCCGCGCAGGGCGGGGAGGCCGAGTTCGGTCGCGGTCATGCCCCCACGCTAACCGTGTCCCCGCCGCCACGCCCAGGGGGGATATTCCCAGCTCAGAGCGTGTTACCGCGTCTGCGGACCGGGTGATCCACCTCGTCCGCAGACGCGGGAGTGGTCACCCTGTACCTAGTCCAAAGGATAGGTACAGGGTGACCACTAGCGCTTGAACTCCTGGCGGGCGACGGTCCGGATGTGGACCTCGTCCGGGCCGTCGGCGAAACGCAGCGCGCGGGCCCAGGCGTAGAAGTAGGCCAGCGGGGTGTCGTCGCTCATCGCCGCGCCGCCGTGCACCTGCATGGCGCGGTCGATCACCGTGCAGGCCATCCGCGGCACCACGACCTTGATCGCGGCGATCTCCGTGGCGGCGCCCTTGGCCCCGTGGTTGTCGATCAGCCAGGCGGTCTTGAGCGTGAGCAGGCGGGCCTGCTCGATCTCCATCCGGCACAGCGCGATCTGGTCGCGGACCACACCCTGCTCGGCCAGCGGCTTGCCGAACGCGACCCGCTCCTGGGCGCGGGCGACCATCAGCGACAGCGCGCGCTCGGCCATCCCGATCAGGCGCATGCAGTGGTGGATCCGGCCCGGGCCGAGGCGGGCCTGGGCGATCGCGAAGCCGCTGCCCTCCTCGCCGAGCAGGTTCGTCGCCGGTACGCGCACGCCGGTCAGCGAGAGCTCGGAGTGACCGTGCTGGTCCTGGTAGCCGAACGTCGGCAGGTGCCGGGTGATCTCCAGGCCGGGGGTGTCGCGGGGGACGAGGATCATCGACTGGTGGCGGTGGGCGGGCACCGAGTCGTCGTCGTCGGCGGTGGTCTTGCCCATCACGATGAAGATCTGGCAGCGCGCGTCGGCGGCGCCGGAGATCCACCACTTGCGGCCGTCGATCACGTAGTCGTCGCCGTCGCGGCGGATCCGGGTCTGGATGTTGGTCGCGTCCGAGGAGGCGACGTCCGGCTCGGTCATCGCGAACGCCGACCGGATCTCACCGGCCAGCAGCGGCTCCAGCCACTGCTCCTTCTGCTCGGCGTTGCCGAACAGGTGCAGCGTCTCCATGTTCCCGGTGTCCGGGGCCTGGCAGTTGATCACCTCGGGCGCGATCACCGGCGACCAGCCGGAGACCTCGGCGACCGCTGCGTACTCCAGGTTCGACAGCCCCGAGATGTCGGGCAGGAACAGGTTCCACAGCTTGCGCTCGCGGGCCTCCGCCTTGAGCTCCTCGACGACCGGGGGGTGGTCCCACTCCTGTGGGGTGCCCCGCCGCTCGGCCCGCCACGCGTCGTAGACGGCCTCGGCCGGAAGGATCTTCTCGTCGAGGAAGGCGCGCATGCGATCGGTGTAGTCGGCCGCCACGGCACTGGGTGCGAAGTCCACGACCTGATTCGACCACATCACGGGCCGGACGGGGCGGGACGTGATCCGAGCGGCCGAAACCGATCTGCGACATTCACGGCATGGCGCTACCGCACCGGCGATCATAGTATCCCGCCCGTGCCGCACTTCAGGATCTCCGAGGCCGCCCGGCTGCTCGGTGTCAGCGACGACACCGTCCGCAGGTGGGTCGACGCCGGGGCGCTCCCCGTGCAGAACGACACGTCGAACCGCAAGGTCATCGACGGAGCCGCGCTCGCCGGGTTCGCCCGCGACCACGCCAGCGTCCCGGCGGACCCGTCGGTGGTGCAGCGCTCGGCCCGGAACCGGATGGTCGGCCTCGTGACCTCCGTCGTCGCCGACACGGTGATGGCGCAGGTGGAGATGCAGTGCGGGCCACACCGCGTGGTGTCGCTGATGAGCAGCGAGGCCGTGCGCGAGCTGGGTCTGGAGCCCGGCTCGCTCGCGGTGGCAGTGATCAAGTCCACGAACGTCGTGGTCGAGACCCCAGGAGGTCATCTGTGACGCAGCGTCGCCGAAGGATGGGCAAGGCAACCGGCTCCGTGGCGGTCGCCGCCGCAGCGCTGATGGTGCTGGCCGGATGTGGTGGCGGCGGTGACTCGAGCGCCCAGGGCGGTGCCTCCTCCGGCGCCGCCGCGCCGCAGACGCTCAACGTCTTCGCCGCGGCATCGTTGAAGGACACGTTCACCACGATCGAGAAGCAGTTCGAGCAGGAGAACCCGGGCACCGACGTCAAGCTGACGTTCGCCGGCTCCTCGGACCTGGCCACCCAGATCGCGAACGGTGCCCCCGCCGACGTGTTCGCCTCGGCCGACGACAAGAACATGGCCAAGGTGACCCAGCCGGGCCTGAACCAGGGCGAGCCGGCCAGGTTCGCCACCAACACGCTGCAGATCGCCGTCGCGCCGAACGACCCCAAGGGCATCAAGGGCCTGTCCGACCTGGCGAACCCCGCCAACAAGGTCGTCGTCTGCGCCCCGCAGGTGCCGTGCGGCTCGGCCGCGCAGAAGGTCGAGCAGGCCGCGGGCGTCGACATCGAGCCGGTCAGCGAGGAGCAGGACGTCAAGTCGGTCCTGTCCAAGGTAACCAGCGGCAACGCCGACGCCGGACTCGTCTACGTCACCGACGTGACGGCCGCCAAGGGCACCGTGCAGGGCGTGAGCTTCCCGGAGTCGTCGAAGGCCGTGAACAACTACCCGATCGTCGCGCTCAAGAGCTCGCAGAACGCCGAGCTCGCGACCAAGTGGGTCCAGGCCGTCACCGGCCCGACCGGCCAGCAGACGCTCAAGGCCGCCGGGTTCGGAGCACCGTGACGGGTCGTTCGTGACGGCACCTGCCAAGACCCGGCACGAGGCGGGGGTCGGCCTCCCTTGGTGGATGTGGATCCCCGCCTCGATCGGTTTCGCACTGATCGCACTGCCGGTCTTCGGACTGCTGCTGCGCGCCGACTGGGCGGAGATGCCGTCGCTGCTGCTCAGCGACGCCGCCCTGGACGCGCTGCGGCTGTCGTTGATCACGGCCGGTGTCTCGACCGTGCTGTGCCTGCTCTTCGGCGGTCCGCTGGCCGTGATCCTGGCCCGCGGACGGCTGGAGCGACGGCCGCGGCTGCTCGGCTCGATCCGGTCGATCGTGCTGCTGCCGCTGGTGCTGCCCCCGGTCGTCGGGGGTCTGGCGCTGCTGTTCCTGCTCGGGCGGACCGGTCTCGTCGGCCGGGGTCTCGACCTCGCGTTCGGGATCACCGTCCCGTTCACCACGGCGGCGGTGATCCTGGCGCAGACGTTCGTCGCGATGCCGTTCCTCGTCGTGTCGCTGGAGGGGGCGCTGCGCACCGCCGGTGAGCGCTACGAGGCGGTCGCGGCCACGCTCGGCGCGTCACCCGCGCTGGCGTTCCGGCGGGTGACGGTGCCGCTGGTGCTGCCCGGGCTCGCGTCCGGTCTGGTGCTCGCGTTCGCCCGCTGCATGGGCGAGTTCGGCGCGACCATCTCCTTCGCCGGAAGCCTGGAGGGCACCACCCGAACGCTGCCGTTGCTGGTCTACCTGCAGCGCGAGTCGGACGAGTCCGGCGCCGTCGCGCTGTCGTTGCTGCTGGTCGTGGTGTCGCTGGTCGTGATCGTGGTCGGGCGTCCGCGCGGGATGGACGGTCGGGGATGAGCGAGTCGGTCGGTCTGTCGCTGCAGGCGTCGCTGCACCGGGCGGGGTTCTCGCTCGAGGTCTCCCTCGACGTCGCACCCGGCGAGGTGCTGGCGGTGCTCGGCCCGAACGGGGCCGGCAAGTCCACGTTGCTCGGCATCCTGTCCGGGCTGCTGCGCCCGGACTCCGGGCACCTGCGGGTCGGCGACCGCACCCTCGTCGACGTCGACGCCGGCGAGTTCGTGCCGGTGCACCGCCGCGGCGTCGGGTTGCTCGCGCAGCAGGCGCTGCTGTTCCCGCACCTGTCCGCGGCGGCCAACGTGGCGTTCGGCCCGCGCGCGCAGGGCGTCCCGAAGGCCGAGGCCGACGAACGCGCGCGGGACCTGCTCGGCCAGGTCGGCGTCGGTGAGCTCGCCGACCGCCGCCCGTCGCAGCTCTCGGGTGGTCAGCAGCAACGGGTGGCACTCGCCCGCGCGCTGGCCCCGCAACCCGGCCTGCTGCTGCTCGACGAGCCCCTCGCCGCCCTCGACGTCGACGCCACCCCGGCCATGCGCACGCTGCTGCGCCGGGTGATCCGCGACGGCAAGCAGACCGCGCTGCTCGTCACCCACGACGCCCTCGACGCCCTCGTGCTCGCCGACCGGGTCGTCGTGCTCTCCGGCGGCCGGATCGCCGAGCAGGGCGCCACCCGCGACGTGCTGGCCCGTCCGCGCAGCTCGTTCTCGGCACGGATCGCCGGGCTCGACCTGATCCCCGGGATCGCCGCGTCCGGTGCCCTGCGCACCGCCGACGGGATCGAGATCCACGGCGCCTCGGTGGAGGTCACCGACGGTGAACCCGCGGTGGCGGTGTTCCCGCCCTCGGCCGTCGCCGTGCACACCGAACGGCCGACGGGCAGCCCCCGCAACGTGTTCCGGGTGCGCCTGGCCGCCCTCGAGCCGCGTGGCGACACCGTCCGTCTGCGCGCC
Source organism: Pseudonocardia sediminis (assembly GCF_004217185.1). NCBI lineage: Bacteria > Bacillati > Actinomycetota > Actinomycetes > Pseudonocardiales > Pseudonocardiaceae > Pseudonocardia > Pseudonocardia sediminis. The sequence goes on along the minus strand of NZ_SHKL01000001.1, from coordinate 5,812,757 downwards.
TCCGCCCCGGACGGGGCACCCGCCTGGGTGGACGGTCTCGCCGCCGACGTCACCCCCGCCGCGGTCGCCGAGATGGGTGTCGACCCCGGCGACGACGTGTGGTTCGCCGTGAAGGCCGCGGAGGTCGCGGTGCACGGGACACATTCCTGAGCGTCACCCCATGGGTCACACGTGTCACCCGGAGCACCATCGTGTCTCTGGCACCTCGTGTCACAGACGCCTAGCGTCACTTTTCGTGATCCGCATGCTCCTCCGTGTCGTCCTGCTGGTGACGATCAGTGCCGTGGCCGGTGCACTCTGTGTGCCCGCCGCGTCCGCTGCGCCCTCGGCGGCCACCGCGTCCGGCTACATCGTCCAGACCGGGTCGGCGGAGCAGACCGAGAAGGTGGCCGCGTCGGTCGGGGTGACGCCGACGAGCACGTTCGACGAGGCGGTGCACGGTTTCGCCGCGAAGCTCGACCGCGTGCAGGCCGCCCGGATGCGGGCCGAGCCGGGCGTCCTCGGCGTCGAGGAGGACCGCGAGATCACCCCGTTGGAGCCGCGCGGCGCGACCCACCAGGACGCCCCGGAGGCCGAGGGCACGCAGGCGAAGCCGGTGAACTGGGGCCTGGACCGCATCGACCAGCGGAATTTGCCGCTCGACGGGAAGTACACGACGACGGCCACCGGTGCCGGGGTCGACGTCTACGTCCTCGACACCGGCGTCGACGCGAGCCACCCCGACTTCGGCGGCCGCGCCTCGCTGGACACGAACACGATCGACACGCAGAACGAGGACTGCGACGGGCACGGCACCGTCGTCGCCGGGATCGCGGCCTCGACCACCTACGGCGTCGCCAAGGGGGCCCGCGTCCACGGTGTGAAGGTGCTCGACTGCAACGGCACCGGGACCCTGTCGTCGCTGATCGCGGGCATCGACTGGGTGGTCAAGAACAAGAAGGGCCCGTCGGTGGCCGTCATGTCCTGGAGCTACGCCGGGTCGCCGACCCTGCAGGCCGCGCTCAAGCGGATGGTCGACTCCGGGGTCTTCGCCGCGTCCTCGGCCGGCAATACCGGCGGCAACGACTGCACCGCCCTGCCGCGGGCGTCGAAGGACGTCCTGGTGGTCGCGAACTCCCAGATCGACGACCAGCGCGCCACGAACTCCTCGACCGGCCCGTGCGTCTCGCTCTACGCGCCGGGCAGCCGGATCGTCTCGACGGTCCCGGGCGGTGGCGTCGCGTCCTACAGCGGCACCTCGATGGCGGCCCCGTTCGCGGCCGGTGTCGCCGCGCTGTACAAGCAGGCCAAGGGCGACGCCCCGGCCGCGACGATCCGCAGCTGGATCACCGACAACGCCGTACCCGGCGTGATCAAGGGCGGTTCGGTGGACGGCACCGCCGACAAGCTGCTCAACACCGGCGGGTTGTGACCCCTCCCGCGGGCTACTCCTCGCCCGCGGCCATCGGCTGCTGCTCGTCGACCCACTCCCACCCGACGCCGGCCTCGAGGAGGTCCCCGAGATCGGCGTCGAGCCGCGCGAGATCGACACCGGCGGGCAGGACCGTGATCCAGACTCCCTGGTCGCTCCAGAGCCAGGCCAGGCGGCGCGTCGGCCTCTTCCCGTCCGGGAGCCCGCGCAGGGTCCGGGCCACCGCCACCGGGATCACGGTGCTGAGCTGTTTGGCCGTCCCGAGGTAGTCGAGCGCCAGCCGCTCTCCGCCGACCGTCAGCGTCACCCGGGTCCGGGCCGCCCGCACCCCGTCCACCCATTCGACGTCGATGTCCCCGGCGACGATCGCGACCTCGCCGGCGGTCAGCCGGGCCAGGTCGTCGATCTGGTGACGCAACGAGCCGGGGTCCTGCTCGACGTGCGAGTCGTGGAACGCGAGAGCCGCGGTGTGGTCGTCGAACCGGAACCCCGGGTTCCAGTAGTCGGCCTCGTGCAACGCGGCCAGCACCGCCTGGACGGTCACCGGCTCGCCGTGGTCGGCGACGGCTTGCTCCAGGAGACGCGGATCCGGCACCTGCGGCCGGAAGATCTCCGCGTCGGCCAGGACCGACACGACTTTCGCCACTGCATCCCGGCCGGGTCCGGACAGAGTCGGCCGCACCTCCGGCTGCTCGTCCCTCGGGCTGTCGTGAATCGATCCGTCTCCGCTCGGCTCGGCTCCGGCCTGCCCGGCGGCGCCCGTCCCCGGCAGCTCCACGCGGCCCGGCTCACGGTGGCCCGGCTGGTGGTGGGCCCGCTCGCGCTCCGCGGTACGCCAGCTGCGGACCGCCCATCGGCCCAGGAGCGCCAGGACGACCAGGGCGGCCAGGAACGGGAGGCCCCGGTCGAACGCCGAGCGCCCGGCGGTGCCCTCCACCTCGGCCGACACCCCGATCACGACGAGATAGCCGGCCGCGACCACCGCGCAGACGGCCTCGACGATCGCCACGACATGGCCGTGTGACCAGGGGCGCGGTGCCATGCCGGTCAGCTTAGGGCCGGCCGATCACGCGGCGGAGGCCACGAGGTCCGGGAGCAGGGAGGCGAGCGCGAGATCGATGTCGAGCGGCTCGCCGCCCCAGTCGGGGGTGAGGGTCCGGTCGTCGATCGGGTGGTCGTGGCCGGTCAGCGCGGTGGCGTCGCCCTCGGTCGGGTCTCCGGTGACCGGAACGGTGGTCCCGTCGGGGCGGGTGAAGGCGAAGCCGCCGTCGCCGTCCGGGATGAGCCGGTAGTCGCGGTCGTGGATGAGCGTGTGGTGGTGACCGCAGACCAGCGCGAGGTTGTCGAGGTCGGTCGGCCCTCCGAAGCGCCACCACAGGACGTGATGGGCCTGCAGGTGACGGGTGGCCTCGCAGCCGGGGGCGACGCACCGGTCGCGGTCGCGGACCCGCAGGGCCCTGAGCTGTGCGGGGGAGACGGTGCGTCGGCGTCGGCCGAGGTACAGCGGGTTGCCGCGGCGGTCGACGAGGATGGCCTGCACGGCTGCGGTGCAGGTCAGGCGTGCGGCGACGGTGGGTGCGACGGGAGGTCCGTTCTCGATCCAGGCGTGGGGACGGGGTGTGCGGACTGTGCTGCCGGCCGGGTCCGGCTCGTCTTCCTCCGGGTGGGCGGCCGCGCGATCATCGTCACAGCGCTGGCGGGGGATCCGGACGGTGTGCTCGGCGTCGGACGTGGTGTCGCCCGTGGTCGCGGGTGCGTCGTCGAGATCGGTGCGCAGGTGCACGACCAGGGTGGTGTCGGTGGTCGTGGCGCCGGTCAGGAGGCCGTGTAAGGCGTCGGCTCGGCGGGCGGTGAGAGGCTCGGCGGCGACGCCCCGGGGTGGTTCGTGGCCGGGTGGGCCGGGGTTCAGCGGTTCAGCTGAACCGCCGGGCTGGTCGTCGAGGGCGGCGTCGACGGCGGTGAGGATCTCGTGTGCGCGCTCGGCCGGTAGGCGCAGGCGGATCGTGATCGAGCCGTCCTCGTTGCTGTCGTGGTGCAGGCCGCGGCGGGTGTGCGGGGTGCGGGGATCGATCACCGCTCGGGTCGCGCGAACCATGCTCTCGAGGTGCGCGGTGGTGCCGTGCAGGGCGACGACCAGCAGGTGGTGCTCGGTCTCGGGCGTCGCGATGCGGGTCAGGGCGCGGACCTTGGAGTAGGAGATCCGGCCGGCGGCGAACGCCTCGGTGGTGGCCGGTAGATCGGCGAGGGCGTGGGCGACGCGGAGGTGGTCGCGCGCCGTGCGGTGGTTGAGGCCGACGCGCCAGCCGAGCCAGTGGGCGCACGAGCGCACCCCGGCGCCGGCCCAGGACTGCCGGGTGTCGAACTCGGCGAGGAGCTGCAGGAAGCGGCAGGTCCCGGCGGCGAGGTGGCCGGCGAGCGTGACGAGCTCGGCCTCCACCCGGTCGTCGGGGAGGGCGCCGAGATCCGACGTCGATGCGAACATGCGTTCGATGTTATCGGCAGGGACCGACAGTTCCGGCCGGTCGCCGAGGCGGGGTGGCGGCCGGGCGGTTCAGCTGAACCGCCCCCGTTCGTGGTCCGGGAGGCGTTCCGGAGGATGCCGGGGATAGCGTCTGCGCGTGCCCGGAACGACCTTGGACGAGCTGACCCGCCGGTATCTCGTGCCGGGGACCGCGCAGAGCCCCACCTTCACCGAGGACACCGAGTGGGTCCCCGTGATCGACGGGATCGACTACTTCGCACAGGTGTCCGCGCTGCTCGACCGCGCCGGGCCCGGGGACAGCTTCTTCGCGACCGGCCTGCAGATCGAGTCCGACATGGACCTCACCGGCCGTGCTCCCGGGGACGAGGGCTACCGGCCGTTGACCGACCTGCTCGCCGAGAAGGCGTCGGCGGGGGTGGACGTGCGGATCCTCCTCACCGCGGCGGTGTTCAGCGGGTCCGTGCCGGGAGTCAAGATCGGGCCGTTCCGGGCGAACGTGTTCGCCGCGCTCGCGTTCCGGGAGCACGCGTCGTTGCGCGGGCGGGTGCTGCTGGACTGGTCCGGCGCCGGGATCGGGTGCCACCACCAGAAGATGGTGGTGCTGCACGTCGGTGGCGAGCTGACCGCGTTCGTCGGCGGGCTGGACCTGTCGGCGAACCGCTACGACGCCGAGCCGCACGACCGCCTCTCGATCGGCGAGGAGCGCTGGGGTTGGCACGACGGCGCGGTGCGGCTGCGCGGTCCGGCCGCGGCCCGGGTGTGGGAGGTCTACCGCGGACGGTGGCTGGAGGCCGCGTCGCTGCCCTCGCGCGACGTGTGGTTCCCGCCGGCGCGCTGGGAACAGATGAACCCGGAGCCCTACCTGCATGACCTGCCGCCCGCGCCGGACGTCCCGGCGTACCCGTCCCCGGGGACCTCGGTGCAGGTGCTGCGCTCGTTCCGGCCCTGGAAGATCGACCAGTGGTTCGCCCTGTACCGGCGGCACTGGACGGTGATGCCCAAGCACGGCGTGCGTGAGGTCTTCCACGCGCTCGCGGCCGCGATCCGCGGCGCGCAGCACTACATCTACCTCGAGGACCAGTACTTCTACGAGGCGCCGGGCGGGCGCCGGGCGTTCCGGCTCTACGGCCTGCTGCGCGACGCCGCGGCGCGCGGGGTGAAGGTCGTCCTCGTCTGCTCCGGGCGCAAGGACCCGGCCGACGGCGGCGTCAACAAGTTCCGCCGCCGCGTCACCGGCGACATCCAGCGCGGCGTGATCGACCAGCTCGACCCGGCCGACCGGGGCAACGTGATGATGCACCGGATCGAGGACCTCACGGTGCACACCAAGCTGATGCTCGTCGACGACGTGTTCGCCGGCGTCGGGTCGGCGAACTTCTTCAGCCGGTCGATGCGCGGCACCGACTCCGAGCTGTCGACGGTCATGGTCACGACCGGCGACCACGTCCGTGAGCTTCGGGTCCGGCTGTGGGCGGAGCACCTGCGCACCCCGCTGACCGACGAGCTGCGCCCCGCGCTGGAGGACATCGACCTGGCGATCGGGATCTGGCACCCGCACTGGCTGCCCCCGGACTCGCCGGCCGGGAGCTGGCGCAGGCCGGGCTACCCGGCGGGGTTCGCCCCGGCCGAACGCGTGCTGGTGCCGGTCGGGCCGTGGCCCGAGCCCTCACCCCGCCCGCTGCGCCGCGCCGCGGACGGTGCGAAGAAGGGGGCGAAGGCCGGGGTGAGGAAGATTCAGGCCGGTACCAACCGGTCGAAGCCGCAGTAGGGGACGAGCACCGGCGGGATCGTCACGCTGCCGTCGGGCTGCTGGCCCTGCTCGAGCAGCGCGACGAGCGTCCGGCCGATCGGCAGGCCGGAGCTGTTCAGCGTCGCCGCGAAGCCGCGGGTGCCGTCCTTGGCCTTCGTCCGGATCGACGCGCGCCGGGCCTGGAACGACCCGAAGTCCGACGCCGACGCGATCTCCCGGTACGCGCCCTGCCCGGGCAGCCACACCTCGATGTCGTAGGTCATCTCGGCGGAGAAGCCGATGTCGCCGGCCGCCAGCTTCACCACGCGGTAGGCCAGGCCCAGCTCCTGCATGACCGTCTCGGCGTGGGAGAGCAGCAGCTCCAGCTCCGTCCGCGAGTCCTCCGGGCGCACGATCCGGACGAGCTCGACCTTCGAGAACTCGTGCAGCCGGATCAGGCCCTTGGTGTCGCGGCCGTAGCTGCCGGCCTCCGAACGGAAGCACGGCGTGTGCGCGGTGTAGGCCAGTGGGAGGTCCTCGGCGACGAGGGTCTCGCGCGCGTGCAGGTTCGTCAGCGGGACCTCGGCGGTCGGGATCAGGAACAGGTCCCGGTCGGCGACGCCGGTGCGGAACAGGTCCTGCTCGAACTTCGGCAGCTGCCCGGTGCCGGTCATCGTCTCGCGGTTGACCAGCGTCGGGACCGAGAACTCGGTGTAGCCGTGACGCCCGGTGGCGACGTCGAGGAAGTAGCGCGCGAGCGCCCGCTCCAGCGCCGGACCCTTGCCGCACAGCACGGCAAAGCGCGGTCCGGCGAGCTTCGTGGCCCGCGCCAGGTCCAGGATCCCGAGGCTCTCGCCCAGCTCGACGTGGTCGCGCGCGCCCTCGGCGGGCAGCGGCTCGCCCCAGGTGCGGACCAGCTCGGCGTCGGCGTCGCTGGCGCCGTCGGGCAGCTCGTCGGCGGGCAGGTTCGGGATGCCGAGGAGGAACTCGGTGAGCTCGGCGTCGAGACGCTTCTGCTCCTCGTCGGCCTCCGAGACCGTCGTCTTCAGGTCCCGCGACGCCTGGACCAGGGCCGGACGCTCCTCCGGCGTCGCGCCCTTCACCGCGGTCGAGAGCCGCTTGGACTCCGCGCGCGCCTCGTCGCCGCGCTGGATGGCGGCGTTGCGACCGGAGAAGACCTTCTCCAGGTACGCGAGATCGAGGGTGAAGCCGCGGCGTGAGAGCTTGCGTACGGCGTCGGCGGCGGGGTCGAGCAGGACGCGGGGATCGTGCATCGATCCAGCGTATCGGCAGGGTTCCACTGGGTTCCGCGCCGGTTGTTGGCATCGGGGGACCGGTCGGGACAGGATGTGCGCGTGACCACCGGAACCCCACTCGTGCCCTCCTACGCCTCCGGCGTCTCGGACACCCCGCTGCTCGGCGACACCATCGGCGACAACTTCGACCGCACCGCCGCGGCGTACCCCGACGTCGACGCGCTCGTGGAGGTCTCGACCGGGCGCCGGTGGACCTACGTGCAGCTGCGCGAGGACGTCGACAAGGTCGCGTGCGGGCTGCTGCAGGCGGGCCTGCAGGTCGGGGACCGCCTGGGCATCTGGGCGCCGAACATGGCCGAGTGGACGCTGGTCCAGTACGCGACGGCGAAGATCGGCGTCGTCCTCGTCAACATCAACCCCTCCTACCGGACGCACGAGCTGGAGTTCGTGCTGAACCAGGCGGGGATCTCGGTGCTGGTCGCGGCGCGGGAGTTCAAGACCTCCGACTACGCCGGGATGATCGAGCAGGTCCGCCCGAACTGCCCCGACCTGCGCAAGGTCGTGATCATCGGCTCGCCGGAGTGGGACGAGGTCGCGGCCGGCGGCGACGCCGGGGACCGGGTCCGGCTCGCCGAGACCCAGGCCGGGCTCTCGACCGACGACCCGATCAACATCCAGTACACCTCGGGCACCACCGGGTTCCCGAAGGGCGCGACGCTGTCGCACCACAACATCCTCAACAACGGTCACTCGCTGGGGCGGATCCTCGGCTACGGCCCGGACGACCGCGTGTGCATCCCGGTGCCCTTCTACCACTGCTTCGGCATGGTGATGGGCAACCTGGGCTGCACCACCAACGGCGCGACGATGGTCATCCCGGCGCAGGGCTTCGACCCGAAGGCGACGCTGCACGCCGTCGCGCAGGAGCGGTGCACCTCGCTCTACGGCGTCCCGACGATGTTCATCGCCGAGCTCAACGACCCGGAGTTCGGGTCCTACGACCTGTCCTCCCTGCGCACCGGGATCATGGCCGGCTCGCCGTGCCCGGTGGAGGTCATGAAGCAGGTCGTCGACCGGATGGGCATGACCGAGGTGACGATCGCCTACGGCATGACCGAGACCTCCCCGGTCTCCACCCAGACCCGCCGCGACGACTCGCTCGAGCTGCGCGTGTCCACCGTCGGGCGGGTGCTGCCGCACCTCGAGGTGAAGGTCGTCGACCCCGAGACCGGGGCCACGCTGCCCCGCAACACCCCGGGTGAGCTCTGCACCCGCGGCTACTCGGTGATGCTCGGCTACTGGAACCAGCAGGAGAAGACCGACGAGGTCCTCGACCGTGCGCGCTGGATGCACACCGGCGACATCGCGGTGATGGACGACGACGGCTACGTCAACATCACCGGCCGGATCAAGGACATGGTCATCCGGGGCGGCGAGAACGTGTACCCGCGCGAGATCGAGGAGTTCCTCTACACCCACCCGGACATCCTCGACGCCCAGGTCATCGGGGTCCCGGACGTGAAGTACGGCGAGGAGCTGTGCGCCTGGATCACCCAGCGCGAGGGCACCACCCCGCTCGACGCCGCCGCGGTGCGCGAGTTCGCCACCGGCAAGCTCGCGCACTACAAGATCCCGCGCTACGTGATGGTCGTCGACGAGTTCCCGATGACGGTCACCGGCAAGGTCCGCAAGGTCGAGATGCGGGCGTCCTCGGTCGAGACGCTGGGCCTCGGCGACGCGGCGGGCGTGCGGACCGCCTGATCACCCGGGCCGATCGGGCACCGGAAGACGGTGCGCGATCGGGTGATGCGGAGCTAGGCTGTGGTGAGCGCGTCCGGTCGTCCTCGGGCATCCGGGCGCGTTTGTCGTGCAGTAGCGCAGGAATCGAGGAGCACGGTGCCCACCGGCAGGGTCAAGTGGTACGACGCGGAGAAGGGCTTCGGCTTCCTCTCCCAGGACGACGGCGAGGACGTCTACGTCCGCAAGGCGGCACTGCCGTCGGGGGTGGAGGCGCTCAAGTCCGGCCAGCGCGTCGAGTTCGGCATGGCCGAGGGCCGTCGCGGCCCGCAGGCGCTGTCCGTGCGCGTGGTCGAGAAGCAGGCGTCCGCGGTGGAGAACACCCGTCGTCCCGCCGAGGAGCTGCACGGCCTGGTCGAGGACATGATCAAGCTGCTGGAGGGGCGGGTGCAGCCGACGCTGCGCCACGGCCGCTACCCCGACCGCAAGACGGCCAAGCTGGCCGCCGAGGTGGTCCGCGCCGTCGCCCGGGACCTCGACGGCTGACCGTCGCTCACGGAGCGACGAGCACCCACGTCGCGCGGACCGGGAACGTGATCTGGCCACTGGCCGGGTCGGCCACCGGTGCCGGGCCGAACAGCTGGACCTGCGCGGTCACCAGACGGTCGCGGGGGTCGGGCAGCGTCAGCGTGTACTCGGTGCGCTGCCCGGGCGTCGCGATCGGGCTGCGGCCGTCGGTGCGCGTCCTCCCGTCCGGGCCCAGGTAGGCGAACGCGACCTGCCACGGCGCGCTGGAGACCTCCTCCGGCACCGTGATCGTCACCGGGGTGCCGGGTTCGACGGGCGCGGTGAGCCGGGCGTTGGCGTCGTCGGCGCAGTTCTGCAGCTGGTTGTCGCAGTACTGGGTGGGTGCGGCGGTGAGGGTGTTCCCGCCGATGTCGAACGTGACGGTCGGCGGGGCGGAGGTGCCGCACCCGGCGAGCACCAGCGCCGCGGCGGCGGCGAGTCCGGCGAGGGTGGGTCGGTTCACGCGCACCCGGCCAGCCTACGGAGCCGATCTAGGACGCCGCGCGGATCCCGAGCCCGGGCACCAGCGTCGCCCCACGGTTGATCATCGCGGCCTGGAGCCCGACCACCGCGATCACGCCCGCGACCACGGCGAACCCGATCCAGTACGTGCTGTGCGGGAGCAGGACGCCGAGCGCGCCGCCGAGCACCCAGGCCAGCTGCAGCACCGTCTCCGAGCGCCCGAACGCCGACGCCCGGGCGTGCTCGGGCAGGTCGCGCTGGATCACCGCGTCCAGGCAGACCTTGGCCATCGCGCTCGCCGTCGACCCGATCAGCGCGGCGACGGCGGCGGTCACGATCCCGGGCAGCGCGGCGGCGAGCACGGCCGCGGCCAGCGCGGCGGCGACGCAGCCCAGGACGACGCTCTCGGAGCGCCCGAACCGGATCCGGGACCCGACCGCGTTGCCGAGGAACAGCCCGGCTCCGGCCGCGGCACCGACGACGCCGATCAGGAACAGCTGCTGCGACGGCGCCTGCCCGGGGTTCTCCTCGGCCGCGGACTTCACCACGAACGCGACGAACAGCGTCAGGAACCCGGTCAGGATCCGGACGGCGCTGGTGCCCCACAGCGCGACCAGGACGCTGTGCCCGGTCGGGGACCGCCCGCGCCGGGTCGAGCGCAGCGACGCCGCGACCTCACCGGCCGTCGACTCCACCCACCGCGGGATCCGCAGGCACAGCACGGCGCCGACGACGCCGAGCGCCGCCGTCCAGTAGAGGGCTCCGGGGGACCCGAACGGCAGTGACACCCCGGCCGCCACGGCACCGGCGACGCCGCCGGCGACCATGCCGAACGTCGTCAGGCGCGAGTTCGTGGTGGCCAGCGTGATCCGCGACGGCAGCACCCGGGGTGTCACGGCCGCCTTGAGCACCAGGAACGACTTGCTCAGCACCATCGCGCCGAGCGCGGCCGGGTAGAGGATCCAGTTGTCGTAGTTGAGCGCCATCACCACGGCCAGCACCGCCCGGCCGCCGCAGGACACGGCCATCGCGATCCGCCGTCCGCGCTGCAGTCTGTCGAGCATCGGCCCGATCACCGGCGCGATCACCGCGAACGGTGCGACGGTGATGGCCAGGTAGAGCGCGACGTTCGTCTTCGACTCGGCCGTGGCGGCGGCGAAGAACAGGGTGTTGGCCAGCGCGACGGCGACCGCGGCGTCGAGCGCGTAGGTCGTCATCGTCGCGTAGGTCAGGGCGGTGAGCCCGGAGCGGTCGGCGCCGTCGGCGGTCGCGGCGCGCCGGAACGTGTCAACGGCGCGCCCGGTCAGCTGGCGGCTGCGGAACGCCGCGACCCGGGTGACGGTCAGCTTGCGCGGCAGCTTCCGGGTCGGCGGGTCCGGTGTGGGGATCGTGTCGGCCGGGATGCGGACGGTGGGGTCCTCGGGCGTCGGGCCGGTGCCGTCGGAGGGCAGGAACACCGTCGGGTCGGTGGACACGCCACTGCTCACGCGCTGCGGGCGGCGCCCGCGGCGACGGAACGGGTTACCGGGGCGTGCCACCCCGCCATTGTGGCAAGCAGAGGTGTCAGGACGGGAGCCGCACGCGGAACAGGGCCGGCCACAGTTTCCCGGTGAGCAGGTACTCGTCCCCGCCCAGGTGGGCGATGCCGTTGAGCACGTCGACACCCGCGCTCCGCTCCGGGGTGAGCAGGCCGGACGCGTCGACGACGGCGGTGACCTCGCCGGTGCCCGGGTCGATCCGGACGATCCGGTCGGTGCGCCAGACGTTGGCCCAGACCTGCCCGTCGACGCACTCCAGCTCGTTCAGGGCGGGGACCGGGTCGCCGTCGAGGGTGACGTCGACGGTGCCGGTCTGCGCGAACGTCGCCGGGTCGTGGAAGCGCAGCGTGGACGTGCCGTCGGAGCGCACGAGACGGCCGCCGGGACCGCCGCCGAGATCGCAGAGCCCCCAGCCCTCGCCGTCCGTCGGGACCTCGCGCAGCAGCCGCAGCGACGCCCGGTCCCACTCCAGGGCGACGCCGTCTTTCCAGGTCAGCTGCCAGATCCGGTCGCCGGAGACGGTGATGCCCTCGCCGAAGTACCCGTTCGGGACCGGCACCGAGCGCCGCAGGGTGCCCGTCGCCGGGTCCAGCTCGCGCAGCTGGGAACGCCCGGCCAGGCCGGTGCCCTCGTAGAGCGTGCCGCCGTCGAGCTCGAGGCCCTGGGTGAACGCGGTCCGGTCGTGCGGGACCTCGCCGAGCACCGCGGGCCGCGCGGCGGGCGCCGTCACGGCCGGGTCTCCCGTCGTGCCGCACCCCGCCACGCCCGCGGCCACGGCGAGCACGGCCGCCGCGGCGAGGAAGCTCCTGCGTCCCGTCACCTGGCCATCGTGCCCGGGTGGCACAATCAGGGGGTGAGCGCACCCACCCCCACCGACGCACCGCCCGCGCTGCGCGACGCCGTGGACCTGGCCCGCTCCGCCGCCGTCGAGGAGGCCGCGGCGGAGGTCGGCGACGACTCCGCCGGCACCGTCGGCGAGCACCTCGGCTGCGAGGCCGAGTCCGACGGCGGTCTGACCCACTTCTTCTCCGCCGAGCTGCCCGGCTACCACGGCTGGCGCTGGGCGGTCACGCTCGCCTGGGTCGGCGACGGGGAGCCGGTGACGGTCAGCGAGGCCGTGCTGCTGCCCGGCCCGCAGGCCCTCGTGGCCCCGGCCTGGGTGCCGTGGGACCAGCGCGTGCAGCCCGGTGACCTCAAGCCCGGCGACCTACTGCCCGCCCCGGCCGACGACCCGCGCCTGGTGCCCGGCTACGCCGAGTCCGAGGACCCGGCCGTCGAGGAGGTCGCGACCGAGGTCGGGCTGGGCCGCGAGCGCGTCCTGTCCGTCGCCGGCCGCGACGAGGCCGCGGCGCGCTGGCAGGACGGCGAGTACGGCCCGTCCGCGGACCTGGCGAAGGCCGCGCCCGCGACGTGCGGGACCTGCGGGTTCCTGATGTCGCTGGCCGGGTCGATGCGCGGCGTGTTCGGCGTCTGCGCCAACGAGTACTCCCCGGCCGACGCGCAGGTCGTCGCCGTCGGGTTCGGGTGCGGCGCACACTCCGACGTGGTGGCCGACATCGGCTCGCCGGTGCACGTCTCCGCGCTGGTCTACGACGACGGCGTGGACCTGGAACCCGCGAGCTCCTGATCGCCTCCTCCGATCCGTTCGGTACGACAGGGCTGCGCACGGCGGTCCTCGACGCGTGGGCGTCGTCGCCGACACGGTTCCGCGAGGACGCCAACGCCGAGGAGGACCTGCGTCTCGGCGGCTACGCCGACACCTGGTGCGTCGAGCTGGTGCAGAACGCCGCCGACGCGGGACACGCCGCCGGCGGGCCCGGCCGGGTGCGGTTCACCGTCGCCGGTGACGAGCTGCGGGTCGCGAACACCGGGGCCCCGCTGGACGCCGCGGGCGTGACGGCGCTGGCGTCGTTGCGGGCCTCGGCCAAGCGCGACGACGACGGCGCGACCGGCCGTTTCGGCGTCGGGTTCGCCGCGGTGCTGGCGCTCACCGACGAGCCGCGCCTGGTCACCACCGGCGCGGACGGTGACGCGGTGGGGGTGCGCTTCTCCGCGTCGGCGACGGCGGAGGAGGTCGCGGCGCTGCCCGGCCCGGCCGCCGAGGCGCAGCGCCGGGACGGGCGGGTGCCGGTGCTGCGGCTGGCGTGGCCGCTCGACGCCGGCGAGGACCCGGTCCCGTCCGGGTTCACCAGCGAGGTCCGGCTCCCGCTGCGCGACCCCTCCGCGGCGTCCGCGCTGCTCGACGAGGTCCGCGCGATCGCCCCCGACCTGCTGCTCGCGCTGCCCGGACTCGGCGCGATCGAGGTCGGCGACGACGTCGTCGAGCGGTCGGAGGAACCCGGGGGTCTGGTCCGGGTCGGCCCGCGACGGTGGCGGCTCGTGCGGCGCTCGGCGGACGTGCGGTCGACGGCGGCGGCGGCCGAGGAACGCGACGGCGCCGGCGCGGTGGTCGTCTGGGCGGTACCGGTGGACGACGACGGGCACCCCCGGCCCCTCACCGCCGACAGGACCCAGGTGCTGCACGCCCCCACCGCGAGCGCCGAGCGGCTCTCCCTCCCGGCGCGGCTGATCGCACCGTTCCCGCTGGACCCCGACCGTCGCCGGATCCGCGACGGCGCCCGCACCGACGCCCTCGTCGCCGCCGCGGGGCGGGCCTACGCCGACCTGGTGACCGCCCTCGATCCGGCCGACCGCACCGCCCTGGTGCCGGAGCCCGCGTTCCCCCGCTCCGTGCTCGACGGCCGGCTGCGCGAATCCGTCGGCGACGCCCTGGACGGCGCGGACTGGCTGCCCGGCGCCGGCGGCACGGACCTGGTGCCGCGGCGCGCGGAGTGGCTCGACGTGCCCGGCACCGACGGGCTGCCCGAGCTGCTGGCCGGGGCGGACCCGTCGTTCGCCCGGCTGGTCGCGACCGGGCCGCCCCCGCCATCCGGGCTCGACCTGGACCGGGTCCCGCCGCCGGAGCTGGTGGACCGGCTGCTCTCGGTCGAGGCGTCGCCGGACTGGTGGCGGCGGGTCTACGCGGCGCTCGCGCCGGCGCTCGACGCGGTGCCGGGACTGGCCGACGACCTGCGCGCGCTGCCCGTCCCGCTCGCCGACGGACGGGTCGTACGCGGGCCCGGATCGGTGCTGCTGCCGGACGAGGGCGGCGACGACGCGGTCACCGCGATCGCCGCGCTGGGGATCTCCGGCCTGCACGTCGCCGCACCCGAGGCCGTGCATCCGCTGCTGCGCCGGCTCGGCGCCGGGGACGCCGACCGGGCCGCGCTGCGCGCCCACCCCGCGCTGCGCGAGGCCGTCGCCCGCTCGCTGGACGACGCCGACGCCGGTCTCGACGTCGAACCGCTGGCCCGCGCCGTCCTCGCCCTGCTCGAGGGCGCCGGACGGGAGAGCTGGGCCGGAGCACTCGCCCTCACCGACGACGACGGCGTCCCCGCCCGCGCCGACGAGCTCGTCCTGCCCGACGCCGCGATCGCACCCGTGCTGGACCCGGACGCCCCGGTCGGGGTGCTCGCGCAGGAGTGGACCGACGCCGGTCGCGACGCGCTCGTCGCGGCCGGGGTGCTGGACTCGTTCGCGGTCGTCACCGCGCCGGACGGCGGCGACCTGGATCTGCACGACGCCGACGCCTGGCTCGACGAACACGAGCCCGGAACCGAGCCCGTGGTGGCGGTCCGCGATCTGGACCTCGTCGCCGACGACGCCTGGCCGGCCGCGCTCGCGCTCCTGGCCGGTGACCGCGACACCCGCGCCGCGGTGCTCGTTCCCGGCGGCTACACGGCCTGGTGGCTGGCCCGGCACGCGAGGATCGGCGGGCACCCGGCGAGCCACTGGCGCACCGCGTCCGCCACCGGCCTGGCCGGGCTCTACGACCCCGTGCCGGTCGGGAACGGCGACGAGGCGGTGCTCGCCGCGGCCGGCGTCCGCGACCGCCTGCACGTCGACGGCCCCGGCGATGCCGCGGACCTGCTGGACCGCCTCGGGGACGACCGCCGCGAGGCCGGGCCCGGCCTCGTCGTCGCCGCGCACGCCGTGCTGGCCGAGGCACTGACCGCGGAGCGGGTCGACGTCGCCGACCTCGACCCGCCGGACCGGGTCCGCGCCCTGACCGGCGCCGTCGTCGCGGCGGAGGGTGCCGTCGTCCTGGACGCGCCGTGGGCGGCGCCCGCACTGGAGGGTCGCGGCCTGGTCACCGGCGGCGACCCGGACGTCCTCGCCGAGCTGCTGGACCTGCCGTTGGCCTCGGAGACCGTGCGCGGCAAGCCGTCCGAGCCCGCCGCCGGTACCCCGGTCCGCTGGGCCGAGGTGACCGAGGTCGTGGTGGCGTGCCACACGTTGGGCGTCGGCGTCCCGGACGGCGAGCTGGTCCGCCACGACGAGCTCCGCGTCGACCTCACCGCCCCGGAGCAGCGGCGGATCACCGTCGCGGCCTGGCCCGGCGCCGACGGGCGGTGGCACGCCTCGGACCCGCTCCGCGCACTGGTCGGTGCGCTGTCAACCACCTCGCGTGCTAGGAAGTGGACGTGACACGGTCGGAGCTGCCGCAGCGGGTCGCCGTCCTGTCGGTGCACACCTCGCCGACCGAGCAACCGGGCACCGGTGATGCGGGCGGCATGAACGTCTACGTCGCCCAGACCGCGATCCGGATGGCACGCCGCGGCGTCGAGGTCGAGATCTTCACCCGGGCGACGTCGTCGGAGCAGCCGCCGTTCGTCGAGCTCGCCCCGGGCGTGCAGGTCCGCTACGTCGCGGCCGGGCCGTTCGAGGGTCTCGGCAAGGACGACCTGCCCAGCCAGCTGTGCGCGTTCACCGCCGGTGTCCTGCGCGCCGAGGCCCGGCACGAGCCCGGCTACTACGACGTCGTGCACTCGCACTACTGGCTCTCCGGGCAGGTCGGCTGGCTCGCCCGGGACCGCTGGGGCGTCCCGCTCGTGCACAGCGCGCACACCCTGGCCCGGGTGAAGAACGCCGCGCTGGCCGCGGGGGACACCCCGGAGCCGCGCGTGCGGGTGATCGGCGAGGACCAGGTCGTCTCCGAGGCCGACCGGCTCGTCGCGAACACCGAGATCGAGGCCAAGCAGCTGATCGACCTCTACGACGCCGACCCGCAGCGCACCGTCACCATCCCGCCCGGCGTCGACACCGACCGCTTCCGGCCCGGCGACCGGCGCGCCGCCCGCGCCCAGCTCGACATCGCCGACGACGCCGTCGTGCTCGCGTTCGTCGGCCGCATCCAGCCCCTCAAGGCCCCCGACGTGCTGCTGCGCGCCGCGGCCGAGCTGCTCCACCGGGACCCGTCGCTGCGCGAGCGCCTGGTCGTGCTCGTCGCCGGGGGGCCGTCGGGGAGCGGGATGGCCGAGCCGACGGCGCTGCAGGAGCTGAACACCGAGCTCGGCCTGGACGACGTCACGCGTTTCCTGCCGCCCCGCGGCGGGGACGAGCTGGTCCACGTCTACCGCGCCGCCGACGTCGTCGCCGTCCCCAGCCACAACGAGTCGTTCGGCCTGGTCGCCCTGGAGGCCCAGGCCTGCGGGACGCCGGTGGTCGCGACCCGGGTCGGCGGGCTCCCGGTGGCGGTCGCCGAGGGCCGCTCCGGGCTGCTGGTGACCGGGCACGACATCGGCGACTGGGCCGACGCCCTGGGCGAGCTGGCCCTGGACCCGGACCGTCGCGAGCGGATGGCGTCGGCGGCCGCCGAGCACGCCCACCGCTTCTCCTGGGACCGCACGACCGAAGCCCTGCTGGGCGCCTACGACGAGGCCCGCCGCGAGTTCCACGCGCGGGTCGGAGGACGCGCATGACCACACACCCCGGGGCCGACACCCTGATCGCCGACGCCCTCGCGGACATGGAGGTCGACCACGCGCACCGCGGCGAGGGGCAGTTCATCGTCACCCTGCCGGGAACGTCCCGCCTGCAGACGCACTGCTGGCTGCTGGTGCGTGACCAGACGATGGCGGTGCAGGCGTTCGTCTGTCGTCAGCCCGACGAGAACCACGTCGGCGTCTACAAGTTCATGCTGATGCGCAACGCCCGGCTCTACGGCGTGCACTACTCCCTGGACCGGGTCGGCGACATCCACCTCGTCGGCCGCATCCCCCGGCACGCCATCACCGCCGACGAGATCGACCGCGTCCTGGGCTCCGTGCTCGAGGCCGCCGACGGCGACTTCAACACCTTCCTCGAGCTGGGCTTCGCCTCCTCGATCCGCCGCGAGTACGCCTGGCGGTCGCAGAACGGCGAGTCGACGGCCAACCTCAAGGCCTTCGAGCACCTCTTCGCCTGATCCCTAGGATGGGGCGCATGTCGATGCGCAGCCCGTACCCGGACGTCGAGATCCCCGACGTCTCGCTCACCGAGTTCCTCTTCGCCGACGGCTTCGGCGACCGGGCCGACGCACCGGCACTGCTCGACGGCGGGTCCGGGACGTCGATCTCCTACGCCGAGCTGGCCGGCATGATCGAGAAGATCGCCGCGGGCCTGGCCGAGCGCGGGATCGGGACCGGTGACGTCGTCGCTCTGTTCGGTCCGAACTCCCCGCAGTGGGCCGCGCTGTTCCACGGCATCCTGCGCGCCAACGCGATCGTGACCAGCGCGAACTCGATGTACACCGGCGGCGAGCTGGCGCACCAGCTCGAGGACTCCGGGGCGAAGATGGTCATCACCGTCTCGCCGTTCCTGGACCGCGCCCTCGACGGCGCGAAGCAGGCCGGCATCGACGCCGCGCAGGTCCTGACGATCGACGCCACCGACGGCCACGAGTCGCTCGCGGACCTTCTCGCGACCTCGGCGCAGCCGCCGGCGCTGACGACGACGTCGACCGACACCGCGGTGCTGCCCTACTCCTCGGGCACCACCGGCCTGGCCAAGGGCGTCATCCTCACCCACCGCAACCTGGTCGCGAACCTGCTCCAGATCGAGGTCATGGGCGACGTCAACTCCCAGACCAAGATCATGGCCTTCCTGCCGTTCTTCCACATCTACGGCATGACGGTGATGATGAACCAGGGCCTGCACGCCCGGGCCACCGTCGTCACGATGGCCAAGTTCGACCTGGCCGAGTTCCTGCGGATCACCGTGCAGTACCAGGTCGACCGGCTCTACATCGCCCCGCCGGTCGCGGTCGCGCTGGCCAAGCACCCCAGCATCGACGACGTCGACCTGTCGTGCGTCAAGACCATCTTCTCCGGCGCCGCCCCGCTCGACGGCGAGCTCGGCCGGGCCGTGGCCAAGCGACTGGACTGCACGGTCCTGCAGGGCTACGGCATGACCGAGCTGTCCCCGGTCAGCCACTGCATGCCCGACGACCGCGGCGACCTCGACCTGAACTCCTCGGGCTTCGCGCTGCCGAACATCGAGTGCAAGCTGGTCGACCCGGAGTCCGGCCAGGAGGTCCCGGTCGGCGAGCGCGGCGAGCTGTGGGTCAAGGGCCCGAACGTGATGGTCGGCTACCTGAACAACTCCGACGCCACCGACGCGACCAAGGACGCCGACGGCTACCTGCACACCGGTGACATCGCGGTCGTCGACGACGAGGGCGTCTACTCGATCGTCGACCGGGTCAAGGAGCTGATCAAGTACAAGGGCTACCAGGTGCCGCCGGCCGAGCTGGAGGCCCTGCTGCTGACCCACGACGAGATCGCCGACGCGGCCGTCATCGGGGTCAAGGACGCCGACGGCGAGGAGATCCCGAAGGCCTACGTGGTCAGGCAGGCCGCCGGCGCCGACCTCACCGAGGACGACGTGATGACGTTCGTCGCGGAGAAGGTCGCGCCGCACAAGAAGGTCCGCGTGGTCGAGTTCATCGACCAGATCCCGAAGTCCGCCGCGGGCAAGATCCTGCGCAAGGACCTCCGCGCCCGAGAGACCGCCTGATCCCTGTGTCCACCCCACAGCAGCCCGGTGACTCCTGGGCCTGGCCCTCCAACGAGCAGGCCCGGGGCGACCTCGCCCAGCTCCTCGAGGAGGCCGCGAAGGCCCTGCGCGACGGGCGCGCGACCGTCCACCGCAGCGCCACCAGCACGACGTCGGGCGGCCCGAGCCGCCTCGACGTCGATCTGGAGTGGTCGCCGCCCGGCGCGTAGGGATCAGGCGCCGACGTAGGCCGCCAGGTGCTGGCCGGTCAGGGTCGTCCGGTCGGCGACGAGGTCGGACGGCGTGCCCTCGAAGACGATCCGGCCGCCGTCGTGGCCCGCACCGGGACCGAGGTCGATGATCCAGTCGGCGTGGGCCATGACGGCCTGGTGGTGCTCGATCACAATCACCGACTTGCCGGAGTCGACGAGCCGGTCGAGCAGCGCCAGCAGGTTCTCGACGTCGGCGAGGTGCAGGCCGGACGTCGGCTCGTCGAGCACGAGCACGCCGCCCTTCTCGCCCATGTGCGTGGCCAGCTTGATCCGCTGGCGCTCTCCGCCGGACAGCGTGGTGAGCGGCTGCCCGATCGTGAGGTAGCCGAGCCCGACGTCGGTGAGCCGTTCGAGAATCTTGTGCGCGGCCGGCGTCCTCGCCTCACCCTCGCCGAAGAAGGCGAGTGCCTGCGCGACCGACATCGCCAGCACCTCGCTGATGTCCTTGCCGCCCAGGTGGTACTCCAGCACGGCCGAGTCGAACCGCCTGCCCTCGCACAGCTCGCAGGTGGTGGCGACGCCGGCCATCATCGCCAGGTCGGTGTAGATCACCCCGGCGCCGTTGCAGCTGGGGCACGCGCCCTCGGAGTTCGCGCTGAACAGCGCCGGCTTCACACCGTTGACCTTCGCGAACGCCTTGCGGATCGGCTCCAGCAGCCCGGTGTAGGTGGCCGGGTTGCTCCGGCGCGACCCGCGGATCGCGCCCTGGTCGATCGCGACGACGCCGTCGCGGCCGGCGACCGAGCCGTGGATCAGAGAGCTCTTGCCCGAGCCCGCCACCCCGGTGACGACGACGAGCACGCCGAGCGGGATGTCGACGTCGACCCCGGTCAGGTTGTGGCTCGTGGCGTCGCGCACCTCGATCGCGCCCGACGACGTCCGCACCGACTCCTTGAGGTGGGCGCGGTCGTCGAGGTGGTGCCCGGTGAGCGTGTCGGCGGCGCGCAGCCCGTCGACGGTGCCCTCGAAGACGACCTGGCCGCCCGCGCTGCCGGCGCCCGGTCCGATGTCGACGACGCGGTCGGCGATCGCGATCGCCTCCGGCTTGTGCTCGACGACGAGCACGGTGTTGCCCTTGTCGCGCAATGCCAGCAGCAGCTCGTTCATCCGCGCGATGTCGTGCGGGTGCAGGCCGATCGTGGGCTCGTCGAAGACGTAGGTGACGTCGGTGAGCGACGAGCCGAGGTGACGGATCATCTTGGTGCGCTGGGCCTCGCCGCCGGACAGCGTGCCCGACGGACGGTCCAGCGAGAGGTAGCCGAGCCCGATCTCGACGAACGAGTCGAGCGTGTGGCGCAGCGTGGTGAGCAACGGGCCCACCGACGGCTCGTCGAGATCCCGCACCCAGGCGGCCAGGTCGCTGATCTGCATCGCGCAGGCGTCGCCGATGTGGATCCCGCCGATCCTCGACGACCGGGCCGCCTCGGACAGGCGCGTGCCGCCGCACTCGGGGCAGGTGGTGAACGTGACGACCCGCTCCACGAAGGCCCGGATGTGCGGCTGCATCGCCTCGACGTCCTTGGACAGGTACGACTTCTGGATCTGCGGGATCAGGCCCACGTAGGTCAGGTTCGTCCCGTCGACCTTGAGCCGGGTCGGCTCCTTGTACAGCAGGTCGTCGAGCTCCTTCGCGGAGTAGTCGCGGATCGGCTTGTCCGGGTCGAGGAAGCCGCAGCCGCGGTAGATGCGGCCGTACCAGCCCTCCATGCTGTAGCCGGGAACCGTGAGCGCGCCCTCGTTGAGCGACTTGGCGTCGTCGTAGAGGGCGGTCAGGTCGAAGTCGTTGACCGCTCCCCGGCCCTCGCAGCGCGGGCACATCCCGCCGGTGATGGAGAAGGTCCGCTTCTCCTTGACGGTCTTGCCGCCCTTCTCCAGGGTGACCGCGCCCGCGCCGCTGATCGAGGCGACGTTGAACGAGAACGCCTGCGGCGAGCCGATGTGGGGCTCCCCGAGACGGCTGAACAGGATGCGCAGCATCGCGTTGGCGTCGGTGGCGGTGCCGACGGTGGAACGCGGGTCGGCGCCCATCCGCTGCTGGTCGACGATGATCGCGGTGGTCAGGCCGTCCAGGACGTCGACGTCGGGGCGGGCCAGCGTCGGCATGAACCCCTGCACGAACGCGCTGTAGGTCTCGTTGATCATCCGCTGGGACTCGGCGGCGATCGTGTGGAATACCAGCGAGCTCTTGCCGGAGCCGGAGACGCCGGTGAACACCGTCAGCCGTCGCTTCGGGATCTCGACGTGCACGTCCTTGAGGTTGTTCACGCGCGCGCCGTGCACGCGGATCAGGTCGTGGCTGTCGGCGTCGTGCATCGTCGCCCCCTTCAGCGAACTTCGTTGATGCGGATCAGGTTGCCGGTGGGGTCGCGGAAGGCACAGTCGCGGACGCCGTAGAACTGCTCGGCCGGTTCCTGGACGACGTCGGCGTCGCCGGCCTGCAGCTTCTCGAACAGGCCGTCGAGGTCGTCGGTGGCCAGGGTGAGCGCGCCGTAGCTGCCCTTGGCGATCAGCTCGAGCACGGTGCGGCGCTCGTCGTCGGTGATGCCGGGGTCGACGGCCGGCGGGTGCAGCACGACCGCCGTGCCGGAACCGCCCGGGGGACCGACCGTGATCCAGCGCATGCCGTCGTACCCGACGTCGTTGCGGACCTCGAAGCCGAGGGTGTCGCGGTAGAAGGCCAGGGCCGCATCGGGATCGGTCTGCGGGAGGAAGGCGTAGTGGATGTCGATGTTCATGGAGGTCACGCTAGGTGCGGCGCGCGAGCCGGTGCTTCTCGATTCCTGACCGGTCGCCGGACCTGCCGGGTGATGCACGACGGCGTCTCCGCGGTGGCCGGGGCGTTCTCGGCCCGGTAGGCGCTCGGCGACATCCCGACCAGCTCGCTGAACCGGGCGCTGAACGTGCCCAGCGACGAGGACCCGACCGCGAAGCAGACCTCGGTGACGCTCAGGTCGCCGCGCCGCAGCAACGCCATCGCCCGCTCGATGCGCCGCGTCATCAGGTACGAGTACGGCGACTCGCCGTAGGCACGCCGGAACTCGCGGCTCAGGTGCCCGGCCGACATGTGCGCGCCGCGGGCCAGCGCCTCGACGTCGAGGGGCTGGGCGTACTCGCGGTCGATCCGGTCCCGGACGCGACGCAGCCGCGCGAGGTCGTGCAGGCGCTGCGCCTCGTCGGGTCGGCCGGTCACGCGGGAGATCGTGCCACGTCAGGGCGCCGGTGGGGTCACCTCACCGTGTCTCGTCGACCAGCCACGTCAGGTACTCGGCGCTGCCGCCCTCGATCGGCGTGGCGATGATCTCGGGCAGGTCGTAGGTGTGGTGACGGCGCAGGTGCTCGGTCAGCTCCGTGAGCCGGTCCGCGGCGGTCTTGATCTCCACCCGCCACTCCGGCTCGGTCTGGACCTCGCCTTCCCAGCGGAACACGCTGGTCACCGGCCCGACGACCTGCGCGCAGGCTCCCAGCTTCGCCTCGACCGCTCCGGCCGCGAGGGCGAGGGCGGACTTCTCGCTGTCGGTGGTCGAGGTGACGACGAGGTGCTCGGCAGACATGCCACGACGGTACGAGGGTGACCTCACGTTGCGGACGCGGGCTGCCGGGTAACCCGACGACATGACTTCCGCATCGCGTCAGGGCACCGTCGCCGTCGTCACCGGGGCGGGCTCCGGGATCGGCGCCGCCACCGCCCGCCGCCTCGCCGCCGACGGGGCGACCGTCGTGCTGACCGGACGCACCGAGGACAAGCTCAAGACCGTCGTCGCCGAGGCCGGGGACGATGCCGGGCGCATGCACGTCCGGATCGTCGACTCGTCCGACGAGAAGGCCGTCGGGGAGTTGTTCGACTCCGTCGTCGCCGAGTTCGGACGTCTCGACACACTGGTGAACAACGCCGCCGTCGCCCGGCCCGGGAAGGTCACCGAGACCGACACCGAGAACTGGTCGCTGGTGATGCGCATCGACGTCGACGGCGTGTTCTTCGGCTGCCGCGCCGCGGTGCCGCACCTGTCCGAGACGGGCGGCAGCATCGTCAACGTCGCGTCGGTCTCGGGCATCGGGGGCGACTGGAACAACGTCGCCTACAACGCCGCCAAGGGCGCCGTGGTGAACATGACGAAGGCGATGGCGATGGACCACGCCCCGGACGGGGTCCGGGTGAACGCGGTCAGCCCCTCGCTGACGATGACCGACATGACGGCCGGGATGACCGACGACGAGGACTTGATGGCCCGCTTCGCCGACCGGATCCCGATGGGCCGCGGCGCCCGGCCGGAGGAGATCGCGGACGTCATCGCGTTCCTGAGCAGCCACGACGCGCGTTTCGTCACCGGCGTGAACCTGCCCGTCGACGGCGGTCTGAGCGCCTCCAACGGTCAGCCGCGGATGTGAGGGGGCGGTTCAGCTGAACCGCCCCGCTCAGGTTTCCGCTAGCTCCGCGACGTCGTCGGCGCAGCCCCAGGACAGGGTGATCCCGGAGCCGCCGTGGCCGTAGTCGTGGATCACGCGAGGTGTGTCGGCGCCGGCCGGTTCGGCCTCCAGGCGCACGGTCGGTCGGGCCGGGCGCAGGCCCGCGACGTGCTCGAGGACCTCGGCCCCGCGCAGCTCCGGGACGATGTCGATGCAGCGCTCGACTATCGCCGCGCCGGTCGCCGGGTCCGGGGTGGCGTCCCACTCGCCCTCGTCGAGGGTGCCGCCGAGGATCGCGTCGTGGGCGCGGGGGTGGACGTAGGCGCGCCCGCCGGGGTGCTGCTCGTCGCGCACCGACAGGGTCAGTCCGGGGTGGGCGACGCGCACGATCTGGCCGCGCACCGGGACGACGCTCGTGTCGCCGACCAGCGTGCGGGCACCCAGGCCGGAGCAGTTCACGACCAGGTCGGCGTCGCGGCCGGCGTCGGCCAGGGACTCCACCCGCCGTTGCTCGAGGGCGCCCCCGCGGCGTCGCACCTCGTCGACGAGCCAGGGCAGGTGCACCGGCATCTCCACCAGCGGCACGGCGAACCGCAGGCCGTAGGGGTAGCCGGCGGGGAGCTCGTCGGCGCGGGCGGGCCGGACCTCGCCGACGGCGTCGGCCCACCACTGCTCCGGCGGCGGCTCCCGGTAGAGGGTCAGGCTCTCGCGCATCACCACGCCCGGGACGCCGGCGCGGGCCTGCGCGGCCAGCTCGGTGAACGTGCGGCGGCCCCAGTCGAGGACCTTGTCCCGGGGTCCGGCCCGGGTCGGGAACCACACCGCGGCGGCCAGGTGGGAGGTCGACTCCGCGGGCGGCCGGTCGGTGAGGACACGGACCGTCCAGCCCCTGCCGATCAGCCGGAGTGCGCAGCTCAGGCCCGCGATCCCCGCTCCCACCACGACGGCGTCACGACGTTCCGGCACCCCGCCATCGTCTCAGCGATGAGTTTGCGCCACCGAGCCGGTCGGAACCGGTGGACGCAGTACCGCAACGCAAGGAGTGAGACCGATGACCCTTCCCGACGTGGTGTCCCGCGAGGAGTGGCAGGAGGCCCGGGTGGCCCTGCTGGCCCGGGAGAAGGAGCTGACCCGCGCCCGCGACGCGCTCAACGCCGACCGCCGCCGGCTGCCGATGGTCGAGATCACGAAGGACTACGTGCTGACCGGCCCGGACGGGCCGCTGTCGCTGCTCGAGGCCTTCGGCGGCTACCGGCAGCTGATGGTCGGGCACTTCATGTTCGACCCGGCCTGGGAGAGGGGCTGCAGCAGCTGCACCGCCGGCGCGGACGAGCACTCGGACGGCCTGGTCGAGCACCTGCACGCCCGCGACACGCACCTGGTCCACGTCTCCCGCGCACCGATCGAGAAGATCGAGAAGTACCGGGCGGAGAAGGGCTGGTCGTTCCCCTGGTACTCCTCGCACGGCAGCGACTTCAACTACGACTTCCACGTGACGCTCGACCCGTCGGTGGCGCCGGCCGAGTACAACTACCGGTCGGCGGCCGAGCTCGGGATCGAGATCCCGGAGGGGGAGTCGATGGAGCTGCCGGGGATGAGCTGCTTCCTGCGCGACGGCGACCGGGTGTTCCACACGTACTCCCAGTACGCCCGCGGTGCGGAGTCCACCGGTGGCTCCTACTACTTCCTCGACCTCACCGCGCTCGGGCGCCAGGAGGACTGGGAGGAGCCGAAGGGCCGGTCGAAGCACGGAGCGGTCCCGGACTTCTCCTGACGGTCGGACGGTCGTCACCCCGGGATGCCAGGGTGGCGGCCATGACCGCACTCCTCTCCGGTGACGACCTCGCCGCCCGCGCCGCCCAGGCCCTGCGGGTCCCGCTGCAACGCGAGCTCGGCATCGAGCTGATCGACGCTACCGAGCCGCAGACCGGCGCCGCGTTCGTCGTCGGCGAGCTGGCCGACAACGGCGCGGGCGGCACCCACGCCGGGGCGCTGGCCGTCGGGCTCGAGCTGGCGGCACTGCTCGCGACGCTGCCGCACCTCGCGCCGACCGAGCACGCCGTCACGGCCTCGACGTCGACGACCCTGGCCGCGGCGGCGCGGACCGGGCAGCGGGTCGAGTTCCGCGGCTCGGTCGACCGTCGTACCGGGCGGCTGGCGTTCACCACGGTCGTCGCCACCTGCGAGGCCACGGTGCTGGCCCGGGCGAACATCGTGAAGTCCGTGGTCACCCTGCGCTGAACCGTCTCAGTAGGCGGCGTCGAAGAACGCCAGCTCCAGGTCGACGGCGCGCACGAACATCGCCGCCACCTCCTCGCGGCGCGGCGGGCTCAGCTCCTCGCCGGCCCGGTCGAACTCGGCCCGCAGGAACGCCACCCAGGACTCGAAGTCCGGCCCGCGGTGCAGGTCGATCCACTCGGTGTGGATGGGATCGGCCGGGACGTCGGCACCGGGGCGGGTGGCCCAGTCCAGGTAGAGCCACTCGGCGACGAGCAGCACGGCCAGCGCCTCCGGGTAGCCCGCGACCCGGGACTCGTCCATCAGGTCCCGGAACCCGATCGTCGGGGCCAGCAGCTCGGGCGCGGTGCGGTCGCCGTCCGGGACGCCGAGGGCGGTCAGCGAGCGGTCGAAGAAGTCGTTCTCCGGACCCGCGACCAGGCCGAGCTGCCGGGCCAGCCGCACCCGCGGCTCCGCCCGGTCCGCCCCCGCGACGGCGGCGCCCATCAGGGCCGTGAACGCGTCGACGAACTGGTGGTCCTGCACCAGGTACCGGGTCAGGACCTCCCGCGGCACCGAGCCGGACCACAGCTCGTCGACGAACCGGTGCCCGACGGCGGCGTCCCAGGCCGGGGCCGTGGCCTCACGCAGCTGCGCACTGAACGACATGTGCCCAGGCTAGGTCCCGGGTTCCGCCGGTGTTTCCGGCCCGTTCCGAGATGTCGTGGGACCCGGACGGCCCCTGGCGCGGGCGGGACGCGGGGGTCACGATGACGCGGCGCCCGAGCGTTGCAGGGTGACACGGCGGGGCGACATAGCGGGGCGACACGGCACGAACCGGGGGCGGGGACATGGCGGACACCGAGAGCGGCCCGAGAACCGGGACGGACACCGGCGCGGGGACCGAGCTGCAGGCGGGACTGCGCGACCGGCATGTCACGATGATCAGCATCGCGGGGGTGATCGGGGCCGGGTTGTTCGTCGGCTCCGGCACCGCGATCTCGACGGCGGGCCCGGCGGTGTTGCTGTCGTACCTGTTCGCCGGGGCACTGGTCGTGCTCGTGATGCGGATGCTCGGGGAGATGGCGGCGGCGCAGCCGGACTCGGGGTCGTTCTCCACCTACGCCGACCGCTCGATCGGGCCGTGGGCCGGGTTCACCGTCGGCTGGCTCTATTGGTGGTTCTGGGTGCTGGTGATCCCGGTCGAGGCCACCGCCGCGGCGACGATCCTCAACTCGCTGGTCACATCCGTCCCGCAGTGGACGTGGGCGCTGATCATCACCGCGTTGCTGACCGCGACGAACCTGTTCAACGTGGCCAACTACGGCGAGTTCGAGTTCTGGTTCGCCCTGCTCAAGGTCGTCGCGATCATCGCCTTCATCGTGTTCGGCGCACTCGCCGTGCTCGGCCTGCTGCCCGGGGCGGACGGCGACGTGAGCGGCCTGTCCCGGCTCGTCGAGGTGGGCGGTTTCCTGCCCAACGGGTTCGGCGCGGTGATCGCCGCGGTGCTGGTCACGATGTTCAGCTTCATGGGCACCGAGATCGTGACGATCGCCGCGGCCGAGTCGGCGAACCCGGCCGAGCGGATCGGCAAGGCCACCCGCTCGGTGATCTGGCGGATCTCGATCTTCTATCTGGCGTCGATCCTGCTGGTCGTCGCGATCGTGCCGTGGAACGACCCGCGGCTGCCGGAGAACGGCTCCTACCAGGCCGCGCTCGAGGTGCTCGGGGTCCCGGGCGCGAAGATCATCGTCGACGTCGTGGTGCTGGTCGCGGTGGCGAGCTGCCTGAACTCGGCGCTCTATACGGCGTCGCGGATGCTGTTCTCCCTCGGCAAGCGCGGGCAGGCGCCGCCCGCGGTGACCCGGACGACCGGTGGCGGGGTCCCGCGGGTCGCGGTGCTCGCGTCGACGGCGATCGGGTTCGTCACCGTGATCGCGAACTACGCGTTCCCGGAGGAGGTCTTCGCCGCGCTGCTGGCCACGTCCGGTGCGGTCGCGCTGCTGGTCTACCTGGTGATCGCGGTGTCGCAGCTGCGGATGCGCCGCCTGCTCGAACGCGACGGCACGGCGATGCCGGTCCGGATGTGGGGCTACCCGTACCTGACCTGGGCGGTCGTGGTGGTGATCCCGCTCGTGCTCGTCTACATGGCCGTCGCGCCCGACTCGGACTCCCGGTTCAACCTCGCGATGACGGCGCTGATCGCGCTCGTGGTGGTGGTCGTCTCGATCGTCGTCACCCGGCGGCAGAAGGGGGCCGTGGTGCGCGCGGGCCGGTCCGGGCCGCGCTGAGGGCTCCCGTCACCCGCCGTTTACCCTGGTCACGCGACACGGACGGTGCGAGGGGGCGGACATGGGCGGGCGGACTCTGGTCCGTGGGAACGGACAGCCGCTGTGGCAGCAGCTTCTGACCGACCTGCGCGAGCGCCTCGACGGCGGTGACTTCGACGCCGCCCTGCCCAGCGAGTTCGCCCTGGCCGCGGAGTACGAGGTCAGCCGGCACACCGTGCGCGAGGCGCTGCGGCGGATGCGCGACGACGGCGCCGTCGTCGCCACCCGCGGGCGGGTCGCCCGGCGCGCCGAGCCGACCGCGATCGAGCAGCCGCTCAGCGCCCCCTACAGCCTCTACCGGGCCGTCGAGGCGACCGGGCGGACGCAGCGCAGCGTCGTGCGCCAGTTCGACGTGCGCGCCGACGGAGTGATCGCCGCGCGGCTGGGCCTGGAGGAGTCGACGCCGCTGGTGCACCTGGAACGGCTGCGCCTGGCCGACGCCGAGCCGCTGGCCGTGGACCGGGTGTGGCTGCCCGAGGAGCTCGCCGCGCCGCTGCTCGACGTCGACTTCAGCCACACCGGCCTCTACGACGAGTACCGCCGCCGCTGCGGGATCCGGGTCACCGGCGGCCGCGAGAACATCCGGGCCGTCGTGCCGGCCGAGGGCGAGCGGCATCTGCTCGGGATCGACGAGGGCGTCGCGGCGCTGGTGATCGAGCGCTGCGGGATGGCCGAGGGCCGCGCCGTGGAGTGGCGGCACACGCTCGTGCGCGGCGACCGGTTCACCGTCACCGCGCAGTTCTCCGACAGCGCCGGCTACCGGGTCGACCTGGCGGAGTAGCCGCCGGCTCAGGCCGGGACGGACACCCCGACGCCGCCGCGGGTCTGCGCGCCGTAGCGCGCGATCTCGGCCGGCAGGTCGAGCCGGGCGATGCGCATCTCGTGGTCGTCGTCCAGCTGCGCGGCCGGCACCAGCCAGCTCACCTCGAACTCCAGACCGTCCGGGTCCTGGGCGTAGAGCGCCTTGGTCGACCCGTGGTCGGAGGCGCCGACCAGCGCCCCGCGGGCGGTGAGCACGTCGGAGATCCGGGCCAGCTCGGCGAGCGTGTCGACCTCCCACGCCAGGTGGTAGAGCCCGACCGAGCCGCGCCCGGCGGCCGACGACACCGCGTCCGCACCGACCGCGAACAGGCCCAGGTCGTGGTCGTTTGAGGAGCCCTCGGCCTGCAGGAACGCGGCCTTGCCGGGGATCCCGGCGACCTGCCGGAAGCCCAGCGCCTCGGTGTAGAAGGCCAGGCTGCGGTCCAGGTCGCGGACGTAGAGGACGGCGTGGTTGAGGCGCTGGACGGGCACGGGGGGTCTCCTCGGTCGGGACAACTGGTTGAACTCTCAATCGATACGGTACGCGTGAAAACATGAGAGTTCAAGTACGGTGGCGTGATGGACGACGTGCGGTGGCTCGACGGGCGGGAACGGCACGCCTGGATGACGCTGCTCGCCACCACCGCCCGGCTCGACGGCGCCCTGGACCGGCAGATGCAGCGCGACGCCGGGATGCCGCTGGCCTACTACCAGATCCTGGCCATGCTCTCCGAGGCTCCGCAGCGCACGCTGCGGATGACCGACCTGGCCGAGATCACCCAGAGCTCGCAGAGCCGGATCTCGCACGCGGTCAAACGGCTGGAGCTGCAGTCCTGGGTGCTGCGCCGTCCCTGTGCCGACGACCGTCGCAGCACCCTGGCCCAGCTCACCGACACCGGGCACGCCGCGCTCGTCGCCGCGGCACCCGCACACGTCCGCGCCGTGCGGACCCACCTGTTCGACGCGCTGAGCAGCGAGCAGGTGGGCCAGCTGCGGGACATCCTGGGGGCGGTCCTGTCACAGCTGCCGGACGGGCAGACGGGCTAGCTGGCAGGCTGTCGCGCATGTCGACTCTCGTACTGCTGCGACACGGCCAGAGCGTCTGGAACGCGGAGAACCTGTTCACCGGCTGGGTGGACGTCCCGCTGTCCGAGAAGGGCGAGGGCGAGGCCCGCCGCGGCGGCGAGCTGCTGGCCGAGAGCGGCGTGCTCCCCGACGTCGTGCACACCTCGCTGCTGCGCCGCGCGATCGCCACCGCGAACCTCGCGCTCGACGCGGCGGACCGGCACTGGATCCCGGTCGTGCGCGACTGGCGTCTCAACGAACGGCACTACGGCGCGCTGCAGGGCAAGGACAAGAAGCAGACCCTGGAGACCTACGGCGAGGAGCAGTTCATGCTCTGGCGCCGGTCCTACGACACGCCGCCGCCGGAGATCGAGAAGGGCACCGAGTTCTCCCAGGACGCCGACCCGCGCTACGCCGGGATCGACGCGCCGCTGACCGAGTGCCTGGCCGACGTCGTCGACCGGTTCCTGCCCTACTGGCACGAGTCGGTGGTGCCGGACCTGCGCGCCGGGAGGACCGTGCTGCTCGCCGCGCACGGCAACTCGCTGCGCGCCCTCGTGAAGTACCTCGACGGCATCTCCGACGCCGACATCGCCGGGCTGAACATCCCGACCGGCATCCCGCTCGTCTACGACCTGAACTCCGAGTTCATGCCCTCGACCCCGGGTGGTCGCTATCTCGACCCGGACGCGGCGCAGGAGGCCATCGCCGGAGTGGCGAACCAGGGTCGGTAGTCGCGCTGCGCGACCCCGAGGCTGAACCGCGGGTGAACGGGCGCCGAATACTGGCTCGTCAGAGCGTCGGGCGGGTCACCATCCGGGGTCGACGCCTGTGTCCGCGGTGCCGGTGATGCCTACTATGCGGCCGTGACCACGCTTGCGTGGCTGATCGCGGCCGTCGCGCTCGGTCTCGGCCTCCTGGCCGGTGCCGTGGCGCATCGCGCACTCGGCAGCTCCCCCTCCCCGTCGGCCCGCCGCCGGGACCGGGGGCATCCGGCCGACCGGGCGGCCCCCGCGCTCGCCGACCTCCTGCACCGCACGTTCCGCCAGTCCGGCTCCGGCCTGGCGGTGATCGCCGGCAACGGTGACGTGGTGGCGCACAACCCGCGGGCCGACGCGCTGCGCGTCGTCGTCGACGACGTCCGGCTCGACCCCCGGGCCTGGGCCGCCTGCCAGCGGGTGCTGGCCGGTGGGTCCCGGATGGAGGTCGACCTGTCCCCGCTCGAGCGTTCGCCGCGCGGGCCGGTCGCGGTGCAGGCCAGGGTCCGGGCGCTGGGTGACGGGTTCACCCTCGTCGAGGCCGTGGACACCTCGGAGGTCTCGCGGCTGGAGGCGACCCGGCGCGACTTCGTCGCGAACGTCTCGCACGAGCTCAAGACCCCGGTCGGGGCGATCGCACTGCTCGCCGAGGCGCTGCTCGACACCCTCGACGGGCTGGAGCCGGCCGAGGAGTCGGCCGACGACGCCGTCGAGGTCCGCCGGTTCGGCGACAAGATCCTGCGCGAGGCCAACCGGCTGGGGAACCTGGTCACCGAGCTGATCGCGCTCTCCCGCCTGACCGGCGCCGAGCGGCTGCCCGAGCTGGCCGCCGTCGAGGTCGACGACGTCGTGGCCGAGGCGCTCGCGCGCAGTCGCAGCTCCGCGGAGTCCGGCGCGGTCGAGATCACCGCCGATCCGGCGTCCGGCCTGGTCGTCGACGGGGACCGGACGCTGCTGGTCACGGCCCTGACCAACCTGGTCGAGAACGCGATCGCCTACTCGTCCGCGGACTCGTCGGTGTCGGTGACCCGGCGCGCGGTGGACGGCTCGGTGGAGATCGCGGTCACCGACCGGGGGATCGGCATCGCCGCCGAGCACCAGCAGCGGGTGTTCGAGCGGTTCTTCCGGGTCGACCCCGCCCGTTCCCGGGCCACCGGGGGCACCGGGCTCGGCCTCGCGATCGTCAAGCACGTGTGCGCCAACCACGGGGGAGAGGTCCGGCTGTGGAGCAGCCCGGGCACCGGCTCGACGTTCACCATGCGGCTGCCGGCCCGCCTCGGCGTGTCCGACCGGGGCGACAGCGCACCCACCACGCGTTCCGCACTTCCAGCTGGAGGATGAGATGACCAGGGTTCTGATCGTGGAGGACGAGGAGTCCTTCGCCGACCCGATCGCGTTCATGCTGCGCAAGGAGGGGTTCACCACCGCCGTCGCGGCGAACGGCAACGACGCGCTGTCCGAGTTCGACCGCAACGGCGCCGACATCGTGCTGCTCGACCTGATGCTGCCCGGGATGAGCGGCACCGACGTCTGCAAGGCGCTGCGCTCCCGCTCCGCCGTCCCGGTGATCATGGTGACGGCGCGCGACAGCGAGATCGACAAGGTGGTCGGGCTCGAGCTCGGCGCCGACGACTACGTGACCAAGCCGTACTCGGCGCGCGAGCTGATCGCCCGGGTGCGGGCGGTGCTGCGCCGCGGCGGCGAGGGCACCACCGAGACCGACAGCGGCTCCGGGATCCTGGAGGCCGGCCCGGTCCGGATGGACGTCGAGCGCCACGTCGTCTCCGTCGGGGGCAGCGAGGTCGCACTCCCGCTCAAGGAGTTCGACCTGCTGGAGTACCTGCTGCGCAACGTCGGGCGGGTGCTCACCCGGGCCCAGCTGATCGACCGCGTGTGGGGTGCCGACTACGTCGGCGACACCAAGACCCTCGACGTCCACGTGAAGCGTCTGCGGTCCAAGGTGGAGCACGACCCGTCCACTCCGCAGCACCTGGTCACGGTGCGGGGACTGGGTTACAAGTTCGACGTGTAGCGGATCGGTGGGCGGAGAGTGACGGGCACCTCCGGGACTCCCCGATAACGGGTCGGTAACCTGTCGTGGTGCGCCTGGCCGTGCTCGACGTCGGATCCAACACCGTCCACCTGCTCATGGTGGACGCCCACAGCGGCGCTCACCCCAAGCCGATGTCCTCGGACAAGGACCAGCTGCGCCTGGCCGAGAACCTGGACTCCCGGGGGGCCCTGACCAAGGGCGGCGTCCGGGCGCTGGTCGAGAGCGTGCACAAGGCGCGCGACTCCGCCCGCGCCGCCGGCTGCGACGACCTGATGGCGTTCGCCACCTCCGCGCTGCGCGACGCCACCAACTCCGCCGAGGTCCTGGCCAAGGTGCACGACGAGACCGGGGTCTCGCTCGAGGTGCTGCACGGCGAGGACGAGGCGCGCTACACCTTCCTCGCCGTCCGCCGCTGGTTCGGCTGGTCCGCGGGGCGTCTGCTGGCCCTCGACATCGGCGGCGGCTCGCTGGAGATGGCGGTCGGGCGCGACGAGATGCCCGAGGAGGCGGCGTCGCTGCCGCTGGGCGCCGGGCGGCTGACCCGGGAGTGGTTCACGGGCGACCCGCCGAGCCGCGCCGAGATCGACCGCCTGCGGGCGAAGGTGGACGCCGACCTCGCCCCGGTCGCCGGGCGGCTGCGGATCGCCGGGGACCCGGACCGCGCCGTCGGCACGTCGAAGACGTTCCGTTCGCTGGCCCGCCTGGCCGGCGCCGCCCCGTCCAGCGAGGGGCCGCGCGCGCCGCGGACCCTGTCCGCGGTCGGGCTGCGGCAGCTGACGGCGTTCATCAGCCGGATGTCCAGTGGCGACCTCGCCGAGCTGGAGGGCGTGAGCCCGAGCCGGGCGCACCAGCTGGTGGCCGGTGCCGTCGTCGCGCAGTCCGCGATGAGCGCGCTCGGGGTGTCCGAGCTGGACATCTGCCCGTGGGCGCTGCGCGAGGGAGTGATCCTCCGCCGGTTCGACCAGCTCGACGGGGCCGAGCGGGGATCGAGACCGACGAGGGCCGACCGCTCGGCGCAGGAATCCGGGACCGGACTTGGACCCTCGGCGACGCACAGGGCACGGTGGTCGGGATGAGTGTGGACAGCGGAGAGCCCCGTCAGCGCACGGTCGCGGAGCTGCTCGCCGAGAACAACGGCGCGCAGACCGGCCGCCGCCGGCGCCGGCGTGCGGTCGACGACGAGCCGGACGCCGGCTTCGTCGACGCGCCGGTGGACGCCGGGCGCGTCGCGTCCCCGCCCCGGCTGCCCGAGCCGCCGCCGAGCCGGGAGCCGGTGCCCTACGGCGCCCCTCCCCGTGGTGCCGGTAACGGCGCACCGCGGCCGTCCGCCTTCGAGCCGAGCGGTTACGAGCCCAACGGTTACGCCTCGAACGGCTACGGATCCAACGGCGGTCACGGCCCCGACGGGTACGGCTCCAACGGTGCCAACGGGCACGGGCCCCACGGCCGCGACGCGAACGGGTACGGGGCCACCGGGTCCGACCGCGGCGCCCCCGCGCCGGCCGGGTACGGCCGCGGCGGTCAGGACGGCGGCTACGACACCGGTGCCCCCGACCGCGAGGCCTTCCGGCCGCCCGCTCCGCGCGGCGCCCCGGCCGGTCCGCCCCCGCGCCCCGAGCCCTACCCCGACCGCCCGGCACCCCCGCCGCCCCCGCAGGCCCTCGCGCCGCAGTCAGTTGCACCGCAGGCCCTCGCGCCGCAGTCAGTTGCACCGCAGGCCCTCGCGCCGCAATCAGTTGCACCGCAGGCCCTCGCACCGCAGGCCCCGCCGCCCGCCCCGCCGTACCGCGGCGAGCCGGTACCGCCGCCCGGGCCGCCGGTCCGCGGCGGTGGCCGGACCGAGCAGATCGCGCGCTTCGACGAGACCGGTGACGGCCCCACCGGCGCGTTCGACACCCGTCCGCCGCGCGGCGCCGACGCCGACGGCTGCCCGCCGACGCAGTACGGCGCCCCGGTGCTGGACGACGACGGCGGCCCGCCCACGCAGCTCGGCGGCCCGCCGCTGCACGACGACGTCGACGGCGAGTGGACCGACTGCCCGGAGGGCGAGGCCGACGACGTCCGTCCGCGCGGCCGTCGCGCACCGGTGCCGTCCGACGGCGGTCCCCCCACCGAGGCCGGGTTCGGCCCGGCCGACCTCGACGACCTCGACGACGACTACGAGGACCACGGCGAGCGCGCCGCCGGTCTGACCGACGACGAGGACGAGCCGCCGCGCCGCAAGCGGGGGCTCCTCGGCCGCCGGACCGCGGCCGCGGAGGCCGACCGTGCCGACGCCGGGCCGGACGTCGACGACGTGCCGCCGGAGCGGGCGGCCGGGACCGGCCAGGCGTGGGCGATGGTCATCGCCCAGTGGATCGGCGGCGCCGTCGTGGGCGCCGGGGTCTGGGTGGGCTTCCGGTACCTGTGGTTCTCGCTGCCGGTGGTCGCGCTGGCCCTGGCCGTGGTGCTCACCGTGGGCCTCGTGCTCGGGGTGCGGGCGCTGTTGCGCAACGACGACCTGAAGACGACGATGTTCGCCGTGCTGGTCGGACTGCTGCTGACGGTGTCCCCGGCGATACTCGTGCTCCTGGACCGGTAACGATGAGCGACCGGGGGGCGACTGCACGTCATGTGAGTGTTCCGGTCGCGCTGTCCACCGCATCGGTCTACCCGGAGGGCGTCGAGGCGGGCTTCGCCATCGCCGCGGAGCTGGGCTACGACGGTGTCGAGCTGATGGTCTGGACCGACCCGGTCAGCCAGGACGTCCGGGCCGTCGACCGCCTGTCCCATCGCTACGGCGTGCCGGTGCTGGCGATCCACGCGCCGTGCCTGGCCGTGACCCAGCGGGTCTGGGGCGCGGACCCGGTGGAGCGGATCCGCCGCTCCGTCGACGCCGCCGACAAGCTCGGCGCCCGGACGGTCGTGATGCACCCGCCGTTCCGCTGGCAGCGCCGCTACGCCTCCGCGTTCGCCGACGAGGTGGCCCGCGCGGGGGAGTACCAGGGCGTCGCGCTGCCGGTGGAGAACATGTTCCCGGTGACCCGGGGCGCGATCAGTACCGTGCCCTACGCGCCCGGCTACGACCCGACCGAGGTCGGGCACCGCAACTACACCCTCGACCTCTCGCACACCGCCGCCGCCGGCTCGGACGCGCTGGCGATGATGCGGCGGATGGGCGACCGGCTGACCCACCTGCACCTCACCGACGGCTCCGGCCGCCCGAAGGACGAGCACCTGGTGCCCGGCCGCGGCACCCAGCCCTGCGCCGAGGTGTGCCAGACCCTGGCCGACGGCGTGTTCGCCGGCGCCGGCGGCGTCGTCGTGCTGGAGGTCAGCACCCGCCGCTGCCGCACCCGCCTGGAACGGACCGGGCTGCTCGCGGAGTCGCTGCTCTTCGCCCGCCTGCACCTGGCGCCGACGGCCACGTACCGGCCGACGCCGCAGGTGCCCGAGCCCGCCGGCCGGTCCTGACGGACGTCACACGGTCCCGGCGTGGTCGGTGACCGCGTCCGGGTGATAGGTCTGTCCCCCATGAGTGCCCCATCGGTCCGCACGGGCCGTCCGTTCTCCGACGCCCACGTGCTCGCCGACCTCGGCGGGGGCCGCTACCGCGCCGAGCTCGACGACGTCTGGGCCGTCGGCCCGAAGGCCCACGGCGGGCTGCTGCTGGTGCTGCTGGCCCGCGCCGCGCTGTCCCGCCTGGCCGCCGAGACCGGCACCGAACTGGACCCGCTGGCGGTCTCCGCGGACTTCCTGCGCGCACCCGACCTGGGTCCGGTCGAGCTCGTCACCGAGCCGCTCAAGATCGGTCGCACGGTGTCGTCCTGCGCGGTGCGCCTGGTGCAGGGCGACAGGCTGATGCTGCACGGCACGGTCACCGCCGGGGTGCTCCCGACCGACGCCCCGCGCTGGGCCGAGGAGTCCACCCGCCCGGCCGAGCCGACACCGGACGCGGTGGACCCGAACCCGCCGGACCGCCCCGCGAAGGGCCTGTCCTCGGCCTGCGAGCTGCGCTACCCGCCGGAGGCCAACGCGTTCGCCCGCGGCGAGACCGGCCCGCCGGTGATGAGCGGATGGGTGCGCCCGCACGGCGAGGACCCCGACGTCCTGTTCGCGCTGCTGGCCGGCGACATCCTGCCGCCGACGGTCTTCAACCTCGGTGGCAGCCCGGGCTGGGCGCCCACGGTGCAGCTCACCGCGCTGCTGCGCGGACACCCGGCGCCGGGCTGGCTGCGTGTGGACTCGCGGTCGGAGGCGGTCGTCGGGACGTGGTTCGACGAGGACCTCTCCGTCGTCGACTCGTCCGGGCGCCTGGTGTGCCAGGCCCGCCAGATCGCACTGGCCCCCCTGCCCCGGGACTGACCTGCCCCAGGGCCGATCGGCTCCGGTCCTACGATCCGGCCATGACACGTATCGCGGTACTGGGTGGCGGGCGGATCGGTGAGGCGCTGCTGAGCGGGTTGCTCGCGGCCGGGCACGGGGCGGACGGGCTGGTGTTCAGCGAGCGCTACCCGGAACGGGCCGCGGAGCTGTCGGACAGGCTCGGGATCGCCGCGGCGCCGCTCGCCGAGGCCGTCGCGGGCGCCGGCACCGTCGTCGTCGCGGTGAAGCCGCAGGACATCGCTCCGCTGCTGACCGACGTCGCCGCGTCGCTCGAGCCCGGCGCGCTCGTGGTCTCGCTGTGCGCGGGGCTGCCGACCTCGCTGTTCGAGGGCGGGCTGCCGGACGGGACGCCCGTCGTGCGCGTCATGCCGAACACCCCGATGCTGCTCGGCGCCGCGATGTGCGCGATCTCCCCGGGCCGCCACGCCACCGACGCGCACCTGGACACGGTGGAGTCGATGCTGGCGACCGTCGGCGCCACGCTGCGGGTGCCGGAGTCGCAGCAGGACGCCGCGACCGCGATCTCGGGCTCGGGGCCCGCCTACTTCTTCCTCGTCGCCGAGGCGATGATCGAGGCCGGGGTGGCGCTGGGTCTGGCGCGCCCCGCGGCGACCGAGCTCACCGTGCAGACGGCGCTGGGCGCGGCCCGGATGCTGCGCGAGTCCGGCGAGCACCCGGGCGTGCTGCGGGAGAACGTGACCTCGCCGGCCGGGACGACCGCGGCGGCCCTGCGCGAGCTCGAACGCCACGGCGTCCGGTCCGCGTGGATGGACGCGATCGTGGCCGCGCACGATCGGTCGGTGGATCTCGGCCGCGCCGTGCGTTGACCCGTTCGCCGGAAAGAGCGACTCATCGTCACTCTGACGCGCGACGCCGTGACTCGAACGGATGGCCCCACTGGATGCCGATCGTCACATCCGTCCCGGTACTCTCGTCCAGAACATCGCGTTGCGACGGAGCGAACTCCGGCGGTCGCGGTGCGACGAGGAGAAGGTGGTGTTCGGATGGCAGCCGAGCGTCCCGAGGCGTTACGTCCCAGCCAGGTCCAGTTCCTGACCGTGGCCGAGGTGGCGTCGATGATGCGCGTGTCCAAGATGACCGTGTACCGGCTCGTGCACTCCGGCGAGCTGCCCGCGGCCCGGGTCGGCCGCTCCTTCCGGGTCCCGCAGCGCGCCGTGGAGGACTACCTCCGCAACGCCTACTTCGACGCCGGCTGAGCGAGCGCCCTAGCCTGGGCCACCCGGCGGTTCGTCCGCGACGACCGGTAGAGTGATGGTTCGGCTGTCGACCCTCGCCGGTCGCGGGCGTCCGCGTGTTGCACGTGGACGTTGCCGGCCCTTCGGCCACCCCGGTGTGCAGGGTCGTGCGAAGACCTCAGGACGAAACGTAGAAGGAGCGCTCCATGGGCTCGGTCATCAAGAAGCGGCGCAAGCGGATGTCGAAGAAGAAGCACCGCAAGCTGCTGCGCAAGACCCGGGTGCAGCGGCGCAAGCTCGGTAAGTGATCCACGCCGGCCGCGTGCACCTTTCAGCCCGATACCGGAGCTGGGTGCGCGCGGCCGGTTTCGTGTGACCGGTGTGGGGCCGTGGCGACGGACCTCACGTGTGCGCGCCGCTCACACCACTCCGTGCTGCCGCTAGCATCATCTCTTCCCGGCGTTCCTCTCTCGACGTCTCTGCGAGGTCGCATCCATGCCGCAGCCGACCCCCTCCGTGGTGCTCGTCACCGGCGTGAGCGGGTTCCTGGGCGGGCACCTCGCGGCCCGCCTGGCCGCGAACCCGGACATCGACCGGGTCCTCGGGGTGGACACCGTCCCGCCCCCGCGTGACCTGCTCAAGCGGATGGGCCGCGCGGAGTTCGTCCGCGCCGACATCCGCAACCCCCTCATCTCCAAGGTCATCTCCTCCGCCTCGGTGGACACCGTCGTGCACGCGTCGCTGTCCGCGAGCCCCGGCTCCGCCGGGGGCCGGGCGACGATGAAGGAGATGAACGTGATCGGCACGATGCAGCTGCTCGCCGCGTGCCAGAAGGCGACGACGGTCCGGCGCGTCGTCCTCAAGTCGACGACCGCCGTCTACGGCTCCAGCCCGCGCGACCCCGCGGTGTTCGACGAGGCCACCGGCCCGAAGGACCTGCCCTCGGGCGGCTACGCGAAGGACGCCGCCGAGATCGAGGGCTACCTGCGCGGCTTCCGCCGCCGCCGCCCGGACGTCACGACGACGGTGCTGCGCTTCGCGAACTTCATCGGCCCGCGCATCGACACCGTCCTCACCCGGTACTTCGCGCTCCCGGTGGTGCCGACCGTGCTCGGGTTCGACGCCCGGGTCCAGCTGCTGCACGAGGAGGACGCGCTCGCCGTCCTCGAGCGCGCGGCGACCCACGAGCTGCCCGGCGTGTTCAACGTGGCGGCCGACGGCGTGCTGATGCTCTCGCAGGCCATCCGCCGGGCCGGCAAGGTCGCGGTCCCGGTGCCGATGAGCGCGGTCGGGCCGGTCAGCCGGGTCCTGCGCGGGGCCCGGGTCGTGGACTTCTCACCGGAGCAGATGCGCTTCCTGAACTTCGGCCGGGTGGTGGACCTGCACCGTCTGCGCGAGGAGTTCGGGTTCGTACCGCGCTGGACGACGACGCAGGCCTTCGACGACTTCGTGCGGGGCCAGGCGCTGAGGCCGATCCTCGGCGCCGAGCGCATCGAGGCGATCGAGCGCGGTGTGCTGAGCGTGGCGAAGGCGTTGCGGTGACCATGCGGGGAAAGACGAACCAGGGGGACGACGCGATGACCGAGGCCCGGGTGATCCCGATCCGGGGCAGCCGTGGTCCGGCCCGGACCCGGCGCCGCGACGAGGACCCCCGGCACCGCGACGACACCGCGCGCCCGTCCGTGGTCGAGGCGGTCGCGCCACCGGCCCCGGAGGAGGCCGACGAGACCCCGCCGCCCGGCTGGGAGATCGCGCTCACCGAGGTGCTGGAGTTCCTGCGCCGCCGCCTCGCCGGTGACTACGCCGTCGACGAGTTCGGGTTCGACGCCGAGCTCGCCGACAACCTCGTGCTGCCGGCCCTGCGCCCGCTCTACCAGAAGTGGTTCCGGGTGGAGACGATCGGCATGCACCACGTGCCGGACACCGGTGGTGCGCTGCTGGTCGCCAACCACTCCGGCACGCTGCCGCTGGACGCGATGATGTCCACCGTCGCCGTGCACGACGAGCACCCGGCCCGGCGGCACCTGCGCCTGCTCGGGGCGGACCTGATGTTCCGGCTCCCGGTGGCCGGCTCGGTGGCCCGCAAGAGCGGTGCGACGCTGGCCTGCACCCCCGACGCCGAGCGCCTGATGTCCAACGGCGAGCTGGTCGGGGTGTTCCCGGAGGGCTTCAAGGGCATCGGCAAGCCGTTCCGGGACCGCTACAAGCTGCAGCGCTTCGGCCGCGGCGGATTCGTCTCGGCCGCGCTGCGCACCGGCGTCCCGATCATCCCGTGCGCCATCGTCGGCGCCGAGGAGACCTACCCGAAGATCGGCGACATCGCGCCGCTGGCGCGCCTGTTCGGGGCGCCGTACTTCCCGATCACGCCGACGTTCCCGCTGCTCGGCCCGGCGGGTCTGGTCCCGCTGCCGTCGAAGTGGTACATCGAGTTCGGCGAGCCGATTCGCACCGACGACCACACCCCGGCCGACGCCGAGGACCCGATGCTGGTGTTCAACCTGACCGACCAGGTCCGCGAGACCATCCAGCACACC
The DNA here is from genome assembly GCF_004217185.1 of Pseudonocardia sediminis. NCBI lineage: Bacteria > Bacillati > Actinomycetota > Actinomycetes > Pseudonocardiales > Pseudonocardiaceae > Pseudonocardia > Pseudonocardia sediminis. The sequence continues at coordinate 5,771,726 of NZ_SHKL01000001.1, read as the reverse complement.
CTCTACCGGCTCCTGTCGCAGCGCCGCAACGTCTTCCTGGGCTGAGGCCCCACCCCGGGAGGGGACGGGGCGGCTCAGCGCTTGCGGTAGGCCGCGCCCGCGGCGATCGCACCGGCCAGCGCGCCCGCGCCGAGCACGGACGGGACGCCGATCCGGGCCGCCTTGCGCCCGGTGCGGAAGTCGCGGACCTGCCACTGCCGGGCCTTGGCCACGTCGCGCAGCTCCGAGTCCGGGTTGACCGCGACGGCGGTGCCGACCGCGGAGAGCATCGGCACGTCGTTCACCGAGTCCGAGTAGGCCGCGCAGCGGCGCAGGTCCAGCCCCTCGGACGCGGCCAGCGCGCGGACCGCGTGGGCCTTCGCCGGGCCGTGCAGGATCTCGCCGACCAGACGGCCGGTGTAGAGCCCGTCGACGCTCTCGGAGACGGTGCCGAGCGCACCGGTCAGGCCGAGACGCCGGGCGATGATCAGGGCCAGCTCGACCGGGGTGGCGGTGACGAGCCAGACGCGCTGCCCGGCGTCGAGGTGCATCTGGGCCAGCGCCCGGGTGCCGGCCCAGATGCGGTCGGCCATCAGCTCGTCGTAGATCTCCTCGCCCATCGCCACCACCTCCTCGACCGGCCGGCCCGCGACGAACGACAGGGCCATGTCCCGGTGCCCGGCGATGCCGCCCTTGTCCTCGCGGCCACCGACCCGGAACTTGAGCTGCTGCCACGCGAAGCCGCGCATGTCCGCGGCGGAGAAGAACTTGCGCGCGGCCAGGCCGCGGGCGAAATGGAAGATCGACGCGCCGACCATCATCGTGTTGTCGCAGTCGAAGAACGCCGCGGCGGTGAGGTCCGGCGGCGGGTCGTCGCCGCCGTGCTCCTCGTGGTCGCCCGCGGCGACCGCGGCGGCGGCGGAGGCCTCACCGGCCCGGCGTGCCGGGTCCAGGGCGGTCACCCGGTCCAGGACCTGCCCGGACTCGGCGATTCCCGCGACCTCGGAACGTCCGTTGCCGGTGGCACCGCCGTCCCCGGTGGGCGTGCGCGGCTCGGGATCGGTCACCACGACCAGCCTCTCTCGGGTGCGGGCACGAACATCGTCACCCTACTGCGCTCCTCGCTCCGGGGCCCCCGTGTACCGCGACCGTCACGCCGGGGGCGTCGTCGTCGGGGCACCGGGGGACCCCGGGACGACGGCGGGGCCGCCACAGCGTGTGCTGGGGCGGCCCCGTCCGGCGGTGCCGTGTCGTTCGGTCAGCCGATCGTGACCGGGCCGATGCCGGGCAGCAGCGGCGGCAGCGTGATCGGCGGCAGCAGCGGCTTCGGCGTGTCGGTGGTCGACGTCGCCGAGCTGTCCGAGCTCGACCCCGAGGAGCTGCTCGGGCTGCTCGGCTCACCGCTCTGCGAGCGGGCCGGGTCGCCACCGAGGACCGGGCCGAGGCCCGGCTGCTGCGACTCCGAGGAGCCGCTCGACGACGGGCTCGGCGAGCTCGAGCCGGACTCGCCGGTCGAGGTCTGCGGCTCCGACGACCCGGTGCCGGACTCGCCGGTCCCGGGCTCGGTGGAGTCCTGCTCCGAGGTGGCGGTGCCCGAGTCCGGGACGCAGGCCGCGGACGAGGGCAGCGGACCCAGGTCGTCGACGGAGTCGGTGCCCGACCCGGCGCAGCCGGTCTGGGCCCGCAGCGCCTCGGTGCGGGTCAGGACCCGCTCCAGCAGCGCGATCGAGTCGTCGGCCTCAGGGACGATGGTCTGCGGCATCGACGCCCGCAGCTGCTCCATCCGGCTGGACTGCGCCGTGGCCCAGGTGCGGAGGTCGCCGAGCTGCGAACCGCCCGCCGAGCGGTCCTCGGACAGCATCAGCCGGCTGCCGTTGCTGGTCGCGGTGTCGAAGTCGTCGATCGCGGAGGTGACCGTCGACGGGTCCGGAGGGGTGCTCCGGCCCATCAGGCTCTCGATCTCGTCGACCCGGGTGCGGGCCAGCTCGAGCTGGCGGGCGGCCTCGGCCTGGTCGCCGAACGTGAACGCCCCACCGGTGGTCTCGGTGACGCGCTTGACGCCGTAGAGCGAGTCGCCGGGCAGTGCGTTGCGGCTGGCCGTCGCGGCCACGCCGGCCAGGACCGCCAGGGCGGCCACGGCCGTCACGACGACGCCGAAGCGCTTGCGCAGGCTCGGCCGGCGGCGGGCGGACGGGCGTGCCGACGGGCGGCCGTCGGAGGGACGGCTCTCGGCGCGGGTCTCGGCCTGGTCCGGGTGGTCGTCGGGCAGCACGTGCCGGGCGCGCCGGCCGCGGACGCGGCCCTCGCCGGCCGACGCGGACAGCGTGCGCTCCCCGGCCGCACGCCCGATCGACGCCGCGGGCGTCTCGGGTGCGGGGGCCGGGGTGGTCGGTGCCGGAGTGGGGGTGGTCGGGGCCGGGGCGGCGGCCTCGGCCGGGACCGGGCGTCCGACCGGTTCGGTGAGGGGACCCGCGTCGCGGATCGGCGCGCCGATCCGCTGGGTCGGGTCCTCCGGGTGCGGCGGGCGCGGGGCGGACCGGCCGAGCCCCTGCTCGGCCATGGCCTCGAAGAGCCGCCGGCGCATGCGCTCGGAGGCCTGTGGATCAGCGGACAGCGACGGGCGGCTGCGGTCCAGCGCGGCTGCCAGCGCGATCTCGTGCGCGAGCTCCTCCGCGGCGGACGCGCCGGGAGGAGCGTTGTCGTACCCGTCCTCGGCCCGCTGCCTGTCGTCGTCGTGCCATGCCCCCGGCATGTCGTCCGTCCTCACTGCAGTCCTGCGCTGCTCATCAGCGTCGCGCTCAACCTGCGCTCGTCTACACAACGACGCCGGAGCGCGGAGGTTACGGCAGAAATACCGTTCACCGCATCGAGTAGCGCATTCGTCGCAGTGGCGGATCCGGGGAGTCCAGTTAGCCCGTTCGGCCCACTCATCTCAGGCCTTCCGGTAGCAACTGGGCGAGCCGACGGACCGCTCGATGCTGCAGGGCCTTGACGGCGCCCTCGTTGCGGTCCATGAGCTCGGCGGTCTCGGCGACCGAGAGTCCCTTCAGGAACCGCAGCTGGATGCACTCGCGCTGGTCGGGGTTGAGCTTGTCGATCGAGGCGAGCAGCTCGGAGTTCGTCGCGTTGTCGAGCACCTGCTGTTCGGGACCGCCGGTGGCCGGGGACAGCTCGACGATCTCGGAGGTGGTGGACTCCAGCCGGTACCGGCTGGACTTCACGTAGTCGAAGATCAGGTTCCGGGCGATCGTCACGAACCAGGCACCGATGTCGCGGCCCTGGTAGCTGACCGAGCCGATCCGGCGCAGCGCGCGGACGAACGTCTCCTGCGTGATGTCCTCGGCGAACGAGCGGTCGCCCATCCGGAACAGGACGTACCGGAACACGACGTCGTGGTAGCGCTCGTAGAGCTCGCCGAACGCGCGGACGTCACCGGCCTGGCTGGCCTCGACCAGCGCCCAGGAGTTGCCCTCGTCGGTCGGGGGTTCCTGGGCCTCGGGGCCCGCCGGAGGCCCGGCGGGGTGGTCCTGCTCCGCCCGGGGCGGCTGCCCCTGGGCGGGGTGCGCCCCCGACTGGCGGGGACTGCGGGGGGACGGCATGGCCCGGGTCGAACCCGGGGGCCCGTCGGCCGGCGCGGTCGTGTCGACCGTGTCTGGCTGGGCGATGGTCGGGGGAGCAGAAGGCATGGACACCTCCCCGTCCGGCTGGGGGCGGACGGAGTCGTCGGTCCGGTCCTCGTCGGACACGGGCGTGGCCCGTGACTCGTCGCGGACGTCGGGGTGGACGTGCGGGCGGAGAAGCCGCTGCGGTCGCATCGGCCGTGTCATGAATCCCGGAGGGGCCGGCAACGGTCATCGCATCGCGGCTGGGCCGGCGGTGCGCTGGCGACTAGCTGCATGCCACTCCCTCGGGTGAGACGCGCGTCGAACCGGAGGCTCGCGCGTTGAACCTCATGTAGCGGCGGAGCATACGACGCGATCAAGTGTCTGATCGCACTCGCCGCCGTTTACCGTGCCCGCTGTCCGACGAGTGGACGGTCACGCGCGGTCAGTGCACTGGTAGCTCAGCGTGTCCGCTCAGCTGCGGGGTGTTTGGGACGACGAGCGGTGGGGAACGTGTCGGGCCTCACGGGTACGCACGCTATCGCCCTCCGCGGACCCGCCCGGGCCCGGTCTCCCCGCGGCTTTGGGAGACTGGTCCGGTCCGCTGAGGAGATCCCGTAGGAGGAATCGCATCGTGACCAGCTCCGGCCCCGACCGCCCGGCTCCGGTGCACGTCGCGGACCTGCTGACCCGCGCGGCCGCCGACCGTCCGGACTCCGACGCCGTCGTCGACGTGACGGCGGGGACGACGCTGACCTGGTCCGCCCTCGACGCCGCGGCCACCGCCGAGGCCGCCCGCCTGCGCGGGGCCGGGGTGCGGCCGGGTGACCGCGTGGTGATCGCGCTGCCGGACGGCGCCGGGTTCTGCGTCGCGCTGTTCGGCGCACTGCGCGCGGACGCGGTGGCGGTCCCGGTCGGGCCGGGCTCCGTGCGCCGCGAGCTGGACGTCATCTTTTCCCAGGCGGGGCCGTCCGTCGTCGTCGCCGAGGAGGCCGAGACCGCCACCGCCGAGGCGGCGGCCGAGGCGGGGGCCCGTCTGCTCGGCCCACCCGACCCGGACGCCGCACCCGGCGGCCCGGCGCCGGAGCACACCCCGGAAGAGTGGGGCGGCGAGGCGCTCGCGGTCCTGGTCTTCACCTCCGGCACCACCGGGCGACCGCGCGGGGTGCAGCTCTCGCACCGCGCCCTGCTGGCCAACCGCGAGCAGACCGCGGCCCTGCGCCCGGCGCCGGTCACGCCGAACGACCGGGTGCTGCTCGCGCTGCCGCTGTTCCACGTCTACGGGATGGCCGCCGGCCTGCTGCAGGTCTGCTGGGCCGGGGCGACCGTCGTGCTGCCCGGCCGGTTCGACCCCGCGCGCACGGCGGAGGTGCTGGTGTCGACGCGGGTCAGCGTCGTGGCCGGGGTGCCGTCGATGTTCCGGGCGCTGCTCGACGTGCCCGCGCCGCAGTTGCGCGAGGCGTTCGGCGGTGTCCGGCTCTGCACCTCCGGCGGCGCGCCGCTGCCGGCCGCGTGGCTGACCGCGTTCCGCGAGGCGACCGGGCTGTCCCTGCACGAGGGCTACGGCCTGTCCGAGGGCGGGCCGGTGATCACGACGAACGACCTGGGCCGTCCCCCGAAGGCCGGTGCGGTCGGGCGGGCGCTGCCCGGGGTCGAGATGCGGCTGGTGGACTCGGACGGCGCCCCGCTGGTCACCGACGAGCCGGAGCCCGACGACCCCGAGGAGCTGATCGACGACGGGTCGGACCCGACCGACGACACCGGCCTGATCGCACTGCGTGGGCCCAACCTGTTCTCCGGCTACTGGCCGGACGGGCACGGCGGCCCGGACGCCGACGGCTGGTTCCGCACCGCCGACGTCGGCTACCTCGACGCCGACGGCGACCTGCACCTGGTCGACCGATCGTCGGACCTGGTGATCGTGAACGGGTTCAACGTCTACCCGCGCGAGGTCGAGCAGGTCGTCGGCGAGCTGGACGCGGTGGCCGAGGTCGCCGTCGTCGGGGTGCCGGACGACCGGACCGGCGCGGCGGTGAAGGCCGTCGTGGTGGCCGCGCCGGGGTCCGGGCTGACCGAGGAGCAGGTGCGCGAGCACTGCGCGGTCCGGCTCGCCCGGTTCAAGCGCCCGGCGGTGGTCACCTTCGCCGAGGAGCTGCCCCGCACGCCGACCGGCAAGATCGCCCGCCGCACCCTGGCCCAGCTGTGAGCGGGCCGGGTGTGAGCGCGCACGCCGTCCGTGTCCTGAGCCGTCAGGGCTGCCATCTCTGCGACGTCGCGGCGGAGGAGGTGGCGCGGATCTGCGCCGAGCTGTCGGTGCCGTGGGACACCGTCGACGTCGACACCGACCCCGAGCTGCGCGCCGAGTACGGCGACCGGGTCCCGGTGATCCTCGTCGACGGCCGCGAGCACGGCTTCTGGCGCGTGGAGGAGGAGCGGCTGCGCGCGGCCCTGTCGTGATCCGGCGCATGATGGGTGATGTCCGCCGAACCGGCGGGTGATCCCGCACCGAAGGCAGCTCCGTGACGTCGACGACCTCCCCGCCCGCCCCCACGACGCCCGCGCCCGCGCGGCTCGCCACCGGGCAGGCCGCCGGGATCGGTCTGGCCGCCACGGTGCTCGGCGTCGGGGCCGGGCAGCTCGTCGCCGGGCTCTTCTCGCCGTCGTCGGCGCCGCTGCTGGCGGTGGGGGACCGGGTGATCAACCTGTCCCCGCAGCCGCTGGTCGAGTTCGCGACCTCGACGTTCGGCACCGCGGACAAGGCCGTCCTGATCGCCGGGATCGTCGTGCTGCTGGTCGTCGTCGGCGCCGTGGCCGGGCTGGTCTCGCGCCGCGACGAGCGTCCGGGCTCGGGGGTTCTCGCCGGACTGGGCGTCGTCGGGGTGGCCGCGGTCGCGACCGGGTCGTCGTTCGGCCCGCTGGACCTGCTCGCCCCGGCCGCGGCCCTGTTCTCCGCGGTGTGGGCGTTCCGGCGGCTGCACCGGGTCGGGCTGCGGGCGGGCCGGCAGCGCGAGCCCGCCGCCGGGCTGACCCGGCGCCGCCTGCTGGCCGCGGGCTCGGCCGCCGGTCTGGGCGGGCTCCTCGCCGGTGCGGCCGGGGTGGGCCTGGGCTCGGGGCTCTCGGCGACCGGGGGCCCCGCGGCGTCGCGGGACGCGGTGACCCGGCGCCTGGCCACGGCGACGGTCACCCGGGCGCCCGCGCTGCCGCCGGGCGTCGACCTCCCCGACGCCGGCGTGACCCGGTTCGCCACCGCGAACGCCGACTTCTACCGGATCGACACCGCGCTGCGGGTGCCGTCGCTGACCGCCGAGTCCTGGCGCCTGCGGGTGCACGGGATGGTCGCCCGCGAGCTGGACATCGGGTTCGACGACCTGATGCGCCGCCCGCTCGTCGAGCGCTGGGTCACGATGACGTGCGTGTCGAACGAGGTCGGCGGCGATCTCGTCTCGAACGCCCGGTTCGTCGGCGTCGACCTGCGCGAGCTGCTGCTCGAGGCGGGGCCGCTGCCCGGCGCCGACCAGGTCCTGTCCACCAGCACCGACGGCTGGACGGCCGGCAGCCCGACGTCGGTGCTGCTCGAACCCGGCCGCGGCGCGCTGCTCGCGGTCGGCATGAACGGCGAGGCGCTGCCCCGCGAGCACGGCTTCCCGGTGCGGATCGTCGTGCCCGGCCTCTACGGCTACGTCTCGGCGACGAAGTGGCTCGAGCAGATCGAGCTGACGACGTTCGCCGACCGGCAGGCGTACTGGATCGACCAGGGCTGGGGCGTGCTCGGCCCGATCAAGACCGGCGCCCGGATCGACGTCCCGGGCGCGTTCGCGAGCGTGCCGGCCGGACCGGTGACGATCGCCGGGTCGGCCTGGTCGCAGCCGCGGGGGATCTCCCGCGTCGAGGTCCGTGTGGACGGCGGCCCGTGGCAGGAGGCGTCGCTGGCCGCGACACCCGGCGGCGACACCTGGCGGATGTGGAAGGCCGTGCTGGATCTGCCCGCCGGACGTCCGACGGTGGAGTGCCGGGCCACGGACGCCGACGGGTCGACCCAGACCGACCAGCGGGCGGACCCGATCCCCGACGGCGCCACGGGCTGGCCGTCGCGCCGGTTCACGGTGGGCTGAGACGGACGACCGGGCGATGCGGAGCGGTGAGCGCTGCGTCACGGTGTCGCCGTGACGATGCCCTCGATGCGGGGAAGGTCACGACGAGCGGTGGATTTCTCTCGATCACCGGTCGGTCCTGGTCACCGCCCCGGTGAGCACGTCAGAGGCCAAGATCGCAACTTTGTGCGGGCCTTCACAAGCGGCTACCGTGAGTTCTCGTCGCCGGGCCCGCGGTATTACCGCAGGTGCTCTGGCCACGCGTGCCCCGACGCGCCCCCGGCCGAGTCGCTCGGCGGCGGTGCCGTACGGGGACAGCATCGACCATGGACAGGCCCGAGACAAGAGCTGCGAGGAGGCGCCCGCGTGACCACTCCGCCCGAGACGCCTCCGGCCGCCCCCGTCGCGAAGCGGCCGGTCCCCGAGGCCACGGTCACCCGGCTCGCCGTCTACCTGCGCCTGCTCGGCGAGTTCGCCGAGAACGGCGCGGAGACGGTGTCGAGCGAGGAGCTCGCCACGGCGTCCGGGGTCAACTCGGCCAAGCTCCGCAAGGACCTGTCCTACCTGGGCTCCTACGGGACCCGCGGCGTCGGTTACGACGTCGCCTCGCTGCAGCACCAGCTGGAACGGGTGCTCGGGCTCGACCACCACCAGTCGGTGGCGCTGGTCGGGGTGGGCAACCTCGGTCACGCCCTGGCCGGATACGCGGGTTTCGCCGGGCGCGGCTTCCCGGTCAGTGCGATGTTCGACGTGGACCCCGACCTGGTCGGGATCCGGATCAACGGCATCGAGGTCGGGCACGTGCGCGACATCGAGGCCGTGTGCCGCGACCGCGGGGTGACGATCGGGATGGTGGCGACGCCGGGACCGGCCGCCCAGGGCGTGTGCGACCTGCTCGTGCGCGGCGGGGTGCAGTCGATCCTGAACTTCGCCCCGGTGGTGCTGCAGGTGCCGGCCGACGTCGAGGTCCGCAAGGTCGACCTCGCGGTCGAGCTGCAGGTGCTGGCGTTCCACGTGGCCCGTCGCCACGTCGCGGGCGGGTCGGACGGTGCGGGTGCCACGGCGTCCGCGCGGGCCGGCGGCACGAACGACGGTGACATGAATGTCGGTACGAACGGATCGGTGGTGTCCCCACGATGAGTGTCCTCGTGGTCGGCCTGTCACACCGCAGCGCGCCGGTGGAGATGCTCGAGCGTCTCGCGGTGGCTCCGGCCGAGGTGCCGAAGCTGCTCGAGGAGATGCTCGACCGTGCCCACGTCGACGAGGCGGTCCTGCTCTCGACGTGCAACCGGATCGAGGTCGTGGCCGTCGTCGACGCGTTCCACGGCGGCCTCGGCGACGTCACCGAGGTCCTGGGCCGGCACGCCGGCTTCGAGCTCGGTGAGCTCTCCGAGCACCTGTTCGTGCACTACGCGGGCTCCGCGGTGCAGCACCTGTTCTCCCTCGCCGCGGGCCTGGACTCGATGGTGGTCGGCGAGTCGCAGATCCTCGGGCAGCTGCGCTCGGCCTACGCCGCCGCGGACGCCGCCGGCTCGGTCGGCAAGGTCCTGCACGAGCTGGTGCAGCAGTCGCTGCGCGTCGGCAAGCGGGTGCACGCCGGCACCGGGATCGACGAGGCGGGCGCCTCCGTCGTCTCCGAGGCGCTGCGCGACGCCGGGCGCGAGCTCAGCCCGCAGGCCGGGCGGCCCTCCGGGAACACCGCGGACCAGGACGACTCCGGGTCCGACGTCTCCGGCCTGGACGGCGCCCGCGCGGTGATCGTCGGGGCCGGCGCCATGGGTGCCCTGGCCGCCGCGCACCTGCGCCGCGCCGGGGCGTCGGAGATCGTCGTGCTCAACCGCTCCGCCGAGCCCGGCGCGCGCCTGGCGGAGAAGGTGCTCGACCAGGGCACCCCCGCCCGCTCCGGCCCGCTGTCCGACCTGACCGCCGAGCTGGCCGGCGCCGACCTGCTCCTGGCCTGCACCGGCTCGATCGGCACGGTCGTCGGGGTGGACCCGGTGATCGAGGCGATGGCCGGCCGCGCGAGCCGCCCGCTCGTCGTCTGCGACCTGGGCCTGCCCCGCGACGTCGACCCGGCCGTCGCAGACGTGCCCGGCGTCGCGGTCGTCGACCTGATCACGCTGCAGCGCCGCCTGCTGGACTCCGTCGACGGCGGCTCGGTCGCCGTCGCCCAGCGGATGGTCGCCGAGGAGGCCCAGAGCTACCTCGCCGGTCAGCGCAGCGCCGAGGTCACCCCGACCGTCACCGCGCTGCGCCGCCGCGCCTCCGAGGTCGTCGACGCCGAGCTGCTGCGCCTGGACTCGCGCCTGCCGGACCTCGACGACAAGGTGCGCGAGGAACTCTCGCGCAGCGTCCGGCGCGTCGTGGACAAACTGCTGCACACGCCGACGGTGCAGGTCAAGCGCCTGGCCGAGGGTCCGGACGGCGAGGGCTACGCGGCCGCGCTGCGCACCCTGTTCGAGCTCGACCCGAGCGCCGCCGCGGCCGTCGCCGCGCCGTTCCGCGGGCCCGAGGGCGAGGACGGCAACCTGGCCGCCGCGCTGAACCCGACCACGATGGGCACCATGCCCCCGGAGCAGGGAGACGCATCATGAGCGAGATCCCGGCACTGCGGATCGGCACCCGCCCGTCGAAGCTGGCGATGGCGCAGTCCGGCACGGTGGCCGAGCGGCTGCGCGCCGCCGGGCACCCGTGCGAGCTCGTGACCGTGTCCACCAGCGGCGACCGCTCGATGGCCCCGGTCGTCGAGCTGGGCGTCGGGGTGTTCGTCTCGCAGCTGCGCGAGGCGCTGGCCGCCGGCGAGATCGACGTCGCCGTGCACTCCTACAAGGACCTGCCCACCGCACCGGACCCGCGCCTGACCCTGGCCGCGGTCCCGGAGCGCGAGGACCCGCGGGACGCGCTGGTCTCCAGCCGCGGACGGGTGCTCGGCGAGCTGACCCCGGGCTGCACCGTCGGCACCGGCTCCCCGCGCCGGATGGCCCAGCTTGAGGCGCTCGGCCTGGGGCTGGAGGTCCGCGCCATCCGCGGCAACGTGGACACCCGGATCGGGAAGGTGCGCTCCGGCGAGCTCGACGCCGTGGTCGTGGCCGCGGCCGGGCTGCGCAGGCTGGGCCGCATCGACGAGGCCGACGAGCTCCTCGACCCGATGATGCAGATGGTGCCGGCCCCCGCACAGGGAGCGCTGGCGCTGGAGTGCCGGGCGGGCGACACCGAGCTCGCCCGGATGCTCGTCACCACACTGGACGACGCCCCGACACGTGCCGCGGTGACGGCCGAGCGGGCGGTGCTGGCCACCCTCGAGGCCGGCTGCAGTGCACCGATCGGTGCACTCGCCGACGTGGTGTCCGACCTCGACGAGGACGGGCACGTGATCGAACGGCTCTCGCTGCGGGCCGTCGTCGGCACCACCGGGGGTTCGCTGCTGCGGACCTCCATCACCGGAGAGATGGACGCCGCCGAGAAGCTCGGAGCTGCGCTCGCGCACGAGCTCCTCGACATGGGCGACGGCGAACTGCCGGTTCCGGCGGACGCCGGTCGCCCCGATGACCGCCGTATCGGGAGTTGAAGAATGACCACTGGACCTACCACCCCGGGACGGATCGCCTTCGTCGGCAGCGGGCCCGGCGACCCCGGGCTGCTCACCGTGCGCGCACGTGAGGTGCTGGCCGGTTCGCCGCTCGTGATCGTCGACCCGGACGTGCCCGACGCGATCCTGGCCCTGACCGCCGACGGTGCCGAGGTGCGTCCGGCCGTCGGGCAGCCCGGTGACGTCGCAGGCGATCTGCTGGCCGAGGCCGGCAACGGTCGCTCGGTGGCGCGCCTGGTCTCCGGCGACCCGCTCACCAACGACGCGATCGTCGCCGAGGCGCTGGCCGTCTCGGCCACCGGTTCCCCGTTCGACGTGGTGCCCGGCGTGCCGTCGTCCACCGCCGTCCCGGCCTACGCCGGTGTCGCGCTGGGCTCGGCGCACGTCGAGGCCGACGTCCGCGCCGGGGTCGACTGGGCCGCGCTGGCCGCGTCCCCGGGACCCGTCGTGCTGCACGCGACCGCCGCGCTGCTGGCCGACGTGACCGCCGGTCTGGCCGCGCAGGGCGTGCCGTCCGAGACGCCGGTCGCGATCACCGCCGGCGGCACGACGTCGACGCAGAAGACGCAGTCCTCGACGCTGGGCACGATGGCCTCCGACGGCGCCGACCTGGAGGGCTCGCTGGTGCTCGCCGTCGGCGACGCCGCCGGCCGCCGCGGTGACCTGTCCTGGTGGGAGTCGCGCGCGCTCTACGGCTGGCGCGTCCTGGTGCCGCGCACCAAGGACCAGGCCGGCGTGATGAGCGAGCGGCTGCGGATGCACGGCGCGATCCCGGAGGAGGTCCCGACGATCGCCGTCGAGCCGCCCCGCTCGCCCGCGCAGATGGAGCGCTCGGTCAAGGGCCTGGTCGACGGCCGCTACCAGTGGGTCGTGTTCACCTCGACCAACGCCGTCAAGGCGGTCTGGGAGAAGTTCGCCGAGTTCGGCCTCGACGCCCGCGCGTTCTCCGGCGTCAAGATCGCCTGCGTCGGCAACGCGACCGCGGAGAAGGTGCGCGAGTTCGGCATCGTGCCCGAGCTGGTGCCCGACGTGGACGAGGCCCAGACCTCGACGTCCGAGGGCCTGCTGGAGATCTTCCCGCCCTACGACGACGTGCTGGACCCGGTCGACCGGGTGCTGCTCCCGCGCGCCGACATCGCCACCGAGACCCTCGCCGCCGGCCTCGGCGAGCGCGGCTGGGAGATCGACGACGTGACCGCCTACCGGACCGTGCGCGCCGCCCCGCCGGCCGCGCCGATCCGTGAGGCGATCAAGACCGGCGGTTTCGACGCGGTCTGCTTCACCTCGTCGTCCACGGTGCGCAACCTGGTCGGGATCGCGGGCAAGCCGCACACCCGCACCCTGGTCGCCTGCATCGGCCCGGCCACCGCGGAGACCGCGCGCGAGTTCGGCCTGCGCGTCGACGTGCAGCCCGACGAGGCCCGCGTCCCGACGCTGGTCGACGGTCTCGCCGAGCACGCGGCGAAGCTGCGCGCCGAGGGCGCGCTGCCGCCGCCGCGGAAGGTCAAGGCCCGCCGCCGCTGACCCGGCGTCCACGACGGCCCCCGCACCGCCTCCTCGGCTGTGTGGGGGCTGTCGTGTGTCCGTGGTGTCGGGTGGATCCTGGACACACGCAGGGGTGCCGTCGGACGTAGGGTTGCGCGCATGGGTTTCCCGGAGCAGCGGCCGCGCCGGCTGCGTACGACCCCAGCGCTGCGCCGGATGGTGTCCGAGACCGAGGTCCGGCCCCGGCAGCTGGTGCTGCCGATGTTCGTCAAGGAGGGCGCGACCGGCCCGGTGCCGATCGGCTCGATGCCCGGTGTCGTGCAGCACTCCCGCGACTCGCTGCGCAAAGCCGTTGCCGAGGCGGCCGAGTCGGGCATCTCCGGCATCATGCTGTTCGGCGTCCCGGAGCGCCACGACGCGACCGGCAGCGCCTCGCTCGACCCGGACGGCATCCTCAACGCCGCCCTGCGCGACGTGCGCTCCGAGGTCGGCGACGAGATCGTCGTGATGAGCGACCTGTGCCTCGACGAGTTCACCGACCACGGCCACTGCGGCGTGCTCGACGCCCAGGGCCGGGTCGACAACGACGCCACCCTCGACGTCTACGCGCGGATGGGTGTCGCGCAGGCCGACGCCGGGGCGCACGTGGTCGGGCCCAGCGGGATGATGGACGGCCAGGTCGGCGTCATCCGCGCGGCGCTCGATGCGGCCGGGCACACCGACACCGGGATCCTCGCCTACACCGCGAAGTACGCCTCGGCGTTCTACGGGCCGTTCCGCGAGGCCGTGAACTCGCAGCTGCGCGGGGACCGCAAGAGCTACCAGCAGGACGGCGCGAACGCCCGGGAGGCGCTGCGCGAGCTGGCGCTCGACCTCGAGGAGGGCGCCGACATGGTCATGGTCAAGCCGGCCCTGGCCTATCTCGACATCCTCGCCCGGGTCGCCGACGCCTCCGACGTGCCGGTCGCGGCGTATCAGATCTCCGGGGAGTACGCGATGATCGAGGCGGCCGCGGAGCGCGGTTGGCTCGAGCGCGAGCGCACGATCCTGGAGACGCTCACCTCGATCCGCCGCGCCGGTGCGGACGTCATCCTGACCTACTGGGCCGTCGAGGTCGCCGGGATGCTCGACTCCTGACCCCGGCCGGGCCGGTCCGCGGAGTCGATCGCTCCTCGATCGGTACCGCCGGACGTGGCACGTCGCCGAGCTGCGCCACTACCGTGGGGGCGTGAGCTCGACACCGGATCCGCAGCAGCCGTCCCCGTCCGAGGGGAACACGACGCCGGGCACCGGTGACACGACGCCCGCCGAGCAGACGCCCACCGGGCAGTCCACAGAGCAGCCCACCGGGCAGTCCACCGGTGGCGCGGCCCCGCAGGAGCAGGCGCCGGTCTACTACCGCCCGGGTCCCTCGTCGGGGCACTACCCGCAGTACCCGCAGAACCCCTACGGCGGCAAGGCCTACGGCAACCACCCCTACGGGCAGCAGATCTACGGGCAGCCGGGCACGCCGGTCCAGAACCCGCAGCCCTACGCCCAGCCGACCTACCCCCAGCCCACCTACCCCCAGCCCGCCCAGCAGCAGCCCGGCGCCTACCCGCCGCCGCAGGGGCAGCCGGCCGGGTACCCGCAGTACGGGCAGGACGCCTGGGGACGGCCGCAGGCGGGCCCGGTGCCGCGGCCCCGGTCGGTCACGCTCGCGCTGGTGCTGTTCCTGCTGCCCGCCGCGCTGTTCCTGATCGGTGGCCTGGGGCTGGCCTTCGCGCCGCTCACCCCGGAGATGCTCTCGGCCCAGCCGCAGGTCGACGAGGCGCTGGCCCAGTCCGGCCTGACGATGACGCAGTTCCTGTCGTTCATCCGGACCGCCGGGGCGATCTTCGCCGTCGGCGCGGCGGTCTACGCGCTGCTCGCGATCGTGGCGTTCCTCGGCAAGTTCGGGGCGCTCGTCGGGCTGACCGTGCTCACCGTCGTGTTCGACCTGTTCTGGCTGGTGGCGTTGCTGGGCAGCCTCGCCGCCCCGGCCGGTGCGCTGGTCCCGCTGGTCATCCTCGCGGTCAGCATCGCCGGGCTGGTGCTGATGTACCAGGCCCCGGCGCGGGCGTGGTTCACCGCGAAGCGGGCCTGAGGCGGGCCAGAGCGGGCCCGAGCCGGGTCCGGGCGGCCGCGACGAGCGTCACCCCGGCGGGTCCGGGGGGCACGGGCCGATGTGTCCTCCGGCTGGGAGACTGGCGGCGTGAGCCCGACACAGCCGTCACCCTCCGCCCGTCCCGACCCCGTCGAGTCCGCGCGCCTGTTCGAGCGGGCGTCGGAGGTCATCCCGGGCGGGGTGAACTCGCCGGTCCGGGCGTTCAACTCGGTCGGCGGGACGCCGCGGTTCATGGTGTCGGCGAAGGGCTGCCGCCTCACCGACGCCGACGGCGCGACCTATGTCGACCTCGTCTCCTCCTGGGGCCCGATGATCCTCGGGCACGCGCACCCGGCCGTCGTCGAGGCGGTGCAGCAGGCCGCGTCGCAGGGGTTGTCGTTCGGCACCCCGACGCCCGGTGAGATCGACCTGGCCGCCGAGATCGTGGACCGGATGCCGGTCGAGCAGGTCCGCCTGGTCAACTCGGGCACCGAGGCCACGATGAGCGCGATCCGCCTCGCCCGCGGCATCACCGGGCGCAGCGTGATCGTCAAGTTCTCCGGCTGCTACCACGGCCACGTCGACGCGCTGCTCGCCGACGCCGGCTCCGGCGTCGCCACCCTCGGACTCCCGACGAGCCCGGGCGTCACCGGCGCGCAGGCCGCGGACACCGTCGTCGTCCCCTACAACGACCTCGACGCGGTGCGCGCGGTGTTCGAGGCGCGCGGCTCCGAGATCGCCTGCGTGATCACCGAGGCGGCGGCCGGGAACATGGGCGTCGTCCCGCCGGTGCCCGGGTTCAACGCCGGTCTCAAGGAGATCGCGCACGCCCACGGCGCGCTGCTGGTGATCGACGAGGTGATGACGGGCTTCCGCGCCTCGGCCACCGGCTGGTACGGCTGCGACGGCGTCGCCGGCGACCTCTACACGTTCGGCAAGGTCATGTCCGGCGGGCTGCCCGCGGCGGCGTTCGGCGGCTCGCGCGAGCACATGTCGCACCTGGCCCCGACCGGGCCGGTCTACCAGGCGGGCACGCTGTCCGGGAACCCGGTCGCGGTGGCGGCCGGCCTCACCACGCTGCGCCAGGCCGACGCGGCCGTCTACGCGACGCTGGCGGAGAACGCGACGCGGCTCGGCGACCTGTTCACCAAGTCCCTGTCCGCGGCCGGCGTCCCGCACACGGTGCAGTACGCCGGGACGATGTTCTCGGTGTTCTTCTCCGAGGACCCGGTGACCGACTACGCCGGCGCGAAGGCGGCCCAGACCTGGCGTTACCCGGCGTTCTTCCACGCCCTGCTCGCCCGCGGCGTCTACTCCCCGCCGAGCGCGTTCGAGGCGTTCTTCGTCAGTACGGCTCTCGACGACGACGCGTTCGCCGAGATCGAGGCCGCCCTGCCCGAGGCCGCGCGGGCCGCCGCGGCGGCGGTGGAGCCGTCGGCATGACGACCCCCGACGCGACCGGCCCGGTCACGGTGGTGCACATGCTGCGCCACGGCGAGGTGCACAACCCGGACGGCGTCCTCTACGGACGGCTGCCCGGGTTCCACCTCTCCGACCGCGGTGAGGCCCAGGCCAAGACCGTCGCCGAGGCGCTGGCCGGCCGCGACATCGCGGCCGTGGTGGCGTCACCGCTGCTGCGCGCCCAGCAGACCGCCGGCCCGATCGCCGCCGAGCACGGGTGCGAGATCGGCACCGACGAGGGCCTGATCGAGGCCGGCAACGACTTCGAGGGCGAGCGGTTCGGCGTCGGCGACGGCGCGTTGCGGCACCCGTCGCGGTGGCGGCTGCTGCGCGACCCGTTCACCCCGTCCTGGGGTGAGCCGTACCTGGCGATCGCGCACCGGATGCTCGGCGCGGTGCACGCCGCACGGGCCCTGGCGCCGGGTCGCGAGGTCGTGTGCGTGTCGCACCAGCTGCCGGTGTGGACCGCGCGCCGCTACCTGCTCGGGCAGCGCCTCTGGCACGACCCGCGCAAGCGCCAGTGCGCGCTCGCGTCGCTGACCAGCGTCGAGTTCACCGGCACGCGCATGACCGGGCTGAGCTACTCGGAGCCGGCCGGCTCCAGCGCGGCGACGGTGACCGGGGCATGAGCGGCTCGGGGCGGGTGCTGGCCGCCGTCCTCGCCGCGGTCCTGCTCCTCGCGGGCTGCTCGACCAGCAAGGACGCCGTCGACTCCAGCGGTGAGTTCCAGTTCGTCGCCCCCGGTGGGCAGACCCGGATCACCTACGACCCGCCGGAGTCGCGCGGACGCGTCACGGACCTGTCCGGCGACAGCCTGCTGCGCCCCGGCACCCGGGTCGGGCTGGACAGCTACCCGGGCAAGATCGTCGTGCTGAACCTGTGGGGCTCCTGGTGCGGGCCGTGCCGGACCGAGGCGCCGGAGCTGGAGTTCGTCGCGCAGAACGCTAAGGACACCGCGGTGCTCGGCGTCGACGTCCGCGACGACCGCCAGGCCGCGCAGGACTTCGTCCGCGACCGCGGCCTGACCTACGACTCCATCTACGACTTCCCCGGCCGCACGCTCACCGCGCTGTCCGGCTACCCGCGCAACGTCGTGCCGTCGACGGTGGTGCTCGACCGCCAGCACCGGGTGGCCGCGGTGTTCCTGCTCCCGGTCGGTGCCTCGGACCTGATGCCGCTGGTGGGGCGCCTCGCCGCCGAGCCGGCCACCCCCGCCCCGGCGCCGTAGATGACGTCCGACACGGTTGCACTACACGTTGTAGAACCCGGCGCGCGACCGGGGCCGGACCACGCCTACCCTGGACGATGATGGACGCCACGACCACGCTCGCGGTCTCGGGTCCGCTGCTGGTGGCGGCGGCCGTGGCCGTGCTGGCCGGTGCCGTCAGCTTCGCCTCGCCGTGCGTGCTCCCGCTCGTCCCCGGCTACCTCGCCTACCTCGCGGGCCTGGTCGGCGCCGAGTCCCCGCCGGTCACCCCGGAGGAGGCACGGGCGCGCCACGCGCGCGTCTCCGCGGTGTCGTCCGGTGGCGCCGGGTCCGGCGGCGCGACCCTGACCGCCCCGGAGACCGCCGTGCGCGGCGACGGCCGGTGGCGCGTCGCGGGTGCGGCGATGCTGTTCGTCGTTGGGTTCACCGTGGTGTTCGGCGCGATCCTCGTCGGCGTCGTGTGGCTCTCCGACGCCCTGGTGCGCAACGAGGCGCTGCTGCAGCGCATCGGCGGCGTCGTGATGATCGTGATGGGGCTGGCGTTCGCCGGGCTGGTCCCGATCCTGCGCAACGAGCGGCGCGTGCACTGGGTGCCGCGCGCCGGCCTGTGGGGCGCCCCGCTGCTGGGTGCGGTGTTCGGCCTGGGCTGGGTCCCGTGCGTCGGACCGACGCTCGCCGGGGTGCTCGCGGTCGCCGCGGGCACCGGGGGCGGGTCGCTGCGCGGGGTCGTGCTCACGCTCGCCTACTGCGCCGGGCTCGGGCTGCCGTTCGTCGTCATCGCGTTCGGGGCGACCCGCGCGGTCACGGCGCTGGGCTGGCTGCGCCGGCACACCCGCACGATCCAGATCGCCGGCGGCGTGATGCTGGTCGTGGTCGGGGTCCTGCTCGTCAGCGGTCTGTGGGGCGGGCTGCTCGCCCAGCTGCAGGTCGCGATCTCCGGATTCACCCCGGCGATCTGATGAGCTCCCCGCCGACCGCGCCGACGCGGCCCCGCTCGGACGACCTGGACGACGATCCGCCCCCGGGCGGGTTCTCGTCGGGCCCGCTGGGCCGGGCGCTGGCGTTCCTGCGCAACACCTGGCGCGGCCTGACCAGCATGCGCACCGCCCTGGTGCTGCTGTTCCTGCTCGCTCTCGCCGCGCTGCCGGGCGCACTGCTGCCGCAGCGCTCGCTCAACCAGAGCCTGGTCGACCAGTACTACGCCGACCACCCGACGATCGCGCCGGTCGTCGACACCCTCGGCGGGTTCGAGGTCTTCGCCAGCACCTGGTTCGCGGCGATCTACCTGCTGCTGATGATCTCCCTGATCGGCTGCGTGCTGCCGCGGGCGCTGGAGTACTACCGCGGCGCCCGCGCCGCGCCGGTGACGACGCCGCGCAACCTCGCCCGGCTGCCGCACCACGACGAGGCCGAGAGCGACGACGACGTCGAGGCGGTCCTGGCCCGCACCCGGACCCGGCTGCGGGGCTGGCGGACGATCGAGCGCTCCGAGCCCGGCGGCGTCCGCACGGTCTCGGCCGAGCGCGGCTACCTGCGCGAGACCGGCAACCTCGTCTTCCACCTGAGCCTGATCGGGCTGCTGATCGGGTTCGCCGGCGGCAAGCTCTACGGCTACGAGGGCGACGTGATCGTCCTCGCCGACGGCAGCGAGTTCTGCAACACCTCGATCCTGGGCTACGACTCGTTCCGGGCCGGGCTGCAGGTCGACGGCACCGAGCTGAACCCGTTCTGCGTCAAGGTCGACCGGTTCGACGCGTCCTACCTGCCCAACGGGCAGCCGTCGACGTTCTCGGCGGGCATCGGCTACCAGTCGGCGTCCGACCTCGAGGACGGCACGACGACCTGGCGCCCGGACACGCTCTCGGTCAACCACCCGCTGCGCACCGACGGCGACCGCGTCTACCTCACCGGCTACGGCTACTCGCCGCAGTTCACCGTGACCTGGCCGGACGGCACCAGCCGCACCGGCGAGATCCAGTGGCGGCCGGTGGACCGATCCACCCAGCTCGCCGAGGGCGCCACGAAGTTCGAGCGCCCCGGCGTCAGCGACCCGGAGCAGCGCACGAACAGCCAGCTCGCGCTGACCGGGACGTTCGCCCCGACCGCGGCGCTGGACACCGACGGCAACCTCGCCTCGGCCTACCCGGCGCTGCGCAACCCGGTCGTCGAGCTGAACGTGATGCGCGGCGACCTCGGCATCGACGACGGCCGCGGCCAGTCGATCTTCACCGTGGACCAGGGGAAGGTCGACTCCGGCGAGCTGCGCAGCGTGGCCCGCGCCGACCTCGCCCCGGGCCAGACCACACGTCTCGACGACGGCACCGTGGTGCGCTTCGACGGCGTCGGCTCCTGGGTGAACCTGCAGGTCGGGCACGACCCCGGTCAGACCTGGGTGCTGGTGTTCGCGGTGACGATGGTGGCCGGCCTCGCCGTGTCGCTGTCGATCCGGCGGCGCCGGTTCTGGGTGCGGGTCATCCCTTCCGGGGCCGCGTCGTCCGGTGTGGGCAGCCACGTGCAGCTCGGTGGCCTCGCACGCACCGACCGCGCCGGGTACGGCGACGAGTTCGACCGGCTCGCCGAGGACCTGCTGCGCCCCGGGCCCTCAGAAGACCTTTCCGACGGTGACACACAGAAGAAGGACGGTTGAGTCCATGCTCGTCGATCCGATCATGTCGATGTGGAGCGACCGCCTGTTCCAGGGAGCGGTGGTCGTCTACCTGATCGCACTGCTCGTGCACGCCGCGGAGTACGTCACCCACCGCTCGCCGAAGGCGGCCCGCGCCGCCGCGGCCGTGGGCTCCGGCTCGGGCGACGGCGGCTCGGTCGCCGTCGCCACCCCGCCGGACGGCGTCGACACCACGGCGGTGGAGAGCGGGGACGTCCCGGCGGACGACACGGCGCGGCGGGCGAGGTCCGACCGCTACGGGCGGATGGCCGTCTCGCTGACCGTGCTCGCCGTCCTGGTGCACCTGGCGTCGCTGGTCGCCCGGGGCGTGGCCGTCTCGCGCTGGCCGCTGGGCAACATGTACGAGTTCACCTCCGCGCTGTGCCTGCTCGCGGTGGTGTCCTGGCTGGTCGCGCTGCGCCGGATGCCGACGATCCGCACGGTCGGTGTGTTCGTGCTCAGCCCGGTGCTGATCCTGCTGTTCCTGGCCGGCACCGTGCTCTACGCCCAGGCCGCGCCCGTCGTCCCGGCGCTGCAGTCCTACTGGCTGATCATCCACGTGACGACGATCACGCTCGGCTCCGGCCTGCTGCTCGTGCCCGGTGTGGCGAGCCTGCTGTTCCTGATGCGCCGCTCCGGCCGCCCGGCGGGCCTCGTGGCCAAGCTGCCGTCGGCGGACGTCCTGGACCGGATCGCCTACCGCGTCACCGTGGTCGGGTTCCCGATCTACACGTTCGCGGTGATCTGCGGAGCGATCTGGGCCGAGGCCGCCTGGGGACGCTTCTGGGGCTGGGACCCCAAGGAGACCGTGGCCTTCGTCGCGTGGGTGATCTACGCCGCGTACCTCCACGCCCGGGCGACCGCCGGATGGCGGACGACACGCGCGGCGTGGATCAACGCAGCGGGTTTCGCCACCATCCTGTTCAACCTGTTCTTCATCAACATGGTGGTCGCAGGGCTGCACTCCTACGCGGGGTTGTGAGTCCGCTCGACCGGTGCCCGCACGACGACTACCGTCGGACGACGTGAGCGAGCCTGTGCCGGACGAGCAGCCCGAGGGGTCCGTGGGCCGGTATGTCCGCGAACGGTGGGGCGCAGCGGAACCGCAGCCGCGCTCCCGCCGGCGGTTCCGGCGCTCGAGTGGCCCCGAGGCACCGGTGACGACGGCCGCGACGCAGGCTCCCGCCGAGCCGGCCCCCGCCCCGCCCCGCCACGACCCGGCACCTCACGACCCGGCGCCTCGCGACCCGGCCGGTCGCGTCGCGTCCATGGGGGAGGCGGCGCGCGAGCCCGAGCGGGGTTCGACCGCGATCGGTACCCGCACCCCGCCCGGCGGGATCGCCTGGGGCGCGGAGCTCCCGGACGTCGACGACGACCTGGTCTCCGAGATCGAACCGTCCACGCCGCCGTCCGGAATGGACCTGGGCGCGATCCGCGCCGCCCGCACCGCCGCCCCGCACGGCGGCGTGCCGCGGGCCGAGGCCGCCCTGCCCGAGACGGCCCTGCCGGAGACGGCCCTGCCCGAGGCCGCTCCACCCGAGACGGCCCCGCATGAGACGGCTGCGCCCGAGGCGGCCCGGCCCGCCGCGTCGACCCGCCGTCAGGACCGGGAGAGCCGGGAGGCGGCCGCGCGCGCCGCCGAGGACTCCGCCGACGCCGAACGCGCCCGCGCCGAGGCCGAGCGCAGACGTGCCGACCGGGAGTCCCGCGCCGTCGAGTCCGCCCGTCGTCTCGAGGCGGCCCGCCGCGCCGACGTCGCCCGGGACGAGGAGTCCGCCCGCCGCGCCGAGGCCGGCACCTGGACCACGCGCGGTGACGACCCCACGGAGGACGGGCCGGAGGCCGGTGATCCGCCCCGGGTCCCGCCGGCGCGCGGCTCCGCACCGGACGACAGGCCGGGCGTCGTGTGGCGGCGTTCCGTGGCCCGCCGCCCCGCGCCGTCGGCGTCGAACGGCGACGCGCCCGGAACTTCCGACGTCTCCGGTGGCCCGGCCCCCGTCGTCCCGGTGTCCGTCGACTCCGCCACCGGCGAGATCGCACCGGTCACGGCGGCCGCGGCCGCGGATCCCGTCCCGGCCGCTCCCGGGACGGCGAGACCGGCCTGGGACGCGTCCGAGGCCCGGACCGCCCGGCCCCAGCCCCCGCGCTGGACCGCACCCGAGGCCGTCGAGACCCGGGAGGCGCAGCGGCGCCGCAGCGAGAACGGCGGGATGGACGCCGACCTGGCCTCGGCCCGGCTGCCCCGCACCACCCGCCGCCCGCCGCGGTCCGGGTGGCGCCGCGCGATCTACGTGCTCTCCCGCGGCTACCTCAACCCCGGCGAGAGCCCGGCCGACATCCGTGAGCGTGAGCTGACGATGCGGGTCAACAAGCCGCTGCTCAGCGCGCACAAGATCGCGATGCTGAGCCTCAAGGGCGGCGTCGGCAAGACGACGATCACCGCGACGCTGGGCGCGACGTTCGCCTCGCAGCGCGGCGACCGCGTCGTCGCCGTGGACGCCAACCCCGACCGCGGCACGCTCAGCCAGAAGATCCCGCTGGAGACCACGGCCACCGTGCGGCACCTGCTGCGCGACTCCCAGCGCGTCCGCCGCTACACCGACGTCCGCGCCTACACCTCGCAGGGTTCGTCACGGCTGGAGGTGCTCGCCAGCGAGCAGGACCCGGCGGTGTCCGAGGCGTTCAGCGAGGGCGACTACCGCCAGGCCGTCGACCTGCTGGAGCACTTCTACAACCTCGTGCTCACCGACTGCGGCACCGGCCTGATGCACTCGGCGATGTACGGCGTGCTCGGCATGGCCGACCAGCTGGTGATCGTCTCGTCCGGCTCGATCGACGGCGCGCGCAGCGCCTCGGCGACGCTGGACTGGCTCGACGCGCACGGCAACGGGGACCTGGTGCGCAACGCCGTCGTCGTGATCAACACGGTGCACCGGCGGGCGGGCAGCGGGGTCGACCTGGACCGGGTCGCGGAGCACTTCGCCGGGCGGTGCCGGGCGGTGGTGCGGGTGCCGTTCGACGGGCACCTGGAGGAGGGCGCGGAGATCGACCTGGAGCGCCTGGAGCCGCAGACCCGGACCGCCCTGCTGGAGCTCGCGGCGTCCGTGGCGGACGGCTTCCCTTCGTAGGCTCTTTACCTTCCCTTGCCCCGGATCGGCGCACCGTCCGGGGCGGGGGAGGAGATCCACGTCACGTCGTGGCGGGCGGATCCTCCTGGCCACGGACCTTCTCGTCGAGCTGCTTGAGGAACTCGGGGTCGTCGTCCGGCCCGCTCGCCCGCGGCCTGGCGGGACGCGTCCCGGCGCTCCAGGGCGTCTCCGGGGTCTGCGAGGGGTCGGACACCATCTGCTCGGCCTTCAGCGTCCTCCACAGAACGACTGCGAAGACCGCGGCACCGAGCAACACGAACAGGAAAAGCATCAGGCCACCTCCGCTGCCAACAGTAGCGGAGGTGGCCTGATACCCGGGTGAAGTGCGGTGACCACGTCACCCGGTGGGACGGGGGCTCGCGTCAGTGGGCGAGCGTCGCCTCACTGGTCAGGTCCGCGAGCAGGCCGCGCACCTCGGACTCGCGGAAGCGGCGGTGGCCGCCCGGCGTGCGGATCGAGCCGATCCGGCCGGCCGAGGCCCACCGGGTCACGGTCTTGGGGTCCACCCGGAACAGGGTCGCGACCTCGCCCGGGGTCAGCAGTCGCTCTGGTGCCTGTGTCGGAGCTGCCATGTCGTCCTCCCGAAAGGGTCACGCTCGTCGTGTTCCGGGCCATCGTGACACCTCAGACCCCAGGTACTCGAACGGTTGTCCGGAGGTAAAGGGTTCTTAAAGGGCAAAACGCGCGAGTCGGCGGAATCGGACGAGTCGTGACACGCCGGGCGCGGCCGCTCCGTAGCTGCGGGCCACCGTACGACGTCCGTCCGCCGGTGCCGGGACGTAGGCTCGGAGCCATGACCGCACCGACCCCACCATCCTCCACCGCCGCGGGCCAGCGTGGGCGGGAACCGGGTCTGGCCGCGACCGTGGCGCTGTACGCGCTGGCCCGGATCGCCCTCGTCGCCGTCGTGGCGGGCCTGCTGGCGCTGGCCGGGGTGCCGCTCCTGCTGGGCCTGCTGATCGGCCTGATCGTGGCGCTGCCGCTGTCGATGGTCCTGTTCCGGGGGCTGCGGGCACGGCTGGACCGGGCGATCGCCGTCCGGACCGCGAGCCGCGGGGCCGAGCGGGAGTCGCTGCGCGCGCAGCTGCGCGGCGAGCAGGCGCCGCCGGACTCAGCCCAGGCCGGCGACGGCGAGACCGACGGCCGTCGCGGCTGACCAGGCCAGCAGCAGGAACCCGGTGTCGCGCAGCACGGGGATCAGCTCCATCCCGCCGGCCCCGCCGAGCACCCGTCGCAGCGGACGCAGCGCCAGCGGCAGGGCCAGCAGTGCGCAGAGCAGGGCGGGCCGGTCGAACGCCGCGCCGATCGTGATCAGGAACGGCAGCCCGACCAGCACGAGGTAGAGCACCCGCGTGCCGCGGTCGCCGAGCACGACGGCCAGCGTCCGCTTGCCGGAGACGCGGTCGGTCGGGATGTCGCGCAGGTTGTTCGCCACGAGCACCGCGCACGTCAGGGTGCCCGCGCCGACCGCACCGATCAGGGCTCCGGTGCCGATCGTGCCGCTCTGGGTCAGCGCGGTGCCCAGCACGGCGACCGGGCCGAAGAACACGAACACGGCGACCTCGCCGAGCCCGGCGTAGCCGTAGGGCCGGCTGCCCCCGGTGTAGTACCAGGCCCCGACGATGCACAACGCCCCGACGACGATCAGCCACCACTGACCGGACACCGCGACCAGCACCAGGCCGGCCAGCGCGGCCACACCGAAGCACGCGAACGCCGCCGCCTTGACCGTTTTCGGCTCCGCCGCCCGGGACCCGACGAGCCGCAACGGGCCGACGCGCTCGTCGTCGGTGCCGCGGATGCCGTCGGAGTAGTCGTTGGCGAAGTTGACGCCGATCACCAGGGCGATCGCGACCACCAGGGCCAGCAGTGCGGAGCCGGGTGCGACCACCCCCGCTCCGATCGCGGCGCCGGTACCGACGAGGACGGGGGAGATCGCGGTGGGCAGGGTGCGTGGACGCGCTCCCTCGACCCATTCCGTCACGGTGGCCACGGGGAGAACCTATCCGCCCCCGGGGCCCTGCGCCGCCCCATGATCGGCAACAACGCGGATCCCTGCACCCGTGCAGCTCTTCGCACGAACCGGGTGATCACCGCCTCGCTCCGGCCGTGCCCCCGGTGGCCGTGCCTCGCCGAGCGTCACGTTCCGGCGGTGGGGCCCGCCGTTTCGTGACACCCGATCCTCCACGGCGAACGTGACATCATCGGGCGTCACGTTTCGGCGGCCGCGGTCGCCATGTCGTGACGCTCGGCGTCGAACGGACGGTCCCGCCGACGGACCGGGCCCGTGGAAGGCGACGCCGTCCTGTCCCGGCCGGTCGGTGCTCCGACCGGCCGGAGGTGGCGCCCGCGGGGTGACGCCCGGGGGGGACGGGTCAGGGGGTCGCTACGGACGGGGCGCGTTGTGCCGCCCCGGTTCCGGGGGTCGCGGCCTGGCGGGTGCCCGCGTCGGTGGGTGCGGCCGGTGCCGTCGGCGATGCCGGGCCGGGGGCCTCTGCCGGGGCCGACGTCGTCGGGTCGTCGGCGGTGGAGGTGCCGGTGCCCGGGGCGTCGGAGGTCGTCGACTTCTGCGTCGTCTTGTCGGCCGGTCCGGGCGTCGGGTCGGTGGCGGGCCCGGTGGCCTTCTGCGCCGCGCCCGCCTTGTCCGCGGCCTTCTCACCGGCGCTCTCACCGGCGCTGTCGGCGGGCGGGTCGGTCGCGACGGCGTCCCCGGCCTTGTCTCCCGGAGCGGACGGAGCGGACGGAGCGGCCAGGGTGGCGGGGGAGTCGGCCGGAGCGGCGGGCCCGCAGGCCGGGACGTCCGTGGGCGCCGACTCGACCGCGTTCGCCGGGATGTACTGCCCCTCACCGATCCGCAGCCAGGCCTGCTCGCCCGTGCCCTGCGTGCACTCCACCGGCACGTCGGCGCTGTCCGCGGCGATCCCGACGACCGGCGACCCGGCGTCCGGGGACGCGTGCACGTCGACCTCGTCCTCGGAGCCCTCCGTGCTGACCGTCGAGAGCCTCACCGACCCCGTCCACAGGTAGTCCACCTGCACCTGGGAGTTGTCCTTGAGCCCGAGCGCGTCCCAGAAGATGCCGTCGCCGAGGTCGATGCCGGCCGGGTTGGCGGGCCTGCGGCCGAACTGGTCCTTGCCGCCGTTGTGGCCGTTGCGGAACGCCGCCTGCGCCTGCGGGACGCCCTGGGGCAGGTCCTTGAACCGCTGACGCTCGGGCGAGGGGTTCCAGTAGTCGTCCTGGGTGTTCCAGGGGCCGATGTCCCAGACCGGCGCGAACGCACACCGCTTGTTCGGGGCGCAGACCTTCACCGAGTAGTCGCTCTTGCCGTTGGGGGACAGTGCACGCCGCGAGGGCAGGGCCACGAACCGGTCCCGGTTCGCGATCTTGTGCCCGTTCGCGGTGGTGCCGCCGACCAGGCCCTCGCGGGTGGCGAACACCGAGTAGCTGCGCGGCCCGGCCTCGGTCATCGGATCCGACTCGGCCTCGGACTCCGACGCCGGAGCGGCCGACAGCGTCACTCCGCGCACGGTGGGCGGGGTGCCGCCGGTGGAGGTGAGCACGATCCGGCCCTGCACCTCGTCGACGGCGCGGGGAAGCTCGGTCCGTCCGCTGCCGGGCGCGTCGCCGGGGGTGGCCGGGATCCACTCGGTCCAGCCGCCGTCGGCACGCTTGCCGCGGACGTCGATGCCCGCGGTGGAGCCGGGCGCGGCGTCGGTGACGAGCGTCGAGTCGACCTCGGTGGTCGGACGGTCCAGCGGCCGCGACGGCAGCGTCAGCAGCCCGGTCGGGACGATCTCGGCCGGGTCGGCCGAGGACTCCGTCGCGTCTCCCGGGGTCGCCTCTCCCGCCTCCGACGGGTCCTCGGCGGGTGCTCCGACGGCGGTGTCCGCGTCGAAGCGCGCCGTCCCGTCCACGACGACGACGCCGGTACCCTCGCCTGCGGACAGGTCCGGCTGCCAGGTCGCCGACTCGGCCGCCGACGCCGGCGAGACCGCCGCTGCCACCAGCGCGCCGGTCACGGCGAGCAGGCCGACTCCGCGCAGTCCGGCCCGCATTCTGGTCCGCATCCTCGCTACCCCCGGGGGTTGGTGTGACTCGTGTGACGACAGGTGTTCCTGTGTCGCCAGTGGTCGCAGCAGACCTCATCCAGATGTAGTTGGCAATCAACGCAGCGTGACGGCCACCAAGGGGTGTACGGGGCTCTCACCGGTTCGGGTAGGCCGGATGCCTCACAATCGGTCGCAGGGCGTGTGCGCAACGCGATCAGGTGGTGCGGACGCCCTCCAGGACGCGGGCGACGGTCGCCCGGTCGGGCTTGCCGATCCCGCGCTCCGGGATCTCGGCGGCCCGCACCAGCACCCGCGGGACGGCGGCCCGGCCCTCGGCGTCACGCACCGCGGCCCGCAGCACGTCGTCGTCGGGGGCGGGGCCGTCGGAGCCAGGGCTGTCGGAGCCGGGGCCGTCGGTGACCACCATCGCGGCGACGATCTGTCCCCACTCCGGGTCCGGCAGCCCGACCGCACACGCCCCGCGCACCCCGGGGACGGCGAGCAGCGCCCGCTCCACCGCGGCCGGGGCGACCTTCTCCCCGCCGGTGTTGACCATGTCGTCGACCCGGCCGAGCACGGTCAGGCGCCCGTCGCGCCACCGTCCCAGGTCGCCGGTGCGGAACACCCCGCCGTCGAACGCGCCGGCGTCCGCGGCCGGGGCGGCGAGGTAACCGTCGGCCAGCGTCGGTCCGCCGAGCAGCACCCGTCCGGTGTCCGGGTCGGCACCGGTGGGCTCGACCGCGACCGTCACGCCGTCCAGCGGGACACCGTCGTAGACGCAGCCCCCGCACGTCTCGCTCATGCCGTAGGTCGTGACGACGGCGATGCCGGCCTCCCGCGCCCGCGCGGCCAGACCGGCGTCCAGGGCCGCGCCGCCGACCAGCACCGCGCTGTAGCCGCCGAGGGCGTAGCGGGCGGCACCACCGTCGTCGAGGATCCGGGCGAGCTGGGTCGGGACGAGGCTGGTGTAGCGCCGCGCCCCGTGCGGGAACCGTCCGGTGGCCCGGGCGAACCCGGCCGGCCGGAAGCCGTCGCGGACGTCCTGCACGATCGGCTCACCCCCGGCGAGGACGGCGCGCAGCAGTACCTGGATCCCGGCGACGTGCTCGGCGGGAAGCGTCAGCAACCAGCGCCCGGGCCCGCCGAGACGCGCCTCGGTGGCCCGCGCCGAGGCGCGCAGGGCGTCGGCGGTCAGGGCCACGTACTTCGGCTCGCCGGTGGACCCCGAGGTCGCGACGACGACGGCGACGCCGGGGTCCACGGTCGTCACCGGAGGGGTGACCACGGCCGTGGCCGACACGGGCAGCACGGCGGGACCGGCACCGGAGACCGCGGCGTCCAGAGCCTCCGTCAGATCGGCCACCGACGGGCCGGACCCGTCCACGGGGACGACCCGCAGCGTCCGTTCGGTCACGGTCGTTCCTCCTCCACCCCTGTTCAGGGGCCGTGTCCTGCTCCGTCCGGCCCCACTCTGCCACTCGCCGAATTACTCATATCTAGGGATCAAGAGGCAGCTGGTCTAACACCGGACGCGTGCCCGGCGACATACGGGTCAGTCACCCCCGGCAACCACTTCACCACGAGGAGTACTCGATGAGCGCCACCGAGCCGCAGGCCCCCCGTCCGCAGGCGCCCCGCCCGGCCGAGCCCACGCCGTTCTCCGACGACCCGACCGACCGCATCCCGGTCGTCGCGCCGGAGGGTCTCTTCGCCCCGAACCTGCCGCGTCCGCGCACCGCGCGCTGCGCGAACCCGACCGGAGCCCCGAGCGTCGAGGCCCGGGCCCGCCGGATCGCCCGCCCCACCCCGATCGACCGCCCGAGCCCGTCGCTGGCCGGCGACCTGGCGGCGCTGGCGTTCGACCCGCCGTCGCAGCTGCTGCGCGCGATCCCGGCCCAGCGCACCCCGAGCGCGGCCGAGTCCGCCGCCTGAGCACCTGCCCGCCTGAGCGACTACCCGACGGCGCGCTGCAGCGACAGACGCCCGTCCTCCGGCCCGGTCGAGGCCCACTCGCCCGACTCCGCCGTCCAGCTCCACCCGTCGAACGTCACCCGCTCCAACCCGAACCGCGCCGCGTGCGCGACCAGCCAGTTCGCGATCTCCCAGCCCCGCACCCCGTCCTGCGGGCCGCTCAGCACCGACGTGCCGAGCTCGCGCGCGGCCACCGTCGCGACGTCCTCCGGTGCCGTCGCCGCCGCCAGGTCGTGGCAGGTCAGCGCCGGACCGTTCCGCCCGGTCAGGGCCGCCGCCATCGTCGCGGCCTGCGGCTCCCACTGCGCGTAGAGACTCCCGTCGAACGAGCGCTGGATCAGCTGCGCCGCCTCGGCGACGTCGAGTGTCGGCCACTCGGGCTCGGTGCGGAGCTTCCGGTAGAACGCCTGGGAGGCGTACACCGGGTCGGTGACCTGCTCGTAGGTCCCCCACCCCTGGCTGGGCCGTTGCTGGAACAGCCCCGCCGAGTCCCGGTCCCCGCCCGGGAGGTTCCGCAGTCCCGACTCCTGCAGCACGGTCGCCAGCGCCACCGTGACGGCGTGGTCGGGCATCCCCATCGCCGCCCCGACGCCGGCGATCGTGGCCGCGTTGCCGGCCTGCTCGACGCTCAGGCTCACCTCGCGAGCACCACCGGTCACCGTGCACCCCGGCGTGCCCGGGATGTTCTGCACGAGCACGTAGACCCCGGTGACGACGGCCAGCAGGAGCACCAGCGTCAGCACCGGGCCGCGCCACGGCCGCCGCACCCGGACCCGGCCCGGCGGCGCGCTCCGGTAGCGGACGGTCGGCGGCTCCCTACGACTCATGGCGGTGACTCATGGGCTCAGTAGTGCCAGGGGTAGGGCGCCCAGTCCGGCTCCCGCTTCTCCAGGAACGCGTCACGGCCCTCGACGGCCTCGTCGGCGGCGTAGGCCAGGCGCGTCGCCTCGCCGGCGAAGAGCTGCTGGCCGACCAGGCCGTCGTCGATCAGGTTGAACGAGTACTTGAGCATCCGCTGCGCGGTGGGGGACTTGCCGTTGACCTCGCGCGCCCACTGCAGGGCGGTCGCCTCCAGCTCCCGGTGCGGGACGACGGCGTTCACCGCTCCCATGTCGTGCATCTGCGCCGCGGTGTAGGTCCGGCCCAGGAAGAAGATCTCCCGGGCGAACTTCTGCCCGACCTGCCGGGCGAGGTAGGCCGAGCCGTAGCCGCCGTCGAAGGACCCGACGTCGGCGTCGGTCTGCTTGAAGCGGGCGTGCTCGGAGCTGGCCAGGGTCAGGTCCGCGACGGCGTGCAGCGAGTGCCCGCCGCCGGCCGCCCAGCCCGGCACGACCGCGATCACGATCTTGGGCATGAACCGGATGAGGCGCTGGCACTCCAGGATGTGCAGCCGCCCGGCGCGCCCGGCCTGCACGGTGTCGGCGGTGTCGCCGTCGGCGTACTGGTAGCCCGAGCGTCCACGGATGCGCTGGTCGCCGCCGGAGCAGAACGCCCACCCGCCGTCGCGCGGGGACGGGCCGTTGCCGGTGAGCAGCACGCAGCCGACGTCCGGGCTGGTCCGGGCGTGCTCGAGGGCGGTGTAGAGCTCGTCGACGGTGCCGGGGCGGAACGCGTTGCGCACCTCGGGCCGGTCGAACGCGATCCGCACCGCGCCGGTGTCGACCGCGCGGTGGTAGGTGATGTCGGCGAAGTCGAAGCCCTCGACCTTCTTCCAGGCCTGCGGGTCGAACAGTTCGGACACGGTGTCGGACATGTCGTCAGAGTAGGCACGCGCCGCGGGCGGGCGAGCGGAGGTCGCCGGGACGGGGCCGGATCGGGCCCGTCCGTGGCGTCCGGGAGGATCCCGGGCGGGTGGCCGACGCCGTCCGTTTCCTCCCGGTGCAGGCGATTCCCGCGCCGGATCGCGAAGGAGTGTCATGCGCTGGGTTCTCGTGGCCGTCGTCGCCTTCCCCGGTCTGCTGCTGGCCGCGCTCGGCTACCACCACCCGACCGGTCTCGACGTCGCCACCGCGAACATGTGGTGGACCATGCACGTCCCGCTGGTCCCGGTGTTCCCGCTGCTCGGGGTCGCGTTGTGGGTGCTGCTGCGCCAGGAGCGGGGCGTGGTCGCGTGGATCGGCAAGATCGGCGCGTACCTGTTCGGCTGCTTCTACACCGCGCTGGACTGCCTGGCCGGGATCGGCGCAGGACTGGTGCTCGACACCGAGAAGCGCGGCCAGCAGTCGATCATCGAGCTGATCCGGATCGGGGACCAGCTGAGCTACGTCGGTACCGGCGCCTACCTGGTGGCGACGGTCGCCGTGGCCGGCCTGATGCTGCGACGGGCCGGGTGGTGGGCGCTGCCGGGGTCGGTGCTGCTGATCGGCGCCGCGATCCCGTTCATCACCTCGCACATCTTCTGGCCGGACGGGGTCCTCGCCATGGCCGCCACCGGGATCGGCGCCGGCCTGGTCGAGTGGAGCCGCCCGGCCACCCCGCGCCCCGTCCACGCCCCCACCCCGGACCCCGTCCGCACGGCGTAACCCGACGTCCCGAAGGGTCCCCTCGCAGCCCCGGCGTCCCGAGGCCTCGCCCTCGGGTTCGAGCCCCGGCCCGCCCGCCCCACGTCTCAAGGGGTCCCCTCGTAGCTCCGGAAGCCCCGAGGGGTCCCCTCGCCGGCTCCGCCGCCCGGCACGGTGCCGGCTCCCGGCCCGGCCCGGCCCGGCGACCGTCGGGCGTCCCAAGGGGTCCCCTCGCGGCCGCGGGCGTCCCGCGGGGTCCCCTCGCCGCCGGCTCCGTCGCCCGGCACGGTGCGGGTTCCCGGCCCGGCCCGCCGGCCGTCCGAGGTTCCAAGGGGTCCCCTCGCGGCTCGTGGAGTCCTGAAGGGGCCCCTCGCAGCCCCGGGCGTCCCGGGGCCTGGCCATCGGGTTCGAGCCCCGGCCCGCCCGCCCCACGTCTCAAGGGGTCCCCTCATAGCTCCGGCCCGCCCGCCGCACGTCCAAGGGGTCCCCTCGTAGCTCCGGGCGTCCCAAGGGGTTCCCTCGCCGCTGGCTCCGTCGCCCGGCACGCTCCCGGCTCGGCCCGGCCCGGCGGCCGTCCGACGTCTCAAGGGGTCCCCTCGCGGCTCGGGGAGTCCCGAAGAGTCCCCTCGGGGCCGGCGGGCCGGCGGCCGATGCGGGCGTTCACGAGATCAGCACATGCGCGAACCCCGATGTGTCGGACAGACTCGGCCCCAGGTGTTCCACCCGCAGCCGTGTCGGACCCATCCCCGGAGGTTCTGCCCATCATGACCATCCCCGACGTGAACCTGACCGAAGAGACGATCTTCACCTGGGGTGCCCCGCCCCTGAAGTTCGGAGCCGGAGCCGTCGACGAGATCGGCTTCGAGATGGCCGGTTACGGCGCCAAGCGCGTCCTGATCGTCACCGACCCGGGAATCCACGCGATCGGCGCGCCGGAGCGGATCGCCGACTCGCTGTCGCAGCACGGTGTGAGCTCGGAGATCTTCGACGGCGTGCACGTCGAGCCGACCGACGACTCGATGATCAAGGCCACCGAGTACGCCCGTGCGCAGGGCCCGTGGGACGGGTTCGTCGCGGTCGGCGGCGGGTCGGCGATCGACACCGCGAAGGCGATCAACCTGCTGACCAGTGGGCCCGGCGAGCTGATGGACTACATCAACAAGCCGATCGGCAACGCGAAGGTCCCGGAGGGCCAGCTCAAGCCGCTGATCGCCGTCCCGACGACGGCCGGCACCGGCTCGGAGTCCACCGCGATGTGCGTGCTGGACATCCTGTCGATGAAGGTCAAGACCGGGATCAGCCACTGGCGGCTGCGCCCGACCCTGGCCGTGATCGACCCGCTGCTGACGATGTCGCTGCCGCCGGAGGTCACCGCGGCGTCCGGAATGGACATCGTCTGCCACGCCGTGGAGTCCTACACCGCGCGCTGGTACACCAGCTTCGACCGCAAGAAGCCCGAGGAGCGGGTCACCTACTGCGGCTCGAACCCGGTCTCGGACCTGTGGTGCGAGAAGGCGATGTCGCTGCTCGCGCAGTCGTTCCGGGACGCCGTGCACCGCGGAGCCGACGACCTCGAGGCCCGGTCGAACATGATGATGGCCGCGACGTTCGCCGGGATGGGCTTCGGCAACTCCGGCGTGCACATCCCGCACGCCAACGCCTACCCGATCGCGGGCATGGTCAAGGACTTCCGTCCGGCCGGGTACCCGCAGGACGAGCCGATGGTCCCGCACGGCATGTCGGTGTCGCTGACCGCTCCGGAGGCCTTCCGGTTCTCCTTCGAGTCCGCCCCGGACCGTCACCTCAAGGCGGCCGAGCTGATGGACCCGCGCGCGGACAAGCTCAACGACCAGCGCGAGCAGCTGCCGGCCGTCCTGATCTCGCTGATGCGCGACATCGACATCCCCAACGGCATCGGCGGCGTCGGCTACACCGAGGCCGACGTCCCGGACCTGGTCCCCGGCACGATGAAGCAGCAGCGCCTGCTGGCCACCTGCCCGAAGCCCCCGACCGAGGACGACATCGCCGACATCCTCACCAAGTCCATCGAGAACTGGTGACCCCCCGCCTCTGACTTCTCGCACCATCCGGCCGGCTCGACGCGCACTCCGCATGCGAACGCGCACCGAGCCGGCCGGCGCGTGTCGCACGGGGTGCGCGCCCGCGTGCACGGTGCGCTCCGGCGGGGTGAGTGCTGCATCCGACACGTCCGACCGTGGGGCGTGACCGGCGTCGGCCGGTATCGCTATGTAGCGTCGCGGCGGGCGAGAGGAGATCTGTTGAGCCTGGACAGCGCACGCGAGACGACCACCACCGACGGCATCACCCCCGAGGCGAGCGCCGCGCTCGCGGACGACCTGCGGGCCGCGATGGGCGGCGCCGTGCGGTTCGACGCGGGCAGCCGTGCCATGTGGTCGGCCGACGCCTCGAACTACCGCGGCATCCCGATCGGTGTCGTCTCCCCGCGCGACGCCGCCGACGTCGAGGCCGCGATGGCCGTCTGCCGCGAGCACGACGTGCCGGTGCTCCCGCTGGGGTCGCGCACCTCGATCGCCGGGCAGTCGGTGAACGTCGCGGTCGCGATGGACCTGCGCACGCACCTCAACAAGATCATCGAGGTCGATCCGGAGAAGAAGTCGGCGCGGGTGCAGCCCGGCGTGGTCTGCGACGCCGTACGCGACGCGGGCAAGCCGCACGGGCTGACGTTCGGCCCGGACCCGTCCACGCACAACCGCTGCACGATCGGCGGGATGATCGGCAACAACGCCTGCGGGTCGCACTCGGTGGCGTGGGGCAAGACCGTCGACAACGTCCGCGAGCTCGACGTGCTGACCTACCGCGGCGAGCGGCTCGTCGTCGGCCCGAACACCCCCGGTGAGGGCCGGATCCCGCAGGCGCTGCGCGCGCTCGGCGAGCGTCTCGGCGACGACATCCGCGGCTACCCCGACCTGACCCGGCGGGTGTCGGGCTACAACCTCGACCAGCTCCTGCCCGAGGCCGGCTGGAACCTGGCCAAGGCCCTGGTCGGCACCGAGGGCACCTGCGCCACGATCCTCGAGGCGACCGTCGACCTCGTCGACTCCCCGCCCGCCCGCGCGCTGGCCGTCCTCGGCTTCCCGGACGCCTACGCGGCCGCGGACAACGTGATGGTCGTGCGCGAGCAGCGGGGCCCGAACGGCCAGGGACCGCTGACGATCGAGGGCATGGACGCCGGGCTGATCGCGGCCCTGCGCGCCCAGCGCCCCACCGAGACCACGAGCCGGATGCTGCCCGAGGGCAAGGGCTGGCTCTACGTGGAGGTCGGCGGCGAGACCCGCGCCGAGGCCACGGCCGCCGCGGAGACCGTCGCGACCGCGATGAAGGCCTACACGGTCTCGCACATCGTGGTGTCCGAGCCGTCGCAGATGGCGCAGCTCTGGCGGATCCGCGAGGAGGGCGCCGGCGTCGTCACCCGGTCCCCGGACGGTGGCGAGGCGTGGCCGGGCTGGGAGGACTCCGCGGTCCCGCCGGAGCGTTTCGGCTCCTACCTGCGCGAGTTCGACAAGGTCCTGGAGCGCCACGGCCGCCGCGGCGTCTACTACGGGCACTTCGGCGACGGCTGCCTGCACGTCCGGATCGACTTCGACCTGCTCTCGCAGCCGGGCATCGCGAACTTCCGCCAATTCATGATCGACGCCGCCGACCTCGTCGTCGCGCACGGCGGGTCGCTGTCCGGCGAGCACGGCGACGGCCAGGCCCGTGCCGAGCTGCTGCCGCGGATGTACCCGCCGGAGATCATCGCCGGGTTCTCCGACTTCAAGGCGATCTGGGACCCGGACGAGAAGATGAACCCGGGCCGCGTCGTGCGCCCGGCGACGATGGACGAGAACCTGCGCGTCTTCGTCGGGATGCCGACGATGACCGACAAGCCGATGCTCGCCTTCGCCGACGACCGCGGCAGCTTCACCCGCGCCACCCGCCGCTGCCTGGGCGTCGGCAAGTGCGCGATCGAGGGCAGCGGGGTGATGTGCCCGAGCTTCAACGTCACCAAGGAGGAGAAGCACTCCACCCGCGGGCGCGCCCGGCTGCTGTTCGAGATGGCCAACGGCGAGATCATCAAGGACGGCTGGCAGTCCGACGAGGTCGCCGAGTCGCTCGACCTGTGCCTGTCCTGCAAGGGCTGCAAGTCCGACTGCCCGGTCGGGGTCGACATGGCCTCCTACAAGACCGAGTTCCTGGCCCAGAGGTTCAAGGGGAGGATCCGTCCGGTCACGCACTACTCGATGGGTGCGCTGCCGCTGTGGCTGTGGATGGTCGGCGCGCTGCCGGCCAAGGCCGTCGACGGGCTCAACAAGCTCGCGAAGCGCCCCAAGCTCTCCGCGCTGGTGAAGAAGCTGGGCGGGATCACCCAGGAGCGGGACATCCCGGAGATCGCGCGGGAGACGTTCACCGCCCGGGCCGGTGCCCGCGGGTACTCCGAGGGCACGATCGTGCCGGACCTGGGCATCGCGCCCGGCAGCCGCGGCCGGGTGCTGCTGTGGACCGACACGTTCACCGAGCACTTCGACCCGGTGATCGCCGACGACGCCGTCGCCACCCTCACCGCGCTCGGCTACACCGTCGAGCTGCCCCCGCGCGCCGTCTGCTGCGGTCTGACCTGGACCTCCACCGGCCAGGTGGGCGCCGCACGGAAGGTTCTCGGCCGCAGCCTGCGCACGATCGAGCCGTGGCTCTCCGCCGGGGTCCCGGTCGTCGGGCTGGAGCCGTCGTGCACCGCGGCGCTGCGCTCGGACGCCCACGAGCTGCTGCCGGACGACCCGCTGGTCGGGAAGCTGAAGACCGGCGTCCGGACGTTCGCGGAGCTGCTCTCCGAGCACACCGAGGAGCTGTCGGCCGCGGCCGGGCGCAACTCCGCACCGGACCCGGAGGTGCTGGTGCAGGTGCACTGCCACCAGCACGCCGAGCTCGGCACCGAGGCCGACCGGGGGGTGCTCGACTCGCTGGGTGTGAAGTCGACCGTGCTCGACTCCGGGTGCTGCGGGCTGGCCGGCAACTTCGGCTTCGAGGACGGGCACTACGACGTCTCGATGGCCTGCGCCGAGCGCGTCCTGCTGCCCGCGGTGCGCGCGGCCGAGCCGTCGGTCGACCTGCTCGCCGACGGTTTCTCCTGCCGCACCCAGGTCCGCCAGGCCGGGGAGCGCGAGCCGGTGCACCTGGCCCAGCTCGCGGCCCGGGTCCTGCGGGGAGCGGGGCGCCCGGGGTCGTGATCGTCGCGGCGGGAGCGGGACCGACCTGGTCGGTCGGTCCCGCTCCCCTCGCCGTGATCATCGGTCGGTCGGTGTTCCGCGCACACCGACGCGGGCGCGCCCGCCCGGACGTGCCAGAGTGCGGGACATGACGTCTCGCGGGGAACGTGCGCTGGTGCTCGGTGGCGGAGGGCTGACCGGGATCGCGTGGTTGTACGGGATGCTGACCGGCCTGGCCGAGCAGGGCGTCGACCTGTCCCGTGCCGACCTGGTGGTCGGGACGTCGGCGGGGTCGGCCGTCGGGGCGAACGTGGCCTGCGGCCGCGACCTCGACGAGCTCTACGCGACGCAGCTGGTCACCGGCACCGGTGAGGTCGCCGCGTCCGCCGGGCGCGGTCTCGCGCTGCGGATGGCGCGGGCGGCGCTGCTCGGCCCGCGGGGCGCGCAGCAGGTCCGGGCCCGGATCGGGCGGATGGCGCTGGCGACCGACACCGTTCCCGAGCAGGAACGTCTCGACATCATGGAGTCACGGCTCGGCGGCGCCGTCTGGCCGTCCGACCGCGACCTGCAGGTGACCGCCGTGGACGCCCACACCGGGGAGTTCCGGGCCCTCGACCGCGACTCCGGCATGACGCTGGTCGAGGCCGTCGCGGCGAGCTGCGCGGTGCCGGGCGTCTGGCCGCCGGTGACGGCCCTGGGCACGCGCTGGGTCGACGGCGGCGTCCGGTCGATGGCGAACGCCGACCTCGCGGCCGGGTACGAGCGCGTCGTCGTGCTGGCTCCGCTGACGTCCGGGTTCGGGGCCATGGCCAAGCCGCGCACCCAGGTGGAGGCGCTCGCGGCGTCGTCGAAGGCCGTGCTCCTCAGCCCGGACGAGGCGGCGCGCAAGGCGTTCGGGAGCAACGTCCTGGACCCGGCGCAGCGCCCGCCCTCGGCCCGCGCGGGACGTGCCCAGGCGGCCGCGGTGGCCGCGCAGGTCCGCGCGGTCTGGAACTGAGCACTATTCCCGTCGCCCGCGTCGGGTTCCCGACACCGTCGCGGCGCATGACCCCGGCCGGGCCCGGGTAACCGTTCTTCATGGTTCCCACGATCAAGTTGAACGACGGTGTGGAGATCCCGCAGCTCGGATTCGGTGTCTTCCAGATCGAGCCCGGCCAGGTTGCGGAGAAGGTCAAGGCAGCCCTGGACATCGGCTACCGCCACATCGACACCGCGCAGATGTACGAGAACGAGGAGGGTGTCGGCAAGGCGATCGCCGACTCCGGCATCCCCCGCGACGAGCTCTTCGTCACCACGAAGCTCAACAACGACGGGCACTCGCGTGACCTGGCCGCGAAGAAGCTCGACGAGAGCCTCGACCGGCTCGGCCTCGAGCACGTGGACCTCTACCTGATCCACTGGCCGCAGCCGACGCAGAACCGCTACGTCGAGACCTGGCAGGGCTTCGAGGACGCGAAGAAGGCCGGCAAGACCCGGTCCATCGGTGTCTCGAACTTCAACCCCGAGCACCTGGACCGTCTCGCCAAGGAGACCTCGACCGTGCCGTCGGTCAACCAGATCGAGGTGCACCCGCACCTGATCCAGGCCGCGCTGCGCGAGTACAACTCCAACCACGGCATCGCGACCGAGGCGTGGAGCCCGATCGGGCAGGGCAAGGGCCTGCTCGAGGAGGAGGCCATCGCGACGATCGCGCAGCGGATCGGCAAGACGCCGGCCCAGGTCGTGCTGCGCTGGCACATCCAGCACGGCAACATCGTCTTCCCGAAGTCGAACACGCCCTCGCGGATCGAGGAGAACTTCAAGATCTTCGACTTCGAGCTGACCGGCGACGACGTCGCCTCGATCGACCGCATGAACGCCGATGCGCGGATCGGGCCCAACCCGAACGACTTCGGCTGAGCTGTTACGGTCGAGAAGATGTTGGCAATCACGGAGAACGCGGCCGAAGCCATCAAGTCGCTGAGCACCGAGGCGGAGCTGCCGGACGACGGCGGCCTCCGGATCACCGCTCCACAGCCCGAGGAGGGCCTGGAGCTGGCGCTCGCGCAGTCCGCCGACGAGCAGGACACGGTGTTGCGCGGGGAGGGTGTGGCGGTGTTCCTCGAACCCGCCGCCGCCCAGA
The DNA here is from genome assembly GCF_004217185.1 of Pseudonocardia sediminis. Classification (NCBI taxonomy): domain Bacteria; kingdom Bacillati; phylum Actinomycetota; class Actinomycetes; order Pseudonocardiales; family Pseudonocardiaceae; genus Pseudonocardia; species Pseudonocardia sediminis. The sequence goes on along the minus strand of NZ_SHKL01000001.1, from coordinate 5,732,505 downwards.
TCCTGGACGACAAGGTGCTCGACGTGCAGGCCGTCCCCGGTGAGAACGGCGAGGACGAGCTGCGGTTCGCCATCGTGTCCCAGGAGGACGCGGTCGAGCCCGGCGCGGCCGACGCGAAGGCCTGAGCAGCAGAACCCGTACGCGACGCGGCGGGCCGGTCGAGCGTTACAGCTCGGTCAGCCCGCCGCGTTCGACGTTCCAGCGCCGGGTCGCGCGGACGGTGTCCAGCATCCGGCGGTCGTGGGTGACCAGCAGGACGGTCCCGGCGAACGACTCGACGGCCTGTTCGAGCTGCTCGATCGCGGGCAGGTCCAGGTGGTTCGTCGGCTCGTCGAGCACCAGCAGGTTCACCTCGCGGGCCTGCAGCAGCGCCAGTGCGGCGCGGGTCCGCTCGCCCGGTGACAGCGACGCGGCCGGGCGCAGCACCTGCTCGCGGGTCAGGGCGAACTTCGCCAGGAGCGTGCGCACCTCGGACTCGGGCCAGTCCGGCACCTCGGTGCCGAACGAGCGCAGCAGCGTCTGCGAGCCGAGGAACGCCCCGCGGGCCTGGTCGATCTCCCCGACCCGCACCCCGGCGCCGAGCCCGGCCGAGCCGGAGTCGGTCGGGATCCGCCCCAGCAGCGCACCGAGCAGCGTCGACTTGCCGGAGCCGTTCGCGCCGGTGACCACCACCCGGTCCGCCCAGTCGACCTGCGCGGTCACCGGGCCGAGCACGAAGTCCCCGCGCCGGACGACCGCGCTGTCGGCCCGTGCGGCCACGGCGCCGGAGCGCGGCGCGGACGCGATCGTCATCTGCAGCTCCCACTCCTTGCGGGGCTCCTCGACGACCTCCAGGCGCTCGATCGCCTTCTCCGTCTGACGGGCCTTCGACGCCTGCTTCTCGCTGGTCTCCTTGCGCATCGCCTTGATGTTCTTGTCCGGCTCCGAACCGGCCTTACGGCGGACGTTGCGGACGCCCTGGGCCATCCAGTTGCGCTGCATGACCGCGCGTTCCTTGAGGCCGCCGAGCTTGTCGGCGTACTCGTCGTAGGCCTCGCGGGCGTGCCGGCGGGCGACCTCGCGCTCGGTCAGGTAGGCCTCGTAGCCGCCGTCGTAGATCCCGACCTGCTGCTGGGCCAGGTCCAGCTCGACGATGCGGTTGACGGTGCGGGCCAGGAACTCCCGGTCGTGGCTGACGACGACGGCCGGGGTGGCGCGCGACCCGCCGCGGGCGAGGCCGCCCACGAACTCCTCGAGCCGGGCCAGGCCGTCGAGGTCGAGGTCGTTCGTGGGCTCGTCGAGCAGCAGCAGGTCGTAGCGCGAGAGCAGCAGCGCCGCCAGCCCGGCGCGGGCCGCCTGCCCGCCGGACAGGCCGGTCATCTCCGCGTCCGGGGAGACGCCGAGGCCGAGGTCGGCGAGCATCTCCGCGGCGCGCTCGTCGAGGTCGGCGCCACCGAGGGCGAGCCAGCGGTCCAGGGCGACGGCGTAGGCGTCGTCCGCGCCGGGAGCACCGTCGGTGAGGTCCTGCGCGGCCGCGTCCATCGCGGCCAGGGCGTCGGTGACGCCGGTGCGCCGGGCCAGGAACGCGGCGAGCGTCTCGCCCGGGCGGCGGTCCGGCTCCTGCGGGAGGTGCCCGACCGTCGCGTCCGGTGGGGCGAGGGCGACGGTGCCCTCGTCCGGGGCCTGCTCACCGGCCAGCAGGCGCAGCAGCGTCGACTTGCCGGCGCCGTTCGCGCCGACCAGCCCGATCACGTCGCCCGGCGCGACGATCAGGTCGAGACCGGAGAACAGGGTTCGTGCGCCGTGGCCGGTGGACAGTCCGGTGGCGTGCAGGGTCGCGCTCATGAGGTCCCGAACGCTACCGGCCGCCGCCGGCGGTCGTGCGCGGATATCGTCGCCGGGGCAGCGATATCCGCGCACGGGCCGGCGTCAGCCGGGGTGTCAGCCGACGAGCGCGGCGCCGTAGAGGCGCTGCAGGGCGTCCCAGTGGCGCTGCTCGGCCTCGTCGTCGTGGGTGGGGTTGTCCGGCACGGAGAAGCCGTGCGCGGCCGGGTAGGTCTCCAGCGTGTAGGTCAGGCCCGCGGCGGACAGCGCCTGGTCCAGGCGCTCGAACTGCTCGGCCGGGAACGAGTCGTCGTTCTCGGCGCCCGCGACGTAGACGGTGGCGCGGATCCGGTCGGCCAGGCGGTGCGGGCTGTCCGGTGCGTCGCTCGCGAGGTTCCCGCCGTGGAACGAGGCCGCGGCGGCGACGCGCTCGGGCTGGGTCGCCGCCGTGCGCAGCGAGAGCGCCCCGCCCATGCAGTAGCCGGTGGTGCCGATCGCGGTGCCGGCGACCTCGGGACGCTCCAGCAGGGCCGTCACGTAGGACTCGGCGTCCACGGCGACGATCTCGCTGGTCAGGCTGGACATCAGGTCGCCGAGGCGGGCGCGCTGGTCCGGGTCGGTGAACGCGGTGGCCAGGTCGAACGGTTCCCAGTCGCCGTGGCGGTAGTAGACGTCGGGCACCAGGACGGCGTAGCCGAGGACGGCCAGGTGCGCGGCCATGTCGTGCATCGCGGCGCGGACCCCGCCCGCGTCGACGTAGAACAGGACGCCCGGCCAGGGGCCGTCGCCGTCGGGGGTGTGCAGCGTCGCCGGGGCGTCGCCGTCGTCGGTGCGGATGGTGAGCTCGGTGCGTGGCATGGCGGCTCCCTGCGTCGTCGGTGACCCCGGGGGTCGTGGGTGATCGCAGGGCCCGTTCTACGCCCCCGTGACGCAGCGCACCCGCCGGGGTCGCCCGTCCGCCGGGCGGGGACCACCGGAGGGGACCACCGGGCGGGGCTACCGCGCCGGGGGCAGCGCGTCGTCGGCGTCGAGGCGCCGGGTCCGCGTCTCCGAGTACGTCGCCACCGCGACGATCGTGACCACCGAGCAGGCCGCGACGTAGATCGCGATCGCGTAGCCGTTGCCGTACACCGCGAGCAGCGACGCCGCGATCAGCGGCGCCAGCCCGCCGGCCAGCACCGACGCGAGCTGGTAGCCGATCGAGACGCCGGAGTACCGCACCTTCGTGCCGAACAGCTCGGACAGGAACGCCGCCTGCGGCCCGTACATCGCGCCGTGGAACAGCAGCCCGACGACGACGGCGGTCGCGACCAGCGCGAAGTTCTGCGTGTCGAGCAGGGCGAAGAACGCGAACGCCCACGCCCCGATCCCGACCGCGCCGAACAGGTACACCGGGCGCCGCCCGACCCGGTCCGAGACCGCACCCCAGATCGGGATCGTCACGATGTGCACCGCCGCCCCGATCAGCACCGCACCCAGCACGAACGACGTCGGCAGCCCGAACCGCACCTGCATGTACGTGCTCACGACGATGGTGAAGATGTAGTAGGCGACGTTCTCGGCGAACCGCGCGCCCATCGCGGTCAGGACCTCGCGGGGGTACAGGCGCAGGACGTCCAGGATCGGCATCACGTCGCGCGTGCCGGCCGCGGCCCGCTCGGCCGCGCGGGCCTGGGCGTCGCGGAACACCGGCGACTCCTCGACCGACAGGCGCACGTACAGCCCGATCAGCACCAGCACCGCGGAGAGCAGGAACGGGATCCGCCAGCCCCAGGACTCGAACGCCGCCTCGCTCTGCACGACCGCCATCACGGCCAGCAGCCCGTTCGCGAGCAGCTGCCCGGCCGGTGCGCCGGCCTGCGGCCAGCTCGCCCAGAACCCGCGCCGGGCCGGGTCACCGTGCTCGGAGACGATCAGCACCGCGCCGCCCCACTCGCCGCCGAGCGCGAAGCCCTGCACCAGCCGCAGCAGCACCAGCAGCAGCGGTGCGGCGATCCCGATCGTCGCGTAGCCCGGGAGCAGGCCGATCAGGAACGTCGAGACGCCCATCATGAGCAGGCTCAGGACCAGCAGCTTCTTGCGGCCGATCTTGTCGCCGTAGTGGCCGAACACGAGCCCGCCCAGCGGCCGGGCGACGAACCCGATCGCGAACGTGCCCAGCGAGAGCAGCGTGCCCGCGGTCGGGTCCGCGTCCGGGAAGAACACGGCCGGGAACACGATCGCGGCGGCGACGCCGTAGAGGAAGAAGTCGTACCACTCGACGGTCGTGCCCAGCATCGACGCGGACACGATCTTGACGATCGACGAGCGTTCCGGTGGTGCACCGGACGGGCTGGTCGCGCCCCGTACCTCGGACATGACGGCTCCCCCTGCCGGACGGCTGTGACGGTGGGTCACGCTACGGCCTGGATGTCCGGAATTCACCGTTCCGTGTGGACGCAATCAGGCACGAGGATCGGGGGATGGACGCTGCGCCGTACGCACCCCTGCCCGAGGACGCCGACCGGATCCTGGTGGTCGTCGCCCACCCGGACGACATGGAGTACGGCGGCTCCGGGGCCGTCGCCCGGTGGACGGCGCAGGGCCGGGAGGTGACGTACCTGCTGGTGACGCGGGGTGAGGCCGGCATCGACACGATGGCGCCGCCGGAGTGCGGCCCGGTCCGCGAGGCCGAGCAGCGGGCCGCCGCGGCGGCCGTCGGGGTGGACGTCGTGGAGTTCCTCGACCACCCGGACGGTCTGATCGAGTACTCGGCCGGCCTGCGCCGCGACATCGCTGCGGCGATCCGCCGGCACCGCCCGCAGCTGCTCGTGACGGGCAACCACCACGACACCTGGCCCGGCGGCGGGCGGAACATGGCCGACCACGTGCACACCGGGCGGGCGGTGATCGACGCCGCGCGCGACGCCGGGAACCGGTGGCTGTTCCCGGGGGTGGGCGGCGAGCCGTGGGACGGCGTGCGCGCCGTCGCCGTCGCGGCCTCCCCGGAGGCCCGCCACGCCGTCGACATCACCGCGACGTTCGACCGCGCGGTCGCCTCGCTCGCCGCGCACCGCGCCTACCTCGACGCCCTCGGCGGGGCCATGGCCGACCCGGAGACGTTCCTGCGCGGCGGCGCCGCGGAGGCGGGGGCGCGACTGCCCGGGGCGGAGCTGGCGACGCCGTTCGAGCTGATCGAGCTCTGAGACGCCGCCGCCCCGGCGACCTGGACGGTCGCCGGGGCGGGAGTGCGGTTCAGCCGAACCGGATCAGGACTGCAGGGCCGGGTAGTCGGTGTAGCCCTCGGCGCCGCCGCCGTAGAACGTCTCCTGCTGCGGCTCGTTGAGCTCGGCGCCCCGGGTCCAGCGCCGGACGAGGTCCGGGTTGGCCAGGAACGGGCGGCCGACCGCCACGGCGTCGGTGGTGCCGTTCTCGATCAGCTCGGCCAGGACGTCGCGGTCGGAGTCGGTCCCGAAGCCGGTGTTGAGCACGAACGTCGTCGGCCACGCGGAGCGCAGCTTGTCCACGATCGGGTCGTCGGCCTCGGCGATCACGTGCAGGTAGGCGAGGCCGAGCGCGGCCAGGCCGGACACGAGGACCTCGTAGACCGACAGGTCGTCCTCGGTGATGTCGTTGAACGGGTGCCCGGGGGAGATCCGGATGCCGACCCGGTCGGCGCCGATGGCGTCGACGGTGGCCTTCGCGACCTCGAGGGTGAACCGGGCGCGGTTCTCCGCGGACCCGCCGTAGGCGTCGGTGCGGGCGTTCACGCCGTCGGCCTGGAACTGGTGCAGCAGGTAGCCGTTGGCGGCGTGCAGCTCCACGCCGTCGATACCGGCGTCGACGGCCAGCTTCGCGGCGTGGGCGAACTCCTGCGCGACGCCGGGGAGCTCATCGGCCTCGAGGGCACGCGGCGTGCTGTGGTCCTGCATGCCGTTCGCGGTGAAGATCTGGCCCGCGGCCTGCACGGCCGACGACGAGACCGGCGTGGCGCCGCCGTTGGAGTCGGTGTGCGAGATGCGACCGGCGTGCATCAGCTGCACGACGATCGTGCCGTCCTTCTCGTGCACGGCGTCGGCGACGCGGGCCCAGCCGGCCTTGTGGGCGTCGCTGTAGACGCCCGGGGTGTTCGGGTAGCCCTGGCCGACGGCGGAGGGCTGGCTGCCCTCGCTGACGATCAGGCCGGCACCGGCGCGCTGGGCGTAGTACTCCGCCTGCAGCGCGTTCGGGGTGCCGTCGGCGTCGGCGCGGTTGCGGGTCAGCGGCGCGAGCCACACGCGGTTCGCCAGCGACCAGGCGCCGACGGTCTCCGGGCGCAGGAGCGGGCTGTCGGGGGAGAGCGGGGTGCTCACGGTGAGGTCGTCCTCTCGTAGATCGGGGCGCGGATCGACGCGCTCGACTTCTGTGAGGGTTCAACGACCCGTGGGCGGCGGGACCTTCCCGTCCGGGCCTTGGCGATCATCACGTTTGAGCGGTGCGACCACCGACACCCGCGCGACTCCCCGGACGCGGCTTAGGCTCGGGGGAATGAACCCGTCCACCACCCAGGCCCGGGTGATCGTCGACGAGCTCGCCCGGTGCGGCGTGGCCGAGGCGGTGCTGTGCCCGGGCTCGCGCAACGCCCCGATGGCGTTCGCCCTGCGCGACGCGGACACCGCCGGGCGGATCCGCCTGCACGTGCGCACCGACGAGCGCACCGCCGGGTTCCTGGCCCTGGGATTGTCGCTGTCCTCCGGACGCCCGGTGCCGGTGGTCGTCACGTCCGGGACGGCGGTGGCGAACCTGCACCCGGCCGTGCTGGAGGCCTCGCACGCCGGGGTGGCGCTGCTCGCGCTGACCTCGGACCGCCCGCCGGAGCTGCTCGGCACCGGCGCCAGCCAGACGATCGACCAGTCGCGGATCTTCGGCGCCGCGGTGCGCTGGACCGGCGCGACGGCGGTCGCCACCGACGACCCGCGCGCCCCGGCCCGCTGGCGGTCCACGGTCGCCCGGGCCGTCGCCGCCGCGACCGGGGCACCCGGGACGCCCCCGGGGCCGGTTCAGCTGAACCTCCCGTTCCTCGAGCCGCTCGTCCCCGACGGCGACGCCGGCAGGGCCGGTGACCTGGGCGGACGTCCGGACGGGCTGCCGTGGACCGAGGTCTCCCCGGTGCACCGCGCCGCGCCGCCGCTGCCGCTGGACCCCTCCGCCCCGACGCTGGTCGTCGCCGGGTCCGGGGGGCCGGACGTCGACCCGGCGCTGCTCGCGGGCGCCCCCGTCGTCGCGGAGCCGTCCTCACCGCTGTGGTGCCACGCCACCCGGACCGCGCCCTGGCTGCTCGGCCGCCCGGAGCTGCGCCCGGAACAGGTGCTGGTGGTGGGCCGCCCGACGCTGCACCGCGGCGTCTCCGCGCTGCTCGCCGACCCCGGCGTCGCCGTGTACGCCGTCGCCGGGGCGCACGGCGAGCCCTGGACCGACGTCGCCGGTGCCGTGCGCGCGGTCGGCTCGGTGCCGCCGCTGCGCCCGCCGCCGGAGTTCCGCGACGCCTGGCACGCCGCCGACGGGGCCGCCTCGGCCGCGCTGGACGCCGCCCTGTCCTCCGGCGAGGGCGACGGCGCCCCCGGCCTGCGCCTGGCCCGCGACCTGGTGGCCGCCCAGCCCGGCGGCGCGCAGCTGGTGATCGGCTCGTCGAACCCGGTGCGCGACGTCGCCCTGGCCGCCGCGCCGCGGGCCGGGCTCACGATGCGGGCCAACCGCGGCGTCGCCGGCATCGACGGCACGGTGTCCACCGCCGTCGGCGCGGCCCTGGCCCACGACGGCCCGACCGTCGCCCTGCTCGGCGACCTGACGCTGCTGCACGACACGACCGGGCTCTACCTGGGCCCGTACGAGCCGCGCCCGGACCTGACGCTGGTCGTGCTCAACGACGACGGCGGCGGCATCTTCCACCTGCTCGAACAGGGGTCGGAGCAGCACGCGCGCTCGTTCGAGCGGGTGTTCGGCACCCCGACCGGGGTGGACCTGCAGGCGCTGGCCTCGGCCGCGGGGATCGGCTACGCGCGGTTCACCGGCGACCCCGCCGACCTCGTCGCACAGCGGGGCGCGGGCGTGCGGATCGTCGAGGTGCGGGCGCGCCGCGACGGCCTCCGGGACACCCACGCCGCGCTGCGGGGGATCGTCGAGCGCGCCGCCGACCGGGCGGTGGAACGGGTCCGGACCGGCTGAGCCGCGGCGCGGGGTCTCAGCCCTGCAACGCCTCGCGGACCGCGCGCATCTTCGCCGCGGCCTCCCGGACCTCGACGTCGGGGTCGGAGTCCGCGACGATCCCGCAGCCGGCGAACAGCCGCGCCGTGGCGCCGTCGAGCTCGGCGCAGCGCAGCGCGATGCCCAGCTCACCGCCGCCGCGGGTGTCGAGGTAGCCGACCGGCCCGGCGTAGCGGCCGCGGTCCATCCCCTCGATCTCGGAGATCAGCGCGGCGGCCGCGGCGGTCGGGGTCCCGCCGACGGCGGCGGTCGGGTGCACGGCGCCGAGCAGCCCGAGCAGCGACACCGGACGCGCCGGGTCGAGGTGCCCGCGCACGTCGCTGGCCAGGTGCGAGACGTTCGGCAGGGTCAGCACGCGCGGCGCCGCGGGGACCTCGAGGTCGCGCACGAGCGGGCGCAGCGACGCGGCGAGGGAGTCGACGGCGTAGGCGTGCTCGCGGCGGTCCTTGCCGGAGCCGAACAGCGCGCCGCCCAGGTCGTAGGTCCCCGACGACGTCGACGGGGTCTGGTCGCGCCGCTCGCCCGGCCAGATCGTCCCGGCCAGCACCCGCGACTCGACGAGCCCGTCGCTCAGGCGCAGGAGCAGCTCCGGGGTGGCCCCGACCAGCCCGTCGACGGCGTAGCTCCAGCACGTCGGGTAGCCGCGGGACAGCCCGTGCAGCAGGAATCGCGGGTCCAGCGGCGTCTCGGCGCGGGCGACGACGTCGTGCGCCAGGACGGCCTTGCCGAGCTCGCCAGCGCGCATCCGGCGCGCGGCCTCGGCGACGACGGTGCGGTAGCGGCTCGGCGAGACCCGTCCGTCGGAGTAGCGCAGCCGCCCGCCCGGACGGACCGGCGTCACGGCGGGCAGCGCACTCGGTGCGGGTTCCGGGCCGCCGGCCGGGACGATCTCGGTCATCCAGGCCCGCGAGCCACGGCGCCCGACGACGACCCGCGGCACGACCAGCACCGAGCCGGGGGAGTCGTCGGCGAAGGTGAAGCTGGCGAACGCGACCGCCCCGGTACCCGGCAGCGCCACGTCGTCGCGGACGTCGAGGCCCGCGCAGAACTCCTGCCACCAGCGGTCGGCGTCGGCGAAACGGTCGGGCCCGGTGCCGGTGAACCGTGCGACCTCGCCCCACCCGACGATGCCCTCGCCCTCGCGCACCCAGCTGAGCACACCGGAGTCCGCGGGCAGCACGTCGAGCAACGGGCCGGTCAGCCGGATCGGCCGTGTCCGGACCCGCAGCGCCGTGGTGGCCGGTGCGGCAGTCACGCCTTCGAGAGTAGGCAACGGCCGACGCCCGCGTGCGGTTGGCGTTGGGAGGCACCGGCCACACCCGATCGTCGCAGCCCTAGGATCGGGTGCCGTGACCAGTCCCGCGAGCGACGTCCTGGCCGAGAGCCGGGCCACCGCGGCCCGGCTGCTGCGGGCCGCCCGGCGCCGCATCCCGGAGATCCTGATCGGTCTCGGCGTCGTGCTCACGGTGCTGGCCGTGCTGGCGCTGGCCGGGGCGTTCGTCGACGACGTCCGGATCGCCTCGAACCGCGCGACCACCGCCGCGAGCGTGCTGGACGGGTCGACGTACTGGCGCACCGTCGTGCAGTTCGTCGACGACCAGGGCGGGCTCCGCACCCCGGCCGTGTACTACCCGGCGGGGCTCGAGGCCGGGCAGAGCATCTACGTGGAGTACGACACGACGAACCCGTTGCGGGTCCGGGTGGCCGGGCGCAGCGCCGTCGACGGGATCCTGCCGATGGCCGGCGGGCTGGTCGTGCTGTGGCTGGTCCTGGCGCCGGTCATCGTGTGGCTGCGTCGCCGTCGTGCCGCCGCCTGAGCGGGTCCAACCCGGGTCTAACCCCACCAGAGCCGCAGCATCTCGTGACAGACCTCGGGCCGGACGACCAGCAGGCCGCCCGAGGGCATCGGGTCCGGCCGCCCGGACCGGTCGACCACGACCGCCCCGGCCTCGCGGGCCAGGCACAGCGCCCCTGCGACGTCCCACTCGTGGTAGCGCTCCAGCACCGCGGCCACCGCGTGGCCCAGCGCGACCTGGGTGACCGCGAGCGCGGCCGAGCCCAGCACCCGGACGCCCGCGTGCGCGTTCCGGACCCGGCTCACGAACCCGGCCTCCGGGTCCTCCGCGCAGACCAGCGAGCCCGCCACGACCGGCTGGGCCAGGGCGCGGACCGGGACGCCGTTCGCCCGGAAGCCCCGCCCGCGCGCGGCGGCGTAGATCTGCCCGCGCCCCGGGTCGGCGACCACCCCGACGGCCGGGCCGGAGGCGTCGACGAGCGCGAGGCTGTAGGCGCACCAGGGCAGGCCGGCGACGTAGTTCGCCGTGCCGTCCACCGGGTCGACGACCCAGCGCATCGGCGCGTGCTCGGCCGCGGCGTCGGCGCCGTACTCCTCGCCGACGACCGGGAACAACGGGAACTCCGCGGCCAGCACCCGGCGCGTGTGGCGTTCCAGGGTGCGGTCGGTGTCGGTGACCCAGTCGAAGGGGTTCGCCTTCGTCCCGGTGGTGGCGGGGCGGCCACCGGAGTGGTCGCGCCCGATCGTCGCCGAGATGACCTCGGCGGCGTCGTTGGCCAGCCGTCCGGCCGCCTCCAGCGCGCGGGAGAGCAGACCGGGGTCGACCGGCTCCGGCGTCGGGAGCTGGGGGAGCGGCAACGAGGCGACCGTCATGTGGACCTAGTGTCGGGGTGCGGGGTGACCCCGTCGCGTCCGTGAGATGACGGGCCGGGGCCGGCCCGGCCAACTCCGTACCCGGACGCTCAGTGTTGGCCGACTGTTGGACGACGGGTCACGCGCGGGACGGCACCCGGCGTCACCGCCGCACCATGGTCATTCCCCGTGCGAGTCGCCATCGTGTCCGAATGCTTCCTGCCCGTGGTCAACGGCGTCACCAACTCGGTCCTGAGGGTGTGCGAGCACCTGCGCGCCGGTGGGCACGACGTCCTCGTCGTCGCCCCGGGGGCCAGCGAACCGGAGAGCCACGAGGGCATCCCGGTCGTCCGGATCCCGGCGCTGGAGCTGCCCGTGGTCAACTCGATGCCGGTCGGCGTGCCGAGCCGGCGGATCCTCACCGCGCTGCGGACGTTCCGGCCCGACGTCGTGCACCTGGCGGCGCCGTTCGTGGTCGGCGCCCGCGGTCTGGCCGCCGCCCGGCGGCTGAACGTGCCGACGGTCGCGATCTACCAGACCGACGTCGCCGGTTTCGCCGCGTCCTACGGCCTCGGGCTGACCGCCCGGGCGGCGTGGCGCTGGACGTGCCGCCTGCACAACCAGGCCGACCGCACGCTGGCCCCGTCGAGCTGGGCGACCGGCGCGCTGCGCGACCGCGGTGTCGCGCGGGTGCACCAGTGGGCCCGCGGCGTCGACACCCGCCGCTTCACCCCGTCGCGGCGCTCGGAGTCCTGGCGCGCCCGGCTGGCCCCGAACGGGGAGCTGCTGGTCGGGTTCGTCGGGCGTCTGGCCCCGGAGAAGCAGGTCGACCGCCTCGCCGTGCTGGGCGACCTGCCCGGCGTGCGGCTGGTCGTCGTCGGCGACGGGCCGAGCGCGGAGCGGCTGCGCGAGATGCTGCCGGGTGCGGCGTTCCTCGGCCAGCGTGGCGGTGACGAGCTCGCCGACATCTACGCCTCGCTGGACGTGTTCGTGCACACCGGGCAGGCCGAGACGTTCTGCCAGGCCGTGCAGGAGGCCCTGGCCTCCGGCGTCCCGGCGATCGCCCCGGACGCGGGCGGCCCGCGCGACCTGGTGCTGCCCGGCCTCACCGGCTACCTCGTCGCGCCGCGGCCCGACGGCGGCGAGCCCGGCGACCCGGCCACCGACGCCGCCGACCGCGAGCTGCGCGAGGCCGTCCTGGCGCTGACCGACCCGGCACGCCGGGCCGCGTTCGGCTCGGCCGCCCGGCAGTCGGTGCTGCGCCGCACGTGGACCGCGGTCGGCGACGAGCTCCTCGCCCACTACGGCGACGTCCTGCGCGCGGGAGAGCGCCACGTGCCGGTGCACGCGGCCTGAGACGGTGCGGATCGTCCAGCTCGCGAACTTCTACGGTCCCCGCTCCGGCGGCCTGCGCACGGCGCTGACGGCGCTGGGCACGGGCTACGTCGCGCGCGGGCACGAGGTCGTGCTCGTGGTGCCCGGCGCCCGTGCCCGCGACGAGCGCATGCCCGGCGGGATCCGGCGGATCGAGGTCCCGGCGCCGCTGCTGCCCGGCACCGGGGGCTACCGCGCCGTCGACCCGTGGCGGGTGACGCGGCTGCTGGAGCGGCTGCGCCCGGACGCGATCGAGGTCTCCGACCGGCTCACGCTGCGCGGCCTCGGCGGGTGGGCGGCGCGGCGCGGGGTGCCGAGCGTCGTCGTGTCGCACGAGCGCCTCGACCGGCTGCTCGACCAGTTCCTGCTCCCGGACCGGCCCGCCCGCGCGCTGGCCGACCTGGCCAACACGAGGATGGCCGCGGCCTACGACACGGTCGTGTGCACGACGTCGTTCGCGCGCGCCGAGTTCGACCGGATCGGGGCGGCGAACGTGCGCCAGGTCCCGCTCGGGGTCGACCTGGCGACGTTCTCCCCGCGCCGGCACGACGCCGGGCTGCGCCGCGACCTGGTCTCCGGTGCGGGCACGCTGCTGGTGCACTGCGGCCGGCTGTCACCGGAGAAGCACCCCGAGCGCAGCGTCGACGCCGTCGCCGCGCTGCACGACGCGGGCGCGTCGGTGCACCTGGTCGTCGCCGGTGACGGGCCGCGGCGGGCCGCGCTGGAACGCCGCGCGTCCGGGCTCCCGGTGACGTTCCTGGGCTTCGTCGGCGACCGCCCGCGCCTGGCGAGCCTGCTCGCCTCGGCGGACGTCTCGATCGCGCCGGGCCCGCACGAGACGTTCGGGCTCTCCGCGCTGGAGGCGCTGGCCAGCGGTACCCCGGTGGTGGTGTCGCGGTCCTCGGCGCTGCCCGAGATCGTCACCTCCGACGCCGGGCACCCGGCCTGCGGCGCCTCCGCCGAGGACTCCCCGGAGGCGTTCGCCGCCGGGATCACGACGGTGCTGGCCGCCGACCCCGACGGTCGACGGCACGCCGCCCGCTCGCGCGCCGAGCAGTTCGGCTGGCCCGAGTCGGTGGAGGGGATGCTGGCCAGCCTGACCGCGGCGGCCTGAACCGCCTCCGTAGTCGTGCGGATCCGGGCCGGTCCCGGGCGGAGCAGGGTCACCGTCATGGTCGGACACACCGTGCACGTCGAACCGTCGGGCGAGCTCGCCGCCGTCGACACCTCCGAGGCCGCGCGCCTGATGCCGATGCTGCTCGGTGGGGACACCGGTGCCCTCGACGTCGTGCTGGCCCGCCCGCAGCGGCAGATGCCGCCGGTGCTGTTCGCGGCGGCGGCGCTGCTGCACGCCCGCGGGAGCCACGCCGAGGGCGCCGCCTGGTTCTACGCCGCGCAGGTCCGGGCCCGGTTCGACGCGAACCGCTGCACGGACCCGACCGCGGCCGGCGCCCTCGACGTGCTGCGTGAACGGTTCGGCGAGCCGATCAACCGGTGGGCCTTCACCGGCCGCGACCGGGTCCGCCGGGCCGCGATCACCGGCGTCGCCTGGGACCGGCGCGCCCCGCACGACTACGACCATCGCTGGATCGCCCTGCACGGGATGGGCGCGTTCGGCCCGCAGCGCGGCCCGGTGAGCGTGCCCGCGGCGCAGTGGCCCGCGCTGGCCGCCCGCACCCGCGCCGAGTACCTGACCGGGCTGCGGGAGGCCGTGCGCGAGTACCTGAGCTGAGCGCTGCCCGTACTGTCGGGGGCGTGTCCCGGGCCGATCTCGACAAGGATCCGCGCGACGTCGCCACGATGTTCGACGGCGTGGCGCGCCGCTACGACCTGACCAACACCGCCCTGAGCGGCGGTCAGGACCGCTACTGGCGCGCCCAGACGCGCCGCGCGCTGGCGCCGCAGCCCGGTGAGAAGGTCCTCGACCTGGCCGCGGGCACCGCGGTGTCGACGGTCGAGCTGGCCCGCGACGGCGCGTGGTGCGTCGCCGCGGACTTCTCCCAGGGGATGCTGCGCGCCGGGTACCGCCGTGACGTCCCGAAGGTCGCCGCGGACGCGCTGCACCTGCCCTTCGCCGACGCGTCCTTCGACGCCGTGACGATCTCGTTCGGCCTGCGCAACGTCGCCGACCCGGACGCCGGGCTGGCCGAGCTGGCCCGGGTCACCCGGCCCGGCGGGCGCCTGGTCGTCTGCGAGTTCTCCACGCCCACCTGGACGCCGTTCCGCGTGGCCTACCAGGAGCTGATGCTCGCCCGGGTGCTGCCCGCGATCGCCCGCGGCGTGTCGTCGAACCCGGACGCCTACATCTACCTCGCCGAGTCGATCCGGGACTGGCCGGCGCAGCCGCGGCTGGCCGAGCGGATCGGTGCGGCGGGCTGGGAGCGGGTCGCCTGGCGCGACCTGACCGGCGGCGCCGTCGCGCTGCACCGGGCGTTCAAACCCGCCTGAGCCCTCCGCAGAACACCCGGGACGTTCTCCACCTGCCCCGGGGATGCGGAGCTGTACCCGCATCCGTGCGCGCGTATGCCGGTGGCCTGGCTTACACTGGCCCCGGAAGTTCGTGAATTTCTTCACAAGCAGTGCGGGCGTCGAGCGGGGGGCGTGTCCATGAGCAGCGCAGATGGCCTCCCACCTGGGTCTTCGTCGAAACTGAACTAAGGCTCGCCTGGGTCGTTCGTCACAAGGGGACGCGCATAAGGTCCCCACCGTTCGACGGGCGTCGATCACCGGCGACGACGTCGCCCCTGCTCGATGTGCACAGACCTCGACTACGAAGGTGTAGGAGATGCTCGATCCCTATCTCCCGCTCGTCCTGCTGTTCGCGTTGGCGGCGGGGTTCGCGTTGTTCTCGGTCGTGTCCGCGCCCTACATCGGCCCGCGGCGCTACAACAGCGCCAAGCTGGACTCCTACGAGTGCGGCATCGAGCCCTCACCGGCACCCGTCGTGGGCGGCGGCCGGATGCCCGTCGCCTACTACCTGACGGCGATGCTGTTCATCCTCTTCGACATCGAGATGGTCTTCCTCTACCCGTTCGCGGTCAGTGCGGACGTCTTCGCGGGCGCCGGCCTGGGCGTGTTCGTGCTGGTGGAGATCGCCCTGTTCATCGTCACGGTCGGTTTCGCCTACGCCTACGTCTGGCGTCGCGGTGGGCTGGACTGGAACTAGGAGTAGCGACACATGGGACTCGAGGAGAACCTGCCCAACGGGGTTCTGCTGACCAGCGTGGAGAAGCTGGTCAACTGGACCCGCAAGTCGTCGCTGTGGCCGGCCACGTTCGGCCTGGCCTGCTGCGCGATCGAGATGATGACGTCCGGTGCGCCGCGCTACGACCTCGCGCGCTTCGGCATGGAGGTCTTCCGCGCCTCGCCTCGCCAGGCCGACCTGATGATCGTCGCGGGCCGGGTCAGCAACAAGATGGCCCCGGTCCTGCGCCAGATCTACGACCAGATGCCCGAGCCCCGCTGGGTCCTGGCGATGGGCGTCTGTGCCAGCTCCGGCGGCATGTTCAACAACTACGCGGTCGTGCAGGGCGTGGACCACGTCGTGCCGGTCGACATGTACCTGCCGGGCTGCCCGCCGCGCCCGGAGATGCTGATGGACGCGATCCTCAAGCTGCACGCCAAGATCATGGACGAGCCGCTGGGCGCCAAGCGTGCCGCCGAGCTCGCCGAGAGCGGCTACCGCACGCCGATGGTCCCGTCGTCGGTGAAGTTCGCGCCGAAGTCCAAGCAGCTGGGCGCGCTGCAGACCACGCGCAACCAGGACGTCCCGAACTACCTGGAGCCGGGCAGCGAGCCGAAGCCGTCGCTGCCGCAGATCCCGACCGGGGGTGCACAGTGACGACCGGACCCGACGATCCCGGCAGCACCGGGACCTCGAAGGACGACAAGGAGCGCACCGGCGCCGCCCAGTCGTCGGCCGAGGAGAGCGGCACCTCGCTCGACGAGCAGCGCGCGGCCGGCGGGGAGAGCCCGGAGACCGGAGCCCGTCCCGCGTCGATGGGCGGCGAGGTGCCGGTCGCGGCGACCCGCACCCGGTCGGGCATGTTCGGCGTCCGCGGCACCGGCGACACCTCCGGCTTCGGCGGCCTGCGCCTGCCCGGCTACGCCCCGGCCCCGGCCGAGCGGCCCTACGGCGGCTGGTTCGACGAGATGGCCGACGAGCTCGGCGCGGCGATGGACCAGAACGGGATCCCGCGCGCCGCGATCGAGCAGGTCACCGTCGACCGCGGCGAGATCACGTTCTACGTGCAGCGCGAGAAGGTCGCCGAGATCGCGAGGACCCTGCGCGACGACCCGGGCCTGCGTTTTGAGTTCTGCTCCGCGGTGTCCGGTGTGGACTACAGCTCGCCGGACGGCGCGCCGGTCGACAAGTCGCTGCACGTCGTCTACCACCTGCTGTCGATGACCTACCGGCGCCGGATCCGGCTCGAGGTCTCGTTGAACTTCGACGACCCGCACGTGCCGAGCGTCGTCGAGACCTACCCGACGGCGGACTGGCACGAGCGCGAGACCTGGGACATGTTCGGCGTGATCTTCGACGGTCACCCGGCCCTGACCCGGATCCTCATGCCGGACGACTGGGACGGCCACCCCCAGCGCAAGAGCTACCCGCTCGGCGGCATCCCGGTGGAGTACAAGGGCGCGGAGATCCCCCCGCCCGACGAGCGGCGGGCCTACTCATGATCCACAAGCTGGCGCGGAAATCCCCACTGCGTAGCGACGAGCGGAGGGCGTACTCGTGAGCACCACGGACTCCGGACCCGGCACCGACCCGTACACCGCGACCGAGCGGGAGACGACCGAGGGCACCGTCTACACCGTCACCGGTGGCGACTGGGACACCCTGATCGACTCCGAGCACGACGACCGCATCGTCATCAACATGGGTCCGCAGCACCCGTCGACGCACGGCGTGCTGCGTCTGGTGCTCGAGCTCGAGGGCGAGACCGTCACCCAGGGCCGTGCGGTGATCGGCTACCTGCACACCGGCATCGAGAAGAACTGCGAGTACCGGACGTGGACCCAGGGCGTCACGTTCGTGACGCGTGCGGACTACCTGTCCCCGCTGTTCAACGAGTCCGCGTTCTGCCTGGCCACCGAGAAGCTCCTCGAGACCGAGGTCCCGCGCCGCGCGCAGTTGATCCGGGTCCTCCTGATGGAGATCAACCGGATCGGGTCGCACCTGGTCGCGCTGGCCACCGGCGGCATGGAGCTCGGCGCGCTGACCGGCATGACGTCCGGGTTCCGTGAGCGCGAGGAGGTGCTCCACCTGCTGGAGCACCTGACCGGGCTGCGGATGAACCACGCGTTCATCCGTCCCGGCGGGCTCGCCCAGGACCTGCCGGCGGACTGGGCCGAGAAGGTCACCGACTTCCTCAAGGTCATGAACACCCGCCTGCCGGACTACGACAAGCTGCTCACCGGGCAGCCGATCTGGCGTGCGCGGATGGAAGGCGTCGGCTACCTGCCCGTCGACGGCTGCCTCGCCCTCGGCGCGACCGGGCCGATCCTCCGGGCGGCCGGGCTGCCGTGGGACCAGCGCAAGACCGAGCCGTACTCCTGCTACGAGGAGTTCGACTTCGAGGTCCCGACCGCGACCGAGGCCGACTGCTTCGCCCGCTACCGGCTGCGCGTCGCCGAGATCCACGAGTCGCTCAAGATCATCGAGCAGTGCGTGACGAAGATCGAGCCGGGCCCGGTCATGGTGGCCGACCCGAAGATCGCCTGGCCGGCGCAGCTCTCGGTCGGCAGCGACGGCATGGGCACCACGCTCGAGCACGTCCGCAAGATCATGGGTCAGTCGATGGAGTCGCTGATCCACCACTTCAAGCTGGTGACCGAGGGCTTCCACGTCCCGCCGGGCCAGGCCTACGTGCCGGTCGAGTCCCCGCGCGGCGAGCTCGGCGCGCACCTGGTCTCCGACGGCGGCACCCGCCCGGTCCGCGTGCACATGCGCGACCCCAGCTTCGTCAACCTGCAGACGATGCCGGCGATGAGCGAGGGCGGCCAGGTCGCCGACGTCATCGCGGCCGTCGCCTCGATCGACCCCGTGATGGGAGGTTGCGACCGATGACCCTCCCGGAGGGCCTGCCCGAGTCCAACAGCGCCTCGACCGCGAAGCCGGCCGAGCAGGTCTACAACGCCGTCGTCGACGAGCCGGGCGCGGTCTCGCCGACGTTCGACGAGCTCACCCGGCAGCGCGCAGGCGAGATCATCGCGCTGTACCCGGAGTCCCGGTCGGCGCTGCTGCCGCTGCTGCACCTGGTGCAGTCGGTGGAGGGCTATGTCAGCTCCGACGGCATCCGGTTCTGCGCCGAGGCGCTGGACCTGAGCCTGGCCGAGGTCACCGCGGTGGTCACCTTCTACACGATGTACAAGCGCACCCCGTGCGGTGAGCACCTGGTCAGCGTGTGCACGAACACGCTGTGCGCGGCGCTGGGCGGCGACGACATCTACGCCCGCCTGCAGGAGCGCCTGGGCACCGACGGGCGTCCGCTGGGCCACGAGGAGACCGTCGGCGAGCCGGGCAGCACCGGCTCGATCACGCTCGAGCACGCCGAGTGCCTGGCCGCCTGCGACCTGGCCCCGGTGCTGCAGGTCAACTACGAGTACTACGACAACCAGACCGTCGACTCGGCGACCGAGCTGGTGGAGGCGCTGCGCCGCGGCGAGCGCCCGCACCCGACCCGCGGTGCCCCGCTGACCGACCTGCGCACGATCGAGCTGGAGATCGCCGGGTTCGCCGACGACCCGGACGTCCGGGTGGCGGGACCGTCGTCGGCGGTCGAGTCCGTGCGCGGCGCCCGGATCGCGCAGGACAACGGCTGGGTCGCCCCCGCGATGCCGGACGAGCCCCCGGCCATGCCCGCGCTACCGGAGAAGAAGTGATCGCATGAGCACCGCTCCCGAGCAGGCCACCGCCACCACCCGCCCGGACCCGCTGACGCCGGTCCTGACCCGGCGCTGGCTCTCGCCGCGTTCCTGGTCGATCGAGACCTACGAGCAGCTCGAGGGCTACACCTCGCTGCGCACCGCGTTCGACGCGCACCCGGACCAGCTGATCCAGCTGATCAAGGACTCCGGCCTGCGCGGCCGTGGCGGGGCGGGCTTCCCGACCGGCATGAAGTGGGGGTTCATCCCCCAGGACGACGGGTCGGGCAAGGGCCCGGGCGCCAAGCCCAAGTACCTGGTGATCAACGCCGACGAGGGCGAGCCGGGGACCTGCAAGGACATCCCGACGATGATGGCCGACCCGCACTCGTTGATCGAGGGCTGCATCGTCACCAGCTACGCGATCCGCGCGAACTTCTGCGCGATCTACGTGCGCGGCGAGGCGATCCACTGCATCCGCCGGCTGCGCGCGGCCGTCGCCGAGGCGAAGGCCAAGGGCTACCTCGGCCGCGACATCCTGGGCACCGGCTTCGACCTGGAGATCGTGGTGCACGCCGGTGCGGGCGCCTACATCTGCGGCGAGGAGACGGCGCTGCTGGACTCGCTGGAGGGCCGTCGCGGCCAGCCGCGGCTCAAGCCTCCGTTCCCCGCCACGTCCGGTCTCTACGCCTCGCCCACCGTGGTGAACAACGTCGAGACCATCGCCTCGGTTCCCGCGATCGTCAACGGCGGCTCGGCCTGGTTCCGCACGATGGGCCGGGAGAAGAGCCCCGGGCCGAAGATCTACTCGGTGTCCGGGCACGTCGAGCGCCCCGGCCAGTACGAGGCCCCGCTGGGGATCACGCTGCGCGAGCTCCTGGAGCTGGCCGGCGGGATGAAGGACGGCGTCCCGCTGAAGTTCTGGACGCCGGGCGGTTCGTCGACGCCGCTGTTCACCGCCGAGCACCTCGACGTCCCGCTGGACTTCGAGGGCGCCGCGGAGGCCGGGTCGATGCTCGGCACCACCGCGGTGCAGGTGTTCAACGAGACGGTGTCCGTGCCGTGGGCGGTCATGAAGTGGACCGAGTTCTACAAGCACGAGAGCTGCGGCAAGTGCACGCCGTGCCGGGAGGGCACCTACTGGCTGGTGCAGATCCTGGAGCGGATGGTGCACGGCGAGGGCACCGCGGAGGACGTCGAGACGATGCTCGACGTCTGCAACAACATCCTCGGGCGCTCGTTCTGCGCCCTCGGTGACGGCGCCACCAGCCCGATCACCAGTGCCATCAAGTACTTCCGCCAGGAGTTCCTGGACCTCGTCGCGGAACAGCCCGCGGTGCAGCGCCCGGACCAGCTGGCCGAGCTCACGGGAGCATCCGCATGACCCTCTCCCCGGAGAAGGCCGAGACCACGCCCGTTCCCGAGGGCCACGTCCGGCTCACCATCGACGGACGTGAGATCGACGCGCCCAAGGGCGAGATCCTCATCCGCACCTGCGAGCGGCTCGGGATCATCGTCCCGCGCTTCTGCGACCACCCGCTGCTCGACCCGGCCGGGGCCTGCCGTCAGTGCCTCGTCGAGGTCGAGATGGGCGGCCGGCCGATGCCCAAGCCGCAGGCCAGCTGCACCATGACCGTCGCCGACGGGATGGTGGTCAAGACCCAGCACACCTCCGCGGTCGCCGACAAGGCGCAGCAGGGCGTGATGGAGCTGCTCCTGATCAACCACCCGCTGGACTGCCCGATCTGCGACAAGGGCGGCGAGTGCCCCCTGCAGAACCAGGCGATGTCCGGCGGCCGGGCCGACTCCCGGTTCGTCGAGACCAAGCGGACGTTCCCGAAGCCGCTGCCGATCTCGTCGCAGGTGCTGCTCGACCGGGAGCGCTGCGTGCTCTGCCAGCGCTGCACCCGCTTCTCCGAGGAGATCGCGGGCGACCCGTTCATCGACCTGCTCGAGCGCGGCGCGAACCAGCAGATCGGCATCGCCGAGGACGCGCCGTTCCAGTCCTACTTCTCCGGCAATACGATCCAGATCTGCCCGGTCGGCGCGCTGACCAGCGCCGCCTACCGGTTCCGGTCGCGGCCGTTCGACCTGCGCTCGACGCCGAGCACCTGCGAGCACTGCAGCTCCGGCTGCGCGACGCGCGTGGACTCCCGGCGCGGGACGGTGCTGCGGCGCCTGGCCGGCAACGACCCGTCGGTGAACGAGGAGTGGCTCTGCGACAAGGGCCGGTTCGCGTTCCGGTACCTGCAGGCCGCCCAGCGGATCATCCGCCCGATGGTGCGCGGCTCCGACGGCGTGCTCGCCGAGACGTCCTGGACCGACGCGCTGGACAAGGCGGCCGCGGGGCTGCTCGCGGCGCGGGAGAACGGCGGGATCGGCGTGCTGCCCGGCGGCCGCCTGACCGTCGAGGACGCCTACGCCTACGCCAAGTTCGCCCGGATCGCCGGTCGTACGAACGACATCGACTTCCGCGCCCGTCCGACCTCGGACGAGGAGCTGGAGTTCCTGGCCGCGCACGTGGTCGGCACCCACCCCGACGACGGCGGCGCCAGCTTCCTGAGCCTCGAGGACGCGCCCGCGGTGCTCACCGTCGGGACCGACCCCGAGGAGGAGTCCGGCATCGTCTTCCTGCGGCTGCGCAAGGCGTGGCGCAAGAAGGGGCTGCGGCACTTCCAGCTCGGGCAGTGGACCACCGTCGGTGCCGAGAAGACCGGCGCGACCGTGCTGCACGCGGTGCCCGGAGCCGAGGCGGCCGTGCTGAACGAGGCCGGTGCCGAGCTGACCGACGCGCTGAGCGCGCCGGGCGCGGTGATCCTGGTCGGGGACCGGGCGGCCGAGTCGCCGGGTCTGTACTCCGCGGTGTCCGCGCTGGCCGCGCGCACCGGCGCCACGATCGCCTGGGTCCCGCGACGGGCCGGTGACCGCGGCGCCCTCGAGGCCGGCGCGGTGCCGAACCTGCTGCCCGGCGGCCGCCCGGTCACCGACTCGACCGCGCGCGCCGAGGTGGAGCGCGTCTGGGGCCTCGACGAGCGGACGCTGCCGGACACCCCGGGCCGCGACACCGCCGCGATCCTCGACGCCGCCGCGCACGGCACGATCACCGGTCTCGTCGTCGGCGGGGTGGACCCGAACGACCTGGCCGACCCGCAGGCCGCGCTCACCGCGCTGCGCGAGGTCGGGTTCCTGGTCAGCCTGGAGATCCAGACCTCCGCGGTGACCGAGCTGGCCGACGTCGTGCTGCCGGTCGCCCCGGACGCCCAGCGCTCGGGCAGCTACGTCAACTGGGAGGGTCGCCGCCGCGAGTTCGGCGTCGCCCTCGACGCCAGCGGCGTACTGCCGGACTGCCGGGTGCTCGACACCCTCGGGGTCGAGATGGACCACGACCTGTTCACCCAGACGCCGTCCGCGGCCTGGGGCGAGCTCGAGCGCCTCGGCGGGCGCGGCCCGTCCGGCGCGGCGGTCTCCGCCGCCGCCGGTGAGCCGGCCCGTCCGGCGTTCGGGCAGGCCGTGCTCGCGACCTCGCGCCAGCTGATCGACGACGCGACGCTCGCCGAGGACGAGCCGGCCCTGGCCGGCACCGCCCGGCGGGCCTACGCCCGGGTGAACCCGGCGACCGCGGAGCGGCTCGGCCTGGCCGAGGGCGCCGACGCGGTGGTCCGCAGCGACCGCGGCGCGCTGACGCTGCCGGTCGCGCTGGCCGACCTTCCGGACGGCGTGGTGTGGGTTCCCACCTGCTCGCCCGGCTCGCACGTCCGGCCCACACTCGGGGTCGGCCACGGTGACCTGGTCGGCGTCAGCCCGGCCGGCACGAACGGGGGCGCGGCGTGACCGTCGAGGTGTTCCGGCAGGCGGGAGCCGCTCTGCTCCCGGCTCAGCAGATCCCGGTGGACCCGGTGACCGGGCTGACCCGGACCCAGCAGCTGCTGGCCGACGACCCGATCTGGCTGGTGCTGCTCAAGGTCGTCGTGCTGTTCGGCCTCGGCGTCGTGCTCACCCTGTTCATGATCAACTGGGAGCGCAAGGTCGTCGGCCGAATGCAGCACCGTCCGGGCCCGAACCGGACCGGGCCGAACGGCTGGCTGCAGAGCCTCGCCGACGGTCTGAAGCTGGCGTTCAAGGAAGAGATCATCCCGGTCCTCGCGGACAAGAAGGTCTACTTCATCGCCCCGGTGATCTCCACGATCCCGGCGTTCGTCGCGTTCTCGGTGATCCCGTTCGGCGGCGAGGTCTCGATCTTCGGTGAGCCCACCGTGCTGCAGCTGGTGGACCTGCCGGTCGGCGTGCTCGTGGTCCTGGCCTGCAGCTCGATCGGCGTCTACGGGATCGTGCTCGGCGGCTGGTCCTCGGGCTCGCCGTACCCGCTGCTCGCCGCGCTGCGCAGTGCCGCCCAGGTGATCTCCTACGAGATCGCGCTGGGCCTGTCGATCGTCGCCGTGGTGCTCTACTCCGGCTCGATGTCCACCGCCGACATCGTCGAGAAACAGGCCGGCGGCTGGTACTTCTGGCTGCTGCTGCCCAGCTTCGTCGTGTTCGTGATCTCGATGGTCGGCGAGACCAACCGTGCCCCGTTCGACCTCCCCGAGGCCGAGTCCGAGCTGGTCGGCGGGTTCCACACCGAGTACTCGTCGCTGAAGTTCGCGCTGTTCTTCCTGGCCGAGTACGTCAACATGGTCACCGTCTCGGCGATGGCCACCACGCTGTTCCTCGGCGGTGGGCGCTGGCCGTGGCCGCTGTCGTCGTTCAACGACAACGGCTGGCTCATGTTCGTGGCGTTCCTGGTGAAGACGCTGTTCTTCCTGTTCATCTTCATCTGGCTGCGCGGCACCCTGCCCCGCATGCGCTACGACCAGTTCATGCGCCTGGGCTGGAAGGTCCTGGTCCCGCTGAGCCTGGTCTGGATCGTGGCCGTGTTCGGCATCCGCACCTACGTCAACACCGGCGGCGACAACTACACGCTCCTGCTGCTGCTGATCGGGTTCCTGGTGCTGGTCGTGATCGGGGTGGCGTTCATGCTCCCCGACCGCAAGAGCGTCGAGCCCGAGATCGAACCGGCATCGGACTACCCGGTGCCGCCACTGGACCTGAAGGTCCCGTCGTCACCGCCGAAACGGCGGCGTGCGGTCGCCGCGTCCGGGAGCACCGGGTCCACCGGGACCCGTGAGACGGCCGGCGCGATCGCGGGCGAGAGCGGAAAGGAGGGCGAGTAGATGTTCGACTTCTTCAAGGGGTTCGGCGTCACGTTCGGGACGATGTTCAAGAAGGTCGTCACCGAGGAGTACCCGGAGGACTTCCCGCCGGCCGCGCCGCGCTACCACGGGCGTCACCAGCTCAACCGGCACCCGGACGGGCTCGAGAAGTGCGTCGGCTGCGAGCTGTGCGCCTGGGCCTGCCCGGCCGACGCGATCTACGTCGAGGGCGGGAACAACACCGAGGAGGCCCGGTACTCGCCCGGTGAGCGCTACGGCGCGATCTACCAGATCAACTACCTGCGTTGCATCGGCTGTGGCCTGTGCATCGAGGCCTGCCCGACCCGCTCGCTGACGATGACCAACTTCTACGAGCTGGCCGACGACAACCGGCAGGACCTGATCTACACCAAGGAGCAGCTGATGGCCCCGCTGCTCCCGGGCATGGAGCAGCCGCCGCACCCGATGCGGCTCGGTGACGACGAGCAGGACTACTACGTCCAGGGCCCGACCCTGGCCAGGGCGACCGCACGCGGCGACGAGACGCAGGGCGACGTGGTGGGGGAGCAGGCCCGATGAGCACCCTCGCCGCCGCCACCGGAGCGGTCCTCGCCCAGGGTGGGGTCGACGCCCTCACCTCGACCGGTGAGGCCATCGCGTTCTGGATCTTCGGTCCGATCGCGCTGGCCGCGGCAGTGGGCATGGTCTTCGCCCGGCACGCCGTGCACTGCGCCCTGCTGCTGGCGCTGACGATGTTCTCGCTGGCGATCCTCTACGTGATCCAGCAGGCCCCGTTCCTCGGGTTCACGCAGATCATCGTCTACACCGGCGCCGTGATGATGCTGTTCCTGTTCGTGCTCATGCTGGTCGGGCGCGACAGCCGCGACTCCGTCGTCGAGGTGCTGCGCGGCCAGCGGGTCGCGGCACTCGTCCTCGGCCTGGGCATGGCCGGGCTGCTGGTCGCGGCCCTGGCCCGGGCGCTGACCTCGGTGCAGCCGGCCCCCGGCGCGGGCCTGGGCTCGAACAACCTGGGCGGGATCGGGCGGCTGATCTTCACCGTCTACCTCGGCCCGTTCGAGCTCACCTCCGCGCTGCTGATCACCGCCGCGCTCGGGGCGATGGTGCTGGCGCACGCGCAGTCCTCGACCCACGACAAGCGCACCCAGCGCCAGACCGTCGTCGCGCGGCTGCGCGGCGAGCACGCCCGGATCTCCCCGCTGCCCGGCCCGGGCGTCTACGCGACCGCGAACTCGGTCGCCGTGCCCGCCCTGCTGCCGGACGGGTCGATCGCCCCGGAGTCGCTCTCGGACATCATCGAGTCGGTCGCGGTGGACGTCCCCGACACCTCCACCCCGGACGCGCACTCGCTGACCGGGCGCTCGTCGCCGGACCGGTCGATCGACGCCGGTGAGCCGAGCGACGTCATGACCCCCGAGGATTCCCACAGCGGGTCGGAGAAGGACCGATGAGCCCCACCTACTACCTGCTGCTCTCCGCGCTGCTGTTCTCGATCGGCGCCGTGGGCGTGCTGGTCCGGCGCAACGCCGTCGTCGTGTTCATGTGCATCGAGCTGATGCTGAACGCGGTGAACCTGACCCTGGTGACGTTCTCCCGGATCAACGGGACCCTCGACGGGCAGGTCATGGCGTTCTTCGTGATGGTCGTCGCCGCCGCCGAGGTCGTGGTCGGCCTGGCCATCATCACCTCGATCTTCCGCACCCGTCAGTCCTCCTCGGTGGACGACGCGAACCTGCTCAAGTACTAGGAGCGCTCCCTCGTGATCACCACGCTCCCCGCGCTCTCCGCGCTCGCGCAGGAGGCGCAACCGGCCGTCGACGAGGCGACCGGAACCGCGTCCCTGGCCTGGCTGCTGTTCGCGCTGCCCGCGGCCGGTGCCCTGGTCCTGTTCGTGACCGGCCGCCGGTCCGACCGGTGGGGCCACTGGCTGGGGCTCGCGACCGTCGTCGCGTCGTTCGTCATCGGCCTGCTGGTCTTCGTCGAGACCCTCGGCCTGGCGCCGGACGCCCGGACCCGTGAGCTGCCGCTCTACAGCTGGATCGGCTCCGGCTCGCTGAACGTCGACTTCGGACTCCGGCTGGACCCGCTGTCGCTGACGTTCGTGCTGCTGATCACCGGCGTCGGCTCGCTGATCCACCTGTACTCGATCGGCTACATGAGCCACGACCCGGGACGGCGGCGCTTCTTCGCGCAGCTGAACCTGTTCGTCGCGGCGATGCTGGTGCTGGTCCTGGCGAACAACTTCGTGCTGCTCTACCTGGGCTGGGAGGGCGTCGGCCTGGCGTCCTACCTGCTGATCGGCTTCTACCAGGACCGCCCGGCCGCGGCGACCGCCGCCAAGAAGGCGTTCCTGATGAACCGCGTCGGCGACGTCGGGCTGGCGCTGGCGATCTTCCTGATCTGGCTGGAGCTGGGGTCCACCCAGTACACCGAGGTGTTCGGCCGGATCGGCGAGGTCCCGGGCGGGACCGTCCTGGCGATCACCTTGCTGCTGCTGCTCGGTGCGTGCGGCAAGTCCGGCCAGTTCCCGCTGCAGTCCTGGCTGCCCGACGCGATGGAGGGCCCGACCCCGGTCTCGGCCCTGATCCACGCGGCGACGATGGTCACCGCGGGCGTCTACCTGATCGCCCGCACGAACCCGATCTACGACCTCACCGAGACCGGACGCCTGGTCGTCGCGCTGATCGGTGTGGTGACGCTCCTGATCGGGGCGATCATCGGCTGCGCCTACGACGACATCAAGAAGGTGCTCGCGTACTCGACGGTCAGCCAGATCGGCTACATGATCCTGGCCGTCGGGCTCGGCCCGGCCGGTTACGCGCTCGGCATCTTCCACCTGCTCACCCACGGCTTCTTCAAGGCCGGGCTGTTCCTCGGGGCCGGCTCGGTGATGCACGCGATGAACGACGACGTGGACATGCGCCGCTTCGGCGGGCTCTGGCGCAAGATGCCGGTCACGTTCGTGACGTTCGGTCTGGGCTACCTGGCGCTGATCGGGTTCCCGTTCCTGTCCGGCTACTTCTCCAAGGACGCGATCATCGAGGCCGCGTTCGCCCAGGAGGGCTGGCAGGGCTGGGTGTTCGGCTGGGCCGCGGCCCTGGCCGCCGGTCTCACCGCGTTCTACATGACGCGTCTGATGATCATGACGTTCTTCGGCGAGGAGCGGTGGCGGACGGTCCCCGCGCACAACGGCGAGGCCTACCACCCGCACGAGTCCCCGGCGTCGATGACGGTGCCGATGATCGTGCTGGCGTTCGGCTCGGTCGGCGCCGGTGCGCTGCTCTCCGGGGTGCTCCCGGAGTGGCTGGCCCCGACGCTCGGTGAGCTGCGCGAGCTCGAGGGCGGGGCGCTGCCGCACGCGGTCGTGCCGTGGCTGGTCCTCGCGCTCTCCGCGCTCGGCGTGCTGGCCGGCTACCTGTTCGTGGGACGCAAGCCGGTCCCGGTGGAGCGTCCGGAGCGGGTCTCGCTGCCGGTCCGCGCCGCCCGCGCCGACCTCTACGCCAACTCGATCAACTCGAGCGTCGTCGAGCGTCCCGGGATCTGGCTGACCCGGATCCTCGTCTACTTCGACAACCGCGGCGTCGACGGCGCCGTGAACGGCATCGCGGCCGGTCTCGGGGGAAGCTCCGGACGGCTGCGACGACTGCAAACCGGCTTCGTACGGTCCTACGCGCTGTCCATGCTGGGCGGCGGCGTCCTGATCGTCGCGGCCATGCTCGCTGTGAGGTTCGCCTGATGCAGTCCGATGTCGCAGTTCCCCCGATCGTCCCGGGCTCCGGGGGCAACGTCCTCCTGATCGTCCTGCTGCTGCTCCCCCTCGTCGGGTCGCTGGTGATGTACCCGCTGCGCGCCAACGTGTCCCTGGCCAAGGGCGTCGCGATGGGCGTCGCGCTGGTCGAGCTCGTGCTCGTCGTCGTCGCGTGGGCGGGGTACGACACCGCCGCCGCGGCCGCCGGGACCCGGTTCCAGCTCGAGTTCTCCGCGACCTGGATCCCCGCGTTCGGCACGCACATCGCGTTCGGCGTCGACGGCGTCGCGCTGGTGATGATCGCGCTGACCGCGTTCCTGGTGCCGATCCTGATGCTGTTCGCCTGGGCCGAGAAGCTCCCCGAGGGACGGACCGCGTCCGGCTACTTCGGTCTGCTGCTGGCCACCCAGGCGATGCTCGTCGGGGTGTTCGCGGCGACCGACGTGTTCCTGTTCTACGTCTTCTTCGAGGCGATGCTGATCCCGATGTACTTCTTGATCGGGCGTTTCGGCGGCCCGAACCGGCAGTACGCGGCGGTCAAGTTCTTCCTGTACTCGCTGCTCGGCGGCCTGATCATGCTGGCCTCGCTGATCGGGCTCTACGTGGTCAGCGGCGAGCAGCTGGGACAGGGCACGTTCACCTGGGCCGAGCTGCAGGCGATGGCGGCGTCCGTGCCGACGTCGACGCAGATCTGGCTCTTCCTCGGGTTCTTCGTCGCCTTCGCGATCAAGGCGCCGCTGTTCCCGTTCCACACCTGGCTGCCCGACGCCGGTGCCGAGGCCCCGATCGTCGGCGCGGTGCTGCTGGTCGGCGTGCTGGACAAGGTCGCGACCTTCGGGTTCCTGCGCTACTGCCTGCCGCTGTTCCCGGCGGCCAGCCAGACGCTGGCACCGCTGGTGCTCACGATGGCCGTCGTCGGCATCCTCTACGCGGCGCTGCTCGCGGTCGGGCAGACCGACATGAGCCGGTTCGTGTCCTACACCTCGATCGCGCACTTCGGCTTCATCGCGCTGGGGATCTTCGCCTTCTCCAGCCAGGCCTTCGCCGGTGCGACGCTCTACATGGTCAACCACGGCCTCTCCACCGGCATGCTCTTCGTGATGGTCGGCCTGCTGATCACCCGCGGCGGGTCGCGCAAGATCGCCGACTACGGCGGCGTGGCCAAGCTGGCCCCGCTGCTGGCCGGCTGCCTGCTGGTGGCCGGGATGTCGTCGCTGGCGCTGCCGGGCACGAACTCGTTCGTCAGCGAGTTCCTGGTGCTGATCGGCTCGTTCCCGAACGAGCCGGTGTTCACCATCATCGCGACCGTGGGCATCATCTTCGCCGCCCTCTACGTGCTCTGGTTCTACCAGCGCACGATGCAGGGCCCGGTCCGCGGCGACGCGGTGACCGGCGTACTGGAGGGGGCCGGGGCCGGTGGCCCGGGCGCGATGGTCGACCCGGGGGTGGCGGCGAAGCGGGCCGGCACCGGGTTCCCGGACCTGGGCCGGCGTGAGATCGCGGTGGTGACCCCGCTGATCGTGGCGATCGTGGTGCTCGGGTTCTTCCCGGCGCCGCTGCTGGACGTGATCAACCCGTCGGTGACGGCGACGATGCAGGAGGTCGGCCTGGCCGACCCGGTGCCCGTGGGAGGAACAGCGCGATGAACGCGGCGAACGATGTGGTGGCCGTGCTCGCCCAGCAGGCGATCCCGGCCCCGGCGATCGACGGCGTCGCCGTGGCGCCGCTGCTGGTGGTCCTCGGCGGTGCGTGCATCTCGGTGCTGATCGAGGCGTTCCTGCCCCGGCACCAGCGCTGGCCGGTCCAGGTCACCTGGGCCGGGCTGGTGATCGTCGCGGCCCTGGTCGCGCTGGCCGGGTACGCGCTCGGCTCACCGCAGCCCCTGGTGACCCTCGGCGAGTCGCTGTCGGTGGACAACCCGACGCTGTTCCTCTGGGGCACCCTGCTGCTGCTGGCGATCCCGAGCCTGCTGATGATCGCCGACCGATCGGTCGAGCCGGGCGGGGCGTTCATCCCGTCCGCGGCCGAGCGTGCGGCGAGCCGTGTCGGAGCCGCCGGCGGCGGTGGCGGCACCGGTGGGTCGTCCGAGCACGTGGACCGGTCCTACGGGCTTCCCGGCCAGGCGCCGACGATGCAGACCGAGATGTTCCCGTTCGTGCTGTTCGCGCTCGGCGGGATGATGGCCTTCGTCGCGGCGAACGACCTGCTGACGATGTTCATCGCGCTCGAGGTGCTCTCGCTGCCGCTGTACCTGATGTGCGG
The DNA here is from genome assembly GCF_004217185.1 of Pseudonocardia sediminis. NCBI lineage: Bacteria > Bacillati > Actinomycetota > Actinomycetes > Pseudonocardiales > Pseudonocardiaceae > Pseudonocardia > Pseudonocardia sediminis. The sequence goes on along the minus strand of NZ_SHKL01000001.1, from coordinate 5,702,369 downwards.
GCTCGCCCGCCGTCGCCGCCTGCTCTCCCAGGAGGCGGCGGTCAAGTACTTCCTGCTCGGGGCGTTCGGCTCGGCGTTCTTCCTCTACGGCCTCGCGCTGCTCTACGGCTACTCCGGCTCGGTGCGCCTGTCCGAGATCTCCGCCGCGACGGCCGGCAGCACCCGCTCGGACACGCTGCTGTTCGCCGGTCTGGCACTGCTGCTCGTCGGGCTGCTGTTCAAGGGCTCGGTGGCGCCGTTCCACACCTGGACCCCGGACGTCTACCAGGGCGCCCCGACGCCGGTGACGGCGTTCATGGCGGCCTGCACGAAGGTCGCCGCGTTCGGCGCCATCGCCCGCGTGCTCTACGTCGCGTTCGGCTCCACCCGCTGGGAGTGGCGCGGGGTGCTGTGGGCCGTCGCGGTCCTGTCGATGGCCGTCGGCGCCGTGCTGGGGCTCACCCAGACCGACGTCAAGCGGATGATCGCCTACTCCTCGATCGCCCACGCCGGCTTCCTGCTGCTGGGCACGATGGCGATCACCCAGGAGGGCACGTCGGGCACGCTGTTCTACCTGCTGGCCTACGGCTTCACCACGATCGCGGTCTTCGGGCTCATCTCGCTGGTCCGCGACGCCGACGGCGAGGCGAGCCACCTCTCGCAGTGGGCGGGCCTGGCCAAGCGCTCCCCGGTCGTCGCCGGGACGATGACGTTCCTGCTGCTCGCCCTCGCCGGACTGCCGCTGACCAGCGGGTTCACCGCGAAGTTCGCGGTGTTCTCGGCCGCCCTGTCGGACGGCATGGCGCCGCTGGTCGTGATCGCCCTGGTGGCGAGCGCGGTCGCCGCGTTCTTCTACCTGCGGGTCATCGTGCTGATGTACTTCAGCGAGCCGGCGGCCGACGGGCCGACGGTCGTGGTGCCGGGTGCGTTCACGACCGCGGCCATCACTCTCGGTGTGCTCGTCACCCTTCTGCTGGGGATCCTCCCCACACCTGCCCTCGAGTGGGCCGGTGGCGGCGCGTTCAGCGGCTGACCTTCGTAGGCTGTGGGGGTGGAGACACAGAGCGTCGCCGGGGTTCAGCTGGCCGACCCGGCGCTGGCCGAGGCCACGGCGGACGGCCTGAAGCGGGTCGAGGACCTGCTGCACCGTGAGGTGCAGGGGGACTACCGGTTCGTGACGGAGACGTCGCTGCACCTGATCGACGCCGGCGGCAAGCGGTTCCGGCCGCTGTTCACGCTGCTGGCGGCACAGGTCGGGCCGCACCCGGAACGGGACGACGTGATCACGGCGGCGGCCGTGGTGGAGCTGATCCACCTGGCCACGCTGTACCACGACGACGTGATGGACGCGGCCACGATGCGCCGCGGCGCGGAGAGCGCGAACTCCCGCTGGGACAACTCGGTCGCGATCCTGACCGGGGACTTCCTGTTCGCCCACGCCTCCCGCCTGGTCGCCGACCTCGGCCCGGACGCGGTCCGGATCATCGCCGAGACGTTCGCCGAGCTCGTCACCGGCCAGATGCGCGAGACCCGGGGCCCGCGGGCCGACGACGACCCGGTGGCCCACTACCTGCGCGTGGTGGGGGAGAAGACCGGGTCGTTGATCGCGACGTCCGGTCGCTACGGGGGCATGTACTCCGGTGCCTCCCCGGAGCACGTGGAGGCGTTGCGGCGCTTCGGCGAGATCATCGGGACCGCGTTCCAGATCTCCGACGACATCATCGACATCGCCTCACCCGCCGACGACTCGGGCAAGACGCCGGGCACCGACCTGCGTGAGGGCGTGCACACCCTGCCGATGCTCTACGCGCTGCGCGAGGAGGGCCCCGAGCACGCACGGCTGCACGCGCTGCTCTCCCGCCCGCTGACCGACGACGCCGAGGTCGACGAGGCGCTCGGCCTCCTGCGCGCGGGCAACGGCATCGCCGAGGCGCGTCGGACCGTCGCCGGCTACGCCGAGGAGGCCCGCAAGGAGCTCGCCCAGCTGCCGCCGTGCGCCGCGATCGACGCCCTGTCCACGCTGGTGGACTACACCGTCGAGCGCACCGGCTGACCGTCGCTGCGCCGGGTCCGGCGCAGCAGGTCGACGGTGAACACGGCCAGCGCGACCCAGATCAGCCCGAACCCGACCCAGCGTGCCGGGGGCATGTCCTGCCCGACGACGAGGACGCCCCAGAGGAACTGCAGGGTCGGGTTCAGGTACATCAGGACGCCGAGGACCGACAGCGGGATCCGGCGCGCCGACATGCCGTAGAGCAGCAGCGGCAGCGCCGTCGCCGGGCCGGCCGAGAGCATCAGCAGCAGGTGCCAGGGCCCGAGGCCGACGAACGTGCCGTCGCCGGTCAGCTGCAGCACCAGGATGTAGATCCCGGCCAGCGGGAACAGCACGATCCCCTCGGCGGTGAGGCTGGTCGTGGCCGGGAGCGGGACCGTCGCCTTGATCAGCCCGTACAGGCCGAACGACGCGGCCAGCACCATCGACAGCCAGGGCACGGTCCCGTTGCCGATGCTGATCACCAGCACCGCCGCCGCACCGAGCGCGAGGGCGGTCCACTGCAGGACGCCGAGCCGTTCCCGCAGTACGAGCACTCCGAGCAGGACGCTGACCAGCGGGGTCATGTAGTAGCCCAGCGCGGCCTCGACGACCAGGTCCACCGACACGCCGTAGATGAACAGGCCCCAGTTGACGGCGATGAAGACCGCCGCCGCGGCGACGGTGAGCCAGCCGCGCAGGCCCAGGCCCCGCAGCGGCGCCCACCCGCGGAGCAGGGTGAGGACGACCGTCATCAGCACCGTCGTCCACAGGATGCGGTGCGCCAGGACCTCCAGCGGGGCCGCCGGGTCGAGCAGCGGCCAGAACGCGGGGAACAGGCCCCACAGGGCGTAGGCGCCGACGCCGAGGGCGACACCGCCGCGGTCGAGCGCCTTCTCGTCGTGCCCCGTCGTCACGCCCCCATGAGATCACCTCGACCCTTTCGGCGCCCCGTCATTCGAAAGGTGGGTGTCGGGGGCGGCGTGGAGGGGGTCGGCGCGGCACGATGGCGGGGAGGTGACCGGCGCCGGGGCCGGGTGGGACCGCGGCCGTGCGACACCTGTGCGGTGGGCACGATCCGTGATATCAACCATCCGTTCGCGGCCGTCCGGTCCGGACACCGATCGGAGGGCCGACATGGGCCAGAGCGTGTTGTGGCTGCTCATCGCCGTCATCGTGATCATCGTGATCGTCGCGCTGGTGCTGCGCGCGCGGTCGAGGTCGCGTGCCCGCGCGGAGCAGGAGACCGGATCGTCTGCCGGGTCCGCCCCGGCCGACGCGCCCCCGCCGGGAGGACCGCCCGCACCGCAGGCGGGGACGGGCGGCTCCGCCGGCACCGACGCCGGCCCGCCGCCCGTGGAGGAGTCGCGACCGCGGCACGCTCTGCGTGAGGACCCGGCCGACGCGGCGCCGGCCGGCGGGTCCGGCTCGGGTTCCGGTTCCGGGAAGGCGGCCGGTGCTGCCGCCGCGGCGGTGGGTCTCGGTGCGGGCGGGGCCGCCTACGCCGCGACGCGCGGGGACTCCACCGACGGGCAGACCACCATCGACGGGCAGAACTCCGGCGTCGAACGCTCCGGCGACGGTCGGGGCCCGGGTGCGTCGGTCCGGGACGAGGGCTCCGCGCGTGAGCCGGTGACACCGCCGTCCGGATCCCCGGCCGTCGTGCCCGGCTCGGACACGACCACCCCCGCGAGCGGGTCGCCCGCCGTCTCCGGCGACGGACGCCTCCCGGCCGCGACCGGCGGCGACGCGCTGTTCGCCGACTCCTCCACGACGGGCCCGACGACGCCCGGCGCCACCGCACCGAGGTCGTCCCCGTCCTCTGCCCCTTCCGCGGCCGAGGCGACCACCCCGGGCGCGAGCACCCCGGGGGCGAGCGCCTCCGGTGTCACGGCGGCCGGTGGTGCCGTGGCCGGTGCGACGGTGGCCGGTGCCGCCACGGTCGGTGCGACCACGACCGACGCCCCGACCGGTACCGCCTCGACCGACACCGGCGGGGCCACGACTCCGTCGACCCAGATCTGGCAGACCGGCTACGACCCGCGGCAGGACCCGCACAAGCTCACCAGCACCGCGGGCGGGTTCATCTCCGACGGTGCGGCTCCGGGGGGCGCTCCCGCGACGGCGTCCACCGGCACGCCCTCGTCCGGCGGTGATCCCACGACGCCCGGTGCGGGGCCGGAGAGCAACGGTGCCGGGTCCCCGGCCGCTCCGGCGGGAGCGGGCACGGGCGAGGGGGAGGGGTCCGGGACGAGATCGTCCACGGTCGCGACCGGTGTCGCGGCCGCGGGCGTGGCCGGTGCCGCCGCCGTCGGGGTCGCCGCGTCGGGCGCGGACGACGACACGCCCTCGACGACCGCTCCCGCCGGCGGCACGGCAGCCGCGACGGGCACGGCACCCGCGACCGGTACGGCACCGGCGGCCGGCACGGCCGCTGCGGACGGGACCACGTCGTCCGCGGCGACCTCGGGTGCGGTCCCGACCGGTACGGAGACCGACTCGACCGCCGATGCTCCGATCGGGACGGGCTCCGGCCCGGTGGGTGCCGGGACCGATGCGCCGGGTCAGGCCGCGGGCACCGGACAGGCCGGCCCGGCCCACCCGGGCGGTCCGGCCGCCGCGGACAACCGCTTCGGCGGCTCCGCGCTGGCGTCCCTGGACTCGGGCCTGATCGGCCCGGCCGGGACCCCCGGAGGAGCGGTCGCCGGGAGCGGGGTGCCGCGGGCCGCGGAGGGCCCGCACCCGGGCTCGATCCACGCCCCGGCCGACGGCTCCGCGCCGCCGGACACGCACCAGGTCAAGGCGCACAGCGGCTCGCGCCGCTACCACACGACGGAGTCGCCGTACTACATCCGCACCCGCGCCGACATCTACTTCATCGGCGTCGTCGAGGCCCAGGCCGCCGGCTTCATCGCCTGGAACGAGCGTCCCGGCAAGCGGTAGCACCGCCGAACCCACATCGGGCCCCACCCCGCCCCGGCGGAGTGGGGCCCGACGTCGTCAGCAAGCGGCCCGGCGCGGCCCGGCCCGGCTCGGCTCGGCTCGGCCCGGCCCGGCCCGACGCGGTCCAACCCGGTTTGCGGCCTGCCGCCAGACGAGCGTCACGAGATGTCGGTGTGGCCCGCCGTTTCGTGACGCCCGATGCCGCTCTCCGCCGATGACGGGCCGCGCACTCGTCGAGCGTCACGACATGTACGTCCCCCTCGCCACAACGTGACGCCCGATGTTCGTCCCCCCACGGCGACACACAACCCGGCCGGCGAGCGTCACGCGATGGCGGAGTGGCCCACCGTTTCGTGACGCCGGACGCGGGCGGGCCGGCGCGGGAGCGGACACACGTCGGGCCCCGTCCCTGCAGGAGGAACGGGGCCCGACGTCGTGTGCGGCCGGTCAGGCGACGATCGTCCAGGTGTCGCGGCCGTCGAGCAGCTTCTGCAGGTCGGCCTCGCCATTGGCGGCGTCCTTGGCCTGCTGCACCTGGGCGCGCGCGGCGTCGTCGTAGGTGGTCCGCTCGACCTGCCGGAAGATCCCGGTGATCGTGTGGGTCAGGTCCTGGTCGGACAGGCGCGAGAGCGCGAACGCGAGCTCGTGGTCTCCGGCGTCGTGCACCACGATCTGCGACGGGTCGACCGAGGCCGCCTCGACGACCTCGAGCCCGAACCCCTTCTGGACGACGGCGTGGGTGCCCAGGCCGTCCTCACCCTCGGCGCCGAAGCGGATCGGCTCGCCGTGGGTGACCGGGATCAGGCGGTTCTCGTTCTCGCCCTTGCGGAGCACGTCGAAGCTGCCGTCGTTGAAGATCGGGCAGTCCTGGAAGATCTCGACCAGGGCCGACCCGCGGTGCGCCGCGGCCGCGCCGAGCACGGTCTGGAGGCTCTTGCGGTCGGAGTCCAGCGCCCGGCCGACGAACGTCGCCTCGGCGCCGAGTGCCAGCGAGATCGGGTTGAACGGGTGGTCCAGCGACCCCATCGGCGTCGACTTGGTGACCTTCCCGACCTCCGACGTCGGCGAGTACTGGCCCTTGGTGAGCCCGTAGATCCGGTTGTTGAACAGCAGGATCTTGAGGTTCACGTTGCGGCGCAACGCGTGGATCAGGTGGTTGCCGCCGATCGAGAGCGCGTCGCCGTCACCGGTGACGACCCACACCGACAGGTCCGGGCGCGACGTCGCGAGCCCGGTGGCGATGGTGGGGGCGCGGCCGTGGATCGAGTGCATCCCGTAGGTGTTGAGGTAGTACGGGAAGCGGCTCGAGCAGCCGATGCCGGAGACGAAGACGGTGTTCTCGCGCTTGATCCCCAGGGTGGGGAGGAACTGCCGGACGGCGGCGAGCACGGCGTAGTCGCCGCAGCCCGGGCACCAGCGCACCTCCTGGTCGGAGGTGAAGTCCTTCGCGGTCTGCTTGGCGTCGGTGGTGGGAACCCCGTCGAGACCGCCGATCGACGGCAGTCCCAGGTCGGTGGCGGTCATGCCTGCGCTCCAGTGGTTGACGCGGAGTCGGTTGCGGCGTGGGTGGCGTGCGGGTGGGTCCCGGTCAGGTAGTCCAGGAACACGTCCTGCAGCTCCTCGGCACCGAAGGGCAGCCCGGCGACCTTGGTGTAGCTCTTGACGTCGACCAGCTGCTTCGCGCGCAGCAGCATCGCGAGCTGTCCGAGGTTCATCTCGGGGCAGAGCACGGTGGAGTACGACCCGAGGATCTCGCCCAGGTTGGCCGGCATCGGGTTGAGGTTGCGGATCTGCGCGGTCGCGACCTTGTGGCCCTTGCCGCGCACCCGGCGTGCGGCGGCGTTGATCGGGCCGTAGGTCGAGCCCCAGCCGATGACGAGCATGTCGGCGTCACCGTCGGGGTCGTCCACGGTCAGGTCCGGGACGTCGATGCCGTCGATCTTGGCCTGGCGCAACCGGACCATGCGGTCGTGGTTGTCCGGGTCGTAGGAGATCGAGCCGCGGCCGTCGGCCTTCTCCAGGCCGCCGATCCGGTGCTCCAGCCCGGCAGTGCCGGGGATCGCCCACGGACGCGCCAGGGTGTCGGTGTCACGCAGGTACGGCCAGAACTCGCCGGTCCCGTCGGGGGCGTTCGGCTCGGTCGCGAAACCGGGGTCGACGGGCTCGAGCGAGTCCGCGTCCGGGACCTTCCACGGCTCCGAGCCGTTGGCCAGCGCACCGTCGGAGAGCAGCATGACCGGCGTCCGGTACTTCACCGCGATCGCCGCGGCCTCGACCGCGGCGGCGAAGCAGTCGCCCGGGGTGCAGGGCGCGATGATCGGCAGCGGCGACTCGCCGTTGCGGCCGAACATCGCCTGCAGCAGGTCGGCCTGCTCGGTCTTGGTCGGCAGGCCGGTGGACGGGCCACCGCGCTGCACGTCGACGACCAGCAGCGGCAGCTCCAGCGCGACGGCCAGACCGACCGTCTCGCCCTTGAGCGCCACACCCGGGCCCGACGTCGTGGTGACACCGAGCGCGCCGCCGAACGAGGCGCCGAGCGCGGCGCCGACGCCGGAGATCTCGTCCTCGGCCTGGAACGTGGTCACGCCGAAGGCCTTGTGCTTGGACAGCTCGTGCAGGATGTCCGACGCCGGCGTGATCGGGTACGAGCCGAGGAAGACCGGCAGCCCGGTCGTCCGCCCGGCCGCGACCAGCCCGTAGGACAGTGCGGTGTTGCCGGTGATCTGGCGGTAGGTGCCGGGCGCGAGCTTGGCCGGGGCGACCTCGTAGGTCACCGCGAACGCCTCGGTCGTCTCGCCGTAGGCGTGCCCGGCGCGGAAGGCCAGGATGTTGGCCTCGGCGAGGTCGGGACGCTTGGCGAACTTCTCGCGCAGGAACCGCTCGGTGGACTCGCTGGGCCGGTGGTACATCCACGAGAGCAACCCGAGCGCGAACATGTTCTTCGCGCGCTCGGCGTCCTTCTTGGACAGCCCGGTCTCCTCGAGTGCACCGCGGGTCAGGGTCGCCATGGCGACGCCGTGCACCGCGTACTTCTCCTCGAGCGAGTCGTCCTCGAGCGGGTTCGCCTCGTACCCGACCTTGGTCAGGTTCCGCTTGGTGAACTCGTCGGTGTTGACGATCAGGATCCCGCCGTGCGGCAGGTCGGCGATGTTCGCCTTGAGCGCGGCCGGGTTCATCGCGACGAGCACGTCGGGACGGTCGCCGGGGGTCAGGATGTCGTAGTTCGCGAAGTGCAGCTGGAACGACGACACGCCCGGCAGGGTCCCGGCGGGGGCCCGGATCTCGGCGGGGAAGTTGGGCAGCGTCGACAGGTCGTTGCCGAAGTTCGCCGTCTCGGAGGTGAAGCGGTCGCCCGTGAGCTGCATACCGTCACCGGAGTCGCCCGCGAACCGGATCACGACCCGGTCGCGCTGCACGACCTCGGAGTCGCGGGTCTCGACAGGGGTGTCGCTGGTCGTCATGGGCAGGTCAGTCCCCGGTTCTCCTCGACGGTGGTGCGCTAAGGCGAGGTTAACTCCTCGTGAGAGGTGGTGTCCGCTCACCCGGTCCCACGTCACATAACTCAAGTTACGTTATGTGGTGATCTCCATCACTTCTTGCTGATCTTCGCCTGCAGCGCCGCGACACGCTTGCGGAAGTCCTCCGAGTGCACCGACTCGGCCTGGGCGCGGACCTCGATGTCGGTCGCGTCGGACTGGGCGTCCAGCCGCGAGGTGACGCGCATCGTGGCCTTGGTCTGCTCGATCAGCTTCCGGTCCGCCGAGGCCGCCCGTCCGGCGAGCTCGCGGGCGCCGTCGAGCAGCGCCTCGTCGGACTCGTAGGCGCGCCAGACGAGCCCGACGCGCTGGGCCTCGGCGGCGTCGAGGACGTCGCAGAACAGTGTCATCGCGGCCGCACCCTGGGCGCCGAGCACCCGGTTCGCCATCCACGTGTAGCCGCCGCCGGGGTGCAGGCCCAGCTGCATGAACCGGACGTCGAACCTCGCCGTCGGGCCGGCCAGGCGCACGTCACAGGCCAGCGCCAGGTTGATGCCGGCGCCGACGGCGGCGCCGTTCACCGCGGCCAGCGTCGGCAGCGGGCACGCCGCGATGGCCAGGAACCCGGAGTAGACGCGCCGCAGCGTCTCCGGGTCGGCCTCCTGCAGCTCGGCGAGGTCGCCACCGGCGCAGAACGCGGGCGCCTCCCCGGTGATCACGATCGCGCCGACCCTCTCGTCGGCGACGGCGGCGTCCACCGCGGCGACGAGCTTCCCGGACAGCTCCAGGTTCAGGGCGTTGCGACGGGCGGGGTTGGAGACCGTCAGCACCGCGACGCCGTCGTCGGTGATCTCGGTCCGGACCTCGGTGCTCATTTCTCCTCCGCGGGGCCGAGAACGTCGTCGGTGCTCATGGTCGAAAACTATCCCCTCGCATCTGTCCTCCGCACGGTGCCGGTGCCGCCCAGGGGAACGTGGCGCCGGGCACACGTCCGGCGACGGCGGGGAACGTGCATCCGGTACCGCTCGTTCACCGGGCGGGGCGAGAAGAACGAAGGAAAGGAGGGCGCCGTCGTGCACCGTCACATGAACGGACTGAAGACGGCCGTGCTGCTCGCCGGGATGAGCGCGGTGATCCTGCTGCTCGGGTCCTTCTTCGGACGGACCGGCCTGGTCATCGCCGTCCTGGTCGCGCTCGGCGTGAACGGCTACTCCTACTTCAACTCCGCGAAGCTCGCCCTGCGTGCGATGCACGCCCAGCCGATCACCGAGGCCGAGCACCCGGCGCTGCACCGGATCGTCCGCGAGCTGAGCCAGAAGGCCCGCCGGCCGATGCCGGCGCTCTACATCAGCCCCACCAACGCCCCGAACGCGTTCGCCACCGGCCGCAACCCGCGTCACGCCGCCGTCTGCGCGACGACCGGGCTGCTGGAGCTGCTCGACGAGCGCGAGCTGCGCGCCGTCATCGGCCACGAGCTCAGCCACGTCTACAACCGCGACATCCTGATCTCCTCGGTGGCCGGCGCGATGGCCGCCATCATCGGGTTCCTGGCCAACATGGCGATGTTCGCCGGGATGTTCGGCGGCAGCGAGAACCGCCCGAACCCGATCGCGATGATCCTGATCGCGCTGCTCGGGCCGGTCGCGGCCGGCGTCGTGCAGATGTCGGTGAGCCGCTCGCGGGAGTACCAGGCCGACGCGTCGGGAGCGGAGCTCACCGGCGACCCGCTGGCGCTGGCCTCGGCGCTGCACAAGCTGCAGTACGGCACCGCGGCCACGCCGCTGCCGCCGGAACCGAGCCTGACCGCGCAGTCGCACCTGATGATCGCCAACCCGTTCCGCCCGGGCGAGCGGATGGCCCGCTGGTTCTCCACGCACCCGCCGATGGAGGACCGGATCGCGCGCCTGCAGGAGATGGCCCGGCGCGGCTGAAGGGTCCCTCCCGCCGCCCGGACCGTCTCCTCAGGACTCGGCCAGCGAGCCCCGCATGAAGTCCAGCACCGAGTCCTGGTCGATCGTCGTGGGCTGCCTGGCCGCCCGGCTGATGCCGCCCTTGTCCCGGTTCATCAGCAGCGGGATGTCGGGCTCCCCGTCCTCGGTGACCTGGGCCATCGACCAGCGGCCGAACGTCCGCCCGTCGAGCAGGCGCTCGTCGATGACGGAGACGCGTTCGTGCCGGACGTCGCTCGCGATGTGCTCGTAGAGCCGGCGGACGGCCTGCTCGTCACCCTCGAGGGCCTGCACGAACCACTCGTCGGAGATGAGCAGTGCGCCGGTGACGTTCTGGCGCTTGTTGTTGCTCCGGGCGACGCTGAAGATCTCGCCGAGGACGGCCTTGCGCTGCTCCTGGGGGATCCTCATGTGGCTGCGGTAGATCAGGCGGAACGTCGGGTCGGGGGACGCCGTCGTCGCGTCGGTCATGTAGGTGGTCTCCTCGAGCTGGGGCCGCCGCGGCGCTCTCCGCGTGCCCGTCGTGGAGATCACTCGACGTCGAGCCCGCCGAGCACGCCAAGGGCAGGCGGGTGCAGGATCCGGCCCGCCGAGTCTCTGTGACCGGTACCACAGAACACGTCTCAGTTTGCGACGGGCGCGCTCCGGGACCGGACGGGCGGGCCTCTGGTAACGGAACGATGTCGGGTTCACGATGTGAAGGACGGAAGCCCCACCCCGCGCCGAGAAGGACATCACGATGACGGCTCCCCGACAGCCCCGGCACCGGCTCGCCGACGATCTCGAGGTCCCCGCCCCGGCCGGGCCGGCCGACTCCCCGATCCAGGAGCCGCCGACGCAGGTGCTGCCGATCATCCCGTCGCAGCGTGCCGCGGTCCCGCAGGTCTTCCCGACCTCCCCGCCGGTCATCGACGAGCAGGCCAGGGCGCAGCACACCGGCCCGCAGGCGTGGGCGTCGTCGTCGGTGCGGCAGCAACGTTCCGGCCGGTCCCGGGGCAGGGTCCTGCCCCTGGTGCTCGCCGGGGCGACCGTGCTGGTGCTGGCGCTCGGGGTGGGCGTCGTCGTCGTCGAGTCGGGGGCCCCGGCCGACGCCGCACCGATCAGCGGCCCGTAGGCCGGGACCACCCGGCGGGGGCGGTCCGGCCGGACCGGTCAGACGGGGGAGCCCTCGGCCGGCTCGGGGGAGGCCTGCAGCTCGCCGACGGGGACCCGGTCGGCTCCCCAGCTGCGGTGGATGTAGCCGGTGACCTGCTCGATCTCCGCAGGTGAGACGCGGTCCGGGTGACCTCGCTCGAACGGGTCCACGTGGTAGATGTAGAGCCGCGACGCGAACTGCTCGAACGGCAGCGAGCCCTCACCGAAGCGCTCGCCCTGGCCCGCGGTGCTGACCACGACGCCGTCGCCCCAGTCCTGCCCGCTGTCGTTGTTCGGGTTGTAGAAGTAGACCCGCATGTCGTCCTGCGGGTCCGGGGCGACCCGCAGGATCGTGATCGCGTGCCAGCCGATGTAGCGGGCGGCGCTGTCGGTGACGGCGACACCGGCCGGCTGCGGGTGGATCAACGGCTGGTAGCCGTTGTAGGCCGGGTGGTAGCTGGCGTAGAAGTTTCGGATGAAGTCGTCGAGGTCGATCAGGTTGCCGGTCTCGACGTCGACGTCGATGTAGAACCCGCGCCCGGCCCACCAGCCGTGGAACTCGGGGTTGACCCAGCGGTGCGGGTCGCCGGGACGGCCGGCGCACCGGCGTCCCATCTCGGCGTAGATCCGGTCCAGGTGCGGCACGACGAGCAGCGACACCGGGTCCAGGTCGGTCGGCAGCGTGGTGGCCACGCCGGAGACGCTCTCGCGCGACGAGATCGGCTGTCCCTCGAAGTGCATGATGATCTCGTCGTCGCGGGCCGCCCAGACCACCATCTGCAGCAGGTAGTCCGGGTCGTTGTAGGCCCACATCGACAACGCGCGCGCCGACTGGCACGTCGGGTTGTCGCCCTGGCCCACGCCGAGCGGCAGGCCCAGCATCGACAGCACCCCGGCGAGCAGCCGCGCGCTCGGCGACGGCGTCGGGCCGTAGGCGGTGGTCAGGCGCTCCTGCGCGTAGGGCGAGAGCGGTAGCGCGAGCTGGCGCCACAGCGACGGCTCGACCGCCGGCTCGTAGAGGATGCCGCGGTCGAGCATCAGCGCCAGCCCGTAGATGCACTGGGCGGTCTGCGGGTGCACCGCCTCCTCGATCAGGCGCCCGACCAGGTCGTGGAAGCGCAGCATGCAGTCGCGCCCGGTGTTGGACAGGCCCAGCGCCTCGGCGAGCAGGTAGTCGTTGCCCTCACGCAGGTACCGGAGCAGCTCGGCGTGGTAGGGCGAGACGAGCCCGGTGTCGTGCATCGCCCGGGCGAAACCGGACGCCTCGAACTGCAGTGCGCTGGCGTCCATCGCCTCCAGCCGGGACCGGTAGACGTCGATGCCCGGGTCCTCCCGGGACGCCTCCGTGGTGCCGAACAGGCTCGTGATGAGCCGGTCCAGCCCCTGACCCGACGCGCCCAGGTCGACGTCCGGGTCGCTGCGGTAGACCGCGATCTGCGTGATCATCTTCTCGACCTGGTCGACCTGGATCGGACGTTGGCGCAGGATCCGCCAGATCTCGTCGACCAGACGGTCGAGGACGCTCTCGTAGCCGATCCGCTCGCCGAGGTGACGGAACAGGTCCCGGATCAGCTGGGCCAGCCGGCCCTGCTTCGTCCGTTCGGCCTCGCTCGGCGGGGTGAACAGCATCGTGATGTTCGTGGCCAGGATCTGCGAGACGAACTGGTGCGCGTCCTCGGCCGAGACGTCCGGGTGCACGTAGTCGCCGGTGGCGATCGCGAGCATCCGCAGCTCGCTGGTCGCCTCCAGCAGGACCGTGTCCGCGTCGCCGCTGCGCAGCCCGGCCGCACCGAGGGCGGGGACCAGGATCTCCGGGGAGTCCCAGTCGGTCCCCCGGAACAGCCCGGCCTCGTCCAGGGCGGCCGCGCGGGCCTGCACGGCGGCGCAGCCTCCCGGCTGCTGCAGTGCACGACGCAGAGAGTCCAGGACCCGGCGCAGCTTGAGCTGCTTGCCGAAGTCCCGGCTCTCCGCCATGGCCCGCGTGGCGTCGTCGAGCGCCGCCAGCCGTTTGACCAGCGTGGCGTCGCCGTCAGCCGTGTCGATCTCGGTCAACGACTTCTCCTGAGCGCTCGAGCCCCCGAGAGGACATCAGACGTAGAAATCAAGATCCTCTTGTCTCTTCAGTAGATCGCGCATCTGGTACGGCTCGTCACCGAAGAAGTACACCAGTCCCCAGTGCGTACCGAAGGCGGTGCGCTTGGTGACCGTCTCCTCGAGGGGCGCCGAGAGCTCGTGCGACTCGAAGTAGTCGTGGTCCTCGGTCTCCTCCGGGATCGACAGCTCGCTGACGACCCGGCGGCGCGGGTACACGCCGAAGCAGCCCGCGTAGCCGCGCGCGTCGACGACCTCCTTCGGGAAGAAGGCGTCGATCTCCTCCTCGGTGGTCTTCGGGTCGAAGGCCAGGACGAGGGCCTGGTAGGCGTTGAAGCCGTAGGCGCGCTCGAGCAGCTCGAACACCTTGAAGCCCGGCGGACGGTAGGCGACCTCACCGAAGTACATCTCGCCGTCACTGGTGACGAAGTACTCGGGGTGCACGAATCCGAACTCGATGTCGAACGTCTTGATGAGCTTCTCGATCTGTGCCGTGATGGCCGGCCGGTACTTCTCCAGCTCGGGCGTCGCGGGCACGAACACCGAATAGCCGAGGGTGACGTACTCCGAGATGTTCAGGAACTTGATCTTGCCATTGTGCACCCAGGCCTCGACGGCGAATTCCCATCCGTCGAGGTGGGACTCCATCAGGACCGGGAACTCCTCCTCCGGAATGGTGTCGACCTCGTCCGGAGTGCGGATGACGCGGTGTCCGAGGCACCCGGCCTTGTCGAAGGCCTTGAGGTGGATCGGGTCGTTCGGGTCACCGTCGAGCTTGAGCAGGGTCTGGTTGACCCGCTTCAGGAAGCGGATCACGTCGGCCTTGTCGTGGGCCTCCTCGAAGATCCCGACCCGGATGCCGCCGAGCTGGGCGCGGCGCTTCATCAGCGCCTTGTCGCGCAGCAGCATCGACTGGCCCAGCAGGCGCGGGTTGTCGAGCAGCACGGAGTTGATGGCCCCGGCCCACTCGACGGTCTCCTCGTACAGCGGGATGGCGACGTCGACGCCCTCGTTCTGCAGCGTCTCCGCGATCTCCATCGAGCGGTCGTTGAGCCGCTCGAAGTTCCACGGGATGTACGGGATGTCGTTGTTCTTGCAGTACTCCTCGGCCCAGTCCGGCGCCACCACGACATAACGGCGGTCGAATCGGTCGAGAGCCTCAACCGCGTTCAGGCTCCATCCCAGAAGGGCTACATATCCCTTTTCCGGGTTCCTGCTGATCGGCTCAGGCTGTGCCATCGGCAGTTCCTCCCATTGCAACGAGTTCAATTGTCTCGAACATCTTGTCGGGGACCCTACCTGCCACAGGGGAGCGTGACAGGGCCTGTGGCGGGGAGGTGCCGGGACACGCACGGCTGCTACGGACTACCCGGTCGGGGTCGCACCCGGGACGCCGCAGGCGTCCTGCCTGCGACGTCGGGGGGCTGCGCACCGGGGGTCGGTGGCGTTTGCGACAAGTGCTCACGGCACGGGGTGAACTCGTTCACGCCGGACCGCGGATCACGGCGTCCGGCCGCGGTGGGAGGGGCTCAGCGGTAGTTCGTGAACTGCAGGGCGATTCCGAAATCCTTGCCCTTGAGCAACGAGATGACCGCCTGCAGATCGTCCTTCTTCTTGCCGGAAACGCGCAGCTGGTCGCCCTGGATCTGCGCCTGGACGCCCTTGAGCTTCTCGTCCCGGATCGACTTGCTGATCTCCTTGGCCTTGTCCTGGGCGATGCCCTGGAGGATCTTGCCGCCGGCCTTGTAGGCCTTGCCGGACAGCGCGGGCTCGTCCACCTCGAGCGCCTTGAGCGAGATGCTGCGCTTGATCAGCTTCTCCTTGAACACCTCGATGCCGGCGAGCAGCCGCTCCTCGGTGTCGGACTCGAAGGTGATCGCCTCCTCGCCCGCCCACGACACCGTGGTGTTCGTCCCGCGGAAGTCGAAGCGCTGCGAGAGCTCCTTCACGGCCTGGTTCAGGGCGTTGTCGACCTCCTGGCGGTCGACCTTGCTCACCACGTCGAACGACGGGTCGGCCATGCGTCCTCCTCTGCGAGGCCCCCTGCGGGGACCGGTCGGTTGGTGTCGTATCCTTCTCCACGCGCTAGGGCACAGCGAGCGCACCCCGGCAGGTTGCCCGAGTGGCCAAAGGGAGCGGACTGTAAATCCGTCGGCATCGCCTTCGAAGGTTCGAATCCTTCACCTGCCACACCACACGAAAACGACCCCCGACCAGCGGAAACGCGGGCGGGGGTCGTTCTCGTTCCGGGCTACTCCCCGAAGGGCCTCTTCAGCCACGGGTTCGCCGGCTCCAGAGGGAGCCACCACTCGTGGGAGACGGGGCCCGGCGCGCCCCCCGGGTCGTCGGGGTCGTCCCCGGGCGACACCGGCACCGCCGCGGCGGCGTCGTTGAGACCCCGGCAGCGGCCGCAGAGGAACGCGGTCGCCTCGAGATCCTCACTGTCGGGATCGTGTCCGACCACCAGCCAGCGGTCGCACGTGCCGCAGACGATCACGCTGTCCTTCTCCCCGCGCGAGACCGACCGGCGTATCCGCCGCCCCGCCGCGTCGGCGAGCACCCGGGCGCGGTAGCGGCCGACCGAGGAGGAGTCCGGCGGCATCGATGTCCTCCGGATTCGTGTCGGGCGTCCCGGCCGGGAGCGCGGACATCGATTGTCCCCCAACGGGGGGATCCTTCGTGCGGCATCGGGTGTGGGCCACGCGACCGTCAGGCGGCCAGTACCGCGGCCGTCGCGCTCATGACCGGGACCAGCACCAGCCCGATCGAGTCGTACAGGATGTGGGCGCCGGTCGAGACCCACAGGTTCTTCGTGCGGATGTAGGCCAGCGTCAGCACCAGGCGGGCCGAACCGATGATCAGCAACGCCTGGGCGACGTTCCAGTCGTAGGTCGGCAGGTGCAGCGCGCCGAACCACACCGCGGTCGCGAGCCAGGCCAGCAGCACCGCCGGGCGGTGGGACAGACCCGCGCGGGCGGTCAGGACGTGGAGCAGCGCGAGGAACGGGAGCATGGTCAGCAGCTCCTCGCCGAGCAGCTGGACGGCCTCACCGCCCCATCGCAGGACGTCCTGGCCGATGCCGCCGAGCGGCTGGGTCGCGAGCGGGTTGGCCGACGTCGTGAACAGCAGCCGGACGATGATCGCCATCACCGAGCTGACCAGCAGGCTCAGCACCGCGAAGCCCGCCATGAGGCCCACGTCGCGCAGGCGCACCCGGCGGAACAGCGCCGTCCAGTTCCGCCCCACCGCCCACGCCAGGGCACCGAGCATGATCGCCGTGAACGCCACCTGGGCGAGGAACGCGACGACGCCGGATCCCGGGGTCAGGGTCAGCACCAGGAAGGCCGCCCCGCAGGCGAGCCAGACCGCCGCCCACCGGCCGGTGGAGATCCCGGTCGGGGACCCGTCGTGGAACGGGAAGTCGGCCCCGTCCCGGCGCTCCACGGCCCGCCCGAACCTGTCCGACGTCATCTCGCCGGTGCTCATGGGGTCCCCCTGCTGGGTCTGGGCAGACGCAGGAGGTTACGGGCGCACCGCCCGGCGTCGCTACGGCCCGGACCCGGCTCGACCCGAACGGCCGCGCCGCGAGACGTCGAGGCTCAGGCCGTCGCGCCGCGGCGGAACTCGACCGGGTTGACGCCCCGGACCCGCTTGAACGCCGCGCTGAACCCGAAGGCGTCGGAGTAGCCGACCTCGCGGGCGATCTCGGCGAGCGTCGAGCCCTCCCGCTCGGTCATCAGGTCGGCGGCGAGGGTCATGCGCCAGCGGGTGAGGTAGGTCAGCGGCGGTTCGCCGACCAGGTCGGCGAACCGCTTCGCCAGCGTGGCCCGCGACACCCCGGTCCGGCCGGCCAGCGACGACACCGTCCACGGCGCCGCCGGGTCGTCGTGCAGCAGGCGCAGCGCGTCACCGACCACCGGGTCGCGCTGCGCGGCCCACCAGGCCGGGGGCTCGCCGCCCGGCCGGTCGAACCACTCGCGCAACGAGCACACCAGCATCCAGTCCAGCAGCCGGTCGAGCACCACCTGCTGGCCCGGCGCGTCGACGGCGACCTCCGCGGCCAGGAGGTCGCGCACGGCGTCGGCCGACCCGTCGGGGGCGATGCGCAGGACGTCGGGCAGCGCGTCCAGGAGTCGCCGGCCGATCTCGCCCCGGACCGGGTAGGCGCCGGTGACCAGCGTCGTCGCGCCGGCGACGGCGTCGAACGGGCCGTCGTGCCAGCCCAGCCGATGACGGGTCCCGCCCTGGTCGGGCGTCGCACACTCCTCGCCGCACTCGATCGGCTCGGCGGTGGTGCCGACCTCGTCGACGAAGGAGAACGGCGCGGGACCCCGCACGATCACCGTGTCGCCGGTGGCGACGTGCTCGGGCGGGTGGCCGTCGGGGACGATCCACCCGGCGCCGTCGAGCACGGTGCACAACGTCAGCGGGGCGCCGTCGACGAACCGCAACGACCAGGGCGCGGTCAGGGTCGTGCTGCCGAACAGCGATCCCTGCGCGCGCACCCCACGGAACAGGTCCCCGAAGACGTCCACGCCAAACAGGTTAGACGAATGGACAGGCGAACCGGCTTCTCGACCATGGATCGTCCGATCCGGCGCCGCCAGGATCGACGGCATGAGCAACGGAACCACCCTCGTCCTCGGCGCCACCGGTAAGACCGGACGTCGCGTCGCCGCCCGGTTGCGGCTGCGCGGCGTCCCGGTGCGCGCGGCATCCCGATCCAGCGAGACCCCGTTCGACTGGTCCGCTCCCGACGGATGGGACGCAGCGCTGCGGGGCGTCGAGGGCGTCTACGTCGTGCCCCCGTCCGTGCCCGGGCCGGTGCACGGCTTCGCGGACCGGGCGCAGGCCGCAGGCGTGCGACGCCTGGTCCTGCTCTCCGGGCACGGCGCCGACCTCTGGGGCGACACCGTGTTCGGGCGCGACATGCTCTCGGCCGAGGACGCGGTGCGCGGCTCAGGTCTGGAGTGGACGGTGCTGCGGCCCTCGAACTTCAGCCAGAACTTCAGCGAGAAGCTCTTCCACGCCCCGCTCGTCGACGGCGAGCTGGCGCTCCCGGCCGGTGAGGTTCCGGAGCCGTTCATCGACATCGAGGACGTCGCTGACGTCGCGGCCGCGGTGCTGACCGAGCCGGGCCGGCACGCCGGACGGGTCCACGAGCTGACCGGCCCGCGCCCGATCACGTTCGCCGAGGCCGTCGACCTGATCTCCCGGGCGTCCGGGCGGCCGATGACCTACGAGCAGATCTCCGTCGACGAGTACGCCGCGGCCCTCGTCGAGGCGGGACTGGGCGCGGAGGAGGCCGGGGCCGTCGCCGCGATGTTCGAGGTGATCGAGCGCGGCGTCATCACCGGGACGACCGACGGCGTCGAGACCGTGCTGGGACGCGCGCCCCGGACGTTCGAGGACTACGTGCTGCGGACCGCGGCGGCGGGGGTCTGGCGACGATGACCACGGTCCGCACGACCGATCCCTACCTCCCCTCCTCCGGAAGGACCGCGATGACCACCGGCTTCTCGAGAACCGACTTCCTCACCGCCGACGACCTCGACTTCCTCCGCCGGCCGCTGTTCGGCTTCCTGTCCGTCGCCGGCGGCCCGGACCCGGCACAGCCCCGGCCGGTGTGGTTCGAGGCCACCGACGAGGGCACGATCGAGCTCTTCACCGACCCGGCGTCGCCGAAGGTGCGCCGCCTGGGTCGCGATCCCCGCGCCTCGATCATCGTCGCCACCCCGGTGGGGGAGCGCGAGCGGTGGGTGTCGGTCACCGGCCGCGTCACGATCGAGTCCGACGGGGCGCACGACCTGCTGGCCCGCCTCTTCGCCCGCTACTGGGACGACCTTCACGACCCGGCCCGGGCCGAGGAGCTCGCCGGGATGCTGGCCGCGGACTGGGTCCGGATCGTCCTCCACCCGGAGACCGTGCGCCGCTTCGCGAACTGAGCTCCGCGCCGCCGGGTCGGCGACGGCACCGCGACCGGTCGGGTGGACGGACGGTGTCCCCGGCGGTGATCGCTAGACTCTTCCGCCGTGTGTACCGGACGCGACACATGCCTGTTCCTCGTGGACCCGCTCCCCGGCGCCGACCGCGTCGCGCGCGCGCACCTGGGGCCCTGGCTCATCGAGCACGCCTTCGACGACGACGACGCCCACGACGTCCTGGTCGCGGTCAGTGACGCCCTCGCCGAGGCGATCGCCGACGAGCGGCGCAGGGGCGGCGCCGAGATGATCCAGGTCGGGAGCGCCGTCGAGGACGTGGGCGACGGGACGACCGGTCTGTCCGTGCGGATCGTCGATCAGACGACCATGCCGCTGAGCCGGGGCGGGCTGTCCGCGGGGCGGAGCCTCGCGCTGGCGGGAGGCCTCATGGAGCAGGTCAGCGTCCACTCCGAGGCGCACGCCGGTCGCGTGATCATGCTGCGGACGCGCCCGCTGGGCAGGAGGAGCGACCGCGCGGGCTGACGGCGGAGCGCATCGGCGGGTCCGCGGTGTCCGGCAGCATGACCGGTGCCGTCACGACCCGCCCGCGACCACCGAGGACCACCTCCCATGCTGATCGCCCGCTCGATCGCCTTGTTCGTCGTCGCCGCCCTGCTGGAGATCGGCGGCGCCTGGCTCGTGTGGCAGGGCCTGCGCGAGCACCGCGGGTGGGTCTGGATCGGTGCCGGTGTCGTCGCGCTCGGGCTCTACGGATTCGTCGCGACACTGCAGCCCGACGCGAACTTCGGCCGCATCCTCGCCGCGTACGGCGGGATCTTCGTCGCCGGCTCGCTGGTGTGGGGCATGGTCGCCGACGGGTTCCGGCCCGACCGCTACGACGTCACCGGCGCCCTGATCTGCCTCGCAGGCGTCGCGATGATCATGTACGCACCCCGCTCCGGGGCCCTGTGAGCCGCCCCGGCGATGCGTCCCGAGAGGTCGGGCGGCACCGTGGAGTACGCCACCGACCGGGAGGTGTCGAGGCTCGTCCGGGCACCGGTCTCCTCCCGGGGCGGTCCGGCGTGTCCGGCCGCTCCGGGCCGTAAGGTGGTGGTCGTCCCTTGCGCGCCGAGGGTGACTCGGACGGGGGAGGTGTGGTCGTGGACGTCATCAGGACCCCCGCCGCTCCCGGGGTACCGGAGATCGCGGCCGCGTTGCTCGCCCCGGAGCGCCTGAGCGCGGTCATGGCGACCGGCTTGCTCGACTCGCCCCCGGAACAGGCCTACGACGACCTCGTCGAGCTGGCCCAGGAGCTCACCGGAGCCCGCAACGCGGTGTTCACGGTGATCGACACCGCCCGCTCGTACCGCAAGAGCGCCCGCGGCCCGGGTCCGCCCGCAGGCACCCAGGAGCCGGTCCACGACGCGCCCGGGCAGCTGGTGGTCGCCCTCGGCGAGCCCCTGGTCGTCGACGACGCTCCGGCCGACGAGCGGGTGTCGGGCATGGGGATCGTCCGGTCCATGCGGGTCGGATCGGTCCTGTGCCTGCCCGTGTACGGCGCCGACGAGCAGGTGATCGGCGCCCTGTGCGTCTCGCACGAGCGCGCGCACCACTGGTCGCCGCGGGTCGTGCACCTGCTGGCCACGGTCGCCCGGGCCATCGGCAGCCAGATCCGGCTGCGCTCGTCCCTGGTCGACAGCCGGCGCCGGGCCGACCAGCTCGGGGTACGGCTGGCGGACTCGCGCCGGAGCCAGGCGGACCTCTACACCGCGCTGGGGGAGTCCCGGACGCAGTCCCGGGCCCTGCAGGCCGGCCTGCTGCCGCCGGTGCTCTCGGCGATCCCCGGCGCCGATGTCGCGGCGGCCTACGTGCCCGCGGGTTCCGGCACCGAGGTGATCGGCGACTTCTACGACCTGTTCCGCGCGGGTGACGACTGGTGCGCGGTGATGGGCGACGTCTGCGGCAAGGGCATCGAGGCCGCCCAGATCGCCGCGCTGGCCCGGTACACGATCCGCGTCACCACCACCTGGGAGTCCGACCCGGCCGCGGTGCTGCGGCGGCTGGACACGGCCCTGCGCGCGGAGTTCGGCGGGACCTTCCTCACCGCCACGGTCGCGGTCCTGCGCCCCGACGGCGCCGGGGGCCTGACCGGGACGCTCAGCAGCGCCGGGCACGAGCCGGTGCTGGTCCTGCGGGCCGGTGGCGACATCGACGTGGTCGGCACCGGCGGCACCATGCTCGGCGTGCTCGACGCACCGCTGCTGCACACCGAGACGGTGCACCTGCGCTCCGGTGACCTGATGCTGCTCTACACCGACGGCGTGACCGAGGCCCGCTCCGGGCCGGGCGCCGAGCTGTTCGGCGACCAGCGGCTGCTCGATGCCCTGCGCACCTGCGGCGGCCGGACCGCCGAGGAGACGGTGCACCGCATCTACACCGGGGTCACCGACTACGCCCGCGGCAACGCCAGCGACGACACCGCGGTCCTCGCGGTCCTCGCCGCGCAGCAGCAGGACTGACCGGGACGGTCCGCCACGCCCCCCGGGGCGGGCCGGACGGCCACGAACAGTGCGTCCTGCGCGGGGGGCGAACCCGCCTGCGGAACGCGCTCGGAACGCCGGACATACAGGCCCGGCGTCGCGGCCGCCCGGCCCACCACGTCGAGGAGGCCCTCGACGTGCAGGTACTGCACCACGACGAGGTCGACGACGTCGGCGCTCGCGTACCGGGCCACATCGGCGACCTGCCAGCCGACGCGCACCCCGTGCTCCCGCGCGATCGTCGCGCCGCGTCCGACCGCCACTCCTGGGCGGTCAGCATCCCGCCGATCCTGCCGCAGACGGGCCGTGTACGGACCCCATCCGGTGTGGACGCACCGCGGACCGCCGCGTGGGGTGCCCGGGCCTCCGCCCGGGACGGGTGAACGCCACTCCGGACCGGTGACACACGTCCGGGGTCCCGCTGTCCGGTGACCCCGGCCGGGTGGCTCGGGTGACGGTGCGTAGTTCCGCTTCCGGATACGCGGCCGTTCGTGTAATCGACGGCGACACAACGTCACGAAGCTGGGACGAATGCGCAGATTCCGGTCCGCAGGAGATGCCTGATGAGAGCAATAACGTCCCGGAAAGTAATGCCCTTCATCCGATAGAGGTAGATCGTTCGTTGATTCGATCGGGTGGCCGATAGCGTTCAGTTCATCAGCGGGGCTCCCAACAACCGCCGCTGAACACGACGGGTCCATCACGGACCCCGTACACAACGGAGAAAAACTGTGCTGAAGAAGGTCGGAATCGTCGCCGCCACCGTCACCGCCGGTCTGCTGGCCGTGAGCCCGCTCGCGTTCGCCGGTGACAAGGGCGGCGAGTCGGGCGGCCACCACCGTGGCGGCGCGGACCAGGTCAACTTCTCGGACAGCAGCCGCAACAGCAGCCAGAACGGCCTGGTCAACGTGGGCGATGTCAACGCCCTCAACAACGTTGCCCTCTGCCCGCCGATCGACGCCAACGTCGCGGTCGGCATCCTGGGCGTGCTGGCCCCGACCGGCAACGCCGCCGACGGCACCGGTGCCGAGGGCAGCTGCTCCGCCGGCGACTCGCTGAACCAGCTCAACAACGACTGAACAATCGTCTCATCTGAGTCGGAAGCGGCTCGCCACTGAGCGATGACCACACGCCGGACCCGTTCCACGGGTCCGGCGTGTTGTCGTTTCCGCGGTGTTCCCGGAAACGGGGCGAGGCTAGCCGAGAAGTGTCCGTCGCCACACCTGCGGATGTGCGTCGACGTGCTCCGCATTCGCCCACCACGGGGCCAGGTCGTGGTGCACGACCAGGTGATCGCCGACGTCGGGGATCGGGACCCGCCACACGGCGTCGGCCGGCGGGACGAACCCGGCGAGGACGTCGTGCAGATCGCGGACGTACCGGCCGACCCCGGCCAGGCCGTCGTCGGTGCCGTGGAACGCGGTCCGGTCCGGGAACACCGGCTCGCCGGGCACGAACGAGAGCACCGCGCGGCCCCGGTCGTCGAGGCCGAGCGGGCGCGGGACGCCGGGGAACCCGGCGTCGCGCAGGTGCCCGAGCAGGGCCTGCACCGCCGGTGTCGACGGCGTGGCGGGCCGGCGGACGGTGTCCCCGACCCGCACCACCCCGTCGCTGACGTTGCCGCCGGTCAGCGGGATCTCCTCGGCCACGCGCACCCCCCGTCCCCGGTCGCAGTGAACCGGACGCGACCGGGGACGGGCGAGCGGACTGCGCGTCAGGCCGGGCGGATGACGACCTTGAGCGCCTCGTTGGCGGCGGCGTTCTTGAACACGTCGTAGGCGTCGTCCATCTGGTCGAACGTGAACGAGTGCGTGCCCATCTTCTCCGCCGGGATCCGGCCGCTGCCGACCATCTTGAGCAGCGTCGGGATCGAGACGGTGTCCACCAGGCCCATCGTCATGGTGACGTTCTGGATCCACATCGTGTCCATCGGCAGCGTGACCGGCGCCCCGTGCACACCGATGTTGGCGATGGTGCCGCCGGGACGGACCAGCTTCGCCGAGGTCAGCAGGGTCTCCGGGTACCCGACGGCCTCGATCGCGACGTCCACGCCGAGGCCGTCGGTCATCGCGAGGACCTCGTCGACCTGCTGGTCGCCGGCCTCGACCACGTCGGTCGCACCGAACTCCAGGGCCCGGCTCAGCCGGAACTTGTTGGAGTCCACCGCGATCACCCGCGAGGCGCCCCACAGCCCGGTGGTCAGGATCGCCGAGAGCCCGACCGCGCCCGCGCCGACGACCGCGACCGTGTCCCCGGGGCGGACGTTACCGGCCAGCACGCCGACCTCGTACCCGGTGGGCAGGGAGTCGGCGAGGAAGATCGCCTGCTCGTCGGTGACGTTCTCCGGCACCGCGTAGAGGGAGGTGTCGGCGTAGGGCACGCGCACGAACTCGGCCTGGGTGCCGTCGATGAGGTGCCCGAAGATCCAGCCGATGCCGCCGACGGTCTGGCAGTGCGACGGCATCCCCTTGCCGCAGTACTCGCAGCGCCCGCACTTGGTGATCGCCGGGACCAGCACGCGGTCGCCGACGGCGAACCCGCGCACGGCGTCGCCGACCTGGGTGATTGTGCCGACCGCCTCGTGGCCGAGGATCCGGCCGTCGGTCACGGCCGGTACGTCACCCTGCAGGATGTGCAGGTCGGTGCCGCAGATGGTGGTCGTCTCCACCTTGACCACGACGTCGGTCGGCTCGCCGATCGTGGCGTCCGGAACGTCCTCCCACGCCTTCTGGCCCGGGCCGTGGTACACGAGTGCCTTCATCACTACCTCCGTTGGTCGTCGATGACTCCCGGACGTGCGCGGGCGGCCGGGACCGCTCACCGACGGTAGTGGTGTGGCTCACATATCAGTGTCTCACTATGGGACCGCTCCCCTGTTGATCAGCGGAATCGATCTAGGGGTGGTGCGGCAGGGTCACGTGCGACGGGTGGTCCGCGCCGTGCCGGATCTCGTAGGCGATCCGGCGTCCGGACGTCGCGGTGGCGACCCGCTCGCCGGTGCCGTGGTTGCGGGCGAACCGCGGGAACGCCGCAGCGGCGACCTGCACCCGCAGCCGGTGCCCGGCCCGGACCCGGTAGCCGGTGGGGCTCAGCGGGATCCGCACCGCGACCGTCCCGTCCGGGGCGACCGCCTCGGCCTCGGGCACGAGGCGGTGCATCCCGTCGGTGATGTTGAGTGAGCGGCCGTCCGGTTCGACGTCGCAGAGCCGGACGAACACGTCGCCGTGCCCGCCGTCGGTGCGCACATAGATCACGGCGCTGACGTCGCCGAGCAGGTCGAGGTCGGTCTCCAGGACCGGCCCGGTGTAGACGAGGACGTCCTCGCGGGCCTCGGTGCCGCGGTTGTCGTGCTGCTTCGACGGCGGCTGCAGCATCGGCCCGCCGACGGCCGGGGTCGGGTCGGCGGGGTCGTAGACGAACCGGTCCACCTCACCGCGGGCACCGGGACCGTCGGTGGTCAGACGCCCGGCCGGGGCGAGGTGCCAGTCGGTGGCCTCGGCGTCCGGCGGCGGCCAGGACGGCAGGTCGGTCCAGCGGTCGGCGTGCTGGACGTAGACCCGCACCGGGGCGCGCCCGTCGTCCGGCTCGCCGTGCAGGTGCCGCCGCAGCCAGTTGATCATCTCGTGCGCGGTGGTGGCGAGCGACCCGCGGTCGCCGTGGGTCCACGGCCCGATCGTGATCCGCGCCGTCGCGCCGCCGCGCTGCAGGGCGGTGAAGTCGACGAGCTGGCGGTCCAGGAACAGGTCCCACCAGCCGGTGACCATGCTGACCGGTGGCATCCGGGCGGGGTCGAACCCGTCGTGCTCGGCCGGTCCCCAGAATTCGCCGGGGGAGTCCGCGTGCTCGATGAAGTCGCGCCAGAACACCACCGGGGCGCCGGCGATCGCGACGTCGGCGGCCTGCAGCGGCAGCGCGGTGACCGCGCGCTGCTTGCGCCGGCTCAGGATCGGGGTGGCCAGGAACCCGGTCACCGCGCCGATCCGCTCCTGGCGCCCGATCTGGTTCACCCAGTTCGCCAGGTTCAGCAGGCCCGGGGCGCCGCCCGGGTAGAACGTGCTGGTGAACTCCGACGCGGTGATGTCGGCGTTCATCGAGACCAGGCCGGGGTCGGCGTAGGGCGCGATCGCCCACTGGGTGTGCCCGACGTAGCTCGGCCCGACCGTGGACACGCGGCCGTCGCTCCACTCCTGCTCGCGCAGCCAGGCCAGGGTGTCGAGGCCGTCGGCGCGCTCGTGCAGGAACGGGCGGAACTGCCCGCCGGAGCCGAACGTGCCCCGGGTGCTCTGCATCAGCACCTGGAACCCGCGCCGGGCCAGCAGCGTCCCGATGATCGAGCCCAGGCCGTCGCGCCCGTAGGGGGTCCGGCTGAGCACCGTCGGGCGGGGGCGCAGCGGGCCCGGCGGGCGGTAGAGCGTGGCCAGCAGCTCGACGCCGTCGCTCATCGGGACCCGCAGGTTCTCGTCGGTCACGTACGCCGCGGGCGGCTCGGTCAGCCCCAGCTGCCGGTCGACCAGTCGTCCCGCGATGCCCACTCGTCCCACCTCTTCCGCGGCCCACCCCCTGCGGGCCGTCCCTGATCGTAGGGACCGACCCGGACAATCCGATTGCCGTCCCCTGATAGGGGTCGGTATCCAGGTGCGGTGACCGACATCGCGACGCCCGTGGCCGTCCCGACGCCGACCGACGGCGTGGTCACGCTGCGCCCGCACCGGGCGTCGGACGCCGACGATCTCGTCGCGTGGGCGCGCGACCCGGAGACGATCGCCTGGACCAGCGTCCCGGTCCCCTACGACCGTGGCGACGCCCTGAGCCGGATCCGTGCCGCCGAGGCCGGACGTCGGGACGGCAGCGCGGTCGCCTGGGTGATCGAGGCGCCCGACGACGACGGTGTCCCCCGGTTCGCCGGGCAGATCGACCTGCGGACCGGGCCGCCCCCGGACGTCGGGTTCGGACTGTCCCGGTGGGCGCGCGGGCGTGGGTTCATGACGCGCGCGCTGCGGCTGGCCGCGGACCGGGCCTTCGACGACATGGGTCTCCCGGTCCTGCACTGGTCGGCGATGGCGGGCAACCGGCCGTCCTGGCGGGTCGCGCACGCCTGCGGGTTCACGTTCGAGGGCACCCGGACGATGGCGGTCCCGACGCGGGACGGGCTCGCCGACTCCTGGCACGCGGTGCTGCGCCCGGACCCGGACCGTCCGGTCTCCGGTCGCACTCCGGAGACGACGTGGTGGCCGGTGCCGGTGCTCGAGGGCGACGGCATCCGGCTGCGCGCACACACCGACGCGGACCTGCCCCGGATCGTCGAGGCCTGCTCGGATCCCCGCGCCCGGCACTGGAACGCCACCCTGGCGAACCCCTACGGCCTCGACGACGCGCGCGCGTTCGTGCAGCGGATCCGCCTGCAGGAGTCGCTCGGGCAGGCCGTGACCTGGGCGATCGCCGACCCGGACGACGACCGTCTGCTCGGCAACGTCACGGTGTTCGGCATGGACCGGCCGTACTGCCCGGGCGGCGGCGAGGTCGGCTACTGGGCGCACCCCGACGCGCGTGGCCGCGGCGTCGTGACCGCGGCCGTACGCAGGGTGCGGGAGCACGCGTTCACCCCGGTCGCCGACGGCGGGCTCGGCCGCACCCGCCTGCAGCTCGGTGCGTCCTGGGACAACACCGCCAGCCGTCACGTCGCCGAGCGCAACGGCTTCCGCCTGGTCGGGCATTTCCGGCGGGACGGGGTCGCGGGGGTCGACAACGAGATCGTCGACGACGGCGCCTGGTACGACCTGCTGCCCGACGACGTCTGAGACCGCCCGGCACAGGTGCGCGGGGGCCGGGCGTCGGTCGACGACCCGGCCCCCGGCGTCTCGGGGGGCGGACGGTCGTCAGGCCTCGATGATCGTGACGGTGGCGGCGGTGCCGTCGACCTCGATCAGCGCGCCGTTGGGGATGCGGCCGGTGGCGTCGGTCGCGGAGACGACGCACGGGATGCCGAGCTCGCGGCTGACGATCGCCGCGTGCGAGAACGGCGCCCCGACGTCGACGACGACGCCGGCGGCCGCCACGAACAGCGGCGTCCAGGACGGGTCGGTGATCGGTGCGACCAGGATCTCGTCCGGCTCCAGGGCCGACGGGTCGTTCGCGTCGAGCAGCACCCGGGCCTTCCCGCGGACGACGCCGGTGCAGCCGGACACGCCCTGGATCGTCTCCCCGGTCAGCGCCACGGTGTGCGACTTGCCGGAGCGGCGGACCCACTCCGAGGTCGGCGGGGCGTCCCCGACGACGACGAACGGCGGCTCCAGGTCGAACAGGTCGAGGTAGACCTTCTCCCGGTCGCGCACGGTCTGCGTGAACGACCCCGGATCGTTCAGGTAGGCGGGCAGCTCGTCGGCGAAGAGCATGAAGATCTGCGCGGCGGAGTCCAGGTGACCGGCCTCGACGCCGCGGCGGCCGAGCTCCAGCGCGGGCAGGCGCAGCTCGTGGATCAGCATCGCCGCGGTGGTGCGGGACCGCTCGCGGCCGCGCAGCCACAGGGCGGCGGCGTGCAGTGCGGCCTCGAACTGCCCGGACGCCTCCTCGTTGCCCGAGAGCAGCTCGCGCACCGTCGCGGTGGCCTCCTCGCGCTGGCGCACCCGCTCGGCGGTCTTCACCTCGGGGGCCTCGGCGTCGGCGACGCCGCGCATCCGGTCCACGGTGTACAGCGCGAGCGCGGGCTTGAGGCTCCACGTCAGAGCGCGCAGCTCCCACTCCGCCGGGCCGCGGAAGTCCCATTCGGACAGGAACGCGTCGAGCTCGGCGCGGAACGCGGCCACCTCGGCGTCGTCGCTGCCGGCGATCCGCTCGTACAGGCCCTCGACCCCCTCGTCGAACAGCGCGGCGACCGCACCGGACCGAGCCTTGCGACTCAGGCTCCACATTCCGGTCGACGGACCGGTCGAGTCGACGTCCCCGATGCCGCCCACCAAGGTCAGCGACAGCTCCGGCCTGCCCACCGCGGCGGCGACCTGGGCGATCGCGCCGAGACCGACCCCGGACTTCAGGCTGGACTCGATGTGGCGCTGGAACAGCCCGCGCAGCACGTCGTTGAACGAGGTGAGCCGCTCGACCAGCTCCGCGTCGGACAGCGACGCGATGTCCGGGCGCGCGGCCCGGATCCCGAGGACGGTCTCCCGGTCGGCGTCGTAGGCCGGCAGGCCCTGCGCGAGCAGGACCTCGTTCATCAGCCAGGCGCCGGCCTTCTCCGAGAACGCCGGGTCGTCGTCGAAGTCGCGCCTCTCGCTCTCGTAGGACGGGATGCCGGGCATGTCGCCGAAGTACTGCAGGTCGACGGCCTCCGCGCCCATCCCGGGCACGCGCACGCCGAACAGTCGCATCAGCGACATGTTGATGTAGAGGTAGCTGCCGAACGCGGGCAGCACGTTGTTCTGCACGGAGGAGTCGTAGAGGTCGTGGTCCCACACGCCGCAGGCCACGAACGCGTCCTCCCAGCCGGGCTCGAGGTTGGCCTGGAATCCGGTGGAGGCGTTCAGCGGGGAGATCGGGTCGGGGAAGATCTCGCCCACGTTCGCCCGCGAGTACAGCGGGAAGGTCTTCGAGGATCGGTCGAAGATCGGCCAGTCGGTCACGGAGATGCTCTCCCTCGTCGCTGAGTCCGTCCCGCGGGGCGGGCGGTCTGTCGAACACCGGATCGTCGGCGCATACGCTCGAAGCAATGTGCGACGTTTCAGTCACATAATGGTGTGGTCCAGGCCACCTGTCAAGGACGCGCGGACCGGGCTTTCGGCAGGTCACGGGGTGTGTCGGTGCTCATCCGCCGCCGTCCGCCCAGCCCTGCAGGACGGCCAGTTCCGGCAGCAGCCGGGCGAGGACGTCGTCGTCGGTCTCCGCGGTCCCGCCGGGCCCGTCACCGGGGTCGCCGCCGGGGGTGCCGGCGCCCAGCCACACCGCCCCGGTGGTGCCGTCGATGGTGATGACGTCCCCGGGGCCGAAGAGCCGGGTGCCGCCGGCGTCGCGGACGTCGTCCGGCCCGACGGTCAGCGACGCGGCGCCGACGACGGCGGGCAGGCCCCACCCGCGGGCGACCACGGCGGCGTGGCTGACCAGCCCGCCGGTGCTGGTCAGGATGCCGGCGGCGACCGACATCCCGTGCACGTCCTCCGGACTGGTCTCCGGCCGGACGAGGACGACGTCGCCGTCGCTGTCCGCGGCGGCGTCCGCGCTCAGGACGACGGCGCCGGTGGCCCGGCCCGGCGACGCGCCCAGGCCGGTGGCCACGACGCCCGCCGGACCGGCCGCGTCGCGACCGGCGGCCAGCACCTCGGCGCGGGCCCGGTCCCGGACGTCGGCCGGGACCCGCGCGACGGCCTCGTCGTGGCCCAGGGCGATCGCGGGGTCGGCGACCATCGCCACGGCCGCGCGCACCGCGGCCACGGCACCACGCTTGCCGACCCGGGTCTGCAGGATCCACAGGCGGCCGCGCTCGACCGTGAACTCCACGTCGCAGAGGTCGCGGTAGTGCGCCTCCAGCCGGTCCAGGTGCCCGCGCAGCTCGGCGTAGGCGTCCGGGAGCACCGCGCCCATCGACGCGATCGGCATCGTCGCCGCGGTCCCGGAGACGACGTCCTCGCCCTGCGCCCGGGGCAGGAAGTCGCCGTAGGGCCCGGCCCGCCCGGTCGAGGGGTCACGGGTGAACACGACGCCGGTACCGGAGGAGTCGTCGAGGTGGCCGAACACCATGGCCTGCACGTTCACCGCGGTGCCCAGGTCCTCCGAGATCCCCTCGTGGGCCCGGTAGGCCCGTGCCCGCGGGCTGTCCCAGCTGCGGAAGACGGCCTCGACGGCGTCGCGCAGCTGCGTCGCGGGGTCGTCCGGGACGGTCAGCCCGGCGCCGGTCAGGGCCCTGCGGATCGCGTCCACCTCGGCGCGCAGGGCGTCGGCGTCGCGCCGGTCGGCGGGCCCGTACCCGCCGGGCGCCCCGTCCAGCACCTCGGCGGGTGCCCCCAGCACGGTGGTCGCGTACATCGTCAGGAAGCGGCGGTAGCTCTCCCATGCGAACGCCGCGTCCCCGGTCACCGTGGCGAGGCCCGCCACCGTCTCCGGGTTGAGCCCCAGGTTGAGGACGGTGTCCAGCATCCCGGGCATCGACCGCGGGGCGCCGCTGCGCACGGCGAGCAGCAGCGGGTCGGCCGGGTCGCCGAAGCGGCGCCCGATCCGGTCCTCCAGCGTGCGGCGGTGGGTCCCCAGCAACGCGTCGAGCCCGTCCGGCCAGCCGCCCTCGCGGTAGGCGCGGCACAGCGGCAGCGACACGGTGAACCCGGGCGGGACCGGCAGCCCCAGCGCCGAGGTCATCTCGGCGAGCCCGGCCCCCTTGCCGCCGAGCAGGTCGGCGAGCTCGCGGGCGGGCGGCTCGTGCGGGTGGTCGAAGTCGAAGACCGGGTCCTCGACGCGGGTGGTGGTCATCGCCGCCGTCCTCGGTGTCGTCGGGGCCTCAGTGGCCGTCGGCCGCGGTGCGTTCCCGGCCGAGCGTGCTCATCAGGTCCTGGTGCAGTTCCATCCACACGTCGTGATAGCTCGACGACAGCGGCGCGGCGAAGGCTTTCGGGTCGCCGCCGCGCAGCCGGGTCAGGGCTCCGGTGAGAGCGGGGGCATAGCGGGCGAACCGTGGCAGGGCGCCGGCGAGGCCGTCGGTGAGCGCGACGGCGCGGGGGTGCAGCCCGCCGAGCTCGGCGATCATGGCGTCGTCGTAGGCGGTGTCGGAGTGGTCGTTCGACGACCCGTCCGGGAGCAGCTGCCAGCGCGAGCAGATCTCCTTGAACGGCAGGTTGAGCTCCAGGAACGCCTCCTCGGCCCGCTCCACCTCCGTGCGGGCGCCGGTGGCGTCGAGCTCGGCGGCGAGGAGACGGGCGTGCTCGGCGCGCCCGTCCGGGGTGAGCATCCAGCCGGAGATCCGCCCGGTGCGCTCCTTGGCCCGCCCCGCCGCGGCGGCGACGTCGAGCTCCGCGGTGACGGCGGCGGCATCGAGGCCGGTCCGCTCGGCGACCGTGTCGACGGCGACGAAGCCGGACAGCCGCAGGGTGTGCAGGACGAGCAGGGTGGGGTCGGTCCCCTGCCGGGTGGTCTCGCCGGTCATGGCGGTCTCCGTTGCTCGGGACGCCGTGCTCTGGGGCGTCGGTGCTCTGGGGCGTCGGTGTCGGGGCGGGCGGCTCAGGCGGGACGGGCGCGCGGCTCGGCCGGGGAGCGGGCGAGCTGCAGGTGCGGGGTCTCGTTGATGCTGCGCAGCTGGCGCCGGCCGGAGCGCGCGGCGACGAGCCGGCTGAAGGATGTGTAGTCGGGCTGCACGAACATCCCGCGCGGGCGCCCGAGCACCACCGACAGGAACGAGTTGATGACGCCGTTGTGGCAGACCACGGCGACCGTGGCGCCGGCGTTCGCGGCGATGATCTCGGTGAACGCCTCGGCCACCCGGGCCTCGAACGCGTCCGGGTCGAACGTGTGCGCGCCCCATTCGCCGGTCTCCAGGGCGCGCCACAGCACCTCGCGGTCAAGCGTGACCGACTCGGCCGGCACGTAGGCCGGTGCCCCGATGTCGAACTCGGCGAGCCGCGGATCGACCCGGACCGGCAGGTGGAGGTGGGTCTCGAGGGCGCGGGCGGTCTCCCGTGCCCGGCGCATCGGGCTGGTGACGACGACGTCGGGTGCCGCGGCGCCGTCGCGCGCGAGGTAGCGCCCGAGCAGGTCCGCCTGGCGGTGGCCCTCCTCGGTCAGGCCGGGGTCGGCGCCACCGCGGAGGTCGCCATCGGACCGCACGGTCTCCGGGCGGCCGTGGCGCACCAGGATCAGGTCCACGGGCCACCTCCACCGACCCGGTGTCCGGGCCGTCCGCTCGATAATGCGAACGACGTTCACATCAGGAAGGCGACGATAGCCCGGCGGAGGTCCGGGTCACAACCGGTCAGCCCGACGCGGGACGCACCGGGATCGAGCGGTGCCACACCTGCGCGACGGCGAGCGCGAGATCCTGCAGCTCCTCCGGGCGCGGGGCACGCTCGGCCAGGCCGATGTGCACGTAGGCCATCTGCTCCACGGCCGAGCCGAGCACCTCGGCGAGCAGCGTGAAGTTCGTGTCCTCGATCCGGCCGTCGCGGTGCAGGCGTTCCAGCCAGCGCGCCGTGCGGTCGATGAACACCGCGCGCTGCTGCAGCCACAGGTCGGTGAAGCCCTCGTCGGAGCGGATGGCCGCGGCCTCGCGCATCACCCGGAGCAGGTGGCGGTTACGGGTGTAGGAGACCAGGTAGGCCGAGGTCAGATCCACCATCGAGGACAGCGCCAGCGGGTCGCCCGCCGTCGAGCGGCGGCTGGCCCCCACGAGTGCCTCCAGGCCCGGCTTCAGTGCCTCGAGGAAGATCTCGTCCTTGCTCGTGAAGTGCCGGTAGAAGTTGCCCTGCGAGACCCCGGCCCGGTAGACGATGTCGGAGATCCGGGTACTGGTGTAGCCGTACTCGGAGAAGCAGTCCGCCGCCGCGTCGATGAGCTGGCGGCGGGTGCGCAGGCCGCGGGCGTTCTTGCCCCGGACCTGACGGGCGGGTGCCTCGGACGGCGGGTCCGCGTCCGCGGTCGCGTGCGTCTCCGCCACGGGGCCCCTCTCGTCGCGCCGGCCGCGATGCGAAGGACTCGTCACCGCGAGGGTCGGGTCACTGTACCGGTGCGGCGACCGCGCGGGTGGCCAGCAATCCGCCGTCGACCCGCAGGTCGATGCCGTTGACCCAGGACGCGGCGGGCGAGAGCAGGAACGCCGCCGCGGCCGCGACCTCGTCGGCGGCGCCGTGCCGGCCGACGATCTCCGCGGCGCCGTCGACCGAGGGCATCGTGGCGCGGAAGTCGGCCAGGATCGGGGTGGTCACCGGGCCCGGGCTGATGCTGGAGCAGCGGACCCGGCGGGGCAGCAGCCGTACGGCCAGCTCCACCGCGTACCGGTGCACGATCTTCTTCGACAGCTGGTAGGCCTCCGGGCCGTCGTCGCCCGCCGCGGCGAGGACGTCCGCGTCGGGCGCCGAGACCAGGCGTGCGACATCGGCGTCGGGGACCGGTGAGCGGTAGCCGGCCAGCGAGGCGAGCAGGACGACCGAGCCGCCGTCGCGCACCCGGGGGAGCAGGGCCTCGGTCAGCGCGCGGGTGCCCACGACGTTGACGGCCATGACCGTCGCCGCGGGTGCTGTGCCCGGGACGCCGGCCACGCAGGCCAGGCCGTCGAGGGGGCCGGCGGCCCCGATCCGCCGCGCCGCCGCGGCGATCGAGGCGGGGTCGGTCAGGTCGCAGTGCACCGGCTCGACCCCGGGCGGGAAGCCGTCGCTGCGGTCCAGCCCGAGCACCTCGTCCCCGCCCGCGGCCAGCGCGGCGGCCAGCGCCGCCCCGATGCCCGACGACGCCCCCGTCACCACGTGACGCGACACCACGGCGTGCCCTCCTCCTGCAGTACGTTGCGACGCGAGCACTCTCCCATTCGGCCCGCCGGAATGTATAGTCTCGTTCGCAAAGCGAGCGACTCCCGAAGAGGTGCGTGCCATGCCGCAGGCGTCCCCGGTCCCCGACGGCATCGACCTGCTCGACGCGCGGACGTTCGCCGACGCGCGCGACGGCGCGATGTTCCGTGCCCTGCGCGACGAGGCGCCGCTGTTCTGGAACGACGAGCCGGGCGACGGCGCCGGGTTCTGGTCGGTCACCCGCTATGCCGACGTGGAGGCCCTGGCCAAGGACCCGGAGCGCTTCCGCAACGCCGACGGCACCCAGATCCCCAGCCGTCGGGCCGAGGGCGACGGCCCGCGCCAGATCCACAACATGGACGCGCCCGAGCACGCCCCGATGCGCCGGATCCTGACCCGGACGTTCATGCCGCGCCAGGTCGAGCTGCTCGACCGGCGGGTCGAGCAGGTCACGGCCCGGCTGCTCGACGAGGCGCTGGAGCTGGGCGAGTTCGACTTCGTGAAGGTGATCGCCTCGCGGCTGCCGCTGCTGGTGTTCGCGCCGATGCTGGGCGTCCCGACCGAGGACGCGGACCTGCTGCTGCGCTGGACGAACGAGATCGCCAGCGAGGACCCGGAGTACGCCGCGGCGCCCGGGACGATGGAGGCCGCGCGCGACGAGCTGTTCGCCTACTACGCCGACCTCACCGAGAAGCGCCGGGCGGACCCGGGCGACGACATCG
Organism: Pseudonocardia sediminis; assembly: GCF_004217185.1. NCBI lineage: Bacteria > Bacillati > Actinomycetota > Actinomycetes > Pseudonocardiales > Pseudonocardiaceae > Pseudonocardia > Pseudonocardia sediminis. Next base: position 5,667,112 of record NZ_SHKL01000001.1, on the reverse strand, counting down.
TCTCCACGCTGGTCACGGCGGAGATCGACGGCGGGCGGCTCGAGCTGGACCGGCTGCTGCCCTACTACCTGGTCCTGACCGTGGCCGGGAACGAGACGACCCGCAACCTGCTGTCCGGCTCGGTGCACGAGCTGGGCACGCGCGGTCTCTGGCCGCGGCTGCACGCCGGGCCCGACCTGCTGCGCAGCGGGATCGAGGAGATGGTCCGCTGGGTGTCGCCGGTGGTGCACATGCGCCGCACCGCGGCCGTCGACGTCGAGCTGCACGACCGCACCGTCCGCGCCGGGGAGAAGGTCGTGCTGTGGTTCGCCGCGGCCAACCGCGACCCGCGGGTGTTCGACGCCCCCGACGAGTTCCGCCTGGACCGGACCCCGAACAAGCACCTGGGCTTCGGTGCCGGCCCGCACTTCTGCCTGGGCGCGCACCTGGCCCGGATGGAGACCCGGGTGTTCTACGAGCAGCTGATCGCCCGCGACATCCGGATCGAGCTCCTCGGCGAGCCCGACCGTCTGCTGTCGAACTGGTTCCGCGGGATCAAGCACCTGCCGGTGCGCATGACCCGGGGCTGACCTCCGGATCCCTCATGGGGATGACGGCGGTCACGCCTGCGCGCGGATCGCCGGAACTGTCGGGGTCCGCGCGTACTCTCCCGGGCGTGCAGCTGGTGCGGATGACATGTTGCGGCCGGGAATGGGTCGGCCCCGATCGGGCGCACTGCTGCGCCCGCACCGGAGGGTGCGGTCAGGTCTTCGACGACGCCGTCCTCTGGGACTCGCACCGCAAGGCCGGCCACTGCCTCGACCCGCGGACGCTGGACCTGGTCCAGACCCGCAACGGCATCTGGCTGCGCACGCTCGACCAGGCCGGCTGAGTCCCGCCGGGAGCCGGCTCAGCCGGTGGCGCGGCTGATCCCGCGGAACACCGCCGGCTCGTCGCCGGGGTTGTGCACCGAGGCGAGGTTCAGCCCGGTGAACCACAGGACGGCACCGGCGGCGAAACGGCGGCGACCACCGGCCCGGCAGCGCAGCTCGATCTCGCCCGCCTCCACCACGATCAACGTGCCCCGCCACTCGTCCTCGTCGTGCGGCCGGGAGTCCCCGGGGGCGACGGTCACGGTGCGCGCGGCGAACGACGTCGCGCGGTCCTCCGCCATCGACTCACCGTCCCCTCGTCCGACGGCACGATGCCGTCGTAGTGGTGGACGGTCCGCGTCGCCGGAACTCATCTGTCCCGGCCCCACGGGTTCGCGGGTGACGGAACCGGTCCGACGATGATCTATCCGACCGGCGACCGCAACGCCGAGGTCACGGCTTCGCGCCCGATCCGGGTGGCCTCCCGGACGCGCTCCGGGTCGGTCGTCAGACCGCGCACCCCGGCCGAGCGGGTGGGCGCGATCGTGAGCAGGTGCGCGCCCTCGCGGCCCGGGTGCGCGGCGTCGGTGATCAGCGCGAGGCTCTCGCCGTGCCGGGCGACGTCCTGGGTCATCCGGCCCAGGCCGGGGGCGATCCGGTCCAGCGAGCGGGCCCACAGCGGCGCCCGGGCGCCCGGGTCGTGGCGGGTCAGCTCGGCCACGGTGCGGGTCATCAGGGCCAGCACGTGCGTGGCGCCGTCCTCCAGCGCCCGCGCGACCGGCAGCGGGTCGCCGACCGACCCGTCGATCCAGCTCTCGCCGTCGATCCGCACCGGCGGGCCGGTGAGCAGCGGGATCGCCGCCGTCGCCCGCATCGCGCGCTTCCAGTCGTCGCCGTGCGGCAGGCCGGTGAACACGTGCGGCTGCAGGTCCCCGGCGTGGGTGAGGACCACTCGCAACGGCACCGGGCTCTCCACCAGCGACTGCCAGTCGGTCGGCTTGGAGTGCACGAGGATGTGCTCGAGCAGGTGGTCGAGCGAGACCACCGGGTTGCGGGTGCCGAACCGGCGTGGGTCGATGAAGTCCCGGTCGGCCATGTCGTCGACGAAGATGCGCGCCGCGTCGGCGCCGTGCCCGAGCACCAGCGCGGTGCCCACGTACGCCCCGGCCGAGCTGCCGTAGACGACGTCGAACCCGTCGGCGAGCCCGGCGTCCTCCAGGGCGTGCACCATCCCGCCGGCGTAGGCGCCGCGCATCCCGCCGCCGCCGACGACGAGCGCGAGCGTGTGCGGGTCCGAGCGGGTGCCGGGCCGGCTGCCCTCGGCGCGGCGGCGCCGGAGCAGATCGAGCACCTCCCCGTCGCCGCGGGCGGCCGTGTCACCCCGGCCGCGGGCGGCCGGGTCACCCCCGCCGCGGGCTACCGTTCGATCGTCGTCGCCGAGGGCCGACGGGTCGGTGGCGCTCGCTCCGGACATGACCGTCATCCTCCGGTGTCGGCCGGGTCACCGCCGGGCCGGGCTCCCGCGCCGGGCCGTTCGTGGGCCGTGCACCGACGCCCCGGCGCCGCTGGCCGTCCGCGGGTCGGGGGGCGGAAAGGCGGTCACCGCGCGCTGTTAGGTTCCGCCGGACGGGGGGTGGGCGTGACGCAAAGACGATCGTGGGATCTCGGCGCTCTGGAACAGACGCTGTTGGCACCCCTGCACGCCCGCGCCCAGGACGCCCGCCGCCGCCGGCCGCTGGTCCCGGACCCGGTCGCGGCCGGTGTCGTCGACGAGATCGGCCCCGAGATCGGGACGGGTGCGACCGGTCCGGCCGCCGCGCCCCGGCTCGACGACCTGGCCACCGTGCTGCGCGGCGCGATCCTCGACCACTGGGTCCGGGAGTTCCTCGCCACCCACCCGGCCGGGACCGTCGTCGAGCTCGGGGCGGGGCTGAGCACCCGCGCCGAGCGCCTCACCTCCTCCGGCGGGGACTCCTTCCCCGGGGCGAGCTGGGTCGACGTCGACCTGCCGGGCGTCACCGAGCTGCGCCGGACGCTGCTGCCGGACGCGGCCGGGCGCCGGTTCGTCGCCGGTTCGATCCTCGACGAGGACTGGCTCGACGTGGTGCGCGAGCTGCCCGGCCCGTACCTGCTGGTCTCGGAGTCGGTGCTGACGCTGCTGCCCGAGCAGGGGGTGCAGCGGGTCGTGTTCACGGTCGGCTCGCTGCTGCCCGGGGCGACGCTGCTGATGGACACCGTCGGCCGGTCGGTCGCGGACCGGTTGCAGCGCTGCGAGCCGCTGTGCTCGCGCGGCCTGATGTTCGACTGGACGTGTGAGGACCCGCGGGAGCTGGAGCCGTGGGGGTTGCGGCTGCAGGAGTCACGCGGGGCCGGTGAGCTGCCCGAGGCGGTGCAGCGCGGCCTGCCGCTGTCCGGCCGGGCGCTGGCGGTGGCCCTGAGGGCGGCTCCGCAGCTGCGCGGTCACCGGCTGGCGCGCTACGAGGTCGCCGCGGTCTGATCCGCGAGGGTCTCCCGATCCGGGCCGCAACGCAGTCGTGGCCCGGCTCCGCTCCCCAGCGGCCGGGCCACGACGTGTGCAGAGGTTCCGCGGCGGTTCCGGCCTCCCCAGACCGGTCCTGCTCGGTGACGTTCCCGGCCCCCCGGGGCGGGGTGCGCCGCCCTGCGTGGCGGGCGCACATCCCCCTATTGAGCGAGACGCCCCGTGGTGACGACGGGCGTCGGCGGATCATCAGAACTGTGGAGACGGGTCGTGGGTAGGGTCGATGACGTGACCGAAGCGAAGATCGAGGCCGACCCGGCCGAGGTCGGTCTGGACGCCGAACGGCTGGCCCGGATCGACGCGCATTTCCGCCGCTACGTCGACGACGGCAAGCTCCCCGGCTGGACGATCGCCGTCGCCCGTCGCGGGAGGATCGCCCACCTGAGCCACTACGGCCACCGCGACGTCGACGCCGGCCTGCCGGTCGGGCCGGACACCCTGTTCCGGATCTACTCGATGACCAAGCCGATCACCTCCGTCGCGGCGCTGATGCTGTGGGAGGAGGGCGCGCTCGAGCTCACCGACCCGGTCTCGCGGTTCATCCCGGCCTACGCCGAGCAGCGCGTCTACCGCGGCGGCTCCGCGCTCAACCCGGGCACCGACGCGGCCGTCGAGCCGATGCGGGTCCGGCACCTGCTCACCCACACCGCCGGGCTGACCTACGGCTTCCACCACGCGCACCCGGTCGACGAGATGTACCGCGGCAAGGGCTATGAGTTCGGCGCCCCGCGCGGGGTCGACCTGGCCGGTGCCGCCGAGGCGTTCGCGTCGTTCCCGCTGCTGTTCCAGCCGGGCACGGAGTGGAACTACTCGGTGGCCACCGACGTGCTCGGCCGCGTCGTCGAGGTGGCCTCCGGCCGGACGCTCGACGAGTTCTTCCGCGAGCGCATCCTCGGCCCGCTGGGCATGGACGACACCACGTTCCACGTGCCCGCCGACGACCCGCGCCTGGCCACGCTCTACAACGCCAGGCCCGATGGCGGACTCGTCGTGAACAAGGCGCTGGGGGAGTCGATCACCCGCGAGCCGACCTACCTCTCCGGCGGCGGCGGGCTGGCGTCGACGGTCGGTGACTACCACCGCTTCACCCAGATGCTGGCCCGTGGCGGCGAGCTGGACGGGGTGCGCCTGCTCGGCCCGCGCACGCTGGCCCACGCCACCCGCAACCACCTGCCCGGCGGCGCGGACCTGGACACGGTAGGGCGTCCGATCTTCGCCGAGTCCGCGTTCGCCGGCGTCGGGTTCGGGCTCGGGTTCTCCGTCGTGCTCGACAACGCCCGCACCCACCAGCTCACGCCCGAGGGCGCCTACTCCTGGGGCGGGCTGGCCTCGACCGCGTTCTGGGTCGACCCGTCCGAGGACCTCACGGCGTCGTTCTTCACCCAGCTCGTCCCGTCGAGTGCCTACCCGATCCGGCCCCAGCTCTCGACGCTCGTCTACCAGGCGGTGGTCTCGTGAGCGAGCTCGGCCACCGGCGCGGACCGGCGTCGCCCGCTCTGGCGTTCGTCGTCCGGGTGCTGGTGGTGGCCGCGTCGCTGTGGGTCGCCACCGTCCTCGTCGACGGCATCGAGCTCGGTGCCTCCTCGACGGGCACGCGGATCGGCACGCTGCTCGTCGTGGCCCTGATCTTCGGCGTGGTCAACGCGGTGGTGAAGCCGCTGATCAAGGTGGTCGGCTGCCCGTTCTACGTGCTGACCCTCGGGCTGATCGGGCTGGTCGTGAACGCCCTGCTGTTCTGGCTGGTCGGCGGCCTGTCCGGGTTCGTCGGACTGCCCTTCGTCGTCGACGGGTTCTGGCCCGGCTTCTGGGGCGCGATCATCGTCGCGATCGTGGGCTTCGTCCTGCACCTGATCATCCCGGACCGGATCGACGCCCGGTAGCGGGTGCCTACACGGGCCAGGTCTCGCGGCGGAAGGCGCCGTCCCAGAACATCCACTCGTAGCGCGACGTCGTCGTGAAGTGCTCGCGCATCAGGCCCAGCTCGCGCTCCGAGGCCAGGGCGCCGATCCGATCGGTCGCGTCCAGCACGGCGTCGACGACGGCGCCGAACTCCTCGCCGCCGTACATCGCGATCCAACGCTGGTAGAGCGGGTCCGGCGAGCCGGCCGCGAGCAGGTGCTCCCCGACCCGGCCGTAGATCCAGTAGCAGGGCAGCACGGCGGCGACGGCCTCGGCGTAGGACCCGCCGTACGCGGTCGCCAGCAGGTAGCTGACGTAGGCGCGGGTCGCCGGGGCGACCGGCAGCGCGGCCGCCTGCTCCGAGGTCAGGCCCAGCCCGCCCAGCAGGTCGTCGTGCAGCTCCTGCTCGGCCGAGATCGCGCCGGCGGCGTGCTCGGCGAACATGGCCAGCTCGTTCTCGCCGGGGGCCTTCGCGGCGCAGATCGCCAGCGCCCGGGCATAGCCGCGCAGGTAGTGCGCGTCCTGCACGATGTAGTGCCGGAACGTCTCGTGCGGCAGCGAGCCGTCGGTCAGCCCGGTGACGAACGGGTGATCCAGAACCGACCGGTAGATGTCGGAGACGTCGGACCACAGCAGGTCACGGGTACGGGTACCGGTGTCGATCGACATGTCCTCCACCGTAACGGTCGGTGACCTGAGAGCCTGCCCACTTCCACACCTTCGACGGCATCACATCACGGGTTCGTGAGTCACCATGTCCTCAGCGATGCGACTCAGTGCGGAGCGCACCGAGCAAGGTCTGTACCCGACATCGCGGAGGTGGTGGGGATGACTCCCGCACCGATGGACCATCACGAGAAGATGCGGATCCGCGCGGCGGCGTTCCGCGCGACGCGTCTCTACCCCGGGCCGGTCGGCGAGCTCGTCTCGCGCGAACTGCTCTCCTGGGAGGACTTCGGCTACCGCCTGGGCGGGAACCGGCTGGTCATGGAGCTGGTCGACCACGTCCTGAAGAACCCGGACCAGCGGTCGCCGGAAGCGGCGGCCTGACGGTCCACGGTCACCCCGCGGCGGCGGCGCGCACGTCCTGGCCGAGTACGCCTAGCGCAGCGTCGTGGTGGCGACCTGTGCCGCGGGGCCGGTGGGCACGGAGCCGTCGAACACCCCGGCGAACGCGGCGGACATCACCAGCAGTGCGGCCAGCGTGGTCACGCTGCCGGCACGGCCGGCGATGAGCAGTGCCCGGTCGGTCCGCGACAACCGGGCGACGACGGCCCGGTGCCGGCCGGACTCGACCGGCTGCCCGGCCCGTGCGACGTCCGACGGGACGCGCGGCGACGGGATCCGGATGCCCGGCCCGGCCTCGGCACGGGCGGACCGGTCCGACGGCGGGCGGGGCGCCGGAATGTCGAGCGTCCGGGCGGCCGGAGTGGTGGAGCGGGGAACGGCGACGGTCTGGGGCAGCGCGGACACGGGAATCACCATGGTCTCGTCAGGTCGGACTCGGGGAGACGGCCCATCCGGCTGGGCCGGACGGACGCGGTCGGGATCCGGTGCGCTGCCGGTTCCGTTATGACCCGAGTGTCGTACCCCATTGCTCCATCGTTAACGGTGATCGGCGCGTTCGCTCTCTCGGTGCGCCTGAATCACTCGTCGGGATGACATCAATCCGATGACGGTGACCGACCGTCAGCTCCCGTTCACCCGGCTGCGAGCTCCTGGCGCAGCTCCCGCTTGAGGACCTTGCCCGCCGCGGACACCGGGATCTGCTCCACCAGGCGCACCTCGCGGACGCGCTTGTAGTGCACCACCTGATCGTTCACGGCCTCGATCGCCGCCTCGGCGCCCGCCTGGTCGAGCCCGGGGGCGACGAGGAACGCCACCGGCACCTCGCCGGCCGTCGCGTCCGGTCGGCCGACGACCGCCGCACCGACCACACCGGCCTGGCCGAGCAGCAGTTCCTCCAGCTCGCGCGGGTACACGTTGTAGCCCTTGTAGAGCAGCATGTCCTTCTGCCGGTCGACGATCCGCAGGAAGCCGTCGTCGTCGAGGACGCCGACGTCGCCGGTGCGCAACCAGCCGTCGACGAGCGTGGCGGCGTTCTCCTCCGGGCGGTCGAGGTAGCCGTCCATCACCTGCGGTCCGCGGATGTGCACCTCGCCCTCGGTCCCGGCGCCGACCTCGTTGCCGTACTCGTCGACGACCCGGATCTCGGTGTCGGCGATCGGCCGCCCGACGGTGCCGGTGCGGCGTTCCGCGGAGCGACCGGCCGGGCCGAGCGTCGCGGCCATCGTGACCTCGGTCAGCCCGTAGCCCTCGCTGATCACGATGTCGTCGCCGAGCCAGGCCTGCAGGCCCGCGATCACCTCGCCGGGCAGCGGCGCGGCCCCGGAGGTCAGCGAGCGCACCGTGCTCAGGTCGCCCGCGGACTCCCGCCGGGCGAGCAGCGCGCCGAACACCGGCGGTGCGCCGCTCATCGACGTGACGCCGAAGCGGACCGCGTCGGCCAGGTAGGCGTCCGGGTCGAACCGCCCGTGCACCACGGTCCGGCCGCCGGTCAGCAGCGGCACGTTGAGCCCGCCGATCGCGCCCATCGCGTGGAACCACGGGGCGATCCCGATCGCGCAGCCCTCGCCGAGCCGGGTCGGGAACTCCGACTCCGGGCCCTGGTCGACGAGCACGACTCCGCGCCCGTGCGGCCCGTCGACGACGGCGGGGATCGCGCCGGTGCCCCAGCAGCTCGACTGCAGGGTGTTCACCAGGACGTTGCGATGTGTGATCCGTACGCCCTTGGACCGCCCGGTCGTCCCGCCGGTGTAGGCCAGGTGCGCCAGGTCGTGCGCCGGGTCGATCTCGACCTCGGGCGCGGTGGTCGCGGCGTCGGCGTGAAACCGCTCGAAGTCGGTGACGCCGTCGCCGGCCGTGTAGCGGTGCGCCGGGTCGACGATCTGTTCCGGGCCGGTGACCAGCACCGTCCGCAGCGACGTCCGCTCCCGCACCGCGGTCACCGCACGCAGCGCGGGCTCCCAGGTCAGCACGGCCACCGCGCCCGAGTCGGCGAGCTGGGCGCCCAGCTCGGCCGGGGGCAGCAGCGGGTTCGCCGGGGTGACGACGGCGCCGGCGAGCAGCGTCCCGAAGTAGCCGATCGCGTACTGCGGGCAGTTCGGCAGGTGCAGCGCGACGACGTCGCCGTGACCCACGCCGGAGGACCGCAGCGCGTTGGCGAAGGCGGCGGCGCGGGCGAACAGCCCGGCGAAGCCGATCTCGCGGCCCTGCTGGTGCAGCATCGTCTGGTCACCCCACCGGTTCGCGGCACCGCGCACGAGCGCGGTCGCGGGCAGGTCGGGGTAGTCGATCGACGGTGCGGGTGAGACCGAGACGGTCACGAGGAACCTCCGGGGGAGACGGAGACGGGCAGGTACTTGATGCCGTTGATGAACATCGACCGCAGCCGGCGCGGTTCACCGGTGACGGCGATGTCCGGGGCGCGGCGCAGCAGCTCGGTGAACATCACCGAGATCTCCCGGCGGGCCAGGTGCGCGCCGAGGCAGAAGTGGGGTCCGGGCCCGCCGAAGCCGACGTGCGGGTTCGGCGAACGGCGGACGTCGAAGGCGTCCGGGTCGGTGAAGTGCTCCGGGTCCCGGTTCGCGGCCCAGTAGAACAGCGCCACCTTGGCGTCGGCCGGGAGCTCGGTGCCGCCGAGGACGGACGGCTGCGCCAGCGTGCGTCGCATGTAGATCACCGGCGAGGACCAGCGGACGATCTCCTCGACCGCGGTCGGGGTGACCCCGGCCGGGTCGGCGAGCCACGCGGCGCGCTGCTCCGGGTGCTCGGTGAGCAGCTGCAGGCCCCAGCTGATCGCGTTGCGGGTGGTCTCGTTGCCGGCCACGACGAGCAGGATGAAGAAGCTGCCCAGCTCGTCGGGGGTGAGGCGCTCGCCGTCGATCTCGGCGTTGACCAGCGCGGAGGTGACGTCGTCGGTGGGGTCGGCCAGGCGTCGCTCGCCGAGGTCGCGCATCAGGGCGGCGAGCTCGGCACCGGCGCCGAGCAGCGCGGCGACGATGTTGCCGGCGTCGGGTACGTACTCCGGGTCGGCGGCACCGAGGATGACGTTGGTCTTCTCGTAGACGAGCCGGTACTGGCTCTCCGGCACGCCCATCATGTCGCAGATGATCTTCAGTGGGAGCCGCGCCGAGATCTGCTCGACGGCGTCGCACTCCCCGGCCTCGAGCAGGTCGTCGACGATCACCGCCGCCGTGCGCTCGACCTCCTCGGACAGTGCGGCGAGCCGGCGCGGGGTGAACCCACGGGAGACGATCCGGCGCAGGCGGGCGTGCCGCGGGTCGTCGGCGTTGATCATCGAGCCGAAGAACTCGTTGAACTCGGCGGGGGTGTCGGCCACCGACGTCGCGCCCGGACCGGAGCGGAACACCCCGGGCACACGGCTGGCCTCGACGACGTCGTCGAGCCGGGTGAGCGCGTAGTAGCCCGGCCCGGGGTCGACGAACGCCGACTCCGGCTGCTCGAAGAACGGGATGCCCGGCTGCGCGCGCAGGCGCGCGAACCCGGCGGCGCGCTCGGCGATCGGGGCGTTCCAGAAGCCGTCGATGTCCGAGAGATCGGCCGCGTGCTGAGTCGGCATCGTCGCCGTCCTTCCCCGCCGTGGTGTGCGGACCTCCCCACACTATGCAGAGATCAACGACGGGGCATCGGACGCGAGGGTCGGTGATGGTCCGTGCGGGTCAGCCGCCGGCGCCGTTCCCGCCCGGCGCCGCGGCCGGCCGCACACTCGCAGCGGGTGCGCCGGCGTTCTCCGCCGGCGTGTCCACCCGCAGGCCGGACCGGGCCGTCAGCGCGGCGACGGCGTCCGCGAGCGGCCGCGCCCCAAGGTCCGCGGCCGCCCCGGCGGCGAGCCGGAGGTCGTCGGCGGCGTCGCGGCGCAGGCGCGCGGCGCCGGCCGGGTCCGCGGTCGCGGCCGGCAGCAACGCGGCCTCGGCCCGGCGGAACCGGGCGTGGGCCTGCCGGTAGCCGTCGCCGTAGCTGAAGGCCTCGACGACCGCCGTCCACGCGTCCGGGTCCGGCGTACGGCGCACCCGGGTCAGCTCCGCCTCCGCCCGCCGCAGCCAGGCCCGCCCCTCCGGGCCGACCTCGGTCCCGCGGGTGAGGCCGAGGCGGGCGACGTCCCGGGCGGAGCGGACGAGGACCTCCGCCTCCCGTCGCGCGGTCACCTCGTCCGCTGTCGAGGCCGCGATCGCGTCGGCGCACGCCGCGACCCCGAGCGCGCTGAGCACGAGCTCGCCCATGTGGTGGGGGACCTCACGCCGCAGGCCCCGCAACGCCTCCTCAACCCGCCGCGCCGCGACGTCCGGTTCCCCGCGCCAGAGCGCCGACTCGGCCCCGGCCTGCCCGAGCAGCAGCGGACCCGCGGACCGTCGTGGGCGTCGGCGAGCTGCACGGCCCGCTCGGCGACCAGGCGGGACTTGCCCACCCCGGCGTCACCGGAGAGCAGCACCGTCGACGCCCGGCCGTCGCGCGCCCGGCCCAGCGCAGCGCTCAGCGTGGCCCGCTCGGACACCCGCCCGACCAGGCCGACACCCGACCCCGGTCTCGGCACGGCGACATCGTGGCACGGGCCACCGACGGTTCCGGACCCGTTTCCCGGCCCGTCCACGAGCCCGCCCGGCGGTGCCACGGGCCCGGTACCCAGGCGCAGAGGTCGTGGCCGTCCGCCGTGACGCGGGTGCCCGACGGCCCGGCGTCGGCGGTGCTGCTCTCCCCGGCCCGGCGGGGGTCGGCGCGTGCGGCGGGCGCGGGCGAGCAGACGGCCCAGCCGGAACCGCTCCGCCTCACCGGTGTAGCGCCGGCGCCGCTCCTCGGCCAGGGCCATCAGGGAGTCCATCGGGATCTCGTTCGTCAGCATGGACCCGGCGTCGGGCTGAGGGGCCCGCCCCGGCATCGGACGATCACGTCGTCCCGGGCGGGTCCCGGACGCGTCGCGCCCGGTCCCGCCGGGTAAGGCCCTCAGGGCCGATGGTCGTTCCGCGGGCTTCTCTCAGTCCTGAGGCGGAGGGATCAACCCCCGCCGGTAGGCCGGGACGAGGTTCTGCGGGACCAGGTGCCGCCGACCCTCCAGCGTGATCGGCACCAGCTTCGGCGCGTCCGCCTTCCACTGCGACCGCCGGTGGCGGGTGTTCGACCGCGACATCCGCCGCTTCGGGACTGCCATCTAGAGCTCTCCTTCTCGATCGGTCCACCCGGGCCGCTGCTCGCCGCCCTCGGTGGGACGGGTGACGGTGGGGGACGGGTCCTCGCACGGTTCGTCGTGCGCCCATCCGAACGGGTCCGGGAGGTCGGCCCAGGCCTGCTCACCCGCGGCGATCTCGACGTCGGTCAGCAGGGCCGAGCGCAGTGCGGCGTCGATCTCGTCGGGGTCCGCACCGTGGCAGAGCACGACGAGGTCCTGGGCGCGGTCGCCCCAACGCGGGTGCCAGGCCAGCGCGGCCAGTGCGCGGCGCTGCTCGTCGACGTCGTCCCAGACCGAGGGCTCCTGCCCGGCCAGCCACTCGTCGGCGTGCCCGACCCGCAGCCCGCCGCCGGCGCTCTCCACCCACAGCACGGCGTCCGGCCGGGTGGCCAGCCAGATCCGGCCGCGGCTGCGCACGACCCCCTCCAGCAGGTGGTCGATCGCGTCGTGCAACCGGTCCGGGTGGAACGGTCGCCGCGCGGAGAACACCAGCGTGCGGACGCCGGCGTCGGCGTCCAGCGGGGGAGCGCCGCGCAGCAGCGGGTCGTGCACCCCGCTCGGGATTCCCCGCCGGGCGCCGTCGGGCAGGTCGCCGCAGAACACGCGGTCGTCGACATCGGTCAGGCGCAGCCGCGGGGCGAGCGGTGTCAGGCGGTCCAGGACGGCGGAGGTCCGGGCGAGCTCCCACACGTCGGTGTCGCTGGACGGGGGGCCGGGCGGCGGGACGGTGACGATCAGGTCGGCGAACTCCGCCTGCCCGACCGCGACCTGGGCGACGGTGCGCTCGTCGTCGGGCAGCGTGCTCAGCCCGCGTTCGGGCAGCGTGTCGTCGCCGGTGGCGTCGTCGAGCCACCGTGTCGGGTCCAGGACGGTGACGACGCCGCGCAGGTCCACCAGGTCGGTGACGGCCGGCCGGTGCGGCTCGCCGTCCGGGCCGAGCAGGACCGAGTTCAACGCCCAGCACACCGGCTCCGGCTCCAGCCCGGGGTCCAGGTGCAGCACGATCCGCCGGACCGTCCCGGCGAGTGCGGCGATCGTGGGCAGGACGTCCTCGCGCACCGTGCAGCTGACACAGCCGTGTGCCAGCTCCAGGACCGTGTGCTCGTCCTGGCCGGCGTCGCGCAGGCGCCGGTGCACCCGGCCCCGTCGCAGGTCACGCATGTCGTGGTGCAGCACGACCACCGACGGGTCGCGCTCCCGGATGCGCCGGATCGTCGCCTCGACGCCCTCCCGGGCCATCCCGCCCAGGACGACGAGCTCGGTGCGTCCTGCGTCGCGGGGGTGGTCGTGGGACCGGTCGTCGGGCCGGTCGGAGGAGCCCGGTCGCGGGCTCTGGTCGGTCATCGCTGCCTCCGGCGGGGAGTGGTGGGTACCGGTGTAGGCTAAACGAAAATGAATGTCGTGTTGAGAGGAGGGGCCACGTGGCACGCACCACCGACGTCCGCCCGATCGTGAAGATGCGGTCGACGGCGGGTACCGGGACCACCTACGTGACCCGCAAGAACCGGCGCAACGACCCGGACCGCCTGGTCCTGCGCAAGTACGACCCGAAGATCCGGCAGCACGTCGACTTCCGGGAGGAGAGGTAGGAATGCCGCCCAACCGCAAGGCCGAGCGCACCCCCCGGCGCAAGGCCAACCCGCTGCACACCCGCGGGATCACCGAGGTGGACTGGAAGGACACCGCGCTGCTGCGCACGTTCATCTCCGACCGCGGCAAGATCCGCGCCCGCCGCGTGACCGGGCTGACCGGCCAGCAGCAGCGCCGGGTCGCGGTCGCGATCCGCAACGCCCGCGAGATGGCGCTGCTCCCGTACCCGCACTCCGGACGGGGGTGAGCCGATGTCACGCCGTTGTCAGCTGACCGGGCGGGAGCCCGGGTTCGGCAAGAACGTGTCCCACTCACACCGCCGCACGTCGCGCCGGTTCGACCCGAACGTCCAGCAGAAGCGCTTCTGGCTGGCCGAGGAGAACCGGTGGGTGCGGCTGCGCCTGTCGACTAAGGGGATCAGGACCGTGGACCGGATCGGTGTCACGGCCGCCGTGGCCCGGATCCGGGCGGCCGGAGGGAAGGTCTGATGGCGACCAAGGCCAAGATCGCGGCCAACGAGCGGCGCAAGGTCGTCGCGGCCCGCTACGCCCAGCGCCGGGCCGAGCTCAAGGCGGTGCTCGCCCGACCGTCGAGCACCGACGACGAGCGCGCCGCCGCGGCCGCCGAGCTGCGACGGCAGCCGCGCGACGCCAGCCGCACCCGGATCCGCAACCGGGACTCCACCGACGGCCGCCCGCGCGGGCACCTGCGCAAGTTCGGCGTCTCGCGGGTCCGGCTGCGCGAGCTCGCGCACGCCGGCATGCTGCCCGGGGTCACGAAGTCGTCCTGGTGATCGCTCCGGGCCCGCGTCGGGCAAGGCCACGGCGCGGGCCCTGACCAGGGCGGACACCGTAACCGGAACCCCTTATCGGGACCGCGGAACCGGTGTGTAGAGTTATTCAGGTCCGCTTGGGAGATCGAGTGCAGCTCCCGGGTGCGACTCTGCCGCCCCCTTAGCTCAGTCGGCAGAGCGTCTCCATGGTAAGGAGAAGGTCTACGGTTCGATTCCGTAAGGGGGCTCTGCCGAAGCGTCGTCCGAAGTCGATCGTGACGCACTTCGCATGGCGGTGTAGCTCAGGTGGTAGAGCAAACGGCTCATAATCGTTGTGTCGCCGGTTCAAGTCCGGCCACCGCTACCACACCGACGAAGTCACGAAGTACCTGCTGGGAGGCACCCGCGATGGCCAAGGCCACAGACGTTCGGCCGAAGATCACTCTGGCCTGCGAGGAGTGCAAGCACCGGAACTACATCACCAAGAAGAACCGGCGCAACGACCCCGACCGCCTCGAGGTCAAGAAGTTCTGCTCGAACTGTGGGACGCACCGCGCCCACCGCGAGACCCGCTGACGCCGCTCTCGTAGCGAAAGCCGGTACCGCACGTGCCCGACGCGTCCTGGGTCGGCCGGGCTCTCGAGCCCGCCAGCCCGTACCAGGTCGGCCGGGAGAAGATCCGTGAGTTCGCCGCCGCGATCGGTGACGACTCCGCGGTGTCGAACGACGTCGAGGCCGCCCGTGCCGCCGGGCACCGCGACCTCGTCGCCCCGCCGACGTTCACCGTCTGCTTCACGATGCCGGTGATCGAGGCGTTCCTGCGCGATCCCGCGTTCGACTGGGACTACACACGCATGGTCCACGGCGACCAGCGCATCGCGTTCACCCGGCCGATCGTGGCCGGCGACGAGCTGACCACGGTCGTGCACGTCGACGAGCTGCGTACCCGCGCCAGCAACCACATGCTGACGCTGCGCTGCGAGGTCGCCGACGCCGACGGCGAACCGGTGGCCACGACGCACGCCCTGCTGGTCACCCAGGCCGGGGAGGCTGCGGAATGAGCGCGTCCGGAGCCGCCGCAGGGGACGAGCTTCCCCCGCTGCAGGTGCATCTGACCCGGGCCGACCTGGTCCGCTACGCCGGTGCGTCCGGTGACCTCAACCCGAT
Source organism: Pseudonocardia sediminis (assembly GCF_004217185.1). Lineage (NCBI taxonomy): Bacteria > Bacillati > Actinomycetota > Actinomycetes > Pseudonocardiales > Pseudonocardiaceae > Pseudonocardia > Pseudonocardia sediminis. The sequence continues at coordinate 5,652,050 of NZ_SHKL01000001.1, read as the reverse complement.
CCACTGGAGCGACCGCGTCGCGACCGGCGCGGGCCTGCCCGGCGTGATCGCGCACGGGATGCTGACGATGGCCCTGGCCGGGCGCCTGCTCACCTCCTGGACCGGCGACCCGTCGTCGGTGCGCAGCTACGGCACCCGCTTCACGCGCCCCGTCGTCGTCCCGGACGACGACACCGGCGCCCTGGTCGAGCTCTCCGGGAAGGTTTCCGACGTCCGCGACGACGACGGCGTGCGGATCGCGACCGTGGACCTCGCGGCGCGCTTCGACGGCAAGACGGTTCTCGGGCGCGCCCGGGCCGAGGTCGTCCTCCCCTCCTGAGCGGCCGTGCCCCCTGCCGGGGGGCGATCACCGTTCACCCCGCCGAACGTTCCCGACGGCCCGGCCGCCGCTCCCCGGCGCGTCCCGCTTGCCCGCCGGGGGCCCCGGGTCGATGCTCGCCCGCGGCACAACCCGTTACCGGAGAGGAGCACGGCGTGAAGTTCGGCAAGCTCGTGGACAAGGCCTGGGAAGACAAGACGGCCGCGGAGATCCTGCAGGCCCCGCCGTCGGCGCTCGAGGGGCTCACCGAGAAGCACGACGAGCAGCTCGCCGCGCTCGGCATCAAGACCGTCGGCGACCTCGCGTCGTGGAAGTACGCCAAGCGTGCCTCCGCACTCGCCGACCTGGCCGACACCGACAAGTAGTGACGCGCGGGGCCCGGGTGCTCCCGGGCCCCGCGCACCGGTGTGCGGACCCGTGATCGGGGGCGCGTTGTCGGGCCCCCGACACCGGTGCCGTACACTCGACTGGCCGGGTGCACCGGTGGTTCTCGGTGCGCCCGTCCCGCGTCCGTCGTGATCGTTCTCGACGGTGTGGGACACGTAGGGGTGTAGCTCAATTGGCAGAGCAGCGGTCTCCAAAACCGCAGGTTGCAGGTTCAAGTCCTGTCACCCCTGCCACTACGCGGCAGACAGCTGGGACACCAGCGGCAACAGCACGACACGGTGAACACGGGCGAGACGACGTGAACCGAGGACGGGCGCCCCGCGTCCGCCCCGGGTGAGAGGACAACGTGAGCGACGAGCGCGATTCGGAGCGGTCGGGGCAGGAACGCCCGAGCACCGCCGCCGACCGTCGTGGGCGGCGGTCCGCAGCGTCGTCCGACGGTGCCTCCACCTCGGGCAAGGGCCGGGCCACCCCGGCCCGCGGCGCCACGGCGACCGCGGAGAAGGGGTCGATCGTCGCCCGTCTCGTGCGGTTCCTGCGCGAGGTCGTCGCCGAGCTGCGCAAGGTCATCTGGCCCACGCGTTCGCAGATGGTGACCTACACGATCGCCGTGCTGGTCTTCGTGTCGTTCATGGTGGCCCTGGTGTTCGCGCTGGACACACTGTTCGCGGAAGGCGTCGCGCTGCTGTTCGGCAACTAGCCGGCGGCACCGACCACAGCGATGCGGTGACGAGCACGACACCGACGAAGGAAGCGAGAAGTACGTGACCTCCCCAGACGGCGGCCCCGGGCTGACCGACACCGACCGTGAGGTCGACGTCGACACGACCGACCGCGACGTCGACGCCGCGAACGAGGCGGCGATCGACGCCGTCCCCGCGAGCAGCGACGACCTTCCCGAGCAGTCCGTCCAGGACGCCGACGTGGAGGCCGCGCACGGCGAGGACGCGGTGTCCGACGAGTACACCGACCCCGACGACGTCGAGACCCCGGGCGCGGCGGCGGAGACGCTGACCGACGAGTCCGACTCCGGCGAGGACTCGGGCGACGACGAATCCGGCGACGACGAATCCGACGACGACACCACCGAGGGTGCGGACGCCGAGGCCGTCGAGGCCGACGGCGAGGCCGAGCCCGAGGAGGAGGTCGACCCGGTCGAGGAGATGCGCACCGCACTGCGGCGCGCACCCGGCGACTGGTACGTCGTGCACTCCTACGCCGGATACGAGAACAAGGTGAAGTCCAACCTCGAGACCCGGGCCCAGACCCTGGACGTCGAGGACTTCATCTTCCAGGTCGAGGTGCCCACCGAGGAGGTCACCGAGATCAAGAACGGCCAGCGCAAGCGGGTGCAGCGCAAGGTGCTGCCCGGCTACATCCTGGTCCGGATGGAGCTCAACGACCAGTCCTGGGGCGCAGTGCGCAACACCCCCGGCGTCACCGGCTTCGTCGGTGCCACGTCGAAGCCGTCGCCGCTGACGCTCAACGAGGTCCTCAAGTTCCTGCTGCCGAAGGTCGAGGCGCCGAAGAAGGACGCCGAGACCGGTCGCAGCGGTGCGGCGGCGTCCTCCGGCGGCGGCACGACCACCGTCGAGGTCGACTTCGAGGTCGGCGAGTCGGTCACCGTCATGGACGGGCCGTTCGCGACCCTCCCGGCGACGATCAACGAGGTCAACCTCGACGCCCAGAAGCTCAAGGTGCTCGTCTCGATCTTCGGTCGCGAGACGCCCGTCGAGCTGGGGTTCAACCAGGTCTCCAAGATCTAGCCAGGAGAATCTGGGCAGTTCCCCTCCCCAGAAGTCACGGCCGTGGCAGGCAGGCTGCGGCGTGCACGTCTATCGATCACGAGGAAACACGAGATGCCACCCAAGAAGCGGAAGCTCTCCGCGATCATCAAGCTCCAGATCTCGGCCGGTGCGGCCACCCCCGCGCCGCCGGTCGGCCCCGCGCTCGGTCAGCACGGCGTCAACATCATGGAGTTCTGCAAGGCCTACAACGCGGCGACCGAGGCCCAGCGCGGCGACGTCGTCCCGGTCGAGATCTCGGTCTACGAGGACCGTTCGTTCTCGTTCGAGCTCAAGACCCCGCCGGCGGCGAAGCTGCTGCTCAAGGCGGCCGGCGTGCAGAAGGGCTCCGGCGAGCCGCACAAGACCAAGGTCGCCTCGGTGACCATGGCCCAGGTGCGCGAGATCGCCGAGTCGAAGATGCGCGACCTGAACGCGAACGACATCGACCAGGCCGCGAAGATCATCGCCGGGACCGCCCGGTCGATGGGCATCACGGTCGACGGCTGAGTCGTCACCACCAGCACCCAGTGAGCGTGGGAGAGCCGGGCGCGGCTCGGACCACGACCTGACCTTCGGGCCCGTGAGGGCCTTCAGAGAACGAGGACAGACATGGCACAGCGCAGCAAGGCCTATCGCGAGGCCGCCGCGAAGATCGACGCGGACGAGCTCTACAGCCCCCTCCAGGCGGCCACCCTGGCCAAGGAGACCTCCAGCAAGAACACCGACTCCACCGTCGAGGTGGCGATGCGCCTGGGCGTCGACCCGCGCCGCGCGGACCAGATGGTCCGCGGCACCGTGAACCTGCCGCACGGTACCGGCAAGACCGCCAAGGTGATCGTCTTCGCCACCGGTGACAAGGCCACCGAGGCCGAGGCCGCCGGCGCCGACGCCGTGGGCGCCGAGGACCTGATCGAGCGCATCCAGGGTGGGTGGCTCGACTTCGACGCCGCGATCGCCACCCCGGACCAGATGGCCAAGGTCGGCCGGATCGCCCGCATCCTCGGCCCGCGTGGCCTGATGCCGAACCCGAAGACCGGCACCGTGACGCCCGACGTCACGAAGGCGGTCAACGAGATCAAGGGCGGCAAGGTCAACTTCCGGGTGGACAAGCAGGCCAACCTGCACATGGTCATCGGGAAGGCCTCGTTCGACACCGAGAAGCTGGTGGAGAACTACGGCGCCGCGCTGGACGAGATCCTGCGTCTCAAGCCGTCGGCCGCCAAGGGCCGCTACGTCAAGAAGATCACCGTGTCGACGACCACCGGACCCGGCATCCCGGTGGACCCGAACCGCACGCGCAACCTTCTGGTCGACGAGCAGGCCTGAGTCCCGGCGCTCGAACACCACGAAGCCCCCGCCACCTCCTCGGAGGTGACGGGGGCTTCGTCGTGCGCGGCGGGCCCGCTCAGGCCCAGTCGGCCAGGACGGAGTCGACGTCCTCGGGGGCGGTCCCGCGTCCGGCGACCTCGGTGCCGGTGCGGGAGAACCGCGGCGCCGGGGCGGCCTGCGGCACACCGTCGGAGGTGACGATCGTCGACCGTGCGGCCAGGTGCGGGTGGTCGGCGACCTCACCGAAGGCCAGCACCGGGGTGACGCAGGCGTCGGTGCCGTCGAACTGTTCGGCCCACTCGTCCCGGCTGCGGGTGGCGAACACGTCGGCGAAGCGCTTCGACGTCTCGTCCCAGCGGGTGGTGTCGAACTGCTCGGGCAGGTCGGCCGGGTCGATCCCGAGACCCTGCAGCAGCTGGGCGTAGAACTGCGGCTCGATCGCGCCGACGGCGACGTGCCGGCCGTCGGAGCAGGTGTAGGTGTCATAGAACGGCGCGTGCCCGTCGAGCAGGTTGGTGCCGCGCTCGTCGTTCCAGCGCTGGTGCCCGAGCAGGCCCCAGACCATCTGCACGAGGATCGACGACCCGTCGACCATGGCCGCGTCGACGACCTGGCCCTGTCCGGAGCGCTCCGCCTCCCACAGCGCGGAGACGACGCCGATCACCAGCAGCATCGAGCCGCCGCCGAAGTCGCCGACCAGGTTCAGCGGCGGCACCGGACGCTCACCGGCGCGGCCGATGGCGTGCAGCGCACCGGTCAGCGAGATGTAGTTGATGTCGTGCCCGGCCCGCTTGGCCATCGGCCCGTCCTGCCCCCAGCCGGTCATCCGGCCGTAGACGAGCTTCGGGTTCCGGGCGTGGCAGTCCTCCGGCCCGACGCCGAGGCGCTCGGTGACGCCGGGGCGGTAGCCCTCGAGCAGCACGTCGGCGTGCTCGACCAGGCGCAGCACGGTCTCCTTGCCGGCCGGGTCCTTCAGGTCCGCGGTGACCGAGCGGCGGCCGCGCAGCGTCGGGTCCGGGACGTCGTCGGACCCCAGCTTGAGACCGCCGGACGGGCGGTCGACGCGCACGACGTCGGCGCCCAGGTCCCCGAGGATCATCGCGGCGTGCGGCCCGGGGCCGATCCCGGCCAGCTCCAGCACGCGCAGACCGGCGAGCGGCCCGTTCCCTCTGCTCACGTGACAACAACTCCTTCGTCTCGTCTCGTTCGTGGCGACACTACGACGACGTGGGACGGGGGCGGTCGCGCGAGGGCGAGGGGTTCGGTCACACCGACCGGCCCGTCGCCTCCGGGCTCGGAGGGGCCTCAGGTGGCCCACTCCCAGAAGCCCTGCGCGAGCTCGTCCACCGAGCGTCCGGCGTCGTCGCGCTCCTGGATCGTGAAGTGGTAGCGGCCGCTCTGCCAGTTGTCCTTGTCCGCGACCTCGCGCAGGCAGTCACCCGCCCAGTCGTGCCACTCGGCGGGGTTCGCCGGCGCCGGCTCGGGCGTCTCGCACTCCACGTCCGCGATCGGGTGCAGGTTGCCCCGCAGCGGGTGCCACATGTGAACGTCCAACCACAGGTTCATACGTCCTCCGATGACGGCGGGAACGGGTCCCGCACGAGAATCGGAAGTTGATCACCTTCGGTTCGGTGGACGTACCGATGTCACCCGAAAGGATGATCAGGCACGGAGGAGGTCCTCGCGGCCGTCGCGCTCCAGGCTCTTCTTGTACGGGCCGAAGAGCTGCTTGGCCAGCGGCAGCACCTTGAGCAGCTTCGCGACCGGACCCTTGGCCCGGACGTCGCCCTTGGCCAGCGCGACCGGCAGCACGACCTTGCCGAGCCAGAACCGGTTGCCGGTGTCGGCGGTCATGAACAGCTCGACGTTCGGGTCCGGCCCGACGCCCGCGCCGGTGTGCAGCTCGGCGTTCGGCATGTCCACGGTGATCACCGCGTCCGGGTCGGTGTAGACGACCCGCAGCACCACACCGGACGGCTTGAGCTTGGCGACCAGGGCCTCGTCCTCCATGCCCATCCGGAAGACCCCGCCGAGGTAGGTGTAGACCTCGGCCTCGTCGGTGAACAGTGCCATGGGTTCGTGCCTCCGAAGTGCGCCTGCGCCTGCGCTCGTCCCGCGCCCGGGCGACGACCCACGCCGGCCGCCTCCCGGGGGGAGTCTGCCGCGCGGGGCGTCGCCGGAGCAGTCCACGATCGGGCCACCCCTGGCCCGCCCGGGCCGATCACCGGGTCACCCGTCGCCGGGTCACCCGTCGCCGGATCACTCGGGGTCGAGCAGCCCGCACCGGCCGGCCAGGGCGGCGGCCTCGATCCGGTTCGCCGCGCCCAGCTTGTGCAGCAGCGAGGCGATCATGCGCTTCGCGGTGCGCTCGCTGACCAGCAGCGGGCGGGCGATCTCGGAGGTCTCCAGTCCCTTCGCCAGCAGCGTCCACAGCTCGACGTCGCGGTCGGAGAGCTTGTCCAGCAGGCCGTCACCGGTGCGGTCCGCGTCGGCGAGCAGCGCGTCGAGCAGCTCCGCGCGCAGCACCCGGACCCCGGCCGAGATGGCCAGCAGCGGCGCGACCAGCACCTCCGGGTCGGCGGACTTGCCCAGGTAGCCGTGCGCCCCGGCGCGCAGCGCGGCGGCGGCCAGCTCCAGGTCCTCGGTGCCGGACAGGGCCAGCACCCGGGTCGCCGGGTAGGCGGCGCGGATCCGGCGGATCGTCTCCACCCCGCCCAGCGGGGGCAGCGCCAGGTCGACGATCGCGATGTCCGCACGGTGGCGCCCGACGAGCGCGACTGCCTCCTCGCCCGCGGTGACCGACCCGGCCACCCGGAACGTGTCCCCGGCGCGGGACTCCAGCAGCAGGGCGAGGCCCTGCGAGAACAGGGCGTGGTCGTCGACGATGACTACGACGTGCTGACCGTCCGACACGGACGCGAGCCTAGTGTGGCGCAGCATCACCGACGTCAGCAGCGGGGAGTGCCGATGATCGAGGGTGGGGCCGACGGGGCCGACGGGGACGGGGTGCGCCCCGACGAGTGGCCCCAGCGCACCTCGGAGGAGCGCACCGCCGTCGTCCTGCGGCTGGGTGTCGTCGTCGCGGCGATCGCGCTGCTCGTCGCCGACCCCGGGCTGGCCGGGGACCGGCTGGGCGTCGCCGTCGCGCTGGTGGCGGGCGGCCTGGTCTACGCCCTGGTGCTGGGCGCGGCCGGACTCGCACGGCGGCACCTGCCGGTCCCGCCGGCCGTACTGACCGGTGTGGACGGTCTGCTGGCGCTCTGCGCGTGCGCGCTGACCGGCGGGGTGGGCAGCCTGATGATCGGCGCGCTGCCGCTGGTGGTGATCGCCGCGTCGCTGCGCACCGGACCGGTCGTCGGGCGGCTCGCGGCGGCCGCGCTCGGGATCGGGTTCACCGCGGCCGCGCTGCTCGGCTCCGACCCGGCCGTGACGATCCAGCGGCGCCTGCTCACGGGTCTGTGGTGGACCGGGTTCCTGGTCGCGACCGCGGTCCTGGTCGGGGTGCTGGTGCGGCTGCTGGAACGCCAGCTCCGGGCGACCGCGGAGTCCCGCGCCCGGGCCGAGACCGAGCACGAGCGCTACCTGTCCGAGCGGGCCCTGCGCGACCGTCTGGTCTCCGAGGGCCAGGCCCGCCTGGACGGCGCGCGGGTGGTGCTGCACGAGTTCCGCACCCCGGTCGCCTCGCTGACCGCGCTGACGTCGGACCTGGCGGCGGACCGGTTGTCCGAGGACTCCCGGCGCACCGCGACCCGCCTGCTCGCCGACCACGCCGTGCACCTGCAGGACATGCTCGACGGGCTGGCCGACCTCGCCGTCTCCGCGGGCAGCCCGCTCGGCCGGGTCCGGCCGCGCCGGGTCGTGCTCGCCGAGCTGGCCGACGGGGTGCTCGACGCGGCGGGCGTCGAGGGGCACCGGCGCCGCGCCGTCGTCGACCCGCCGGAGGCGTCGGTCCGCTGCGACCCGCAGCGCCTGCGCCGGCTGCTGACGAACCTGGCCGAGAACGCGGCCCGGCACAGCGGCGACGAGCCGGTCGAGCTGGAGCTGCGTCACGCCGGCGGCGTCCTGGTCGCGGACATCCGCGACCGGGGGCCGGGGCTGCCGCAGGGGCAGGAGGGTGTCGTCACCGCGAAGGGCGTCGCGCTGGGGGAGCGGCGCGGCACCGCGGGACTGGGCCTGTGGATCGCCGAGGCGCTGGCCACCGCGATGGACGGGGAGCTGAGCCTGCAGCCCCGCGACGGCGGCGGCCTGACCGCCCACCTGGAGCTGCCCCTCCCCGCCGCCTGAGCTGGCACCCGGGGGCCAGGAGCGGCTCGGGTGACCCGTTCGGGTCGCGGGTGGCGTGGGTCATGATCGGTCCCATGCGGACGACTGCGGCGGTGCTCTGGGAACCGGGTGGCAAGTGGGAGGTCGAGGAGGTCGAGCTCGACGCCCCGAACGCCGGTGAGGTTCTCGTCGAACTGACAGCATCGGGTCTGTGCCACTCCGACGAGCACATGGTCACCGGTGACCTGCCCGTCGCGTACCCGATGGTCGGTGGGCACGAGGGCGCCGGCAGGGTCATCGAGATCGGGCCCGGGGTGACCGAGGTGGCCGTCGGCGACCCGGTCGTGATGACGTTCCTGCCCAGCTGCGGGCGCTGCCCGTACTGCGCCCGCGGGCTGCCCAACCTGTGCAACGACGGCGCAGGCGCCACCCTGGGCCCGCAGCTCGACGGGACCTACCGCTTCCACGCCCGCGGTGAGGACGTCGGCCAGATGTGCCTGCTCGGCACGTTCGCCCGGCACACCGTCGTCCCGGTGAAGTCCGTCGTGAAGATCGACGAGGGCTTCCCGCTGGACCTCGCCGCGCTCGTCGGCTGCGGCGTGACGACCGGTTTCGGCTCGGCCGTGCGGTCGGCCGGCCTGCGCGCCGGCGACTCGGCCGTCGTGATCGGTGTCGGCGGGATCGGCGCGAACGCGGTGCAGGGCGCCCGGGTCGCCGGGTGCCGCTACGTCGTCGCCGTCGACCCGGTGGAGTTCAAGCGCGAGCAGGCGCTGACCCTCGGTGCGACGCACGTGGCCGCGAGCATCGACGAGGCGTGGGAGCTCGTCAGCGAGCTGACCCGCGGGCAGCTCGCCGACGCCGCGATCCTGTGCACCGGCGTCGCCGAGGGCGCGGACCTGCAGCCTGCGCTGCAGCTCGTCGGCAAGGGCGGACGGGTCGTGGTCACCGCGCTCGGGCACGCCGAGGAGGACACGGCGTCGCTGTCGCTGCTGGAGCTCACGCTCTACGAGAAGCAGATCCGCGGCGCCCTGTTCGGCAGCTCCGCCGCCCAGCACGACGTCCCGCGCCTGCTGGAGATGCACAACCTGGGCCAGCTCAAGCTCCGCGAGCTGATCACCAAGGAGTACACCCTCGACCAGGTGAACGAGGGTTACGAGGACGTGCGGGCGGGCCGCAACATCCGGGGCCTGATCCGGTACCAGTAGGAACGACGCACCGCACCACCACCGACGGCAAGGGAGCCAGCGACGTGACGGCGACGAAGCGGACGATCGAGCACGGCAAGCGCGACGGGTTCGCCAGCCTCTCCGGAGGCGGGCTGAAGCAGGACTCGTTCCCGCTGCGCTTGTTCGCCAAGGGCAACGCGAAGCACTGGAACCCGGCCGACATCGACTTCACCCAGGACGCCGCCGACTTCGCCGCGATGACCGACGACGAGCGGTGGCAGTGCTGCGCGCTGGCCGCGCAGTTCCTGGCCGGCGAGGAGTCGGTGACCCAGGACCTGCAGCCGTTCGTCGCCGCGATGGCCGCCGAGGGCCGCTTCGCCGACGAGATGTACCTGACCCAGTTCGTGTTCGAGGAGGCCAAGCACACCCAGGCCTTCCGGCTCTGGTTCGACGCCGTCGGCATGACGAGCGATCTCCACGAGTACATCGAGCACAACGAGCACTACATGGAGATCTTCACCGAGGCGCTGCCGGAGAGCCTCTACGCGCTCGGTGACGACCCGTCGCCGCGCAACCAGATCCGGGCGTCGGTGACCTACAACCACATCGTCGAGGGCACGCTCGCGCTCACCGGCTACTTCGCCTGGCACAAGATCTGCGCCGAGCGCGGCATCCTGCCCGGGCTGCAGCAGGTCATCAAGCACATCGGTGACGACGAGCGCCGCCACATGGCGTGGGGGACGTTCACCTGCCGCCGCCACGTCGCCGCGGACGACGGCCTCTACGACGTCGTCGACGAGCGGATGCAGGAGCTGATGGTGCCCGCGATGGGCGTCGTCACGGGAACGGTGGACCGTTTCCCGGAGGGGCGGGTGCCCTTCGACATCGACATCAACGAGCTGGCCGAGTACGCGATGGACAAGCTCGGACGGCGTCTCGGCGCGATCGAGTCCGCCCGCGGCGCGGACCTGTTCGTGATCGACGTGGACGCCGAGCCCGAGGCGCTCGAGGAGCAGTTCCACGCCGAGGACCAGCGCGAGCTCGTCGCCGCGGCAGCCGGCTGAGGCCGGGAACGCGAGGAGGGGGACGGCGATGGTGCGGGCGGACCGGTACGACCGGCGGCGCGAGATCGAGGCGATGGACCCGGCGACGGAGTTCCTCGAGATCTACCGGATGACCGCGGGGCTGGAGTTCCCGTGGGACGTCACGCAGGCGCTGAGCCTGGCGCTGTTCCGCACCTACGCCGTGCCCTCGATCGGTGCGCTCCTGGGCGAGACCGGGGAGTTCACGGCCGCGACCCAGAAGCGCTACGACGACACCACGCTGATCCTGGAGTCGGTGGTCGAGCACGGTTTCGAGGGCGAAGGTCTGGCCGCGATCCGGCGGATGAACCGGATGCACCGCAGCTACGACATCTCGAACGACGACATGCGCTACGTGCTGGCCACGTTCGTGGTCGTCCCGATCCGCTGGATCGAGCGCTGGGGCTGGCGCCCGCTCACCGAGAACGAGCGGGTGGCGGCCGCGAACTACTACCGCGAGCTCGGCCGGCACATGGGGATCCGCGACATCCCGGTGACGTGGCGGGAGTTCGCCGACCTGCAGGACGCCTACGAGGCGCGGCACTTCGGGTTCGACACCGGTGGGCGCGCCGTCGCCGACGCGACCCTGGAGCTGGCGACGACGTTCACCCCGAACGACCGGGCCCCGCGCGCGGTGACGCGGACGTTCGTCCGGTCGCTGATGGACACGCCCCTGCTGGCGGCGCTGGGTTACCGGGTCCCGCCGCGCGCGGTCCGCGCCGCCGCGTCGGCGGTGATGCACGCCCGCGCCGCGGTCGTGCGGCGGATGCCGGTGCGCACCGAACCGGTCCTGGTCCGGGACTCGCCGAACATCCGCAGCTACCCCGGCGGCTACGACGTCCGCGAGCTGGGCACGTTCCCGGTCTGCCCGGTGCATCGGGCAGACCGGGATGCGAGCTAACCGACCAGGTCGGCGATCGTGCGCAGGTGCTCCGGGCTGCCGCTGACGACCATCGTCGTGATCAGCGAGTCCCGGAAGTCCGGCAGCTCCTCGGCGATCTTCGCCTTCGGCCCGACGAGCGCGACCTGCTCCACCATGGACAGCGGGACGGCGGCGATCGCCTCGTCCTTGCGCCCGGCCAGGTAGAGCTCCTGGATCTTCTGGCACTCGGTCTCGTAGCCCATCCGCGCGAAGACCTCGTAGTGGAAGTTCGCGCCCTTGGCGCCCATGCCGCCGATGTAGAGCGCGAGCATCGGGCGGACCCGGTTCGCCGCGGCCTCCACGTCGTCGTCCACCACGACCTGCACCATGCACACCACGTCGAAGTCCTCCGGACGGCCGCCGCGGGCGGTGAACCCGGTCTCGAGCGACTCGCGGTAGTGCGCGTCGTGGCGCGGCGCGTAGAACAGCGGCTGCCAGCCGTCGGCGATCTCCGCGGCGAGCGCGACGTTCTTCGGGCCCTCCGCGGCGAGCAGGATCGGCAGGTCGGTGCGGTAGGGGTGCAGCGTCGAGCGCAGCGGCTTGCCCAGGCCCGACGACGGCAGCCCCGCCCCGCCGGTGTACGGGATCGGGTAGTAGGGCCCGTCGGAGTGCGCCTTCTCCCGCGCGATCGTGTCCCGCAGGATGCCCACGTACTCCCGGGTCCGGGCCAGCGGCTTCGGGTAGGGCTGGCCGTACCAGCCCTCCACCACCTGCGGGCCGGACGCGCCGATGCCCAGCGCGACCCGTCCACCGGTGAGGTGGTCGAGGGTCATCGCAGCCATCGCGGTGGCCGTCGGCGTGCGCGCCGACATCTGCACCACCGACGTGCCCAGCCGCATCCGCGTCGTCCGCGAGCCGTACCAGGCGAGCGGCGTGAACGCGTCCGAGCCGTAGGCCTCGGCCGTCCACATCGAGTCGAAGCCGAGGTCCTCGGCCGCGGCGACCTGCTCGTCGGTGCCCGGGGGCGGGCCGGCGCCCCAGTACCCCAGGGCCAGCCCGAGCTTCACGACGTCGCCTCCGGGACGGTCACCGGCAGGCGCTTGATGCCGTTGATGAAGTTGCCGGCCAGCCACTCCGGCTCGCCGACGGCCAGGTCCGGCACGCGGGTGAGCAGCTCACCGAACAGCGAGCTGAGCTGCATCCGGGCGAGGTGGCTGCCCAGGCAGAAGTGCGGGCCGCCGCCGCCGAAGCCGATCTGCGGGTTCGACTCGCGGGAGATGTCGAAGACCTCCGGCGCGTCGAACACCTCGTCGTCCCGGTTGCCCGAGTGGTAGAACATCACGACCTTCTCGCCCTCGGCGATCTTCTGGCCGCGGATCTCGCCGTCCTTGCGGGCGGTGCGGCGGAACGTGAGCACCGGGCTCGCCCAGCGGACGAACTCGTCCACGGCGCCGCCGATCCGGCCGTCGAAGTCCTCGATCAGCCGCTGCTTCTGCTCCGGGTTGCGGTCCAGCGCGAGGATCGCATGGCTCGCGGTCTGGCGGGTGGTGTCGTTGCCGGCCACGCAGAGCAGCACGAAGAACGCCGCGATCTCCTCGTCGGTGAGCGCCACCCCCTCGACCTCGGCCTGCACCAGCGCCGTCATCAGGTCGTCGGCCGGCTCCTCGCGCCGCGCGGCCGACAGCTCGAACGACGCGGTGTGCAGCGTCATCAGCGCGTTGAGCAGCACGCTCATCGCGTCGCCGTCGCCGACGTAGTCCGGGTCGTTCCAGCCGACCATGGCGTTGGCGGCGTCGGCGACCTCCTGGCGCTTCTCCTGCGGGATGCCGATCATCTGCGAGATCGTCCACATCGGCAGGCGCGCGGAGACGGCGGTGACGAAGTCCGTCTCCCCGGGCGTCGAGACCAGGTCGTCGACGATGCTCCGGGCCTGCTCCCGGATCTGCTCCTCGATCTGACGGACCCGCTTCGGTGTGAACACCGAGCTGATCACCCGGCGCGACTTGTTGTGCCGGGGTGCGTCCATCGCGAGGATCGAGTGCGCGGCCTCGAGCACGTCCTCGGGGACGTCCTCGAGCATCACGCCGCCGTACTCCTGCCCGGAGCCGAACGTCTCGGCGTCGCGGCTCACGGCCACGATGTCGGCGTGCTTGACGACCGCCCAGAAACCCGGGTCGTCCGGGTTCGGCAGCAGGTCGGTCTCGGCCGGGCGGTGCCAGGACAGCGGGCGGTCCCGGCGCAGCTCGGCGAAGGACTTCTCGCGCTCGTCCGGCGGCAGTGCCCAGAAGGCGAAGCTGGAGATGTCGATCGGATCGTGCGTGCGTTCCTCGGCGGCGGTCACGTCCGGGCCTCCTTGTCGGATCTCTACGGTGAAATCTCGTGGTGGGGAGCTCAGATCTCGGGCGGCGGCACCATGCCGGAGTTCACGGCCCCGCTGATGCCGCCGTCGACGACGATGTTGTGCCCGTTGATCCAACCGGAGTCCGGGCCGGCGAGGAACAGGACGGGTCCCGCGATGTCGGCCGGGGTCGCGTGCCGGCCGATGAACGTCGAGAGCGCGTCCAGGGTCTCCTTGCCCATCGACTCCTCGAAGTCGGTGAGGATCGGGGTGTCCACCGGGCCGGGGGAGACGGCGTTCATCCGCACCCCGGACTCCCAGAACACGGGGGCCATCAGCATCGTGTAGACGGTGAGGGCCTCCTTGGCGAAGTTGTAGGTGTTGCCCTCCTGGGGGTTCTCCGCGAACCAGGCCAGGCCCTCGTCGAACGTGTCGGTGGCCAGCAGCTCGCGGATCGTGTCCAGGCGCTTCGGCCAGCCGAAGCCGGCGATCGAGGCGACGTTGACGATCGCCCCGCCCTCGGCGATCTGCTCCACGACCGACTCGGTCAGCTGCCGCAGACCGAGCAGGTTGACCTTCAGCACGACCTCCGACGGTGCGGTGCCGGGCACGCCGGCCACGTTGCACAGCACGTCGTAGGTGCCGTCGAGCGCGGCCACGGCCTGCTCGATCGACGCCGGGTCGGACAGGTCGCAGTGGACGTGCCGGGCGACGGTGACGCTCGGGTCCTTGAGGTCGAGCGAAGTGACCTCGTCACCGGCGTCGACGAACCGGCGGGTGACCTCGTCGCCGATGCCCGACGCCGCACCCGTGACGAGGATGCGGCGACTCACGCGACCACCAGGTCCTCGCGACCGTCGGCCTTGAGCCGCTCGACGTAGACCGGGAACAGCCGCTTCGACAGCGGGGCGAGCTGGAGCAGCTTGGTGACCGTGCCGTCGACCTTCACCTTGCCCTTGGCCATGGCGAACGTCAGGTTGACCTTGCCCTGCCAGTAGGCGTTGGCGGTCTCGGTGGACATCGTCATCGTCGCCGCGGCGTCGGGGGCGCCGGGGTCGGAGCCCTTCCAGACCTTGCCGCCGGCCAGGTCGATGATCAGTGCGCTGTCCGGCTCGGTGCACTGCTGGCGCAGCACCAGACCGGTCGCCCTGAGCTTCGGCTCCAGCTCCGGATCCGCCAGTGCGGTCTCGAAGATCCCCCCGATGTAGCGGTACAGCTCGTCCTCGTCGGAGAACCCGGCCACGTCACCCTCCACGTCGATCGATGCGTGCTTGCCAGCGGAACGTAACATAAATTACGTTACTGCCAACAGATCGAGGGACGGAGTCGTCGATGACCGCAACCGTGACCGGCACGGAGGGTGCACCGGGCACCGGGGCCGTGGACCCGTCGGCCGAGGTCGCCCGCCTGCGCGCGACGTTCGCCGGCGGCCGTACCCGGGACCGGTCGTGGCGGGTGGTCCAGCTGCGCGGGCTGGAGCGGATGCTCGTCGAGCGCGAGTCCGAGTTCGCCGAGGCGCTGGCCTCGGACCTCGGACGCCCGGCCGTCGACGCCTGGCTGGCCGACCTCGCGCCGACCACCGCGGAGTCGGTGTACGCCCGCAAGCACCTCGCGCGCTGGATGAAGCCGCGCCGCGTGGGCCTGCCGCTGTCGGTCCAGCCCGGACGTGCGCGCTACGAGTACGAGCCGCTCGGCGTCGTGCTGGTGATCGGGCCGTGGAACTACCCGGCCTACCTGACGCTCTCGCCCCTGGTCGCGGCGTTCGCCGCGGGCAACTGCGCCGTCGTCAAGCCGTCGGAGTACGCGCCGGCGATCGCCGAGCTGCTCGTCCAGCTGTTGCCGCAGTACCTCGACCCGGACGCGGTCTCGGTCGTCACCGGTGGCCCGGAGGAGACGCAGGCGCTCCTGGCCCAGGGCCTGGACCACGTGTTCTTCACCGGCAGCCCGGAGGTCGGGGCGAAGGTGATGGCCGCGGCCGCGCCGCACCTGACCCCGGTCACCCTCGAGCTCGGCGGCAAGAGCCCGGTGATCGTCGCGGCGGACGCCGACGTCGAGGTGGCCGCGCGCCGGATCGCCTGGACGAAGCTGATGAACTCCGGCCAGACCTGCGTCGCGCCGGACTACCTGCTGGTCGACGCCGCGGTGCGGGACCGGCTCGTGGCCGCCGTCGCGGAGGCGACACGGAAGTTCCGCGGTGGTGCCACCGGCGGCCTGCGCGTCGTCGACTCCCGGCAGGCGACCCGGCTGGCCGGGCTGCTGACCGACTGCGGCGGCACGGTCGCGGCCGGCGGGACGTTCGACCCGGAGGCGCGCACCGGCGAGCCGACGATCGTGGTCGACCCCGACCCGGGCTCGCGGCTGATGCGCGAGGAGATCTTCGGGCCGATCCTGCCCGTGGTCACGGTGGAGAACCTCGAGGCCGCGATCGCGCACGTCAACTCCGGGCCGAAGCCGCTGGCCGCGTACGTGTTCAGCCGGTCGAAGGAGACCGTGGCCCGGGTGACCCGCGAGGTCCCGGCCGGGGCGACGGTCGTCAACCACCTGATGTTCCACGTGCTGGTGCCGCAGCTGCCCTTCGGCGGTGTCGGACGCAGCGGGATGGGCGCCTACCACGGGTGGTTCGGGTTCGAGACGTTCTCGCACCGGCGCTCGGTGCTGACCAAGCCGACCCGCCCGGACCCCGGCTTCATCTACCCGCCCTACACCGCCGCGACCGAGAAGCTGCTGCGCCGCTTCTTCTGACCGGCCCGCCCCCACCCCTGGAGAGGAACCACCCATGTACCCGGGTGCCCACGCCGTCACCACGCCGGACAAGGCGGCGGTGATCATGGCCGAGACCGGCGAGACGCTCACCTACGCCGAGCTCGAAGCCGACTCGGTGCGCCTGGCCGCGGTGCTGCGCGAGGCCGGTCTGCGCCGCGGCGACAGCGTCGCCCTGCTCTCGGACAACGACATCCGCTGCTTCGTCGTCTACTGGGCCGCGCTGCGCTCGGGTCTCTACGTCACCGCGGTGAACCACCACCTCTCCGCGGACGAGGCCGCCTACATCGTCGACGACTGCGGCGCCCGCGCCGTCGTGGTCTCGGCGTCGAAGGCCGACCTCGCCGTCGCCGTCGCGGACGTCACGCCGACGGTGACGCTGCGGCTCGCGTTCGGTGGCGAGGTGACCGGGCACCTCGACCTGGCGACCGAGCTGGGACGGCACCCCGCGCAGGCGCCGGAGGACCAGCCGCGCGGCGGCGACATGCTCTACTCCTCGGGGACCACCGGACGTCCGAAGGGGATCCGCCCGCCGCTGCCCGAACGTCAGGTGCACGAGCCGGGCGACCCCTACGTCGCGGTGTTCGGGGCGATGTACGGGTTCGGCGCCGACACCGTCTACCTGTCCCCGGCCCCGCTCTACCACGCCGCGCCGCTGCGCTTCGGCGGTGTCGTGCAGGCACTGGGCGGCACGGTCGTGGTGATGGGGAGGTTCGACGCCGAGGGCGCGCTGGCGACCATCGAGCGGTTCCGGGTCACGCACAGCCAGTGGGTGCCGACGATGCTCGTCCGGATGCTCAAGCTCCCCGACGACGTCCGCGCCCGCTACGACGTGTCGTCGCTGCGGGTGGCCGTGCACGCCGCCGCGCCGTGCCCCGTCGAGGTCAAGCAGGCGATGATCGACTGGTGGGGCCCGGTCCTGTACGAGTACTACTCCTCGACCGAGGGCAACGGCATCACGTTCATCGACTCCGAGCAGTGGCTGGCCCGTCCCGGGTCGGTCGGGCGCGGCGGGGTCCTGGGCGACGTCCGGATCTGCGACGACGACGGCAAGGTGCAGCCGCCCGGCGAGGTCGGGACCGTCTACTTCGAGCGCGACGAGCTGCCGTTCGTCTACCACAACGACCCGGAGAAGACGGCGCAGGCGCAGCACCCGGAGCACCCGGCCTGGACCACGACCGGCGACCTGGGCTACGTCGACGACGACGGCTTCCTGTTCCTGACCGACCGCAAGTCCTTCATGATCATCTCGGGCGGGGTGAACATCTACCCGCAGGAGATCGAGAACGTCCTGACCCTGCACCCGTCCGTGCACGACGTCGCCGTGATCGGTGTGCCGGACCCGGAGATGGGGGAGTCGGTGAAGGCCGTCGTGCAGGTCGCGCCCGGTGTGGACCCCGGACCGGGCCTGGCGGACACGCTGATCGCCTACGTCCGCGAGCGGATCGCCGGCTACAAGACCCCACGCTCGGTGGACTTCGTCGACGAGCTTCCGCGCACTCCGACCGGCAAACTGGTGAAGCGGGAGCTGCGCGACCGGTACCGTCCGGGCGTCTGAACGACTACCCGCGCCGCGGGACGGGGAAGTGGTGGCAGTGCCGAGGAGATCCGGGCGCCAGATCGCCGCCGAGCAGTACTTCGGCGCGGCGATGACGATCCTCGCGCGCGACGGCGCGGCCGGGCTCAAGATCGGCCCGCTGTGCCGCGCCCTCGGCGTGACCAGCGGGTCCTTCTACCACCACTTCGGCAGCTGGGCGGGCTTCGTGCGCGCCCTGCTGCAGTACTGGGAGGCCGAGCAGACCTCGCGGGTGGTCGAGATGGCGCGCGCCACGACCGACCCGGTGGAGCGGATGGTCGTGCTCAAGCGGCTGACCGTCGAGCTGCCGCACGACTCGGAGGCGGCGATCCGGGCCTGGTCCTCGATGGACCCCGAGGTCGGGCGGTCCCAGCGCCGCGTCGACGCCCAGCGGCGGATGGCGGTCGAGCAGGTCATCGCCGGCGTGGTCGGCGACCAGGAGGTCGCCGGCCGGCTCGCGGTCCTCGGACTGTCCATTCTCGCCGGGTTCCAGCAGACGTGTTCCCCGCGTGACCCGGCGTTGCTCCGGGAGCTGTTCGACGACTACCAGGCCATGATCATGCAGCACGCCGGAGTGGGCCTGCCCGGACCGGCGTGACGCCGCCGTTCGGGTGGTGTCCATGCCGCGCAACGCTCTCGTTATCGATCTTGGTCTGAGCAGAGTGTGACCGTCCGCACGGTGCAACCGGTTCGGCGGGACGGCCCAATGTCGTGCGGGTGGCGCCTACTCCTCGTCGTCACTCTCCGACGCAGAGTCGCCATAACATAAATTACGGTGTGGTATCGAACGCGCCCTTTCGCCTACCTGGAAGTAACCGACGGGCGCCCGCCTCGTTGATCGATCAGCACCGGTCGGGGCCACGCCGGGCCCACCGGCTCGCGTGCGCCCCCGCCCAGGCGGTGCGTTGACTTCGGAGCAGGCGCAAGGAGGCGGCGGGTGACCGGTGTCGAGGTGAAGGTCGAGGGGCTGTCGAAGTCCTTCGGTCGGGCCAACATCTGGTCCGATGTGACACTGACGCTCCCCCCGGGTGAGGTGTCGGTGCTGCTCGGCCCGTCGGGTACGGGCAAGTCGGTGTTCCTGAAGACGCTGATCGGGCTGCTCAAGCCCGAGCAGGGCTCGATCGTCATCCACGACACGGACCTGGTGAAGTGCTCGGAGTCGCGGCTCTACGACCTGCGCAAGCTGTTCGGGGTGCTGTTCCAGGACGGCGCGCTGTTCGGGTCGATGAACCTCTACGACAACATCGCCTTCCCGCTTCGCGAGCACACGAAGAAGTCCGAGACCCAGATCCGCGACATCGTCGCGGAGAAGATGGACATGGTCGGTCTGGCCGGCGACGAGGGCAAGCTTCCCGGTGAGATCTCCGGCGGTATGCGCAAGCGCGCCGGGCTGGCCCGCGCGCTGGTGCTGGACCCGGAGATCATCCTGTTCGACGAGCCGGACTCGGGTCTGGACCCGGTGCGCACCGCGTACCTGAACCAGCTGATCATCGACCTGAACGCGCAGACCGACTCGACGTTCCTGATCGTCACCCACGACATCAACACCGCGCAGACCGTCCCGGACAACATCGGGATGCTCTACCGCAAGCACCTGGCGATGTTCGGTCCCCGCGAGGTCCTGCTGACCTCGGACGACCCGGTCGTCGCCCAGTTCCTCAACGGCCGCCGCCAGGGCCCGATCGGCATGTCCGAGGAGAAGGACACCGCGCAGGCCGAGCGGGAGATGGCCGAGGCCGGCGAGCTCGACGGCCTGCCGGAGATGAAGGACCAGCTCGAGACCTCGCCCGGGATGCCGGACCGGGCCGCGGTGCACCGCCGCCGGGAGCGCGTCGAGGGCATGATGCACGAGCTGCCCCAGGCCGCCCAGGACGCGATCCGCCGCTCCTACGCCAACTCCGACGGTGGCGACGCGGGCGGTTCGCCGTGGGCGGAGAACCGCGAGCGCGAGCAGGTCACGGTCGTGGCCGGCAGCGCGCCCGCACCGGAGGCGTCCGAGCAGACCGACGTCGTGCCGGCCACCGACGGGTCCGCCCCGACCGAGGCCGTCCCGGCCTCCGGACAGGCGGAGCCCGCTGCCGCCGACGACGAGCGCCCCACCGACGTGCACCCGCGGATCACCGAGGAGGTCGCGCCCGACCGCGGACAGGAGTCCGGAGGCGGGAAGGCCGAGGGCGGCGCGGCCGAGGGCGGCGCGGCCGAGGGCAGGCACTCGTTCCGGCTCTTCGGCGGCCGCAAGGGCCAGGACTCGTGAGCGCCCCCAGCCCGATCACCCGGGCCCTGACGCCGGTCGGGAAGCTGTTCAGCCTCGGCGCCGACATCCTCAAGCAGGCGTTCCGGCCGCCGTTCCAGCTGCGCGAGTACATCGAGCAGACCTGGTTCGTCACGAAGGTCTCGGCCCTGCCGACCGCGCTGTTCACGATCCCCTTCGGCGCGACGATCGCCCTGCTGCTCGGTGAGCTGACCCGCCAGTTCGGCGCCCAGTCCCAGACCGGCGCCGGCTCGGTGCTCGCGATCGTGCAGCAGGCCGCGCCGATCGTCACCGCGCTGCTGATCTCCGGCGCCGGCGGCAGCGCCGTCTGCGCCGACCTCGGCGCACGGACCATCCGCGAGGAGATCGCGGCGATGGAGGTGCTCGGCATCTCGCCGATCCAGCGCCTCGTCGTACCGCGGGTGCTGGCCATGGCCACCACGGCCGTCGTGCTCAACGGGCTGGCCACGGTCGTCGGCGTCGGCGGCGGCTACTTCTTCAACGTCATCATCCAGGGCGGGACGCCCGGCGCCTACATCGCCAGCTTCTCCGCCATCGCGCAGGTCTCGGACATCGTCGTCAGCGAGCTGAAGGCGTTCCTGTTCGGCCTCACCGCCGGCATCGTCGCCTCCTATCGCGGGCTGAACCCACCGCCCGGCGCCAAGGGGGTGGGCGACGCGGTCAACCAGTCCGTCGTCATCTCCTTCGTCCTCGTGTTCATGCTCAACCTGGTGCTGACGGCTCTGTACCTCGAGCTCGTGCCGCCGAAGGGGCTGTAGACCAGTGGCCATCTCGTCCTCGCCCCTGGGTGCGCGCCTCCGGCGCGGCCTGCAGGCACCGCTCGACCAGCTCGAGGAGCTGGGCGACCAGCTCTCGCTCTACATCCGGTCGATCCTGTGGATCCCGCGCACGGTCAGCCGCTACGGCAAGGAGGTGGCCCGGCTGCTCGCCGAGGTCTCCTTCGGGTCCGGCGCGCTGATCGTCATCCTCGGCACCGCGGGCGTCATGGCCTCGCTGTCGCTGTTCGTCGGGTCGCTGGTCGGCCTGCAGGGCTTCCGCGCGCTGGACTCGCTCGGCGTCGAGGCCTTCACCGGCTTCATCACCGCCTACTTCAACACCCGCGACATCGCCCCGCTGGTCGCCGCGTCGGCGCTGACCGCGACGCTCGGCGCCGGGTTCACCGCCCAGCTCGGCGCGATGCGGATCTCCGAGGAGATCGACGCGCTGGAGGTCATGGCGGTGCCCAGCGTCCCGTACCTGGTCACCACGCGGGTGATCGCCGGGATCATCGCGGTCATCCCGATCTACACGATCGGCCTGCTCGCCAGCTTCGCCGCGTCCCGGCTGAACGTGACCCTGATCAACGGGCTGCCCGGTGGTACCTACGACCACTACTTCGACCTGTTCCTACCGGTCAGTGACGTCCTCTACTCGTACCTGAAGGTCATCATCTTCTCCGCGGTGATCATCCTGATCCACTGCCACTACGGGTACCGGGCCAAGGGCGGACCGGCCGGCGTCGGCATCGCCGTCGGCCGCGCGGTGCGGCTGTCCATCGTCAGCACCGCGATCCTGGACTTCTTCCTCACCCTGGTCATGTTCGGCACCGACACCTCCGTGCGGGTCGCGGGATGAGGTCGTCGCGCAAGGTCCTCCAGGGACTGGTGTTCGTGGTGGTCATCGTCGGGCTGCTCGGCCTGTCGGTGGCGAAGTACAACGGTGTGTTCGAGGCCGGCGTCCCGGTGACGCTGCAGGTCGACCGCACCGGTACGCAGCTGCAGGAGCGCGGCGACGTCAAGGTCCGCGGCCTGATCGTCGGGAAGATCGAGTCGGTCTCCACGACCGGTCCGAGCTCCACGATCGAGATGACGATGAACCCGGACATGATCGACCAGATCCCGTCCAACGTCACCGCCCGGCTGCTGCCGAAGACGCTGTTCGGCGAGAAGTTCGTGTCCCTGGTCCCGCCGCCCGCGCCGTCGGGCCAGTCGCTCGCGGCCGGCGAGGTGATCGGGGAGGACCGCAGCCAGTCCGCCCGCGAGGTCGAGCAGGTCCTCGACAACCTGCTGCCGCTGCTGCAGGCCGTCCGGCCGGACCAGCTCGCGTCGACGCTGGGCTCGCTGTCCTCGGCCCTGCAGGGTCGCGGCGACCAGCTCGGGACGACGCTGGAGCAGCTCAACACGCTGACCAAGGGGCTCAACCCCGCGGTGCCGGATCTGCAGGAGGACCTCCGGCAGCTGGCCGACTTCTCGCAGAACCTCTCCGACGCCGCGCCGGACCTGCTGGACTCGACCGACAACCTGACGACGACGCTGCGCACGATCGTCGAGCAGCGCGACGGCCTGCGGAACACCTACCGCTCGGTCACCGCCGCATCCGACGACCTGCGCGCGTTCCTCGACGCCAACGGCGAGAACATCATCGGCCTGGCGAGCTCGAGCCGTCCGACGCTGGAGACGCTGGCCCGCTACTCGCCGGAGTTCCCCTGCCTGACCGGCCAGCTCGTGGACCTGATCCCGAAGATCAACGAGGCGGTCCACCCGAACGACGAGCCGGGCATCCACATCACGCTCGAGATCGTCGCGAACAAGGGCAAGTACCTGCCGAACCAGGACGAGCCGCGCTACGAGGACGACCGCGGCCCGCGCTGCTACGACATCCCGACCCCGGACGGCACGCAGTACCCGCCGGACGGCCCGTTCCGGGACGGCTCGGTTCCGGGCCCCGCCCCGGTCGGGCAGCCGATGGGCAACCCGGACGACTTCGGCGACAGCTTCGGCACCTACGACGGGACGAACAGCTTCGGCCTGATCCAGGACCAGAGCGCGATCAACGGTGCCGGACCGTTCCCGGTCCTTCCCGTGACGCCGCTGTCGTCCACACCGCTGGGTGGTGTCCTGCCGGGGATCACCCCGAGCTCCTACACGGGCTCGGACATGGGTGTCGGCAACTCTCCCGGTGAGCAGCAGGTGGTCTCCGAGCTGCTCGCGGTGCAGCGCGGCGGCTCGCCGACCGCCGTCCCCGCCTGGAGCACGATGATGGTCGCGCCGATGATGCGCGGCGCGGAGGTGAAGGTCTCGTGAGTCGCCTCCCGATCGGAGCCCTGGTCAAGTTCCTCGTCTTCGCCGTGATCACCGCGCTGCTGACGACGGTGCTCGGCCTGACGATCGCCAACTCCCGCGGCGGCACGACCACCGACTACAGCGCGCGGTTCGTCGACGCGACCGGTCTGCTGCCCGGTGACGACGTGCGGATCGCCGGTGTCGTCGTCGGCTCGGTGTCCGACATCGAGATCGTCGACCAGCGCGTCGCGCTGGTGAACTTCAACGTCGACTCCGGCCAGCAGCTGCCGGCCTCGGTGAACGCCACGATCAAGTACCGGAACCTGATCGGCCAGCGCTACGTGTCGCTGGACCAGGGCACCGGGCCGACCGGCGAGGTCATGCCCGCCGGCGCGTCGATCCCGCTGGAGCGCACGCGCCCGGCCCTGAACCTGACCGTGCTGTTCAACGGGTTCCAGCCGCTGTTCCAGGGCCTGGACCCGGAGCAGATCAACAAGCTGTCGATGGAGATCGTGCAGGTCCTGCAGGGCGAGGGCGGGACGGTGCAGAGCCTGCTGGCCAGCACCGCGTCGCTGACCAACAGCATCGCCGACCGCGACGCGGTGATCGGCCAGGTCATCACGAACCTGAACCTGGTGCTGCAGACGGTGAACCAGAACGACCAGGGCCTCAACGAGCTGATCAGCTCACTGCAGGCGCTGGTGTCCGGGCTGGCCCAGGACCGTGAGCCGATCGGCAACGCGCTGCAGTCGATCGGGACGCTGACCCAGGTCACCGGCGACTTCCTGGAGCAGGCACGCCCGCCGCTGCGCGACGACATCCGCAACCTGGGCGACCTGGCCACGCAGCTCGACCAGGGGCAGCCCGCCGTCGAGCGGTTCCTGCAGTTCTCGCCCTACAAGCTGAACAAGATCGGGCGGGTCGGCAGCTACGGCAGCTGGTTCCAGTTCTACCTCTGCCAGGTGGGCGGCCAGATCGGCGTGAACGAGGTGCCCGGCCTGCCCGGGTTCTCGATCCCGAAGATCCCGTTCGAGCTCCCGAAGGACGACGCCGCCCGCTGTGGCGCCGACCCGGACCAGGACGGCCTGAGCGCCGCGAACGGTGACCTTCCGGCCGGGCCGGGGACGACCCCGGACAACCGCGCCGCCGGGCCGGCGATGCCCGCCGAGCCGACCACGTCCTCGCTCGACGGCCTGGTGAGCGCCCCGCTCCCCACCTCCGAGCCCCGCGAGACCGACTCCAGCCAGAACCCGGTCGCGCCGCTGCTGCCCCAGACGGGAGGCAACTGATGGCCCAGCCCGGAGAGAAGCGCCCGGTGCTCGTCGCCACGATCGGGATCGTCGCGATCCTGGCGATCACACTGGCCGCGTTCAACTTCAAGGCCCTGTTCGGGGGCGGCTCGACCTACTCCGCCGAGTTCCCGGAGGCCGCCGGCCTGCAGGCCGACGACCAGGTGACGGTGGCCGGCGTCGAGGCCGGTCGCGTGCAGAGCGTGGAGCTCGACGGCGACCACGTCCTCGTCACCTTCACCGTGACCGACGCGTGGGTGGGGAACCGGACCACGGCCTCGATCGAGATCCGCACCCTGCTCGGCTCGAAGTTCCTCGCGCTCGACCCGCGCGGCGACGGCGAGCAGGACCCGGACCAGGTCATCACCCGGGACCGGACCAAGTCGCCGTTCGACGTCGTCGACGCCTTCAACGGGCTGTCCGGCACGATCGACCAGCTCGACACCCAGCAGCTCGCGGCGAGCCTGACCACGCTGTCGGACACGTTCCGCAACACCCCGCCCGAGGTGCGCGGCTCGCTCGACGGTCTCTCCCGGCTGTCGCAGACGATCTCGAGCCGGGACGCGCAGCTCAAGTCGCTGCTGGCCGGCACCCGGCAGCTGTCCACGACGCTGGCCGACCGGCGCGGCGACGTGGTCCGGCTGATCAACGACGGCAACCTGCTGCTCGGCGAGCTGCAGCGCCGCAAGGAGGCGATCAGCGCCCTGCTCGACGGCGTGACGAAGCTGTCGGTCCAGCTCCGCGGACTCGTCGCGGACAACCAGGCGCAGCTGCGCCCCACGCTGGAGACCCTGGACAAGGTGCTCGAGGTGCTCGAGCGCAACCGGGACAACCTGGGTGAGGTGCTCGACAAGGAAGCGGTGTTCGTCCGCGTGTTCGGCAACGCCCTCGGCAACGGCCGCTGGTTCGACAACTACACCTGCGGGCTGCTCCCGCCGCCCATCGGCCCGATCGGCGGTGACTGCTGATGGCCACCACCTGGGCCCACGACCGGCGCCAGATCCAGTTCGTCGCACTCGTCGGGATCGTCGCCGTCGTGGTCGCGGCCGGGATCTGGCTGGTGACCTCCGGGTCCGGCCGGCCGATCACGGCGTACTTCACCAACACCTCGGCGCTCTACCCGGACAACGACGTGCGGATGCTCGGCGTGCCGATCGGGAAGATCGACACGATCACCCCCGAGGGCAACCAGGTCCGCGTCGACATGACCATCAGCGACGACGACGTGGTGCTCCCGGCCGACGTCAAGGCCGCGATCGTCTCGCCGAGCCTGGTCACCGGGCGCTACGTGCAGCTCACCCCGGCCTACACCGGGGGACCGCAGTGGCAGGGCGAGCCGGTCCCGGTCGAGCGCACCGCGGTGCCGCTCGGCGTCGACGACCTGACCCGCACCGCGACCGAGCTGTCCCGGGCCCTGGGCCCGCAGGGTGCCAACTCGACCGGGGCGGTGTCCGACGCGCTCAACGTCGGCGCGCAGAACCTCGACGGCAACGGCCGCGCCCTGAACGACACCATCCGCAACCTCGGCGGTCTCGGTGCGACGCTGAACGGGTCGTCGAAGGACCTGTTCGGCACGATCACCGAGCTGCAGAAGTTCGTGGCCACCATCAAGGAGAACGACCCCGGGGTGCGCGAGCTCAACGGCAAGCTCGCCGACGTCACGAGCTTCCTCGCCTCGCAGCGCGGCGAGCTCGGGACGTCGCTGCGCGAGCTGTCCTTCGCCCTCGGCGAGGTGGCCGGCTTCGTGCAGGACAACCGGGCCACGCTCAAGTCGAACGTGGACAAGCTGGCCGGAGTCAGCCAGGAGATCGTGGACCACCAGAAGGCACTGGCCGAGATCACCGATGTCGCCCCGGCGGCGCTGGGCAACCTGGCCAACATCTACAACGGCTCCTCGGAGACGCTGGACACCCGGGTGAACTTCAACGAGCTGTCCCAGCCGTTGCCGAACCTGGTGTGCCAGTTTGCTCAGTCGCAGCAGCCCAAGGGCCCCGACGGAATGCCCTTGCCGATTGTGGGGGACCTTGGTACCGCCTGCACGAACATTCTGTCGGGGTTGAGCATCCTTCCCAACCCGATCGCGCCGCCCGGAACCGAGGGTGGGCTGCCGGCCGCGCCAGGGCTGCCGCTGAACCCGCTGCCCGGTACGCCGCTGTCGTCCACCGGTGACCCGGCGGCCCCGCTGCTGGCCCCGCTGGGCGCGAACCCGCAGACGCCCGCCCCGGCGGCCGGCCCGTCCGCGACCCCCGCGCCGACGACCTCGGCGCCCGCATCACCGACCCGTGAGCCGTCCGGTGGCGGTCTCTTCGGCGGACTCCTCGGAGGCGGATCATGAGCCGGCGGATCACCCGGCTGGTGGCCCTGCTGACGGTCGTCGGGCTCACCGCGACCGGCTGCGGCGCCCTCTCCGGCGGGCTCAAGGGCGTGCAGCTGCCCGGTGGCGCGAACCTGGGCGACGACCCGTACCCGGTGCAGATCGAGTTCGGCGACGTCGTCGACCTGGTGCCGCAGTCGCTGGTCCGGGTCGGGGACGTCCCGGTCGGCTCGGTGGAGACGATCGCGGTCGAGCCGAACAGCTGGAACGCCGTGGTGACCGTCCTGGTCAACCGCGGGGTCACGCTGCCGGCGAACGCCGACGCGAAGGTGCGGACCACGTCGCTGCTGGGGGAGAAGTTCGTCGAGCTCTCCAGCCCGGCGCAGCCCGCCCCCGGCACGCTGGCCGAGTCCGGGAGGATCGGGCTGCAGAACGCCGGTCGCGCGGCGGAGGTCGAGGAGGTCCTCGGCGCGCTGTCGATGTTGCTCAACGGTGGCGGCGTGGCCCAGATCAAGACGATCTCGACCGAGCTCAACAAGGCACTGTCCGGGCGCGAGCCCCAGGTGCGCGAGCTGCTGGACAACGTGAACCGGCTGGTCGGTGCGCTGGACTCGCGCAAGGAGGACATCAACCGGGCACTGGACGGGCTCAACCAGCTCTCCGCGACGCTGGTGGAGCGGCGGCCGTCGATCGAGAACGCCCTGCAGAACCTCAGCCCCGGCCTGCGCGAGCTGGAGTCGCAGCGCGCGCAGCTGGTGAACATGCTCCGGGCCCTCGACCGGCTCTCCGGCGTGGCCACCGACGTGATCAACCGCAGCCGCGAGGACGTCCTGGCGGACCTGGAGAACCTGCGTCCGATCCTGCGCAACCTGGCCGACTCCGGCCAGGACCTGCCGGACTCGCTGCAGCTGCTGCTCACGATCCCGTTCACCGACAACGCCACCGACGCGGTCGCCGGTGACTACACGAACCTGTACGTGACCGCGGACCTGGACCTGGGCGTCATCCTGAACAACATCCTGGCCAGCAACCAGACCCCGCTGGCGAACAACCCGCTGACCGCGCAGCTGCCGCCGAACGCGCGGCTGCTCGCGCCCCTGCTCGGGGCCGACGGTCAGCCGGCGCCCGTCCCCGGGGTCCCGGACACCGTCGCCCCGCCCGCGGCGGGGGCCCCGGCCCCGCCGGCCCCGGCCGCACCCGGTGCCACGGCGACCCCGGCTCCGGCCCCGACCCCCAGCCCGACCACGACCCCCGCACCCACCCGCGACAGCGGTGGCGGCGGTCTGTTCGGCGGACTCCTCGGAGGTGGCTCGTGATCTCGAGGACCGTACGGATCCAGCTGCTCGCCCTGGCTCTGGTCGCCATCATCGGCATCGGCTACACCGGGTTCCGGTACGCGGGACTCGACCGCGTCTTCGGCGCGACGACCTACCCGGTCACCGTGCAGCTGGCCGACTCCGGTGGCATCTTCACCGGCGCCGACGTCACCTACCGGGGTGTCAGCGTCGGCCGGGTCGGCCCGCTGACGCTGACCGACGCCGGGGTGGACGTCCAGCTCGACATCGACAACTCGGCGCCGTCGATCCCGTCGGACACCGCGGCCGAGATCCGCAACCTCTCGGCCATCGGCGAGCAGTACGTCGACCTGCAGCCCGGACCGGAGGGCGGCCCGACGCTGGCCGCCGGGTCGGTCGTGCCGGTGAACCGGACCACGACGCCGGTCGGCGTCGAGGACCTCGTGGTGAACCTGGACAACTTCGTGAAGACGGTGCCGCTGGACTCCCTGCGGACCGTCGTCGACGAGGCGGGCCAGGGGTTCGCGAACACCGCCCAGCCGTTGCAGCAGCTGCTCGACACCACCGGCCAGTTCACCCAGGCCGGGATCGACGCGCTGCCGCAGACCACGGCGCTGATCCGGGACGCGCGCCCGGTGCTGACCACGCAGAACGAGACCGCCCCGCAGTTCAAGGAGTTCGCCGCGAGCCTGAAGCTGGTGACCCAGCAGCTCAAGGACTCCGACCCGGACCTGCGCCGGATCATCCAGAACGCGCCCGAGGCGGGCGACCAGATCAGCGGGCTGCTGCGCGAGAGCGGGCCCGGGCTCGGCGAGTCGATCGCGAACCTGCGCGAGGTCTCCGAGGTGCTCGAGCCCCGTCAGGCGGCGCTCAAGCAGATCCTGGTCACCTACCCCGGCCTGGTCGCCATCGCACCGAAGGTGCTGCCCGGCGACGGCACGGCCCACCTGGGTCTGGCCCTCAACATCAACAACCCGCCGGTCTGTACCCGCGGCTACGAGGGCACCACACGACGTAGCGCCCAGGACGTCTCGGAGGTCCCGGTGAACTCGGGCGCCTTCTGCGGGGAGCCACCCGGCAGCGTGACCAGCGTCCGGGGAATGCAGAATGTTCCCCGGGCGGAGACCCCCATGCCGTCCGAGGACGCGGGCGACACCCCGGCACCACCCCCCGCGGCCGGACCGGACCCCGTCGCGGGCGGGCCGATCCTGTCGCCGGCCCTCGTCACCGACTTCGCCCAGATCCTGGGCGGTTCCTGACGGCTGTGCCCCCGCAGCCCGAGGAGGTAGCTCCCCATGTCCGTCCCCACCGATGAGCGTCCGCCGCCCCCGGAAGCGCCGACGGCGCCCCCCGGGCGGCTGGCCCGCGCCCTGCCGATCGCCTCGGTCGTGGCCGCGGTGCTCGCCCTCGTGTTCGGCGCGCTCTGGCTGATCTCGCTCAACAGCGACTCGGTCTCCGTGGCCTCCGACCGGGACGCGGTCCTCCGGGACGCCCGGCAGGCCGTGCTGAACCTGAACACGCTCGACTTCCACAACGCCCAGGGCGGGCTGGACCTCTGGATCCAGTCCTCCACCGGGTCCGTGCGCGACGAGTTCGAGAAGAACCGCGACGCCTACGCGCAGCTGGTCACGCAGCAGAAGCGGACCACCAGCGCCACCATCGCCGACGCCGCCGTGGGCGAGCTCGACGACCGGGCCGGCGTGGCCCGGGTCCTGGTCGGCGTCGACGTCACCGTCACGCCGGAGGGTCAGCAGCCCACCGTGACCCGTCAGCGGATCGAGGCGGAGATGACGAGGACGGACGACGGCTGGAAGGTCAGCGCGCTCGACCCCTTGCTGACGCCCGGCGCAGGCGGCTGACCACCGGCCCCGCGCCCCGCGTCTCTCGCATCCCCGGCCTCCGGGCCACCCACTGAGGTCGACCGACACCAGGAGGTCACCGCAATGTCCACGAACCGCCGCCGCCCCACCACCGGGCCACGCCGCCCGCAGGTGGCCGGCCGCCCCCGCCCCGCGGGCACGTCCGGCCCCGGGGAGTCCACCGAGGCCGCCGAGAGCGCCCTGGCCGTCGACGAGCGCACCGGTGTCCGCTCCTCGTCGGGCCGCACCCGCGAGGACCGCGCCCCGGCCTCGTCCACGGGCCCGTCCACGGCCCCGTCCGCGGGCGCCACGACCCGCGAGCCGTCGGCGCCCGCCGGTCCGGCGTCGCCCGGCGCCGACTCGTCCACTCCGGACGCGTCCACTGCGGAGACGTCCACCGCGGACACGTCCACCGCCGACACCGAGATCGACGAGTCGTCGGCCGGGACCGGTCCGGCGGAGCCGCCCCGCGCGGCCCCGGTCGGCGGTGGCCACGACGACGGGACGCCCGCGGAGTCGCGCGGCGCGCGGCGCCGGATGCCGATGCCGTCCGCGCCGACGACCCGTCGCGGCACCGCACTGCTGCTCGCCGTGACCGTCCTGCTCTCCGCCGCGGCGATCTTCTTCGCGGTGTCCTTCTTCGGCATGCGCTTCACCGGCGCGGCAACGAACACCGCCCTGAGCGACGTCGGCGCCACCGCGGCGGTCAGCGAGCAGATCGGCGAGGCGGCGACGAAGGTCTACTCGTTCGACTTCGCCCGGCTCGACCAGGCCGAGGCCGACGCACGCGCCGGCATCACCGGGCCGTTCGACCAGCAGTTCGACCAGATCTTCGCCAACGTCCGGCAGCTCGCGCCCCAGCAGCAGGCCGTCGTCACCGCGACCGTGCCGAAGTCGGCGGTCGCCAGCATCACCGGCGACACGGCGACGGTGTACCTGTTCGTCAACCAGGTGATCACTCGCGTCGACGACACCGGCAAGAAGGTCCAGGGCGGCGCCGCCGCGCGCCTGCGGGTCGACGCGCAGAACGTCGACGGCCGCTGGAAGATCGCCGGGATGTCCCCGGCCTGACCGCACCGTCGAGCCCGACGCACCACGCACGCCGGTCCCCGGACCCCGCCCGCCGCGGGGCCGGGGACCTCGCGTATTCTCGTCCACAGTTCCACCGAAGACCGCAGGTCTGCGCCCGGCAGGGCGTACGAAGGCCCCGTCACGTACGGGCGGCCCGCGCAGGAGGACGAGGCCAGTTCCGGGCGCCTACATGTGCCCGCCTCTCACGCCCCGTGCCGTCTGCGCACGGGGCGTTCGTCGTTCTCCGGGTCCGGACAGCGGTGGTCCGCACACCACCCGAGAGGAGGCAGGGATGGCCCGACCCGACAAGGTCGCGGCGGTCGACGAGATCGCCAACCGGTTCCGGGATGCGTCCGCATCGGTGGTCACCGAGTACCGCGGACTCAGCGTCGCGAAGCTCACCCAGCTGCGCCGTGACCTGGGCGACGACGCGAGCTTCCGCGTCGCCAAGAACACCCTGGTCAAGCGCGCGGCGGACGACGCCGGAGTGCAGGGCCTCGACGGCCTGCTCGCCGGACCGACGGGGATCGCGTTCATCAAGGGCGAGCCGGTCGACGCCGCGAAGACGATCAAGAAGTTCGCGAAGGACAACCCTGGTCTGACGATCAAGGGCGGCTACATGGACGGGCGCGCCCTGTCCACGGCCGAGGTCGAGCAGCTCGCCGACCTGGAGTCCCGTGAGGTCCTGCTGGCGAAGCTGGCCGGAGCCATGAAGGCGAACCTGAGCAAGGCCGCCGGTCTGTTCGCCGCGCCGGCCTCGCAGGTCGCGCGGATGACGCAGGCGCTGGCCGACAAGAAGGCCGCCGAGGGCGGGGCTCCGGCCCCGTCGGACGACGCTCCCGCCGACGCCCCGTCGGAGGCCGCCGAGGCCGCTGCGCCGGCCGAGGCGTCCGCCGAGAGCTGATCGCCGCACCGCCGTAGTACTCGGCTGATCACTCAGCCACGCAGTCACCACCATTCTTTGGAAGAAAGGACCGCCACCATGGCGAAGCTGTCCACCGACGAGCTGCTCGACGCGTTCAAGGAGCTCACGCTCATCGAGCTGTCGGAGTTCGTGAAGAAGTTCGAGGAGACCTTCGACGTCACCGCCGCCGCCCCGGTCGCCGTCGCGGCCGCCGGCCCCGCCGGTGGTGGCGCGGCCGCCGAGGCAGAGGAGGAGAAGGACGAGTTCGACGTCATCCTCGAGGGCGCCGGCGACAAGAAGATCCAGGTCATCAAGGTCGTCCGTGAGGTCGTCTCGGGCCTGGGCCTGAAGGAGGCCAAGGACCTCGTCGAGGCCGCCCCGAAGCCGCTTCTGGAGGGTGTCGCCAAGGACGCCGCCGAGGCCGCCAAGGCGAAGCTCGAGGAGGCCGGCGCGAAGGTCTCCGTCAAGTAGTCACCTGACGGAGCCCACGCGGGCACCACGCACGAACGCGGAGAGGGGCGGGACCCACGGGGTCCCGCCCCTCTCGTGTGCCCGGACCCCGCCTTCCGGTGTGCCCGGGTCTCTCGTGTGCCCCGACGCCGCGCCGGCCCACGGCGTGTCGCGGAATACATTCGTGACCGTTCGGCGTTCGAGCTCGTAGATCCCGACCGGGGGAAGCCGCCGGTCGGCGGAGCAGAGAGCCGGTCGTCCCGTAGAACGAACCACTCGACGACGCGTGGAGGCTTGACTCGGTGCGCCGGGCAGGTCACTCTTAGGTCTCGATGGTTGCCTTACTGCTTCACTCGGCGACCTGTCTCGACAGCTGCCCTTCGAGCGGCTAGACTTCTCCTTTGCGCTGCCTGCGTCCAGGTCTCGCGTGCACGCTGTCGGAAAGTCCGGGCCGGTGACGGTTGTCGGAAACCGTCCGGTGGGGTGTTCGCGGAATCTGGTCGCGGGCCGCGCCCGACAACAGACGGCGTGCTTCGTGGCCGGTCCTGCTGCCGTCCGATCCGCCGGGCCCGAGTCGATCCTCGGGCCCTGGGGAACGAGCAGACGGTAGCGCCCCGGCCCCGGCGTACGCCAGACGAGAAGCGCAGTTCTCGGAAGGACGCATCTTGGCTGTCTCCCGCGCCGCCGCGACCACCTCGACCCTCGCCAGTACGGCCAACCCGAACTACCCAGGGGCGCCGACCCGGGTCACCTTCGCGAAGATCCACGAGCCGCTGGAGGTCCCTGATCTCCTCGACCTGCAGATCCAGTCCTACGAGTGGCTGGTCGGCAGCGAGGCCTGGTTCCAGCGGCGGATCGAGGCCGGCGACGACCTCCCGGTCAGCGGTCTGGAGGAGATCCTCACCGAGATCTCCCCGATCGAGGACTTCTCCGGCTCCATGTCGCTGTCCTTCTCCGACCCCCGCTTCGACGAGGTCAAGGCCTCCGTCGAGGAGTGCCGGGACAAGGACATGACCTACGGCGCCCCGCTGTTCGTCACCGCGGAGTTCACCAACAACACCACCGGCGAGATCAAGAGCCAGACGGTGTTCATGGGTGAGTTCCCGGTGATGACCGACAAGGGCACGTTCATCATCAACGGCACCGAGCGTGTCGTGGTGTCCCAGCTGGTCCGTTCGCCGGGTGTCTACTTCGACCACTCGATCGACAAGACCACCGAGAAGGACGTCTACTCGGTCAAGATCATCCCGAGCCGGGGTGCCTGGCTCGAGTTCGACGTCGACAAGCGCGACACCGTCGGTGTCCGCATCGACCGCAAGCGCCGCCAGCCGGTCACCGTGCTGCTGAAGGCGCTGGGGTGGTCCAACGAGCAGATCGCCGAGCGCTTCGGGTTCTCCGAGACGCTGATGACGACGCTGGAGAAGGACCACACCGCCGGGCAGGACGAGGCGCTGCTCGACATCTACCGCAAGCTGCGTCCTGGCGAGCCGCCGACCCGCGAGTCGGCGCAGGCCCTCCTGGAGAACCTGTTCTTCAAGGACAAGCGCTACGACATGGCCAAGGTCGGCCGCTACAAGGCCAACAAGAAGCTCGGCGTCGGCATCGAGCCGTCGGTCGGCACGCTGACCGAGGACGACGTCGCGACCACCATCGAGTACCTCGTCCGGCTGCACGCCGGCGACACCACGATGACGGTCAACGGCGACACCGAGATCCCGGTCGAGACCGACGACATCGACCACTTCGGCAACCGCCGCCTGCGCACGGTCGGTGAGCTGATCCAGAACCAGGTGCGGGTCGGCCTGTCCCGCACCGAGCGCGTCGTCCGCGAGCGGATGACGACCCAGGACGTCGAGGCGATCACGCCGCAGACCCTGATCAACACCCGCCCGATCACGGCGGCGATCCGGGAGTTCTTCGGCACCTCGCAGCTGTCGCAGTTCATGGACCAGCACAACCCGCTGGCCGGGCTGACGCACAAGCGCCGCCTGTCCGCGCTCGGCCCGGGTGGTCTGTCCCGGGAGCGTGCGGGCATGGAGGTCCGCGACGTGCACCCGTCGCACTACGGCCGGATGTGCCCGATCGAGACCCCGGAGGGCCCGAACATCGGCCTGATCGGGTCGCTGTCGAGCTTCGCGCGGGTCAACCCGTTCGGCTTCATCGAGACGCCGTACCGCAAGGTCGTCGACGGCATCGTCACCACGCAGATCGACTACCTGACCGCCGACGAGGAGGACCGCTTCGTCGTCGCGCAGGCCAACGCGCCGCTGAACGAGGACGGCTCCTTCGTCGAGGACCGGGTCCTGGTCCGCCGCAAGGAGGACGTCGACCTGATCGCGCCGACGGGCGTCGAGTACATCGACGTCTCGCCGCGTCAGATGGTGTCGGTCGCGACCGCGCTGATCCCGTTCCTCGAGCACGACGACGCGAACCGCGCCCTGATGGGCGCGAACATGCAGCGTCAGTCCGTCCCGCTGCTGCGCAGCGAGTCGCCGCTGGTCGGCACGGGCATGGAGCTGCGCGCGGCGGTCGACGCCGGCGACGTGGTGGTGGCCGAGAAGGCCGGTGTGGTCGAGGAGCTGTGCGCCGACTACATCACCGTGATGGACGACGAGGGCCTGCGTCAGACCTACCGTCTGAACAAGTTCCGCCGCTCCAACCAGGGCACCTGCAACAACCAGAAGCCGATCGTCGACGAGGGCGTCCGGGTCGAGGTGGGCCAGGTGCTCGCCGACGGTCCGTGCACCGAGAACGGCGAGATGGCCCTGGGCAAGAACCTGCTCGTGGCGATCATGCCGTGGGAGGGCCACAACTACGAGGACGCGATCATCCTCTCGCAGCGCCTGGTGCAGGACGACGTGCTGACGTCGATCCACATCGAGGAGCACGAGATCGACGCCCGGGACACCAAGCTCGGCGCCGAGGAGATCACCCGGGACATCCCGAACGTCTCCGAGGACGTCCTGGCCGACCTCGACGAGCGCGGCATCATCCGGATCGGCGCCGAGGTCCAGCCCGGCGACATCCTGGTCGGCAAGGTGACGCCGAAGGGCGAGACCGAGCTGACCCCGGAGGAGCGCCTGCTCCGCGCGATCTTCGGCGAGAAGGCGCGCGAGGTCCGCGACACCTCGCTCAAGGTCCCGCACGGCGAGAACGGCAAGGTCATCGGCATCCGGGTCTTCTCCCGCGACGACGACGACGAGCTGGCGCCGGGCGTGAACGAGCTGGTCCGCGTGTACGTGGCCCAGAAGCGCAAGATCTCCGACGGTGACAAGCTCGCTGGCCGCCACGGCAACAAGGGCGTCATCGGCAAGATCCTCCCCGCCGAGGACATGCCGTTCATGGAGGACGGCACCCCGGTCGACATCATCCTGAACACCCACGGTGTTCCGCGACGGATGAACATCGGCCAGGTCCTGGAGACCCACCTCGGGTGGATCGCCAAGACCGGCTGGGAGATCGAGGGCAAGCCGGAGTGGGCGTCGAAGATGCCCGAGGAGCTCTACTCGGTGCCCGCCGACACGAAGACGGCCACGCCGGTCTTCGACGGTGCGCGCGAGCACGAGATCACCGGGCTGCTCGGGTCCACGCTGCCCAACCGTGACGGCGACCGCATGGTCGGCTCGGACGGCAAGGCGAACCTGCTCGACGGGCGTTCCGGGGAGCCGTACCCGTTCCCGGTCGCGGTCGGCTACATGTACATCCTGAAGCTGGCCCACCTGGTGGACGACAAGATCCACGCGCGCTCCACCGGCCCGTACTCGATGATCACCCAGCAGCCGCTCGGCGGTAAGGCCCAGTTCGGTGGCCAGCGCTTCGGTGAGATGGAGTGCTGGGCGATGCAGGCCTACGGCGCGGCGTACACGCTGCAAGAGCTGCTGACCATCAAGTCCGACGACGTCGTGGGCCGGGTCAAGGTCTACGAGGCGATCGTCAAGGGCGAGAACATCCCCGAGCCCGGGATCCCCGAGTCGTTCAAGGTGCTGCTGAAGGAGCTTCAGTCGCTGTGCCTGAACGTCGAGGTGCTCTCCAGCGACGGGGCGGCGATCGAGATGCGCGACTCGGACGACGAGGACCTCGAACGTGCCGCGGCGAACCTGGGCATCAACCTGTCCAGCCGCCCCGGTTCGGAGTCGATGACCGTCGACGACGTCGTGAACTAGGCCCAGCGGCCTTCTTCTCAGCAGCCGAAAGCCTTTAGAGGAACAGAGGACATACGTGCTCGACGTCAACTTCTTCGACGAACTGCGTATCGGCCTGGCCACCGCCGAGGGAATCCGCCAGTGGTCGCACGGCGAGGTCAAGAAGCCCGAGACCATCAACTACCGCACCCTGAAGCCGGAGAAGGACGGGCTCTTCTGCGAGAAGATCTTCGGTCCGACCCGGGACTGGGAGTGCTACTGCGGCAAGTACAAGCGCGTCCGCTTCAAGGGCATCATCTGCGAGCGCTGCGGCGTGGAGGTCACCCGCGCCAAGGTGCGGCGTGAGCGGATGGGGCACATCGAGCTGGCCGCCCCGGTCACGCACATCTGGTACTTCAAGGGTGTGCCGAGCCGGCTGGGCTACCTGCTCGACCTGGCGCCGAAGGATCTCGAGAAGATCATCTACTTCGCCGCCTACGTGATCACCTCGGTGAACACGGAGCTGCGCCACAACGACATGTCCACGCTCGAGAACGAGATGAGCGTGGAGCGCAAGCGGGTCGAGCAGACCCGTGACAGCGACCTGGAGGCCCGGGCCCAGAAGCTCGAGGCCGACATCGCCGAGCTCGAGGCCGAGGGGGCCAAGGGCGACGTCCGGCGCAAGGTCAAGGACGGCGGCGAGCGCGAGATGCGCCAGCTCCGCGACCGTGCCCAGCGCGAGCTGGACCGGCTCGAGGAGATCTGGACGACGTTCTCCAAGCTCGACGTCCAGCAGCTGATCGCGGACGAGAGCATCTACCGCGAGCTCTACGACCGCTACGGCGACTACTTCACCGGTGCCATGGGCGCCGAGGCGATCCAGACGCTGCTGAAGAACTTCGACATCCCGGCCGAGGCCGAGAAGCTCCGCGAGATCATCCGCAGCGGCAAGGGCCAGAAGAAGCTGCGGGCGCTCAAGCGGCTCAAGGTCGTCGCGGCGTTCCAGACCACGGGCAACTCGCCCATGGGCATGGTCCTCGACTGCGTCCCGGTCATCCCGCCGGACCTGCGCCCGATGGTGCAGCTCGACGGTGGCCGCTTCGCGACGTCGGACCTGAACGACCTGTACCGCCGCGTGATCAACCGCAACAACCGTCTCAAGCGACTGATCGACCTCGGCGCGCCCGAGATCATCGTCAACAACGAGAAGCGGATGCTGCAGGAGGCCGTCGACGCACTGTTCGACAACGGCCGCCGCGGCCGGCCGGTGACGGGCCCGGGCAACCGGCCGCTCAAGTCGCTGTCGGACCTGCTCAAGGGCAAGCAGGGCCGTTTCCGCCAGAACCTGCTCGGCAAGCGCGTCGACTACTCCGGCCGTTCGGTCATCGTCGTCGGCCCGCAGCTCAAGCTGCACCAGTGCGGTCTGCCCAAGCAGATGGCGCTGGAGCTGTTCAAGCCGTTCGTGATGAAGCGCCTGGTGGACCTCAACCACGCGCAGAACATCAAGTCGGCCAAGCGGATGGTCGAGCGCGGCCGCTCGCAGGTGTGGGACGTGCTCGAGGAGGTCATCTCCGAGCACCCGGTGCTGCTCAACCGTGCGCCGACCCTGCACCGCCTGGGCATCCAGGCGTTCGAGCCGCAGCTGGTGGAGGGCAAGGCCATCCAGCTGCACCCGCTGGTCTGCGAGGCGTTCAACGCGGACTTCGACGGTGACCAGATGGCGGTCCACCTGCCGCTGTCGGCCGAGGCGCAGTCCGAGGCACGGGTGCTGATGCTCTCGAGCAACAACATCCTCTCGCCCGCGTCGGGCCGTCCGCTGGCCATGCCGCGTCTGGACATGGTCACGGGTCTGTTCCACCTGAGCCGGCTCCGCGAGGAGGCCACCGGTGCGGGGGCCTACTACGGCTCCTCGGCCGAGGCGATCATGGCCTACGACCGGAAGGTGCTGCACCTGCAGGCGCCGATCAAGATCCGGCTGCCCGGGGTCACCCCGACGACCGGTGCCGAGATCGGTGACGACGGGATCTGGCGCGCCGAGACGACGCTGGGCCGCGTCCTGTTCAACGAGCTGCTCCCGGCGGACTACCCGTTCATCAACGAGCCGCTGCCGAAGAAGCGTCAGGCCGCGATCATCAACGACCTGGCCGAGCGGTACTCGATGACCGAGGTCGCGCAGGTGCTGGACCGTCTGAAGGACGCCGGCTTCTACTGGGCCACCCGGTCCGGTGTGACGCTGTCGATCGACGACGTGGTGGTCCCGCCGAACAAGCAGGAGATCCTGGACGGCTACGAGGTCAAGGCCGACCAGATCAACAAGCGCTACCAGCGCGGCGCCCTGTCGCACCAGGAGCGCAACGACGAGATGGTCAAGATCTGGACGCAGGCCTCGGAAGAGGTCGCGCGTGCGATGGAGGCCAACTTCCCGCAGGACAACCCGATCCCGACGATCGTGCAGTCGGGTGCGGCCGGAAACATGGCCCAGGTCCGCCAGCTGGCGGGCATGAAGGGCCTGGTGGCGAACCCCAAGGGCGAGTACATCCCGCGGCCCATCAAGTCGAACTTCCGCGAGGGCCTGTCCGTGCTGGAGTACTTCATCTCCACGCACGGCACCCGGAAGGGTCTGGCGGACACCGCGCTGCGGACCGCCGACTCGGGCTACCTGACCCGTCGACTCGTCGACGTGTCGCAGGACGTCATCGTCCGCGAGGTCGACTGCGGCACCGAGCGGGCGGTCACCATGCAGGTGACCGAGGAGACGGCCGACGGCCGGCTCATCCCGCACCGTTACCTGCGGACCTCGGTCTACGCGCGGTCGTCGGCCGAGGACGTCACCGGCCCGGACGGCGAGCTCATCGTCGCCCGCGGTGGCGACCTGGGTGACCCGGCGCTGGACGCGCTCGTCGCGGCCGGTGTCAAGCAGATCCGCGTGCGCAGCGCGCTGACCTGTGCGTCGGCCTCGGGCATCTGCGGTCGTTGCTACGGCCGTTCGATGGCCACCGGCCAGCTGGTGGACGTCGGCGAGGCGGTCGGCATCGTCGCGGCGCAGTCCATCGGTGAGCCGGGCACGCAGCTGACGATGCGTACGTTCCACGTCGGCGGTGTGGCGGGCGACGACATCACGACCGGTCTTCCGCGTGTCACCGAGCTGTTCGAGGCCCGGGTCCCGCGCGGTAAGGCGCCGATCGCCGACGTCGACGGCCGCATCCGGATCGAGGACGGCGACCGTTTCTGGAAGATCACGCTGATCCCGGACGACGGCAGCGAGGAGATCGTCTACGAGAAGCTGTCCAAGCGGCAGTGGCTCGGGATGACCTCGGTCGACGGCTCCGAGCGGCCCCTGGCCGACGGCGACCACGTCACGGTGGGCCAGCTGCTGCTCGAGGGCACGGCCGACCCGCACGAGGTGCTCCGCGTGATGGGCCCGCGTGAGGTGCAG
Organism: Pseudonocardia sediminis; assembly: GCF_004217185.1. Lineage (NCBI taxonomy): Bacteria > Bacillati > Actinomycetota > Actinomycetes > Pseudonocardiales > Pseudonocardiaceae > Pseudonocardia > Pseudonocardia sediminis. The sequence continues at coordinate 5,612,129 of NZ_SHKL01000001.1, read as the reverse complement.
CTGCACCTCGTGCGTGAGGTGCAGAAGGTGTACCGCACGCAGAGCGTGGACATCCACGACAAGCACATCGAGGTGATCGTCCGGCAGATGCTGCGCCGGGTCACGATCATCGACTCGGGTGCCACCGAGTTCCTGCCCGGCGCACTGGCCGAGCGGGGCGAGTTCGAGTCGGAGAACCGCCGGGTCGTCTCCGAGGGCAACGAGCCGGCCTCCGGCCGTCCGGTGCTCATGGGGATCACGAAGGCCTCGCTGGCGACCGAGTCGTGGCTGTCCGCGGCCTCGTTCCAGGAGACCACCCGGATCCTCACCGATGCCGCGATCAACGGAAAGCGCGACAAGCTCGTCGGGCTCAAGGAGAACGTGATCATCGGTAAGCTGATCCCGGCCGGTACCGGCATCAACCGGTACCGCAACATCCAGGTCCAGCCCACGGAGGAGGCCCGCGCGGCCGCCTACGCGCTGCCGAGCTACGACGACGGCTACTACAGCCCCGACGTGTTCGGCACGGGCACCGGTGCCGCGGTGCCGCTGGACGACTACGACTTCGGTCGCGACTTCCGCTAGGAGTCGCCCGTGCCGGGCCCACGACGGTGGGCCCGGCACGACCCGAAGGTCCCGCGACGGGGCCGGACACCACTCTCCCGTGGTGGTGTCCGGCCCCGTTTCGCGTTCCCACCCCGGCCGGCACGGAACGAGAGCTCCGCCCGTACAGCCGGGATGAGCGAGAGCTCCGGTCGTACAGCCGGGATGAGCGAGAGCTCCGGTCGTACAGCCGGGATAAACGGGAGCCCGCTCGCGCAGCGCCGATCCGGGTCCCGCCGCCGCGGAGACTGGACGAGAGCCCCTTTCGCGCAGCCGAGTTGGACGGGGGCTCCGTTCGCGCAGCTGGATGGGACGCGAGCCCCGTTCGTGCGGCGGGTGGCGGCTGTATCGCCCACCCGAAGAGATGGACGAGAGCTCCGCTCGTGCGACCGGCATGGACGACGGCTCCGTTCGTCCATGTGCTCGGGCCCGCCCTTCCCGGCCGGAGCGGTATCGGGATCAGTGCCGGCGGTGGGGTGAGGCGATCACGGCGGGGAGTGGGCGCCGGGCGCACTCCGCGCGGGCGTCGCGGAGGCGGGCCAACACCTCGGATCGTCGCGTGGAGACGTGCGACGGAAGGCTGCGCAGCACCGGGACACCGGCCGCGACCAGGGCGTTGTGGCGGTCGAGGGTGCGCTCATGATCGTCCGGCGACAGGTGGAACTCACGCGAGTCGATCTCCCAGGCCAGTCCGACGTCGGCGAACCAGACGTCGACGCAGGCCAGGAAGGTGCCGTCCGGTCGGTAGAGCCACGCGTTGCGCATCGGCTCCGGGAACCGCCCGGTCCGCAGCAGCTCGACGACGGCGGCCTCGGCGGCGGACCGGGCCCCGGCCGAGATCTCGGTCAGTACCTGCCGCGGTAGCGCACTCCCGCGCTGGGAACCGGCCTCGAGCTCGGCGGCCAGGGCGGGAACACCGCACCGTCCCGTCTGGACGGCCTCCGCGAGCGTCGCGCGCACCTGGTCGCGCAGGTGAAGCCTCCGACAGGTGTCGAGGACGGCACGCACGGGTGGGGCGAGCGGCCACCGTCCGGCTCCTGCGGGAGGGAGCCGATCGGTCCGCTCCAGGAGGCTCGTCCCGTGACCGGTGCGGCGCGATGTCGACGGGACGAGCAGATGCACCGGTCCCGACGGGGCCGGCATCCGGTTCATGCCGAGCAGGTCCAGTGCGTCCAGACCGGTGATCAGCGCGCCGTCGCCCGCGTGCAACAGCGCGGCACGACGGCGGTCGGCCCGCGTCGGAGGCGCGTTGTTCAGCTTGACGACCGACGGCATCAGCCACATCCACGGCCCACCGGCGCGACATCTGTGCGCGATCGTGCTCCGCGGGACGCCGAGGGCCATCAGCGCCGACACGGTCACGACGGTGGAGCCGCACAGCGCGGTGTACTCGTCGGCGGCGAGTGAGCGGGTCATGGGACCAGCCTGCGGTCCGGACGCCGATCCGCCGCCGCCGATCCCCGACCTGTGGACAGAGATCCGACGTTGTGGACAACCGCCGCTGCCACCTGCCCGGCCCCATGCGCGCGGCGCGATCCGGCCCGGCTCTGCTCGCCAGGAACGACGGGGTGCACGGCGTGCGGACGCCCGCCGCCGGTCGCATGAGAGCTGCTACCGCGCATCCCGGACGGCCGAGAGGAGCTCTCGCTCGATCATCGGGAGCCTGCAGGGTGCGGCGGCATGCCGGACCCGCCGAGCTCGGTCACAGCTCAGGAACCAGCGGCGGGTTCCGGCGAGAGCTGCTCTCGTCCACTCCTGTCGGACGAGAGCAGCTCTCGTTCGACGGGGTGGTGGCGCATGAGGGTGCACGAGAGGTGCTGTGGTCCACCCCTGTTGGACGGGCGCTGTCCTCATTCATCCGAGGGCCGGGTGGAAGCAGCTCTCGACCGACCGAGGGTGGGCCAGTGGTGCTCCGGCCCGTCCGAGGATCCGGCGAGCTGCTCCTGTTCATCCGAGGACAGGACAGGACAGAACAGGGCAGGTGCTGCGCTCGTTCTTCAGGGGCCGGACGGAGAGGGTCAGCGGAGGCAGTCGGTGCGGAGGGACGCGCCGAGCTCGGTGACGGCGTCGTCGGCCTCGCGCAGGGTGCCGGCCAGGACCGGGAAGGCGTGCCACATGCCCTCGGCGCGACGGTAGGTGGTCGGGACGCCGGCGGCGCGGGCGCCTTCGACCAGGCGGTCGGCGTCGTCGAGCAGGACCTCACCGGCGCCGGCGACGACGTGCAGGGGCGGCAGGCCGGTCAGCTCGGCGTCGAGGGGACGCAGGTCCGCCGGGTCGGTCGTTCCCCGGTAGTCGCGGGCGGCGTCGGGCAGCCAGGCGGGGTCGAGCATCGCGTCGGTGGAGGCGTTGCGCGACAGGACGGGGGAGGTGCAGTCCAGGTCGAGCCACGGGGAGATCAGCCCGATCGACCCGGGGAGGTCCTCGCCGTTCTCGCGCAGCCGCAGCACCACCGACATCGCGAGGCCGCCGCCCGCGGAGTCACCGGCGATCGCGATCCGCCGGGCCGGGTGCCCGGCGATGCGCAACGCGCGGAACGCGGTCAGCGCGTCCTCGACCGCAGCCGGGTGGGGGTGCTCAGGCGCGAGCCGGTAGATCGGTGCGTGCACCGGGGTGCCGGCGGCCCGGCTCAGCCCGGCCAGCAGGGCGCGGTGCGAGGCGGGGGAGCCGACGACGTAGCCGCCACCGTGCAGGTAAAGGATCCGGTGCGGGGAGGTGACCGGCCCGGCCGCGGAGACGACCTCGGTGGGGACCCCGCCCAGGGCGCCGGTGGCCCGGCGGGTGCCGCGGGGGAGCGGCAGGACCGCCCCGGTGAGATCGAGCAGGCGGCGGCGCACCGGGACGGGGAGCCGCGGGGACAGCAGCGGGGCCACGACGGCGCTGGTCAGGAGCCGGTTGGCGGCGAGCGGTAGAGGCACACCGGACGATAACCACGGGCGTCCCGACGACCTCGCCGGACACCATCGCCGACGTGCGGGAATGGACGACGAGCGGACAGCGTTGTGCGACGAGCGGGTGAGTCGTCTTGCCTGTCGGGGCGGGTTCGGGCACGCTCTCGGCACGGCGTCTCGCCGTGGCCGGACCCGCTTTGACCCTGTTCGAGCGGGCCGAGTACGCTGTTGTCTTGCGCTCGACCTCGGTCGGGCCACTCCGTGTGCCCCGCAGCGCCCGGGCTCGTGAGGTGTCGAGGACGACTCCGACGGGCGGGCCGCAGCGACAGCACGGACGCTCCACCCGATCCCCCGCGGCTCGCGCCTCGGTGGGTTCCCGGAGCGACACGCCCGACCTCGGGTATCGGAACGACAGCCTCGGCCGTCGCTCCGCGCCCCGGCTCCGAACACGACAGTGAAGACGCCCGACACAGTCGAGCACGCCGACGGGAAGAAGTAGACGGCACATGCCCACGATCCAGCAGCTGGTCCGCAAGGGCCGCGAGGACAAGGTCACCAAGACCAAGACCGCCGCCCTCAAGGGCAGCCCCCAGCGCCGCGGGGTCTGCACGCGCGTCTACACGACGACGCCGAAGAAGCCGAACTCGGCACTGCGGAAGGTCGCCCGCGTCAAGCTCAGCAGCGGCATCGAGGTCACCGCTTACATCCCCGGTGAGGGCCACAACCTGCAGGAGCACTCCATCGTGCTGGTCCGCGGCGGCCGCGTGAAGGACCTGCCCGGTGTGCGCTACAAGGTGATCCGCGGCTCGCTGGACACCCAGGGCGTGAAGAACCGCAAGCAGTCCCGCAGCCGTTACGGCGCGAAGAAGGAGAAGAGCTGATGCCCCGCAAGGGTCCCGCTCCGAAGCGTCCCCTGGTGTCCGACCCGGTCTACGGGTCCCCGCTGGTCACCCAGCTGGTGAACAAGATCCTCCAGGACGGCAAGCGCTCGCTCGCCGAGCGGATCGTCTACGCCGCCCTCGAGGGCACCCGGGACAAGACCGGCACCGACCCGGTGGTGACGCTCAAGCGCGCACTGGACAACGTGAAGCCGGCTCTCGAGGTCCGCAGCCGCCGTGTCGGTGGCGCGACCTACCAGGTCCCGGTCGAGGTGCGCACCGTCCGCCAGACCACCCTGGGCCTGCGTTGGCTGGTCACCTACTCCGGCCAGCGCCGCGAGAAGACGATGGTCGAGCGGCTGATGAACGAGCTGCTCGACGCGAGCAACGGCCTCGGCGCCAGCGTCAAGCGGCGCGAGGACATGCACAAGATGGCGGAGTCGAACCGAGCCTTCGCCCACTACCGCTGGTGACGGACCAGAAGTCCGCGCCAACCGCGAGGGAGATCTGAGACCGTGGCACCACGGGACGTGCTGACCGACCTGACCAAGGTCCGCAACATCGGCATCATGGCGCACATCGATGCCGGCAAGACCACCACCACCGAGCGGATCCTGTACTACACCGGGATCAACTACAAGATCGGTGAGGTGCACGACGGCGCGGCGACGATGGACTGGATGGAGGAGGAGCAGAAGCGCGGCATCACGATCACGTCCGCCGCGACGACCTGCTTCTGGAAAGACCACCAGATCAACATCATCGACACGCCGGGCCACGTGGACTTCACCGTCGAGGTGGAGCGCAACCTGCGCGTGCTCGACGGCGCGGTCGCCGTGTTCGACGGCAAGGAGGGGGTCGAGCCGCAGTCCGAGCAGGTCTGGCGGCAGGCCACCAAGTACGACGTCCCCCGGGTCTGCTTCGTCAACAAGATGGACAAGCTCGGTGCGGACTTCTACTTCACCGTGCAGACGATCCAGGACCGCCTGAACGCGCGCCCGCTGCCCATCCAGCTGCCCATCGGCAGCGAGGGTGACTTCATCGGCGTCGTCGACCTGGTCGAGATGCGCGCGCTGACCTGGCGTGGCGAGGTCGCCAAGGGCGAGGACTACGCCATCGAGGAGATCCCGGCCGACATGGCCGACAAGGTCGCCGAGTGGCGCGAGAAGCTCCTCGAGGCCGTCGCCGAGACCGACGACGACCTGATGGAGTCGTACCTCGGCGGCGAGGAGCCGACGGTCGAGCAGATCAAGACCGGTATCCGGAAGATCGTGACCGACCGCATCGCCTACCCGGTGATGTGTGGTTCCGCGTTCAAGAACAAGGGCGTCCAGCCCATGCTCGACGCGGTCATCGACTACCTGCCGTCGCCGTACGACCTCCCGCCGGTCGAGGGCTTCCTCACCGACGGCGAGACCCCGGCCAGCCGCAAGCCGGCCAAGGACGAGCCGTTCGCGGCGCTCGCGTTCAAGATCGCCGCGCACCCGTTCTTCGGCAAGCTGACCTACATCCGGGTCTACTCCGGCCGGGTCGCCGCGGGCTCGCAGGTCCTGAACTCGACCAAGGACCGCAAGGAGCGCATCGGGAAGGTCTTCCAGATGCACTCCAACAAGGAGAACCCGGTCGACGAGGCCATGGCGGGCCACATCTACGCCGTCATCGGCCTCAAGGACACGACCACGGGCGAGACCCTCTGCGACCCGCAGTCGCCGATCGTCCTCGAGTCGATGACCTTCCCGGAGCCGGTGATCCAGGTCGCGGTCGAGCCGAAGACCAAGGCCGACCAGGAGAAGCTGGGCGTCGCGATCCAGCGGCTCGCCGAGGAGGACCCGACGTTCCAGGTCTCCCTGGACGACGAGACCGGCCAGACGATCCTCGCCGGCATGGGTGAGCTGCACCTCGAGGTGCTGGTGAACCGCATGAAGAGCGACTACAAGGTCGAGGCCAACATCGGCAAGCCCCAGGTCGCGTACCGCGAGACCATCAAGCAGCCGGTCATCAAGTTCGAGTACACGCACAAGAAGCAGACCGGTGGTTCGGGCCAGTTCGCCCGGGTCATCATCAACCTGGAGCCCCTCACCGAGGGCGACGGTGCGCTGTACGAGTTCGACAACAAGGTCACCGGTGGCCGCATCCCGCGGGAGTACATCCCGTCGGTGGACGCCGGCATCCAGGACGCCATGCAGTACGGCATCCTCGCCGGTTACCCGGTTGTCGGAGTGAAGGCCACGCTGACGGACGGCCAGTACCACGAGGTCGACTCGTCCGAGATGGCGTTCAAGGTGGCCGGCTCCATGGCGTTCAAGGAGGCGGCTCGCAAGGCGAACCCCGCGATCCTCGAGCCCATGATGGCCGTCGAGGTCATGACGCCCGAGGACTACATGGGTGACGTGATCGGCGACCTCAACTCCCGTCGTGGCCAGATCCAGGCCATGGAGGAGCGTGCGGGTGCCCGCGTCGTCAAGGCGTCGGTCCCGCTGTCCGAGATGTTCGGCTACGTCGGTGACCTGCGGTCGCGGACCCAGGGCCGGGCGAACTACACGATGACGTTCGACTCGTACGCGGAGGTTCCGGCCTCCGTGGCGAAGGAGATCATCGCGAAGGCGACGGGCGAGTAAGAGGCACGTGCCGCGGGCCTGTAGGGTCCGCGGCCCGCTCCTCTTTCCTCTCTCGGAGCAACCACCCCAGAAAGCATCTGCACAGCCTGCCGTCAGCACGGCGGACAGAAAATCTCAGTCCAGGAGGACCCTGCAGTGGCGAAGGCGAAGTTCGAGCGGACCAAGCCGCACGTCAACATCGGCACCATTGGTCACATCGACCACGGCAAGACCACGCTGACGGCGGCCATCACTAAGGTTCTGCACGACAAGTACCCGACCCTCAACGAGGCGTCGGCGTTCGACATGATCGACAAGGCGCCGGAAGAGCGTCAGCGCGGTATCACGATCTCCATCGCGCACGTCGAGTACCAGACCGAGAAGCGGCACTACGCGCACGTGGACTGCCCCGGTCACGCGGACTACATCAAGAACATGATCACCGGTGCGGCGCAGATGGACGGCGCCATCCTGGTGGTCGCCGCGACCGACGGTCCGATGCCCCAGACCCGTGAGCACGTGCTGCTCGCGCGTCAGGTCGGCGTGCCCTACATCGTGGTGGCGCTGAACAAGGCGGACATGGTCGACGACGAGGAGATCATGGAGCTCGTCGAGATGGAGGTCCGTGAGCTGCTCAGCTCGCAGGACTACCCGGGCGACGACCTCCCGATCGTCCGCGTCTCGGCGCTCAAGGCGCTCGAGGGCGACGAGAAGTGGGCCGAGAACATCGTCCAGCTGATGGACGCTGTCGACGAGGCCATCCCGGAGCCGGAGCGCGACACCGAGAAGCCGTTCCTCATGCCCGTCGAGGACGTCTTCACGATCACCGGTCGCGGCACGGTCGTCACCGGTCGTGTCGAGCGCGGCATCGTCAAGGTCAACGAGACCGTCGACATCGTCGGCATCAAGCCGAACAAGACCAGCACCACGGTCACCGGTGTCGAGATGTTCCGCAAGATCCTCGACGAGGGCCGTGCCGGCGAGAACGTCGGTCTGCTCCTGCGCGGCATCAAGCGTGACGACGTCGAGCGCGGCCAGGTCGTCGTGAAGCCGGGCTCGATCACCCCGCACACCGAGTTCGAGGGCCAGGTCTACATCCTGGGCAAGGACGAGGGCGGACGGCACACGCCGTTCTTCAACAACTACCGCCCCCAGTTCTACTTCCGGACCACGGACGTGACGGGCGTGGTGACCCTGCCCAGCGGCACCGAGATGGTCATGCCGGGCGACAACACCTCGATGAGCGTTCAGCTGATCCAGCCGATCGCCATGGAGGAGGGCCTGCAGTTCGCCATCCGTGAGGGTGGACGGACCGTCGGCGCCGGCCAGGTCACCAAGATCAACTCGTAGTAGCACCCCCCGGTCGGGGACGCCGCATTCCGGTGTGGCATCCTTGACGGGTTGCACGGTGAGTGTGGCGCGTAGGAGCGCCGGTTCGAGAGAACACGGTCCTACGCGCCACGCTTGCCGTCGGCCCTGATACACAGCTCCATCCCCGTGGTGGAGAGCGGTGACCCGGGCCCCGGGTAGTTTCCGACCAGGGCAGATTTATGAGCGTCGAGCGCGACACGCCCGACCTCGTGGACCGGAGCCACCGGCCGAGATGCCAGAAATGGCGCTGCTGCCGGAGGCCCGGGAGAACCAGCCAGACATGTGAGACCTGAACAGCGCGCGGGCCGCGGTCGCGGAGCCCCGGAGAGATCCGGTGCCGCTTCGACGACGTGAGATCTGCGGGGTGACCGTGCGAGGTACGGGGCCCACCGGCGAACACCGCGAAGTTGAGCGGCAGGAAGAAGAGGACGACCGACGACCATGGCGGGACAGAAGATCCGCATCAGGCTCAAGGCCTATGACCACGAGGCAATCGACGCGTCTGCTCGCAAGATCGTGGAGACGGTGACGCGTACCGGTGCCCGGGTCGTCGGGCCGGTGCCGCTGCCGACCGAGAAGAACGTGTACTGCGTCATCCGCTCGCCGCACAAGTACAAGGACTCGCGCGAGCACTTCGAGATGCGTACGCACAAGCGCCTCATCGACATCCTGGACCCGACGCCGAAGACGGTGGACGCGCTCATGCGCATCGATCTGCCGGCCAGCGTCGACGTCAACATCCAGTAGGCGGCGAAGACGATGACGACTAAGACTCAGAAGACGCACCAGGTCAAGAACATCACCGGCCTCCTCGGCACCAAGCTGGGCATGACCCAGGTGTTCGACGAGAACAACCGGATCGTCCCGGTCACGGTGATCCAGGCCGGGCCGAACGTCGTGACCCAGGTCCGTTCCCCCGAGACCGACGGCTACTCCGCGATCCAGGTCGCGTACGGCGCGGTCGACCCCCGCAAGGTGAACAAGCCGGAGACCGGCCACTTCGCCAAGGCGGGCGTCACCCCCCGGCGCTACACGCTGGAGTTCCGCACCTCGGACGCGGCCGACTACGCGATCGGCCAGGAGATCACCGCCGAGGCGTTCTCCGAGGGCTCCGAGGTCGACGTGGTCGGCACGACCAAGGGCAAGGGCATGGCCGGCGCCATGAAGCGCCACGGCTTCCACGGTCTGGGCGCCTCGCACGGTGTCCAGCGGAAGCACCGCTCGCCCGGCTCGATCGGTGGCTGCGCCACCCCGGGCCGCGTGTTCAAGGGCCAGAAGATGGCCGGCCGGATGGGTTCGAACCGTCAGACCACGCAGGGCCTCAAGGTCCACCGGGTCGACGCCGAGCGCGGGCTGCTGCTCGTCAAGGGCGCGGTTCCCGGACCTCGCGGTGGACTCGTCGTGGTGAAGACCCCCGCGAAGGGTGATGGCAAGTGAGCACCGTGGAGATCCAGACGCCCGAGGGCAAGGTCGACGGCAACGTCGAGCTCCCCGACAGCGTGTTCGACGTGACGGCGAACGTGTCGCTGATGCACCAGGTGGTGACGGCGCAGCTGAACGCCGCGCGCCAGGGCTCGCACGACACCAAGACCCGTGCCGAGGTCCGCGGCGGTGGCAAGAAGCCGTACCGCCAGAAGGGCACCGGCCGCGCCCGCCAGGGTTCGACCCGGGCACCGCAGTTCGTCGGCGGTGGCACGGTGCACGGCCCGACGCCGCGTGACTACAGCCAGAAGACCCCGAAGAAGATGAAGGCCGCCGCCCTGCGCGGTGCGCTCTCCGACCGGGCCCGTGCGGGCCGCGTGCGGGTCATTTCCTCCGTGGTCTCCGGCGACACCCCGTCGACCAAGGCGGCCCGCAAGGTCGTCGAGGCGGTCACCGAGGGCACCGGGAAGCGCGTGCTGCTGGTCGTGGAGCGCGAGGACACGAACGCTCTGCTGAGCCTGCGCAACCTCCCCGAGGTGCACCTGATCGCGCCGGACCAGCTGAACACCCACGACGTGCTGATCAACGACGTCGTCGTGTTCACCTCGACCGCGCTCGACCTGTTCCTGGCCGGCCCGGTCGCCAAGCCGCGGACCGGCAGCCGTCGTGCCGCCTCGTCGGCAGAGGAGGCTGACAAGTGATCACGGACCCGCGGGACATCCTGCTCGCGCCCGTCGTGTCGGAGAAGAGCTACGGGCTGCTCGACGAGCAGCAGTACACCTTCGTCGTGCGACCGGACGCGAACAAGACGCAGATCAAGATCGCCGTGGAGAAGGTGTTCGGGGTCAAGGTGCTCAGCGTCAACACGCTGAACCGCCCGGGTAAGCGCAAGCGCGCCCGCACCGGCTACGGCAAGCGCAAGGACACGAAGCGCGCGATCGTCACGCTCTCCCCGGAGAGCAAGTCGATCGACGTCTTCGGTGGTCCGGCGAGCTGAGGGGCGAGCTGAATCATGGCCATTCGTAAGTACAAGCCGACGACGCCGGGCCGCCGTGGCTCCAGCGTCTCGGACTTCGCCGAGATCACCCGGGACACCCCGGAGAAGTCGCTGCTGCGTCCGCTGCACAACAAGGGCGGCCGCAACGTGCACGGGCGGGTCACCACCCGGCACCAGGGCGGCGGCCACAAGCGTGCGTACCGGCTGATCGACTTCCGCCGGAACGACAAGGACGGTGTGCCGGCCAAGGTCGCGCACATCGAGTACGACCCGAACCGCACCTCGCGGATCGCACTGCTGCACTACGCCGACGGCGAGAAGCGCTACATCATCGCGCCGGCGCGGCTCAAGCAGGGCGACCCGATCGAGAACGGCCCCCAGGCCGACATCAAGGTCGGGAACAACCTGCCGCTGCGCAACATCCCGACGGGCACCGTGGTGCACGCGATCGAGCTCCGCCCCGGTGGCGGCGCGAAGATCGCGCGTGCGGCGGGCTCCGGGGTGCAGCTGGTGGCGAAGGACGGCCCCTACGCGCAGCTGCGCATGCCGTCCGGCGAGATCCGCTACGTCGACGTCCGCTGCCGCGCGACGGTCGGCGAGGTCGGTAACTCGGAGCACTCGAACATCAACTGGGGCAAGGCCGGCCGGATGCGGTGGAAGGGCAAGCGCCCCTCCGTCCGTGGTGTGGCCATGAACCCGGTCGACCACCCGCACGGTGGTGGTGAGGGTAAGACCTCCGGTGGTCGCCACCCGGTCAACCCGGCAGGTAAGCCCGAGGGCCGTACCCGCCGCACCAAGCCGTCCGACAAGTTGATCGTCCGCCGGCGTCGTACCGGCAAGAAGCGCTGAGCAGGGAGGTAAAGATGCCGCGCAGCCTGAAGAAGGGCCCGTTCGTCGACGACCACCTGCTCAAGAAGGTGGACGCCCTCAACGAGACCGACAAGAAGACGGTGATCAGGACCTGGTCCCGCCGCTCCACCATCATCCCGGACATGATCGGCCACACGATTGCGGTGCACGACGGCCGCAAGCACGTACCGGTGTTCGTCTCGGACTCGATGGTCGGGCACAAGCTGGGTGAGTTCGCCCCGACCCGCACGTTCCGGGGTCACATCAAGGACGACCGCAAGGCGCGCAGGCGCTAGAGCGGCCCGAGTAGCGACAAGGAGAGGTGGAGAAGATGGCTGACACAGCCGAGACCACCGGCACCGCGCTCGAGCTGACTCGAGCGCACGCCGTGGCGCGGTTCGTCCGCATGTCGCCGATGAAGTGCCGGCGCATGGTGGACCTGGTCCGCGGAGTACCGGTGTCCGAGGCGCTGGCGATCCTGCGGTTCTCGCCGCAGGCCGCCGCCGAGCCGGTGGCCAAGGTCGTGGCGAGCGCCGCGGCCAACGCCGAGAACAACCTGGGCCTGGACCCGGACACCCTCGTGGTGGCCGTGGCCATGGTCGACGAGGGCCCGACGCTGAAGCGGATCCGTCCGCGCGCCCAGGGGCGTGCGTACCGCATCCGCAAGCGGACGAGCCACATCACCATCGAGGTCGAGTCCCGTCCGGCCGGTACGGCCGGCGGCGGACGTCGTGGTGCGAAGGGGAGGGCCCGCTGATGGGGCAGAAGATCAACCCGCACGGGTTCCGTCTGGGCATCACCACGGACTGGAAGTCCCGCTGGTACGCGGACAAGCAGTACAAGGAGTACGTCAAGGAGGACGTCGAGATCCGCCGCATGCTCTCCAAGGGCATGGAGCGGGCCGGCATCTCCAAGGTCGAGATCGAGCGGACCCGGGACCGCGTGCGGGTGGACATCCACACCGCGCGTCCGGGCATCGTGATCGGCCGGCGCGGCGCCGAGGCCGACCGCATCCGGGGCAACCTCGAGAAGCTGACCAAGAAGCAGGTCCAGCTCAACATCCTCGAGGTCAAGAACTCCGAGTCGGACGCCCAGCTCGTCGCGCAGGGCGTGGCCGAGCAGCTGTCCAACCGCGTGGCGTTCCGCCGTGCGATGCGCAAGGCGATCCAGTCGGCCATGCGCTCGCCGCAGGTCAAGGGCATCCGGGTGCAGTGCTCCGGACGTCTGGGCGGCGCCGAGATGTCGCGGTCGGAGTTCTACCGCGAGGGCCGGGTGCCGCTGCACACGCTGCGCGCCGACATCGACTACGGCCTGTTCGAGGCTCGCACCTCGTTCGGCCGGATCGGCGTCAAGGTCTGGATCTACAAGGGTGACGTCGTCGGTGGTCGTCGCGAGGGAGCCCCGGCTGCGGCCGCGGCCGACCGCGCACCCCGTCGCGAGCGTCCGGCCCGCCGGCGTTCGGGTGCCTCGGGCACCACGGCCACCAGCACCGAGGCCGGTCGTGCCGCGGCGTCCGGTGGCGTCGCCACCGCCGAGGCCCCGGCCGAGACGACCGCGACCACCAGCGGCACTCCGAGCGAGGGTGGGGAGGCCTGAGCCATGCTGATCCCACGCAAGGTCAAGCACCGCAAGCAGCACCGCCCGCACCGGACCGGAATGGCGACCGGCGGCACGAAGGTCTCGTTCGGCGACTACGGCATCCAGGCTCTCGAGCCGGCCTACGTCACGAACCGTCAGATCGAGTCCGCACGTATCGCGATCAACCGGCACATCAAGCGTGGTGGCAAGGTCTGGATCAACGTGTTCCCGGACCGCCCGCTGACCAAGAAGCCGGCCGAGACCCGTATGGGTTCCGGTAAGGGTTCGCCGGAGAAGTGGGTCACCAACGTCAAGCCGGGCCGGGTCCTGTTCGAGATGAGCTTCCCGAACGACCAGACCGCGCGCGAGGCGCTGCGACGTGCCATCCACAAGCTGCCGATGAAGTGCCGGATCGTGACCCGTGAGGGTGGTGACATCTGATGGCGACCAGCGGTGGCACCAAGGCTGCCGAGCTGCGTGAGCTCTCCGACGAGGAGCTCACGGTGCGCGTTCGCGAGGCCAAGGAAGAGCTGTTCAACCTGCGCTTCCAGATGGCGACCGGGCAGCTGGACAACAACCGGCGGCTGCGGGCCGTCCGCCACGACATCGCGCGGGTCTACACCGTCATGCGCGAGCGTGAGCTGGGCCTGTCCGCTGCCCCGATCGACAACGAGGGCGCGGCATGAGCGACGACGAGAGCACGCGCGGGGAACGCAAGGTCCGCGAGGGCCTGGTCGTGTCCGACAAGATGGACAAGACCGTGGTCGTCTCGCTGGAGGACCGGGTCAAGCACCCGCGGTACAGCAAGGTCATCCGCCGGACCAGCAAGGTCAAGGCGCACGACGAGGGCAACACGGCCGGCATCGGTGACCGTGTCCGCCTGATGGAGACCCGCCCGCTGTCGGCCACTAAGCGCTGGCGGCTCGTGGAGATCCTCGAGAAGGCGAAGTAGGAGACACAGTGATCCAGCAGGAGTCGCGACTGCGCGTCGCCGACAACACCGGTGCCAAGGAGATCCTGTGCATCCGGGTGCTGGGCGGCTCGGCGCGGCGCTACGCCGGGATCGGCGACGTCATCGTCGCCTCGGTCAAGGAGGCCATCCCCGGTGCCGGCGTGAAGCGCGGTGACGTCGTCAAGGCGGTCATCGTGCGCACGGTCAAGGAGAAGCGTCGCCCGGACGGCAGCTACATCAAGTTCGACGAGAACGCCGCCGTCCTGATCCGTCCGGACAACGGGCCCCGAGGGACCCGCATCTTCGGCCCGGTCGGTCGCGAGCTGCGCGACCGCCGCTTCATGAAGATCATCTCCCTCGCTCCGGAGGTGCTCTGACATGAAGGCGAAGATGAAGGTCAAGAAGGGCGACACCGTCCAGGTGATCGCCGGCAAGGACAAGGGCGCCAAGGGCAAGGTCATCCAGGTCTACCCCGAGCGTGAGCGTCTGCTGGTCGAGGGTGTGAACCGGATCAAGAAGCACACCCGGATCAGCCAGAACCAGCGCGGTGCGGAGTCCGGCGGGATCGTCACGCAGGAGGCTGCCATCCACGTCTCGAACGTGATGGTCGTCGACTCGGACGGCACCCCGACCCGGATCGGGAAGAAGACCGTCGAGGGTGACGACGGCAAGTCCCGCCGGGTCCGGATCTCCAAGCGCAACGGGAAGGAGATCTGAGATGACGACTGCAGAGCAGACGGAGAAGACCCACCCGCGTCTCCAGACGCGGTACCGCGACGAGATCATCCCCGCCCTGCGCGAGGAGTTCGGCTACAAGAACGTCATGCAGGTCCCGGGCATGGTCAAGGTCGTCGTGAACATGGGCGTCGGCGACGCCGCCCGTGACTCGAAGCTGATCGACGGTGCCCTGCGCGACCTGGCCATCATCACCGGCCAGAAGCCGCAGATCCGCAAGGCGACCAAGTCCATCGCGCAGTTCAAGCTGCGCGAGGGCATGCCGATCGGCGCGAAGGTCACCCTTCGCAACGACCGGATGTGGGAGTTCCTGGACCGGCTGCTGACGATCGCGCTGCCGCGTATCCGCGACTTCCGCGGGCTGTCCGGCAACCAGTTCGACGGCCGCGGCAACTACACGTTCGGTGTCAGCGACCAGTCGATGTTCCACGAGATCGACCCGGACAACATCGACCGGCCGCGCGGCATGGACATCACCGTCGTCACGACGGCGACCACGAACGCCGAGGGCCGGGCGCTGCTGCGCCACCTGGGCTTCCCCTTCAAGGAGAGCTGAGCACGATGGCGAAGAAGGCGCTGGTCAACAAGGCGAACAAGAAGCCGAAGTTCGCCGTGCGGGGTTACACCCGCTGCCAGAAGTGCGGGCGTCCGCGCGCGGTGTTCCGCAAGTTCGGGCTGTGCCGCGTGTGCCTGCGCGACATGGCACACGCCGGCGAGCTGCCGGGCGTGAGCAAGTCCAGCTGGTGACAAACCCACCAGCCGTTTCCTATCGCCACAGGCCCTCGGCGGTGACGAGCGCACGCCGCTCGGCACTCGGGGGAACCACGGCGGGAAAGAAGTTCACATCATGACGATGACCGATCCGATCGCAGACATGCTGACCCGTCTGCGGAACGCGAACTCGGCCTACCACGACCGCGTGGTGATGCCCCACTCGAAGCTGAAGGTCGCGATCGCGGAGATCCTGCAGAAGCAGGGTTACATCGCGTCGCACCACACCGAGGACGCCGAGGTCGGCAAGTCCCTGGTCATTGAGCTCAAGTACGGCCGCAACCGGGAGCGCAGCATCGCCAACGTGCGACGCGTGTCCAAGCCCGGTCTGCGCGTCTACGCGAAGTCGACCAACCTGCCGCGGGTCCTCGGAGGCCTCGGCGTAGCGATCATCTCGACCTCGCAGGGTCTGATGACCGACCAGCAGGCCTACCGGAGTGGCGTGGGCGGGGAAGTCCTCGCCTACGTCTGGTGAGAAGGGAGAACTGACGATGTCCCGCATCGGAAAGCTGCCCATCACCGTCCCGTCCGGAGTCGACGTCACGATCGACGGCCGCACGGTCACCGTGAAGGGCCCCAAGGGCACCCTGTCGCACACCGTCGTCGAGCCGATCACGGTCGAGCGCGACGACGACGGCACGGTGCTGATCAAGCGTCCCGACGAGGAGCGCGAGACGAGGGCCTTCCACGGCCTGTCCCGCTCGCTGGTCAACAACATCGTGGTCGGCGTCAGCGCCGGCTACGAGAAGAAGCTCGAGATCCACGGCGTCGGCTACCGGGTCCAGCTCAAGGGTTCCAACCTCGAGTTCGCCCTGGGCTTCAGCCACCCGGTCGTCATCGAGCCGCCGGAGGGCGTGACGTTCGCCGTCGAGTCGCCCACGCGCTTCTCGGTCACCGGGATCGACAAGCAGCTGGTCGGCGAGACCGCTGCCAACATCCGCAAGCTGCGCCGTCCGGACCCGTACAAGGGCAAGGGCGTGCGGTACGCCGGCGAGCAGATCCGCCGCAAGGTCGGAAAGACGGGTAAGTGATGGCCGAGACGAACAGCACGGTCTCCGGTGCCGCCCGGCGGCGGATGGCCTCCCAGGTGTCGCGCAAGCGGCGCGACTCGCGTACCCGCCGGCACGTCCGGCTGCGCAAGAAGATCTCCGGTACCCCGGACCGTCCCCGTCTCTCGGTGAACCGCAGCTCGCGGCACATCACCGTGCAGCTGATCGACGACCTGGCCGGTCACACGCTGGCCCAGGCCTCGAGCCTGGACGTCGACGTCCGCGCGCTGGACGGCGACAAGAAGGCCAAGGCGTCCAAGGTCGGGGAGCTCATCGCCTCCCGCGCCAAGGCCGCCGGCGTCACGGCGGTCGTGTTCGACCGCGGTGGCCTGGCCTACCACGGCCGGATCGCCGCGCTGGCGGACGCCGCCCGCGAGGGAGGCCTGGAGTTCTGATGAACGACACGCAGATCATGCGGACGACCTGCTCGCAGGGTCGGACCGTTGACACAGTTGAAGGGAACGTCTGATGCCGGGACGTGCACGGCGCGACGGCCCCGGAGGCCCCGCAGGCTCCGGCGGCCCGAGCAACGACAACCGCAGCGGCGGCGGCCGGGACCGTCAGGGCGGCGGCCGCGGCGGGGCGCAGGACAAGACCCCGTACATCGAGCGGCTCGTCACGATCAACCGGGTGTCCAAGGTCGTCAAGGGTGGTCGTCGCTTCAGCTTCACCGCCCTGATGATCGTGGGCGACGGTGACGGCCTGGTCGGCATCGGCTACGGCAAGGCCAAGGAGGTGCCCGCGGCGATCGCCAAGGGTGTCGAGGAGGCCAAGAAGAGCTTCTTCCGCGTCCCGCTCATCGGGGGCACGATCGTGCACCGGGTGCAGGGCGAGGCGGCGGCGGGTGTGGTCATGCTGCGCCCGGCCAGCCCCGGTACCGGTGTCATCGCCGGTGGCCCGGTGCGCGCCGTGCTCGAGTGCGCGGGGATCTCCGACATCCTGTCGAAGTCGCTGGGCAGCGACAACGCGATCAACGTCGTGCACGCGACGGTGGCCGCGCTGCGCTCGATCCAGCGTCCCGAGGAGGTGGCCGCGCGTCGTGGCCTGCCGCTCGAGGACGTCGCCCCGGTGTCGATGATGCGGGCGCGGGCTGCCGCGGCCGAGGCTGCGAGGGCCTGACCATGGCGACCTGGAAGATCACCCAGACGAAGAGCCGGATCGGCTGCAAGCAGAACCAGCGCGACACGTTGCGCTCGCTCGGCCTGAAGAAGATCCGGCAGTCGGTGGAGCGTCAGGACGACCCGCAGACCCGCGGCTACGTCCACACGGTGCGCCACCTCGTGACCGTGGAGGAGGTCGGCTCATGAGCGACAACGAGACCACCCCCGGCGTCATCAAGCTGCACGACCTGCGTCCCGCCCCGGGCTCGAAGAAGGCCCGGACCCGCGTCGGACGTGGTGAGGGCAGCAAGGGCAAGACCGCCGGGCGAGGCACCAAGGGTACGAAGGCCCGTAAGACCGTGTCGCCGCGCTTCGAGGGCGGGCAGATGCCGCTGCACATGCGGCTGCCCAAGCTCAAGGGCTTCAAGAACCGGTTCCGGGTCGAGTACCAGGTCGTCAACATCGGCGACCTGGCCCAGCTCTTCCCGAACGGTGGCGAGGTCGGCGTGGCCGAGCTGGTCGCCGCCGGTGCGGTCCGCCGCAACGAGCTGGTGAAGGTGCTGGGGGAGGGTGAGCTCGAGGGCATCACCCTGACCGTCAGCGCGCACAAGTTCTCCGCGTCCGCGCGCGAGAAGATCTCGGCAGCCGGCGGGTCCGTCTCCGAGCTGTAGTTCCCCGGCGCCGTCCACGGCCGCTCCCCGACCCCTACGGGTCGGGCGGGCCCGTGGGCGGCGCCGAACTGCTGTGTGGCCGCTGTTAGAGTCGCCGCACGGGGTTTCGGAGTCCCCGCCACCGTCACGGTGGCGAGACGAGGCCGGTCACCGGCTCGGACCGCTCTCGCAGCGGCAGGACTCCGGTCCCACATCCGGCCGGGCCGTTCTGGCCGGCGAGGAGGCGGCGTCGGGCCGCCGACGTCGTAGGAGGATCACCGAGTGCTCAGCGCGTTCCGGTCGGCCCTGACCACTCCGGATCTCCGCAAGAAGATCCTCTTCACCCTGGGCATCGTCGCGATCTACCGGCTGGGTGCCAACATCCCCTCGCCGGGTGTGTCGTACGTGAACGTCCAGGAGTGCGTGCGCCAGGTGGAGGGCGGCGAGAACTCCAGCGTCTACTCGCTGATCAACCTGTTCTCCGGTGGCGCGCTGCTGCAGCTCTCGATCCTGGCGCTGGGCATCATGCCCTACATCACGGCCAGCATCATCGTGCAGCTTCTGCAGGTGGTGATCCCGCGGTTCGAGCAGCTGAAGAAGGAAGGCCAGTCCGGCCAGGCCAAGCTGACGCAGTACACGCGGTACCTGACGATCGGGATCGCGATCCTGCAGTCCACCGGCTTCGTGGCCCTGGCCGAACGGGGGCAGCTGTTCGGCAACTGCACCCTGCCGGTCATCCCGGACTCCAGCATCTTCACGCTCAGCATCATCGTGATCGTGATGACCGCCGGTACGACCGTCGTCATGTGGCTCGGTGAGCAGGTGACCGAGCGCGGCGTCGGCAACGGCATGTCACTGCTGATCTTCGCCTCGATCGCGCACCGCATCCCCGCCGAGGGCAAGCAGATCCTGGACAACGCGGGCGGGCTGGTCTTCGCCGGTGTCTGCGTGTTCGGTCTGGCCATCATCGCGAGCGTCGTGTTCGTCGAGAACGGCCAGCGCCGCATCCCCGTCCAGTACGCCAAGCGCATGGTGGGCAGGCGGATGTACGGCGGCACGTCGACCTACCTCCCGCTCAAGGTGAACCAGGCCGGCGTCGTCCCGGTGATCTTCGGTAGCTCGCTGCTGTACCTGCCCGACCTGATCGCCCGGCTCGCCGGGAACGACGGCGGAGCCTTCCAGCAGTTCGTCCAGACCTATCTGGTCGACCAGTCCAACTGGTTGCACATCATCCTGTACGTCGCACTGATCATCTTCTTCACGTACTTCTACGTCGGCATCACGTTCAACCCCGACGAGCGTGCCGAGGACATGAAGAAGTACGGCGGCTTCATCCCCGGTATCCGGCCCGGCCGGCCGACCGCGGAGTACCTGAACTTCGTGCTCAGCCGCATCACGCTGCCCGGTTCGCTGTACCTCGGCCTGATCGCGGTGCTCCCGAACTTCTTCCTCGGGATCACCGGCAGCGGCCAGAACCAGAACTTCCCGTTCGGCGGCACCGCGGTCCTGATCATGGTGACCGTGGGCCTGGACACGCTGAAGCAGATCGAGAGCCAGCTCATGCAGCGCAACTACGAGGGCTTCCTGCGTTAGGCTCGCCGCGCGTGGCGCTCCCGTGAACTTCTCGCGTGACGTTCGCCGCCCGTCCCAACGTCGTCGGTGCGCATGTAGCAGTGTTGTCCCAGCCGGCGACGGAGCCGGATCACGAAAGAGCTAGGGGAGGTCGGGTTCGCGTGCGACTCGTTCTGGTTGGCCCGCCCGGTGCGGGCAAGGGAACCCAGGCGGAGCAGATGGCCAAGCGGCTGGACGTCCCGCACATCTCGACCGGTGACCTGTTCCGGGCGAACCTCAAGGACGAGACCGAGCTCGGTCTCGAGGCGAAGCGCTACATGGACGCCGGGAACCTGGTGCCCAACGAGGTCACCGTCGCGATGGTCAAGGACCGCCTCGGCGACTCCGACGCCGCGAAGGGCTTCATCCTCGACGGCTTCCCGCGCACGACGTCGCAGGCCGGCTCGCTGGGCGAGATCCTGAAGGACAAGGGCCTGGAGCTCGACGCGGTCGTGCAGTTCGAGGTCGACGACGAGGTCGTGGTGCAGCGGCTGCTCGCGCGCGGCCGCAGCGACGACAACGAGGACGTCATCCGCAACCGTCAGCAGGTCTACCGGGACGAGACGTTCCCGCTGCTGCAGTACTACGCGGACCGCCTGGTCGTCGTGGACGCCGTCGGCGAGGTCGACGAGATCACCGAGCGGGTGTTCACCGCGCTGGACAACCGCGGGGCGTAGAGGGAGAGAACGGCGAAGTGAACTCCGGCCGGACCGGTCTGCTGGGCGCCATCGCGCGCTACCGCGGACGCGACATCGAGCTCAAGACCCCGGGCCAGCTGCAGGCGATGCGGGCGGCCGGTGCGCTGGTCGCGTCGACCCTGGCCGCGGTCGTCGAGCAGACGAAGCCGGGTGTGAGCACGGCCGATCTCGACGCCGTCGCCGAGCAGACGATCCGGGCCGCGGGCGCGGTGCCGTCGTTCCTCGGCTACCACGGGTTCCCGGGCAGCATCTGCGCCTCGGTGAACGAGCAGATCGTGCACGGGATCCCGTCGCCGTCGCTCGTCCTCGCCGAGGGGGACCTGATCTCCGTGGACTGCGGGGCGATCCTCGAGGGCTGGCACGGCGACGCGGCCGTGACGATCCCGGTCGGGAACGTCGCCGCGGCGGACCTGGCGCTGTCCGAGGCGTGCCGGGGTGCACTGGCCGCGGGGATCGCCGCCGTCCGCCCGGGCGCCCGGCTGACCGACGTCTCGTTCGCCATCCAGGAGGCCTGCCGCGAGGCGGCGAACCGGGACGGCGCCGACTACGGGATCGTCGCCGAGTACGGCGGGCACGGCATCGGCACGTCGATGCACATGGACCCGTTCCTGCCGAACCACGGCGACGCCGGCCACGGGCCGAAGCTGCGTCCCGGGATGGCGCTGGCCGTCGAGCCGATGCTGACCGCGGGCGACCCGGAGACCGTCGAGCTCGAGGACGGCTGGACCGTCGTCACCGCCTCGGGCGGGCGCGCGGTGCACTGGGAGCACACGGTCGCGGTGACCGAGGACGGGCCGTGGCTGCTGACCGCTCCGGCCGATGAGGACACCGTCCTCGGTTCTTGATCGGTCATCCCGCCACTCCGGTGAGGACGGGTGTCACATGGAGACGGCACCGGGGTCGTTGTTGCTCTAGGTTCTGCGCATGGGCGAAGAGGCCGGGCAGTCGCCACCGAGCGAAGCGCAGGCGAAGCGAGAGTCGACACCGGGACGGACGACGTCGGTCGGTGTGCCGAAGGAGTCGGTGGAGGGTGAGCGCCGGGTGGCGCTCGTCCCCAAGGTCATCGAGAAGTTGCAGAAGCGTGGGGCCGAGATCGTCGTCGAGTCCGGTGCCGGGCTCGAGGCGCTGATCCCGGACGAGGCGTTCACCGACGCCGGCGCGACGATCGGGGATCCCTGGTCGTGCGACGTCGTGGTCAAGGTGGCGCCTCCGACGCAGGACGAGATCAGCAAGCTGGGACGCGACAGCACGCTGATCGGGTTCCTGGCCCCGCTGACGTCGCCCGAGACGATCGAGGCGTTGAGGTCGGCCGGTGTGCAGGCGTTCGCGATGGAGTCGATCCCGCGGATCTCGCGTGCGCAGGGCATGGACGCGCTGAGCTCGCAGGCGAACGTCTCCGGGTACAAGGCCGTGCTGGTCGCGGCGCAGGAGTCGACCCGCTTCTTCCCGATGCTGACCACCGCGGCCGGCACCGTGAAGCCCGCGACCGCGCTGATCCTGGGCGTCGGCGTCGCGGGCCTGCAGGCGCTGGCGACGGCCAAGCGCCTCGGTGCGCGCACCACCGGCTACGACGTCCGCCCGGACGTCGCGGACCAGGTGAAGTCGCTCGGCGCGCAGTGGCTCGACCTCGGCATCGAGGCGGCGGGCGAGGGCGGCTACGCCCGGGAGCTCTCCGACGACGAGCGCCGCAAGCAGCAGGAGCAGCTGGAGCTGGCGATCACCGGCTTCGACGTCGTGATCACCACCGCGCAGGTCCCGGGCCGGGAGGCGCCACGGCTGGTCAGCGCGAAGGCCGTGGAGGGCATGCGGCCGGGCAGCGTGATCGTCGACCTCGCCGGTGAGGGCGGCGGGAACTGCGAGCTCACCGAGCCGGGGCAGACCGTCGTCAAGCACGACGTGACGATCGCGTCTCCGCTGAACCTGCCGGCCACGATGCCGGAGCACGCCTCCGAGCTCTATGCCCGCAACATCACGGCGCTGCTGGAGCTGATGCTCTCCGACGGCGTGCTGGAACCGGACTTCGACGACGAGGTCCTGGCCAAGAGCTGTGTCACCCGCGACGCTCCCGCCGCACCGGCCGGGGACGCGGACGCGAAGGAGGAGAGCTGATGGAATCGGGCAGCCTGCTGGCGAACATCGCGATCCTGGTCCTGGCCGGGTTCGTCGGGTTCGCCGTCATCTCGAAGGTGCCGAACACGCTGCACACCCCGCTGATGTCGGGCACGAACGCGATCCACGGGATCGTCGTGCTGGGCGGGATGATCGTGCTCGGCGAGCTGGAGAACGCGACGGTGCTGGAGATCATCCTGCTCACCGTCGCCATCGCGTTCGGAATGATCAACGTGATCGGCGGCTTTCTCGTCACCGACCGCATGCTGGGCATGTTCAAGGGCAAGCAGCCGCCGAAGCCGGGGGCCGAGAAGGACACCGGCGACGGTGACGCCCAGACCCTGACCGCCGAGAAGGCAGCGAAGGGCGGCGCGTGATGGAGATCGTCGAGCCGGTCCTCTACCTGATCGCCTTCGCCCTGTTCATCTACGGCCTGATGGGCCTGACCGGGCCCCGCACCGCCGTCCGCGGCAACTGGATCGCCGCGGTCGGCATGGCGATCGCGATGCTCACGGTGCTGGGCGTGGTGATCGTCAACGGCGCGAACAACATCGTCTGGATCCTCATCGGACTGGTGGTCGGCACGATCCTCGGCGTCCCGTCGGCCCGGCGGGTCAAGATGACCCAGATGCCGCAGATGGTGGCGCTGTTCAACGGTGTCGGCGGCGGCACGGTGGCCCTGATCGCCTGGTCGGAGTTCCTGGCCACGCCCGGCTTCGAGGGCCGGGCGGGTGTGTTCGTGGTCGCCTCGCTGTTCTCGGCGATCGTCGGCTCGATCTCGTTCTGGGGATCGCTGGTCGCGTTCGGCAAGCTGCAGGAGATCCTCTCGTCCTCGCCGATCGGGCTGGGCAAGGCGCAGCAGCTGGTGAACGCGATCCTGCTGATCGGTGCGATCGTCTGTGCCGTGTTCGCGGGGACGGGCAACACCTCGCAGCTGTGGATCGTCGCGGTGCTGGTCCTGGCCGGGATCCTCGGCGTGATGGTCGTGCTGCCGATCGGCGGCGCGGACATGCCGGTCGTCATCTCGCTGCTCAACGCCATGACCGGTCTGGCGGCGGCCGCCGCGGGCCTCGCGCTGAACAACACGGCGATGATGGTCGCCGGCATGATCGTCGGTGCGTCCGGTTCGATCCTGACCAACCAGATGGCGCAGGCGATGAACCGGACCATCCCGGCGATCGTCGCCGGCGGGTTCGGCGGGGCCTCGGTGGCCGCGGCCGACGACGACCCGAACAAGACCGTCAAGTCCACCTCGGCGGCGGACGCGGCGATCCAGATGGCCTACGCCGAGCGCGTCATCGTGGTGCCGGGGTACGGCCTGGCCGTGGCGCAGGCCCAGCACGCCATCAAGGAGATGGCCAAGCTGCTGGAGGCCAAGGGCGTCGACGTCCGGTACGCGATCCACCCGGTCGCCGGCCGGATGCCCGGGCACATGAACGTGCTGCTGGCCGAGGCCGAGGTCTCCTACGACGTGCTCAAGGAGATGGACGAGATCAACGACGACTTCTCCCGCACCGACGTCACGATCGTGATCGGGGCGAACGACGTCACGAACCCGTCCGCGCGCAACGACAAGAGCTCGGCGATCTACGGCATGCCGATCCTCAACGTCGACCAGAGCCACAACGTCATCGTGCTCAAGCGGTCGATGAGCTCCGGGTTCGCCGGCATCGAGAACCCGCTCTTCTTCCTGGACAACACGTCCATGCTCTTCGGCGACGCGAAGTCGTCGGTGGAGAAGGTGACCGAGGAGCTCAAGGCCCTGTAGCGGCGCGTCGGCCGTCGCGTCCTCGTCCGGCCCGTCCCCGAATCCGGGGGCGGGCCGACGCCGTTCGTGCCCTACCCCACGTGCAGCGGTTCACGCAACGTCCGTACACTGGTCATTCGGCGCGCCTCGTGGCGCCGGTTCCGTCGTGCCTTCCGCACCCCAGGTCCCGTCGTTTCGTCGCTCGCCGGGGTGTGGGCTGTCCCGGTTCACACCGAACCTGTCACGGATAGCGGAGGACATGGCCAAGAAGGACGGGGCGATCGAGGTCGAAGGCCGGGTCGTCGAACCCCTGCCGAACGCGATGTTCCGCGTGGAGCTGGAGAACGGGCACCGGGTCCTCGCGCACATCAGCGGGAAGATGCGGCAGCACTACATCCGGATCCTCCCCGAGGACCGGGTGGTGGTCGAGCTGTCGCCCTACGACCTGAGCCGCGGCCGCATCGTCTACCGCTACAAGTAGGACCGTAGGGCAGGCACGCACGACCGCCAGCTGAGACACGCAGAAAACAGAGGCAGAAGACGTGAAGGTCAAGCCCAGCGTCAAGAAGATCTGCGACAAGTGCCAGGTGATCCGCCGTAACGGCCGGGTCATCGTGATCTGCTCGAACCTGCGGCACAAGCAGCGCCAGGGCTGAGCAGTCGCTCGTCGCGATCGTCTGATCGCAGCAACACAGAAGCACCCGACGCACCTGCCGGGCCACACGGGCCCGGTACACACCCCCGGAACCAGGCCGGGGCCCGGAGCAGCACGCGGCATCCGGGACGGGCGTCGGGCAGACCTGGCCCGAGAACAGCAGAAGGAGAACCCGCCGCATGGCACGAGTTGCCGGCGTAGACCTCCCCCGCGACAAGCGGATGGAGATCGCGCTCACCTACATCTTCGGGGTCGGGCGTACCCGCTCGAAGCAGATCCTCGAGGGCACCGCGATCAGTCCGGACCTGCGGTCCAAGGACCTGACCGACGAGGACGTCACCAAGCTCCGCGAGTACATCGAGGAGCACCTGCGGGTCGAGGGTGACCTGCGCCGCGAGGTGCAGGCCGACATCCGCCGCAAGATCGAGATCGGGTCCTACCAGGGGATCCGTCACCGCCGCGGACTGCCGGTGCGCGGCCAGCGGACCAAGACCAACGCCCGCGGGCGCAAGGGTCCGAAGAAGACCGTCGCCGGCAAGAAGAAGGCAGGTAAGAAGTAATGCCGCCCCGTACACGCCAGGGCGGTGCCGGAGCCAAGAAGGTCCGCCGCCGCGAGAAGAAGAACGTCGCGCACGGTCACGCGCACATCAAGTCGACGTTCAACAACACGATCGTGACGATCACCGACCCGACCGGCGCCGTGATCTGCTGGGCCTCGTCCGGCCACGTGGGCCTCAAGGGCTCGCGCAAGTCGACGCCGTTCGCCGCGCAGCTCGCTGCGGAGAACGCCGCGCGCAAGGCCGCCGAGCACGGCATGAAGAAGGTCGACGTGTTCGTGAAGGGTCCCGGCTCCGGCCGCGAGACCGCGATCCGTTCGCTGCAGGCAGCCGGCCTCGAGGTCGGCACCATTTCCGACGTCACCCCGCAGCCGCACAACGGCTGCCGCCCGCCCAAGCGGCGCCGGGTCTAGGGGAGGGAGCACAGACATGGCTCGTTACACAGGCCCCATGACCCGCAAGTCCCGCCGGCTGAAGGTCGACCTCGTCGGCGGCGACCAGGCGTTCGAGCGTCGCCCGTATCCGCCCGGCCAGCACGGCCGGATCCGGATCAAGGAGACGGAGTACCTGCTCCAGCTGCAGGAGAAGCAGAAGGCCCGCTTCGCCTACGGTCTGCAGGAGAAGCAGATGCGCACCTACTACGAGGAGGCGCACCGTCGCGAGGGCAAGACCGGCGACGAGCTGCTCCAGCTCCTCGAGTCGCGCCTGGACAACGTCGTGTACCGGGCCGGCCTGGCCCGCACCCGGCGGATGGCCCGTCAGCTCGTGAACCACGGACACTTCCTGGTCAACGGCAAGAAGGTCGACATCCCCAGCTTCCGCGTCTCCCGCTACGACGTCATCGACGTCAAGGAGAAGTCGCGGAACACGGACCCGTTCGTGATCGCCAAGGAGCTCTTCGGCGACCGTCCGGTGCCGGCGTGGCTGCAGGTCGTCCCGTCGAACCTGCGCATCCTGGTCCACCAGCTGCCCGAGCGGGCTCAGATCGACACCCAGGTCACCGAGCAGCTCATCGTCGAGTACTACTCGAAGTAGCGCTCGACACCCCCGGGTCCCGAATGGTGGGGCCCGGACGTCCGGCCCGTCAGGGCCGGCCATTGGGCACTATCCGCGACATCAAATAGCGGTTGTCGCGGGTGCATAGGAGGCACATTCATGCTGATCTCTCAGCGCCCCTCTCTCACCGAGGACACGGTCACCGAGACCCGGTCGCGGTTCGTCATCGAGCCGCTCGAGCCGGGCTTCGGCTACACCCTCGGCAACTCCCTGCGCCGGACCCTGCTCTCGTCCATCCCCGGCGCGGCCGTCACCAGCATCCGCATCGACGGCGTCCTGCACGAGTTCACCACCGTCCCGGGGGTGAAGGAGGACGTCACCGACATCATCCTGAACCTCAAGGAGCTCGTGGTGAGCTCCGAGGAGGACGAGCCGGTCACGATGTACCTGCGCAAGCAGGGCCCGGGAGCGGTCACCGCCGGCGACATCGTGCCGCCGGCCGGCGTCACCGTGCACAACCCGGACCTGCACATCGCGTCCCTCAACGACAAGGGCCGGCTCGAGGTCGAGCTGGTCGTCGAGCGGGGCCGCGGCTACGTGCCGGCCATGCAGAACAAGGCCACCGGCGCCGAGATCGGCCGCATCCCGGTCGACTCGATCTACTCGCCGGTCCTGAAGGTCACCTACAAGGTCGAGGCCACCCGTGTCGAGCAGCGCACGGACTTCGACAAGCTGGTGCTCGACGTCGAGAGCAAGCCCTCGATCAGCCCCCGGGACGCGCTGGCATCGTCCGGCAAGACCCTGGTGGAGCTGTTCGGCCTGGCTCGTGAGCTCAACACGGACGCCGAGGGCATCGAGATCGGACCGTCTCCGCAGGAGGCGGACACCATCGCGGCGTTCGCGATGCCGATCGAGGAGCTCGACCTCACGGTCCGCTCCTACAACTGCCTCAAGCGTGAGGGCATCCACACCGTGGGTGAGCTGGTCGGCCGCAGTGAGGCCGACCTGCTCGACATCCGCAACTTCGGTGCCAAGTCGATCGACGAGGTCAAGATGAAGCTCGTCGGTCTCGGCCTGGCCCTCAAGGACAGCCCGCCCGGATTCGACCCGTCGGCCGCGGCCGCCGAGTACGGCTCCGACGGGTTCGACCCGGACCAGCCGTTCGGCGACGACGGCCAGGACTACGCAGAAACGGAGCAGTTGTAGCCATGCCACAGCCCACCAAGGGTGCCCGCCTGGGCGGTTCGGCCGCGCACCAGCGGCTGATCCTGGCCAATCTGGCGACCTCGCTGTTCCAGCACGGCCGGATCACCACGACCGAGGCCAAGGCCCGCCGTCTCCGCCCGTATGCGGAGCGGATCATCACCAAGGCCAAGGTCGGCGACCTGCACAACCGTCGCGAGATCATGAAGCTGATCCGCGACAAGGACGTCGTCCAGCGTCTCTGCACCGAGATCGGCCCGTTCTTCGCCGACCGCAGCGGTGGCTACACCCGCATCACCAAGGTGATGCCGCGCAAGGGTGACAACGCCGCGATGGCCGTCATCGAGCTGATCCAGTCGAAGACGGTCGCCGACGAGGCCGACCGGGCACGTCGCTCTGCCGGTTCGCGTGGCGCGGCTCCGGCCGCGACGTCGGCCCCGGCCGACACCACCGACGCCGACGCCGACGAGTCGGCCACCGCGGCGGCCGAGGCCGCCGACGAGGCCGCCGAGAAGGCGCTCGACGCGGCGGTCGAGGCCGAGGAGGCCGCGCCGGGCAGCGACGTGGCCGACCGTGCCGTCGACGCGGCCGTGGCCGCCGAGGAGGCCGCGGACGCCACGTCCGAGGCCGCCGAGGAGTCCGGTTCGACCGAGGACGCGCCCTACGGTGCGGGCAGCCACGCCCCGCTGGAGGACAAGTCCGAGGCGCCGGCCGGTTTCCCGGTCAAGGGCAACGAGGACTCGAAGATCTACCACGTTCCGGAGTCGGGGCACTACGCCCGGACCATCGCCGAGGTCTGGTTCGCCACCCCCGGTGACGCGGAGGCCGCAGGCTTCCGCCCGCCGAACGCGAACGAGGCCACGGACGCCGACTCCTGACCGACCGCACCACCGAAGTCGAGCCCGCCGTCCTCCCGGACGGCGGGCTCGACGTCGTTGAAGCCCCGTCGCGGCGCTTCCGCCTGGACATCGCCTACGACGGCACCGACTTCTCCGGCTGGGCCATGCAGCCCTCGCAGCGCACCGTGTGCGGGGTGCTGACGGAGTCGCTGTCGACCGTGCTGCGCCAACCGGTGTCGCTGACCGTCGCCGGGCGCACCGACGCCGGGGTGCACGCCGACGGACAGGTCGCGCACGTCGACCTGCCGGAGTCGGTCGAACCGGACCGGCTGGTGCGGCGGCTGAACCGGCTGCTGCCCGCCGACGTCCGGGTCCGCGCGATCACGCCGGTCCCCGCGGAGTTCGACGCACGGTTCGGCGCGCTGCGCCGGCACTACCGCTACCGCGTCGCCACCGCCCCGTACGGCGCGGACCCCCTGCGTGCCCGCGACACCGTCGCCTGGCCGTACGCGCTGGACCTCGACGCGGTGAACGCCGCGTCCGGGCTGCTGCTCGGCGAGCACGACTTCGCCGCGTTCTGCAAGCGCCGCGACGGCGCGACGACCGTCCGGGCGCTGCAGGAGCTGTCCTGGGCGCCCGCGCCCGGGGAGGACGGCGTCGTGGTGGCCGCGGTGTCGGCGGACGCGTTCTGCCACTCGATGGTGCGCAGCCTCGTCGGTGCGCTGCTCGACGTCGGGCGGGGCCGCCGGGCGCCGGAGTGGCCCGCCTCCCTGCTGAGCCGGGCCGCCCGGGCCAGCGAGGTCGTCGTGGCGCCCGCGCACGGGCTCTCGCTCGTGGGCGTCGACTACCCCGACGACGCCGAGCTCGCCGCCCGGGCCGAGCAGACCCGTCGTGTCCGGGTGCCGGGCCAGGCCTGACCGACCCGCTCCGTCAGGTGCCCCAGGGGCGGAGGACCTCGTCGGCCCAGGCGGCGAGCAGCGGCTCGTCGTGGCTGACGGCCAGGACGCCGAGCCCCCGGCCGGTCACCTCCTCGCCGACGACCGAGACCAGTGCCGCGGTCGTGGACGCGTCGAGCATCGCCGTCATCTCGTCGCAGAGCAGGTAGTCCGGCGACGGCGCGAGCGCGCGGGCGAGGCAGGCCCGCTGCAGCTGGCCGTCGGAGACCTCGTGCGGGCGACGCGTGCGCAGCTCGGCGGTCAGGCCGACGGCGTCGGCGACCTCGTCGACGCGGGCCCGCACCGCACGCTCGTCGCCCCGGCGGGTGGCGCGCAGCGGCTCGGCCAGGATGTCGTGCAGCGTCATCCGCGGGTCGGTGGCCGCGCGGGGCGACTGGAACACCACCCCGATCCGGGTCCGCAGCTCCACCGGTGCGCCGTGGCGGAACCGGCGCACCGGCGTGCCGTCCACCTCCACGGAACCGGACCAGGGCGCGTGCAGCAGGGCGAGGACGCGGGTCAGCGTCGACTTGCCGCAGCCGCTGGGGCCGGCGACGCCGAGCACGCGCCCCGGGCGCACCGTCACGTCGACGTCGTCGACGACGCGTGCCCCGCGCCGCCACCCGGCCACCAGGCCCCGTCCGGCCAGCCCCGGCGGCTGTACATCGGGCACGGTCACCGCGATCGCCCCGGGACGTGGCAGGCGAGTGTCCGGTCGCCGTACGTGACCGGGTGCGGGTCGTCGGTGCACGCCGACGGGTCGGCCGCGTGCGCCGGGCACCGCTCCAGGAACGGGCAGCCGTCCGGGAGCGCCGAGAGCTGCGGCGGGTGCCCGGGCACGGGGCGGAACCCGGCGTCGGGCAGCGCGTCGAGCAGGCCCGCCGTGTAGGGGTGCCACGGGTCGGTGAAGACGTCCGACGCGGGACCGGTCTCGACCAGGCGGCTCGCGTACATCACGGCGACGTCGTCGGCGACGCGGCGGGCGGCGCGCAGGTCGTGGGTGATCACCAGGACGGCGTGCCCGGCGCCGGCGAACCCGGCGAGGGTGTCCATCGCGTGGTCGACCAGCGGGCGGTCCAAGCCGGCGGTGGGCTCGTCGGCGAGCAGCACCGGGGGCGACCCGGCCAGCGCGGCGGCGAGACCGACCCGCTGTGCGGTCCCGCCGGAGAGCTCGTGCGGGTACAGCTCCAGGACGCCGCGGTCGAGCCGCACGCGCTCGACAAGCTCGGCCGCGGTGCCGTCCGCGCCGAGCCGTCGCATCGTCTCGCGCAGCTGCGCCCCGACGGTGCGGGTCGGGGTGAGGTGGGTGGCCGCGGACTGGGGGACGAGCCCGACGAGACGCCCGCGGACCCGGTCGCGCAGCACGTCCTCGCCGGCGGTGAGCAGCTCCAGGCTCTCGTCCCCGGTCCGCAGGAGTGCCCGTCCCCGTGTGGACGCGGTGGCCGGCAGCAGCCCGGTGAGCGCCTCGGTGAGCACGGACTTGCCGCAGCCGGACTCGCCGACCAGGGCCAGCAGCCGTCCGGGGCGCAGGGCCAGGGTGGCGCCGCTGACCGCGCGGACCCAGCGCGGGCGCACCCGTCCGAGGCGGAACCGCACGTCCAGGGCGTCGACGGTGAGCACGGCGTCGTCGGAGCGCGCGGCCCCCTCGGTCCCGCCCTCCGGGGACGCGGGGCGGGAGCGGGTGTCCGGCACGCCGGTCACAGCGCCAGCTCCGAGCGCCGGCGGGGCAGCGTCCGGTCCCGCCACCACGCCCCGATCCCGGCCACGCACAGCGTCGTCACGGCGAGCAGCACCGACGGGAACACCACGATCCACCAGCTCCCCAGCAGCACCGCCTGACGGCCCTCGCCGAGGATGTTGCCCAGGCTCGCCAGGTGCGGGGGCAGGCCGAGGCCCAGGAAGCTCAGCGCGGTCTCGTGCCACACCGCGTGCGGCAGGATCAGCACCGCGGACAGCACGGCCTGCGGCACGACGGCGGGCAGCAGGTGCCGGCGCAGGATCCGGACCCGCGACGAGCCGCCGCTGATCGCCGCGTCGACGAACGGGCGGCGGCGCAGCGACAGCACCTCCGAGCGCACGACCCGGGCCACCGTCGTCCAGTGCGTCAGGCCGATCGAGGCGATCACGGCGAGCACGCTGCCCCGGTAGAGCGCGACGATGACGATGCCGAGCAGCAGGTGCGGGACCGCGTTGACGCCGTCGACGACCCGCATCAGGAGCCGGTCCGGCCAGCCCCCGAGCAGTCCGGACGCGGCGCCGAACAGGGTCCCGATCACCGTCGAGATCACCGCGCAGGCCGCCGCCACCTGCAGCGACACCCAGAGCCCTGCGAACGAGCGGAGCAGCACGTCGCGCCCGACGCCGTCGGTGCCGAACGGGTGCGCGAGCGAGGGGGCCTGCCGGATCGCGGTGTAGTCGACGGCGCCCTCGTCGAGCCCGCCGAGCCACGGCACGAGCAGCGCGGCCAGGGTCAGCACCGCGAGCCCGCCGGCCCCGGCGACGAGCCGGGCGCGCCCGAGACGGGCCGAGCGGCCGCCGCGCGGCGAGCCCGGACGGCGGCGCCCGGCCGGGGTCCAGGAGCCGGGCCCGGGGTCGGACGGTGCGGGGCCCGGTGTGCGGGCCGGGGCGAGGTCAACCATCCGCGGCCACCCGGGGGTCGAGCAGGACGACGGCGACGTCGGCGGCCAGTGACCCGAGCAGCACCGCGACCGTCGTCAGCAGCGTCAGCGCACCGAGCAGCGGGAAGTCGACCGCGAGCGCGGCGGTGACCACCGCCCCGGCTATGCCCGGCCAGGAGAACACCGTCTCCACCAGCACCGCCCCGGTGACCAGCTCCGGCAGACGGTTGCCGAGCACCGTGACGAACGGCAGCAGCGCCGTCGGCAGGGCGTGGCGCAGCACGACCGTGGTCTCGGCGAGGCCGCGGGCGCGGGCGCCGGTGACGTGGTCGTCGTCGAGGGCGGCCAGGAGCGAGGCCCGCACGTGCAGCACCAGCCACGGCGTCTGGGACACCCCGAGCACGACCGCGGGCAGCACGAGGTGCCGTGCCACCTGATCGACCGTCGCCGGCGCCCCGGCGTCGGTCAGCCCGGCGACGGGCAGCACCGGCCAGGCCACGGCGAACACCGCGATCGCCCCCAGCGCGAGCACGAACGGCGGCAGGCCCTCCAGCGTGTGCCCGACGGCGGTGACGGCCCGGTCGAGCCACCCGCCCTGGCGCCACGCCGCGGCGACGCCCGCGACCAGCGAGAGCACGACGGTCACGACGAGGGACACGACCGCCAGCAGCACCGTCCACGGCAGACGTTCGGCGATGACCGTGGCCACCGGCTGGCGCAGCGACAGGCTCTGTCCCAGGTCGCCGGTCAGCAGCCCGCCGATCCAGCGCAGCAGCTGCAGCCCGACCGGGTCGTCGAGCCCGAGCTGGGCGCGCACGGCCGCGATGTCGGACTCGCGGGCGTCGAGGATCCCGGCGCCGAAGTACTGGAAGACCGGGTCGAACGGCGACGCCGCGGCGAGCAGGAACACCAGCACCGCGACCGCCGCGACGACGGGGATCCCGAGCGCGAGCCGGGTCCCGACCAGCCGCGCGACCTCCCGGCCGCGCCGGCGCGAGACCGGGAGGGAGAGGCCCGTGCTCACGTGCGCGGCGTCCAGTCCTCGACGTTCCACCACGGGCCCCAGGTGGTGCCGTGCGTGTGCGGCTCCACCACGGGCCGGTAGCCGTCCCAGCGGTCGCGGCTGACGTAGCTGTGCCCGAGGAAGGCCAGGAACACCATGCCCGGGTCGGCGACGTAGGCCTGCTGGAACCGCCGGACCTGCGCGGCGCGGGCCGCTTCGTCCGGGGCGCGCAGCGCGGCGTCGAGCGCGGCGTCGACGGCCGCGTTGCGGTAGGAGCCGGGGTTGTTGTAGCCGTCGGCGGCGTTGGCCGATGCCAGCAGCTGCCAGCTCTTGAACGCGGGGTCGAACGGGTCGCCGCCGCCGAGCACCATCGCGTCGCGGCCCAGCCGGGCCTTGATCGCCTCCTGGCCGAGGCCCTCCAGCGCGACGGTCACCCCGACCGCGCGGGCGTCCGAGGCGAAGGCCTGGGCCAGGTCGCGGCGGACGGTGTCGGTGGCCGAGTACATCAGCGTGAACCGGGCCGGGGTGCCGCCCCGCGATCGCGTCCCGTCCGGGCCGCGGACCCAGCCCGCGGCGTCCAGGATCCGCCCGGCCCCGTCCGGGTCGTAGCCGAACACCGCGGTCGGCTCGACCAGCTCGGGCAGCACCGACGGGATCGGCGTCGAGGCCGGTTCGCCCTGACCGGCGAGCAGCCCGTCGATCATGCCCTGGCGGTTGACCGCGCGGTTGAGGGCGGCGCGGATCGCCGGGTCGGCCGTCACCGGGTTCGCGAACGGCATCGTGACGGTGCGGTAGTCGGCGCTGGCGTGCTCGCGCAGCACCAGGCCCTGCGCGGCGCCGCCGTCGGCGACCGAGCGGGCCAGCGCCGGCGGCAGCACGGTGCCGTCGAACTCACCGGCGGCGACGCGCTGGGCGCGGGTGTTGTCGTCGGTGGCGAAGACGATCGTGATCCGCTGCACCGCCGGTGCGCCGCCCCAGTAGGCGCTGTTCGCCTCCAGCGTCATCGACGAGCCCTTGCGCCACTCGCCCAGGCGGTAGGGCCCGGTGCCGACCGGCGCGGTGCCGACCGGGGAGTTCGCCAGCGGCCCGGGGGCGGCGAGCGCCTCCGAGGGCAGGACCCCGAGCGTCAGGCGTCCCGGGAACTCCAGGAACGGGTAGCTCAGGTCGAACCGGACCGTCGCCGGGCCGGTCGCCTCGACGCCGGTGAGCATCGGCAGCGACGAGCGGATCGTCGACGCTCGGGACGGGTCGAGGATCGCGCGGTAGGTCGCCACGACGTCCGCGGCGTCGAAGGCGGTGCCGTCGTGGAACGAGACGCCGGTGCGCAGCGGGACCGTCCACGATCGACCGTCGGGCGCCGCGGTGGCCGGTGCCGCGGCCAGGCGCGGCTGCAGCACCCGGTCGGCGTCGTGGCCGTAGAGCCCGTCGTAGATCTTCGACGCGCCCTCCTGCCCGAACCCGAGCAGCGGGTTGAGGTCGTCGGGCTCGTACCCGTCGGCCAGCACCATCGATGACGGGGTGGCGGCGGGGCCGGAGGTCGGGGCGGTGCAGGCCGTGGCGCCCACGGCGAGCACGGCGAGGACCGAGACGGCGGCGATGCGGACACGGCTCACGCAACGGCACATTATGGGCAGTAGAGATCGAGAGGCAACGCCTTGATTTCGGCATCGCCGTGTGCGTGCGCTGCGACGACGCCGGTCGTGGCAGGCTCGGCCGGATGACGAGCGGAGAGCGTGGACGTGCCGCGCAGGCGGATCCGTCCTGGATGGACGTCGCGCTGGAGCAGGCCCGGATCGGTCTGGCGAGCGGCGGGATCCCGATCGGGGCCGCGCTGCTCGGGCCGGACGGGACGGTGCTCGGGCGCGGGCACAACCGCCGCGTGCAGGACGACGACCCGTCGGTACACGGGGAGACGGCCGCGTTCCGCGACGCCGGGCGCCAGCGCGACTACCGGGCCACCACGATGGTCACGACGCTGTCCCCGTGCTGGTACTGCAGCGGGCTCGTCCGGCAGTTCGGCATCGGCGCGGTGCTGGTCGGGGAGAGCCGCACGTTCACCGGCGGGCACGACTGGCTGGCCGAGCACGGCGTCGCGGTCACCGTGCTCGACGACGCGCGGTGCGTCGCGCTGATGGAGGAGTTCGTCGCGGCGTCGCCGGAGCTGTGGAACGAGGACATCGGGGTCGCGCCGGAGTAGAAGTACCCCGTTCCCGGCGATCGGGGCCGGGAGTCCGGAGCGCTGCCTACCGTCGGCCCGTGCCCACGCCTGCACCGCACCCGTCCCCGCGGGACGGGATCTCGTGACCGCCGCCGACACCCGTCCGGCAGCGGATCCCGCCCCGGCCCACGATGCGGCCGCACCGCCTGCGGAGAGCGGTACCCGGACCTTGCGCGCGCCGGCGACCCGCGACCAGGTCGACGCCTACCGCTTCGGTCAGCGCCGTCTGGAGGCCGCGCTGATCCGGGCCGACCCCGTGCCGCTGCACGAGCAGATCCGCTCGCAGCGGCGCGCCGCGTTCGCCGGGGTGCTGCTCGGGCTGCTGGCCCTCGGCGTGGCCGGGCTGCTGGCGAAGCTCTCACCGGCGACCGACTGGCAGCAGAAGCAGATGGTCGTCGGGGACCGGTCCGGCACCGTCTACGTGGTCACCCCGGAGCCGAGGCGGCTGGTCCCGGTGGCGAACCTCGTCGCCGGACGGCTGGTGCTCGCCGCGCTCGGCGAGCAGGGCGGGACGGCGGTGCCGGCGACCGTCTCCGACGACACGCTCGCCACCGCGCCGCGCACCCCTCCGGCCGCGGTCGCCGGTGCGGTCGGGGTGCGCCCGGACGGCCCGCCCGTCCCGCCGGCGTGGGCGGTCTGCGACACGCAGGCCGACCCCCGCGCCGAGGGGGCCGGGCCGGGTACGACGACCGTGCTCGCCGGCGCCCTGGGCGCGCCGTCGGGGCCCGCGCCCGGACTGCTGGTGGCCGGCCGCGGCGGGTCGTCCTACGTGGTCCTCGACGGCGTCCGGCACCGGGTCGACACGTCCGACCGGGCCGCGATGGCGGCACTCGGCGTGCTCGGCGTGCCCACCCGCGAGGTCAGCGACGGGCTGCTCTCGGCGCTGCCGGAGGGTGCTCCACTGCGGACACCCGAGATCGACGCGGGCGTCACCGTCGCCGGTCTCGGCCGGGCCGGGGACGTCGTGACGAGCAACCCGCTGGGCGCCGAACCCTCCTACTACGTGGTGCTCGGACCGGACGCCGCGACGGGTCGCGCGGGCGGTCTGGCTCCGGTCCCGGTCACCCTCGCCGACGCCGTCCTGGCCCGCAGCGGGCAGGGCGAACCGGCGACGCTGGCGCAGGGCCAGGTCGCGCAGAGCACGCTGTCCGGCACGCTGGACACCGACGGCTGGCCGGCGGCGCGGATCGCCCGCGCCGACCCGTCGTCGATCCCGACGCTGTGCTGGACGTGGCGCGACGGGCGCAGCGGCGTCGTCGCGACCGACCGGCTGCCGGTGGCGGCCGGGGCGGTCACGATCGACTTGGCCGGGGCGGACGGGGCCGGGCCGCGGCTCGACGCCGTCGTGCTGGCGGCGACCGGTCCCGGGCCGGTGGAGTCGCGCGGCAGCACCGGCGGCGGCACGCGGTGGCTGCTCTCGAGCGCCGGGGTGTTCGTCGGTGTCGCCGACGACCGGACGGCCGCCGCGCTCGGGACGACCACGACCGGCCGTGCGCCGGAGGAGGCCCTGCGCCTGCTGCCCCGCGCCCCGGCCCTGGACCTGGGCGCGGTCCGGGAGATCGCGGACGTCCTTCCGCCCGGCTGACCGTCGGCCCCGTGGCCCGCGCACGGCCCGGCGCCGTCCGATCATCGCACCGGCCACACGCGGTCGTGCGTGGATATCGCTGCTGGAGCGACGGTTTCCGCGCACGGGGTGTCAGCGGCGGGCGAGCGGTTCCGGTGTGTGCTCGGGCCGCCGGTGGTCCGGGTGGTCAGCCGGGCCGGGGCGTCGGTCTGTGCGGGCGCGCCCGGTCTCGCGGCGGAGGCGCCGGAGCAGCGCCGACACCGCTCCGAGCAGGACGAGGGCCGCGGCGATCCCGGTGCTCAGGGCGACCGTGTGGTCCGGGCGGCGCTGCCCGAGCCCGGGCAGGAGGGTGCCGGTCCCGGCGCGGGAGGCGACGTCGGGTCCGGTGCCGGTGCGCGGCCCGGTGACCGAGCCGCCGGCCGGGTCCTGCGACGGGCTCAGCAGCAGCGGCTCGGCGGTCAGGGCGGCCAGCGGGTCGAGCACGCCGTAGCCGACGCGGGGGTCGCGTCCGGCCGCGGGATGGCGGGCGGTGGCCCGGATCCGGTCGGCGACCTGGTCCGGGGTCAGGCTCGGGAAACGCTGGCGCAGCAGCGCCGCCACCCCGGCGACGACCGGAGCGGCGTAGGACGTCCCGTTCAGGACGGGCCCGGTCGCCCCGCCACCCACGCTCAGCGAGGCGACGGCGACGCCGGGCGCGGCGACGTCGACCCAGGGCCCGGGCACGCTGAACGGGGCGACCCGGTCGTCGCCGTCCACGGCGGCGACGGCGATGACGTCGTCGAACAGCGCGGGCATCGGGCGCAGGCCGGCGGCGCCGGTGCAGGTGCCGGACGGGTCGACGTTCCCGGCCGCCGCGACGACCACCACCCCGGCCTCGCTCGCGGCGCGGACCGCGGCCCGCAGCGGTGCCCCGGCGGAGTCGGCCTGCGCCTGCGGCACGCAGACCACCTCGGAGATGTTGACGACGGTCGCGCGCAGCGCCACCGCGCGGGTGATCGCGTCGGCGAGGGTGCCGATCTCCCCGGCCGGGCGGTCGCGGCCGTCCGGGCCGGTCACGGTGAACCGGGAGCTGGACTGGCGCAGCGAGAGGACCTGCGCGCGCGGCGCGACGCCGGAGCCGGTGCGGGTGACGGGATCCGGTACCGCGGCGATCAGGCCGGCGACCTCGGTGCCGTGGCCGTCGCAGTCGTCGAGACCGTCGCCGCCGGCGAGGTAGTCGCCGCCGCCGATCAGACGTCCGTCCAGACGGGGGTGCGGCGACACCCCGGTGTCGATCACGGCGACGCGCTGCCCGTCGCCGTCGGCGAGACGGTGCACCGCGGCCAGGGGGTCGGAACCGCGCACGGCCGACGCCGGTGACGTGCCGGAGGACGCGGTGCACTCGACACGCTGGGTCAGTCCGGCCGCCGGTCCGGGGGCGTCCGGGCCGGGGTCGGCGGCGGTCGGCCGCAGGGGCCGAGACGCGGACGGTGACGCGGTTGTCGCGGGTGCGAGCGCCGTAGGCGAGGTCGAGGAGGACGCCGGGCGGACGACCGCGGCCGAAGCGACCCCGGGGTCGACGGCCGTCGTGGGGACGCCCGCCGAGCCGACGGCCTGCGCGGGGGCGACGGCCGACGCAGGGGTGGCGGCCGGCGCAGGGGCGACGGCGGGCGCAGGGGTGACGGCGAGCGCAGGGGTGACGGCGGGTCCGACGGTGAGCGCGGGGGCGAGTGCCAGCGCGACACCGGCCGCGGTGAGCGTGAACCGCCCGGCGCGGCGGCCGCTCATGCGCCGCGCACCAGGGCGAACAGGCCCATCGCGGCCAGTGCCGCGGGGATCGCGGCCGCGGTCAGGACCAGCTCCAGGATGTCCAGCGTCCGCCGTCCGACCGGCGACATCGTCGTGGTGGCGGTGCGCGCCGCGACCAGTACGACGACGCCGAGTCCGGCGGCGACCAGCATGCGTCCGATCGCGCCCTGGGCCAGCGCGACCGGGACGGCCGCCCCGACCGTCGCCAGGACCGCGGCCGTGCCGAGCACCCGCGCGGGAGCGGCCTCGGCGAACGCCCGGGCGCGCAGCAGCAGCACCGCGACCGTCACCGCGACGAGCACCGGCCCCGTCCACCCTCCGCCGGCCGCGGCGACGACGGCGCCCCCGGCCGCCAGCAGCGCGGCCGGTGCGGAGAGTCCGGCGAACAGCCCGCGGGCCAGCGCCGCCCGCTCCGCCATCTCCGGGCCGGTCAGCGCGGGGGTGTCGGCGCGGGAGATCTCGTCGAGGTCGGTGGGCACGGCCGGGTCCGGGACGCCGCCCAGGCGCAGCGCGATCCGCGGCAGCAGCGGTCCGACCGCGAGGGCGACGGCGGTCAGCCCGGCCGCGACCGCCGGGACGGGAGCGTCGAGCACGAGCCGGGCGACCGCCGCGGCCGCGATCACCGGCGCGGCGACCGCGACCCCCAGCAGCGGTGCACTGACCACCCGCAGGATCGCCTGCCCGCACACCGCGGCCAGGCCCGCCGCCGCGGCGGCGATCAGAACGTGCCCGGCACCCCACGGCGCGGGCAGCGCCAGCAGACCGGCCGCGGCGGCGGGCGGGACGGCGGCCAGCGCGGCGGCCTGCGCGTCGAACCGGACCTCATCGCCATCGGGGTCGCCATCGGGGTCGCCGTCGGGGTCGGCCGCGGACGACGTCCGCGCGCACTGCAGCAGTGCCGCACCCGCACCGAGGACGGCGATCCCCACCGCCGCAACCATCGCCGTCACCCCGATACCGGGGACGCCGCGGACCGTGGCCAGGACCGCCGACGCCGCGGTCACCACCGCCAGCGCGGCCAGGGGCGCGGCCCAGCGCGCCGCCGGGTCGCCGCCGGCGGACTCGCGCACCGACGCCGCGAGGGCGTCGGCGGGGTCGTCGAACACCGGCAGCGGCAGCGGTGCGCGGCGCGGTCCCAGGTGCAGCAGCTCGCCGTCGAGCACACCGAGCCCGGCCAGCGTCGCCTCGGTCGGCAGCGGCCCGCCGGCCGGTCCGCTGAACCGCCACGGCTCCGGGACCCCCGTGCCCCGGCCGGGCTCGGCGATCAGCTCCAGCACCATCGGGACGAGCTCGGCGACCGGTACGTCGGCCGGCAGCGCGAGGTCCACCCGTCCCCGCGGGGTGATCACGCCGACCCGGGCCCAGAGGCCGGCCGGCGCGGGCGACGCAGCAGGCGGCACGGCGGGCGACGGGGCGTGGGTGAGCTGCTGTTCGGGCACGGCACTCGGCTCCTGAGGAGGCGTCGGAGAGGGGCGTCGGGGGTTTCGCGAAACGGCCCCGGGGAGCCCGGGGCGGCTGCCAGTATCGGCACATCGGCCCACCTCCCGAGGGCGTTCGGCGGAACTCGTGACGCGGTGCGGGAGAACGCTTCTCCGACGTCAGGAGCACCATGAGCAGCACGGTCGGGGTGCGCAGGCCCCGTCGCACCGTCCCGCGCGCGCCCGGCGGGGAGCTGGTGATGGAGCCGCCGCCGGAACCGGAACGCGTCGTCCCCAGTGGACTGATCGGCCGTCTGCTGCCGCTGGTGATGGTGTTCGGCTCCGTCGGCTTCGTGCTGATGCGCCCGGAGGAACCGACGT
The DNA here is from genome assembly GCF_004217185.1 of Pseudonocardia sediminis. Taxonomy (NCBI): domain Bacteria; kingdom Bacillati; phylum Actinomycetota; class Actinomycetes; order Pseudonocardiales; family Pseudonocardiaceae; genus Pseudonocardia; species Pseudonocardia sediminis. Next base: position 5,571,370 of record NZ_SHKL01000001.1, on the reverse strand, counting down.
CGTGGATGTTCGGCGGCATGTTCGCGATCTCCGCGCTCGGGATGCTCGCGAGCGGGGGAGGCGGGCGCGGTGCCGGTGCGCGCACCGCGACGATGGACGAGGACCGCCGCGACTACCTGCGCTACCTCGACGTGCTCGCGCAGCGCGTCGGGGAGATCTCCCGCGAGCAGCGCGAGGCGCTGGAGACGGTGCACCCCGACCCGGCGGCGTGGCCCGCGGTGCTGGCCGCGGGACGGCTCTGGGAACGCCGCGCGTCCGACACCGACTTCGGGCAGCTGCGCGTCGGCGTCGGGCCGCAGCGCCTGGCCACCCGGCTGACCGCGCCGCAGACCGGGCCGGTGGAGAGCCTGGAGCCGATCTCCGCGCTCGCGCTGCGGCAGTTCCTGCGCCGGCACTCGCTGGTCGCCGACCTGCCGGTCGCAGTGGACACCCGGGCCAGCTCGACGGTCTGGCTGGAGCCGGCGTCCGACTCCGATGGTGACCTGGGTCCGGCGCGCGCGCTGGCCCGGTCGATGGTGGCCCAGTACGTGCTGTGGCACAGCCCCGCCGACGCGCAGCTCGCCGTCGTCGCGTCGGGGGAGGCGACGGTGCACTGGGAGTGGGCGAAGTGGCTCCCGCACGCCGCGCACCCGCGCCTGACCGACGCGGTCGGGCCGCTGCGGATGCTCACCGGCGACCCCGACGAGGTGCGGCGGTGGTGGGTCGGCGAGGCCGTCGCCGGGCAGCGGCACCTGCTCGTCGTCGCCGACGGCGAGGGCACCGGGCCGGGCCCGTGGGCGGGCGTACCGGGGGTGACGGTGCTGCGGGTCGGGGCGGCGCAGGGGCGACGCGCGGCGCCGTCGGTGGTGCGGCTGGCGGTCGGTGCGGACGTCCTGTCCCGGGCGGGCGGCGCGGGGGCGCGGCTCGGACGCCCGGACGCGTTCACCGTCGCCGAGGCCCGCGCGCTGGCCCGGCGCCTGGCCCGGTACCGGCCCACCGAGGCCCTCGACGGCGCCGACGACGACGCTCCCACCGGCCCGTCGGGGCTGCCGGATCTGATCGGTCTCGACGGCCTGTCCGCCGACCGCGTCGCCGCGCTGCGGGCGCGGCGGCGGCACAGCGACGCCGACCGGCTGCGCGTCCCGCTCGGTACCGACGCGTCCGGACGGCCGGTGCTGCTCGACCTCAAGGAGTCCGCGCAGGGCGGCGCCGGACCCCACGGGCTGTGCATCGGGGCCACCGGTTCCGGCAAGTCCGAGCTGCTGCGCACGCTCGTCCTGGGCCTGGTCGCCACGCACTCCGCGGACGAGCTGAACCTCGTCCTCGTCGACTTCAAGGGCGGCGCGACGTTCCTCGGGTTCGCCGACCTGCCGCACGTCTCCGCCGTGATCACGAACCTGGCCGACGAGCTGACGCTGGTCGACCGCATGGGCGACGCGATCGCCGGTGAGATCACCCGGCGTCAGGAGCTGCTGCGCGCGGCGGGGAACTTCGTCGGCGCGGCGGACTACGAGGCCGCCCGCCGCGGTGGGGCGGACCTGGCGCCGTTGCCGGCGTTGCTGATCGTCGTCGACGAGTTCTCCGAGCTGCTCGCCCAGCGTCCGGAGATGATCGACCTGATGGTCACGATCGGCCGGCTCGGCCGCTCGCTCGGGCTGCACCTGCTGCTCGCGTCGCAGCGCCTGGACGAGGGACGGCTGCGCGGGCTGGAGTCGCACCTGTCCTACCGGATCGCGCTGCGCACGTTCTCCGCCGCGGAGTCGCGCGCGGTGCTCGGCGTGCCGGACGCCCATCAGCTCCCGCCGACGCCCGGCGCGGCGTTCCTCTCCGCCGGGACCGACGAGCTGCTGCGCCTGCGCGCGGCCTACGTCTCCGGCCCGCCACCGGCGGCGACACCGGTCGCGGCCGCCGGACGGGTCGTGCGCCGTCGCGCCCGCCCGTTCTCCGCGCGGCCGGTCCCGGACCTCCCCGCGCCGCGCACGGCACCCGGACCGGTCACCCCGGAGGTCCCCGCTCCCGCCACGCCGTCGGTGCTGGAGCTCGTGGTCGCCGCGGTGAGCGGGCCCGGGCCGCGGGCGCACCGGGTGTGGCTGCCACCGCTGGACGTCCCGCCGGTGCTGACCGAGGTGCTCGGAGCCGTGACGCCGGTGCCCGGCCGCGGGCTCGGCGCGTCCGGCCCGGTCGGGCGCCTGTCCGCCCCGATCGGGCTGGTCGACCGCCCCTACCTGCAGCGACGCGACCCGCTGGTGCTCGACCTGTCCGGCGCGGCCGGGCACCTGGCCGTCGTCGGCGGTCCGCGGGCGGGCAAGTCGACGGCGCTGCGCACGGTGGTGCTCGCCCTCGCCCTGACCCACACCCCGCACGAGCTGGGGATGCACGTCCTCGACTTCGGCGGCGGCGCGCTCGGGCCGCTGGCCGCACTGCCGCACGTCGGCACCGTCGCCGACCGCCAGCAGCCGGACCTGGTGCGCCGCACGCTGGCCGAGTTCGCCGCCGTGCTGGACCGGCGCGAGCGGGTCTTCCGCGACGCCGGCGTCGGGTCGGTGGAGGAGTTCCGGGCCCGGCGCGTGGCCGGGGAGTTCGCCGACGAGCCGGCCACCGACCTGCTGCTCGTCGTCGACGGCTACCTCACGCTGCGCACCGAGTTCGCCGACACCGAGGACCGGCTGACCGCCCTGGCCGGGCACGGCCTGTCCTACGGCGTGCACCTGGCGGTCGCGGCCGGGCGGTGGACCGAGATCCGGTCGGGTGTGAAGGACCTGCTCGGCAGCCGGATCGAGCTGCGCCTGGGGGAGCCGTCGGACTCCGAGATCGACCGCCGCCGCGCAGCCGCGGTGCCGTCACGTCCCGGGCACGGGCTGGCACCCGATGCCGAGCCCGCCGTCATCGCCGCGCCCGCCCTCGACGACGGCGACCCCGCCGCCGCGCTGCGGACCGTCGCCGCCGCGTGGGACGGGCCCGGAGTCCCCGCGGTGCGGCTGCTGCCGGAGAGGATCACCGTCGAGGAGCTGCCGCCCGGGCCCGGCCACGGGATCCCGATCGGTGTCGACGAGGACCGCCTCGCGACCGTCGAGCTCGACCCGGACGAGCCGCACCTGCTCTGCTTCGCCGACGCCGAGAGCGGCAAGACCACGCTGCTGCGGACCCTGGCCCGCGGGATCTGCGAGCGGTTCACCCCGGATCAGGCGCGGATCGTCGTCGTCGACCACCGGCGCGGCCTGCTCGGCGCCGTCCCGGACTCGCACCTGATCGGCTACGCGAGCACCGCCGCGGCCACCGCGGAGGCGGCGACGGAGATCGCCGGCTCGCTCGGGCGGCGGATGCCCGGACCGGACGTCACCCCGCGCCGGCTGCGCGAACGGTCCTGGTGGAGCGGACCGGACGTGTGGCTGCTCGTCGACGACTACGACCTCGTCGCTCCTACCGGGTCGGGCTCGCCGCACCCGCTGCTGGCCCTGACCGAGTACCTGCCGCAGGCCAAGGACGTCGGGCTGCACGTGGTGCTGACCCGGCGCAGCGGCGGCGCCGGGCGGTCGCTGTTCGACCCCGTCCTGGGGCGGTTGCGCGAGCTGGGCGCGCCCGGTCTGGTCGGCAGCGGGAGCCCGGACGAGGGCGCGCTGGTGGAGTCGGTGAAGCCGTCCCCGCTGCCACCAGGGCGCTCAGTGCTGGTGGACCGCCGGCGCGGGGCGCGGCGGGTGCAGCTCGCGTGGCTGGAACCGGACCTGTCGTGACGCCGGTGGTCGCGGTGCAGGCGGGGGTGTCGGCGACGCGGCTGGCCGCGCACGGGCCCGACGGGCGTCCCGAGGTCGTCGCGACGCTGCCGGCCGGGACCGCGCCCGCCGCCGCGCTGGAGGCGCTGTACGGGGACGCACCGGTGCCCCTCGTCGTGCTCGTGCACCCGCCGGGGCAGGGGCCGGAGGAGGTCGCGGCGTCGGCCGAGCAGCTCCGGCCGTGGGCGACGACGGTGCGCCCGGTCCCCGCCCCGCTCGCCGTCCTCGCCGGGCTCCGGGACGCCGCACCCCGCCCCCTCGCCGGAGGCAGCAGCGCGTCGCCGGACTCGGCTCGTCCGTCGCCGGGCCCGCCCCGTCTCGTCGTCGATGCGGGTGCCTCGGGGACCGACCTGACGGTCGTCGTGGGGGAGCGGGTGCTGCCTCCGCGACGGGTGGACGTCGGCGGCGACCGGCTCGACGCCGTGCTCGGTACGGCTCTCGGACTGACCCCGGTGCTCACCCGGCCGGTGCGCGAGTCGCTGTCGTGGCGTACCGAGGTCGTCCTGCCCGGCGGGGGACGCTGCGACGCCGAACGGTGCCGGGAGGTGCTCCGGCCCGCCCTCGCCGAGCTGTCCGCCGCCGTCGCCGAGACCGTGCGACGGTCCGGTGCGGCCGAGGTGGTGCTCGCCGGTGGGCTCGCCCGGACCCCGCTCCTGGCCGCGACGCTCGACGACGCCGTGGCGGTCCCGGTGCGCGTCGCCGGGACCCCGGAGGCCGCGGCCGTCCTCGGCGCCGTCGGTCTCGACGATCCGGGCCGGGACGCCGAGCGGGACGTCACGGCTGTTCCGGGGGCTCACAGGAGCCCTGACGTCCCTCCCGGGACGAGTGGTGACGTCCCGGGAGGTCGACGCCCGGCAGCGCCGGCCGGTGGCCTGCGAAGCCGCTGGGCCGACCCGGCACTTCCCGCCGGAGGCCCGGGGATCGCCGTCGTCCGACGTCGCCGGAGGGTCCGTCTCCGGGGCGCGCCGGTCGCCGCCGCGCTCGGGATCGCCCTCGTCGCCGCGGGCACGATGGCCGGTCGCGGACCGGCGGAGCCCGATCCGTCGGCGGGCGCCGCGCTCGTCGTCCAGTACGGCTACTCGACGGTGCTGCCCGCCGGGTGGGAGCACACCGGCGGGCGTCCGGAGAGCCGCCGGACCCTGCTCACCCGTGCCGGCTCCCCGGCCGGTGTCGAGCTGATCGCCGTCGAACGCACCCCGCTCGGCTACGACAGCGCCGTCGAACCGGAGCGCGCCCGCGCCGAGCTGGCCGCGGAGTTCCGGCGCCGCTCGGGCGAGGAGGACCTGCGCGACTACCGCGACGACACCGTCGCCGGCCGTCCGGTCGTCCGCTACCGCCAGGCCGGTCCCGGACCGGCCGTGGACTGGTTCGTGCTCTTCACCGGCACCGACGAGCTCGTCGTCGGTTGCCGGTACCCGGACGCGCCCGCCGTGGCTCCGGCGTGCGCCGCGGTCGTCGCGTCGGTGCGCCCGACCGGCTGACGACCGGTTCGCAGGCGCGAACGGAACTCCCCGAACGGCCACCGGGTGTCCCCGCCCGCTGCGACCGTCCGGGCTGCCGGGCGCGCCGCACGGCGAGGACACGACACGAGGACGAGGTGACCGCGATGGCCCCGACGGCCGACGGTTTCGGAACGACGACCGAGGAGATGGCACGGGCGGCCCAGCACGTCGACGCCGTGAACGAGTCCGTGCGGGCCGAGCTGGCCGGGCTGCGCGGGAAGCTGGAGCCCCTCGCCGGGCTCTGGACCGGCCGCGCGTCGGTCGAGTTCGTCAGGCTGATGCAGCGCTGGGACACCGACGCGCAGCAGCTCAACGAGGCCCTGCGCACCATCGGCGGGGCCCTGCAGGGGTCGCGCACCAGCTACGAGCAGCGCGAGCAGGACCAGGCCCAGGCCATGTCCGGCATCGCGTCGGCGCTGGGCTGAGGGGGAGGGAGACGATGAGCAGCCCCGAGATCAAGGTCACCTTCAGTGCGCTGTCCACCGCGCAGACCGACGTCGCCGCGACGGCCGGGCGGATCCGCGCCCAGCTGGAGGACCTGAAGAAGTTCCTCGCCCCGATGGTCTCCACCTGGAGCGGTCAGGCCGCCGAGGACTACCAGGTGACCCAGCGCAAGTGGGACACCTCGGCGAACGACCTCGCCCAGGTGCTCGCCCAGATCGGTACCGCGCTGGGCGCCGCGCACGACAACTACCGCCAGACCGAGCAGGCCAACGCCGCCCGCTGGAGGGCGTGAGCGCGGCGCCGCCGCACCCGGACGACCGGCCCGCGGACGCGGACGTACGATGGGAACTTCGGACGATCAGGTCCGGGTGCCCACGAGCGGCGCCCGCGGGCCGGCGTCGTCCCCATGGGGGGCCCGTCAGCCTCCCGGGGATCGGCGGGTACGCTTGACACTCGTTGTGCTTGCGGTGGAGACCCGGGATCGAGTCCGGTCACCGGCGTCCACCGCGCCGCACGCCGTGAGAGTCCGACAGGACGCCCGCGGTAATACCGGAAGAACACAGTGACACCAGAGTGGACGTAACCGACGAGGTCGTCCACCCGCAGCCGAGAACGACGACGAGGTAGATCCGTGCCCACGTACAGCCCGAAGCCCGGCGACATCAACCGCGCCTGGCACGTGATCGATGCCAACGACGTGGTGCTCGGTCGGCTCGCCACCCACGCGGCGACCCTGCTGCGCGGCAAGCACAAGCCGACCTACGCGCCGCACATGGACACCGGCGACTTCGTCGTCGTCATCAACGCCGAGAAGGTCGCCGTCACCGGCAACAAGCGGGAGGGCAAGTTCCTCTACCGCCACTCCGGTTACCCGGGCGGTCTCCGGTCGCGCTCCGTCGGTCAGATGATCGACACGCACCCCGACCGGCTGGTCGAGAAGGCCATCAAGGGCATGCTGCCGAAGAACCGCCTCGGGCGCGCCATGGGCAAGAAGCTGAAGGTCTACGCCGGCCCGTCGCACCCGCACTCGGCGCAGAACCCGACGCCGTTCGAGATCACCCAGGTCGCCCAGTGACCACTGCCGACAGCAACGAAGAGGGACAGCCCGTGACCAGCCCCGAAACCGGACCCGCCGACGAGGTCGTCGAGCCCGCCGAGGTCGTCGACGCCGTCGAGAGCGAGGGCGTCGAGGCCGAGGCCGTCGAGTCCGAGCTCAGCGCCCCGATCGGCGACGAGGTCGCCGACGTCGACTACTCGATCGGCGAGAACGCCGACTTCGACGCCGACACCTTCGCCGCCGAGGCCCCCGTGCTCAGCGACCGCCCGGTGCAGACCGTCGGCCGCCGCAAGGAGGCCATCGTCCGCGTGCGCCTGCTGCCCGGCACCGGCAACTTCACGCTGAACGGGAAGTCCCTCGAGGACTACTTCCCGAACAAGCTGCACCAGCAGCTGATCAAGGACCCGCTGAACACGGTCGAGAAGGTCGAGCGCTTCGACATCTTCGCGAACCTGCGAGGCGGCGGCACCTCCGGTCAGGCCGGCGCCCTGCGCCTGGCGATCGCCCGTGCCCTGGTCGAGCTGGACTCCGAGGACCGCCCGCCGCTCAAGAAGGCCGGCTTCCTCACCCGTGACGACCGTGCCGTGGAGCGCAAGAAGTACGGCCTCAAGAAGGCCCGCAAGGCGCCCCAGTACTCCAAGCGCTGATCGAATACCCGGATGCGTCGACTCTTCGGAACCGACGGGGTCCGGGGCCTGGCCAACGGCGAGCTCCTCACTCCGGAGTTCGCCGTTGGTGTTTGTGCCTCGGCCGCCCGGACACTCGCGCGCGACACCGGACGGCGGCCCGTGGCCGTCGTCGGGCGGGACCCGCGCGCCAGCGGTGAGATGCTCGAGGCCGCGGTCGTCGCGGGCCTCACCTCGGCCGGTGCGGACGCGATCCGCGCCGGCGTGCTGCCCACCCCCGGTGTGGCGCACCTGGTCGCGGAGCTCGACGCCGACTTCGGCGTCATGATCTCCGCCTCGCACAACCCGATGCCCGACAACGGCATCAAGCTGTTCGCCGCCGGCGGCCACAAGCTGGACGACGCCGTCGAGGCCGAGATCGAGCGCGGCCTGGAGACCGTCGTCGAGCGGCCGACCGGTGCGGCGATCGGGCGGGTGCGCGAGTACCCGGACGGTCTGGCGAGCTACGTCGAGCACCTGCTGGCCACGATCCCGGAACCGTTGAACGGCCTGCGGGTCGTCGTCGACTGCGCGCACGGTGCGGCGTCGTCCGCGGCGCCCGAGGCCTACCGGCGTGCCGGGGCCGAGGTGGTCGCGCTCAACGCCGACCCGGACGGTCTCAACATCAACGACGGCGTGGGCTCGACCCACCTCGGGCCGCTGCAGGCCGCCGTCGTCGAGCACGGGGCCGACCTGGGCATCGCGCACGACGGCGACGCCGACCGCTGCCTGGCCGTGGACGCCGCCGGGCAGGTCGTGGACGGCGACCAGATCATGGCCGTGCTGGCCGTCGCGATGCACGACGACGGCGAGTTGGCCCGCGACACGCTCGTCGCCACCGTGATGAGCAACCTGGGCCTGCACCTGGCCATGCGCTCCGCCGGGATCACCGTCACGACCACGAAGGTCGGGGACCGCTACGTCCTGGAGGAGCTCCGCGACGGCGGGTACTCCCTCGGCGGCGAGCAGTCCGGGCACGTCGTGATCCCCGGGCACGCCACCACCGGCGACGGGCTGCTGACCGCGCTGCGGATCATGTCCCGGATGGCGCGCACCGGAAAGCCGCTGGCCGAGCTGGCCGGCGTCGTCGTGCCGCTGCCGCAGGTGCTGGTCAACGTGACGGTGACGGACAAGGCGGCCGTCGCGTCGTCGTCCGCCGTCGCCGACGCGGTGGCCCGGGCCGAGTCCGAGCTGGGCGAGACCGGCCGGGTGCTGCTGCGTCCGTCCGGGACCGAGCAGCTGGTGCGGGTGATGGTCGAGGCGCCCACGGCCGAGACCGCCGAGGCCACCGCGAACGCTCTCGCCGAGGTCGTCGCCGGGGTCCGCTGACGGGTACACCGCCGGATCCTCCCGGCGGGCGCGCCCGGCTCCGTCCTGGGCGGTCGCCTCTTCAACGACCGGCGTGTTCGCGATCGTGACCGGGCGGGGTGGTTCCGTGCCCCGGCGATCATGTGCCGGGGCACGCTGACCGGCATGTCGGCGGAGCTGCATCTCCATCCGGACGGTCTGCGCCGCGTCGCGCACACCGCCCGCCGGATCGTCGATCGCCTCGACGCCGCGTCGGCGCCCCTGCCGTCGGCCGCCGGGGACGCGGTCGAGCGCGACCAGGCGGACGTGCGGCAGGCGGTGCTCCGGATCCGGGACGAACTGCTCGGTCTGGCCGACGCCGCGGTGGCGTCCGCCGCCGGGGCCGAGGAGGCCGACCGTGCGGCGGCGGACCGGTTCCGCCGCTGCGACACGTTCTCCACCGCCCTCGCCGCACCGGACGGCACACGTGCGTCCGGCCCGGTGCCGAGGCGGGAGCCCCGATGACCGGTCCGGCCCCCGCCGACCGTCATGCCGTCGCGCTGCGTGCGGTGCTGGAGGCTCTCGACGACGCCGTCGACGGCACCGCGTCGATGGCCGCCGAGGTCGCCGTCTCCTGGCGTGACGGCGTCGGCGCGGGCTGGGCGGCACGGCTCGACCTGCTCGGGCGCGAGCTGGCCCGTCAGGCCGGTGTGGCGGCCGAGCTGCTGCGGGTGGTCGAGGGGCTCGCCGGTGGAGCCGATACGCCGGAGCCCGGGCACGGGGTCGGCGGGTCCGCGGTCACCGGGCACGCGGTCGGCGGGTCCGCGGTCACTGGTCCTGTGGTCAGCGGGCATGCGGGGGACGGGCCACCGACCGCCGATCGACGCGGTGACCCACGGGCCTGGCCGCCGTCCGACTCCCCGCAGGGATGGTCGCTCCCGGGCGTCCGGCTCGGCGGGACCGACGGCACACGCGCGACCGAGCGGCGCGGCGTCGTCGTGCCGACACTGCCGGACGAGCCCGGCGGCTGACCCGCACCGCCCGAGCCGTGCCGAGTGACGCGGTGTTGCTGTCGGGGCCCGGTGCGGCTGCGACCACGCGTCGTTCGGCGGCCGGTTGGACCTGTCCCTACCCCCCCGCCGCCGGTCGGGGCGGCGAGAGTCACGTAGTGGTCGGTCCGGCCGCCGGAACGTGACGCTCGTTGGTCGAGTTCCGGGGGCGTGGACGGTCGGCGGTCGTGGGGGTCACGAGGTGGTCGATCGGGCCGCCGGAACGTGACGCTCGTTGGTCGAGTCCCGCGGTCGTGGACGGTCGGCGGTCGTGAGGGTCACGAGATGGTCGGCCGGGCCGCCGGAGCGTGACGCTCGGCCGGGGCCGGGGTCAGTCCTCGGTGTTCTCGTCCTCGTCCCGCGTCGGGTCGACCAGGGGAGCGCCGGGGACGTCGCCCTCGGTCAGGACCGAGGCGCGGCTCTCGTCGCAGAGGTGCTCGAGCAGGAACGCGGTGACCAGCGCCCGGGTGATCTTGCGGGTCTTGGGCTGGGCCTTGTTCTGGAACAGGATGCTGCTCCAGTGCCGGCCCGCGCAGAAGCCGAGGTGACCGGCCTTGTCCAGGGTGCGCAGCTGCACCGGACGGCCCGCCTCCAGGCCGGCCTCCGTGAGCGGTTCGGCGTGCCCGGCGGCGGGCGCCCAGGAGTCGATCTGCGCCGCGAGGTGCAGCGTCGGGGCGGTGATCTCCTTGGCCGCGTCGATGTTCGACGGCTGGATCTTCGACGGCGCGAGCGTCACCACGGCACCGAGGCGCTCCCGGCGGGCGGCGGCGAGCATCGCGGCACCCGCGCCGATCCCGTGCCCCATCAGGGCGGTGCGGCGGGCGTCGACGCTGATCCGGCCGTCGCCCAGGCGCACGCCGCAGACGACGTCGAGCGTGGTCAGCAGGTCGGCGGAGAACCGCGTCATGCTCGGGACCGGGCCGCGCTGGGTGTTCGGCGCCGCGGCGACGAAACCCCAGGTCGCGAGGTGGCGCAGCAGCTCGACATAGCGCGAGGCGGGCTGGAGCCAGTCGTGGCCGAGCACGACGGCGGGCAGGCCGAGGCCCTCGACCGGGGTGTAGATCGTCCCGGAGAGCCCGACGAGCCCGAGGTCGCCGATCCGGACCTCGTGCGGGCCCGGACGCGACAGCACCCCGAGCGCGTCCTTGGCGCCCTTCATCGACGGAGGTCGGGTGAACGTGCTGGTCCGGCTCACGTCGGGCACCGTACCGGGGCCGATCACACCCCGCCGCCCGCGGCTCGCCCTACAGCGGTGAAATCAGCCGATCATGCCGCCCTTAGGCTGGGTCCCATGTGTGGCATCGTCGGTTACGTCGGTCATCGCCCCGCACTCGACGTGGTCCTCGCGGGCCTGCGCCGGCTGGAGTACCGCGGGTACGACTCCGCCGGGGTCGCGCTCCCGCACGAGGGCGGTCTGGCCGTGGAGCGCAAGGCGGGCGCCCTGGTGAACCTGGAGACGCGCCTCGACGAGGTCGGCCGCGACACCTTCACCGGCACCGCCGGGATCGGGCACACCCGCTGGGCCACCCACGGCCCGCCCACCGACCGCAACGCGCACCCGCACCGCAGCGGCGTCATCGACGGCGGCAAGACGGCCGTCGTGCACAACGGCATCATCGAGAACTACCTCCCGCTGCGCGCCGAGCTGGAGGCCCAGGACATCTGGGCCGAGTCCGACACCGACTCCGAGATCGCCGCGCACCTGGTGGCCCTGGCCTACGCCGGTCGCGCCGCCGACCCGTCCACCAAGGGCGACCTGACGGCCAGCGTCCGCTCGGTGGCGCTGCGGCTCGAGGGCGCGTTCACCCTCGTCGTCACGCACGCCGACGAGCCGGACACGATCGTCGCCGCGCGCCGGTCGTCGCCGCTGGTCCTCGGTCTCGGCGAGGGCGAGACGTTCCTGGCCTCCGACGTCGCCGCGTTCATCGAGTTCACCCGTGACGCGGTCGAGCTGGGCCAGGACCAGGTCGTCACGATCACCCGGGACGGCTACGACGTCACCGACTTCCGGGGCGAGACGGTCGCCGTCAGCCCGTTCGAGGTGACCTGGGACCTGGCCGCCGCCGAGAAGGGCGGCCACGACTACTTCATGCTCAAGGAGATCGAGGAGCAGCCGACCGCGATCGCGGACACGCTGCGCGGTCACCTCGTGGACGGCCGGATCGTGCTCGACGAGCAGCGCCTGACCGACCAGGACCTGCGCGACGTCGACAAGGTCTTCGTCGTCGCCTGCGGCACCGCGTACCACTCCGGGCTGCTGGCCAAGTACGCCATCGAGCACTGGACCCGGCTCCCGGTGGAGATCGAGGTGGCCAGCGAGTTCCGTTACCGCGACCCGGTGCTCGACCGCTCCACGCTGGTGGTGGCGATCTCCCAGTCCGGCGAGACCGCGGACACCCTGGAGGCGCTGCGGCACGCCAAGGAGCAGAAGGCCCGCGTGCTGGCCATCTGCAACACCAACGGCGCGCAGATCCCGCGCGAGTCCGACGCCGTCATCTACACCCACGCCGGCCCGGAGATCGGCGTCGCGGCGACGAAGACGTTCACCGCCCAGGTCGCGGCGAACTACCTCGTCGGCCTGGCGCTGGCCCAGGCCCGCGGCACCAAGTACCCGGACGAGGTCGTCCGCGAGTTCCACGAGCTCGAGGCCGCGCCTAAGGCCGTGGAGACTGTGCTGGAGTCGCTCGGCGAGGCCCGTGCGCTGGGCCAGCTGCTCGCCGACTCGAAGGCGGTGCTGTTCCTGGGTCGCCACGTCGGCTACCCGGTGGCGCTGGAGGGCGCGCTCAAGCTCAAGGAGCTCGCCTACATGCACGCCGAGGCGTTCGCCGCGGGCGAGCTCAAGCACGGTCCGATCGCGCTGATCGAGCCCGGCCTGCCGGTGATCGTCGTGATGCCCTCGCCCAAGGGGCGCGCGGTGCTGCACTCCAAGCTGCTGTCCAACATCCAGGAGATCAAGGCCCGCGGCGCCCGCACGGTGGTGCTCGCCGAGGCCGGTGACGAGACGGTGAAGCCGTTCGCCGACCACCTCTTCGAGCTCCCGCCGATCTCCACGCTGCTGCAGCCGCTGGTGGCCACGGTGCCGCTGCAGGTGATCGCGGCCGAGATCGCCCGCGCCCGCGGCTACGACGTGGACAAGCCCCGCAACCTGGCCAAGTCCGTCACCGTCGAGTAGGCACCCGCCACCCCGGGAGCGCCCGGCCGATGATCGTCGGCTGGTCCGGGGCGGGTCGGCCACCGGTGGGTCGTGCGGGCGACCGGTACCGACGCCCGACTCCCCCTCGGACGGGCGAGTTCGACCAGCGGTCGCGGATCGGCCCGGCTCGAAGGCGGCGCCGGACTCGGCCTGGGGTGGGGGCGGATGTGTGGGACGGCGCCGGGCGGGCAGTCCGGGTGGGTCGCTGCCCGTCCGTGTGAGGAGACCCGTTGCCACTGAACGCCCAGGCCCAGGAACTGCTCGACGCCCTCGCCGAGCTCGGTCCGGCGGTGATCGGCCGGTCGAGCCTCGAGGAGGCGCGGGACTCGCCCGGCCTCGCGGACGCCGTGAGCGTGATCCTGCGCAGGCGCGGCGAGGACCCCGCCGTCGACGCCGCGCACACCGACGAGCGCCGCACCGTGCCCGGGCCGGCGGGCGACGTCGAGGTCCGCGTGCTCCGTCCCTCGCCGGGCGGGGCCGAGGCGCTGCCGATCCTTGTCTACGTCCACGGGGGCGGCTGGGTGCTCGGCGACCTCGACGACGATGGGATCGTGCCGGAGCTGGTGCGCCGGGCGGGGTGCCTGGCGGTCTCGGTCGGCTACCGGCGTGCCCCCGAGGCGCCCTTCCCCGCGTCGCACGACGACGTCGTCGCCGCGCTGCGGTGGGTGCTCGCGCACGGCGACGAGCTGGGCGGCGACCCGGGCCGCGTCGCGGTCGGCGGCGACAGCGCCGGCGCGACGATGGCGACCGCGGCGTGCCGCACCCTCGCGCTGGCCGGTGAGCGCGGCCCGTCGGCCCAGCTGCTCGCCTATCCGCTCGCCGACCTGACCGACGGCGACCGCCCGTCGCGGCGCGACGCGGCCGACACCCCGCCGCTGACGGCGACCGCGCTCGACTGGTTCGTCGCGCAGGAGACCACCGAGGACGGCCAGCGCCGCGACCCGCGCCTGTCGCCGCTGCTCGCGACCCACGACGAACTCGCCGCCCTGCCGCCCACGCTGCTGTTCACCGCCGAGCAGGACGTGCTGCGCGACGAGGGTGAGGCCTACGCGCGGGCGCTGATGGACGCGCGCGTGCACGTCACGCTGAGCCGCTTCCCGGGGATGATGCACGGCTTCCTCGGGTGCCACCGGGTCCTCGACGGCGCGGACCTGGCGATGACCCAGGCGGCCGCGTTCCTGAGCGCCGGTTTCGAGGGGGCCGAGCCCGCCGCGCAGTAGCCGTCGGCGGTCCGGATCGGCCGTCCGCTCGCGTGTCGACAGGGCGGCGGTGCGCGGCGGGCGGGCGCGGGGGCGGCTAGCGTCACGGCGATGGACGGTGTGTTCACGGCCGATCAGATCCGCGAGGCCGAGGGCGCGATGATGGCCGACGTCGCGCCGGACGCGTTGATGCGCCGGGCGGCGGCGGGCCTCGCGGCGCACGTGCGGCGGTTCCTGGGCGACACCTACGGGCGGCGGGTGACGCTGCTGGTCGGCGCCGGGGACAACGGCGGCGACGCGCTGTGGGCCGGGTTCGAGCTGCGCCGCCGCGGCGCGTCGGTCACCGCGGTGCTGCTCTCCCCGGACCGTGCCCATCCGGCCGGGCTCGCCGCGCTGCGCCGGGCCCGCGGCCGGGTCCTCGCCGTGGACGGCCCCGCGCGGGATGCGGCGCCGGACGCCGCGCGGGACGCCGTCACCGGGGCCGACGTCGTCGTGGACGGCGTCGTCGGCATCTCCGGTCGGCCCGGGCTGCGGGAGCCGGCGGCCGGCCTGGTCGCGGACGCGGCCGGAGCGGGGGTGCCGGTGATCGCGTGCGACCTGCCCAGCGGGGTGGGCGCGGACACCGGCGAGACCGACGGGCCGTACGTCCGGGCCGCCGCCACCGTCACGTTCGGCGCACGCAAGCCGGTGCACGCGCTCGCCGCACCGGCGTGCGGGCCGGTGCACGTCGTCGACTTCGGGCTGGGTCCCTACCTGCCCGAGCCGCACGCCCACCTGCTCTCCGAGGCCGACGTCGGCGCGCTCTGGCCGGTGCCCGGCCCGGCCGACGACAAGTACAGCCAGGGTGTCGTCGGGATCGCCGCCGGGTCGGCGACCTACCCGGGTGCGGCGGTGCTGGCCGCGGGCGCGGCCGCGCTGTCGACGTCGGGCATGGTCCGCTTCGCCGGGTCGGCCGCCGACGAGGTCCGGCGGCACTGGCCGGAGATCGTCGCCACCGGCTCCGTCGCCGACGCCGGGCGCACCCAGGCCTGGGCCGTCGGGCCCGGCATCGGGACCGGTGACGCGGGCCGGGCCCTGTTCGAGGCGGTGCTCGACCTCGACGTGCCGCTGTGCGTGGACGCCGACGCGATCACGCTGCTCGCGAAGCACCGCGACCTGCGCGAGCGGATACACGGACGTCCGATCGTGCTCACCCCGCACGCCGGGGAGTTCGCGCGGATCGCCGGTGACGTCGGGACCGACCGGGTCGCCGCCGCCCGCCGGGCCGCCGCCGACCTGGGGGTGACGGTGCTGCTCAAGGGCAACGCGACCGTCGTCGCCGACCCGGACGGGCGCGCCCTGATCGACCCGGCCGCGGACTCCTTCGCCGCCACCGCCGGGTCCGGGGACGTGCTCACCGGGGTGCTCGGCGCGCTGCTCGCCGCCGGGCTGGAGCCGTGGTGGGCCGCCGGGTGCGCGACGTTCGTGCACGGCCGCGCCGCGACGACGGCGTCACGAGAGCACGGCCTGCCCCCGGTCCCGGCCCCGGCGTCACGGATGCAGGCGGCGATCCCGGAGGCGATCCGCGCCGTCCGCGCCGCCCGGTCCTGAGACGGCCCGGTCCCTGCCCGGCCCGGGGGCGGTCGCCGGGAGGCGATCACCGCCCGTCGTGAGACCACCGTCACACCCGGCGTGACCACCTGGTCACCCGGTGCTCCCGTGTGACGATCATGATCAGGGTCCGCTGCGGCTCCGTCGGGAGCCTCACGGATGTCATGATTCCGCACGTGCCCGAACTCGTCGCCCCGCGCGCCGAGGCGGTCGTCGACCTCGACGCCGTCCGGCACAACGTCGGGCTGCTGTCCGGGACCGCGGCCCGCTCCGGCGCCGCGACGATGGTCGTGGTCAAGGCCGACGGGTACGGCCACGGTGCCGTCGACGTCGGCCGCGCGGCCCTGTCCTCCGGCGCGACCTGGCTCGGGGTGGCCACCCTGGAGGAGGCCACCGCGCTGCGTGCCGGCGGGATCACCGCGCCCGTGCTGAGCTGGCTGCACGTGCCGGACGAGGACTTCGACCCGGCCGTCGGCGCCGGGGTGGACCTGTCGGTCTCCTCCCGTGAACACCTGGCCGCCGTGCTGGCCGCGGGCCGCCGGACCGGGCGGACGGTCCGGCTGCACCTCAAGGCCGACACCGGGCTCGGCCGCAACGGCGCCCCGCCCGCCGAGTGGGCCGGTCTGGTCGACGACGCCGCCACGGCCGTCGCCTCCGGTGCGGCCGAGATCGTCGCCGTCTGGTCGCACCTGGCCCAGGCCGACGAGCCGTCGCACCCGATGCAGGACGTCCAGGCCGCCGCGCTCGACGCCGCGTGGCGCCACGTCCGCGAGCGCGGGTTCACCCCGCTGCGCCACCTCGCCAACTCCGCGGCCACGATGACCCGCCCCGACCTGCACCTCGACCTGGTCCGCCCGGGCATCGCCGTCTACGGGCTGGACCCGATCGCGCAGCCGTCGGCGAGCCCGTTGCGCCCGGCGATGACGCTGCGGGCCCGGGTCGCGCTGGTCAAGACCGTTCCGGCCGGGCACGGGGTGTCCTACGGCCACGAGTGGACCTCCACCGCGCCGACGCGGCTGGCGCTGGTCCCGGCCGGGTACGCCGACGGCGTCCCGCGACGGCTGAACGACGCCGGCCGGATGCGGGTGCGGATCGGCGAGGAGATCCGCCCGGTCGTCGGCCGGGTCTGCATGGACCAGGTCGTCGTCGACTGCGGCGACGTCGACGTCCGCACCGGGGACACCGTCGAGCTGTTCGGCACCGGCGAGGGCGGCGGGCCGACGGCGCGGGAGTGGGCCGACGAGCTGGGCACCATCCACTACGAGGTCGTCACCGGGATGCGGGGACGGATCCGGCGCACGGTCCGCGGAACCGGTACCGGCGCCGGAGCGAACAACAACGGAGCCGGGACACCGGCCGGACACGTCGGGGGCGGGCGATGGTGAGCCGCAAGGCATGGCAGGCGGCGGGCGTGGCCGGGGGCGTCGCGAGCGCGGCCGGTGCGGCCGTCGGGCTCGGGGTGGCCGCGCACCGGCGCCAGATCGCCACGGCCCGGCGCGCGCTGGCCACCGACATGGCCGAGCACGGCGGCGTACCGCCGATCGGTCTCGGCGAGGAGTGCTCGGTCACCGCCGACGACGGCGTGCGGATCGCCTGCGAGGAGATCGAGACCCCGGACGGCGAGAAGCCGGCGCTGACCGTCGTCCTCGTGCACGGGTTCGCCCTGGACCGGCGCACCTGGCAGGAGCAGCGCGCGTTCCTGGCCGGGCTGGCCGAGCCGCGGATCCGGTTCGTGCTCTACGACCAGCGCAGCCACGGCCGCTCCGAGCGGGCCCCGCAGGCCAGCTGCACGATCGAGCAGCTCGGCCACGACCTGGACGCGGTGATCCGGGCGCTCGCGCCGGAGGGACCGCTGGTGCTGGTGTCGCACTCGATGGGCGGCATGACCGTGATGGCGCTGGCCGAGCAGAACCCGGACCTGTTCCACGAGCGGGTGGCCGGCGTCGCGCTGATCTCCACCTCGGCCGGGGACATGGCGTCCGGGCTGCCCGGCACGTTCCTGTCCCGGCGCAACCCGCTGACCCGCGGGCTCGGGATGCTGGCGGCGTGGCAGCCGGGCCTGGTGGAGACCGGGCGCCGGGCGCTCGGCGACGTCATCTGGGCGATCACCAAGCGGTTCGCCTACGGCGACCGCCACGTCGACCCGCGGATGGTCGACCTGGTCGACACCATGATCGACTCGAACGCGGTGGGCGCGCTCACCGACTTCGTCGACACCCTCGGCACGCACGACCGGGTCGCGGCGCTGCCCGGCCTGTCCGGCTGCGAGGTGCTCGTGCTCGCCGGCGACGCGGACCGGATCATCCCGTACCGGCACAGCGAGGTGATCGCGGCCGCGCTGCCGACCGCGCGCCTGGTCCGGCTGACCGGCGTCGGGCACATGCCGATGCTGGAGCAGTCCGAGCGCGTCGACGACGAGCTCGCCGACCTGATCGAACGCAGCCTGGAGCGCTCGCGCAGCGGACGGTTCCGGCTGCGCCGCCCGCGCCGCAGCACCGAACCACCCGCCGGGGCCGACGCCCCGACGAAGGGCCGCGGCGGTGCCCGTGGGCGCCGATCGAAGAAGCGGGCGTGAGCACCCGCCGACATACTCCCTCCCGTGGAGGTGGACATGAGTACAGCGGGGATCGTCGAGGGCGAGCGCGAGCTGCCGACCGTCGACGACACCGAACGCCTCGGCGAGGAGCTCGGCGGGCAGCTCGGGGCCGGTGACCTGCTCCTGCTCGCCGGTCCGCTCGGGGCGGGCAAGACGGCGCTGGTCCGCGGCCTGGCCCGCGGGCTCGGGGTGGCCGGCGCGGTCACGTCGCCGACGTTCGTGATCGCACGCGAGCACCCGTCGGCGGGCGCGGGACCGGCGCTGGTGCACGTCGACGCCTACCGCCTCGGCCTGGCCGAGGGAGCCGACGTCGCGGCCGAGCTGGACGACCTGGACCTCGACACCGACCTCGAGCACGCCGTCGTCGCGGTGGAGTGGGGCACCGGCGTGGCCGAACGTCTCTCCGACCGGTCGGTGCACGTCACCCTCGAACGCCGCCCCGACGACGTGCGGATCGCGACCATCCGCCGCGGCTGAGGGGTCGTGAGCGGATACCGTCGCCCCGGCAGCGATTTCCGCGCACGGCCGGTGGTGGGACGGCGGGCGGCGGGGCCTGGGGACCGGACCCGCGCCGGGCGCTCGTAGTCTGGCCGGTGTGCTGGTACTGGCCCTGGACACCGCGACCCCCGTGGTCACCGCGGGTCTCGTCGACCTGACCGCCGACGGCTCGTGGCCGTCGGTCCGCGCCGCGCGGGCCCACGACGGGCGCAAGCACGGCGAGCTGCTGATGCCGGCGGTGCTGGAGATCGTCGCCGAGGCCGGGGTGACGCTCGCCGACGTCGAGGCCGTCGTCGTGGGGTGCGGGCCGGGCCCGTTCACCGGGCTGCGGGTCGGGATCGTCAGCGCCGCCGCGCTCGGTGACGCGCTCGGGGTCCCGGTGCACGGGGTGTGCTCGCTGGACGCGATCGCGCTCGCCGCGGCCGGGGAGTTCCCGCCGTCGGAGCGGGCCGCGAGCCCGGGCAACCTGCTCGTCACCACCGACGCCCGCCGTCGCGAGACCTACTGGGCCGTCTACGACCCGGCCGGACGCCGGCTCACCGGCCCGTCGGTGGAGGCCCCGGTGGAGCTGCGCGAGCGGCTGACCGAGCTGTTCGTGGGACGGGCCGTCGGCGACGCCGCGTTCGCCGAGCGGCTCGGCCTGGAGATCGGCGGCCCCGCGTCGCCGCCCCCGGACGGGCTCGCCGCGGCCGCGGCCGGGGTGCTGCTCGCCGGGAGCGAACCGGCCCCGCTGGAACCGCTCTACCTGCGCCGCCCCGACGCCGTCGAGCCGACGGGGCGCAAGCGGGTCACGGCCTGATGGCCGCGCCGTCGCCCGAGGTGACGCTCGGCCCGCTCTACCGGGCCGACGCGCCGCGGTGCGCGGAGCTGGAACGGATCCTGTTCCCCGGCGACGACCCGTGGAGCGCGCAGGCCTTCCGCGACGAGATCGCGATCGGGCACCCCTACTTCGCCGCCCGGATCGGTCACGAGCTGGTCGGCTACGCCGGACTGGCGTTCGTCGCCGGTCCGCCGCAGGCCGAGGCCGAGGTGCACACGATCGGCGTCGACCCGGCCTGGCAGGGCCACGGCATCGGCCGCCGCCTGCAGAACGCGCTGCTGGCCGTCGCCGACGAGATGCACGCGACGGTGTTCCTCGAGGTCCGCACGGACAACGAGCCGGCGCAGACGCTCTACGCCTCGACCGGCTTCACCGTCGTCGGCCTGCGCAAGCGCTACTACCGCCCCAGCAACGCCGACGCCTACACGATGCGCCGCGACCCGGCGTGATCGCAGCCTCGGCGGCGATCCACGACACCGCTGACGCGTATCGCCGCCGATCCGCTGATCAACGGTGTGCTCAGGACGTCGCCGAGAGGTAGGTCAGGAAGCGGAGCTCGTCGTGGGTCAGGGCGAGGGTCCGCATCGGCAGGATCTCCGCGAGCTGGGCCGGGGTACGTGCGCTGACGATCGGTGCCGTGACGGCCGGTTGCGCGGCCAGCCAGGCCAGCGCGACCGACGGGACGGGCACCTCGTGCCCGGCCGCGATCTCGTCGAGCCCGGCCAGCACCGCCTGCCCCCGGGAGTCCAGGTAGGCCCGCGCCCCCTCGGCGCGCGGGCTGCCCGGGTCCGGACCGTCGGCGCGGTACTTGCCGGTCAGGAACCCCTTGGCCAGGCCGTAGTACGGGTAGCACGGCAGCTGCTCGGACTCGATCAACGGCGCCAGGGCGGCCTCGAACCCGTCGCGCTCCATCAGGTTGTAGTGCGGCTGCACGGCGGTGAACGCGGTCAGCGAGTCCCGCGCGGAGATCTCCAGCGCCGAGCGGATCCGCTCGGCGGAGAAGTTCGACGCCCCGATCGCGCGGACCGAGCCGTCGCGGACCAGCGCGTCGAACGCGTCGAGGGTCTCCTCCTGGGCGGTGTCCGGGTCGTCGCGGTGCGCCCAGTAGAGGTCGATCCGGTCGGTCCGCAGCCGCCGCAGCGAGTCCCGCGCCGCGGCGGCGATGTTCTCCGCGGACAGCCCCGTCCGCCCGGGCAGCGCGCCGACCTTGGTGGCCAGCACGACGGCGTCCCGGTTCCCGCGTGCGGCCATCCACTCGCCGAGGATCGTCTCGGACTCGCCGCCGGAGTTGCCCGGCGCGCGGAACGTGTACGAGTCCGCGGTGTCGATCATCGAACCGCCGGCCTCGACGAACGCGTCCAGCACCGCGAACGACGCGTCCCGGTCCGCCGTCCACCCGAACACGTTCGCCCCGAGCACCAGATCCGCCACGCCGACGACGCTACCCACCGGCCCGCACCGGCACTCGTGCGCCATCGGTCCCTCGTAGCGGTACGCGAGCCGCACGAGTGCCGGGTCGCCCGGCCCGCGGGTCCGGCACCCGTGCGGCATCGGTTCCGTGTCGCGGCACGGCAGCGTCATGAGTGCCGGGCCGTGCGGCGCCGTGCGGCGGGGCCCGGCGTCAGGCGGGGTTCAGGCCGGGGTTGCGGTCCTCGGTGACGAAGCGGGCGCGGGTCTCGACCGGGGCGCCCGGCTTCTTCACGTACGGGACGACCTTGAACTCGCTCGTCAGGCGGTTCGGCTCGAAGCGGGTCGAGACGTAGCCGCGGCGGTTGTTGTAGAAGCGGATGTGCGGGTTCTCGGCCAGCGTCGTGGCCGTGTCCTTCTGCGTCTCCGAGCCGTCGCCGCCGGAGGTGATCGAGCTCGACACCAGCTCGGTCCCGATCACCGGCGACGACGGGTCGTCGAAGCGGGCCTTGATGTCCGCGCCCCAGTGCGCGTGCACGTCCCCGGTGAGCACGACCAGGTTGCGGGCGCGGGCACGCTTCGTCGCCGCCGTCCAGGAGTCGACGACGCGGTCGCGCGAGCCCGGGTAGCCGTCCCACGCGTCGGGGTTGAACCCGCGTCCGGCGCCCGGGGCGAAGTCGACCTGGGAGAAGAACACCTGCTGGCCCAGCACGTCCCAGCGGGCACGGGACCGGGCGAAGCCGTCGGCGATCCAGCGCTCCTGGGCCGAGCCGGGCAGCGAGCGGGCCGGGTCGGTGCGCTCGGCGCAGTCGGTCCGGAACTCGTCACCGCAGGGCTGGTCGCCGCGGTACTGCCGCGTGTCGAGCATGTGGAACGTGACGAGCCCGCCGAAGCCGACCCGTCGGAAGAGCTGCATGTCCGCCCCGCGAGGGCGCTGCGCGGCGCGCAACGGCATGTTCTCCCAGTACGCGCGCAGCGCCGCCGTGCGCCGGGCGGTGAAGTCGCCGGGCGGGTCGATCGGGAGCTCGCGGACGTCGTCGGCCCAGTTGTTCTCGACCTCGTGGTCGTCGAACACGACCAGCCACGGCGCGGACGCGTGGGCGGCCTGCAGGTCGGCGTCGGCGTGGTACTGCCCGTGCCGCTGGCGGTACCCGGCCAGCGTGGTGGTCTCCGGGCCGGCGTGGTCGCGGACGTTGCCGCCGGGGGCCTCGTAGCCGCCGGCCTCGTACTCGTAGATGTAGTCGCCGAGGTGCAGCACGACGTCCGCGCGCTCCTCGGCGAGGTGGCGGTAGGCGGTGAAGTAGCCGTGCTCGAACTGCGAGCAGGAGGTGAAGCACATGGCCAGCGGCGCCATCGAACCCGGCGACGGCGCGGTGCGGGTGCGCCCGGGCGGCGACAGCGCGGAGCCGGCGCGGAAGCGGTACCAGTACTCCCGGCCCGGGGCCAGGCCGCCGACCTCGACGTGCACGCTGTGCCCCAGCTCCGGGCCGGTCCGGGTGCGGCCGCGGCGCAGGATCCTGGTGAAGCGCTCGTCGAGGGCGATCTCCCACTCGACGTCGGTCGTCCGGTTGCCGAGCCCGCCCAGGCCGTCGTCGGCGGTGGGGTCGGTGGCCAGCCGGGTCCAGAGCACGACGCCGGTGGGCGTCGGCTCGCCGGAGGCCACACCGAGGGTGAACACCTCCCCGGGTGCGGCCGGTCGGGGCCGGGCGGGGGAGGCGGCGAACGCGGTGCCCCCGAGAGCACCGGCGGCGGTCAGGGTGGCGGTGGCGGTCAGTCCGGCGCGCAGGACGTCACGGCGTGTGGTGGGCACTCCGACATCGGATATCGCCCGGACGTGTCCACGGTGGCGACGGCCGGAAGGGCGGGTGAACTCCCGGCGACGAACGTCCCCGGGGCGGGCGATCGGGACCGTCCCGGTGATCTCGGTCGGGTACGGGTGACTCGTCCTGCGACACGTGGTTGTGGCCGCGCGCACGCTCTGGCACTCTCGTGAGTAGAGTGCCAGAGCGCAGCCGGTGACCGGCGGCCCCGACACCCGCGACGGCGGGGACACGGTCGGCCGGGTGCGGACACTTCGACCCAGTGACATCGAGATTCACCCCAGGAAGGGGAGGTCATCGTGGCGAACATCAAGCCGCTCGAGGACAAGATCGTCGTCCAGGCCAGCGAGGCCGAGACCACCACGGCCTCCGGCATCGTCATCCCGGACACCGCCAAGGAGAAGCCCCAGGAGGGCAAGGTCCTGGCCGTGGGCCCGGGTCGCGTCGACGACAACGGCAACCGCGTCCCGCTCGACGTGGCCGTGGGCGACGTCGTCATCTACTCGAAGTACGGCGGCACCGAGGTCAAGTACAACGGCGAGGAGTACCTGATCCTCTCCGCGCGTGACGTGCTCGCGGTCGTCAACTGACCCAGAAGTACCCCGTGTAACAGCGACCGCCCCGGTGGTCCGTCGACTCCGGCGGACCCCGGGGCGTTCGCGTCTCACCCCGAGATAACCGGTACCGAAAGACGAGAGGCACAGATGGCGAAGCAGATCAGCTTCGACGAGGACACCCGGCGCGCGCTCGAGCGCGGCGTCAACCAGCTCGCCAACGCGGTGAAGGTGACGCTCGGCCCGCGTGGCCGCCACGTGGTCCTGGACAAGAAGTTCGGTGGCCCGACCGTCACGAACGACGGCGTCACCATCGCGCGCGAGATCGACCTCGAGGACCCGTACGAGAACCTCGGCGCCCAGCTCGCGAAGGCCGTCGCCACCAAGACGAACGACGTCGCCGGTGACGGCACCACCACCGCCACCGTGCTGGCCCAGGCGCTGGTCCGCGAGGGCCTGCGCAACGTGGCCGCCGGCGCCGGCCCGGCCGCGCTCGGCGAGGGCATCGCCGCGGCCGCGAAGAAGGTCTCCGAGATCCTGCTGTCGAAGGCCACCCCGGTCAACGGCAAGCAGCACATCGCCCAGGTCGCGGCCATCTCCTCGCGCGAGCAGGAGATCGGCGACATGGTCGCCGAGGCCATCGAGACCGTCGGCAACGACGGCGTGATCACGGTCGAGGAGGGCTCCACGCTCTCCACCGAGCTGGAGATCACCGAGGGCCTGCAGTTCGCCAAGGGCTACCTGTCCCCGTACTTCGTCACCGACTCCGAGTCGATGGAGGCCGTGCTCGAGGACGCCTACATCCTCCTGCACCGGGACAAGATCGGGAACATCCAGGACCTGCTTCCGCTGCTGGAGAAGGTGCTCGGCGAGGGCAAGCCGCTGCTGATCATCGCCGAGGACGTCGAGGGCGAGGCCCTGTCCACCCTGGTCGTCAACTCGATCCGCAAGACCGTCAAGGTCGCCGCGATCAAGTCGCCGTTCTTCGGTGACCGTCGCAAGTGGTTCATGGAGGACCTGGCGATCGCCACCGGCGGCACGGTCATCAACGCCGAGGTCGGGCTCAAGCTCGCCGAGGCCGGCCTGGACCTGCTGGGCAAGGCACGTCGGATCGTGGTCACCAAGGACAACACCACGATCATCGAGGGCGCCGGCACCAAGGACGCCACCGACGCCCGCGTCGCGCAGCTCAAGCGCGAGATCGACGAGGCCGACTCGGACTGGGACAAGGAGAAGCTGCAGGAGCGCCTCGCGAAGCTCTCCGGCGGCGTCGCCGTCATCAAGGCCGGAGCGGCCACCGAGACCGCGCTCAAGGAGCGCAAGCACCGCATCGAGGACGCCGTCGCGGCGACCCGTGCGGCGGTCGAGGAGGGCATCGTGCCGGGCGGCGGTTCGGCGCTGGTGCACGCGGCGGCCGAGCTCGAGGGCGGCCTCGGGCTGACCGGGGACGCGGCGACCGGTGTCGCCATCGTCCGCAAGGCGCTGTCCGCCCCGCTGTTCTGGATCGCCGAGAACGGCGGCGACGAGGGCGCGATCGTGATCTCCCGCGTCGCCGAGAAGGGCTGGGGCACCGGCTACAACGCCGCCACCCAGACCTACTCCGACCTGCTCGCCGACGGGGTCATCGACCCGGTCAAGGTGACCCGGTCGGCGGTGGAGAACGCCGCGTCCATCGCGCGCATGGTGCTCACCACCGAGAGCGCCGTGGTGGACAAGCCGGAGAAGGAGGAGCCGGCGCCCGCCGGTGGCCACGGCGGCCACGGGCACGGGCACTGATCTCCCCCTGACAAACGAGAACGGGCGGGTGGCCGATGGCCACCCGCCCGTTCTCGTCGTACGAAGTCCTGCGCCGCGGTGCGCCCGCTCCGTCGCGCGAGCTGCTCTCAGGCGGTGTCGAGCGTCGCCGGGCCGGTGACCGTGGGCCCCGGGTCGCCGACCTTGAGCGTGCGCCGCGGTCCGCGGATGATCGTGTCCCGTTCGGACTCGGACAGCCCGCCCCAGATGCCGTAGGGCTCGTGGACCTCGAGTGCGTGCTGACGGCACTGCGCCACCACGGGGCACTCGTTGCAGACCTGCTTGGCGCGGGCCTCGCGGCGCGCCCGTGCGGGGCCCCGCTCACCCTCGGGATGGAAGAAGAACGCACTGTCCATCCCCCGGCAGGCTCCCTCCATCTGCCAGTCGTAGATGTCGGCGACCGGGCCGGGAAGCCTCCGGATGTCCGCCATGTCTGTCACCTGCTCTCACGTGCTTGCGAAGTCGATGGATCCGAGATTCCCCCGGGTCGGGGGCGGCAAACCTTCCCCACCCCGGGAAGTGGCGGATCGTGCGGTGTGATGTGCGCCGCTGCCCGCGGGGCCGCGGTGGCGCGGTCGTGACGACGTGCGGAACGGCGCCGGGCGAGCGCCGGGAGAGGATGACGGCGTGGATCCGGTGACGCGCTGGGCGCACGCCGTGTCCCTCGGCGGGCGGGGGCACTACGCCGCCGCGGCGACCGTCCTGGACGGACTGCGGACCGGCCACCGGGTGCCGCCCGCGGTCCGGGCGCACGCCGCGATCACCCGCGCCGCGCACCTGCGCCAGCTCGGCGCCCACCGTCTCGCGGCCGCACTGGACGGTCGCGGACTGCATCTGGCCCGCCTCGCCCACCCCGCGCCGGAGCCGGGCACCCCACGACCGGGCACTCCGCGGCCGGGTGCCCCGCGGCCGGGCGCCCCGTCGTCGGAGGTTCTCGCCGCGGACGCCGTGGCGGACGCACTCGTCGGGCTGGCCGCCGACGCCGTCGGGCGGTGGGACGCCGCCGCGGCGGGCCGTCTGCTCGACCGTGCGGAGCCGTGGTGCGCCGGCGGCGGGCGCCCGGCGGTGCGGTGGCACTGGGTGCGGGCGGAGACCGCCCTGCTGAGCGACGACCCGTCGGCGGCGGTGCGGGCGGGCGACGACGCCGTGCGGGCGTCGGGGGAGCTGGGCTCGGAACGGCATCTGCTCAAGTCGCGTCTGGTCCGGGCGGTGGCCCGCTCGGTCGCCGGGCGCGCGGTGACCGCCGCGGCGTCCGGGCCCGTGTCCTCTCCGGACGGCGACGGGGACGGGCTCCCGGAGCTGGACCGGATCGCGGAGGAGGCGGGCGCCACCGGCCTGCTGCCGCTGCGCTGGGCCGCCCTGCTGGCGGCGGCCGACGCCGCGGAGGCCGGTCCCTCCACCGGCGGCACGGGGGAGGCGCCGGGAGCTGCGGCCGGAGGTGGCGCGCACGGGGCCGAACGGGGTGGCAGGGTGGAGCCGGACGGTGATCCGACCCGGTCGGGTACCCCGGTGCGGCCGAACGAGCGACACGCCCGGACGTCACGATCGAATACCCTGAGTCGTCAAACGGATGCACAGCGTCGCCGACATGCCGCAGCAGCCACGTTGAACGTGATCTACCTGCGAACAGACCCCCTCGGACGCCGATCGTTGCGGGAGTCCGCGTGGATCCCGGCCCGGATCGCGGTACCGTACTGACTACTCCATTCGGACATGCTTCACCCACATGACGTCCAGTCATCGGGGGATGGGTTCCCGGATGGAGGGCACAAATTCGCCCCGACCGTGTCAAGGTGAGAGCATCACCCGCCGATTCGGAGGGTGAATATCACCCGGCTGCAGGAAGCTGCAGGAAGGAATCGTCGTGACGACGGTACTCATTTGCGACGATCGTCGCAGCGTCCGTGAGGGTCTGACCCGTGTCATGTCGGCAGTGGCGGGGGTCCAGCGCATCGACTGCGTGGCCCACGGGGACGAGCTCCTCGCCCGGTACGCCCGGCAGTCGGTGGACGTCGTCCTGGTGGGGACGCAGCGCGCGGTCCCGACCGGGGTCGAGGCGACCCGGCGGCTCGTCGCCGCCCACCCCCAGGCCAACGTGATCGTGTTCGGCGCTCCCGACGACGCGGGCAGCATCGCCGCCGCGATCGCCGGCGGTGCCCGCGGCTACCTCCGCTGGGACGCCTCGCGCCCCGAGCTGGTGGCCGCACTGGCACACACCCTGGCCAGCACCTCGGTCCCGACCCCGCGGGTCCCGACCGACCCGGGCGTCCAGCTCACCGAGCGCGAGCTGCAGGTGCTGCGCGGGATGAGCCAGGGCAAGAGCAACGGCCAGATCGGCCGCGAGCTCTACCTGTCCGAGGACACGGTCAAGACCCACGCCCGCCGGCTGTTCCGCAAGCTCGGTGTGCGCGACCGTGCCCAGGCCGTCGCGCACGGCTTCCGCCGCGGTCTGGTGTCCTGACCGCCGATCCCCGGGTTCCTGTGGACCGGTCCCCGACCCGGTCCGTGAACGCGTCGATGTGACGCGCGGCCTCCGCGAGCGCGCGATCCTTCCCGGTGCCGGCCGTGCTCCCCGCGGCCGGGGCCGACCGTTCCTCCTGTGCGCGTGGCCGTGCCCCCGCGGCCGCGCGGACCCCCGCGACGTGCCGGTCCCCGTGACCGGTGCGTCCCCCGCACGAAGAACCGTCCGGATCTGCGGACGGTCGCGCACCCCGTGAAGATCGAACCGGGGACGCGGCGACCGCTCGCCGCCCGTGGTCGTCTGGTGACCGCGCGCATCCGGCGATGTGCGCAACCTCTCGCATACCCGATCGTCTGGTTCTCCGTGGAGCAGATCCCGGACCGGCCAGGTCCTTCGATACGGTGTCCCGTGAACCTCCCGGGCTGCGCTGCGTCGGCCCGGTTCCACGATCGGATGATGTCCACACAGCCTCGTAACGCCTTGGCGGTCCTGCGCGATGAGTGAATCAAGAGACGTTCCCGACGAGTGGATCGCGGCTGCCATGGCCGGTGACCGCACCGCAGTCGAGCGCGTACTCGGAGTCATCCGTCCGCTGGTCGTGCGCTACTGCCGCGCCCGACTGGGGTCCGACCGGTCGTCCGTCTCCGCGGACGACGTTGCGCAGGAGGTGTGTCTTGCCGTGCTGACGGCGTTGCCGGGGTATCGCGTCCAGGGACGCCCATTCCTCGCTTTCGTCTACGGCATCGCGTCGCACAAGGTGATCGACGCGCACCGAGCCGCTTCCCGAAACCGTTCCGAGCCCGTGGCGGACGTCCCCGACCGCATCGCGCTCACCGACGGACCGGAAGCGAAGGCGTTGCAGGTTGAGCTGTCCGAGGAGATGGCCAGGCTGCTGGAGATCCTCCCCGAGAAGCACCGGGAGATCATCACGCTCCGCGTGGTGGTCGGGCTCTCCGCAGAAGAGACGGCCGAGGCCGTCGGATCGACACCCGGCGCCGTCCGGGTGGCCCAGCACCGGGCTCTGACCCGGCTCCGCAAGTCCATGAGTCCCGAGGAGGTGGTCTGAGATGCGTGATCTCGGAAATCACGGTTCCGATCGACGTCCTCCCCGCCCGGACGACACGGATCCGTTCGGCAACGTACGTCAGGGCCGGTTCGGTACGAACGGGCATGCGCACGCCGCCGCCCCGACCCACCGTTTCGAGTACGAGCTCGACGACGAGGGCCCGATCGACCTCGTCGAGCTGCAGGCCGACGACGAGCTGATCAACGCTCTGTCGTCGGGGATGGGCATGACCGGCTCCGGCCGGGGCGGCTACGACTCCGACGACCGGCTGGTCGCGATGCTCGCGTCCTGGAAGGCCGACGTCGACGCCGAGCCGATCCCGGCGCTGGTCGAGCCGGACGTCGCGGCACAGATGCTGCAGCCGTCCCGCCCGTCGCGTCGCGGGGTGAGCTACCTGCGGCCGATCGCCGCGGCGGCCGCCGTCGCCGCGGTGGCGCTGGCCGCGGTGTCGATCGGGGCGCACGAGGCGGTCCCGGGCGACACGCTGTGGGGCGTCTCCAAGGTGCTCTACAGCGAGCGGGCCGAGCAGGTCCAGGCCGCGAGCGACCTGCGCACCGGGATCGAGCGGGTCAACGCCAAGCTCGCCGCCGGCGACACAGTGGGCGCGCAGCAGGATCTCGCCGCGCTGGCACCGCTGCTGTCGAAGGTGGAGCCGGGTCAGCAGCAGACCTACTTCAGCCAGCAGTCGGACTTCCTCGTCGCGAAGGTGGCGGAGACCCCGCCGGGGACGCCGACTGACCCGTCCGCACCGTTGAGGAACGGGACGGCGGCACCGCAGCCGCCGGCGGCCGAGGGCGAGGCGGACCCGGCACCCGCCCCGGCACCGGCCCCGGGCGCGGGGACACCGGCGTCGCCGAACGGCCCGTCGTCCGGCTCCGGGACGCCCGGGACCGCACCGGGTGCAGGCACGCCGGGCCAGGGCGGCCCCACGGACCCGCGCGCGGTGCAGGGGCCGGAGGCGACGGACCCGTCGACGACGGACCCGTCGGCGATCCCGACGACCTCGCCGACTCCGCCGCCGCCGACGTCGCCGACCCCCGAGGGATCGGTGGACCCGTCGACGACCGGTCCGACCACGCGGCCCACGGCCTCCGGCGAGGGGACGTCGGACCCGACGACGTCGTCGTCGAGTTCCGGCGCGGTGAGCAGCACGCCGAACTAGGTCGCGGCACCCCGTAGTACGACGAAGGCCCCGGAGAACCGTCTCCGGGGCCTTCGTCGTGAGCTGTCGTGGGACCGGGCGGTCGTGGGCGCCCCGGCGTCTCAGTCGTCGCTGAGGGTCGCGTCCGCGTAGCCGCGGCAGTACTCCCACGTGACGTAGTGGGCCGGATCCGGGTCGTAGGCCGGCTCGTGCGGGCGCATCTGCCCCTCGTCGAGCAGCTGCTGCAGGCTGGCCCGCAGCAGGCTCCACTCGTGGAAGTGCTGCTCCCCGCAGTCGGCGCAGTCCACGACCACGCCGCGGACGCCGCGACCGGACAGCAGCGCCTGGTAGACGGCGAGGTCGGCGAGATCGGCGAGGATCTCGCTGCGGTCGGACTCGGTCAAGGGCCCGCCGTCCTCGTCGCCGTCCGACATCGCGTCCGTGTCCAGGGCGTCCATGCGCAGAGCCGGGTCGTCCGGGTCTCCGGCAAACGGGTCCGGTGGCAGGGCCTCTGGTGACACGCCGTACACGGTACTCGGCCGGACGGTCACGGTCGCGCGGCCCCGCTCGGCGATCCCGGAGGCCCTCCGGTGCAGGGGGTTTGCCGTCCGCCGCCCCGGCCCGCCCGTGACCGGGCCCACGCCGGGCCGGGACGTAGGATGACATCTTGCGGCGCCGACCCGCCGCGGCGCCGGAGTGCGAAGGGGTGCGTGTCCACCAATGACGAGCGAGATCGGCGGCCTGCCGTCCAAGTTCGCGATGCTCGGCCTGACCTTCGACGACGTCCTCCTGCTACCCGCGGAGTCCGACGTCGTCCCCAGCTCGGCTGACACCTCGTCCCGGGTGACCCGCCGGGTCCGGGTCCAGGTGCCGCTGGTGTCGTCCCCGATGGACACCGTGACCGAGTCCCGGATGGCGATCGCGATGGCGCGCGCCGGCGGCCTGGGTGTCCTGCACCGCAACCTCTCCGCCGAGGCCCAGGCCGCGCAGGCCGAGGTGGTCAAGCGTTCCGAGGCCGGGATGGTGACCGACCCGGTCACCTGCACGCCCGAGGCGACGCTGGCCGACGTCGACGCGCTGTGCGCCAAGTTCCGGATCTCCGGCGTCCCGGTGACCGACGACAGCGGCCGCCTGGTCGGCATCATCACCAACCGCGACATGCGCTTCGAGCTCGACTTCGACCGTCCGGTCTCCGAGGTGATGACGCGCGCGCCGCTGGTCACCGCCCGGGTCGGGGTCACCGCCGAGGCCGCGCTGGGCCTGCTGCGCCGGCACAAGCTGGAGAAGCTGCCGATCATCGACGGCGACGACATCCTGCGCGGCCTGATCACGATCAAGGACTTCAACAAGACCGAGAAGTACCCGCTGGCGACCAAGGACCCGGACGGGCGGCTCGTCGTCGCGGCCGCGGTCGGCGTCGGCCAGGACGCACACGCCCGGGCCATGCTGCTCGTCGAGGCCGGCGTGGACGTGCTGATGGTCGACACCGCGCACGGTCACTCCCGCCGGGTGCTCGAGACCGTGGCGAAGCTGCGTGCCGAGGTCGGTGACCACGTCGACGTCGTCGGCGGGAACGTCGCGACCTACGAGGGCGCGCTGGCCCTGGTCGAGGCCGGGGCGGACGCGGTCAAGGTCGGCGTCGGGCCGGGCTCGATCTGTACCACCCGCGTCGTGGCCGGCGTCGGTGCCCCGCAGATCACCGCGATCTACGAGGCCACCCGGGCCTGTGCCCCGCACGGCGTCCCGGTGATCGGTGACGGCGGCATCCAGTACTCCGGCGACGTGGCCAAGGCGATCGCCGCCGGTGCGTCCACGGTGATGCTGGGCAGCCTGCTGGCCGGTACCGCGGAGTCCCCGGGCGAGGTCGTGCTCGTCGGCGGCAAGCAGTTCAAGACCTACCGCGGGATGGGCTCGCTGGGCGCCATGCAGGGCCGCGCCGGGCAGAACGGGCGCTCCTACTCCAAGGACCGCTACGCCCAGGACGACGTGCTCAGCGAGGACAAGCTCGTCCCGGAGGGCATCGAGGGCCGGATCCCGTTCCGCGGGCCGCTGTCCTCGGTCGTGCACCAGCTCGGCGGCGGTCTGCGCTCGGGCATGGGCTACGTCGGCGCGCAGACGATCCCGGACCTGCAGCAGGCGCAGCTGGTCCGGATCACCGCGGCGGGACTCAAGGAGAGCCACCCGCACGACATCACGATGACGGTCGAGGCCCCCAACTACGCCGCCCGCTAGAGCCTCCGCTCACCGCCGTCGGTACCGCCGGTTAGGGTTGCCCCGTGCGTGACCTCGTGGAGATCGGGATGGGCCGGGAGGCCCGTCGTGCCTACGACCTCGACCAGATCGAGATCGTCCCGTCCCGTCGGACCCGGAGCTCGAAGGCGGTGTCGACGGCCTGGCAGCTGGACGCCTACCGCTTCGACATCCCGCTGCTGACCCACCCGACGGATGCGGTGGTGTCCCCGGCCAGTGCCGCCGCGCTGGGCAAGCTCGGCGGGCTCGGGGTGCTCAACGCCGAGGGCCTGTGGGCCCGGCACGCCGACCCCGAGGCCGCCCTGGCCCAGGTCGTCGCGGCCGCCGCCGGGGACGACCCGGACAGCGCCCAGGCCGTGCTGCAGGAGCTGCACCGCGCGCCGATCCAGACCGACCTGATCACCGAGGCGCTGCGTCCGCTGCGCGACTCCGGCACGCCGGTCGCGGCGCGTGTCAGCCCGCAGCGCGCCCGCGAGCTCACCCCGGCGCTGCTCAAGGCCGGCGTGGAGATCCTCGTCGTGCAGGGCACGATCATCTCCGCCGAGCACGTCTCGGACGACGAGCCGCTCAACCTCAAGGACTTCATCGCCGACCTCGACGTCCCGGTCGTCGCGGGCGGGGTCGGTGACTACCGCACGGCGCTGCACCTGATGCGCACCGGCGCGGCCGGCGTCATCGTCGGGTACGGGCAGTCCAGCGCGACGACGACCGACGAGGTCCTCGGCGTCGGCGTCCCGATGGCCACCGCGATCGTCGACTCCGCGGCCGCGCGCCGCGACTACCTCGACGAGACCGGCGGCCGCTACGTCCACGTGATCGCCGACGGCGGCATGGGCACCTCCGGTGACATCGCCCGGGCCATCGCCTGCGGCGCCGACGCGGTGATGCTGGGCGAGCAGCTCGCCGACGCCGAGGAGGCCCCCGCGGGCGGTCTCTACTGGACCTCCACGGCGGCGCACCCGTCGCTGCCGCGCTCCGAGGTGACCGGCCTGGCCGGCTCCGGGCGTCCGCTGGAGCAGGTGCTCTTCGGGCCGACCGAGAGCCCCTACGGCACCACGAACCTGTTCGGCGCCCTGCGCCGGGCTATGGCCAAGACCGGCTACTCCGACCTCAAGGAGTTCCAGCGGGTGGGCCTGACCATCCGGGCCTGAGCCCGCCCGCCCACGCCGGGGTCACCGGCGTGGACGGACGTGAGGTGCCGGCGGCTCAGGAGGTCGGGGTGCCGCCGGGCGACGTGCTGCCGGTGGAGCCCGATCCGGTGCCGGTCCCTGTGCCCGTCCCGGTCGCCCCGCCGGTCCCGGTCCCGTTTCCTGTACCGCTTCCGGTGGATCCGCCCGTGCCCGTCCCCGTGCCGGGGAGCCCGGGGATGCTCGGGAGTCCGGGAATGCTCGGGAGCCCGGGGACGCCCGGCAGGCTCGGGAGTCCGGGCAGGTTCGGCAGCGACGGTCCGGTCGAGGGATCCGACGGCGTCGTGGGCGTGGTCGGCGGCGTCGACGGGTGGGTCGGGCGCGGGTGGTCGTCGGACCAGTCGTGGTCGTAGCCGTCGTGGGACCAGTCGTTGTGCGACCGATCGCTGTGCGACCACGTGTCGCCGGACCACTCGTAGGACCTGTCGTGGCCGCCGTAGGTGTAGCCCGGCCCGAACGTCGACCCCGCGGAGCCGGAGTCACCGCAGTCGCGGCCGTCGCGGTCGCGTTCACGCAGGTCGGAGAGGTAGGACCCGTCGGCGTCGTTGCGGCCGTCGAACACCGCGGTGTGGTCGCGCGCGGCCATCAGCCGGCCGAGGTCGCCGTCGCGGGTCGCGACGTAGCGCAGCAGCCGGTCGCTCGGGTCGCGGTCCACACCCTGCTCCCGGGTGAGGACGACGGTGCGGCCGGCGAGCAGGTCCCCGGCGTCGTCGGACGCCCGCGTGCCACCGGGGGTCCCCGCCTCGCACGAGTCGATCCCGAGCACCCGGACGCGCTCTCCGCCGCCGATGTCGAAGGTGTCGCCGTCGACGACCCGGACCACGCGCACGGTCTCGGCGCCGACCCCGGCGACCGGGCGGGCGATGCCCGAGGCGTCGTCCGCCGTGCCGGTGGACCCCGACGCCGCCGACACCGGCGTCGAGGCCGGCCGGGACGCGGGTGCGGCACCGGCGGAGCCGCAGCCGGCCAGACCGAGGCCGGCCACGACGACCGCCGCGACGAGGACGGATTTTCGGGCCATGACGGGAGCCACCTTTCGACGCTGACGAGCCGGCATGCGCACGGCTGCTGATCAGGTAGCGCCGGAGAGGGCGTCGTCGTTAACGAAGATCATCAATTCTGGGGATCGTTTACCCGATGAGCGGTCGTCCGGTGGCGGGGACGGCCCGCTCCGGGGAAGGCTCGGTCAGAGTCCGCAGTCGACGAGGAACTGCTCGCCGGCGGCGGTGACCGCGACGCGCGCCGGTCCGTCGTCCGGGGTGCCGGTGTCCGCGATCAGCCCGCCCTCGTACGCGCGCCGGGCGAGCTGCTCGGCCATGGCCTTCTGGTCGTCGGTGGCGTCCGGCCCGGCGCGGAACAGGGCCGAGACCGGGGCGACGTCGTTGCCGGCGGCCTGGATGCGCATCAGGAACGTCGCGAGCGGGTCGAGCATCGGCATGGTGAGTCCTGTCCGTCGTCGTCGGCGGCGCGGCCGGTCCCCGG
This sequence comes from Pseudonocardia sediminis, assembly GCF_004217185.1. NCBI lineage: Bacteria > Bacillati > Actinomycetota > Actinomycetes > Pseudonocardiales > Pseudonocardiaceae > Pseudonocardia > Pseudonocardia sediminis. The sequence goes on along the minus strand of NZ_SHKL01000001.1, from coordinate 5,536,559 downwards.
GCGTGATCTCCGCGCCCTGCGCATTCTGCGCGGCGGCAGCGGGGTGCGGCCAGCCCCGGGACGGCACGGGCGGCCCGTCCGGCGAAGGACGCCGGCGGCCGGCGGTGCGATAGTGGCACCGGGCGCCGTGATCTCCGCGCCCGCCGACGACGAGGGGGCCCGCCCATGAACCCGCCCGATCCCCGCGCCCGGGTCACCGCCGCCTCGGTGATGGGCGGCGGACGCCCGTTCGTCGACGCGACCGGGACCTCGGTCCCGCTGGGTGGCCCGGTCCGGACGGTGCTCGCCACCGACGAGTCGGTCGGGGCGCTCCTGGTCGAGCTGGGCGCGAACCTCGTCGGCTGCGCCGGGTCGCTGGACGGCGTGGCCTCGGTGGGCGAGGCCCGCTCACCCGACCCCGCCGCAGTCGCGAAGCTCCGGCCGAGCGTGATCGTCACCGGCGCGGTGGGCCGGACCCACGACCTCGCCGACCCCGCCGTGGTGACGGCCCTGCGCAAGGTCGCCCCGGTCGTCGCCGTGGACCTCGACAGCCCCGCCTCGGCCGCCGCCGACCTGCGCGCCCTGCTCGGCCCCGTCCAGCCGCCCGGGAGCCGATCCCTCGGCCGCCACGAGGACCCCTCCTCCGCCTGACGCGACCTCACACGGCTCCGGTTCTCCTCACATGCCGTACGACGTGTGTGAGGTGGGGTGAACCCGTGTGAGGTGCGCCCGAGGGACGGGCCGGTGCCGTCGGACACGCAGCGGCGGTGCGGGTGCCGGTGCTCGTTACCCTGGCCCGGTGGAGACGCCGACCGTCCTTGTCGTGGACTACGGAGCCCAGTACGCGCAGCTGATCGCCCGCCGCGTGCGGGAGGCCGACGTGTACTCCGAGATCGTGCCGGCGAGCACGCCGGTCTCCGAGATCGTGGCGAGGAACCCGGCCGCGGTGATCCTCTCCGGCGGTCCGGCGAGTGTCTACGCCGACGACGCTCCCGCCGTCGACGGCGCGCTGTTCTCCGCGGGTATCCCGGTGCTCGGGCTCTGCTACGGCTTCCAGGCGATGGCCCGTGCGCTCGGCGGCGAGGTCGCGCACGACGGGACCCGCGAGTACGGGCGCACCGAGCTGAACCTCACCGGCACCACCGGCACGCTGCACGGCGGGCTGCCCGCGAAGCACCCGGTGTGGATGAGCCACGGCGACTCGGTCGTCGCCGCGCCGGAGGGCTTCACCGTCACCGCGTCCTCGGACAGGGTCGCGGTCGCGGCGTTCGAGGACACCGACCGGCGCCTGGCCGGCGTGCAGTACCACCCGGAGGTCGGACACTCCCCGCACGGGCAGGAGGTGCTGCGCCGGTTCCTGCACGACGTCGCGGGCATCGCGCCGAGCTGGACCACCGCCTCGATCATCGACGACACCGTCGCCGCGGTCCGCGAGCAGATCGGGGAGGGCCGGGCGATCTGCGGCCTGTCCGGCGGGGTCGACTCCGCGGTCGCCGCCGCGCTCGTGCAGCGGGCCATCGGGGACCGTCTGACGTGCGTGTTCGTCGACCTCGGGCTGCTGCGCTCCGGCGAGCGCGAGCAGGTGGAGAAGGACTTCGTCGCCGCGACGGGCGCGAACCTGCACGTCGTCGACGCCCGTGACCGGTTCCTCGGCGCGCTCGCCGGGGTGACCGACCCGGAGGAGAAGCGCAAGATCATCGGCCGGGAGTTCATCCGGGTGTTCGAGGCCGCCACGGCAGAGGTCGCGGCGGAGGAGCATGTCGGGTTCCTGGTGCAGGGGACGCTCTACCCCGACGTCGTGGAGTCCGGGGGCGGGTCCGGGACGGCGACGATCAAGAGCCACCACAACGTCGGCGGTCTGCCGGACGACATCGAGTTCGCCCTGGTCGAGCCGCTGCGGGCGTTGTTCAAGGACGAGGTCCGCACCGTCGGCGCCGAGCTCGGGCTGCCCGAGGTGATCGTCAACCGGCAGCCGTTCCCCGGTCCGGGGCTCGGCATCCGGATCATCGGCGAGGTCACCGCGGAGCGGTTGGAGACGCTGCGCGCGGCGGACGCGATCGCCCGCGACGAACTCACCACGGCCGGACTGGACGCCGAGATCTGGCAGTGCCCGGTGGTGCTGCTGGCCGACGTCCGCAGTGTCGGCGTGCAGGGCGACGGCCGGACCTACGGGCACCCGATCGTGCTGCGCCCGGTCAGCTCCGAGGACGCGATGACCGCGGACTGGACCCGCCTGCCCTACGACGTCCTGGAGCGGATCTCCACCCGGATCACGAACGAGGTGGCCGAGGTCAACCGCGTGGTCCTCGACGTGACGAGCAAGCCCCCGGGCACCATCGAGTGGGAGTGAGCCCGGTGGCGGGCCCGACGTGAACGGGGCGGGGCCGGTGGAACCGGCCCCGCCCCGGGCCGCCCACGTCCACAGACGGCCCGACCCCCGTCGGGCCCGCGACTGCGCGGGCGGAGCGGCCTCCGGCAATGCTCCCCAGCTTGCCGGTGACCGATGCCTGTTAGTCGTCCGAAGTGGTCCGGGAGTTACCGCTACCGCGCAGGCTCATCACAATGAATGACACGCCGGCCAGGACGGCCACCACGGCGAGGCCCCAGCGCAGGTCGACGCCGGTTCCCGGGGTCAGCCCCGAGTAGCCGTAGCCGGCCACGACGAGGGCGAGCAGCCCGCAGATCAGCGCGACCGGGTCGGGTGCGCCCCGCCCGCGGGACCGTCCGTCCTCAGCCACGGGTCACCACCACGGAGCCGACCTCGGCGTGCAGGTCGAGCTCGATCGGACGTCCGCCCGGACCGTCCGAGCCGGGGTCGTTCACGGTCGTCGAGACCGGGGCACCGTCGACGGCCCGGCCGTCCAGCGAGATGTCGCCGACCCCGACGTCGCCGCGGGCCACCAGGTCCGCACCGGGCGGGACGAGCACCGTCACCGTCCCGACGCCGAGCTGCGCCGACGTGCGGACCGGGGTCACCGGGACGCCGGGCGTCGCCGTGAGGTCGAGACCTCGCAGGTCGAGGGTGATGTCGCCGGCGCCACGGCGGTACTCGGTGGCGACCTGGGCCGCCGTCTGCGGCGCGGCGGTGAGATCACCGACCCCGTCGTCCAGATCGGCCCAGGGGACGGCGGCGGCCAGCCACGTCGCCGCGGCGAGCACGAGGGCGAACGGGATCAGCCACCGTCCGACGTGGCGGAACGCCCCGACCACGAGCCCGACACCGACCACCGCGAGCGCGGTCGCCGGGACCGCGGCCACGCCGAACAGGCCCGGTGCGGTCAGCGCGAGGACCGCGACGATGCCCGAGGCGACGAGTGCGATGCCGAGCGTGATCGGGGTGAGCCGTGACCGCGGCGGCAGGGGCGGGGCCGGCTCGGGGCCCGGTTCCGGCAGGTCCCAGGCGAAGGGGGCGGCGCCGAGCGGGTCCCAGGACGGGGGAGCGGGCGGGGGCGCGACCGCGTCGGCCCGCGCCGGGGCTGCGCCGTCACCGTCGGCGGCGGTGTCGCTCGCGACCGGGGCGGTGGCGTCACCGCCGGTCCCGGGCGGGCCGGCGGGCGCCGGACGGTCGTGACCGCCGGCCGGGTCGACGAGCGCGGTGGGGCCCGTGTGGTGGGCCGTCGCCGGGGTGTCCGGACCGGCCGGCCCGCCGTCGACGGCACGCCCGGCCGGGCCGCGACGCCCGCGCGTCACGTGCAGCGCGACCAGCAGGCCCAGGCTGGCCAGCATCGGCAGGAACCAGCCCCCGTCGGCGCCGAGGAACAGCAGTGCGGAGACGACGGCGGCCGACGCGACCAGGACGGTGACCGTCAGGGCCGCCGCCTGCCCGCGTCCCGGACGGTGCGGCGACCCGGCGTCCGGGAGCGCGGCGCACCCGGCGAGGTAGAGCGGGATACCGGGGCCGTAGAACGCGGCGACGACGAACGCGATCCGCACCAGGACCGGGTCGACGTCGTAGCGACGCCCGATCGCCGACGCCACGCCGGCGACCTTGCGGTCGTCGCGCGGCCGGGACGGGCGGGTCCGCCACATGTCGTGCAGCTCCGCCCGTGCCCGCGCCGTCGAGCTCCCCACGTCCGTGTCCGTCCCACCCCGCCGGTCATCGTCCCCGATGTCCGTACCGCTCCGCCGACCGTCCGTCTCGTCCATGTGACCGAGCCTGACCTGCGCCGCCGCCGTCCGGATCGGGGACGTCCCCGATCCGACCCTGACCCCGATCCCGATGGAACGCGCCCGGATGCGTGTGACGATGGTGCCGTGAGCGTTCCGCAGGCACAACGGTCTCCCCGGCAGGGACACCCGCAGCAGGGACCCCCGCAGCAAGGGTCCGTGCAGCAGGGGCCCGTGCGGGCCCCGCTGGCACGGCGCCGATCCGGGCGGATCGTGGCCGGTGTCGCGGGCGGCGTCGCCGACCACCTGGGCGTCGACGTCCGATGGGTGCGCGCCGGGTTCGTGCTGCTGGCCGTCATCGGCTGGTCCGGGGTGCTCGCCTACGCCCTGCTGTGGATCTTCGTGCGGCAGGAGATCACCCCGGTCGAGCGGACGATCGGCCGGTCCGAACGCCAGCAGGCGGTCGGGCTGGCCGCGCTCGGGCTCGGGGTCGGCCTCGCCCTGGCCGCGGCCGGCAACGGGGTCGTCAGCTGGATCGCCGGCCCGCTCGGCGTGGCGGCGGTCGGTGCGGCCGTCGTCTGGCGCGAGGCCGACGAGGCCCAGCGACGCCGGTGGGCGCACGGCGCCCGCGGCGTGACGGCGGGAGGCGGGACGGCGGTGGCCCGCACCGTGGTCGGAGCGGTGCTGGTCGCCGGCGGGCTCGCGGTGTTCCTGCTCGGCAACGTCAACCTCGACCAGGTCCGGTTCGGTCTGCTGGCCGCGTTCGCGACCCTGCTCGGTGTCGCCGTGCTGACCGTGCCCTGGTGGGTGCGGCTGGTCCGCGACCTCGGTGAGGAGCGCCGCGCCCGGATCGTCGGCGCCGAGCGGGCCGAGATCGCGGCGCACCTGCACGACTCGGTGCTGCAGACGCTCGCCCTGATCCAGCGCCAGGCGTCGTCGCCGCGGGAGGTGCAGCGTCTGGCCCGCGGCCAGGAACGGGAGCTGCGCGCCTGGCTCTACGGTCCGAACGGCTACGGCAGGGACCCGTCCGAACGCGACCCGGAGGCGTCCGGGCGGCTGTCGGCGGCACTGACCGAGGCCGCCGCCGAGGTCGAGGACACCTACGCGGTGACGGTCAACCCGGTCGTCGTCGGCGACGCGACGATGGACGGCGACCTGCGCGCGCTGGTCCTGGCGGCCCGGGAGGCGATGGTCAACGCGGCCAAGCACGCCGGGGTGGACGAGGTCAGCGTGTACGCCGAGGTCGAAGACGAGGACGAGGTGAACGTGTTCGTCCGCGACCGCGGTTCGGGGTTCGACCCGGACGCCGTCGCCGAGGACCGGCACGGGCTCGCCGACTCGGTGCACACCAGGATGCGCCGCCACGGCGGTACGGTCCGGCTGCGCAGCGCGCCGGGTGAGGGCACCGAGGTGCGGTTGACGATGCCCGTTCACCGGGAACAGGCGGCGGCCCCGCCTGCACGTCAGGAGTCCGGGGCCGGCGCGGAGACGCAGGAGGGCACGAGATGAGCGACGACACGAGGACCCCGTCGGAGGCCGGACCGGCCCCGGACACCGCGATCCGCGTCTTCCTGGTCGACGACCACGCCCTGTTCCGCTCCGGCGTGCGCGCCGAGCTCGACCGCGGCGACGGCGGCGAGCCCGAGGTCGTGGTGGCCGGCGAGGCGGGCTCGGTGGACGAGGCGGTGGCCGGGATCGGGCACCTGCGCCCGGACGTCGTGCTGCTCGACGTCCACATGCCCGACGGCGGCGGCGCCGAGGTGCTCCGCCGGGTGCGTGCCGCCGGGGCCGGGGGCGGGGCGCAGGCGGGGGCGTCTGTGCAGCCGGTGTTCCTCGCGCTGAGCGTCTCCGACGCCGCCGAGGACGTCATCACCGTGATCCGGGCCGGGGCCCGCGGCTACGTCACGAAAACGATCTCCGCCCAGGAGCTCGCGGACGCGGTGCGCCGGGTGCGGGCGGGCGACGCCGTGTTCTCCCCGCGCCTGGCCGGGTTCGTCCTGGACGCGTTCTCCGACCGCCCGGGCGCGGCTCCGCCGATCGACCCGGAGCTGGACCAGCTGACCCGCCGCGAACGCGACGTGCTCCGGCTGCTCGCCCGCGGCTACTCCTACAAGGAGATCGGCGGGGAGCTGTTCATCTCGGTGAAGACCGTCGAGACGCACGTGTCCAGCGTCCTGCGCAAGACACAGACGTCGAACCGCTACGAGCTGTCCCGCTGGGCCACCGACCGCAGGCTCGTGTAGGCCGCCCCGCGGCCGGAACGGGCCGGAGGGAGCATCGATACCGACCCGGAGGCTCGTTCCAGCTCGGAGCCCGCTACTTCGCGCCGGTCAGGCCGCCGACGAGGCCACCGGCCGTGTCGGTGACCGAGGAGACGGTGTCGGTGACGACGCTGCCGCCGGCCGAGCCGGACGTGTCGTCGGAGGAACCGGAGGCGGACGCCGAGCCCGAGGACTCCGAGCCCGACGAGTCCGGATCCGACGAGGACGAGCCCTGGGACGAGGAGTCCGAGTCGGACGACGACGCGCTGCTGATCTTCGGCGACAGGACGCCCGTCACCGTGCCGACGGTGCCGGAGACCAGGTCGCTGACCGGCTTCGTGGCCGTACCGCCATCGGCGACCGCGCGGTGCTTGCCGCCGGAGGACTTCTTCTCGTCGGCCGCGGGGGTGTCGAGCAGGCCCGTGACCGGCGAGAGCGACTCGAGGATCGGCCCGGTGGTGGGCTCGGTCGCCGCCAGGACCGGCCCGGTGACGGGCTGCAGGGCACCCAGTACGGGCGTCGTGACGGGCTCCAGGGCCCCGGTGAGCGGCTTCGTGACCGGCTTCAACGCGTCGGTCACGGGCTCGACGGTCCTCGTGACGGGGGTGAGGACCCCGCCGACGGTCTCGCCGACCGGAGCGGTCGCCCGGGTGACCGGACGCACGACCTCGCCGACCGTCTCGCCGACCGGGCGCACCGTCTCGGTGACGTCCTGCAGCGGTCCGGTGGTGATCCGGGGCCCGGACGGACCGGACCCGCCGGTCGAGCTGCCGCCGCCGGACGAGCCACCGCCGGTGAGCGGGTCGAGCAGGTTGCTCTCGGTGGGCCGGTCCGGGTTGTTCAGGATCGGCAGGAGACCGCCGCCGCCGGCGGTGCCGCCACCGGAGGAGGAGCCACCGCCGCCGGGGGCGGTCGTCCCACCCGGGCCGGTGCCGGGGGCGGTGGTGCCGCCGGAGGCGGCCGGGGTGTTCTGTACGGCGTTGCTCGCCGCCGGGATGGCGTTGCCGAGGGCGGACGGCATCGTGGTCGCGGTGCTCAGGGTGCCGGTCGCGGCGGAGTTCGGGGCCGCGGCGCTCCGCGGGAAGGCCACCTGCATCCAGTCGGTGGCGCCGGGCTGCAGGACCGAGGCCGCGGGGAGGGGGCTGGTCAGCGCGACGGTGGTCGGCAGGTAGGTCGCGGGCAGCGTCGCCGGGGTCGCGGAGCCGGACGGCAGGCCGAGGCCCGGGAACAGGCCGTCGGCCGCGGCCTGGGCGTCGGAGCTGTGCGAGGCCGCGCCGTTGTACATCGCGGCGCCGAGCACGGAGCCGGCGGCGATCAGTGCGCCGGCGACGGCGGCGGCGCGACGGCGGCCCGACGCCGGGCGGGCCGGCCAGACGGGGGCCATCTCGGCCTGACGGACGGCGCGCGGCTGCATCGGGCGGTCCAGCGCGTGCGGGGCGCGACCCTCCCGGCGGAGCAGCGACCCGACGGAGACGATCTCGGCGACGCCCGTGTGCGACCCGGTCTCCCGGGCGACCGGGACGTGCACGGTGGCGGTACCGGCGGACTGACGCGCGATCAGTGCCGCGACGGTCAGCGGCTCACTGCGTCCGGATCCCGTGGCGCTGGGGAGCGGGGATCCGGCGGGAATCTCGGTCACGGCCGCTGTTCCTCCTTCGGGTGAACTGGACCCGAGAAGGTGTACCGGACCCGGGGACGATCACCAAGCGGAGGTAATCCGCTCGGCGCGCGTCACCCGAGAGGGTGAAATCCGTTCATCGGCCGTATCCGACCGCTGATCGCTCCCGTTATGCGAGGAGGCAACCCTTGTCGGACAGTGCCTCCGGAGAAACCCCAGGTCGTGCTCGCTTTGACCGCTGCGTGACGGCTCAATCACACCGATGTCATCAATCGGCGAGCGGTCGTACCTTTTCCGCCCCGGACGCGGTTGTCCATCGATGCTCCGAGTGGGTGGTCGACTACGCAGCGCGACTCCGCATCAGCTGCTCGGATAACGGTTTCGCTCCGTCTGCAGGCCCTTGTAGCCCACGACGCCTCCGCCGAGCGCGAGGATGAGGCCGAACAGGTCACCGCCGAACGAGCCGCTGCTCGTCACGATGAGTAGCCCGATCAGCGAGACGCCCGCCGCGCCGCCGGCGACCGGCCACCGGCTCTTCGCGTAGGTGGCGACCTCTCCGCCGGAGAGGCCCTTCTTGTTGGCCGCGTTCTGCAGCATGGCGATGTAGCCGACGTGCCCGAGCGCGGCCAGGAGCCCGGCCAGCGCGATCAGTGCCGCGATGATTCCCATACGACCCAGAGTGCCACGGTCGGAGCCCGCAGGTCGGGAAGTGGATCACCCGGTCGGGTCAGCGCCCGCCGAGCCGTCCCCGGCCCAGACGCAGCAGCATCATCGCCAGCTCGCGACCCTCGACGCCCAGGTCGGCGAACCGGTCCAGCACCGCCATCTCGCGGCTGTAGACGATCCGCGGCCCGCCGGACGCCATCCGCGTCGCGCCGATCCGTTTCGAGACCTCGGTGCGGCGCTGGATCGCCGACAGGATCTCGGCGTCGAGGCGGTCGATCTCGCGACGCAGCTCGTCGATCTCCTCCTCGGTCGTGGGGACCGGGGGCAGGTCGGAGGCGTCCGAGGGTGCCTGCGAGGTCAGCGGGTCCGGTGCGGGGGTGGTCATGGTCTGCTCCGATGAGGTGGGAGTCGGCGGCACCGGACATACGAGACGCCCCGGGTCCGCGGACTCCGGGGCGTCGGTTCTGCTCGTTCAGGCGACGGGTGCCGGACTCCGGTACCCGTAGGAAAATCGCCTGGTGGTCTGCACGGCGACGAGTGTGCCACACGATCGGAGCACCGTGGGGCACGCGCGGGCGAGCGCGAGGGTTGTCGGTGGGCGGCGGTACCGTGTTCGACACGATGAGTGCGCTGTTCGAACTCCCCGCCCAGGACACCGGTGCGACCTCCGCCGGGACCGCACCGACGACCTCCCGTGGCCGTGCGCTGCTGGAGGGCCTCAACCCGCGGCAGAGCGAGGCCGTCACCCACGCCGGTGCGCCGTTGCTGATCGTGGCCGGGGCCGGGTCGGGCAAGACGCGGGTGCTCACCCACCGGATCGGCTGGCTGCTGGCCGAACGCGGGGTGCACCCGGGCGAGATCATGTCGATCACGTTCACGAACAAGGCCGCCGCGGAGATGAAGGAGCGGGTGGACGCGCTCGTCGGGCGCCGCTCGGCGGCGATGTGGGTCTCCACGTTCCACTCCATGTGCGTGCGGATCTTGCGCCGCGAGGCCAAGCACCTGGGCGTACGCAGCGCGTTCTCGGTCTACGACGCGGACGACTCGCGCCGTCTGATCGGGATCGTCGGCCGGGACCTGGAGCTGGACCCGAAGAAGTTCGCCCCCCGGGCACTGGCCGCGCAGATCTCGAACCTGAAGAACGAGCTGCTCTCCCCGGACGACGCCTCCGAGCGCGCCGGCACCGAGCACGAGCGCCGGATCGCCGAGGTCTACGGCGTCTACCAGGCCCGGCTGCGCCAGGCGAACGCGTTCGACTTCGACGACCTGATCATGGAGACGGTCTCGCTGCTGCAGCGGATGCCGGCCGTCGCCGAGTACTACCGCCGCCGGTTCCGCCACGTGCTCGTCGACGAGTACCAGGACACCAACCACGCCCAGTACGAGCTGGTCCGCCAGCTCGTCGCACCGGCGACCGAGCGTGCCCAGCCGGCCGAGCTGTGCGTGGTCGGCGACTCCGACCAGTCGATCTACGCGTTCCGCGGCGCGAGCATCCGCAACATCGTGGAGTTCGAGCAGGACTTCCCGAACGCGCGCACGATCCTGCTCGAGCAGAACTACCGCTCCACCCAGACGATCCTGACCGCGGCGAACGCGGTGATCGCGCGCAACACCGAGCGCCGGGACAAGCGGCTGTGGTCCGATCAGGGCGACGGCGAGAAGATGATCGGCTACGTCGCCGACAACGAGCACGACGAGGCCTCGTTCGTCGCCTCCGAGATCGACCGGCTGGTCGACTCCGGGGAGTACCGCAACTCCGACATCGCGATCTTCTACCGCACCAACGCCCAGTCCCGGGTGTTCGAGGACGTGTTCCTGCGCGTCGGGATGCCCTACAAGGTCGTCGGTGGCGTCCGGTTCTACGAGCGCCGCGAGATCCGGGACGCGCTGGCGTACCTGCGGGTGCTCTCCAACGCCGACGACACGGTGAGCCTGCGCCGGATCCTGAACGTCCCCAAGCGGGGGATCGGCGACCGCGCGGAGTCGGTCGTGGCGGACCTGGCCGAGCGCGAGCGGATCTCCTTCGCCGCGGCGCTGCGGATCGCGGCCGAGGAGCCCGACCGCGCACCCGCCCTGGCCACCCGGTCGCAGAAGAACATCGCCGGGTTCGTCCGGATGATCGACGAGCTGCGCGAGATGGTCGAGCGCGGCGACGACACGTCGGAGATCCTGGAGACGATCTACGCCCGCACCGGCTACGTCGAGGAGCTGCAGGCCAGCGAGGACCCGCAGGACGGGACCCGGATGGACAACCTGGCCGAGCTCGTCACGGTGGCCCGGGAGTTCGCCGGCGACGCCGCGGTGGCCGACCTCGCCGCGCTCTCGACCGACCCCGACGCCGCCGACCGCGCCGCGGCGGCCGCGGAGCGGGCCCAGGAGGAGTGGGCCCAGGAGGAGCGGGGACAGGAGCGGGCCGGGGCCGCGGGCACCGCGGAGGACGACGACGCCGACGCCGGCGCGCCCCCACCGGGCTCGCTGGCCGCGTTCCTGGAGCGGGTCGCGCTCGTCGCCGACGCCGACTCCATCCCGGACGACGACTCCGGCATGGTCACGCTGATGACCCTGCACACGGCGAAGGGCCTGGAGTTCCCGGTCGTGTTCCTCACCGGCTGGGAGGACGGGATCTTCCCGCACCTGCGCACGCTGGGGGACCCGAAGGAGCTCGCCGAGGAACGGCGCCTGGCCTACGTCGGGATCACCCGGGCCCGCGAGCGGCTGTTCCTGTCCCGGGCGATCGTCCGCTCGGCGTTCGGCCAGCCCTCGACGAACCCGGCGTCGCGGTTCCTCGACGAGGTCCCGCCCGAGCTCGTGGACTGGCGGCGGACGGAGCCCGAGCGCCCGTCCGCCCCGGTCGGCCGGTTCGGTTTCGGGCAGCGGCGCGGCAGCGGCGACCGCGGGGACTGGAAGGTCCCCGAGCGCACGATGAACGCGACGATCTCGCTCGACGTCGGCGACCGGGTCAACCACGACAAGTACGGCCTGGGCACGGTGATCGCCTCGGACGGCGTCGGCCAGCGCGCCACCGTCACGATCGACTTCGGCAGCTCCGGCACGGTGCGGCTGATGCTGATCGGCGGGGTCCCGCTCACGAAGCTCTGAGCCCGCCCGGCTCCGGAGCCCGCCTGCAAGGGCCGCCATCGGCTCGACGCGGCGGGGTCAGCGGCGCCCGGGCGGCCCGTCGAGCATCCTCGTCGCCAGCCGCGCCCCGAGCCCGGTGCCGTGAGTGTAGAGACCCGGGAGGGCCCGCTTGGCCGCCCACGTCAGGCGTCCCTCGACCTGCGGCAGGACGTGCAGGCGTCCGCGGTCGTGGGCGTCGAGAGTCCGGCGCACCACCGTCTCCGGGGCCCGGCCGGTCGCGGCCATGATCCGGGTGGCCAGGGCCGAGGTCGCCGGGTCGATCCGGCCGGAGCCCAGGATGGACGTCCGCACGAACGTCGGGCACAGGACGCTGACCGTCACCCCGGACCCGGCCGTCTCCGCGGCGAGCGTCTCGGACAGCGCCAGGACGGCGGCCTTGCTGGTCGAGTAGGCGCCCATCCGGGGTGCCGCGGCGAACGCGGCGGCCGAGGCCACGTTGATCACCCCACCGCGCCCGGCGGCGCGCAGCAGCGGGACGAACACGTGGCAGCCGTGCACCACGCCCCAGAAGTTGACGTCGTGGGTGGCGTGCCAGTCGGCGAGGTCGTCGTCGGGGCCTCCGATCACCGGGCCGCCGGCGCCGATCCCGGCGTTGTTGACGACGAGGGTGGGCGGTCCGCCGAAGAACTCCCCGGCGGTCGCGGCCAGCGCGCGGACACGGTCGGGCTCGGTGACGTCGCAGGTCACCGCGAGCGCCTCACCGCCGTCGAGGTCCCGGACGAGGCGCACGGTCTCGGCGGCGCCCGCCTCGTCCCGGTCGGCACAGACGACCCGGCCGCCGCGACGGGCGAGCTCCCGCGCGAACGCCCGCCCCAGCCCGCTCCCCGCCCCGGTGACGACGGCGTCGGCGCGCAGACTGTGCGGGTGGGGGCGGCGGAACGGGCGCATGGGCTCAGCCTCGCGCGCCGGTCCGGGCCGTGCCCGGCCGGACTCCCGGCATCGAGTGACGCGCCACGACCGGAAACGGGCCCGAGCGGTCAATGCCGCGTCACTCGGCAACCGCACAGGGCGGGAAGGGACATGGTGCGTCACTCGGCGGCCGGGCCGTCGCCGGACGGGCCGCGACCGGGTGACGCGTGATCGCGCCGATTCGGGCCGGAGAGGGACGTGGCGCGTCACTCGCGACCCGGTACACGGCCACTCAGGCGCGGCTCGAGTCGTCCGCGCCGCTGCCGGCCTCGCTCTCGGCCTCGGACTTCGCCGGGCCGGTGACGTCGATGCCGCGCTCGGAGAGCCACGGCAGCGGGTTGATCTTCGAGCCGTCCGGCTCCCACACCTCGAAGTGCAGGTGCGGGCCGGTGGACTGGCCGCGGTTGCCGACCTCGGCGATCTCGTCGCCGGCCCGGACCTTCTGCCCGACCTCGACGAACGCGCGGTTGATGTGGCCGTAGACCGAGGAGGTGCCGTCGGTGTGCTTGAGCACGACCCACATGCCGAACCCGCTGGCCGGACCGGCCTTCTCCACCACGCCGTCGGTCAGCGCGTAGATCGGGGTGCCGATCGGTGCGGCCAGGTCGATGCCGTAGTGCGTGACGCCCCAGCGCCCGCCGAAGCCGGAGGTGAACTGGCCGCGGGTGGGCATGGCGTAGGTGGTGCCGTCGTAGACGACGGCCTGCGGTGCGCCGTGGGAGAGCGCGGCACCCGTCGTCTCCTCCTCCTCGGCGGCCTTCTCGCCGAGGCGGGCGGCCTTGGTCAGGTTCGCGACGTCGACCTTCGCGCCCGGGTCCAGCGAGGACACGGCGCCGGTCGAGCTGAGCTGCTCACCGCCGATCGCCGAGGTCACGGCGGGGGCGGTCGGGTCGCCGGTGCGCGTCTCGGACACCGGGAGCATCGCCGAGGCGGCGAGCTTGGCGTAGGACTCCTCGGCCGTCGGGGCGGTGGACATCCCGAACGCGCTGGCCGCGGTCTGTCCGGCGGCGACGAGGGCGCCGCCCGCGGCGGCGATCATGGTCGCGCGGGCACACAGCGGACGTGCCGGTGGCGCCGGGAGCCGGGTGCTCGTCGCGGTGACCGTCACGCCGGGGGACGTGTCGGGCCGGGACTCCGGTCGGGCGCCGCTGGGGGAGCGGTGGCGCGCCAAGACCTGCCCTTCTGGTGTTCAGGTCGTCCGGTCCGGGGCGGCGATCTCGGAGCTGGGGACTCCGTTGGGGAGTGGCGCCGTTCGGGGCTGGCGCCGATCGCTGTGACCGGTCCGTGACGTGGACCGTCAGAAGTTAACCCGTGCGCCGTAGCGGAGCAACGGCAGGGTCCACGGACGGGCGCGGACGGCACACGATCATCGGCGACCGGTCGAGTGAGAACGGTGAACCGTCGTTGCGCCGATCGGGCTGCGCGCATTCGGGTGCGCCCGCCGGAGGGATTCGTCGGCGGGCGAGGTTCAGGGGGCGGCGTTCAGGACGCGGGCGCGCCGCGTTCGGCGTGGTGCGGGTGGGACTGCCGCAGGTGTCCGCCCCGGATCCGGCGGTGCCGCATCCGTTCGTGCTCGGCGTCGCGGGCCCGCTCCCCGCGGGCGAGCTCGCTGGCGACCCAGTGCACGGTGCGCGGGTCGATCGGCAGCGACAGGTGCCCGACGTCGCGCAGCTCGAGCTCGTCGACGTCGAGGTCGGGGTGGCGCAGCCGGGCGTTGCCCTGCGGGACGATCATCTCGTCGAGCCGGCTCCAGACGACCAGGAAGCGGGTCGGGCAGTCCGGTGTGGGCTCGGCCAGCTCGGTGACGATCTCCGACCCGGGACGCAGCTGGCGGGCCAGCGGGGTGGGGAGCAGGTACGCGGCGCGGCTACCGGAGTGCGGGCTCCCCAGCGTGACCAGGGTGTCGACGACGGCGGAGCCGCCCATCCGCTGCACGTAGTAGCGGGCGATCATGCCGCCGAGCGAGTGCCCGACGATGTGCACCTTGTCCGAGCCGGTGAGCTCGCGCAGCCGTTCGACGTGCCCGCGCAGCTCGTGTGCGGCGCTGCGGAGGTCGCCGGTCAGGATGCTGTAGTTGATGGCGTGCACGACGCCGAACCCGCGCCGTCGGAGCGCGTTGCCGAACACCGAGAACACCGACCGGTTGTCCATGATCCCGTGCACCAGCAGGATCGGGGTCCCGGCCGCGGCCGGATCGGCGACGACGAGGCTGCGCTGCGCGGGCGGCAGGCTGTCGGTGCGGTAGACGTCGTGCTGGCGGATCGTCTCCTCGGCCAGGCCGATCGGGTAGAGCGCGATGTGCGTGGCCATCCAGGCCCACTCCAGGGCCATCCCGCGGATCCCCGCGGGGGAGGCGAAGGTGCGCACCGCGTAGTCCGCCGCCTGCCCGACCTCGCCGGCCACCGTCGTGACGCCGTCCGCGAGAGCGCGCAGGCGCCGCAACCCTGCGAGCGCCATCGCCATGGAGAAACGGTATGCGACAGATCACTTCTCGTGCCACTCCTGGCGCCGCGCGCCGCCCGGCCCCCCGGTCGGGTGATCGACGACGCCTGGTCGGCGGGGCGAGGTGACAGCGGTCACCGGCCCAGGTCAGGAACGGTGCGACGGTCGTGGCTAGGCTCCCCCCGGAGCAGCACGACCGACGTCCGCGAACGCACCCCGCCCGCGGCGGGCAGTCCTTCTTCCCGCCCGCGCCGGAGGGTGACGAGCGAATTCGCGGCGAGAGCGAAGTGGAGCGGGAGAGCCGAGTGGACCTCTACGAGTACCAGGCGAAGGACCTTTTCGCCGCGCACGGAGTCCCGGTGCTGCCGGGCCGGACGGTGGAGACCGCCGACGACGCGAAGGCAGCGGCCTCCGAGCTGGGCACCGCCGTCGTCGTCAAGGCGCAGGTGAAGACCGGTGGCCGGGGCAAGGCCGGTGGCGTCAAGCTGGCGCAGACCCCGGACGAGGCCAAGGAGAAGGCCGAGGCGATCCTCGGCCTCGACATCAAGGGCCACACCGTGCACCGGGTGCTGGTCACCGAGGCCAGCGACATCGCCGAGGAGTACTACTTCTCGTTCCTGCTGGACCGGTCGAACCGCACCTTCCTGGCCATGTGCTCGGCCGAGGGCGGCATGGAGATCGAGGAGCTGGCCGTCGAGCGTCCGGAGGCGCTGGCCCGGATCCCGATCGACGCGATCGCCGGTGTCGACAAGGCCAAGGCCGACGAGATCGTGGCCGCGGGCAAGATCCCGGCCGCCGTGGCCGACCAGGCCGCCGACGTCATCGTCAAGCTGTGGGACACCTTCGTCGCCGAGGACGCGACGCTGGTCGAGGTGAACCCGCTGGTCCGTGACCCCGAGGGCAAGGTCATCGCCCTCGACGGCAAGGTCACCCTCGACGAGAACGCGGAGTTCCGTCACTCCGAGCACAAGGGCCTCGTCGACGAGCGCACCGAGAACCCCCTCGAGGCCAAGGCGAAGGCCAAGGGCCTCAACTACGTCAAGCTCGACGACGGCCAGGTCGGGATCATCGGCAACGGTGCGGGCCTGGTCATGAGCACGCTCGACGTGGTCGCCTACGCCGGGGAGAAGCACGGCAACGTGAAGCCGGCGAACTTCCTCGACATCGGCGGCGGCGCCTCGGCCGACATCATGGCCGCGGGCCTCGACGTCATCCTGGGCGACGACGACGTCAAGAGCGTGTTCGTCAACGTCTTCGGCGGCATCACCTCCTGCGACGCGGTCGCCAACGGCATCGTCGAGGCGCTGAAGATCCTGGGCGACGGCGCGACGAAGCCGCTGGTCGTGCGCCTGGACGGGAACTCGGTCGAGGAGGGTCGCAAGATCCTCGCCGACGCGAACCACCCGCTCGTCACGGTGGTGGGCACGATGGACGACGCGGCCGACAAGGCCGCCGAGCTTGCGGCTGGAGCCTGAGAATGTCGATCTTCCTCAACGAGAACAGCAAGGTCATCGTCCAGGGCATCACCGGTGGCGAGGGCATGAAGCACGCCACCAAGATGATCGCCTCCGGGACGAACATCGTCGGCGGCGTGAACGCCCGCAAGGCCGGGACCAGCGTCAACGTCTCCGGCCAGGACGTCACGGTGTACGGCACGGTCGAGGAGGCGATGAAGGAGACCGGGGCGGACGTCTCGGTCCTGTTCGTCCCGCCGAAGTTCGCCAAGGACGCCGTGATCGAGGCCATCGACGCCCAGATCGGGCTCGCCGTCGTCATCACCGAGGGCATCCCGGTGCACGACTCCGCCTACTTCTGGGCCCACGCGTCGGCCAAGGGCAACAAGACCCGGATCATCGGGCCGAACTGCCCCGGCATCATCTCGCCCGGCAAGTCCAACGCGGGCATCATCCCGGCCAACATCGCGGGCCCGGGCAAGATCGGTCTGGTGTCGAAGTCCGGCACGCTGACCTACCAGATGATGTACGAGCTGCGTGAGATCGGGTTCTCCACCGCCATCGGCATCGGCGGTGACCCGGTCATCGGGACCACCCACATCGACGCCCTCGAGGCGTTCGAGGCGGACCCGGAGACCGAGGCCATCGTGATGATCGGTGAGATCGGTGGCGACGCCGAGGAGCGTGCCGCGGACTTCATCAAGGCCAACGTCACCAAGCCGGTCGCCGGCTACGTCGCGGGCTTCACCGCGCCGGAGGGCAAGACGATGGGCCACGCCGGCGCGATCGTGTCCGGCTCGGCCGGTACCGCGCAGGCGAAGAAGGAGGCCCTCGAGGCCGCCGGGGTCAAGGTCGGCAAGACGCCGTCGGAGACCGCCGCGCTGATGAAGGAGATCATCGGCTCGAAGTGAGCCCCCGCAGTACCTCACGCGCGGCCCCCGGGAACCCTCCCGGGGGCCGCGCGTCGTCATGGGGGCGCCCGTGGGCGCTCCCGGGAGGACGCGCTCGCCGCCGGTGCGGTGGAATGCCCCGGATGGGTTAGCGTGCCCGGACCGAACCGTATTGCCGACGCCGCGCCGGTCGCGGCCCGCGGGAGATGTCCGACATGACGACTGGCCCTTCATCGGAGACCTCGCCCTCCGGGGCGCGGGAGAGCGCGGGACGGGGCGGTGCCGTGTCCGCGGTGCCCCCGCTCGCACCCGGACCGGCCCGGATGGTGGTGTTGGTCGGGGCCGTGCTGGCCCTGCTCACCTACCTGTGCGGGTTCTTCGGTGCGGCGATCCTGTCGTTCCCGATCACCCTGATCGTCGCCGGTGGGGTGCTCGGCCTGCTGTCGCTGCTTCCCGGGGTCGGGCGGGTGCTGCCCGTCGCCGCGGCGATCTCGGTCACCGGGTTCCTCATGTCGCTGCTGGCCCGCACCAGTGCCTCGGAGATCGCGGACCCGGGCGCCGTCGGCTGGGTCGCGATCGCGTTCGGCCTGCTCAGCACGGCCGCGCTGGTCGGCGGGCTGCTGCTCGACGTCGGCCTGGTCTCGATGCCGGCCCCGAAGCCGAAGCCGGACCACCACGCCGGCCCGCAGGGAGGCTGGGGGCAGCCCGGGTACGGACCGGCGCCGGGGCAGCCCGGCTACGGCCAGCCCGGCTACGGCCAGCCCGGCGGCTACCCGCAGCAGCCCGGTTACGGGGAGGGCCACCCCGGCCAGGCCGGCGCGTTCGGCCAGGCCCCCGGCTACGCGCCGCAGGGCTACGGGCCCGGGTACGGCGGCTACGCGCCGCAGGGCTACGGCTACGGCGTCGCCCCCGGTCAGGGTGTCCCGGGGCAGGGCGTCCCCGGGCAGGGCTCCTACGGCGCGTCCCCGTACGGCGCCGTGCAGCCCGGGCAGCAGCCTTACCCGGGCTCCTACCCCGGTGCTACGGAGCAGGCAGGTCAGCAGGGGCACGGGGCGCTGTTCGCGGCGCCGCCGGGTTCCGGTGACGCCTCCGCCCACGGTGGCGCCCCGGCCGCCGCGCCGGGGCAGTCCGCCGCCCCCGGCCAGCAGGTGCCGGGCCAGCAGGCCTACGGGCAGGCGGCGCAGGGACAGCCGTCCGCCGGGCAGCCCGGATCGGCGGGATCGGCCGGGTCCTGGGCGAGCGGGGAGGCCACCAGTGCCGTCCCGTCCGCGGGGCAGGCGTCGTCGGAACAGCGTCCCGACACCCTCGTCGAGGGCGCCGACGACGAACGGACCCACTCCTTCCGCCCGGACGGCGACCCGAAGAACTCGGCGGGCTGAGCCGCTCCACACCGGATCCCCGTACGCGGGATCCGGGTGGGAGGGCCCGTCGCGCCGGGGATGTGACCACGGTCCTCCCCGGCGTGCCTGCCCGGTGTCCCGGCCCGGCGCTGCGACCCTGACCGGGTGAGCACCACGGCCCCGATCCCGACCGAGCGCAGCACGGGCGGCGCCGCGCGTGCCCGGCCGCAGCGTCGCCCCGGCCGCGGTGCCCGCGACCGCAAGGGCACGCCGGGCTCCGGACGGCAGCGCCGCGACGGCCTGGAGCGGCTGCGCGTCCTGCTCGCCGGGACGATGGGTGCGATCCTCGCCGGCTACACGATGATGGTCCCGCTCGCGGCGGTGCTGACCGCGTCCGGTGGTGAGGGCGTCTCCCCGGACGGGGCCCTCGCGACCGCCGTCCCGCTGTGGCTCGCCGCCCAGCAGATCCCCCTGGTGCTCGACGGCCGGCAGCTCGGCGTGCTGCCGCTGCTGCCCACGATCGCGGTGTTCACCGTCGTGACGATCGCGTCCGGGTGGTCGGTGCGCCGGCTCGGCGGGCGGGTCCGGCACGACGCGGGCGCCGTCGTCGCGTCGCAGGCCGGGGCGGCCGCGGTGGTCGCGGTGCTCGGAGGGGCGCTGCTTCCCCAGGACATGGCGGTGACCGCGCCGTGGGCGTCGATGGTCGGGGCCGGGCTGGTCGCCGGGTCCGCGGCCGGCGTCGGCGTGCTCCGGGCCTGCGGTCTGCCGGAGACCTGGCGGGAACGGCTGCAGGGCTGGCCCGCGGCCGGGCTGGCGGGCGCCCGTGCCGGGGCCGCCGGGCTCGTGCTGTCCGGGGCGCTGGTGCTGCTGGCCGGTCTGCTCGGGCACGCACCGGAGGTGGCGCGGTCGTTCGCGACGCTCGCCCCGGGTGCCGGGGCCGGTCTCGGGGTGGCGCTGCTCGCCGTCGCCTACCTGCCGAACGCGCTTCTCGGCGGCATGGCCTGGGCGCTCGGTCCCGGGGTCGACGTCGGTGCGGCGCGCAACGGGCCGTTCGGCGCCGTCGACGGGGCGATGCCGCCGTTCCCGCTGTTCGCGGCGTTCCCCACGGCTCCGGTGTCGGTCGGGGCGGTGCTGGTCCTGCTGCTCCCGCTCGGGGCCGGGGTGGCCGCCGGGGTCGTCTGCTCCCGGTCGCTCGGACCGGTCGCGGACCGGACCGACCGCCTGGCCGCGGCCGGTGTCGCCGCCGCGGTGACCGCCGCCGGTGCGGGGCTCGGTGCCGCGATCGCCGGGGGACGCCTGGCCGACGGCCCCTACGACCCGGTGACGCTCTCGGGCTGGCTGGTGTTCCTGGCCGCGCTGCTGCTGGTCGGCCTGCCCGCGGTGGCGGTCTGCATGGGGCTGGACCGCTCGGCCACCGGCGCCGGGCGCGCCCGCGGGGTGGCCGAGGCCCGTCGCACGGCGCGGGCGGACGCCGGACGTCCGGGATCACCGCGTGCGGGGACGGGACGCTCCGCTGCGGCCCGGGCGGCTGCGGCACGGGCGGCCGGACGGGCCGCCTCGGCGGAGCACTCCGACGAGCCCGTCGCCCGCCGCCCGGGGACGCGACGACCGGCCGGGGACGACGAGGGTCGCGACGGGGGAGAGGACGGCGGCGACGACCGTCGGGCGGGGAGCCGCACGCCGTCCGGACGGGGCACGGCCTCACGCGACGCGCGGGCCCGCACGGCCGATGGTCCGTCCCGCCGCTCGGGACCGGCGACCCCGGAGGCGGAGCACGACGAACCGCCTCGCACCGTCGCCGACCTGGTGGCGCGCCGGGAACGCGAGTCGGCCGCACCGCATCCCGACGAGGACTGACCTCCGCCCGCCGGGTGACGCACCATCGCGTCGTCCGGTGCGTTCGGGAGCGACCGTGCGTCGCTCGCGGGCCGATCGGTGCAGGTCGGACGGGCGGCGGGCGTGTGAGCCACGTCCCGGCCTACCCTGGTGGGGGTCCCACCGGGCCCACCGGTGCCCTCGGCCGCGCTCCCCACCGTGCGGCCGACCGCCGGTCCGAGGGGTGTCGGCGTCCCGTCCGCCGCCCCGCGATCTGCCTCGAGGAGCCGTGGTTGCCCGCACCGCACCGGCTCGTCGTCCTCGTGTCCGGGACGGGCACCCTGCTGCAGGCGCTGCTGGACGCCGCCTCCGAGCCCGGGTACCCGGCGGCCGTCGTCGCGGTCGGGGCGGACCGGCCCGGGACCGAGGGGGTCGAGCGCGCCCACCGCGCCGGTCTGCCGACGTTCGTCGAGCGGCTCGCCGGGCACCCGGACCGGGCCTCCTGGGACCGGGCGCTGCTCGACCGCGTGCGTTCCCACGCCCCGGACGTCGTCGTCGGGGCGGGGTTCATGAAGGTCGTCTCACCGGAGTTCCTCGACGGCATCGGATGCCCGATGCTGAACACGCACCCGTCGTTGCTCCCGGACTTCCCCGGCGCGCACGCCGTGCGCGACGCGCTGGCCGCGGGGGTGGCGGTGACCGGCGCGACGGTGCACCGGGTCGACGCCGGCCTGGACACCGGGCCGGTGCTGGGACGGACCGAGGTGCCCGTCCGGCCCGGCGACACCGAGACCACCCTGCACGAGCGGATCAAGACCGAGGAGCGGCGGCTGCTGGTGGAGGTGGTCCGGGGCATCGCCCGCGCGGACGCCGCCCCGGGCACGTCGCGACAACCACAGACCTGACCCGCAGGGGTCGCACGGACCTGCCCGGACCCCGGGCGGCGCGCCGGAGTAGGCACGAACCACGAGGTGAGTCATGAGTGAGCGCAGGCCGGTCCGCCGGGCCCTGATCAGCGTCTACGACAAGGCCGGTCTGCTGGACCTGGCCACCGGGCTGCACGCGGGCGGGGTGGAGATCGTGTCCACCGGCTCCACCGCGCAGCGGATCGCCGACGCCGGGGTGCCGGTCACCGCCGTCGAGGAGGTCACCGGGTTCCCCGAGTGCTTCGACGGCCGGGTCAAGACCCTGCACCCGCGGGTGCACGCCGGGCTGCTGGCCGACACCCGCAAGCCCGAGCACGTCGCCCAGCTCGAGCAGCTGGGCATCGCGCCGTTCGACCTGCTGGTGTCGAACCTCTACCCGTTCGCCGAGACCGTCGCGTCCGGGGCGAGCTCCGACGAGGCCGTCGAGCAGATCGACATCGGCGGGCCGGCGATGGTCCGGGCCTCGGCGAAGAACCACGAGAGCGTGGCCGTCGTCGTCGACCCGGCGCGGTACTCGTGGGTGCTCGAGCAGGTCGGCGCGGGCGGGTTCGTCCTGGACGACCGCCGCCGCCTGGCCACCGAGGCGTTCCGGCACACCGCCGCCTACGACGTCTCGGTCGCGTCCTGGATGGGCGAGACCCTCGCCCCGGCCGACGGCGGGGAGGCCGCCGACGCGGCCGGTCTGCCGTCCTGGTTCGGCGCCACCTGGACCCGCGAGCGCGCGCTGCGCTACGGCGAGAACCCGCACCAGGCCGCCGCGCTCTACCTGGGCGCCCGGTCCGAGGGCCTGGCCGGTGCCGAGCAGCTGCACGGCAAGGAGATGTCCTACAACAACTACGTCGACTCCGACGCCGCCTGGCGCGCCGCGCACGACCACGGTGACCAGCCGACGGTCGCGGTGATCAAGCACGCGAACCCGTGCGGGATCGCGGTCGGAGCGGACGTCGCGGAGGCCCACCGCAAGGCCCACGCCACCGACCCGACCAGCGCGTTCGGCGGCGTCATCGCCGTGAACCGCGAGGTCAGCGTCGAGATGGCGCAGCAGGTCGCGGAGATCTTCACCGAGGTCGTGATCGCCCCGTCCTACGCCGACGGCGCGCTGGAGGCGCTGCAGACCAAGAAGAACGTGCGCGTGCTGCGGATCCCCGGCGGCTACGTCCGCGGAGGCACCGAGCTGCGCCCGATCTCCGGCGGTCTGCTGGTCCAGCAGCGCGACCTGGTCGACGCCGACGGCGACGACCCCGCCGCCTGGAAGCTGGTCACCGGCAGCCCGGTGTCCGACGCGGTCCTGGCCGACCTCGCGTTCGCGTGGCGGGCCTGCCGCGCGGTGAAGTCGAACGCGATCCTGCTGGCCTCCGACGGTGCCGCCGTCGGGGTCGGGATGGGGCAGGTCAACCGGGTGGACGCGGCCAAGCTCGCGGTCGCCCGCGCCGGGGACCGGGCCCGCGGCTCGGTCGCCGCCTCGGACGCGTTCTTCCCCTTCGCCGACGGTCTGGAGGTGCTGCTCGACGGCGGCGTCGCGGCCGTCGTGCAGCCGGGCGGCTCGGTCCGTGACGAGCTGTCGATCGCGGCCGCGGAGAAGGCCGGCGTCCCGATGTACCTGACCGGGACCCGCCACTTCGCCCACTAGCCCACCCGCGCTCCTCCCCACCCGCCGGCGGCGCGCACCCCACCGGTCGGCGCGCGCCGCACCAGTCGTCGCGTACTCCACCCGTCCGCGCGCGGTCCGCGCACCGCGCGTCGGCGGCCCGGGTGCGCGTCGGCCGGTGGATCGGCCTCCGGGCCCGCATCCCGGCCGATGCGCGCCGTCCTTCGTCGCGCGCTCGCGGCCGCGGTCGCGTCACGAAGACGGGCGCGCGTCGTGACGTCGAGCGCGCGATGCTGTGCCTCTCGTCCACACCTGACGGCTCCGGTGTGCAGTGTCGACGTTTCTGTCGGGGGTCCCTGCCAGGGTGTTCCCATCCCCCGGACGGGGACTTGAGGGCGTTCGAGGTCTGACCTAGACTTCGAACATCAGTTCGATGCACCGTCTCCCCGCGGTGCACCGGACGGCGGCGGCGAGGCGGGGAGGCGTTCGGTGATCGATGCGGCGGTCGGGTCCAGGGGGCCTGTCGACGTCGAGGAGGACGCGGCGACGGCTGGGGAGCCCGTGGCCGCGTCTCCGGATCCCGGAGCCGGGTCGCGGGACGGGCGGGGGCCCTCCCGCGACCCGGCGGCACGGGCGTGCGACCGGGGCGGTCGGCTGGAGCTGGCCCGTGGGTTGCTGCGCCGGATGGAGACCCGCAGCGAGCGTCCGCACGAGGCGCCGGTGCCGGGGGAGGACGGTCGGCTGCTGCCGGTGCCCGGGCCGCTGGCTCCGCTGCTGCCCGGGGGCGGGTTGCGCCGGGGGTCGACGGTGTCGGTCGCGACCGGGCCGGGGGCCGGGTCGTTGCTGTTCGCGCTGCTCGCGGCGGCGTCGCAGGACGGCACCTGGGCCGGGGTGATCGGACGTCCGGGGCTGGGCGCGGTGGCCGCGGCCGAGGCCGGGGTCCGGCTGGACCGGCTCGCGCTGGTGCCGGAGCCGGGGCCGGACCTGGTCGCGGTCGCCGCCGCGCTGCTCGACGGCCTGGACCTGGTGGTGATGTCCGGTCCGGAGCGGGCCGGGATCCGGGCCGCGGACCGGCAGCGGCTGGCCGCGCGGGCCCGGCAACGCGGCGCGGTGCTGCTCGCGCTCGGGTCCTGGCCGGGCGCCGACGTGCGGTTGCACTGCGCGACGGTGCACTGGGAGGGCGCCGACGCCGGGGCCGGGCGTCTACGGTCTCGCCGGGTCGAGGTCCGCGCGCACGGCCGGGGGACCGGGGCCGCGGGCCGCAGCGCCGAGCTGCTGCTGCCGGGTCCGGACGGGCGGGTCGCCGTCGCCCCGCAGCGGGCCGGCCGGGGCACCGTGCCGTCGACGCGGGTCGTCGCGGCGGTGGCCGGATGAGCGGCGAGGACCGGGTTCTGGCGGTGTGGTCGCCGGACTGGCCGGTCACCGCGGCCGCCCGCGCCGCGGGTGTCCCGGCGCACCGTCCGGCCGCGGTGTTCCACGCGAACCGGGTGCTGGCCTGCTCGGCCACGGCGCGCCGGGCCGGTGTCCGGCGGGGGCTGCGCCGGCGCGAGGCCCAGGCCCGCTGCCCGGACCTGGCCGTGCTGGCCCCCGACCCGGACCGCGACGCGCGGGCGTTCGAACCGGTGGTGGTCGCGGTGGAGGAGCTCGCCCCCGGCGTGGAGGTGATCCGCCCCGGTCTGCTCGTGCTGCCCGCGCGCGGCCCGGTCGGCTGGTTCGGCGGGGAGCGGCCCGCGGCGGAGCGGCTGATCGACCAGGTCGCACTGCACACCCGGGCCGAGTGCCAGGTCGGGTTCGCCGACGGGACGTTCGCCGCGGTGCTCGCCGCCCGCCGCGGCCGGGGCGTCGAGCCGGGGTGCACGCCGGAGTTCCTGGCCCCGCTGGAGGTGGCCGAGCTGGACCGGGACCCCGACGTCGACCGCTCCGAGCTGGTCGACCTCCTGCGACGGCTCGGGCTGCGCTCGCTCGGGGCGTTCGCCTCGCTGCCGGCCGCGGACGTCGCGTCCCGGTTCGGAGCGGACGCGGTGGCCGCGCACCGCCTGGCCCGCGGGCTCGACCCCCGCCCGCCGGTGCGCCGGGTCCCGCCGGAGGAGCTGGCCGCCGAGCTGGAGCTGGACCCGCCGGTGGACCGGGTGGACGCCGCCGCGTTCGCCGCCCGCGGGCTGGCCATGGAGCTGCACCGCACGCTGGCCGGGCACGGTCTGGCCTGCACCCGCCTCGGCGTGCACGCCCGCACCGGGTCGGGGGAGGAGCTGCTGCGGGTCTGGCGCTGCGCGGAGCCGTTGACGCCCGCCGGCACGGTCGACCGGGTGCGCTGGCAGCTGGACTCCTGGCTGGCCCGGGGCGGGTCCGGCGCACTGGTCGCGCTGCGGCTGACCCCGGAGGACACGGTGACCGCCGGTGCGCTGCAGCGCGGTCTGTGGGGTGACGTCGGGGAGGCCGACGAACGGGCCGGGCGCGCTCTGGTCCGGGCGCAGGCCCTGCTCGGCCCGCAGGCCGTGCTCACCCCGGTGCTCACCGGCGGGCGGGACCCGGGCGAACGCGTGCGTCTCGTGCCCTGGGGGGAGGAACGCGCCCCGGACCCGGCGGAGGAGCTCCCGGCGGTCGTCCCCGTGGCGGTCCCGGAGGCCGTCCCGGAACCGGTCCCGCTCCTGTCCCGGCCCGCTCCGGTGGATCCAGGACCGGCGCCCGCCGCGACGCCACCCGCCGCGACGCCACCCGCCGCGACGCCACCCGCCGCGACACCGCTCGCCGCGACATCGCTCGCCGCGACACCGACCGCTACGACACCGATCGCCGCGACACCGACCGCTACGACACCGATCGCCGCGACACCGACCGCTACGGCACCGACCGCCGCGGGCCCGCCCGATGCGCGACCGCCCGGCCCGTCCTCGGGACGGGCGCGCACGACCTCACCGGTCCGCAGCCGCCCGCCCCGCGACCCGCCGCCGTCGTGGCCCGGCCGCCTCCCCACCCCGTCGCCGGCGACGGTGCCCCCGGAACCGATCCCGGTGCAGCTCCTCGACGTCGACGGCGAGCCGGTGCACCCGGCCGCCCCCGACCTGCTCGGATCGACCCCGGCCCGGCTCGTCGACAGCGGACGGCCGCCCCGGGAGGTCCGGAGCTGGGCGGGGCCCTGGCCGGTCCGTCAGCGGTGGTGGGGCGCCGGGAGTGCGCCCGCCCCGGAGATCGTCGTGCGCATCCAGGTCGTGCTCGCCGACGGCGCCGCCTTGCTGCTCGTCCACCGCGGCCGGGGGTGGTGGGTCACGGGCGTCTACGACTGAGGGGCGTGGCCGGCCGTCGAGCGTCACGTTCCGGCGATCAGCACCGCCGCTTCGTGACGCTCGATCCGTCGTCGTTCCCCGCGACCGGTCGAGCGTCACGTTCTGGTCGGGTGGTCGTCCACTTCGTGACTCTCGACGGGCGACGGGCGACGGGCGACGGGCGACGGGCGACGGGCGACGGGCGACGGGCGACGGGGCGACGGGGCGACGGGCCGGACGGATCGGGGCTGCCAGGGCAAAGGGGATCCACGGGTCGTCCGTGCCACCCGCTACACGACGGCGGGCGCGGCACGGGTCCTCCTCGATCCGGCGGAGGCGGCCGGCGTCTACCGCGCCGGGATCCCGTCCAGCGACACGGCGAAGCGCCCGATCCCGAGGGCCATCGCGTCGATGTTGCGGTCGAAGGCGGTGCGGTCGACGTTGGTCAGGCGATCGCACTCGGTGTGGTAGCACGGGTCGTAGGGCTGCCCGGCCTGTCCGCCCCAGGCCTGGGCCTGCTCGGGGGTCTTGCGCTCCTCGGCGCCGGTGAACAGACCACCGGCGGGGATGCCGGCCTCGATGAACGGGCCGTAGTCCGAGCGCCCGTCGAAGTCGGTGCCCTCGGCCCGCACCCCGACCGAGCCGAGACCGTCGACCAGCACCTTCTCCACCACGTCGGATCCGGCCGGTCCGGGGCCCGCGCCCTCGTCGTCGGAGTTGTCGCCGTCGTAGGCGAGGTAGCCGGCGTTCGGCGAGCCGACCATGTCGAAGTTCAGGTACGTCGCGATCTTCTTCTTGTCGGCGTCGGAGAGCGACTCGACGTACTTGGTGGACCCGACCAGCCCGATCTCCTCGGCGCCCCACCAGGCGAAGCGCACGCTCTGCCCGGCCGGCGGCGCGGCGCCCAGCTTCTGCGCGATCTCCAGCAGGGCCGCACTGCCGCTGCCGTTGTCGTTGATCCCGGCGCCCTCGGGCACCGAGTCCAGGTGCGCCCCGGCCATCACCACGCGGTTCGGGTCGCCGGTCGTCGTCTGTGCGACCACGTTGCGGCTGGTCTGCTGCTGCAGGGTGGTCGCGAGCAGCAGGGTCGCCTGGGCCCCGTTGCGCCCGACCAGGGTCTGCCCGGCGCTCCTGGTGACCGACGTACTCGGGACGACCCCCTGGGTGTCGCCGAGGGTGGCCGAGAGCGGTGTGTCGTCGGTGTTGACCACCACGACGCCCGCCGCGCCGGCCTGCCCGGCGAGCTGGGACTTCTGCCCGAACGGGCAGGTGCCGCGCAGGACCACCGCGATCGCGCCGCGGGGCATCCCGGCGAAGTCGGCGGTCTCGCAGCCCGACGTCGCGTCCTGGGGCACGACGAACAGCGGTGCGGTGAGACCGCCCGGCGCGGTGGCCGGGGAGAAGCCGAGCACCGAGGACTCGACCGCGGTGCCGCCGACGGTCAGGCGCTGGTCCTGCACGGAGAACGTGCGGACGTCGAAGGACGGGGTCTGCACCTCGTAGCCGGCCTGGCGCAGCGCCCCGGCGACGTACTCGACGCTCGCGTCGTAGCCGGGGGTGCCGACGGCGCGGTTGCCGTCGTTCTCGTCGGCGATCCGCTCCAGGGCCTGCAGGTGGGTGACGGCGTCGTCCCCGCTCACCGCGTCGGCGAGACGCCGGGGCAACGTCGGGTCGGCCGCGGCGGCGGACTGCCCGCCGGATCCACCGGACGCCCCGGTGTTCGACGACGAGGACGCCAGGCCGGGACCGGCCGGCTCGTTCGCGCACGCCGCGAGGGCCGCCGTCGTCGCCACCACGGCCACTGCAGCCAGAACGCGTCGTCTGATGGATCGCATGAGCCAGTGTCCCCCGATGCCCGGTTTCGTCTCGTCCGCATCGTGTCATCCCGGGGCCGTCCGGAGTAGCGGAAGCAGTTGTCCACAGGAGTTGTCCACACTGTGATCACCCAGGGTGTCCGTCGCCGGGTGCGATCGGGGCACGATCCACGGACTGTTCACGGCTCGGTCTCAGCTCTTACACAGATACGGCTGGTGAACTGTTCTCACAGCACGGGAGCGGCCGTTCCGACCGGCCGCTCCACTCCTTCCGGAGCAGTCCGGTGCCGACGCTGGGGAGCGGTCGGCACCGGGCGGCTCCGGGTCCTCGTGCGAGGCCGGCCGGCGCTGGGGAGCCCCCGGCCGGCCACGCACGTACTCCCGTCCGCTGTCGTTCGAATATCTGTTCGACTACGATGGCCCGGGTGGGCTGGCAGAACCCGGACGTCCCGTGGACCGAGCTGGAGGGCGTGCTCTCCGGTCGTGCCGGGGCACGGACCGGGTCGAGCCTGAGCGGCGGCCCGGAGGCCGACGGCGGTGACGCGCCCGCGTGGTCGGCGCACCGCGGCCCCTACGAACCGCCGGACACGCTGACGGCCGAGGAGACGCACAGCCCGTACGCGGAGCTGCACTGCCACTCCAACTTCAGCTTCCTCGACGGCGCCGCGCACCCCGAGGAGCTGGTCGAGCGGGCCTTCGAGCTGGGCCTCGACGCGATCGCCCTCACCGACCACGACGGTATGTACGGCGTGGTCCGCTTCGCCGACGCCGCCCGCGCGCTGGGCGTGCGCACGGTGTTCGGCGCCGAGCTGAGCATGGGCCTGTCCGCGCCGCAGAACGGCGTCGCCGACCCGGAGGGCGAGCACCTGTTGCTGCTGGCCCGCGGCCCGGACGGCTACCGGGCGTTGTGCCGCACGATCTCCACCGCCCAGATGCGCGGAGCGGAGAAGGGGCGTCCGGTCTACGACCTGGACGAGGTCGTCGCCGACACTGCGGGCAAGGTCGTGGTGCTCACCGGCTGCCGCAAGGGCTCCGTCCCGCGCGCCCTGGAACGCGGCGGGCCGGGCGCGGCCGCGGCGGCGCTCGACGAGCTGGTCCGGCTGTTCGGGCGCGAGCACGTCCGCGTCGAGCTGACCCGGCACGGCGTCCCCACCGACACCGAACGCAACGACGCGCTGGCCGCGCTCGCCGAGGCCGCGGGCGTCGCCACCGTGGCCACCACCGGCGCGCACTACGCCCGCCCGGACCGGGCGCCGCTGGCCGAGACGGTGGCCGCGGTGCGGGCCCGGCGCAGCCTCGACGACGCCGACCCGTGGCTGCCCGCGGCCGGCGCGGCACACCTGCGCGGCGGCGCGGAGATGGCGCTGCGCTTCGACGACCGTCACCCCGGTGCGGTGGCCCGCGCCGCGGAGCTGGGCCGCGAGCTGGCCTTCGAGCTGCGCCTGGTCGCACCGGACCTGCCGCCGTTCGACGTCCCGCCGGGGGAGACCGAGGCGAGCTGGCTGCGCGCGCTGACGATGCAGGGCCTGATGCGCCGTTACGGGAGCGCGACCGAGCACCCGTTCGCCGCGCACACCGTGTTCCGCGAGCTGGCGATCATCGAGGAGAAGAACTTCCCCGGCTACTTCCTGATCGTGCACGACATCGTGGCGTTCTGCGCCCGCGCGAACATCCTGTGCCAGGGCCGGGGATCGGCCGCGAACTCCGCGGTCTGCTACGCCCTGGGCATCACCAACGTCGACGCCGTGCGGCACGGCCTGCTGTTCGAGCGGTTCCTGTCCCCGGACCGCGACGGCTACCCCGACATCGACCTCGACATCGAGTCCGGGCGCCGGGAGGAGGCGATCCAGTACGTCTACCGGCGCTACGGCCGTCTCTACGCCGCGCAGGTCGCGAACGTGATCACCTACCGTCCGCGCTCCGCGGTCCGCGACACCGCCCGCGCGCTCGGGTTCTCGCCCGGGCAGCAGGACGCCTGGAGCAAGCGGGTCGAGCGCTGGCACGCCCTCGAGGCCGCGGCACTGCCCGAGGACATGCCGCCGCAGCTCCTCGAGCTGGCCGGGCAGCTGATCGGCTTCCCGCGTCACCTGGGCATCCACTCCGGCGGCATGGTCATCTGCGACCGCCCGGTCTCGGAGGTGGTGCCGGTGGAGTGGGCGCGGATGGCCGACCGCACCGTCGTGCAGTGGGACAAGGAGGACTGCGCGTCGGCCGGTCTGGTCAAGTTCGACCTGCTCGGGCTCGGCATGCTCACCGCGCTGCACCTGATGCTGGACCTGGTGGCCGCCCACGACGGGCTCGACATCGAGCTGCACGAGCTGGGCGAGTCCGACCCGGAGGTCTACGCGATGCTCTGCCGGGCGGACTCGGTCGGGGTGTTCCAGGTGGAGTCCCGCGCCCAGATGGCGACGCTGCCCCGGCTGCGCCCGCGGGTGTTCTACGACCTGGTCGTCGAGGTCGCGCTGATCCGGCCCGGCCCGATCCAGGGCGGCTCGGTGCACCCCTACATCCGCCGCCGCAACAACCTGGAGAAGTGGGAGCACGACCACCCGCTGCTGAAGCCGGCGCTGGACAAGACGCTGGGCATCCCGCTGTTCCAGGAGCAGATGATGCAGATCGCGGTGGACGTCGCCGGGTTCTCCCCGGCCGAGGCCGACGAGCTGCGACGGGCGATGGGCGCCAAGCGCTCGACCGAGAAGATGGAGAACCTGCGCGAGCGCTTCTACGCGGGGATGGCCGTCAACGGGATCACCGGCGAGCTCGCCGAGTCGATTTTCACGAAGATGCTGGCGTTCGCCAACTTCGGTTTCCCGGAGAGCCACTCGATCAGCTTTGCGGCGCTGGTCTACTACTCGGCCTGGTTCAAGCTCTACCACCCGGCCGCGTTCTGCGCGGCCCTGCTCAACTCCCAGCCGATGGGCTTCTACTCCCCGCAGTCGCTCGTCGCCGACGCGCGCCGGCACGGGATCCGGGTCCGGCACCCGGACGTCAACGACGGGCGCGCGGAGGCGACGCTGCAGCCGGACCCGGGCAGCGACGGCGGGCACGCGGTGCGGCTGGGCCTGGCCGAGGTGCGCACGATCGGCACCGACCTCGCCGAGACGATCGACGCCGAGCGCGACGCCTCCGGGGCGTTCGCCGACCTGGCGGACCTGGCCCGGCGGGTCCGGCTGACCGGACCGCAGGCCGAGGCGCTGGCCACGGCCGGGGCGTTCGGGTGCTTCGGCGTCGAGCGCCGGGAGGCGCTGTGGGCGGCCGGGGTGGTGGCCGGGGTGCGCCCGGGGCACCTGCCGGGCACCGCGGTCGGCCTCGACGCCCCGGCGCTGCCCGGGATGACCGACGCCGAGCTGACCGTCTCCGACGTCTGGGCCACCGGCGTCTCCCCGCAGAGCCACCCGATGCAGCACCTGCGCGGGCGGATGGACGCCCTCGGCGCCGTCCGGATCGACCGTCTCGACGCGGTGGGACGCCGGGCGGGGCCGGACGCCCCGCCGCGGGTGCTGGTCGGCGGTCTGGTGACGCACCGGCAGCGTCCGGCGACCGCCCGCGGGGTGACGTTCGTGAACCTGGAGGACGAGTCCGGGATGCTGAACGTGACCTGCTCGCAGGGACTGTGGGCGCGCTACCGCCCGGTCGCGCTGGGCAGTGCCGCCCTGCTCGTGCGCGGACGGCTGGAGCGCAGTCCGGAGGGAGTGCTGAACCTGGTCGCGGACCGGCTGCAGCGGCTGCCGCTGGCCGTCGCGGTGAAGTCACGGGACTTTCAGTAGCCCCGGGTTCCCGACGGGCCGGAACGGCCGGACGCGGGCCCCGCCGTGTCGGCGGAGCCCGCGTCGGGTCGGAGCGGGTGGTGGCTACTTCTGGATGGGGTTACCCATCGCCATCTCCTTGCCGCCCAGGTCCTGGGCGAAGTTGGCGTAGGCGATGTAGGCGAAGACCGCGGAGAAGATGAAGGTCGTGATCCCGGCGATCGGGAACAGGCCCGCCGCACCGGCGCTGACGCCGATGAAGGCCAGCACGAACGTGATGTCGACGAACACGAAGGCCGTGGTGAAGGCCAGCGGCAGCCGCAGGGTGGCCAGCGTCATCAGGATGAACACGATCGTGAACGACAGCAGGTAGGTCGCCTGGATGTTCGCCACCTGGTCGGCGGTGATCGCCTCGCCGGTTCCCGCGTTGATGATCCAGCCGTTGTTCAGGGCCAGTACGAGGAACCCGAAGCTGAACCAGAACGCGGCGAACAGTCCCAGCACGCCGGCGACCGCGTTCGCGCGTTCCCGGGCGGCCCAGATCGTCGAGATGATCAGGCCCATGCCGGCCGAGAACATCAGGATCGGGATCATGCCGCCCGGCAGCGCCGTGGTGTCCAGGTAGCCGACGAACCACAGGCCCAGCGTGATACCTCCTGGCAGCACGGTGATCAGGGCCAGGGGGATGGGGTTGGCGGCGGGTGCGGCCGGTTCAGCTGCTGCGGCCGCGGCGTGTGCCCCCGCGGTGTCACTCTCCACGCTCATGAAATACTCGCAATCAGATCGGGCCGGTCCGACACCGGCAGAGTGATTCTGCTCTCAGCAAGATTGTTTCGGCCCCTCCGAACGGGCAGACCGGGCCCACGACCTTTCGTGCACGCGTCCTCCGCGTCACGCCTGGTCGAAGGGGACAAGCCCCTCCTTTTGTCGCACGTGGGCCCGTGCACCCATCGATTGGCGAGGGGTACTTGCCCCGACCGTCCCACCTGTGCCATACCCGTGACGTGGGTCATCCACCCGGCGACGCCGTTTCCCCGGTGCCCCGGACGGCTCTGCGAGGATGACGGCGTGAGCGCACGGGTGATGGACGGCAAGGCGACGTTGGCGGAGCTGCTCGAGGACCTCTCGGGCCGGGTGCAGAAGCTGGCCGCGGCCGGCGTCACGCCGGGTCTGGGGACGGTCCTGGTCGGGGACGACCCCGGCTCGCACGCCTACGTCCGGGGCAAGCACCGCGACTGCGCCAAGGTCGGGATCACCTCGTTCCAGGAGGAGCTGCCCGCGGACGCGTCGCAGGCGCAGGTCTCCGACGTCATCGACCGGCTCAACGCCGACCCGGCCTGCACCGGGTTCATCGTGCAGCTGCCGCTGCCGAAGGGCCTGGACTCGGGCGCGGCGCTGGAGCGGGTGGACCCGGACAAGGACGCCGACGGCCTGCACCCGACGAACCTGGGCCGTCTCGTGCTCAACGAGCCCGGCCCGCTGCCGTGCACCCCGCGCGGCATCGTCGAGCTGTGCCGCCGATTCGGCGTCGAGCTGAACGGCGCGAACGTGACGGTGATCGGCCGCGGCGTGACGGTCGGCCGCCCGCTGGGCCTGCTGCTGACCCGCCGCAGCGAGAACGCGACCGTCACGCTGTGCCACACCGGCACCCGCGACATGGCCGCGCACGTGCGCGACGCCGACGTGGTGATCGCCGCGGCCGGGGTGGCCGGGCTGATCACGGCGGACATGGTGAAGCCGGGTGCGGCGGTCCTCGACGTCGGCGTCACCCGCACCGACCTCGGGCTCGTCGGCGACGTCGACCCGGAGGTCGCCGAGGTGGCCGGCCTGCTGGCCCCGATGCCCGGCGGTGTCGGGCCGATGACACGCGGGATGCTGTTGACGAACGTCGTGGAAGCAGCCGAGAGGAACCTGTCGGCGTGAGTGCCGGGGTCGGTGGAGGCCGGGGCAGCATGTCCGGGCACTCGCTGCGGGCGCGCCTGTCCGCGCACTGGCCGTTGCTGCTGGTGCTGGCGCTGGCGCTGATCGGCATGCAGAGGGTGCTGACCGAGCACTGGCGCGAGGGCGCGGCGCTGCTCGGACTGGCCACGCTCGTGGCGGCAGGACTGCGGGTGCTCCTGCCGCCGGACCGGGTGGGCCTGCTGGCCATCCGGGGCCGGACGGCGGATGCGCTGATCTACGGCGGGTTCGGGATCGCCGTGCTGGCGCTGGCCCTGACGATCACCCGCGGGTCCTTGTCGGTCAGCTGAGGTTGCGGGCCGGCGACGCGGGTGTGCGCGTCGGCGGACGGCGCGGGCCGGCCGGGCGTTTGCTGCCCGGTCGTCCGGGCCCGGTACTGGTGGCGGTCGCCGGCCGCACTCGTACCGGTGCGGCCGGACCCGGTCCGGGCGTCTGCCTCGGAGGCCGGTGGGCGTCAGTGATAGTGATCATCGCTAACAAGATGATACCGGCCGGTAGACGACCTTCCGGCCCCGGGTGAGGGTTCGTTCCAACGATCACGAAGGATCCGCAGGTGCCGGGGGAAGTCGATCGCCGCAGCACTTACCGTGGGTCCGTGTCCGACTCGACCCCGTCCCGCCCGGCCGTTCCCCGTCTCCCCGCGCTGGCCCCCGACGACCTCGACGACGCCCAGCGGGCCGTGCACGCCGAGCTGACCGGCGGCGCCCGCGGCGGCGTCCCCGCCGCCCCCGACGGCAGCCTCGCCGGCCCGTTCAACGCCATGCTGCACGCCCCGGCCGTCGGGGGTCCGCTGCAGGAGCTCGGCGCCGCACTGCGCACGCGTGGTGCGTTGCCGGGCCGGGCCCGTGAGCTGGCCGTCCTGGCCGTCGCCTCGCACCACCGCAGCGCGTTCGAGTGGTGGGCCCACTCCTCCATCGCGGCCCGTCTGGGTGTCCCGGACGAGCTGGTCGAGGCCGTCCGGACGCAGGACCCGGCCGTGCGGTCCGGCGACGTGACCGAGCAGGTGGTGCTGGACGCGACCTGGATCCTGCTGGGCACCGGGGACCTCGACGACCTGCAGTACGCCGCGGTGCACGACGCGCTCGGCGACGCCGGCCTGGTCGAGCTGACCACGCTCGTCGGCTACTACGCGCTGCTGGCGATGCAGCTGCGGGTGTTCCGGGTGGCGCTTCCCGAGGGCGCCGTCGGCGCCTGGACCTGACCGGGTCCGATGTGGTCCCCCGATCGGGGGCCGATCACGGCAGTATGTGTCCATGAGCGACCGCGCCGGCCTGATCGTCGACACCCTCGTGACCGCGTTCGACGACCTGATGGCCGCCGACCCCGCGGCGTTCCGGACGAAGTTCCGCAAGATGGCGGGGAGCCCGTTCGCGTTCTACCGCGGCAGCGCGTGCCTGTTCTACGCCGACGCGGCGGAGCGCGAGGACCCGTGGGCCGACGAGCGGACGTCGCGGGTGTGGATCCAGGGCGACCTGCACGCGGAGAACTTCGGCACCTACATGGACGGCGACGGCGTCCTGATCTTCGACGTGAACGACTTCGACGAGGCCTACGTCGGGCACTTCACCTGGGACATCACCCGGTTCGCGGCCAGCCTGGCGCTGCTGGGCTGGAGCAAGGCGATCTCCGACGACGACATCACCGACCTGGTCGAGCGTTACGTCCGCGCCTACCTCGACCAGGTCCGCTGGTTCGTCGAGTCCAGTGACGACCGCAGCTTCTCGCTGCGCCTGGACACCACCGACGGCCCGGTCCAGCAGGTCCTCGAGCTGGCCAAGCTGCGCACCCGCGTCTCCCTGCTCGACGGCATCACCGAGACCGAGGGCTTCGACCGGATCCTGCGCGACGGCCCCGGGCTGCGCCGTCTCGACGACGCCGAGAAGGAGAAGGCGAGCGAGGCGTTCCGGCGCTACGTCGAGACGATCCCGGAGCACAAGCGCCACCGCGGCGTCGCCTACGAGATCAAGGACATCGCCGGACGGTCCGGGTTCGGCATCGGCAGCGCCGGCCTGCCCGCCTACACCGTGCTGGTGGAGGGCCTGAACCAGGCGCTGGACAACGACATCGTGGTGTCGATGAAGCAGGGCAACATCGCGGCGCCGTCGCGGGTCGTCACCGACGAGTCGGTGGCCGGGCACTTCGAGCACCACGGGCACCGCACCGCGGTCTCCCAGCGCGCCCTGCAGGCCCACGCCGACCCGATGCTGGGCTGGACCGACGTCGACGGCGTCGGGTTCGTCGTCAGCGAGGTCTCGCCCTACGAGGCCGACCTGGACTGGTCCGAGCTCACCGAGCCCGACGAGATCGGGCCGGTCGTGGAGTACCTGGGCCGGGCGACGGCGAAGGTGCACTGCGTCGCCGACTCCGACGCCGACCACTCGCTGGTGGACTTCCAGACCGAGGAGGCGATCGAGAACGTCGTCCGCGGCCGGGAGGACGAGTTCGTGGCCTGGGTCGTGGAGTTCGCCCACTCCTACGCCACGCAGGTGCGTGAGGACCACGCCCTGTTCGTCGACTCCTTCCGCGAGGGCCGCATCCCGGGCGTCTCCGCCAGCGGCTGAGCGGGGACCGTGGTCACCACTCGAACGGTGCCGACAAGCCGTCGAACATCGGGAAGTGGCGGACGTTGAGCGTGGCGAGATCGCAGCCGTGCACGAGAGCGGTCGCCGCGATCAGATGGTCCGCGATACCGATCGTGTGGTGCGAACGGTGGAACCGGCGGCGGAGCTCACCTGCCTGCCGTGCGACGGCGTCGTCGACGGGAAGCGCGATCAGTGTGTCGAGCAGCCGGACGACGTCGCGACGCTCGGCGGACCGCATCCCGCCGGTGATCTCGGCGACGGAGACGACACTGATCGCCAGGCGTCCGGTCCGCTTCCGGGCGTCGGTCAGCCAGAGACGGGCGGCCTCGTGTGCACGCAGATGCGCGATCAGCACATCGGAGTCGACCAGGATCATCGCGAGGCGATTCGCTCCAGGTGGTCACCTCGTGCTCCGTCGCCGCGTTCGACGGTGAGGTCGACGTCGGAGAGGGCGCCGAACGAACCGTCGATGGCGGCGAGGTCGGAGTCGAGGTCGTCCGAGCCGCCCTGGAGAGCGCGGTCCAGGATGCGTCGCACGAGCTCGGCACGCGAGATCCCCTCCGCCCGGGCGCGGGCGTCGAGCTCGGCACGCTGCCCATCACTGAGGTAGATGTTCGTGCGATTCATACACCACAACATACATCAGAGTGGGCCTCCCATCGCTGTGAACAGCACGAACGGGACCCGGGGTGCACTGGTGCACCCCGGGTCCCGTTCGTGGGGCTCAGCGCGTGGTCAGAACCCGTCGATCGCGGCGTTGAACGTCGCGGACGGGCGCATGATCTCGTCGGCCTTGGCGCGGTCGACGTAGTAGTAGCCACCCAGCTCGACCGGCTCGCCCTGCACCGCGGCGAGCTCGGAGACGATCGCGTCCTCGTCGGCGGCCAGCTTCTCGGCCAGCGGGGCGAAGATCGAGGCCAGCTCGGTGTCCTCGGTCTGCTCGGCCAGGGCGCGGGCCCAGTACAGCGCGATGTAGAAGTGGCTGCCCCGGTTGTCGATCTCGCCGACCTTGCGCGAGGGCGACTTGCCGTTCTCCAGCAGCGCCCCGGTCGCGTCGTCGAGCGCCTGCCCCAGCAGCTTCGCCCGCAGCGGCTCCTCGGTCTTGGCCGCCAGCATCTCCAGCGAGACGGCCAGCGCCAGGAACTCGCCGAGGGAGTCCCACCGCAGGTGGTTCTCCTTGACCAACTGCTGCACGTGCTTGGGCGCCGAGCCGCCGGCCCCGGTCTCGAACAGCCCGCCGCCGTTCATCAGCGGGACGATCGAGAGCATCTTCGCCGACGTGCCGAGCTCGAGGATCGGGAACAGGTCGGTGAGGTAGTCGCGCAGCACGTTGCCGGTGACCGAGATCGTGTCCTCGCCGGCCCGCGCACGCTCCAACGTGTAGCGGGTCGCGTCGGCCACGTTCTTGATCTCGATCGTCAGACCGGACGTGTCGTGCTCGCCGAGGTACTCGCGCACCTTCTCGATCAGCTGCGCGTCGTGCGCGCGGTCGGCGTCGAGCCAGAACACCGCCGGTGCGCCGGTGTCGCGCGCCCGCTCGACGGCCAGGCGCACCCAGTCGCGGATCGGGGCGTCCTTGGTCTGGCAGCCGCGCCAGATGTCGCCCTCGGCGACGGTGTGCTCCAGCTTCGTCGCCCCGGAGGCGTCGATGACGCGCACGGTGCCCGCGACCGGGATCTGGAACGTCTTGTCGTGGCTGCCGTACTCCTCGGCCTTCTGCGCCATCAGCCCGACGTTGGGC
The DNA here is from genome assembly GCF_004217185.1 of Pseudonocardia sediminis. Lineage (NCBI taxonomy): Bacteria > Bacillati > Actinomycetota > Actinomycetes > Pseudonocardiales > Pseudonocardiaceae > Pseudonocardia > Pseudonocardia sediminis. Next base: position 5,498,321 of record NZ_SHKL01000001.1, on the reverse strand, counting down.
GTGGTGCCCATCGTCGTCGGGTCGAACGCGCCGTGGGCCTGGCAGTGCTTGACGGTCTCGTCGTAGAGCGCGGCGTAGGACGAGTCCGGGATGACGAACTTGGCGTCCTGCTGGGCGTCGTCGGCGTTCCACATCTGCCCCGACGTGCGGATCGCGGCCGGCATCGACGCGTCGATGATGACGTCCGAGGGCACGTGCAGGTTCGTGATGCCCTTCGACGAGTCGACCATCGCCAGCGACGGGCCCGAGGAGTAGGCGTCGGTGATCGCCTTCTCGATGGCCTCGCGCTTGTCGGCGGGCAGCTTCTCCAGCGCGGTGAGGATCGAGGCCAGGCCGTCGTCCGGGCTCGCGCCGACCGAGGCCAGGTCGTCGCCGAAGGAGGCGAACACGTCACCGAAGTAGGCGCGCACCGCGTGCCCGAAGATGATCGGGTCGGAGACCTTCATCATCGTGGCCTTGAGGTGCACCGAGAACAGGACGCCCTTCGCCTTCGCGTCGGCGACCTGCTCGGCCAGGAAGGACTGCAGGGCCCCGCGGCGCATCACGGCCCCGTCGACGACCTCGCCGGCCAGGACCTTCAGGCCCTCCTTGAGGACGGTGACGGTCCCGTCGGCGGCGACGTGCTCGATGCGCAGCGTGTCGTCGGCCGCCGAGGTGTAGGACGTCTCGGAGTGCCGGAAGTCGCCGTCGTCCATCGTCGACACGTGCGAGGCCGAGTCGGAGGCCCAGGCACCCATCGAGTGCGGGAACTTGCGGGCGAAGTTCTTCACCGACGCCGGCGCGCGGCGGTCGGAGTTGCCCTCGCGCAGCACCGGGTTGACCGCGCTGCCCTTGACGGCGTCGAAGGCCTTGCGGGCGGCCTTCTCCTCGTCGGACTGCGGGTTCTCCGGGTAGTCCGGGATGTCGTAGCCGGCGCCCTGCAGCTCCGTGATCGCGGCCTTGAGCTGCGGGATCGACGCGCTGATGTTCGGCAGCTTGATGATGTTCGCGTCCGGCGTCTTGGCCAGCTCGCCCAGCTCGGCGAGGGAGTCCGGCACCCGCTGGGCGTCGGTCAGCCGGTCCGGGAACTGGGCCAGGATGCGGGCGGCGAGCGAGATGTCGCGGGTCTCCACGTCGACCCCGGCCTTGCCGGCGAACGCCTCGATCACCGGAAGGAACGAGTGCGTGGCGAGCGCCGGCGCCTCGTCGGTGTAGGTGTAGATGAGCTTCATCGTTGCTTTCGGCCTGCCTCTGGCTCGTCGGGAGAGGGCACAGGGGCGTTCCGCGCCGGCGATGATCCGGGCCTGCGGGCCGTTCCCGGCGAGTTACCAGGGCGGGAGAGGGCCCACGGGCGAGAAGCAGGCGTCGGCGCTGCCCCGCTGAGCACACGCTATCGGTTGTGCACCCACATGCGCGTGCAGAGTAACCGGACGCACGTACTGGATGGATTCCCGGCGCGTGCCGACACCCCCGCGCGGAGGATCTCGGTCCCGGGCCCGCTCCGATACCGTGGGGTGGCACCGCCGCTCGGCGGGGCAGGGGAGGAGCGCGCGTCGATGTCGAACAGGTTCTCCCTGCCGGGACTCAGCAAGTCCTGGCTCACCGGCTGGCCGCTGGTCGGGATCCTCGGCGTCGGCCTGGCCCTGGTGGCCCTGCTCTACGGCAGCGCCACCGACAACCTGGACAACGCCTGCACGATGACGGTCCAGGCCGAACGCGTCCCGGTGCGCCCCAGCCCCGGCACGGCCGAGGCCCCGACCGCGACCTTGGCCAAGGGGACCGAGGTCGCCGCGCAGCCGGTCACCGACAGCGGCTACCGCAAGCTGAACGACGGTGGCTGGGTCCCGTCGAGCAGCGTGGCCGCGACCTCCGGCAGCGTCTGCTGAGCACACCCACGGTGCTGAGCGGACGGGCTACCCCGTTGGTGCGAACGGACGCGTCATACGTCAGGGTGGTCGCATGCCGACCGTGAGCACCGCCAACGTCAACGGGGTGCGGGCGGCCGCTGGCAAGGGCCTGCTGGAGTGGGTCGCCGGGTCCGACGCCGAGGCCATCTGCCTGCAGGAGGTCCGGGCCCTGCCCGACGAGGTCCCGGTTGCGCTGACCGACCTGCTCGCCGAGCACGGCTGGTGGCTGACGCTGGCGCCCAGCGAGACGGCGAAGGGGCGCAGCGGCGTCGCGGTGCTGACCCGCACCGAGCCCGACGCCGTCCGCATCGGGTTCGGCGACGACGAGATCGACGTCCAGGGCCGCTACCTCGAGGTGGACGTGCCCGGGCTGACGGTCGCGTCGCTGTACCTGACCAAGGGCGTCACCGGCACCGACAAGCAGGTCGCCAAGGACCGCTTCCTCGACGTGTTCGGCCTCTACCTGCGCACGGCGTTCGACCGCAGCGCCGTCGACGGACGCGAGATGGTGGTCTGCGGCGACTTCAACATCGCCCCCACCGAGCTCGACCTGCGCAACCACAGGACCAACCAGAAGAACTCGGGCTTCCTCCCGCACGAGCGGCGGTGGTGGGCCGACCTGCTCGATCACGGGTGGGTCGACGTGGTGCGGGAGCTGCACCCGGACACCGACGGCCCGTACTCGTGGTGGACCTACCGCGGACGGGCCTTCGACAACGACGTCGGCTGGCGGATCGACCACCAGCTCGCCACCCCGGGGCTCGCCGCCCGGGCCAAGGACGCCGTGGTGGAACGGGCACCCGCGCACGACCGGCGCTGGTCCGACCACGCTCCCGTGACCGTCCGGTACGAGGCGTGAACCGCAGCCGGGTCGTCGGCGGGCGCTACCTGCTGCTGGCCGAGCTCGACCGCAGCGGGTTCGGGAGGTCCTACAAGGCCGAGGACCGGATCACCGGACGTCAGGTGGCGGTGATCGAGATCCGGCTGCCCGCCGCGCCCGGCGACGGCGACGATCCACTGAGGGACCGCCTCCTGCGCGAGGTCCGCGCGGCCGGGCGGATCCGGCACCCCGGTGTCGTCCCGGTGCAGGACCTGGTCACCGACCGGCTCCCGGACGGCAGCCTGCGCGAGCACCTGATCACCGAGCTGCCCGACGCCCGGGCGCTGTCCGCGGTCGTCGCCGACGGACAGATGCCGCCGCGGCGGGTCGCGTCGATCGGGCGCGACGTGCTGACCGCACTGGGCGCGGTGCACGCCGGTGGCATCCCGCACGGCGGGCTGAACCCGGACTGCGTGCTGGTCGACGGGGCCGGACGTGCGGTGGTCACCGACATCGGGCTGGCCCGCGCGGTCGGCGGGCCCGCCGGCGCCACCGACGCCGGCGGGTTCCTCGCCCCGGAGCGCCGCGCGGGCGGGCCCGACACCCCGGCCGCCGACCTGTGGGCCCTGGGCGCGGTGCTGCACCACGCGACCGGCCGCCGCCCGCCGTCGAACGGGCCGCTGGCCGAGGCGATCGCCGGTCTGACCGCGGCCGACCCGGAGCAGCGGCTGTCGCCGCCGGAGGCCGACGCGCTGCTCGAACGTGCGTCCCGGCCGGTCCCCGCCGCCGGTGACCTGGGACGCTCGCGCACCCTGTTGCTGGTCGTGGCCGGGATCCTGCTGGCGGCCGTCGTCGTGATGGTCGTCCTGGCACTGCTCTAGGAACCCCGCCCGAGGGCCCGGCGGGACACCCACGGGCGTGCCGAGGCGTATTCCCGGCGGAACCCGGTGATCGTGTGAGTATCACGGCCATCGCGCGGTTCGTGATCGGTACCTAGTGTGGTGGGATGGCTGACCTGCCCGATCCGATCGTGTCCGCCACGCCCGCCGGCGCGGCGTCCGAGGCCCCGGCGCCCCACGCGGGCGCTCCCCAGGAGGCGGCTCCCAGCGCGTCCTCGCTGAAACGGGCCCTGCGGCGGGTCCGCGACGGCGCCGCCCTGGACGTCACCGAGGCCTCGGTGCTGCTCGCCGCCCGCGGTGAGCAGCTCGACGAGCTGCTCTCCCACGCCTCCCGGGTCCGCGACGCCGGCCTCGTCGCCGCCGGGCGCCCCGGCGTCGTCACGTATTCCCGCAACGTGTTCATCCCGCTCACCCGGCTGTGCCGGGACCGCTGCCACTACTGCACGTTCGTCACCGTCCCGCACCGGCTGGACTCGATGTACCTCGAACGCGACGAGGTCGTCGAGATCGCCCGCCAGGGTGCCGCCCAGGGCTGCAAGGAGGCCCTGTTCACCCTCGGCGACCGGCCCGAGGACCGCTGGCCGCAGGCCAAGGAGTGGCTGGAGGCGCGCGGCTACGACTCCACGCTGGACTACGTCCGGGCCTGCGCGATCGCGGTGCTGGAGGAGACCGGCCTGCTGCCGCACCTGAACCCGGGCGTGCTGAGCTGGGCCGAGCTGACGCGGCTCAAGCCCGTCGCCGCCAGCATGGGGATGATGCTCGAGACCACCGCCGAGCGGCTGTGGTCGGAGAAGGGCGGGCCGCACTACGGCAGCCCGGACAAGGAGCCCGCGGTCCGGCTGCGCGCGCTCACCGACGCCGGACGCGTCGGCGTCCCGTTCACCACCGGCATCCTGATCGGGATCGGGGAGAACCGCACCGAGCGCGCCGAGTCGATCTTCGCCATCCGGTCGGCGTCGCGCCAGCACGGTCACGTGCAGGAGGTGATCGTCCAGAACTTCCGGGCCAAGCCGGACACCGCGATGGCCCACGACCCGGACGCCGACCTCGAGGACCTGGCCGCCACGATCGCCGTCTCCCGGCTGGTGCTGGGCCCGAAGATGCGCATCCAGGCGCCGCCGAACCTGGTCGGGGACGAGTACGGCCTGATGCTGCGCGCCGGCATCGACGACTGGGGCGGCGTCTCCCCGGTGACCGTCGACCACGTCAGCCCGGAGATGCCATGGCCGGCCGTCGACGAGCTGGCCGCCCGCACCGCCGAGGCCGGTTTCACGATGCGCGAGCGGCTCACCGCGTACCCGAAGTACGTCAACGCCGGGTCGCCGTGGATCGACACCCGCCTGCACTCCCACGTCGCGGCGCTGGCCGGGGAGGACGGCCTGGCCCGGGAGGACGCGGTCGTCACCGGCCTGCCGTGGCAGGAGCCCGACGGCGGTTTCGAATCCACCGGGCGCACCGACCTGAACAGCTCGATCGACACGACCGGGCGCACCGACGACCGGCGCACCGACTTCGGCTCGGTCTACGGCGACTGGGACGAGGTCGCCTCCGAGCTGGCCGACCAGCGCTCCCGGCACGGCGAGACCGGCGCCGGCACGGTGCCCAGCCGTCTCGACGCCGACGTCCGCGCGGGCCTGGACCTGGCCGCCTCGGACCCGGCCGCGCTGCTCGACCCGGCGCACCACGACAAGGCGATGGCCGTGCTCACCGCGGACGGCGCGGGCCTGGAGGAGCTGGCGCGCCTGGCCGACGACGTGCGCCGCGACGTCGTCGGTGACGACGTCACCTTCGTGATCAACCGCAACATCAACTTCTCGAACGTCTGCTACGTCGGGTGCCGGTTCTGCGCGTTCGCCCAGCGCGAGCGCGACGCCGACGCGTTCCGGCTCTCGCTGTCCGACGTCGCCGACCGCGCGGCCGACGCCGCCCGCGACGGCGCGACCGAGGTCTGCGTGCAGGGCGGCATCGACCCGCAGCTGCCGGTGTCGTTCTACGCCGACCTGGTGCGCGGCGTGCGCGAGGCCGTGCCCGGGATGCACGTGCACGCGTTCTCGCCGATGGAGATCGTGTCCGCCTCGGCCAAGGCCGGGGTGTCGATCCGGGAGTGGCTGACCGAGCTCAAGGCCGCCGGGCTCGGCTCGATCCCGGGCACCGCCGCGGAGATCCTCGACGACGAGGTCCGCTGGGTCCTGACCAAGGGCAAGCTGCCGGCGTCGCAGTGGATCGAGGTCGTCTCCACCGCGCACGAGCTGGGGATCGCGTCGTCGTCGACGATGATGTACGGCCACGTCGACGAGCCGCGGCACTGGCTCGGGCACCTGCGCACACTCGCGGAGATCCAGGACCGGACCGGCGGGTTCACCGAGTTCGTGCCGCTGCCGTTCGTGCACCACAACGCGCCGATCTACCTGGCGGGCCTGGCCCGTCCGGGCCCGACCGAGCGGGACAACCGGGCCGTGCACGCGTTCGCCCGGCTCGCCCTGCACGGGCGGATCGACCACATCCAGTGCTCGTGGGTGAAGCTCGGCGACGACCTGTCCGCCGACATCCTGCGCGGTGGCGCCGACGACATGGGCGGCACGCTGATGGAGGAGACGATCAGCCGGATGGCCGGGTCGGAGAACGGCTCGGAGCGCTCGGTGGAGGAGCTGACGGCGATCGCCACCGGCGCGGGACGCCCGGTGCGCCAGCGCACCACGACCTACGCGGGTGAGCCGCAGGTCCTCACCCCCGCTCCGCGCGCCACCCCGCGCCTGCTCCCCCTGGCCTGAGCCCCCGTCCCAGCGAACGGCACCCTCGTCGGAGTCTTGGCGACGAGAGTGCCGTTCGCTGGACGGGTGTGCGGATCCGTCACCGCGCCCCGGCGTCCGTCCCGACGTAGCATCGAGGGCGATGACTGCCTACGTAACGACCAACCCGACCACGGGCAAGACCGAGAAGCAGTTCGACGAGCTGAGCGACGGCGCCGTCACCGGCGTCCTGGCCGAGTCGGCCGGCGCCTTCCCGAGCTGGCGGGCGACCTCCGTCGCCGACCGCGCGGCGATCCTGAACGCCGTCGCCGACGCCTACGACGCCCGCTCCGACGAGCTGGCCACGCTGATCGCCACCGAGATGGGCAAGCCGGTCAAGCAGGCCGCCGGTGAGGTCGGGCTCGCCTCGGCCATCTACCGCTGGTACGCCGAGCACGCCGCGGAACTGCTGACCTCGGAGACCCTGGACCCGCAGGGCGCCCAGGAGTCGCTGGTCGAGACCGGGCCGATCGGGCCCCTGGTCGGCGTCATGCCCTGGAACTTCCCGTACTACCAGGTGGCGCGGTTCGTGGCGCCGAACCTGATGGTCGGCAACACGATCATCCTCAAGCACGCCCCGATCTGCGCGGCGTCGGCCGAGGTCATGGCCGAGATCTTCCACACCGCGGGCGTCCCCGAGGCCGTCTACATCAACGTGTACGCGACCAACGAGCAGATCGCCGACATGATCGCCGACCCGCGGGTGCAGGGCATCTCGCTGACCGGCAGCGAGCGGGCGGGAGCCTCGGTCGCCGAGACGGCCGGGCGGAACCTGAAGAAGGCCGTGCTCGAGCTCGGCGGTTCCGACGCGTTCATCGTGCTCGACGACGCCGACCTCGCCGCGACGGCCACCACCGCGGCCAAGGCGCGGCTGTCCAACACCGGCCAGGCCTGCAACTCGCCGAAGCGGATGATCGTGAGCAACGACCGGTTCGACGAGTTCGTCTCGACCGTCGTCGGGGTCTTCGAGTCCGCACAGGTCGGCGACCCCCTGGACCCGGGCACCCGGGTCGGTCCGCTGTCGTCGGTCGCGGCGCGCGACGGCGTCGTGGCGCAGGTCAAGCGTGCGGTCGAGCAGGGCGCCACCCTGCACACCGGCGGCGACGCGGTCGAGGGCGACGGCGCGTTCATGCGCCCGGCCGTGCTCACCGGCGTCACCAAGGACATGGACGCCTACTCGGAGGAGATCTTCGGGCCGGTCGCCGTGGTCTACGGCGTCGACTCCACCGACGAGGCCGTCAAGCTCGCCAACGACGTCGCGTTCGGGCTCAGCGGCTCGGTGTGGAGCAGCGATATCGAACGTGCCCAGCAGATCGCCGACCAGCTCGACGTGGGGATGGCCTACGTCAACGAGCACGGCACGACGCTGCCCGGCCTGCCCTTCGGTGGCGTGAAGCGTTCCGGCTTCGGACGCGAGCTCGGCCGGTGGGGCATGGGCGAGTTCGTCAACACCCGCCTGCGCCGTACCGCCAAGGCTCCGAGCTGATCCTGCGTACGGTGGAGGCATGAGCTTCCTGGGTGAGCTGTTCCCGCGGCCGAAGGTGCACGACGACGCCGACGCCTCGGCCGACGGGCAGCGGTTCCGGATCGGGGAGATCGACCTGGACTCCGGCGTCGTCCAGCTGCGCCCGGCCCGTCCGGCCGAGCAGGCGGACGACGAGCCCGCCGCGGAACGCTGACGCAGAACCCACTCGGCGCCTGCCCGCGCACCTCGCCCGATCCCGCGCACCGAACCGGTCCGCGCGCGGTCCGCGAGGTGCGCGGCAGCCGGTGGAGTGCGCGGGAGGGCCGCCGGACATCGGCGGACATCGGCGGACGGCGTTACGCGGGGGTGTGGCGGAGCTGGTCCTGGCGCACCCAGGTGGCGTGGAAGCCCAGCGGCACCCGCTGCGGCAGCCGCACCCGGGCGACCGGGCCCGCGGCCAGGTCGGAGGCGTCGAGGATCTCGACCTCGGAGCGGCCGTCGCGCTCGTCGGTGACGAACGAGACCAGGTAGCCGTCGTCGTCGCCGGTGCTGCCGTCGCGCGGGGCGAACGGGGCCTCGCTGCCGAAGCGGCCCGGCCCGAAGAAGTGGTCCTGGCGTTCCCCGGTGACGCGGTCGCGGCGCAGCAGCCCGGAGAACCGGACGGTCTCGTGGTCGGCGATGTGCACGCCGTAGGAGTGGCGGTACCCGGCACCTCCCTGGGCGCGGGTGTCGATCGAGGGGAACTCGGTGTTCGCGTCGTCGAGCTGCGTCTCGGTGGTGGTGCCGGTGTGCAGGTCGAACACGTAGCGGTGCAGCCGGGCGTCGAGGCGCAGATAGCCGAGCAGCTTGCCGATCGGGCCCGGACGGGTCGGTCTCGGCTCCGGGCGGGTGACCCGGCAGACGTCGAGGACGACGGTGTCGTGCCCGGCCGCGGAGCGCTCCTCCCAGGCCCCGACCACGTGGTAGATGTAGCAGGGCTCGGCGTCGAACCAGCGGATCTCCGCCGACGCGCCCCGGCGGGGGATGACCCCGAACCGGGCCGGTATCGACCGGTCGAAGAGGAGCTTGTGCCGGCCCTTCCGGGCGGCCTCGGGGTCGGCGACGAGCGGCAGGTCCATCAGCACCGAGTGGTTCTCGGTGATCGCCATGTCGTGCGGCATCCGCGGGCCGGGCAGCTCGATCGGGACCTCGTGCTCGATCGCCCCGGACGGCCCGACGACGCCGTAGCGCAGCAGCGGGTCGCGCGCGCCGTAGTCGAACCACATGAGCTCGCCGGTGCGCTCGTCGAGCTTCGGGTGGGCCATCACGTCGCCGTGCAGGGTGTCCAGGAACGTCTCGGCGCCGAGCGTCTCGAGCGACAGCGGGTCCATCGACACCGGCTCGCCGCACAGGTACCAGGTGGCCAGCACGCGTCCGCGGTGGAACGTCAGGTCGGTGTTCGCGGTGTCCTTGTAGGGCAGCCCGCGCGCCGTGCCGACCGGGTTGCCGGCGGGCGACTCGACCATCCCGGTCCACAGCGGGTGCCCGGCGGCCTCCTCGCGGGACAGGCCGCGGGTGCGGACGTAGCGGTTGCGGTAGCGGGCGGTGCCGTTCTCGAACGAGATCGCGTGCACCATGCCGTCGCCGTCGAACCAGTGGTAACGACCGGTCACGTCGAAGCGCGGGTTCGGGCCGTTGCGCAGGTAGACGCCGTTGAGGTCGCGCGGGATCTCGCCGATCACCTCGAGGTCGTCGGCGGTGATCTCGTCGCGGACGGGGGCGAAGACGCCCAGCAGGTAGGGGTTCGGCTCGTCGGGCTGCGCCGCGGTGCCGTCCGGACGTTCCTGGACGTCGGTCACGTCGCCCACCTCCGTCGTCGGAAGAAGTACGTCCTCGTGCGAGCCGAGGGACGAACGGCCGGCCGGTGCGGCGACGGCCTCCCCCTCTGACGGGCCGTCGCCGGCACCGGCCGGCTGTCCCGTGGATCGAACCCCCCTGTCGATCCACCTCTGCCGGGCGTGTCCTTCGATCGTGAACTTCGATCAGCAGAGCCAGGTCTCACGGTACGATCATGAACAGGTTTGGTCAAGGTGAACGGGATCGTCGTGGGTGCGGATCAGAGGGAGACGGGTGCCGGGAGGAGCTCCGGCGGAGCGGGCCTGGGCACCGTCGGACGCACGCTCGGGGTGCTCGCCGACACCTGGACGCTGCTGATCCTGCAGCGTGCGTTCCTGGGCGTCAGCCGCTACGCGGGCTGGCGCGAGACCCTGAACATCTCCGACGCGACCCTGACCGCGCGGCTGCGGTCGATGACCGACGACGGCCTGCTGCGCACCCGTCCGTACCGGGAGGGCGGGCGGGCCCGGCTGGAGTACCGGCTGACCGAGCGGGGCCTCGACACCTGGCGGCTCCTGCTGGCCACCTGGGCCTGGGAGCGGGCGTGGGTGCCGCGCGAGGTGCCGCTGCCCGACATCGTGCACCGCGAGTGCGGCCGGTCCTCCGACATCGTGCTGTGCTGCGCGCACTGCGGTGAGCCGGTCGGGCCGCAGGACACGGCGGTGAGCATCTCCGGGGCGGTCGCCGGGCGGGGAGGACTCGCCCGGGTCCATCCGCGCCGCACCCGCGGACGGCTGCCCGACGATCCCCTCTCGTTGCTGCCCGGCGCGATGGAGATCATCGGGGACCGCTGGGGCGCGACGGTGCTGGGTGCGTGCCTGGTCGGCGTCCGGACGTTCACCGACTTCGAGGCCCACCTGTCGATCTCGCCGGAGGTGCTGGCCGACCGGCTGCGGAGGTTCGTCGAGCTCGGGATCCTGGTCCGCACCGGCGACCACGGCTACCGGCTGACCGAGAAGGGCCGGGCCGGGTTCCAGATCCACGCCTGCCTGGTCGACTGGGCGAACCGCTGGCAGGCCGTCGACGGTGCGCCGGTCGATCTCGACATCTCCCACCGCGCCTGCGGCCGCTCACTGCGGGTCCGGCTCGACTGTGTGGCCTGCGGGGCCCCGTTCGGGCGGGGCTCCGTCGAGCCGCCGCCGGGGACGGCGGGGGCGTGACCGGCTGTCGGCCGGACTCCTCCGGTGGGGACAATGGGGTCATGACCGAGCCCTCCGCCTCCCGCCCCCGGGTGCTCTCCGGGATCCAGCCGACCGCCGACTCGTTCACACTCGGCAACTACCTCGGTGCGCTGCGGCAGTGGGTGGCCCTGCAGGACGACCACGACGCGTTCTACTGCGTCGTCGACCTGCACGCGATCACGGTCGAGCACGACCCGGAGCTCCTGCGCCGGCGGACCCGGGTGGCCGCGGCCCAGCTGCTCGCCATCGGCCTGGACCCCGACCGGTGCTCGCTGTTCGTGCAGTCGCACGTCGCCGAGCACGCCCGGCTGAGCTGGGTGCTCGAGTGCCTGACCGGGTTCGGCGAGGCCGGCCGGATGACGCAGTTCAAGGACAAGGCCGCCCGCCAGGGCACCGACCGCGCCACCGTCGGGCTGTTCACCTACCCGGTGCTGCAGGCCGCGGACATCCTGCTCTACCAGGCCGACCAGGTCCCGGTGGGCGAGGACCAGCGCCAGCACCTGGAGCTGACCCGCAACCTCGCGCAGCGGTTCAACTCCCGGTTCGGTGACACGTTCACCGTCCCCGAGCCCTACATCCCGCGGGAGACCGCGAAGATCTACGACCTGCAGACGCCGGAGAAGCAGATGTCGAAGTCGCTGCCCGGCAACGGTTGCGTCTTCCTGCTCGACGAGGCGAAGGCCACCACGAAGAAAATCAAGTCCGCGGTCACCGACACCGGGCGCGAGGTCGTCTTCGACGCGGGTAACAAGGCGGGCGTGTCCAACCTGCTGACGATCCTGTCCGCGCTGACCGGCCGGAAGATCGCCGAGCTGGAGTCCGACTTCGCGGGGCGCGGGTACGGCGACCTCAAGGGCGAGGTCGCGGCCGCGGTGACCGACACGGTGGGCCCGATCCAGAAACAGGCGCAGGAGTACCTCGACGACCCGGCCGAGCTCGACCGCCTCCTCGCCCGCGGTGCCACCCGTGCGCGTGAGGTCGCCGGCGCGACATTGGCGCAGGTTCACGAGAGGATCGGCTTCCTACCGCCGACCGGATGATTTTGGGGGACCGCCGTGGCGACCGACACGAAGCCGGGAGCGAGGCTCGAGCACGAGTCCGACGACACCGGTGACGCCGAGCCCACGGCGTTGGAGAAGGCGCGCGAGCGCTACCCCTGGCTGGACCACCTGGTCCGGGCCGGGGCGCGCTACACCGAGAACCACGGCGACCACTACGCGGCGGCGATCACCTACTTCAGCATCCTGGCGCTGGTGCCGCTGCTGATGGTCGCGTTCGCGGTGGCCGGGTTCGTGCTGCGCGGGTCGCCGGAGCTGCTGATGACGTTGCGCGACGGGATCCGGACCTCGGCGCCGGCCGGGATCGGCGACCTGCTGGGCGGCATCGTGGACACCGCGATCGACCGGGCCGGCGCGATCGGGACCGTCGGTCTGCTCGGTGCGCTCTACTCCGGCATCGGATGGATGTCGAACCTGCGCGAGGCGCTGTCCGAGCAGTGGGGCCAGCGCGAGGAGGCGCCGCCGATGCTCAAGCGCATCGGGTTCGACCTCCTGGCCCTCGTCGGCCTGGGCCTGGCGCTGGTCGCGTCGTTCGCGATCTCCGCGATCGGCGGCTCGCTGGGCAAGTTCCTGCTCGGGCTCGTCGGACTCGGTGACGTCGGCTGGGCCCTGTTCCTGCTCCGGGCGGCGACGATCGTGATCGGCATCGCCGCGAACTGGCTGGTCTTCCTCTGGGTGATCGCCCGCCTGCCACGCGAGCCGGTGACCATTCGCAGCGCGATGAAGGCCGCGCTGTTCGGGGCTCTCGGCTTCGAGGTGCTCAAGCAGGTGATGGTCTACTACCTGGGCTCGGTGACGGCCTCGCCTGCCGGCGCCGCGTTCGGCGGCATCCTGGGTCTGCTGGTGTTCATCTTCTTCGCGTCCCGGTTCCTGCTGTTCGTGACGGCGTGGGCCGCCAGCGCCGACGAGGACGACTACGACCCGCGCGAGATCCCGTCGCCGGCCGTCATCCGCCCGCAGTACGTCGTCCGCGAGGGCCCGGGTGCCCTCGCCACCGCCGGCCTGGTCGGAGCCGGTGTCGTCACCGGCCTCCTGGGCCTGCGCGCCTTCGGCTCCCGCCGCCGCCGGGGCTGACCCCGGCGGGTCGTGACGGGGCCGTCGAGTCGATCGGCCGCACCCCGTCCGTCCTGACACGCACCCCTGCCCTTGATCCGCACTTCCCGCAGGTGGTGCGGAGAGGTGAAAGGGGTGCGGATCCGTTCGCCTCCGAGTCGGTCGGGCCGGCACCGGCCCCTTCCGGTCCGTGCCGGGTCGGTTGTCCACATTGTGGTTCGGCTGTCCACAGGCCGGCGATGCACGGGTCCGTCGACCGGTGGCGGTCCGAGACTCGGTGGATGGACTGGATTCCAGGTGAGATGCCCGTTTCCCGATCGGCGCTGGTGGCGTCGGGAGTGACTGATGCCGAGCTACGGCGCGCCCGTTCCGACGGGAGCGTGGTCCGGCCCTGCCGTGGCTCGTACCTGGCCGCGGACGATCCGCGGCTTCGGGATCCGGCGCAACGACATGCTGTCCGGGTGCGGGCGATGGCGCCGCACCTGTCGCCGGACGCCGTCGTCAGCCATCAGTCGGCGGCCGCGTTGCACGGCCTGTGGCTCTGGAATGTCTCGTTCGCTCAGGTGCACGTGACCCGCACCCGTCGCCACGGAGGACGCCGCACCCCGAGCCTGCACGTCCATGCGGCGCCGGCGGACTCGGACGACGTCGTACCGGTCGACGGACTGGCCGTCACCTCCGTCGCGCGCACGGTCGCCGACCTGGCCCGGACGGTGCCGTTCGAGCAGGCGGTCGTGGTGGCGGACTCCGCCCTGCGTCCTGGTGGGGAGCGGCTCGCGGTCACCGTCCCGGATCTGCTCGCAGCGGTCCGGGACGGGCGTGGGCGGACCGGGAACGCCGCCGCCGAACGGGTCGCCCGGTTCGCCGACGGGGTCGCCACCGGTGTGCCCGAGTCCCGCAGCCGGGTCGCGATCCACCGGGCGGGCCTCCCACTGCCGGTGCAGCAACAGCACGTGTACGACTCGTTCGGCGGCTGGCTGGCGACCGTCGACTTCTGGTGGGACGGAGCCCCGGCCGTAGTCGGGGAGTTCGACGGCAGGATCAAGTACGGCCGCTCGCTGCGACCCGGACAGCGTGAGGGGGACGCGGTCTTCGAGGAGAAGATCCGGGAGGACCTGATCCGCGCCGAGGGTCACGCGGTCGTCCGCTGGACCTGGCGCGACCTCGACGACTTCGCCCCGACGGCCCGTCGCCTGGCCCGGGCGCTCCGGATCTGCGAGGCGTGATGGTCCGGATCCGCACCCCTGCCGGCCCTTCGCACCTCCTGCACGAGGTGCGAACCAACGGTAGGGGTGCGGATCGGCCAGGGGTGCGGGTGCGTGGGTCAGCCGCGGCGTCGGCGGCGGAGGGCCAGGGCGGCGCCGGCCAGGACGATCGCCACGACGGCGAGAGCGCCCACGACGAGAGTCACCCCGGGGTCGCTGCCGTCGGCGGGGTCGTTCCGCCTGGTCGTGGACGGTGATCCTGCGCCGGGTGGGCCCGCCCCGGGTGACCCCGCGCCGGGTACCGTTGCGCCGGCACCGACCGTCGTCGTGCCGGGCTCGACCAGCGTGCCGACAGGCTCCGCGGTGCGCGGGACGGTGAAGCCCCAGTCCAACAGCGTGCGGGCGGAGTCGACCATCCGGACGGGGCGCTGCTCGCCGCGCATCAGCACCACGACCAGGCGCCGGCCGTCGCGGTCCACCGCACCGACGAACGTGTGCCGCGCGGCGTCGGTGAACCCGGTCTTGCCGCCGATCGTGCCCGGGGTGCCGAGAAGCGGGTTGTCGTTGGCGATCAGGAAACCGGGCTTGCCCCCGAAGCCGGGGAACGGGGCGGTGCGGGTCAGCATCAGGGCGGCGACCTGCGGGCGGGCGACGGCGGCACGGAACGCGAGCGCCAGGTCGTAGGCCGAGGAGGACATGCCGGGACCGTCGAGTCCGGACGGTGTCGCCGGGCGGGTGTCCAGCGCGCCCAGTTCGCGGGCGGTGTCCTGCATCGCGGCGAGCGTCGCCGGGGTCCCGCCTAGCGTGCGGGCCAGTGCCGAGGCGGTGTCGTTGCCGGAGTTGAGGAGCAGCCCGGTCAGCAGCTGCTGCACCGTGTAGCGGCCGCCGGGGCCGATCCCGGCGCGGCTGCCGTCGATGTTCGCGTCCTCGTCGGTGGCCGTGACGACCCGGTCGGGGTCCAGCCGCGCCGTGGCCACCAGGACCAGGAACAGCTTGAGCGTCGACGCCGGGCGCTGCCGGGCGTGCGGGGCGCGGACGGCGAGCACGGCACCGGAGTCCAGGTCGGCCACGACGTAGCTCGCGATCCCGACCGGCGGGGGAGGAGCGACGCCGACGGCGTGGGCGTCCGCGCACGTCCCCGTCCCACGACCGCCGACCGGCTCGTCGGGCACCGGGAGCGGTGCGACGGCGACGGTCTCCTCCCGCGCGGGCGGTCCCGGCGGGAGGTCCTGGCCAAGGCATCCGGTGCGGGCGGCCGGTGCCGCGGAGGCGACCGGCCCCGTCGCGAGCACCGCGAGTCCGACCAGGACGGACACCGTCAGGAGGGCCGCGCGCCGGACGGGAGGAGCTGCACCGGGCACGGCCGCGGGCTCAGGCGTCGCGTTCGGCGGCCGAGCGGACGGCGTCGAGGGTCCGGCGCATCCCGTCGGCCATCAGGGTCTCGCGGTCCCGGCCGATGATCCCGCTCTTCTGCAGGGCCGTGACCAGCGGGTTCGTCTTCCCGACGCGCTCGCGCCAGTGCGTGACCTTCGTGCCCTCGCCGTCCGGTTCCAGGATCCAGCCCCAGGCGGTGGCGCTCTCGCCGACGACGAACGTGAACCGCGACGGCGGCTCGCACTCGGTGACCCGGCAGTGGGTGTTCCAGCGGATCCGGCCGTGCCGGTTGCTGCCGACGAACCGCGCGCCCGTCTCCGGCCCGCTCGCGCCGTCGCGCCACCGCCCGCCGGTCGCCTCCGGGCTCCACTCGCCCATCCGCGTGATGTCGGTGACCATCCGCCACACCTGCTCCGGAGGGCTCGCGATCGTCGCGGTCGCCTGGTCCATCGCCTACCCCGTCCTGTCGCACGTCATTGCGCCGAACGGACGGTACCGCCCGCCGGGGTCGACAACGGCCGGGACCGCCGATGTCGGGCAACGGCCATCCGCCCGGCGCCCGATCATCACCGCCCCGACGCCCGTGCCGCCATGTGATCGTTGTCGGGCGATCAGGTCACGGCGTCGTTTCGACAGGTGTCATCCGCGCGTGCAACGACTACGGTCCCGCGGGGACCGATCGGCGGGGCTGATGAGGGGGAGGCGTTTTACGTGCGGACGAGACGTGGTGTGACGGTGGTGGCGGTCGCGATGACCGCGGCGCTGGCGCTGGCCGGGTGTGCCCGGGACACCGGCGGCGGGGGAGGCGCGCAGGGCGGGGCGCAGGACTGCACCCGCAACCAGCCGCCCGCGGTGTCCGGAGCGGCGGCCCAGCCCGCGCCGGAGCCGGCCAGGGCCGACGCGAGCAAGCTCAAGGTGGGCCTGGCCTACGACATCGGCGGGCGCGGCGACGCCTCGTTCAACGACGCCGCCGCGGCCGGTATCGACCGGGCGTCCGCGCAGCTGAAGATGCCGAAGGCGACCGAGGCCACCGCCCAGCCCGGCGAGAGCGAGGACGCGGCCGCGAGCCGTCTGCGCCAGCTCGTCGCGGGCGGGCACAACCCGATCATCGCGGTCGGGTTCAACTACGCCGGCGCGCTCTCCGACGTCGCGGCGCAGAACCCGGACGTCAGGTTCGCGATCGTCGACGACGACACCGTCTCGCTGCCCAACGTCACCCCGCTGGTGTTCGCCGAGGAGCAGGGCTCGTTCCTGGTCGGTGCCGCGGCCGCGCTCAAGACCACGACCTGCAAGGTCGGCTTCGTCGGCGGCGTGGACAACCCGCTGATCCAGAAGTTCGCCGCCGGCTACGAGCAGGGCGCCAAGGCCGTCGCGCCGAACATCCAGGTCGACACCAAGTACATCTCCCCGGCCGGCGACACCACCGGGTTCAACGACGCCACCAAGGGCACCGAGATCGCCAAGGGCCAGTACGACGGCGGCTCCGACATCGTGTTCGCCGCGGCCGGCAAGTCCAACCAGGGCGTGTTCTCCGCGGCGCAGACCGGCGGCAAGCAGGCCATCGGCGTCGACTCCGACCAGTACAACTCCCCGCAGCTCGCGCAGGTCAAGGACGTCATCATCACGTCGATGATCAAGCGGGTGGACGTCTCGGTGTACGACTACATCAACGCCGTCGCCGCGAACAACCTGACGACGCTGCCGAAGCGCTTCGACCTCAAGGTCGACGGCGTCGGCTACTCCACGTCCGGCGGGAAGATCGACGACATCAAGCCCCAGCTGGAGGCGTACAAGGCCGCGATCATCGCCGGGCAGATCCAGGTGAAGTCGACGAAGTGAGCACGGACGCGGCGAGCGAGTACGCCGTCGAGCTGCGCGGGATCACCAAGCGGTTCCCGGGCGTGGTGGCGAACTCCGACATCGACCTGGCGGTGCGTCGCGGCGAGGTGCACGCGCTGTGCGGGGAGAACGGGGCCGGCAAGTCGACCCTGATGAAGATCCTCTACGGGATGCAGGGCGCGGACGAGGGCACGATCTCGGTGGACGGCACCGAGGTCGTGTTCCGCACGCCGGCCGACGCCATCGCGGCCGGGATCGGCATGGTGCACCAGCACTTCATGCTGGCCGACAACCTGACCGTCGCGGAGAACGTGCTGCTCGGGGCCGAGCGCTCGCACGGGATCGGCCGGAAGGCCCGGGAGCGGGTCGCCGAGCTGGCCGCGACGGTCGGGCTCGACGCACCGCTGTCCGAGCGGGTGGAGCGGCTCGGGGTGGCCGACCGGCAGCGGATCGAGATCCTCAAGGTCCTCTACCGCGGCGCCCGCACGGTGATCCTCGACGAGCCGACCGCCGTCCTCGTGCCACAGGAGGTCGACGAGCTGTTCGCCACCCTGCGCGCGATGCAGGCGCAGGGGTTCACGTTCCTGTTCATCTCGCACAAACTCGACGAGGTGCGCGCGATCGCGGACACGATCACCGTCATCCGCCGGGGCACGTCGGTCGGCTCGGCCGACCCGGCGACGGTGACCAACCGGGAGCTGGCCGAGATGATGGTCGGCTCCACGCTGCCCACCCCGCAGACGCGGGAGGGAGGCGTCACCGACCGCGAGGTGCTGCGCGTCGAGGGGCTCGGGCTGTCCGACCCGGCCGGTGGGCGCGACCTGCTGAGGGGGATCGACCTGGTCGTGCACGCCGGTGAGGTGCTGGGCATCGCCGGGGTCGAGGGCAACGGCCAGACCGAGCTCGTCGAGTCGGTGATGGGCATGCGCCGGGGGACGCGGGGACGGATCCTGCTCGGCGGCGTCGACGTCAGCGGCGCCGACACGATGGCGCGGCGCGAGGCCGGCGTCGGCTACGTCCCGGAGGACCGCTCGCGGCACGCGCTGCTGCCCGAGCAGCCGCTCTGGGCGAACCGCGTGCTCGGGTTCCAGAGCCGCGCCCCGATCGGACGGCGCGGGCTGATCGACCGGACCGCCGCGCGCACCGACACCGAACGGATCGTCGCCGACTTCGACGTCCGCACCCCGGGCATCGACGTCACCGCCGGTGCCCTGTCCGGGGGAAACCAGCAGAAGCTCGTCGTCGGCCGCGAGCTCTCCGGGGACCCGGTGCTGCTCGTCGCCGCACACCCGACCCGCGGCGTCGACGTGGGGGCGCAGGCCGGGATCTGGGAGGAGCTGCGCCGCGCACGTGCGGCGGGACTGGCGGTGCTGCTGGTCAGCGCGGACCTCGACGAGCTGATCGGCCTGTCCGACACCCTCGCGGTGATCCTCGACGGCCGTCTCGTCGGCACCGCCGACCCGGCCACCGTGACGCCCGAACAGCTCGGCACGGCGATGACGGGGGCGACGGCGTGACCACCGCCGACGTGCTCTTTCCCGCGGAGGCGGCATGACTACAGCGAAGATCCGTTCGGCGGTGCTCGCGCCGGCGCTGGCGGTGCTGGTCGCGGCGCTGCTGTGCGCGGTCGCGCTGCTGGTCAGCGGCGACTCGCCGTTGCAGGCGTTCGGCGTGATGATCTCCCAGCTCGGGTCCGGCACGGTCGCGGTGGACACCGTCAACTCGGCGGCCGTCTACTACATCGCCGCGCTCGCGGTGGCGATCGGCTTCCAGATGAAGCTGTTCAACATCGGCGTCGAGGGCCAGTTCCGGGTCGCGGCGTGCATGGCCGCGATCGTCGGCGGAACGCTGCCGCTGCCACCGGTGCTGCACACGATCGTGATCATCGCCGTGGCCGCGCTGTCCGGGGCGGCGTGGGTCGCGGTCCCGGCGCTGCTCAAGGCCTACCGCGGGGTCAGCGAGGTGATCTCGACGATCATGCTCAACGCCGTCGCGACCGGCCTGATCGCCTACCTGATCAGCACCGACACGTTCGGGCAGCTGGAGGGCAACAACATCACCACGCCGCCGATCGCGCCCAGCGGCTGGTTCCCCGGACTGACGCTGGGGGAGTCCGGGACGCTGTTCGGGATGATCCTGGTCGCCGCCGTGCTCGGTGTCGGCTACTGGTTCCTGCTCGGGCGCACCCGGTTCGGCTTCGAGCTCAAGGCCTCGGGCCAGTCGCCGACGGCGGCCGCGGCCGGCGGGGTGAACGCGCGGCGCATGGTGCTGATCGCGCTGCTGAGCTCGGGCGCGGTCGCCGGGCTGGTCGGGCTGCCGGAGCTGCTCGGGCGCGACCACGCCTACACGCTGACGTCGCCGTCGGGCTACGGGTTCACCGGTATCGCGATCGCGCTGCTCGGCCGCAACCACCCGGTCGGCATCGCGCTCGGTGCGCTGCTGTGGGCCTATCTGGACAAGTCCGCGGTCGCGCTCGACGTCGTCGGCATCCCGCGGGAGATCGTGCTGATCATGCAGGGGTTGATCGTGCTGTCGGTGGTCGTGGCCTACGAGGTGGTGCGCCGGGTCGACCTGCGCGCCGAGCAGCGCCGGGTCGCCGAGGCCGCCCCGGTCGCGCCGCGACCGGCCGGGGTGACGTCGTGACCGCGCTGATGGACCGGGCCACCTCGTGGCGCCCGCCGCGCTGGGCCCGCCCGATCCTGCTCGCCGTCGTCCTCGTCCTGGTCCTCGCGATCACGGTGACGCTGACCGGGCAGACCCAGCTGACCTCCAGCGGCACCTCCGAGGCGGCCGTCCGCCTGGCGTTGCCGATCCTGTTCGCCGCGCTCGGCGGGCTCTGGGCCGAACGCGTCGGGATCATCAACATCGGCCTCGAGGGCATGATGGTGCTGGGCACCTGGGGCGCGGCGTGGGCCGGTTACCAGTGGGGCCCGTGGGCGGCGCTCGTCGGCGGGCTGGCGTTCGGCGCCCTGGGCGGGCTGCTGCACGCCGTCGCCACGGTGACGTTCAACGTCAACCACATCGTCTCCGGCGTCGCGATCACGCTGCTCGGGCTGGGGCTGACGAAGTACCTGTCGACGCTGCTGTTCGAGCCGGTGTCGCAGAACCCGCGCGAGTCGCCCCGGGTGCCGGGCTTCACCGAGTTCTCCGTCCCCGGGCTGTCCGAGGGTCTGCAGTCGGTGGAGCAACAGCAACGGGTGTTCGTCTCCGACGCCGCCGGGCTCCTCGGCGGGCTGGTCACCGGCCTGACGCCGCTGGTGCTGATCGCGGTGGCGCTGGTGCCGATCAGCTACCTGGTGCTGTGGCGGACGGCGTTCGGGCTGCGGCTGCGCTCGGCCGGGGAGTCGCCGGTGGCGGCGGAGTCGCTCGGGGTGAACGTCGTCGCCCACAAGTACGCCGGCGTCGTCGTCTCCGGGGCGCTGGCCGGCCTGGGCGGTGCGGCGCTCGTGCTCAACCCGGGCCAGCTCGGCTACCTGGAGAACCAGGTCGGCGGGCGCGGCTACATCGGGCTCGCCGCGATGATCTTCGGCAACTGGCGTCCGGCCGGGCTGCTGGCCGGGTCGGCACTGTTCGGCTACGTCGACGGGCTGCAGCTGCGCGCCGGGGGCGAGGCCGTGCACGCGCTGCTCTACGGCGCGACGCTGCTCGCCGTCGTGATCGCGGTGCTGTGGGTGGCCCGGCGGCGCTGGGTGCCGGCGGCGATCGCGCTGGTCGCGGGCCTGGCCGTCTACGCGCTGTACTGGGCGATCGACACCGTCCCCACCGAGTTCGCCACCTACGCCCCGCAGCTGGTGACGCTGGTCGTGCTCGCGGCGGCGTCGCAACGTCTGCGACCACCCGCGGCCCTGGGCGCGGAGTACCGGCGCGGGGAGGGCTCCTGATGGCCGGCGGCGGACCGAGCGGGGCCGGGCGCGACATCCTGGGCGACGAGGACCCGGCGGCGGTCCGCGCGGCCCGGCGCGCCGCGCGGCCCTCCCCGGAGGGAACGGCGGGTTCCGTGCCCGACTGGGACGCGCTGCGGGCCGCCGCGGTCGACGCCGCCGCGTCCGCCTACGCCCCCTACTCCGGGCTGCTGGTCGGGGCCGCCGCCCTGTGCGACGACGGTCGCGTCGTGACCGGGTGCAACGTCGAGAACGCCTCGTACGGGCTCGGGGTCTGCGCCGAGGTGACGCTGGCCGGGCAGCTGCGCCTGACCGGCGGCGGGCGCCTCGTCGCGCTGGCCTGCCGTTCCGGTGAGGGCACGCTGCTGATGCCGTGCGGGCGCTGCCGTCAGGTGCTCTACGAGTTCGGCGGGCCGGACTGCCTGTGCGACACCCCGCGCGGACCCCGGCCGATGTCGGAGGTGCTCCCGGACGCGTTCGGGCCGGCTGATCTACCGTCGGACCGTTCGTGATCCGAGGTGTCGGCTGGGCCGACGTGGAGGTGGCTCCGGTGCCGACGTACAGCGCCGTCGACGTGGTGACGGCCAAGCGGGACTGCCGCGAGCTCACCGGCGAGCAGATCGACTGGGTCGTCGGCGCCTACACCCGCGGCGAGGTCGCCGAGGAGCAGATGGCCGCACTGGCGATGGCGATCCTGCTCAACGGCATGGACGGGCGCGAGACGGCCCGCTGGACCCAGGCGATGATCGACTCCGGTGAGCGTCTGGAGCTCGGTGACGTCGGACGCCCGCTGGTCGACAAGCACTCCACCGGCGGCGTCGGCGACAAGATCACCCTGCCGCTGGCCCCGCTCGTCGCGGCCTGTGGCGCCGCCGTACCGCAGCTGTCCGGCCGCGGGCTCGGGCACACCGGCGGGACGCTGGACAAGCTGGAGTCGATCCCGGGCTGGCGTGCGTCGCTCTCGGTCGAGGAGATCACCGCGCAGCTCGCGTCGATCGGCGCGGTGATCTGTGCGACGACGCCGGCGCTGGCCCCGGCCGACCGCAAGCTCTACGCGCTGCGCGACGTCACCGGCACCGTCGAGTCGGTGCCGCTGATCGCCAGCTCGATCATGAGCAAGAAGATCGCCGAGGGCACCGGCGGGCTGGTGCTCGACGTCAAGGTCGGGACCGGGGCGTTCATGAAGACCCGCGCCCGGGCCGGCGAGCTCGCCGACGCGATGACCGCGATCGGCGCCGCCCACGGTCTCCCGACGACGGCGCTGCTCACCGACATGTCGCGCCCGCTGGGCCGCGCGGTGGGCAACGCGCTGGAGGTCGCCGAGTCGGTCGAGGTGCTGCGCGGCGGCGGCCCGGCCGACGTCGTCGAGCTGACCGTGGCGCTGGCCCGGGAGATGCTCGCCCTGGCCGGGATCACCGGCGTCGACCCGGCCCGCGTGCTCGCCGCGGGCGAGGCGTACCCGGTGTGGGAGGCGATGATCGCCGCGCAGGGCGGGGACCCGTCGGCGGCGCTGCCGGTCGCCCGGCACGTCGAGACCGTCGTCGCCGAGCGCGACGGCGTGTTCACCGGCGCGGACGCCCTCGCGGTCGGGACCGCGGCGTGGCGCCTGGGCGCCGGGCGGGCCCGCAAGGAGGACGCGGTGCAGGCCGCCGCCGGTGTGCGGCTGCTCGTCGAGCCCGGCGACCCGGTCAAGCCCGGCACCCCGCTGGCCGAGCTGCACACCGACACCCCGGACCGCATCCCGTCCGCCCGCGCCGCGCTCGAGGGCGCCGCACTGCTGATCACGAACGACCCGGGCGACCGCGTCGCCCGCACCCTGGTCCTGGACACCCTGCGACCCGCCTGACCCCCGCCGGGGCGTACACCCGCGGGGGCGATACGGGCCCACAACGCGCCGGGCGGACACCCGTGATCGCGGCGGGACGCGGGGGTGGAGGGGACGGACGGCACGGGTCCGGACGAAAGGGGCGGCGGCCGGAGGCGGCTGAGAGAACCCCGGCACGGATCCGGCACGATGGGCGACGATGCGTGAGGATCGACGTCCCCCGATGCCCCCTGGACCAGGGGGGACTTCGCCGCGCCCGGTCCCGCCCGAGAACGCGGGCGAGGTGACGGTGCCGGTCTCCCGGCCGGTGACCCCCGGCGAGGACCCGACGGCGCCGCTGGACCCGGTCCGCACAGCGCCCGCCCCGGACTCGGACCCGGGTTCGGCTTCGGGTTCGGCCTCGGAGGGGGCCGGGTCGCTCGTCCGGTCGTCGAGCCTGATCGCGATCGCCAGCCTCGTCAGCCGCCTGACCGGCTTCCTGCGCAACCTCGCGCTCGTCGCCGTCCTCGGGCTGGCCGTCGTCAACGACTCCTACACGGTGTCGAACACGCTGCCCAACATCGTCTACGAGCTGCTGCTCGGTGGCGTGCTGACCAGCGTCATGATCCCGGTGCTGGTCCGCGCGCAGACCGACGACGCCGACGGCGGTGACGCGTTCACCCGGCGGCTGCTCACCGTCGTCGGGGTGGGGTTGTTCGTCGCGACGTTGATCGCGATGCTGGCCGCGCCGCTGCTGACCCGGCTCTATCTCGGCTCCGGCGACTCCGGCCAGGCGAACCCCGAGCTGGCGACGGCGTTCGCCTGGCTGCTGCTGCCGCAGATCTTCTTCTACGGCATCGGTGCGCTGCTCGGGGCCGTGCTCAACTCCAAGGGCGTGTTCGGCCCGTTCGCCTGGGCGCCGGTGCTGAACAACGTCGTGATGCTGCTCGTGCTCGGCGTCTACGTGTTCGTCCCCGGCGAGATCTCCACCGATCCGGTCCGGATGGGCGACCCGAAGCTGCTGGTCCTGGGTCTGGGGACGACGCTGGGCATCGTCGTGCAGGCCGTCGTCCTGATCCCGGCGATGCGCCGGATCGGGTTCCGCTACCGGCCGTCGTGGGGCTGGGACCCGCGCCTGACGCTCGCCGGCGGGATGGCGCTGTGGATCGTCGGCTACGTGCTCGCCGGGCAGGCCGGCTACATCGTCACCACCCGCGTCGCGGCGGGCGCCGACGGCGGTTCGGTCTCGACGTACCAGAACGCGTGGCTGCTGCTCCAGGTCCCGTACGGCGTGCTCGGGGTGTCCCTGCTGACCGCGCTGATGCCCCGGATGAGCCGGGCCGCGGCCGAGGGGAACACCGGCCAGGTCACCACCGACCTGTCGCTGGGCGCGCGGCTGTCCACGGTCGGGCTGATCCCGATCGCGGCCCTGCTGACGGTGTTCGGCACCGAGCTCGGGGTCGCCCTGTTCTCGATCGGTGCCGGCAGCGGGACCGGGGCGTCACGCCTCGGCGCGACCGTCGCCGCCTCGGCGTTCGGGCTGCTGCCCTACGCGGTGACGATGCTGCAGATGCGCGTGTTCTACGCGATGACCGACTCCCGCACCCCGACGCTGATCCAGATCGGCATGATCGTGGTGAAGATCCCGCTCCTGCTGCTGTGCCCGGTGCTGCTGCCGCCGGAGCAGGTGGTGCTCGGCCTCGCCGCGGCGAACGGGGTCTCCTTCGTCGTCGGGGCCGTCATCGGGCAGGTGCTGCTCGCGCGGCGCCTGGGCCGGGTCCGCACCCGCGAGGTGCTCTCCACGCTCTGGCGGACGACCGCGGCCTCGGTCGTCGGCGCGGCCCTGGCCTGGGTGGTCGGACGGCTGCTGGCCAACGGGCCGCTCGACGGCTGGCCCCCGGTCGGACAGGCGTGGGTCCTCCTCGCCGTCGGCGCGGTGATCGCCCTGCCGGTGACGGTCCTGATGATGCGCGTCCTGCGCGTGGCCGAGCTCGACACGGTGTTCAAGCGCTTCTCCCGCCGCTGACGCGCCCACCTCGCACACCCTGTGGTGTCCTCGCACAGGTTCGACCCTGTGCGAGGACACCGGAACCTGTGCGAGGTCAGGTCAGCCGGGCCGCGAGACCGTCGAGCTCCACCTCCGGCCCGAAGGTGGAGCTCTCGTCGGTGACCTGCTGTGGATCGCACACGGCTGCCGCACCCCGTGCACGGGGTGCGGCAGCCGGTGGTGCTCTACGGACGCGTGGGGCTCAGTCGTCCGGGTCGTCGCCGACCAGGTCGGAGGCCGAGGCGCCGTTCTGGCTCTTCACCGCTCCGGCCTTCGCCCGGGCGGCCCGGCGCTGCGCCGGGCGGGGCGGCGGCGGGGGTTGCTGCTGGGAGTACTGCGCCCCGCGGCCCATGATCAGCTCCGCGAACGTGGCCATGGCCTCGTCGAGCTGGCTGGAGTTGCGGCGCTCGGACTCCTCGTTGGCCCTGGCCACCAGCTCGGTCACCGACGAGGTGTCCGGGCGGGCTCGCAGCGCGGAGTCGATCTCGCCGAGCCGCGAGTCGACCGACCCGCCGATCTCGCCGATCTTCCCGTCGAGCCCGGTCTCGACCGAGTCGAGGCGGCCGCCGATCTGCTCGAGCTTCTCGGTCAGCGCGTCGATCCGCTCGGTCAGCGCGTCGAACGCCGGCGTCGGGTCGACGGCCGGGCGCCCGGCCAGGTCCTCGAGGCGGCGGTGCAGGCCGACCGAGGTGTCGCCGAGCAGGTTGCGCAGGCCCTCGCCGGTCTCCTCGAACGAGTGCACGGCTGCGTCGAGCTGGTCCTTGACCTGGCGCTCGATGCCGTCGACGCGCTCCTTGATCGGGGTGGCGACGGCGTTGGGCATCGCGTCGAGGCGCATCTCGTGCCGGTCGAGGCGGTTGTCCAGGTCGTCGAGGCGCTTGTGCAGCCCGCCGAGGCGGTCGTCGAGGCCGTCCATCCGGCCGGAGACGCCCTCGAGGCGTCCGCCCATGCCGTCGAGGCGGCCGTCGAGCTGGGCGAAGGGCTTGGCCAGCTTGTCCGGGAGGGACTCGATCGCGCGGGTGATCGCGCCGAGCGCGACCTCCTGGTTGTCCAGCTTGGACACGGTCTCGTCGAGACGCTCGGCCAGGACGCCGACCTCGGCCCGGTCGGGGAGCTCGGTGAGCTTCTTGCGGACGGTGCCGATGGCGTCCAGCGCCGCGAGGCGGGCGTGGATCTCGTCCAGGGAGTCGAAGATCTGCTGCTGTTCGCTGTCGCGGATCTCGGCCGCACGCGTCAGCATGCCGCGCATCCGGTCGAACGAGAGGTTCGAGTTGTCGCTCATGGCACCGCCGCGTTTCCTCTGAGCCAGATGGGGAGTACTCAGAGGGTAGCGACCGCCGTCCGGGGGTCGACGGACGGTCACCGGGTTGGGCCGTACGGGCGTACCGGGCGACCCGGATCGGGCTGCCCACCAGCATGTTCTACCGTTCCGGCCGTGGCTGCTCCGCTGACCGCCGAGACCATCCGGACCGCTCCCAAGGTACTGCTCCACGATCACCTGGACGGCGGCCCACGGGTCACCACGGTGATCGAGCTGGCCGAGGCCGCCGGCTACCGGGACCTGCCCACGACCGACCCGGCCGAGCTCGCCGCCTGGTTCCTCGGCGCGGCGCACTCCGGGGCGCTCGAGCGCTACCTGGAGACGTTCGGGCACACCGTCGCGGTGATGCAGACCCCCGAGGCGCTGGCCCGCGTCGCGTCCGAGGCGGCGCAGGACCTGGCCGCCGACGGCGTCGTCTACGCCGAGATCCGGTTCGCCCCGGAGCTGCACGTCGACAAGGGACTGGACCTCGACACCGTCGTCCAGTCGGTGCTCTCGGGGTTCCGCACCGGCACCGAGCTCGCCGCGGCGAGCGGGCGCACGATCCGGATCGGGGCCCTGCTCACCGCGATGCGGCACGCCGCGCGGTCGCGGGAGATCGCCGAGCTGTCGGTGCGCTATCGCGACGAGGGCGTCGTCGGGTTCGACATCGCCGGTGCCGAGAAGGGATTCCCGCCCACCCGGCACCTGGACGCGTTCGAGTACGTCCGCCAGCAGAACGCGCACGTCACGATCCACGCCGGCGAGGCGTTCGGGCTGCCGTCGATCTGGGAGGCGATCCAGTGGTGCGGCGCCGACCGCCTCGGGCACGGCGTGCGGACCGTCGACGACATCGGAGTCGCCGACGACCCGGGGGAACCGCCGCGGCTGGGCCGGCTCGCCGCCTACATCCGCGACATGCGGGTGCCGCTGGAGATGTGCCCGACGTCCAACGTGCACACCGGTGCGGCACCGTCGCTGGCCGAGCACCCGATCGGGCTGCTCACGCGGCTGCGTTTCCGGGTCACGGTCAACACCGACAACCGCCTGATGTCGGCGTGCACGATGACCAGCGAGATGACCGACCTCGTGGAGACGTTCGGCTACGACTGGCCGACGCTGCAGTGGTTCACCGTCAACGCGATGAAGTCGGCGTTCATCGGGTTCGACGAGCGGCTCGCGCTGATCACCGACGTGATCAAGCCGGGCTACGCCGCGCTGATGGCGGACTGAGCGGAGCTCGCGGAACGACCCGGCGGCCTGCGACGAAAGTCGGTACCGGGTGGGCCGTGGGTCGGCGATGACGGCAGGTCCGTGTACTACGCCGATACCGTGACCGTCGTGACCGACAGCCCCGCTCCGAGCGCGCCGCGCCGTGCGGCTGCGGGACCGTGGCGGGCCTGGCTGGAGTCCACCGGGCTCGCCGCGTTCCGCCCCTCCGGGGCCCGCACCGGTGGGGACCCGTCGGGCTGGCCGCGGCCCGGGCTGTGGCCGGCCCGCTGGGTCGCGGTGCTCGTCGTCGGCGCGACGGTGCTGTTCACCGGTCTGGACGTGCTCGCCGCCGTCGTGGGCGGGCGGACCACCGGCGCGGCCGGCCCGTACGCCGGACTGGTGCTGCAGATCGTCTGCGACCTCGCGCTGCTGTTCGCGATCCGCGCCCCGCTCGTGGTCTCCGGGCTGATGCTCGCCGCGGGCCTCGCGTTCACCGGCAGCGAGCTGGTCTCGCCCGGGCTGCTGGTCCCGTCGCCGACGCTGACCGGCAACCCGCTGCTGCCCGCCGCGACCGCCACGGTGGTGTTCATCCTCGTGCAGCTGCGCGGCGGACGGGCACCGTGGCTGATCGTCGGGGCGCTGGTGGTGATCGCGGTGCGGCCGTGGGCCCCGGCCCTGGACACGATCGCGCTTGGCCTGCTCGCCTCCGCGGTCCCGGCGCTGGCCGGGCGGTTCGTGGAGGCCCGCCGACAGAACCTGGCCGACCTGCGCGAACGCGCCGAGCGCAGCGACCGCGAGCAGCATCTGCTCGCCGAGCGGGCACGGGCGCAGGAACGGGCGCGCCTGGCGTCGGAGATGCACGACGTCGTCAGCCACCGGGTCTCGCTGATGGTGCTGCAGGCCGGTGCACTGGAGGTGGCCGCGACCGACCCGGCCACCCGCGAGGCCGCGGCCGCACTGCGCGGGGCGGGCGTGACGGCGCTGGACGAGCTGCGCGAGGTCGTCGGTGTGCTGCGGGCGCCCGGGCCGGGTGGAGGCGGCGGGGCCCGGCTCGCCACCTCGCCCCGGGTGGGCCCGGAGGCGGGTGCGCCGGAGCTCGACGAGCTGCTGGAGTCCTCCCGCGCCGCCGGGCTGCGGGTGCGCGCCGAGGGACTCGACGGCCTTGCGGACCTGCCGGCGTCGGTCGCGCGGGCGGTGCACCGGGTGGTGCAGGAGGGACTGACGAACGTGCACAAGCACGCCCCCGGATCCGAGGCGGCCGTTGCGGTGCGCCGCGGCCCGGACGTCGTCGCGGTCGAGGTCCGCAACTCCGCCCCCGCCGCCCCCGCCCCGGCCGTCACCGACCTGGCCGCCACCGGTACCGGCAGTGGCCTGCGTGGTCTGCGGGAACGCGTGGAGCTGCTGGGCGGGACGCTGGAGCACGGGTCGTCCGCGGACGGCGGATTCGTCGTGACGGCGACGGTCCCGTCCTCCGCCGTGCCCGGACCGGTGCGGCGATGACCGCGCCGGGGAGCGGCCCCGCCACCGCGGCGGACGGGCCGGTGCTGCGCGTCGTCGTCGCCGACGACGAGCTGATGGTCTGCGCGCACCTGCGCACGATCCTCGGGGCGGCCGGGGACATCGAGGTCGTCGCCGAGGCCGCGGACGGCGCCGAGGCGGTCGAGGCCGTCGTGCGGCACCGCCCGGACGTCGTGCTGATGGACCTGCGGATGCCCGGAGTCGACGGGCTGGTCGCGATCGGGCGGATCGCCGCACTGCCCGACCCGCCGCCGGTCGTCGCCCTGACGACGTTCGACGGCGACGACCACGTCCACCGCGCCCTGCGCGCCGGCGCCGCGGGCTACCTGCTCAAGTCGACGCCGCCGCACGAGCTGGCCGGACTGGTCCGGGTCGCCGCCGAGGGGCACACCGTGATGACGCGTTCCGCGGCCCGCTCACTGGTCACCGGCACGGCCGGGCAACGCGACGCCCGCAGAACCGCCCGTCGCAGGCTGGCGGCACTGACCGAGCGGGAGCACGACGTCGTCGCCCTGCTCGCCGACGGCGCCACGAACGCCGCGATCGGACGGTCGCTGCACCTCACCGAGGCGACGGTGAAGGGCTACGTCTCCCGCGCCCTGGACAAGCTGGCCTGCGACAACCGCACCCAGCTCGGCCTCCTGGCCCGCGAGGCGGGCCTGGGCGGCGGCCGAGGCCGCGCAGTTCCCTCCGGCGAGGGGGGAGATCAGCGCTGACGCAGCCGCCCGCGCAGGGTCGCCACGAGCTCGCCCCACTGCGCCGCCTCGGGGCCGAACGGCGGGCTCGGGGCCATCCGGGTCGGGTCCGGGCGGACGATGAACGACACCAGCCACCCCAGCCGCGACGACTCGACCAGGGCCTCGGCGGGCTCCGGGTCCCCGGCCCACTCGCCGACGTCGAGCAGCAGCTCCGAGGCCAGGTCCAGCTGGACCGGGTCCATGTCCAGCACGCCCTCGGCCAGGTCCTCGCCGATGCCGGTCAGCACGTAGGTGTTCATGTCCTCGACGGTCGCGGTCAGCTCCCCGACGTGGGCGGCGTCGAGCACCTCCTGCCACGTCGACGCCGCGGCCAGGTCGGAGTTCGTCACGACCTCGCCGTCCGGGTCGGCCAGCGCGCGCACCAGCGCCCGCTCGGAGGAGAAGACGTCGATCCTCCCGGCCGAGCCGAGGAACACCGGCTTGTCGTCGAGGTAGCAGCGCAGCGTCACGACCTCGCCGTCGGAGGTCTCGATGCGGATCGGGTCGATGCCGACCTCACCCCAGAACCCGACCGGCTCGTCCGGCGCGTCGGGGGAGTCGACGACGGCGCCGTGACCCTCGGCCTCCAGCTCGGCGTCGTCGAGGTCGTCCTCGTCCGGGACGCCGTCGTCGGCCTCGGCCAGCGCGACGGCCTCGGCGCGCGACTTCTCCAGCGCGGACTCGTCGATCTTCGGCGTCGCGACCAGCTCGTCGAGTGTGTCGACGACCTCGTCCCAGCTCTCGCCGATGGTCTCCGACAGCGCGGACCACTGTTTGGCGCCCTCACGGCCGGCGAATGCGACCGCGCCCTGGCGGAGCAGGTCGAAGCCGGGCTCGCCGTCCAGGATCCGGGTGACGTTGTCCAGGTCGCAGACCTCGGCCAGCGACCGGATGATCGCGACCGTCTCGTCGAGCTCGGAGATCGTCCAGCCGTCCGGGTCGCCGGCGGCGACCTCGGGGAGGCCGACGACGTCGAACCGGTGGTTCTCGTCCGGGGTCAGCTCACCGACCGACAGCGTCGGCACCACCGACCACGCGGGATGGTCGGTGAGGTCGTGCTCCGGGGCGGTCCGGACGTAGGCGGCCATCCCGGCCACCTCGTCGAAACCGAACACGGCCTCCTCGTCGCCGAGGAAGGCCTCCCACTCCTCACCGTCCTCGCGCCACCGGGGCGCCCACAGGGTGACCACGTCACCCCGGGTGAGGGCGAGCTGGATCGGGACGATGTCGCTTGCCACGTCCGCGAGCCTAGCGTCGGACCCCGACGGTTCGCCGCCTCGGCCCGGCCGTCCGGTCGGGACCGGCGGCCGCCCTGCGGCGACGCCGTCTGCGCCGGATGGATCAACCGTCGTCTGCGCCGTACGGACGAGGCACCGTCGGGTGCCCGGCGATCTGCGCCGAGTACCGACCCGCCCCGTTCGTCGCGTCACCGAGACCGCGATCCCCCCGTGGACCGTTCCCCGCCTGAGCCGGGAGCGGCCCGCCGTGCCCGACCCGCGAGCGGGTCAGGCCTGGCTGTGCAGACGCACCACGCCGATGGAGACGTCTTCGAGTCCCCCGCGGTCGAAGTCCCGTCGGAGTTGGTCCGCCTTCACCGTCGCCGTCATCCCGTCGAACGGCCCGTGTGCGTCCACCTCCCCGGTCTGCGGGTCCACCGCCAGAACGACGTACCCGT
Organism: Pseudonocardia sediminis; assembly: GCF_004217185.1. Lineage (NCBI taxonomy): Bacteria > Bacillati > Actinomycetota > Actinomycetes > Pseudonocardiales > Pseudonocardiaceae > Pseudonocardia > Pseudonocardia sediminis. Next base: position 5,466,703 of record NZ_SHKL01000001.1, on the reverse strand, counting down.
CGCACTGTGTAAGCCTTTCCGCCGCAGCGATCAAAGTCGCCTCTTCGGAAGTCGTGTTCTCCGGCACCGGATCACCTCCTCGTCATCTAGTACAGCGTCGGCGGGGGCTCCGGTGTGACACCGTTTCGGCCATACCACCCGTTCGGGTCAGGTGAATCCTGATTTCGGCGACCGCGAGTGCTGATCTTGGCACGCACTGCAGTGCGTCACGCGACCGAGGGAGCGGAGGGTGCATGATCAGCAACTCATGGTCACCGCTGATTCTTCCGTGGATCGGCTGCTACGCAATGCCTTCCGGGGTGGTCCGAAGATCACCCGGGCGGACCAGATGGGCGCTCGGGCCGCCCAGTGCCTCACCCGTCGGAGGACGATTACCGATCACATGGCGTGAACGCTGACACACTCTCGTGTCGAGGTTCTCCGGGCCGCCGACCGGCCGCGATGTCGGTGCCGGATGTCAGGATCTCCTCCATGCGCACCCTCCGGACACCCGAGGCGCGGTTCACCGGCCTCCCGGGACCCGACATCGCCCACCGTCACGCGCAGGTGCGCGACGGCGACGGCGGGACGCTCCGGATGGCGTGGGCGCACGCCGGGCCCGAGGACGGCCCGCCCGTGCTGCTCCTGCACGGCGAACCGACCTGGTCGTTCCTCTACCGGACGATGATCCCGGTGCTGGCCGGGGCGGGCCTGCGGGTGATCGCGCCGGACCTGGTCGGCTTCGGCCGGTCGGACAAACCGGCCGAGATCGCCGACCACAGCTACGCCCGGCACGTCGAGTGGGTCCGGGAGCTGGTCTTCGACGTGCTCGACCTGCGCGGGGTGACGCTGGTCGGGCAGGACTGGGGCGGGCTGATCGGCCTGCGCCTGCTCGCCGAGCACCCGGACCGGTTCGCCCGCGTGGTCGCGGCCAACACCGGGCTTCCGACCGGGGACCACGACATGCCCGAGGTCTGGTGGAGCTTCCGCCGGGCGGTGGAGAAGGCGGGCGCGGCCGGGACGCTCGACGTGGCCCGTCTCGTCGGGTCCGGGTGCCTGCGGCCGATGTCCGACGACGTGCGCGCCGCCTACGCCGCCCCGTTCCCGGACCTGTCCTACGCGGCCGGCCCGCGGGCGATGCCGCTCCTGGTGCCGACCCGCCCGGACGACCCGTCGACCGGGCCCAACCGCGCGGCCTGGGACGTGCTGCGCCGCCTCGACGTCCCGGTGCTCCTCGCGTTCTCCGACTCCGACCCGATCACCGGGCCGATGCGGGCGGTGCTGGCCCGCGAGCTCCCCGGCGCCGCCGCGCGGCAGCACCCGACGATCGCCGGGGCCGGGCACTTCCTGCAGGAGGACGCCGGGCCGGAGCTGGCCGCCGCGATCGTGGAGTTCTGCCGGTGAGCGCGGCCGGGAGCCGGGTCCCGCTGCCGGTCGGACCCGACGCGGCCGCCCCGTCGCGCGCCGGGGAACGCGAGGCCGGCTGGGAGTGCGCGGAGATCGGGGAGTTCGCGGCCCGCGTGCCACCGCAGCCGCCGGTGCCGATCTGGTGGCGGTGGCTGCCGCGCTGGCTGCAGCCGGGGCCGCTGTGGGACTCGCGCAACGACGTCGTCGCGAAGCTCCTCGGCGACCCGACCGACGCGATCCGCACCGCCTGGCTGCGCCGGATGGACGACGGCCCGCAGGACCCGGCGCGGAACCTGCGCACCCGGGTCGTGGACCGCTTCGCCGACCGCGAGCAGATCTCGGTCGCGCTGCTCGGCGACCCGGGGGAGGGCGACGCGTCGCAGTACGTCGTGCCGCCGGTGCTGGAGCGGGTGGCGGGCGACACCGACCTGGCCGTCGTCGTCAGCGACGTGATCTACCCCGCGGGCGGCGTCGCCGAGTACGAGAACCGGCTGCACCGTCCCTACACCGGCTACCCGGGCCCGATCTACGGCCTGCCCGGCAACCACGACTGGTACGACGACCTGACCGGTTTCATGGCCACGTTCTGCGGCCAGGCCCCCGACGACGGCCCGCCGCGGGTCCCCGGCCCCGGCCCGGCCGCGAAGCGGTGGCTCAGGGCGCGCCTGTGGCGCCGGGCCCCGCGGGGCACCGCCGCGGACGTCGAGCGGATGCGGGCCCGCTGGCGGGGAGCTCCGGGCCAGCAGGCCACCCAGCCCGGCCCCTACTGCGCGATCGACGCCGGCCCGGTCCGCCTGGTGCTGATCGACACCGGCCTGCACGGCGGGATCGACGCCGACCAGGCCGACTGGCTGCGCGAGGTCTCCCACTCCGACGACCGGCCGAAGATCCTGCTCACCGGCAAGCCGCTGCTGACCTACGCCGCGCCGCAGCCGTGCCCGGTCCGCGACCCGCGTCCGGGCGGGCCGAGGTCGGTGGAGGAGATCGTCACCGACCCGCGGGCCCACTACATCGCCGCGATCGGCGGCGACGACCACGCCTACCAGCGCTACCCGCTCGCCCTCGACGACGGCCGCACCCTGCTCTGCCTGGTGGCCGGGGGCAGCGGCGCGTTCCTGTCCGCCACCCACACCATCCCCAACCTCGACGACGTGCCCGTCGCCGTCACCGAGGACGAGTTCCGCTGCTACCCGCTGCGCGGCGACTCCCTGGCCTACTTCAGCCGCCGCTACGACCGGATCCTCGGGCTGGGGCTCGGCAGGCTCGTCCTGAGCCCGGGCGAGGCCTCCGCACTGGTCGCGAGACGGCTGCACATGGATCCGCCGCGGGCCGCGCGCGTCGAGCCCGGGGTGTGGGCGCGACGCATCGAGCCCGCGCTGTTCCGGCTCCCCTCGCGCGGCTCGGCGCCCGGGCACAACCTGATGTCGGTGCTATTCGACGGCGACGCCCCGCCGCTGTTCAAGTCGTTCCTGCGCCTCGACGCCACCGCCGACGAGGTCGTGATCAGCGCATGGTCGGCCACCGGCTGTCTCGAGCACGAACGGCACCCGGCGTGTGAGGACCGGATGCGGGCCCGCCGCGGCGCCGACGGGCGCTGGACCTGGACGAGCGAGACGCCCGGCCGGGCGACGCCCTGACGAGGCACCCGATCCCCGCGGGCCCGCGGCTACGCTGCGGGACATGGACGTGCGTGTGGTCGACCACCCCCTCGCGCGGGCGCGCCTGTCCAGCATGCGCGACGCCCGCAACGACAACGCGACGTTCCGTGCGGCCCTGCGCGAGCTGACGTTGATGCTCGTCTACGAGGCCACCCGGGACGCGCCGCTCGCCGAGGGCCCGCTGCACACCCCGGTGGCCCGCACCGTCGGCTACCGCCTGGCGACGCCGCCGGTGCTGGTCCCGGTGCTGCGCGCCGGGCTCGGGATGGCCGACGCCGCGCTGAACCTGGTCCCGGAGGCCCAGATGGGCTTCGTCGGCATGGCCCGGGACGAGAGGACGCACCAGCCGGTGCCCTACATGGAGTCGCTACCGGAGTCGCTGGTCGGGCGCCCGGTGTTCGTGCTGGACCCGATGCTGGCCACCGGCGGCTCGCTGGTGCGCACGATCGAGCTGCTCACCGCGCGCGGCGCCGACGACGTCACCGCGATCTGCGCGCTCGCCGCGCCCGAGGGAGTGGAACGCCTCGGCGGCAGCGGCCTGCCCGTCCGGCTGGTCACCGCCAGCGTCGACGAGCGGCTCAACGACTCCGCGTTCATCGTCCCGGGCCTCGGGGACGCCGGCGACCGGCAGTTCGGCGCGGTCTGAGACCCGTGCGTCACCGGACCGTCCGTCCGCTGCGCCGCCTCACGCTGATCGTGGGCGTGCTCGTGGCCGCGCTGGGCGCGGTCGCGGTGCTCCCGGCGGACCGGCCACAGGCCCCGGAGGTGCGGGCCTCGGCGCCGGGGACGCTGCGGGTGATGCCGTTCGGGGCGTCGAGCACCGAGGGCGTCGGGAGCGTGTCCACCGCCGGGTACCGGCTGCCGCTGTGGCAGCGCCTGACCGCGGACGGGATCCGGGTCGACTACGTCGGCTCGCGCTCCGGCGGCCCGCCGGCGTTGCCCGACCGCGACCACGAGGGCCGGTCCGGCACCACCGCGGCCCGGATGGCCCCGTCGGCCGGGGGCTGGGTGCTGGCCGCGGACCCGGACGTGGTCCTGCTGCACGCCGGCACGAACGACCTGCTCGGCGGGGCGTCCGGGGCGACCGTCGCCCGGCGTCTGGACGCGCTGCTCACGACGATCTTCGCCGCCGCACCGGACACGCACGTCGTGATGGCCGGGGTGTGGGCACCGCTGCCCCGCCACAGTGCGGCGCGCGCGGAGCTGGCCCGGCTCTCCCCGGGCGTCGCCGCCGCGCACCGGGCCCGCGGGCACTCGGTGGAGTTCGTCGACACCTCGCGCCTGTTCGCCGGGTCCCGCACCGTGGACGGGCTGCACGCCGGCCCGGCCGCCTACCGGACGATCGCCGCGATGTGGGCTGAGAGGATCGAGGCCTGGCGCGACGACCGGCCCGTACAGGGCCCCGCGCCTACTCCGCCTCGGCCACGGCCTTGATGCGCTGCAGCGTCTCGGTCATGCCGCGGACGTTCGTCCTCCGCCGGGCCCGTCCGGCGATCGCCCAGTAGATCCTCGTCCCGAGGCTCTGCTCGAGCGCGAAGGACTCGGTGACGTCGGTGCCGTCGCCGTTCGGGGTGAAGCGGTAGTGCCAGTTGTTCACCCGCAGCGAGCCGGCCATGACGGTGAACCCGAACTCGCGGCCGGGGACGCACGCGGTGACCTTGCAGACCGTCCAGTACATCGGCCCGCGTCCGTTGCGCTTGACGTGCCCGCGGAACCGGGCGCCCAGCGCCGGTCCGGTCGCGCCGTCGAGCCACTCCGCCTCGAGCGTCTCGGGGGAGAACCTCCCGGTGTTGCGGACGTCGGAGACCAGCTCCCAGACCTTCTCCGCCGGTGCGTTCATGTGCACCGTGACCTCGTCGCGCACGTGTGTCCTCTCAGGATTCCATCAGCCCGGCGGCCACCGTGGCCCCGAGCTCCCAGCATGCCTGCCGGGCAGCCGCGTCCGGTGCACCGGTGATCGTCACCGGCGCGGCGGCGGGCGTCCAGCCCATGCCACCGGCGATCGTCGTGACGGCCTTCACCGCGCCCGTGGTGTCCGAGCCGCCGTGCACCCACAGGCCGTAGGGCAGGTCTTTCGTGTCGTCGCCGCAGACGTAGAAGACCTGGTCGAAGAAGTGCTTGAGCGCTCCGGACATGTAGCCGATGTTCGCCGGGGTGCCGAGCAGGACGCCGTCACACGCCAGCAGGTCCGACGCCGTCGCGGCCAGGGCGGCGCGGGCGACGACCTCGACGCCGGTGATCTCCGGGTCGGACGCGCCCCGCCTCACCTCGGCGAGCAGCTCCGCCGTCGCGGGCGAGGGCGTGTGGTGGACGATCAGCAGGCGGCTCACGGGCGGTCGTCCGCGAGGAGGGTGTCGACCTCGTCGTGCAGCTCTGTCAGCCGCCGTTCGGCGCGGGAGCGGGCGTCGGCGAGACCGTCCGGGCCATCCGGGTGCTCGACGACCTCCAGATAGGTCTTGAGCTTCGGCTCGGTGCCCGACGGGCGGATCACCACCCGCGCGCCGTCGCGGCGCAGGCGCAGCACGTCCGGGGCCGGGCGGTCGAGGTCCCAGCCCGACGGCGGGTGCTCGCGCAGCCGGGCCACCGCGGCGTCCCGCTCGGCCGGGTCCATCCGGACCGACCGGCCCCGGGTCAGGTGCACGCCGTGGGCGACCGCGAGCTCGTCGAGGCGGTCGAGCAGTGTCGCGCCGTCCGCGCGCAGGGACGCGGCCAGGTCGGCGGCCAGCACGCACGCGGCGATGCCGTCCTTGTCCAGGACGGCGGCGGGGTCCACGCAGTAGCCGAGCGCCTCCTCGTAGCCGTAGACCAGCCCGGGCCCGCCGCGCACGATCCACTTGAACCCGGTCAGCGTCTCGGCGAACCGCGCACCGTGGGACTCCGCGAGCGGGCGCAGCATCGACGACGAGACGACCGTCGTGGCGACGAGCGGGTCGTCGCTCGTGGTGTGGCGCAGGACGTGGTCGGCGAGCAGCACGCCGGTCTCGTCGCCGGTCAGCATCCGCCAGCCGTCCGGACCCTCGACGCCGAGCGCGCAGCGGTCCGCGTCCGGGTCCAGGGCGACGGCGAGGTCGGCGCCGACGTCGGCGGCCAGGGCGAGGACGGCGTCGGTCGCGCCGGGCTCCTCCGGGTTCGGGAACGCGACGGTCGGGAAGTCCGGGTCCGGCGCGGCCTGCGAGGCCACCACCCGGACGTCGGAGAAACCGCTGCGCGACAACGCGTGCACGCACGTCTGACCGCCGACGCCGTGCAGCGGGGTCAGCGCGATCCGCAGCGCCGTCGCGCCGGTGCGGGGCAGCGCGACGACGCGGTCCAGGTAGGACCCGGTGACCGACACCGGCGGCGGCGGGCTCGCGACGTCGACCGACACGGCGGGTGGCGCGGCGGCGATCGCGGCCTCGATCTGCGCGTCGACCGGCGGGACGATCTGGGCGCCGTTGCCGAGGTAGACCTTGTAGCCGTTGTCGCCCGCGGGGTTGTGCGAGGCGGTGACCTGCACCCCGGCCACCGCGCCGAGGTGCCGGACGGCGAACGCGAGCACCGGCGTCGGGACGGCGCCGTCGAGCAGCGCGACGGCGAACCCGGCCCCGGCGAGGACCCCGGCCGCCGCGTCGGCGAACGCCGCCGAACCGTGCCGGGCGTCCCGGCCGACGACGACCGTGCGCCCGGCCTGCCCCTGCTCGACCAACCACGTCGCCAGGCCGGAGGTGGCCCGGCGGACGACGGCGACGTTCATCCCGGACGGTCCGGCGCGGACCGGTCCGCGCAGCCCGGCCGTCCCGAACCTCAGCGGCCCGGACATGCGGTCGGCCAGGTCGGCGACCGGACCCGTCGCATCCGGACCGTCCGGGGCGGTGCCGCCGGTCATCGCCGCGACCAGCACGCGCTGCAACTCGTCGCGGGTGGACGGGTCGGGGTCGTCGGCGATCCAGCGCATCGCCGCGTCGCGCAGGGCCGGGAGCAGGGCCACGGTCGTCAGACCTGCCCGAGGAGCTCGCGCAGCAGCTCACCCATCCGGGTCGCCGCGGCCGCGCCGGCCTCCAGGACCTCCTCGTGGTTCAGCGGCTGCCCGCTCATCCCGGCGGCGAGGTTCGTGACCAGCGAGATGCCGCAGACGTCGAGTCCCTCGGCGCGGGCGGCGATCGTCTCCAGCACCGTCGACATGCCGACCAGGTCCGCGCCCAGCCCGCGCAGCATCCGGATCTCGGCGGGGGTCTCGAAGTGCGGCCCCGGCAGCCCCGCGTAGACGCCCTCCTCCAGCGACGGGTCGATCGCGCGGGCCAGCTCGCGCAGGCGCGGGGAGTAGGCGTCGGTGAGGTCGACGAACCGCGCCCCGACCAGCGGGGACCGGGCGAGCAGGTTCAGGTGGTCGGAGACGAGCACCGGCTGCCCGACCGACATGCCCTCGCGGATCCCGCCGGCCGCGTTGGTCAGCACCACCGCCCGGCAGCCCGCCGCGGCGGCCGTCCGCACGCCGTGCACGACGGCGTCGACGCCGTGGCCCTCGTAGAGGTGGGTGCGCCCGAGCAGCACCAGCACCCGCCGGTCGCCGACCGGTACCGAGCGGACCGTGCCGCCGTGCCCGAACGCGGTCGGCGCGACGAACCCGGTCAGGTCCGCCATCGGGACCTCGGTCCCGGCGCCGAGCACGTCGGCGGCGGGCCGCCAGCCCGACCCCAGCACGACGGCGACGTCGTGGGACGCGACGCCGGTTGCCTGCGCCAGGTCGGCGGCGGCGCGGGCGGCGTTCTCGGCGGGATCGGGGACGGCCGGGGAGCTCATGGCGGCCAGCCTAGACACGGCCGCGGGCGGCGACCCCGGACGGCGACCCAGTGCCGCGGCGTCAGGACCCGGTGACCCGGAACTCGTCCGCGACGGCGTCGAACAGCGCCTCCGAGGTGGCCTCGGAGCGGTCCGACGGCGTCGTCAGGCTCACCACCCACACCCCGGAGTTCCGGCCCGGGACGATCCGCATCCAGCTCGTCCGCTGCTGCGGGCCCTCGACCGTGCGCACGCTGACCTGCTCCGCGCCGGGCGTGCCCGCGACCGGCGCCGCGGCGGAGGCGGTGGACACCGAGTCCACGCCCAGCGCCGGGGCGGTGAGGTTGTCGGTGACGGCCGCCGAGGAGTCCGCCGGGCGGACCGAGATCTCCTCGGTGCCGTCCGGGCTGACGAACCGGACGACCGTGGTGTCCGGGCCCGCCGAGTAGCGGTACTGCGACCAGTTCTCCGGGACCGAGACGCTGAACCCGAGCGGGTCCGGGTGCGGCACCCGCGGGGTGCGCTCGGTCGCGACGGTGACCGTGCTCAACGGCTCCTGACCGGCCACCGACCGGACACCGGCATAGCCACCGGCCGCACCGAACAGCACGATCAGAGCGCCGCCGACGACCAGTGGGATCCCACCCATCACGCCGACCCTCGACGGTGCGACGGGCGGTGCGGGCGCCGGGCGGGCGACCGGGCGCGGTGCCGGCCGGATCGGCGGGGGCGCCTGCCGGGCCGGATGGAACCCGGTCCCGTGCTGCTGCTCGGGCATCGGCTGCGGCCCACCGGGGAACCCCGGGGGCAGCGGGCCGGGGTCGGCGGACAGCGGCGCCGGGGGCGCGGACGTCTGGGGCGTGGAGGTCTGGGGCGCGGACGTCGGGGGCGCCGGGGCCGGCGGCGCGGCGGCGACCGCCTGCGACGCCGATGCGGCCGGGCCGGAACGCTCCACCGCGGGCTCGGCGGCACCGCGACCGCCGCGCAGCAGCGAGCGGCGCTTGCGGGGCGCCGGGGCGGCCGGGCCGGACGCGTCGACCGGACGGGCCGCCGAGGCACCCGAGCCGCCCGGGCCACCGGTGCCCGAGGGGACCCGCGCCATGATCGTCGGGACGTCGGGGGAGCCGGGGAAGATCGGGTCGTCCGGGTCGGCGAGCAGGGGCCGCAGGCGCGCGCGGACCTCGTCGAGCGGCATCCGGTCGGCCGGCTCCTTGACCATCAGACCGGCGATGACGTCGCTGACCGGGCCCGGCTCGGACAGGCGCGGCACCTCGCCGTCGACCACCTCGGTGATCGTCAGGACCGGGTCGCCGTTCACGTCGTAGGGCGGGCGGCCCTCGACGGCGGCGAACAGCGTCGCGCCCAGTCCCCACAGGTCGGCCGCGGGTGTGACCGGCTGACCGGCGGCGACCTCGGGCGCGATGTAGGCGGGCGAGCCGAGGACGAGACCGGCCGAGGTCATCGGGGCGTCGGACTCGTTGCGCGCGATGCCGAAGTCGGTGAGCTTGATCCGGCCGTCGTCGGAGATCAGGACGTTGCCGGGCTTCACGTCGCGGTGCGTGATGCCGGCGCGGTGCGCCGCCCGCAGCGCCGCGGCGGTGCCGAACCCGACGACCGCGGCCTGCGCCCGGCTCAGCCGGCCCAGCTCGCCGATCGCGGAGGCGAGGTTGCGGGAGGGGACGAGCTCCATCACGACCAGCGGCTCGCCGCCGGAGTCGAGGACGTCGAAGACGGTGACGACGTTGGGGTGGCTGAGCCCGGCGAGCGCGCGGGCCTCGCGCATCATGCGTTCCCGGAGCTCGAGCTCCTCACCGGACGGCATCCCGTCCGGGATCTTCAGCTCCTTGATCGCGACCCGGCGCTGCAGCACGTCGTCGAAGCCGGACCACACGGTCCCCATGGCGCCGCTGCCGAGCGGCCCGTCGACGCGGTAACGCCCGGCGATCTGGCGCTGGACCTCACCACCCGGAACGGACACGCACCCAGTGTCCCATCGCGGCCCGTCCGTCCCCGCACGGACCGTCCCGGACGCCGCTGACTACCTGACGTGCGCAAACGTGACTCAACGTGAACGTCACAGGAGCATCACCGCGGGGCGACGAACGGCTGTGATGTCCGCTCGTCGCGGTGGGAAGCGACCGTTCATCACGATGGGTGTCTCCGTCCGCAGCATCCCGCCGACCCCTCGCCGCGCATTTCCGAGCAGGGCCATTTTCGGGTGGAACACCGCCGGACGGGTGAGCACCATGAACTTCGACGGACGCGCCGGCTCGGTGTGTCCCGACTGTGTTCCGGGAGGCCATGGTGACTGCGCTGCAGGCTCGCTCCGATGTTCCGGCCGTGTCCGACGTATCCGTCGACGACCTCGGTGCCGGCACCGGTCCGGCATGGCTCGAGTCCTGGATGCGGGCGAACGCCGGCAAGGTCGTGGGCTGGCGCCGCGCCATTCACGCCCAGCCCGAGCTGGCCCGTCACGAGCACCTGACGACGGCCCGGATCTCCGAGTCGCTGATGAGGGCCGGCCTCGAGCCGCGCACCCTGCCCAGCGGCACCGGCCTGGTCTGCGACATCGGCCACGGTGAGCCGATGGTGGCCCTGCGCGCGGACATCGACGCGCTGCCGCTGGACGAGCAGACCGGCCTGGAGTTCTCCTCCACCGTCCCCGGCGCCATGCACGCCTGCGGGCACGACGCGCACACCGCGATGCTGCTCGGCGCCGCGCTGGCGCTCGCGTCGGCGCCGTCGCTGCCCGGCCGCGTCCGGCTGCTGTTCCAGCCCGCCGAGGAGGTCCAGCCCGGCGGCGCGCTCGACATGGTCGAGGACGGCGTGATGAAGGACGTGCAGCGGGTGTTCGCGCTGCACTGTGACCCGCGCCTGGAGGTCGGCCGGCTCGGCACCCGGGTCGGCCCGATCACCTCGGCGTGCGACCTGCTGGAGATCCGGCTCACCTCGCCGGGCGGCCACACCTCCCGCCCGCACCTGACCGCGGACCTCGTCGAGGCCCTCGGGCTGCTGGTCACCCAGGTCCCGCTGCTGCTCACCCGGCACGTGGACCCGCGCTCCGGCACGGTCATGACGTGGGGCGCGGTGCACGCCGGCGAGGCGGCCAACGCGATCCCGCAGAGCGGCCTGGTGCGCGGCACGCTGCGCACCGCCGACCACGCGACGTGGCTCGGCCTCGAGGAGACCGTCCGCTCGCTGGTGGCCTCGGTGCTGGCCCCGACCGGCGTCGGTTACGTGCTCGACCACATCCGCGGCGTCCCGCCGGTGGTCAACGACGCCGAGTCCAGCGCGCTTCTGCGCGACGCGGCGGTGCTGATCGGCGGCGAGGACGCGGCCGCCGACACCGAGCAGTCCAGCGGTGGCGAGGACTTCGCCTGGTACCTGGAGCACGCGCCGGGTGCGATGGCCCGTCTCGGCGTCTGGCCGGGCGAGGGCCCGAAGCGCGACCTGCACCAGTCGACGTTCGACCTCGACGAGCGCGCGATCCCGTTCGGCGTCCGCACGCTCGTGCAGACCGCGCTGGGTGCTCTCGACGCGGGCTGACCCCACTCACGACAACGGCCGGCCATCCCGTTCCCGGGGTGGCCGGCCGTTCTCGTCGGTGCGCGGGTGCGCGGGGGTCAGCGCGACTTGCGGCTGGGACGGCTGCGCAGCTCGTTGACGTAGTCGTCGGGGGCGCCCGCGGCCTCGGCCGCATCGGCGATCACCCCGAGGTAGCGCGCCGACGGCTCGCCGCCCTCGTAGGCGTTGAGCACGTAGATCCAGGCCAGCGCGCTGCCGTCCAGCGTCGCGACGCGCAGCCGCAGCTTCTTGTGCAGGCCGAGCTCGCCGCCCTCCCAGCGGTCCAGCTGGGCCTCGTCGGGCTCCGGGACGTCGTAGAGCACGACGAAGACCTGCGAGCCCGACTCCTCGACGACCGTGGAGAGCGCGCCCTCCCACGTGTAGTCCTCACCGCCGAAGGTGAGCCGCCAGCCCTGGAGCCAACCGGTCCCGGCCATCGGAGAGTGCGGGGCACGCTCCTTCATCTGCGCCGGATCCATGTTCGACCCGTAGGCGGCATACAGAGGCACGGTCGTGAGCGTAGTCGCTCCCCGGTCCGGGCGGGTGCCCCGCCTCATCCGCGCCGGTCAACCGGGACACGCGTACGGTTAGCGGGTCGGGTCCGGCGGCGAACGGCCCCTTGCCGGACCTCCCACCACCGACTTCTGAGGAGACCCTCGCGTGACCCGCATCGTGATCATGGGCGGCGGTCCGGCCGGGTACGAGGCCGCACTCGTCGCAGCGCAGCACGGCAGTGAGGTCACCGTCGTCGAACGCGACGGGATGGGCGGCGCCTGCGTGCTGGACGACTGCGTGCCGTCGAAGACCTTCATCTCCTCCGCCGCGGTCCGGGTGGACCTGCACCGCGCCGAGGACCTCGGGGTGCTGGTCGACCGGGGCGGGGCGCGCGTCGACCTGCCCGCCGTGAACCAGCGGGTGAAGTCCCTGGCTCTGGCGCAGTCGTCGGACGTGCGGACGCGGGTCGAGCACGAGGGCGTCCGGATCATCCCCGGGACCGCCCAGTTCAGCGGACCGTCGGGTGGCCGCAGCGGGTACGGCGTCACCGCGACCCACACCGACGGCACGGTGGAGGAACTCGTCGCCGACAACGTGCTGATCGCGACCGGTGCGACGCCGCGGGTGCTCGACTCCGCCCGCCCGGACGGCGACCGGGTCCTGGACTGGCGCCAGCTCTACGACCTGACCGAGCTGCCCGAGCACCTGATCGTCGTCGGCTCCGGCGTGACCGGTGCCGAGTTCTGCTCCGCCTACGTCGAGCTCGGCTGCCGGGTGACGCTGGTGTCGTCCCGGGACCGGGTACTGCCCGGCGAGGACCAGGACGCGGCCGTGGTGCTGGAGGAGGTCTTCGCCGAGCGCGGGGTCGAGATCCTGCCCAACGCGCGGGCCGAGTCGGTGGTGAACACCGGCGGCGGCGTCACGGTGACGCTGTCCGACGGGCGCACGGTCACCGGCTCGCACGCCCTGATGACGGTCGGGTCGGTCCCCAACACCGGTGACCTCGGCCTGGACAAGGTCGGCATCGAGCTCGGCCCGGGCGGGTTCATCCCGGTCGACCGCGTCTCGCGCACCTCCGAGCCGGGCATCTACGCGGCCGGGGACTGCACCGGAGTGCTGATGCTCGCCTCGGTCGCGGCCATGCAGGGCCGGATCGCGATGTGGCACGCCCTCGGCGAGGGCGTGGCGCCGATCCGGCTGCGCACGGTGGCGGGCAACGTGTTCACCCGCCCGGAGATCGCCACCGTCGGGATCAGCCAGCGCGCGATCGACGCCGGGGAGACGCCCGCGCGCACGGTCATGCTGCCGCTCTCGACGAACCCGCGGGCCAAGATGCGCGGGCTGCGACGCGGGTTCGTGAAGCTGTTCTGCCGTCCGGCGTCCGGCGTGGTGATCGGTGGCGTCGTGGTGGCCCCGGTGGCCAGCGAGCTGATCCTGCCGATCGCGATGGCCGTGCAGAACGGTCTCGGGGTGGACGACCTGGCGCACACGTTCTCGGTGTACCCGTCGCTGTCCGGCTCGATCACCGAGGCCGGCCGCCAGCTGATGCAGCACTCCGACCTGGAATAGGGCCGGGATCTGGAGTAGGGCCGGGACCTCGAGTGGCGCTCACCGCGCGGCGTCGACGGCCTCCTGCGCGGTGCCGAGGAGGTCGCCGAGCAGTGCGTGCAGGCGACGGGTGTCGACCGGGGCCAGCGTGGACCACTCGACACCGTCGTCGGCGGTGGCGCGGGTGAGCCGGTAGCGGCCGTCCGGGGCGTCGAGCAGCGTGAGGTGCCCGACCGGCCGGTGCGGGCTGCCCCACCGGTCGTGCACGACGGCGGCGACCTGACCGCGGTGGGCCGGCCCTCGCAGCACGGCGGCCACCGTCGCGGCGTCGCGCGGATCGACACCGAGCCCGGTCAGCGTCCCGGCGATGTCGGCTGTCTCGTCGCCGGTGAGGACCTCGGCGAGGACGGACGTCGGCAGCGTCACCGCGCGTCCACGCCCGGCCGGGCGTGGCGGCAGCGCACCGGTGACGGCGTGCGCCGGTGACCCGCACGCGCCGAGCACGACGGTGCGGTCGCGGTGTACGGCGAGCGCACCGTCGCCGTCGCGTTCGGCGGCACTCGCCCGGACCGGGTGACCGAACCAGGCCCGCAGCTCCAGCTGACGTCGCGGGGCGGCCAGCAGGCCGAGCAGCCGCACCAGCTCGGGGTCGGGGCCGTCCGGTCCGGCCAGGCCCCGGTCGCGCAGCCCGGCCAGCCCGTCCGCGGCGATCCGGCGGCGCTCGGCCGCGGTCCGGCCGGGCGAGGGCAGGCGCAGCACGACCGGGGTGGGGCCCAGGCGCAGCTCCTCCCACAGCACGTCGAACTCGACGTCGGTCAGGACGTGCCGGGTACCCGTCGCGGTGAACGGGCCCGGGACGGACGGCCCGGGAACGATCTCGTTCCGAGCAGTCAGCGGCTCAGCCACGGTGACGCCAGGGGTCGTCCGGGCGCAGCACGGGCGGGGCTCCCGGGTCGGTGCGGCCGCTCCCGTCGTCGCCAGTCTCGGACGGCGGCGGCGCGGGCCGGTGGTGCCCGGACGCGGGGCCCGTTCCGGCACCACCGGGGTGTGCGGGGTCGTGGCCCGCGGGCCCGGGCAGGGCGCCGGCGTCGGCGGCGTGCCGGTCGACCATCGCGCGCCACGCCGGAGGCCGGCTGACCCGACCCGGGGCGCCCGGCGCCGCACCCGCTCCGCCGGGCGCCATCGGTGTGACGGCGTGGTCGCCGCCGCCCACGGCGGGGCCGCCTCCTTGTGCCGGGGAGCCGCCTCCCGGCGCCGTGGAGCCGCTTCCCGTCGCCGCCGGGCCCCCACCCGGGCCGGACGGTGAATGAGCCGCGCCGTGACCCGTCCCCGGGACGGTCGCCGAGCCGTGGCCGACCGTGGCGCCGGCGTCCGGGACGGTGTGCGAACCCGGCGTCGTGGTGGTGAGTGCGTCGGCGGCGATCCGTTCCGGCATGCCGGTCCCGTCCGCGCCGAGGGCGGCGGAGCCCGGAGCGGTGCCGGTGGACGACGGGCCGGTCCCACCGCCCTGCGGGCCGCGGCCGGTGGTGGTGGTGCGGTCCTTCGTGGACCGTCGGCTCCGGTCGGTGGCGGTTCCACCGGGGAGGCCGGACTGCCCGCGCTGCCCGCTCGTCAGGCGACGACCCGACGGCGGCCGGTGCGCCGCCCCGCTCGGGACGGTCGCGACCGCTGCTCCGGTCGAACCGGTGCCGCCCGCGACGGGGGCGGCTCCGGAGCCGGGGGCGGTCGTCGGGGTGCCGGGGGCGGTCGGGCCGGCCCCGGAGGGCTGCGGTGTCGTCGCCGCACCGGGAGCCTGCGCGGAGTTCGTGCCGGACGGCGCCGGACGAGCCGCCGTCCCTGTCGTGCCACCCGCCGTCGTGCCGCCTGTTGTCGCGCCGCTCGCGGTGCCGCCCGCCGTGGTCGCACCGCTGCCCGGAGGTACGTCCACGGTGGGGGAGACGCTCCGTCGCGCACCGGTGGCCGCGCCTCCGGTGACCACCCCGGCGGCCGCGCCCGCCGCTCCGGCCGCGACACCGCCCGCGGTGCCGCCCGCGCCGCCGGATCCGGACGACGGCGGTGTCGCAGTGCCTGCGTCGGCGCCCGACGCGGACACCGCCACCCTGATCCCCGGCCCGCCTGCGCCAACACCACCGGCCGCGACCACGACGGACACGGCGGGCGGGGCACCCCACGTCCCGAACGCCGCCCCGACCTCCCGGCTGTCCTCGGTGTAACGCTGCATCAGCTCCACGGCCCGTTGCGCGCCGTTGCCGGCGCTCGTGTCCGCGGCGGCCCAGTCGGTGAGCAGCGACGGGTCCGTCGCCGCCGGCGCGACGTCAGGTGGTGCCGCCGCGCCGGGGGCCGGCATCCGTGCCCGCAGATCCGCGGCCAGCCCGGCCTGCGCGCCCAGCCCGTCGGCGGTCCGGCGGGCGCCGTCGGCGGCCTGCCCGGCCCAGTCGGCCAGCCGGGACAGCCCACCGTGGGCGCCGTCCGCGGCGTCGCCCGCCCACCCGGCCGGCAGCGTGCGGGCCTGCCCGCCGAGGTCGAGGTGCAGGACGGCCAGCGTGGCGGCGGTGCTCCGCCAGGCCTGCTCGGCGCCGGCCGAGCCGGCGGCGCCCGGGCCGTCGGAGACCATGCGGTGGATCTCCTGGTGCGTCATCCCCTGCCAGCGCGGTTCGTCACCTGAGGATGCGACGCCCCCGGCGGGTGCGGGTGTGGGAACTGGTGCGGGCGGCGCCGGGGCGGTCATCGCGCGGTGTCCCAGGACGCGGCCACGGTGTCCTCCGCGGCGGTGTAGCTCCGGTCGGTCTCGCCCAGGCCGTCGCGGACCCGCTCCAGCTCGGCCCGGTAGGCCGCGATCGCGCCGAGTGCCGGGTCCGGGCCGTCGGTGCTGTGCCGGGCGTAGGCCGCCGCGCCGGCCGCGCTCACCGGGTCACCCAGCCAGGGGCGGGGCAGACGGGCGTCGGCCTCCAGACCGCGCACGGGAGTGGCGAGACGGGCCAGCGCGTCGTCGAGCGCGGAACGCAGCCGGGACACGGCCTGCGGGTCGACCCGCAGGTCGGGGGCCGGGGCGGCGGACGTCGGGGCGGCCGGGGAACGGTCGGGCATGGGTCCCTCGCAGAGGACGGGTGGACGGTCTGCGCCAGGCGCGCATCGTCACGGTCGGCGATGCGGGACCCACGCTAGGGCCGCACCCCGACGATTCCGGCCTCCCGGACCGATATCCGTAGCGATCGCGAACGGCCCGCGCCGGAGAACAGGGGCGACCGGGCCGGGCACGACGACGCCCCCGTCGGCCCGGTCGCGATCCGGGCCGACGGGGGCGTCGGTGTCGTGCGGTCCCGGCCCGCCTCGTCGGATGGACGGGCCGGGCAGGGGTCTAGCAGGCCGCGAGGACCAGCGGCTCCGGGCAGCACACCTGCAACGTGCACAGGGGTGTCGCGCGGATCCGGTCGTCCACCTCCGTGACGGAGGTCGTGCCCCTGAACGGCCACCGTCCGGCGAAGCGCTGGAGGTACCAGTAGCAGAACAGGTGGTCGGGCTCGTCCGGGTCGGTGACGAACACCGGTGCTCCGCCGAGCCCTTGGACCCAGCTCGCGTAGGCGTTCGTGACCTGTGCCGGCGGGCGCGCGGCCCGCCGGGTGCTGAGCCAGTCCTCCGCCCGGCTGCGCCAGTTCTCCAGCGCGGTCGGGTGCAGGGTGGCCCCGGGTAGCTCCCGGATGTTCGCGGAGAACGTGCTGACCACGGTCCCGTCCCCGGTGTGTGCGGCCGAGGCGAGTGTGAGCAGCGAGTGGGGGCCCGGGATCGGGCCGTCGGTGTGGATGTGGGTGGTGACGTAGAACTGCATGGGGGGCATGACGGATCCCAGTCGTCGAGAAGATGAGTCGATGACTGCTCACGGCGTGGCTGTGCCGACGTGGTGAGCGGATCCGCGGCGCGGTCCATCCCGCGTGGCGGAAGAAACCGGGCCCCGTGGAGCGGACACACGGGTCACTGCGATCGCTGTGTACTTGTGCAGTGCGACGCGAGGCAGTGGTTCGTACCTGGCGAGCGAAAACGTTAGGTCGCCTGCGGCACTTCGTCAACGATCGGGTACCGGAGATCGCGCAACGGGTACCCGGACGGCCACCGGTGGCTAGGGTGATCACGCCCGGCCACGCGAACCGACGGGGAGACGACCATGGACAGGCGCCGCCCCGACCCTGTGGAGCGGCCGTGAGCGGACGGCACCGGCGTCGCCGCCGGCGGTGGGTCCCGGCCGCGTGCGCCGCGGCGATCGCGGTGCTCCTGGCCGCCGCGGTCTACTCGGTGGTGACGCTGTCCTCGACGTCGACGGTCGCGGCGCCGGGTGACGCCGGCGAGCCCGGTGTGTTCGACCGGACCGCCACCGTCTCCGGGGTCGTCGACGGGGACTCGTTCACGATCGACGGCGGCGGCGTCGTCCGGGTGCTGGCCGCGGACTCCTGCGAGATGCGTACCGACGCTGGCCCGGCCGGCCGCGCCGACGCCGAGAGGGTGCTCCTCGGCGCGACGGTGTCGTTGCGCCGCGAGCCCGCCGCCGTGAACGACGCCGACCGCGACGGCCGTCTGCTGCGCTACGTCGAGGTCCCCGGGCTCGGCGACCTCGGCTCGTTCATGGTGCAGCGCCCGCACACGGGCGCCTACCGGGGCGTCAACGACGCCTCGCCGGAGTACCTCGACGGCCTGCGCGCGCTCGACCGTGACGGGAGGCGCTGCATCGCGAACCTGCCCGGCCCGGAGGAGAAGCCGCAGGTCGACTACCCGGACTGCGCCGCGGCCGCCGCGGCGGGCCAGGGCGCGATCTACGTCGGAGATCCCGGCTACAGCCGCCGCCTCGACGGCGACGACGACGGCGTCGCCTGCGAGTGAGGCCGCCCCGGGTGACTCCGTGTCGGGTGCCTGCGGGTCAGGTCTGCGGGTCGTCGGCCAGCAGACCGGCGACGAGGATGTCGCTGCGGACGTCGTCGGCCAGCCACGCGCCGCGCAGGCGTCCCTCCGGTACGAAGCCCAGCGACCGCGCGATCCGTTCGGAGGCGACGTTGGGCTCCGCCCAGCCGTAGCCGATCCGGGCCAGGCCCAGACCGCCGAAGCCGAACCGGACCACCGAGCCCACGGCCGTGCGGGTCATCCCGCGGCCGCGGGCCCGCTCCAGCGCCCAGCAGCTCACCTCGGCCGTACCCATCGGCAGGTCCAGGTGCTCCAGGGCGACCTCGCCGAGCATCTCGCCGGTGGTCGGCTCGCAGACCGCCCACGTGGCGCGGGTCTCGTCGGCCCAGCCGGCGATCCGCTCGGCGACGTAGGCGGCGACCGCCGCCGACGTCGGGTCGGGGCGGTGCCGCCAGCGCCGGATCTCCGGGTCGACCGCGGACTCCAGGACGGCCGGGCGGTCGTCCACCCGGTCGTCGGCCCGCAGTGCCCGGAGATACCAGGCCCCCGCATTGATCTCCACGGGGTCCATCGGCGTGTCCTGCCTCAGTCCTTGATCTCGCAGATCACGGTGCCCTGCGAGATCGAGGCACCGGACTCGGCGTTCAGGCCGGTGACGGTGCCGTCCTTGGTCGCGGTGACCGGGTTCTCCATCTTCATCGCCTCCAGGACGACGATCAGGTCGCCCGCGGAGACGGTGTCGCCGTCGGAGACCGCGACCTTGATGATGGTGCCCTGCATCGGGGCGGTGACGGCGTCGCCGGAGGCCTTCGCGCCGCCGCCCTTGCCGCCGCGCTTGCGCGGGGCCGCCTTCGCCGCGCCGCCGTTGCCGCCGCCCCCGCCGAGGGCGAGGTCCCCGGGCAGCGACACCTCCAGGCGTCGTCCACCGACCTCGACCACGACGGTCTGACGGTCCGAGGACTCCTCCTCGGCACCCTCGCCACCCTCGAACGGCGGGACGGTGTTGTTCCACTCGGTCTCGATCCAGCGGGTGTGGACGGTGAAGTCCTCGGCCGACTCCGAGGAGAACGCCGGGTCGGAGACGACGAGGCGGTGGAACTCCAGCACCGTCGCCATGCCCTCGACCTTGAACTCGTCGAGCGCACGACGGGCGCGCTCGATCGCCTGCTGACGGGTGGCGCCGCGAACGATCAGCTTGGCCAGCAGCGAGTCGAACTGCCCGCCGATCACCGAGCCGTCCTCGACGCCGGCGTCCATCCGGACACCCGGCCCGGCCGGGTACCAGATCTTGGACACGGTGCCCGGCGCCGGGAGGAAGTTCCGGCCGGCGTCCTCACCGTTGATCCGGAACTCGATCGCGTGCCCGACCGGCGTCGGGTCGCCGTCGATCTGGAGCTCCTTGCCCTCGGCGATCAGGAACTGCTGGCGCACCAGGTCGAGCCCGGTGGTCTCCTCGGAGACGGGGTGCTCGACCTGCAGGCGGGTGTTCACCTCCAGGAAGGTGATCATCCCGTCCTCGCCGACGAGGAACTCGACGGTGCCGGCGCCGTAGTAGCCGGCCTCCTTGCAGATCGCCTTGGACGCGTCGTAGAGCGTCTGTGTCTGCTCCTCGCTCAGGAACGGTGCGGGCGCCTCCTCGACGAGCTTCTGGAAGCGGCGCTGCAGCGAGCAGTCGCGGGTGCCGACGACGATCACGTTGCCGTGCTGGTCGGCCAGGACCTGCGTCTCGACGTGGCGCGGGCGGTCC
The DNA here is from genome assembly GCF_004217185.1 of Pseudonocardia sediminis. Taxonomy (NCBI): domain Bacteria; kingdom Bacillati; phylum Actinomycetota; class Actinomycetes; order Pseudonocardiales; family Pseudonocardiaceae; genus Pseudonocardia; species Pseudonocardia sediminis. Next base: position 5,446,660 of record NZ_SHKL01000001.1, on the reverse strand, counting down.
AGGTAGCGCTCGACGAAGCACTCGCCGCGGCCGAACGCCGCGGTGGCCTCGCGGACGGCCGACTCGTAGAGCTCGGCGATGTCCTTCTCCTCGCGCGCGACCTTCATGCCGCGCCCACCACCACCGAACGCGGCCTTGATCGCGACCGGGAGGCCGTACTCCTTCGCGAAGGCGATCACCTCGTCCGCGTTGGCGACCGGGTCGTTCGTGCCCGGGACGAGCGGGGCGCCGGCGCGGGTGGCGATGTGCCGGGCGGTGACCTTGTCGCCGAGGTCGCGGATGGACTGCGGCGACGGGCCGATCCAGGTGATCCCGGCGTCGATCACGGCCTGGGCGAAGTCGGCGTTCTCGGACAGGAAGCCGTAGCCGGGGTGGATGGAGTCGGCCCCGGCCTGCTTCGCGGCGCCGATCACCTTGTCGAAGTCCAGGTACGACTCGGCCGCGGTGGAACCGCCCAGGGCGAACGCCTCGTCGGCGACGCGGACGAACATCGCGTCCCGGTCCGGGTCGGCGTAGACCGCGACACTGGCGAGGCCCGCGTCCTTGGCAGCACGGATCACCCGGACGGCGATCTCTCCACGGTTGGCGACGAGCACTTTGCGCAGTGCGGGCACTTTTCGATCTCCTCGCGGTCATGACGACTCGCCGGCCCGTAGCTCCGGCGCGTGGGTTACCGGGGAGTGTAGGAGTACGCCCCCGGTTCGCTCGCGACAGGAGATGTGGCGCTCACAACGTCGTACCCCGACGGGTGGCGCACGTCACGATCATGATCGTTTCAGAAGGTGCCGCAGGGCGGCGTCCGCGCGGGAGCGGCGGCGGGGCGCGGACACGCCGTCGTAGCGCAGCGCGGCCTCCCGGGCGGCGAGCTCCCGTGCCGCGCCGGGGGTGAACCGGGCGTCCGACCGCAGCTCGCGGGCCAGGTCCCAGCCCTCGCGCAGGGCGTCGGTGGGCGCGACGGCGTCGAACCGGGCGGCGAACGTCGGTGTCCAGTCGGGGCCGAGGGCGGCCGCGAGCAGTGGCCACGCGGCGGCGGCCTGCCCGGCGCGCTTGCGCAGCAGCGCCCGCCGGGTGGCGGCGAGGCGCTCCGGATCGAACCCGATCGGGTCGGGCCCGCCGGCGACGAGCGCCTCGACCAGCGCCGCCTGACGGGCCGCGAGGTCCCCGCTCATCCGACGAGCCCGGCGGTGTGCCCGTCCCCGGTCGGGGCCGGCGTTCCCGTGACGGCGGCGATCGCGGCCAGCTCGGCGCGCAGCTCGGTGGCCGGCGGGTAGCGGCCGTCGCGTTCGAGCATCACCGGCGGCACGGACGGGCACCGGTCCACCAGGTGCCCCAGCAGGTCGAGCACCGGTCCGGGCAGCGCGTCGGTGTGCGTGTCGTGGTAGAGCCCGTCGTGGACGGCTCCGCCCGCGACGTGGCAGTAGGCGACCCGGTCCAGCGGCATCGCGTCGAGCACCGCGCGGGCGTCCTGGCCGCGGTTGAGCGTGTTGGCGTGGATGTTCGCGACGTCGAGCAGCAGCAGCGCGCCGGTGCGGTCGAGCAGCCGGGTGAGGAACTCGGGCTCGCCGAACTCGTCGTCGGGCCAGTCGAACAGCGCCGCGATCGGTTCCACGGCCAGCGGGACGTCGAGCTCGGTCCGGGTGCGTGCGATGTTCGCGGCCAGCACGTCCAGGGCCTCGCGGGTGCGGGGCAGCGGCAGCAGGTGCCCGGCCTCGCGTCCGCCGGCCCGGACGAACGACACGTGCTCGCTGACCAGCGGCGCGTCGAGTGCCTCGGCGCAGGCGGCCAGGTGTGTCACCCGCCCCGCGTCGACGGGCTCGGTGCCGCCGAGCGACAGCCGAACGCCGTGCGGGATCACCGTCGTCCCGCCCGCGGCCAGCGACCGCAGCGGGACCGGCACGTCACCAGGGTTCAGGGATTCGGCGATGACCTCGCAGAACCCCAGCCCGGTCGTCCCGGCCAGGACGGACGCGATCTCCGGACGCCAGCCGACGCCGGTGCCCTCCGGATCCTTCGTCATCGTCGGTCCCCTTCCGATGGTGGCGACGACACCGCTCCCGCAACTCCACACCCCCCGGTGGCGGAGCTGCGGGAGCGGACCCCTCGTCGAGGCCGCGGCTCAGCCGCCGCAGCCCCCGCCTCCACCGCCGCAGCCGCCACCCCCGCCGCCGCAGCCACCCCCGCCGCCGCCTCCGAAGAAGCCGCCGCCGGAGTCACCACTGCCGACGTAGGTGCCGCCGGACCAGCCGCCCCCGCCGCCGAGCGCGGCACTCTGCTGGGCCTCGAGCTCCTCGGCGAACGCCGGCTGTGCGGCGACGAGCGCGCCGACGCCGAACACCCCGACGCTCAGTGCGGCCGCACCCGCGCCGACCGAGCCCCAGTCCGGGTGCATCGACGGCGAGAGCGCCGCGTGCCGCTCACGCTGCTCGGCCAGGACGACGTCGCCGGCCGACGTGCGCTCGGGCGTCCGGAGCAGCAGCGCCAGGAACACGCCCCCCACCAGCAGCATCGCCAGGATCATGTAGCCGACCGGGCGACCGTTCGCGGTCCCGGCCATCACGCGGACGAGCCCGAGCAGCAGGACCGCGAGCATCCAGAACGCGGTGCCGCGATGCCGGTTGCGCGCGGCCTCGGAGAGCAGCAGCCCGGTCCGGACGAGCCGGTCCCGGATCTCGTCGAGCTCGGAGTCGACCCCGGCGGCGTGGACGAGACCACGCCGGCGCGTGAGCCGGGTCGTCGCGGCGTGGATCGCGCGCTGCAGCCGGGTGCCGTGCGCCGGAACGGGCCCCCCGGCCCGGACCATGCCGGCGACGCCGTCGCCGGTGGTGATGCTGCCGTCGACGCGCATGGCGCTCAGCGCCGCGTAGACGGCCAGGTCCCGGCCGCCGTTGAGGTAGGCGACGTCTTCCGGCCGGCTGTCGAGCTCACCGCTGCCGGCCGGGACCCCGGCCCGCAGCGTGTGTCGTACCCGGAGGATCGCGCCCAGGGTCACCAGGGCGATCACCGCGTACACGAACAGGAACGTGGAGCCCGAGATCCCCCAGGTCTCACCGGTGAGGTTCGTACCCATCCCAACCACCCCCTGTGGTGTCGGTTGTTCGACACGTCACAGTGTGGGCGGGGACACGCCGACCCACGCCGAACTTCACCAAGCTTTGAGGTTCGGCGTGGGCCTTTCGCGTGGGGGAGTCGCCTGCGTCAGGCGGTCGCCGCGCGCACCTGGTTCTTGATCCGGGCGAGCATCGCGGAGATCCCACGCAGCCGCAGTGGGCTCACCGCCTCGCCCAGCCCGAGGTCGGTGTAGAAGTCGTCCGGCACGTCGAGCACGGCCTGTGCCGGCTCCCCGTCCAGACCGGTGACCATGATCGAGGCGAACCCGCGGGTGGTCGGTGCCTCCGGCGGGGCGGAGAAGAACAGGTGCACCGGGCGCTCGCCGCCCTCCTCGACCTCGACGGCCAGGAACAGCGGCGACTGGCACTCGTGCACCTGCTCCATCGAGTCCGCACGGTCGGCGAAGCGCTCGGGCAGGTCGGGCAGCTCCCGGGAGAGCTCGAGCAGCATCTGCAGCCGGTCCTTCGGGCCGACCGCGGAGAAGTCGTCGACGAGTTCGGCGAGCTGAGGGGGGAGGGTCACGCCGAGCCCCGCTCCGACCCCTGCACGATCGGGACGCGCACGGCGTTGCCCCACTCGGTCCAGCTGCCGTCGTAGTTGCGGACGGTGTCGAACCCGAGCAGGTGCGTCAGCACGAACCAGGTGTGGCTGGAGCGCTCGCCGATCCGGCAGTAGGCGACGACGTCGTCGGACGGCGTCAGCCCCTGCTCGGTCTGGTAGATGGCCTCCAGGTCGGCGCGGGACTTGAACGTCGCGTCCTCGGCCGCGGCCCGGGCCCACGGGACGCTCGCCGCCCCCGGGATGTGCCCGCCCCGGACCGCGCCCTCCTGCGGGTAGTCGGGCATGTGCAGCTTCTCGCCGGAGTACTCCTGCGGGCTGCGGACGTCGACCATCGCCCCCTTCCCCGAGGAGACGAGCCCGAGGTGGGCGACGACGTCGTCCTTGAACGCGCGGATCCTCGAGTCGTCACGCTCGATCACCGGGTAGTCGACCTGCTCCGGCTTCGGGGCGTCGGTGGTCATCTCGCGGCCCTCGTCGGCCCACTTGGCGCGGCCGCCGTCGAGCAGGCGCACATCCTCGTGACCGAACAGGGAGAACACCCAGAGGGCGTAGGCGGCCCACCAGTTGTTCTTGTCGCCGTAGACGACGATCGTGGTGTCGCGGGTGATGCCGCGCTCACCCATGATCTGGGCGAAGCGGGCGCCGTCGACGTAGTCGCGGGTCACCGGGTCGTTGAGCTCGGTGTGCCAGTCGACCTTGACCGCGCCCGGGATGTGGCCGGTCTCGTAGAGCAGCACGTCCTCGTCGGACTCGACGACGGCCAGGCCGTCGGAGCCGAGATTGTCGGCCAGCCACGCGGTGGTGACCAGGCGCTCCGGGTGCGCGTACTCGGCGAGCTTCGGATCGGTGTCGTTGGGCAGAGCCATGGCCGCGAGGGTAGTACCGGCTCCGCCGCGGTGCCCGCCGCCGCTCACCTTCGTCGCACGAGCGCTCCGTTCGCACGGCGGGGGTGGACGGGCGGAGCGCTCGCGCGGCTCCTCAGACGGGGATGTCGGAGATGTCGCCCTCGTCGCGGGGGCCGAAGATCCGGCGGTCGGACTCGGTGATCCGCAGGTCGTTGATGCTGGCCTCGCGACGGGCCATCAGCCCGTTCTCGGCGAACTCCCAGTTCTCGTTGCCGTAGCTGCGCCACCACCGGCCCTGCTCGTCGCGGCACTCGTACTGGAAGCGCACCGCGATCCGGTTGCCGCCGAACGTCCACAACGACTTGCGCAGCGCGTAGTCGAGCTCGCGGTCCCACTTGCCCTGTAGGAACTCCACGACGCCCTGACGTCCTTCGATCCAGGTGTCACGGTTCCGCCACACCGTGTCGACGGTGTAGGCGAGCGCGACCTTCTCCGGGTCGCGGGTGTTCCACGCGTTCTCGGCGGCGAGCACCTTGGCGCGGGCGCTCTCCTCGTCGAACGGCGGGAACGGGGGACGGGACTCCGACATCGGTTCTCCTCGGTGTGGCAGCCGGACGGATCATGCCCTCGCGCTCTCCCGGGTGGGTGAACGGCGTGTGACGGCTCAGCAAGCGACTCTCAGGGGTCGACGCTCGGCGGTCGGCTCTCGGGGGTCGGCTCTCAGCGGCGCCAGAGCTCGACCGGGCTCACCCCGACCCCGCCGAGCAGGCGGCGCAGCAGCGGCAGGCTGATCCCGATCACGTTCGACGGGTCGCCGTCGAGCCCTTCGACGAACCAGCCGCCGAGCCCGTCGAGGGTGAACGAGCCCGCGACCTGCAACGGCTCGCCGCTGGCCAGGTAGGCCTCCAGCTCGTCCGGGGTCGGATCGGCGAAACGCACCCCGGTGACGGCGTGGCCCTCGGCGACCCGGTCGATCTCGCCGTCGGACAGGCGCAGCACGGTGTGCCCGGTCAGCAGCTCCCCGGTCCGCCCGGCCATCGCCTTCCAGCGCTCGCGCGCGGTGTCGACGTCGTGCGGCTTGCCGACCAGGTCGCCGTCGATGTGCAGCATCGAGTCACAGCCGACGACCAGGGCGTCGGGGTGGTCGTCGCCGATCCGGCGGGCGACCGCGGTGGCCTTCGCCCCGCCCAGCAGCGTGACCTTCTGCTCCGGGGTGGCGTCCGGGTTCGCGTCGAGGAGGGCGTCCTCGTCGACATCGGAGACCTCGACGAGCGGATCCACCCCCGCCGCGCGCAGGACACCGAGACGGGCGGGGGAGGCGGACGCGAGGACGAGACGCACGACGACGGACCCTAGCGGTGGCGCACGACGGTCGTCGGATGCCGCCACGGTCCACCCGGATCCCGAGACCGCGGTTCCGGGCGCCGCGAACCCCGGTCAGACGGATCCCGGCCCTGCGATCGTCGCGAGGTGCGCGGGCCCGGCCCTGCTCACTCCCGTCGCCGTCACGGCCGGCCCGGCCCCGGCGGCAACGGTGCGGAGTCACCGGTCTTCCGGGCCACAGGATGATCGGCACTCCGGCAGCGATCCGCGACAGCCATGACGCTCATCGCCGCCGAGGATCCGATCATCGTCAAGCCGGGCGGAGGTCAGCCGCCGACGAGACCGTGCCGGTACGCGTAGCTGACGGCCTGGGCCCGGTCGCGCAGGCCGGCCTTGGCGAAGACGTGGTTGACATGCGTCTTCACCGTCGCCTCGCCGACCACGAGACGACGGGCGATCTCGGTGTTCGACAGGCCCTCGGCGATCAGCGCGAGCACCTCGATCTCGCGGGGGGTGAGCCCGTCCGGCGGCGGCCGGTCCACGGCGGGTCCGCCGGATCCACGTCCGGCCACGATCCGGGCCAGCACCCCGGCGTCCACGGTGGAGACGCCGTCGGCGGCCGAGCGCAGGGCCCGGCCGATGGCTTCGGCGTCGGCGTCCTTGGACAGCCAGCCCGCCGCGCCGGCCTGCAATGCGTCGAGGACGGACTCGTCGTCCACATAGGTCGTCAGCACCACGACCGCGGTCCCCGGGTGCGCGCTGCGGACGGCGGTGGTGGCCGCGACGCCGTCGCCCGCGGGCATCCGAAGGTCGGTCAGCAGTACGTCGGGGGACAGTTCGGCGACCAGCGCCACAGCCTCGTCGCCGCCGGACGCGGTGCCGACGACCTCGATCCCGGGCAGCAGGCCGAGCACGGTGGCCAGCCCGTCGCGGACGATCCGCTGGTCGTCGGCGAGCACCACGCGCAGGTCGGTCACGGGTCGATCCTGCCGGGCGATCCGGTCGCGCGTCCGGCGGCTGACGTCGCCCGGTCCGGGACGGTCCCGTGATCCACCGGACGATCCGGGACGGTCCCGTGCTCCGCCGGACGGTCCGGGACGGCCGGATGGGCCCGCCCGCGCCCGGGGATGCCGTCGACGGCGGGAGGAGCGCCATCGGTCGTGGTACCCGCGCCCTCGGCGCCGTCGCCCTCGGCTCTTCCGGTCGTCGCGGGGCCGGTCGCGAACCCGGTCGCGGCGGGCCCGATTGTCGCGGGGCCGGTCGCGGCGGGGACGCCGGTGTCATGGCAGGGCAACCGCAGGGTGACGCGCCAGCCGTCCGCGGTCGGCCCGGTCTCCAGCTCGGCGCCGACCAGCGCGGCCCGCTCGCCCATCCCGACCAGGCCGGACCCGTGTCCGTCGTCCGGAGGCGTGGGCTCGCCCGAGACGTCGACGACCTCCAGCTCGGCGATCCCGGCCCCGGACGCGGCGGGAGAGTCGCCCCGGCGCAGCCGCACCGTCACCGGAGCGCCGGGGGCGTGCTTGCGCGCGTTGGTCAGTGCCTCCTGCGCGGTCCGCAGGACGGCCTCGCCCTCCCGGGCACCGAGCCGGACCTCCGGGTCGATCTCGACGGTGGTGCACGGGTGCGCCTCGGCCAGCTCGCGCAGCTCCGCGCCGACGTCGACCGGGCCCGGCCCCTCCCGCAGCGCCCGCACCGCCCGCCGGGCCTCGGATATCCCGTCGCTGGTCAGGCGCTGGGCCCGCTCGATCTGCGCGATCGTGTCCGGCGCCGCACCGTCCCGGATCGCCATCAGCCGCGCCCCCTGCAACTGGACGGCGAGCGCGGAGAGTGAGTGCGCCAGGACGTCGTGGACGTCCCGGGCGACCCGGGCGCGGTCGGCGATCGCGTCGGCGCGGGCGTGCTCCTCGCGGGCCCGTGCGTCGGCGACGAGGGTCTGCTCGTGCTCCTCGGCCCGGCGCATCGCGTCCCGGCGGGCCATCCCGAACAACATCATCATGACGACGCTGCCGACGACGAGGAGTGCGTCCCAGAGCGACTCGTACGGGCCGACCACCAGGGCCAGGCAGACCGCGATCGCCGTGACGGCCCCGATCGCCCAGCGCCCGGGCAGCCGGATCCCGGCCACGAACGCCGCGAGCAACGGGAACGAGGCGGACGTCGTCCAGCCGGCGGAGCCGAACAGCAGGACCAGGCCCCCGCCGGCGACCGCGGCGACGGTCACCGCCGCCTGCGGGACGGGCAGCCGGGGCTGCCACGCGAACACGAGCCAGCCCGCGACCGCCGGGACCAACCCGAGGTAGAGCCAGGACGGCGACACCTGCTGCCCGCGGACGCCGAACAGGAGAACCAGGACGATCGGCAGCCAGAGCAGCATGATGATCCGGCGCGGCGCGCCGGCGAGCGGCGCGGAACCGTACGGTCGGTCTCGTCCCGGAGCAGCGGAGGACGGTGTCACCGTTTCACGATGACACAGTCCCTCGCCGGACGGTCGGATCACAGTGCGGCGCCGGCCCGACGTCCGGCGACCGGACGGACCGGGCGCCCGTCGGCGGCGACCCGGCGGCGCAGCACCACGGCCTGCACCGCGAGGCTGCCGCCGAACACCAGCGCCGACGTCGCGGCGATCAGGGCTCCGGCGCCGGCGGAGTCGCCCACGAGCGAGGCCCCGACCCGGACGGCGATCGTCAGCATCCACGCTCCCAGCAGCGCGGCCGACCCGCGGCGGTAGAGCCAGCCGTCCCGCGACTCCAGCCGGAACGCGTACCCGCGGACGATCCCGAGCCCGGCGGCCAGGACGAGCTCGACGGCCAGCAGCGCGATCCCGAGCCCGGTCACCGGTGGGTGTGTCGCGGCGAGCGTGGCCACGCCGATGCCGATGATCACGAACGGCAGGACGATCTCGCGGTTCCCGGCGGCGACGAACCGGCCGGAGAACTGCTTGTAGAGGACGAGCCCGACGATGGCGACGGTGACGAGAACGGTGGTGAGATCCATGCCGACCACGATCGCGCCGCAGGCCCCCCGACCGCGTCGGCCCGGGAGCCGATCCCGGGTGGAACCGGCCCTCCACCCCCGGGTGGACACCGGCCCCGGACGCACTCGTGGCGCCTCCGTGTCGTCGCGCGACACGGAAGCGCCATGAGTGGTCGGTCAGGGGAGGGCGGGCCTCAGCGGGGCAGACCGGAGGCGCGCCACGCACCGGGTCCTGCGTGCAGCGGGGCACGCAGCAGGGCCGCCGGGTGCGACCACAGGTCCGGTGCGGACGGTGCCGGGTCGCCCCCGGAGGCACTCGCCGCCGCGGCGACGACCGCCGTCAGCGCGGCCAGCTCCGCGTCGTCCGGACTGCCGCTGACCACCCGGAACAGCGCACGGCGCTCCTCCGGGGTGGCCTCGGCCGCGGTGTCCTCCGGAGCCGTCTCGTCGCCGCTCACAGTCTCGCCGCTCACAGGGGGATGTTCCCGTGCTTGCGCGTCGGGCCCTGCTCCCGCTTCGTCTCCAGCAGACGCAGCGAGCGGCCCACGTAGCCGCGGGTGTGCGACGGCGGGACGACGGCGTCGATGTAGCCCCGGTCGGCGGCGATGTAGGGGTTGCAGAGGGTGTCCTCGTACTCCTGCTGCAGCTCCGCACGCTTGGCCTCGAGCTCGTCGCCCTCCAGGCCCTTGAGCTCCTTGCGGTAGAGGATGCTCACCGCGCCGGACGCCCCGGTGACGGCGATCTGCGCGGTCGGCCAGGCGATGTTGACGTCCGCGCCGAGGTGCTTGGACCCCATCACGTCGTAGGCGCCGCCGTAGGCCTTGCGGGTGATCACCGTGATCTTCGGGACGGTCGCCTCGGCGTAGGCGTAGATCAGCTTCGCGCCGCGGCGGATGATCCCGTTCCACTCCTGGTCGGTGCCGGGCAGGAAGCCCGGGACGTCGACGAAGGTCAGGATCGGGATGTTGAACGCATCGCAGGTCCGCACGAACCGGGCGGCCTTCTCGGAGGCGTCGATGTTCAGGCAGCCGGCGAACTGGGTGGGCTGGTTGGCCACGATGCCGACGCTGCGGCCCTCGACCCGGGCGAACCCGATGACGATGTTGGGCGCCCACAGCTCCTGGACCTCGAGGAAGTCCTCCTCGTCGACCACCCGGTTGATCACCTCGCGGATGTCGTACGGCGAGTTCGCCGAGTCCGGGATGATCGTGTCCAGCTCGCGGTCGGTGTCGGTGACCGAGTCCTCGACCGATCCGCCGGTCGGCTCCGGCGCCGGGTACGACGGCGGCTCGGACAGGTTGTTCGACGGCAGGAAGCCCAGGAGCTCCTTGACGTAGTCGATCGCGTCCTGCTCGTCGGAGCCCAGGTAGTGCGCCACGCCGGACTTGGAGTTGTGGGCACGGCCGCCGCCGAGCTCCTCCATGTCGACGTCCTCACCGGTGACGGTCTTGATCACGTCCGGGCCGGTGATGAACATGTGGCTGGTCTCGTCGACCATCACGGTGAAGTCGGTCAGTGCGGGGGAGTACACCGCGCCACCGGCCGACGGGCCCATGATCAGCGAGATCTGCGGGATCACGCCGGAGGCGCGGACGTTGCGGGTGAAGATCTCGCCGTAGAGGCCGAGCGCGACCACGCCCTCCTGGATCCGGGCGCCGCCGCCGTCGTTGATGCCCACGACCGGGCAGCCGATCTTGGCGGCGAGGTCCATCACCTTGACGATCTTCTCGCCGTAGACCTCGCCGAGCGCTCCGCCGAACACGGTCGCGTCCTGGGAGAACACGGCGATCGGACGGCCGTCGATGGTGCCGGTACCGGTCACCACGCCGTCGCCGAACGGGCGCTTGTTCTCCAGGCCGAAGTTCGTCGACCGGTGCCGGGTCAGGGCGTCGAGCTCGACGAACGAGCCGGGGTCGAGAAGCTGGTCGATCCGCTCACGGGCGGTCTGACGGCCCTTGGCGTGCTGCTTCTCCACCGCCGCGTCGGACGTGGACCCCACCGCGTCGTCGAAACGCTGGTAGAGGTCGGCGAGCTTCCCCGCCGTGGTGTGGACATCAGGCTCGACGTCGGGGGCGGCGTCCGGGTCCCCCATCGGCTCCGTTGCGGCGCTCATGGCTGGGGAGCCTAACCCGGTGATCGCTTCCGCTCCGGGGTGACGTGCACCGCAGCCCGGGGAAGCACCCGGCTGCGTCACGTGGGTGACCAGAACGGGACCGATCGGACGGCTGCCGCTACGGTGCGCGGTGATGGACGCCGACCCCGCGCCGCTGGACCCCTGGTCCCTGCGCAACACCGTGCTCCGCCCGGCCGGCGGGTGGAACGCGCTCGACGTCGTCGAGCAGACCGGGTCCACCAACGCCGATCTGCTCGCGGCGGCCGCGCGCGGTGCCGAGGACCGCACGGTGCTGATCGCCGAGGAGCAGGTCACCGGACGGGGGCGGCTGGACCGCCGCTGGACGTCGAAGGCCCGGTCCGGTCTGACGATGAGTGTGCTGTGGCGTCCCGAGGGCGTCCCGGCCGACCGTCTCGGCTGGCTGCCGATGCTGGCGGGGGTGGCGCTGGCGGACGCGATCCGCGAGCTCGCCCCGGACCTGCAGGTCGGCCTCAAGTGGCCGAACGACCTGCTGCTCGGACCGGCCCGCGGCAAGGCCGCCGGGATCCTGGCCGAGATGACGGCCGTCTCCGGCGGTGGGCCCGGCGTGGTGCTCGGGATCGGGCTCAACGTCTCGGCGAGCGCCACCGACCTGCCGTGGGGCGCGACCTCGCTGGGCGCGCAGGGTGTGACGGCCGGACGTCCGGAGATCGCGACCACGCTGCTCACCCACCTGTACCGGCGGGAGGCCGGCTGGCGCGAGACCGGCGGCGACGCCGACGCGTCCGGGCTGCGCAGCGACTACCGGGCCCGGTGCGCGACGCTCGGGTCCCAGGTCCGGGTCGAGCGCCCGAACGGCGACGCGCTGCTCGGGACGGCCGAGGACGTCGACCCGCACGGACGCCTGCTGGTGCTGCCGGCCTCCGGTGACCGGGTCGCGGTCGCGGCCGGCGACGTGGTGCACCTGCGCCCCGCGGACCACCCCGACCGCTGACTCCCGCGGTCGGAGGGTTCACCCGACCCGTCCGCGCGCGTCACCGGCCTCCCACCCCGGGCGCGGCTACCGTGGGACACGTGGCCTATCCCGATGACCTGCTGGTCGAGGGCGAACGGGTCGCGCTGTACTCGCACCCGCACTGGCGGATCTGCGTCGGTCCGGCCGCGGTGTTCCTGCTCGCCGTCGCCGTCGCGTCGTTCGCCGGCGCGGTCGTGCGCCTGCAGACCTGGGCGCCGTTCGGCTGGCTGGCCCTGGCGGTGCTCGCGGCGGCCGCCGTCGCCCGCTGGACCGTCGTCCCGCTCGTGCGCTGGCGCAGCACGCACCTGGTGGTGACCAACCACCGTCTGCTGGTGCGGGAGGGGGTGTTCTCGCGCAGCGGGATCGACGTCCCGATCCACCGCGTCGACTCCGTCCGGACCCGTCGCACGCTGGGCGAACGCCTGGCCGGGTGCGGCACGCTGCTCGTCGACGCCGGGGGTGAGGAGCCGATGCGCTTCGCCGACGTCCCGGACGTCGAACGGGTGCAGGCCCTGCTGCACCGGGAGATCAGCCGCGACCTGGAACGACGGCGCGAGGCTGCGGTCGAACACGCGCCGGTGGAAAGATCGGCGTCGTGAGCCAGACCGGGCCGCGCGCCCTTCCGATGACGGTCGCCGAGCCGGGCCTGCCCGAGCGTGTCGAGATCTACGAGGTCGGACCGCGCGACGGGTTGCAGAACGAGTCCGCTGTCGTGCCGGTCGCGGTGAAGGCGGAGTTCCTCGACCGCCTCGCCGACGCCGGTCTGCGCACGCTGGAGGCGACGAGCTTCGTGCACCCGAAGTGGGTGCCCCAGCTCGCCGACGCCGCCGAGCTGCTCGACGTCCTGACCCGCCGCGACGGCCTCGACTACCCGGTGCTGGTGCCGAACGAGCGCGGCCTCGACCGCGCCCTGGAGGCGGGGGTGACGCACGCGGCGGTGTTCGCCAGCGCCACCGAGACGTTCGCGCAGCGCAACCTCAACCGCTCCCTCGACGAGCAGTTCGCGATGTTCGAGCCCGTCGTCACCCGCGCCGTGGAGAACGGGCTGCGGGTGCGTGCCTACGTCTCGATGGTCTTCGGCGACCCCTGGGAGGGCGGCGTCGACCCGGCGCAGGCCGCCGCGGTCGGCGAGCGCCTGATGGCCATGGGCTGCGACCAGCTCTCGCTCGGCGACACGATCGGCGTCGCCACACCGGGGCACGTCGGCGCCGTCCTCGACGCCTGCGGCGCCCTGGGCCTGGGGCCGGAGACGCTGGCCGTGCACTTCCACGACACCTACGGCCAGGCCCTGTCCAACACCCTCGCCGCACTGCGCCACGGCGTGACGACGGTCGACGCCAGCGCGGGCGGGCTCGGCGGCTGCCCGTACGCGGGGTCGGCGACCGGGAACCTCGCCACCGAGGACCTGGTCTGGATGCTCGACGGCCTCGGCATCGCTCACGGCGTGGACCTCGACGCCCTGGTCGCGACGAGCGTGTGGATGGCCGGGCACCTGGGGCGACCGTCGCCGTCGCGGGTGGTCCGGGCGCTCACCCCGGCCGCGGACCGAGGGCCGTACCCGGAGTAGGTCATATGCTCGGAGCATGCCGCCCGTCAGGTCCCGTCGCGCCGAGTACACCGAGTCCACCCGGGACGCGGTGCTCGACTGTGCGGCGACCCTGTTCTGCGAGAAGGGCTACGGGTCGACGTCCCTGGACGAGGTCGCGGCCGCCGCGCGGGTGACCAAGGGCGCGATCTACCACCACTTCGCGAACAAGGCCGCGGTGATGACGGCGCTGATCGACCGGCTGGAGCGGGCCGGTCACGACCGGCTGCACGCGCGTTTCGTCGAGCTCTCGGCGACCACCGACCCGGCGACGGCCGGCCTCGCGGTGATCGACGAGTTCCTCCTCATGTGCTCCGACCCGGTCTACGGCGGCCTGGTGTTCCGGGAGGCGCCGATCGCGCTGGGCTGGCAGGCCTGGCGGGCGTGCGAGGAGGAGTACGCGATCGTCCTGATCCGGAACGTCCTGCACGAGATGGAGCGCGCGGGCACGATCCCCGGTCCGGTCACCGGGACCCTGGTCAGCATGGTGTTCGGCATGCTCGGGACGACCGGTCAGCTCCTCGCCGAGACTGCGGAGTCCGAACGCCCGCGGGTGCGCGACGAGCTGCGGGCGACCTACGTGGCGTTCCTGGCCGGGCTGGCCCTGGGCGGCTCCTGAGCTCGTCTTGCCGATCCGGCAAGGCCCTTTGCGCAGCGGTGGCGTCGCGGACGAGGGTGGTGCCCATGACCGATGACATCGCAGCCGGACCGTCACCCACCGCCGACGGGTACGCCGGGGATCCGGCGGTGGCCGCGGAGTGGGACCGGATGTACGCCGACCGGGAGCAGCTCTGGAGCGGTGCGCCCAACGGGGCGCTGGTGGCCGAGGTCGCCGATCTCGCGCCCGGACGGGTGCTCGACGTCGGCTGCGGCGAGGGTGCCGACGCCGTCTGGCTCGCGCGCCGTGGCTGGGATGTGACCGCGCTCGAGGTCTCCGGCGTGGCGCTGGAACGGGCGGCCGGGCATGCCAGCGACGCCGGGGTGACCGTCCGCTGGGTGCACGCCGGGCTGGCCGAGTCCGGGCTCCCGCCGGCGTCGTTCGACCTGGTCTCCGCGCAGTACCCGGCCCTGCTCCGCACCCCCGACGCCGCCGCCGAGACGGCGTTGCTGGCGGCCGTCGCACCCGGGGGTCTGCTGGTGCTGGTCCACCACGCTGGGATGGAGGACCACGAGCCCGAGGACGGTCGCTTCGACCCGGCCGACTACGTCTGGCCGTCGATGGTCGCCGCCCTGCTCGGCGACGACTGGGCCGTCGAGGTCGACGAGGAGCGGCCCCGCGCCGACGCACCCGAGGACGGGGCCGGCGCGCACCACACCCACGACGTCGTCCTGCGCGCCCGCCGCCTGCGCTGACGCCGCCCTACCCGACCCGGGCGAACAGGGTGACGAACCGGGTGACGAGCAGCGACGTCGGGGGTGCGGCCGTGCCCGCGACGGTCGGGTCGGAAGACCTCGAAGTCCTCCGCCAGATCCGGCACGAGGGTGGCGAACACCCGCGAGTCGACGCCGCCGGGATGCAGCAGGACGAGCGGGTCGCCCGTCCCGGTGCGGTCGTAGTGGGTCTCCACCTCGCCGAGCATCACGTGGTCCGACATCTCGCCCCCGCCCCGCCTCGCCCGTCGCGCCGACTCCCGAACCCAGACCCGACGGGCACGACCGAGTTGCGCCGAACGGCCGTGCGGAGCACCGACGGCCGGTACTCTCCCGCCCGTGACCAGCCCGGTGCCCCGGATCACCAACCCGGCCCTGCAGTCCTCCGTCGACGACGTCCTCATGCAAGTCGATCGGGACACGGTGCTGAAAGCGCGCGACGTGCTCCTGACCGAGGCGGCCGAGTTGGACAAGCAGCTCAGCGTCGTCATGAAGAAGCCGGCGTCGACGCCGCTGCCGGGGCGAATGGGCGAGCCGGGGCACGGGGTGTGGATAGGGCGCTGCAGTGACGATCCGGTTTCCGGCCCGGCTCAGCTGTCGTTCAACACAAAGATCGAAGCGATGTTGCAGCCATGCTCGGCCTATATCGCCGATCTTCGACTGGCCGGTGAGCAGTTGGCCGAGGCTGCGAGGCAGTACGGACACACCGATGACGCCATCTACAAAGACTTCAAGAGGACTGACACCGGCAAGCTCGACGGACCCGTCTCGTGAGGATGCGAGGCTCGGTCGTCGGCGTCTTCCTGGTGTGCACGTTCCTGTCGGCCTGCTCCACTCCGGGGTCATCGAGTAGTCGGTTTCCTACCCGACCCGGTGAATTGCCCGTCGGAAGTACCACTGCCTGCGACACGCTGAACAACGCCCAGCGCGAGGTCCTCAACGCCGGGCCGGGCACCGTTGACCCATCTGAGGCTTCGGACCCAACAGCGAGCTCTTGCTCATGGGGGTCAAAGCAGGGTGAGTTCTGGAGCGTCCGCGTGCAGCCGCAGAACCCGATCGGTCAGTTCGATCCGCAGGATCCTCTTTTCGTCGGGCAGAGCGAGGGCTATCAGGACCCACAGATCATCACCGTCGATGGATACGGGGCCGTGCAGTTCCGGTATTCGTTGACGGGAGACGATCCGAGTTGCAACCTGGCGGTCGACGCCGCCCCTAACGCAACAGTCGTCCTGACATACTCCGACAACGTGACGAAGGCTCCCGGTCTGCCCACGACGGGGATCGAGCAGCGATGCGAGAAAGCCGCGCAGCTCGCATCGATGGTGATCACCACGATGCGCTCCCGCGCCGCGGGCTGACCCCGTTCAGACCTCTCGGACGCCGAACATCCCGGTGAACCGCGCGCGGTAGACCACGTCGTCACCGCGGTGCATGAAGGCCCGGAGCGTGATGAGCCCCATCTCCGGACGGCTGCGCGATCGGCGGGCCTCGACGACCTCCATCGAGGCGTGCAGCTCGTCCCCGGCGAAGACCGGGAGTGGCCAGGCGATCTCGTCGCCGCCGGGGGATCCGAGGGCGGTCGAGCGCAGGAGCAGCTCGTCGACGTAGGCACGCATCCACAGCGAACCGGTGAACCACCCGGACGCGGCGAGCTGCCCGAAGACGGACTCCTTGCCGGCGGCCTCGTCGAGGTGGAACGGCTGCGGGTCGAACCGCCGCGCGAACTCGATCATCTCGTCGCGGTCGATCACGACGGTCCCCAGGTCGAACACCCGGCCCGGGGTCAGGTCCTCGAAAGCGATCTCCGGCACGCCGGTCACGGTATCCGTGACGACGACGAACCGGTCGCGGAGGGGATCCGGATCACCGGACCGAGAGTCACGCCATGGTTGTCGCATCGCCATCTCGTGACACTCGACGTCGCGCCGCCGGCCCCTCGGGATCGAGCGTCACGAAGTGGTCGGGCGGTGCGCCGTTTCGTGACGCTCGGCGGGCGTCGGCGGGCCTACCGGCGTCGGGCCGACCTCCGGCGTCGGGCCCGGCGCCGGGTCAGGCCGAGCGCAGGGCGGCCAGGGCGGCGTCAGGCCGGGCGCAGGGCGGCGAGAGCGGCGTCGTGCAGGAGGCCGTTGCTGGTCAGGGCGTGGCCGCCGGTGACGGTGTCGGCGCCGGACAGGTCCGTCATCCGGCCACCGGCCTCGGCGACGATCGCGGCCGGTGCGGCCAGGTCCCAGGTGCTGGCGGCCGGCTCGGCGACCAGGTCGATCACTCCCTCGGCGACGAGGCAGTGCTGCCAGAAGTCGCCGAACGCGCGGGTCTCCCAGCAGGCGTCGGCCAGGGCGAGCCAGCCGGGTAGGGCGTCGTTCTCGCGGAAGGTGTTGAGGTTCGTGGTCGAGACGTAGGCGTCTGCGAGGTCGGCGACGCCGGACACGGAGATCCGTCGCGGCTCCTCCCCGGTCCCCGCGGCCCAGGCGCCGGACCCGGCCGCGGCCCACCAGCGCTGCCCGAGTGCCGGGGCGCTGACCACGCCGAGCGACGGCCGCCCGTCGACGGTCAGGGCGATCAGCGTGGCCCACACCGGCATGCCGCGGGAGAAGTTCTTGGTGCCGTCGATCGGGTCGAGCACCCAGCCGCGGCCGTTCGCCGAGGTGCCGGTGTCCCCGCGCTCCTCGCCGAGCACGGCGTCGGCGGGCCGCTCGTCGCCCAGCACGGCGCGCAGGGCGTCCTCGGCCGCGGTGTCGGCGTCGGTCACCGGGGTGCGGTCGGGTTTGCGGTCGACCTTCAGATCGGCGGCGCGGAAGCGGGGCAGCGTGATCGCGTCGGCGAGGTCGGCGAGCCGCAGGGCGAGCTCGAGGTCGTGGGTCAGCGAGGTGTCACGGGCGTCGTCCACGTCGGCCGAGCATGCCAGGCCCGTTCCGGCGCGCGGACGCCGCAGCGGCCTATGCTCGCCATCGTGACCACCGTCGTGCTGGCCGAGGACGACGCGGCCATCGCCGAACCGCTGTCCCGGGCCCTGCAACGCGAGGGCTACGAGGTGCAGGTCGTCGGCGACGGGCTCGCGGCGCTCGACCACGTCGGCCGCGTGCCGGTCGACCTCCTCGTGCTCGACCTCGGGCTGCCCGGCATGGACGGGCTGGAGGTGTGCCGGCGGATTCGCACCGACTTCGCCGACCTGCCGGTCCTGATGCTCACCGCCCGCACCGACGAGGTCGACTTCGTGGTCGGGCTCGACGCCGGCGCCGACGACTACGTCTCCAAGCCGTTCCGCCTGGCCGAGCTGCTGGCGCGGGTCCGCGCGCTGCTGCGCCGCCGCACCCAGGACGTCGTCGAGGTGGACGGGCTGCGGATGGAGCTCTCCGGCCGTCGCGTCCTGCTCGACGGTGACGAGGTGACGCTCGCGAACAAGGAGTTCGAGCTGCTCCGGGTACTGATGCTGCACTCCGGGCAGGTCGTGACCCGCGAGGAGATCCTGCACACCGTGTGGGGCGACGCGGACATGAAGTCGTCCAAGACGCTGGACATGCACATGTCCTGGCTGCGCCGCAAGATCGGCGGCGAACGGCGGATCGCGACCGTGCGCGGCGTCGGCTTCCGCTTCAACCACGACTGATCGGACGAGAGACGTGCGCCGGCGGATCCTGCTCTCCACGCTCCTCGTCGTCGCGATCACCGCGCTCGCACTCGGCGGCCCGCTCGTCGTGGCCACGTGGCGACTGGTGGAGGACTTCACCCGCGCCGAGCTGACCCAGCGCCTCGAGCAGCTCACCGAGAGCCTGGAGGACAACGTCGACCAGGTCCCCGACCCGGCGACGATCGAGCTGGCCATCCCCGCCAACAGCCGTCTGGAGATCGACCGGGTGGACCGGCCGTCACAGGTGTTCGGGGTCCCCGAGGTCACCGACCCGGTCGTCGAGTCGCTGCCGTTCGGACCCGGCGGGACGATCACCCTCGCCCAGCCGAAGTCGGTGATGCGGGCGCAGCAGACGCAGGTCGTCGCCGTCGTCGCGCTGCTGGTGCTGATCTCGGTGACGAGCGGGGCGATCGTCGCGACGCTGACCGCCCGCCGCCTGGCCGAGCCGTTGCGCGACGTCGCGGCCCGCGCCGCGCGCCTCGGGGCGGGGGACTTCCGCCGCGCACCGGCCCGCTACGACATCGCCGAGCTGGACCGCGTCTCCGAGGTGCTCGACAGCTCCGCGACGGCACTGGCCCAGCTCATGCAGCGCGAACGGGTGCTGGTCGGCGACGTCTCGCACCAGCTGCGCAGCCGGATCACCGCCCTGCAGCTGCGCCTCGACGAGCTCTCCACCCACCCCGACCCGGACGCCCGCCGCGAGGCCTTCGCCGCGATCGAGCAGACCGAGCGCCTCTCCGCCGTCCTCGACGAGCTCCTCGAGGCCGCCCGCGCCGCCCGCGCGGCGGGGGCCGAGCCGATGGATCTGAAGGAGGAGCTCGACGCCGTCGCCGACGAGTGGCGCGGCGCCCTCACCGCGGCCGGGCGGTCGCTGCGGGTGCGCGCCCCGGAGGGGATGCTCGCCCGGGTCACCGCCGCGAGGGTGCGCGAGGCGGTCGGCGCGCTCGTCGACAACGCGATCCAGCACGGCGAGGGCCCGGTGACGATCAGCGCGCGGGCCGGGGAGAACGCGTTGCTGATCGAGGTCAGCGACACCGGCCCCGGGGTCCCGCAGGACCTCGTCCCGCACGTGTTCGACCGGGGCGTCTCCGCTCAGTCGTCGACGGGTCTGGGACTGGCCCTGGCCCGGGCGCTGGTCGAGGCCGACGGCGGACGCCTGGAGCTCTCCCGCGCCCGCCCGCCGATCTTCCGCATCTACCTCCCGGCGGCGCGTACCGACGACGTCGTCGGCCAGGCGCACCAGGCCAGCAGCCCGCGCTGATCCGCGACGGGACGGGCCCGTCCGCGGCGGCGCCGACCCTAGGCTCGGGTCATGGACGAGGTGGTGCACGAGTGCGCCGATCTCCTGTTCGGCACGGTCGTCGTCGCGGTCGACGTCGGCCGGGGGATCGTGAGGGTGGAGGGCGAGGCCCTGCCGTCGGCCGTCATCGAGCGGACGGCCGAGGTGCGCCACCAGCCGTACGTGCCGCTCGGGACGCGGGACCCCGGCGCGGTACGGCTGACGGTCGGCGGGGCACGGGAGTGGGTGCGGCCCTCCCGCGGGCGGCTCAGCCGCCGTTCCTATCGCGTGCGCGCCCGGCTCGGCACGGCCGACCTGCTGTTCACCCCGTCGTCGCCGACGAGCTCGAGGCTGGTCCGCGGTACCTCCTACCGCGGGGACAACGAGCTCGGCGTGGCCGAGCGGATCACCGGCGGACTCGTGACCGTGGACTGGAGTCCGGAGGTCCGCGTACTCGGGGCGACGGTGCCCGCCGCGTCACCGAGCCCGGCCGAGGCGGCCGTCCTCTACGCGCTGGCCGCGGCCTTCGGCACCGGCGCCCGGTTCCTGCTCGGCGCGATGCTCGAGGGAGCCGGCGACGCCGCGACCCCCTGGTGACGCGAGGCCGTCGGTCGTGCGTCGATCTCAGTCCGGTGGCGGCGGGACCTGACGGCGGACGTTCTGGTCCGGGAAGACGTAGCGGCGGAACGCCCACCAGCGGAACGCCATCCCGACCAGCGTGCCCAGGATCTGCCCGGACAGGAAGTCCGCGACCTCCTGGGTGAGCAGGCTGACGAACGGCTCCTGCAGGTGGAACAGGTAGCGCGACGCGGCCAGCGGCGCGGTGTAGGCGACCACGCCGAGCCCGCTGATCACGAAGAACAGCAGTGCCTCGTGATGCCGCTCGCGCCCGCCGCGGGTCCGGAACGACCACTCGCGGTTGAGAACGTAGGAGACCATCGTCGCCACGAGTACCGCGATGATCTTGGCGGTGAGCGGCTTGGTGTCCAGGAAGGTGGTCTTGAGCAGCAGGAACACGACGGTGTCGATGATCCACGTGGTACCGCCGACGAACAGGAACTTGACCAGTTCGCGGTGCTTGATCGCGACGTCACGGTACGGCTGAGGGATGCGCGCGAGCGCCGTCTCCACCACCGTCACTCGAACGATCGTGCCAGAGCGCGCGATCACGACGCCGCCCGACCCGTGGCCCCCGGGTGCGCAGTGCCGCGCACCGCGCGCACTACGCTGGCCGTCTTGTGAGCAGCGCGAGCGGCAGCAGCCCGACGCCCGAGGGCGTACCCGAGCCACCCGGCGCACCCGGGGCGGTGCGTGATCCGGGGTCGATGCCGGTCGTCGGCATGGTCGGCGGCGGGCAGCTGGCCCGGATGACGGCCCAGGCCGCCGTCGCGCTCGGGCAGACCCTGCGGGTGCTCGCCGCGTCCCCCGGCGACCCGGCCGCCCGCGTCACCCCGGACGTCGTCACCGGCGACCCCGACGACGTCGCCGCGCTGCGACAGCTCGCCCGCGGCTGCTCCGCGGTCACGTTCGACCACGAGGGCGTCCCGCAGGCCTCGCTCGCCGCGCTGGAGGCGGCCGGGGTGCCGCTGCGCCCGTCGCCGTCGGCGCTGGAGCACGCGCAGGACAAGCTCGTGATGCGGCGGCGGCTGTCCGCGATGGGCGTGCCCGTCCCGGCGTTCGCGCCCGTGGAGGGCCCCGCCGACGTCGAGGCGTTCGGCGCGAAGCAGGGCTGGCCGGTCGTGCTCAAGGCCGCCCGCGGTGGCTACGACGGCCGCGGCGTCTGGTTCCTGCGCGAGCCGGACCCGGAGCTGGTGACGAGCCTGGTCGAGGCGGGCACGCCGCTGCTGGTCGAGCAGGCCGTCCCGATGCGCCGCGAGCTGGCCGCGCAGGTGGCGCGCTCGCCGTTCGGGCAGGCCGCGGTGTGGCCGGTCGTCGAGACCGTGCAGGTCGACGGCCAGTGCGCCACCGTCCTGGCCCCCGCCCCGGGCCTGGACGAGGACACCGCGCTGGCGGCCCAGTCCCTGGCACTGCGGGTCGCCCGCGAGCTGGACGTGACCGGGCTGCTCACGGTCGAGCTGTTCGAGACGGACGAGGGCCTGTCGGTCAACGAGCTGGCGATGCGCCCGCACAACTCCGGGCACTGGACGATCGAGGGCGCTCGGACCTCGCAGTTCGAGCAGCACCTGCGCGCGGTGCTGGACTACCCGCTCGGCTCCACCGCCCCGACCGCCAAGGCCGTGGTGATGGCCAACGTGCTCGGCGCACCGGAGGCGCCGTCGATGTCGATGGACGAGCGGCTGCACCACTGCTTCGCGCGCTTCCCGGACGCGCGGGTGCACCTCTACGACAAGGGCGAGCGCCCGGCCCGCAAGATCGGGCACGTGACGGTCCTGGGCTCCGACCTCGAGGCCGTGCGCACCCGCGCCGAGCTGGCTGCGACGTGGCTCGCCACCGCGACCTGGGCCGACGGGTGGTCGGTGCACGACGGCGTCGCCGGCACCCCGCCCGGCCACGAGATCGAGGAGTCCGGACGTGGCTGAGCAGGGTGCGCCCCGGGTCGGTGTGATCATGGGAAGCGACTCGGACTGGCCGGTGATGGGCGCCGCCGCCGAGGCGCTCGCCGAGTTCGACGTCGCCTACGAGGTGGGCGTCTACTCCGCGCACCGCACCCCGCAGCGGATGCTCGACTACGCGACGTCGGCCGTCGACCGCGGCCTGTCGGTGATCGTCGCCGGGGCCGGCGGGGCGGCGCACCTGCCGGGCATGGTCGCCTCGGCGACGCCGCTGCCGGTGATCGGTGTCCCGGTCCCGCTCACGACCCTCGACGGCCTGGACTCGCTGCTGTCCATCGTGCAGATGCCGGCCGGGGTGCCGGTGGCGACGGTCGCGGTCGGCGGCGCGCGCAACGCCGGACTGCTCGCGGTGCGGATCCTCGCCGCGACCGAACCGGCCCTGCGTGAGCGGATGGCGACGTTCCAGGCGGAGCTGGCGCAGTCGGTCCTGGAGAAGGACTCGGCGTTGCGGGACAAGGCTTCCGGCGCCTGATCCGTGGTTCGGAACGGGTGCCCGATGGGCCGTTCCGGTGATCCGCGGAGACGTCCGGATTTCCCGTGGCGCGCAGGCCGGATCCGGTCGTAGTGTGGCCGTACACAGGAGAGGAGGTGGTCCCGCGTTGAATAGCTGCAGGACGTGTGAGGTGGCTGTCCGCTAGCACCACGTTTGCTCCGGGGCTCTGCTCTACGGCGTAGGCCCCCGGCGACGGTCGTGGAAACCGGTGTGGTGCCGGTGAGTTCCAGGCGGTCACCCGTGATCCCCGGGTCCGAGCCTGTCCAGCTCGGTGACGCACCTGATGGTGCGGCCCGGGGATCACGCATGTCCGGGCCGGCGTCCTCTCAGCCGGTCCGCTGCTCCGGCGGCCGGCCCTCCAGCGCCCTCGCCGCACGCTCCAGACGTCGCGTCACGTCCTCGAGTCCCGGCTCGGCCCCGAGCGGCAGCATCGGCGCGACCCGGCGGAAGTGCTCCCGGCAGGCGTCGACGTCGGACGACCGGCCGCCGTCGGCCAGCCAGCGCCGCAGCGCCTGGTTGTGCGCGGCGACGATCGCGGCGGCGCTGACCGCGGCGCGCAGCTCGCCGTCCGGGACGTCGGTCAGGCGTGCGGTCAGCTCGCGGGTGAACAGCCGCCGGTAGTGGTGCACCGACGCGGCCTCCCGGTCGCGCAGCGCCGGCACGTCGTGGACCAGGCGGAACCGGCGGCGGGCGACCTCGGCGTCGTCGAGGTAGAGGTCGAACACGGTCTCCGCGGCCCGCAGGACCAGCGGGAGCAACGGCTCGGAGGGATGCGCCCCGGCGAAGACCTCGGCGATCCGGGCCAGGCCGAGCTCGTGGTCGGGGGAGAGCGCGTCCTCCTTGCCGCGGAAGTAGCGGAAGAACGTGCGCCGCCCGACGCCGGCCGCGGTCGCGATGTCGTCGACGGTCGTCTCGTCGTACCCGCGCTCGTCGAACAGCGCCGCGGCGGCGGCGACCAGCTCACGACGCACCTCGGCACGGCCCTCCGGGGACCGCCCGCGCCGTGTGTTGACCGTCTCAGTCATGGCACTGAGGGTAGCAATGACATTTGCTGGTGGCACGCAGTGCCGTTACTCTCGGTTGCAACTACACGTGACGACGACGAGGACAGGGCGAATGAACAGCGACTTCGACAGCTACCGGCTCAGCGACGAGCACGAGGCCCTGCGCGAGGCCGTGCGCGATCTGGCCGAGAAGGAGATCGCGCCGCACGCCGCCGAGGTCGACGAGCAGGGCCGCTTCCCCTCCGAGGCCAGGGACGCGCTGGTCAAGGCCGGTTTCCACGCGATCATCGTCCCGGAGGAGTACGGCGGCGAGGGTGCCGACGAGCTGGCCGGCTGCATCGTGATGGAGGAGGTCGCCCGCGTCTGCGCCTCGTCCTCGCTGATCCCCGGCGTCAACGGTCTGGGGCTGACCCCGATCCTGCTGTCCGCCTCCGACGAGCTGAAGAAGCAGGTCCTCCCGTCCATCGCCTCCGGCGAGTCGATGATCAGCTACGCCCTCTCGGAGCGCGAGGCCGGCTCGGACGCCGCCGCGATGAAGACCCGCGCCCGCCGCGACGGAGACGAGTGGGTCCTCGACGGCACCAAGTGCTGGATCTCCAACGCCGGCGAGTCGGACTGGTACACCGTGATGGCGGTGACCGACCCGGAGAAGAAGGCCAACGGCATCTCCGCGTTCGTCGTGCACTCCGGCGACCCGGGCTTCGAGGTCGGGCCGAAGGAGCGCAAGCTCGGCATCCACGGCTCGCCGACCCGCGAGATCTACTTCCAGGGCTGCCGGATCCCGTCCGACCGGATCATCGGCAAGGAGGGCACCGGCTTCAAGACCGCCCTCGCGACGCTCGACCACACCCGCCCGACGATCGGTGCGCAGGCCGTCGGCATCGCGCAGGGGGCCCTCGACACAGCGATCGCCTACGTCAAGGAGCGCTCGCAGTTCGGCAAGAAGATCGCCGAGTTCCAGGGCCTGCAGTTCATGCTCGCCGACATGGCGATGAAGGTGGAGGCCGCGCGCCAGCTCGTCTACGTGGCGGCCTCGCGCGCCGAGCGCGGCGAGAAGAACCTGGGCTTCATCTCCTCCGCCGCGAAGTGCCTCGCTTCGGACACCGCGATGAGCGTGACGACGGACGCGGTGCAGCTCCTCGGCGGCGCCGGCTACACCCGCGACTTCCCGGTCGAGCGGATGATGCGCGACGCGAAGATCACCCAGATCTACGAGGGCACCAACCAGGTCCAGCGCATGGTCATGGCGCGGTCGCTGCTCAAGTGACCCTGCCGTGAGGGGACCCTTCGGGACGCGTGCCGTCCCCGGGGGTCCCCTCGCGTCTGTCTAGCGGCGGAAGGACTCGACCGTCACCTCGTCGGCCGGGTCGAACCGGGCCGCCGACTCGGTGATCAGGTCCAGCGTCCGCCGCGACTGCGCGCAGCCGAACCCGTATTTGGCCTGCACCCGCTCGTCCGCGATCCGCATGCAGGTCCGGCTGCGGTCGAGGAAGTCGGAGACGGGGTAGCCGGAGCCCGCCGAGAAGTACTCCTCGACGATCAGCGACGGCGAGTAGTACGAGCGGGCCGACCCGTCCGGCCAGCGGACGTCGAACATCACCTCGGGCATGGACGCGACGGTAGATCGCCCGCATGACGACGACGTTTCGCCGGCCCCGCGGTCACCCGGAGGCGGGCTCGCGGAACGGGAACGAGTGGTGCTCGTGCGCGACCACCCAGCGGCCGTCGTCCTTGCGCAGCCCGAGGGTCAGCCGCAGGCGTTGCCCGGGGAGGGCGGCGAGTTCCTACCGGGGCGAGCCCACTTCGCACACGTTCGGTCGTCCGCGCACAGGGCAGAACCTATGCGAGGACACCAGAACCTGTGCGAGGTCGGACCGAGCGGCCCCGGCAGGGGCGGGCCGGCTCAGAGCAGGAAGCCGAACAGGGGGCTGTCCGGGGGAATGGGCTCGATGTGCGGGGGTGCCTCGTGCATGCGCTTGAGCAGGGCGGGGAGGTCATCGGGGGATCCCAGCTCGACGCCGACCAGGGCGGGCCCGGTCTCGCGGTTGCTGCGCTTGACGTACTCGAACAGCGTGATGTCGTCGTCCGGGCCCAGGACGTCGTCGAGGAAGCGGCGCAGTGCACCGGGCTCCTGCGGGAACTCGACGAGGAAGTAGTGCTTGCGGCCCTCGTGCACCAGGGCGCGCTCGACGATGTCGGCGTAGCGGCTGACGTCGTTGTTGCCGCCGGAGAGCAGGCAGACCGTCGTCGCGTCGCGGGGGATGTCGAGGGCGTCCGCGGCGGCGGGGGACAGGGCGCCCGCGGGCTCGGCGATGATCCCGTCGGACTGGTAGAGCGCCAGCATCTCCACGCAGATCCGGCCCTCGGGCACGGAGACGATCTCGGCGCCGGAGCCGTTGACCACGTCGAACGTGGCCCGGCCGACCTTGCGGACCGCGGCGCCGTCGACGAAGGGGTCGAGCTTCTCCAGCTCGACCGGCTCCCCGGCGGCCAGGGCCGCGGCCATGCTCGCCGCGCCGGCCGGCTCCACGCCGATCACCCGGACGTCCGGGGCGTGCTCGCGGAAGTACGTCAGCGCACCGGCGAGCAGCCCGCCGCCGCCGACCGGGACGACGAGCACGTCCGGCGGGTCGGCCAGCTGGGACAGGATCTCCCGGGCGATGGTGCCCTGACCGGCGACGGTGCGCGGGTCGTCGAACGCGGGGACCTGCGTCGCCCCGGCGGTCCCGGCGTGCTCGCGGGCCGCGGCGGCGGCCTCGTCGTAGGTGTTGCCGACGACCCGGACCTCGACGGCGTCCCCGCCGAGGCGGGCCACCCGGTCGCGCTTCTGTCGCGGCGTCGTCCCCGGCAGGTAGACGCGGCCACGGACGCCCAGGCGCTGGCAGGCGAACGCGACGCCCTGGGCGTGGTTCCCGGCGCTGGCGCAGACCACCCCGGCGGCGCGGTCGGCGTCGCCGAGCTGGGCGATCAGGTTGTAGGCCCCGCGGATCTTGTAGGACCGGACCGGCTGCAGGTCCTCGCGCTTGACCCAGACCTGCCCGCCCAGCCGGTCGGACAGGCGCGGGTTGAGCTGCAGCGGGGTCGGGCCGATGACGGTGCGCAGACGGCCGGCGGCCTCGTCGACGTCCTGGGCGGTCACCGGGTGCGGAGCGGGTGTAGCGGTCACGACCGCTTACGGTGCCACGCGGCCCGGCAACGGCCGCGACCAGGGCGGTTCAGGCGGACAGGCGCAGCGTGCAGCGCTCGGTCTCGGCCCGGTGGTCCAGGCGCGAGACGTCGGCGTGACGGCACTGCACCAGCGACGCGCCCGCGGCGAGCACCGCCAGCAGCCCCTCGCGCAGGCCCTCCGGGGTGTTCCACTCACGCGTCGAGAGCACCCGGTCACCGGCGCCCATGTCGAGTACGCCCGCGGCTTCGCGGGCGGCGGTCAGCACGTCGTCACCGGTGGCGCCGTCCCACACGACCGCGTCGGCGGGCACCGGCTCCCACGGCACGAACTCGTCGCCGTGCAGCCGCACCTCGGTCGCGAAGTCGATCACGCCCGCGGGCAGGCCGGTCAGGCCCTTGCCGAACGCGTCGAGCGACAGCGCGACCACGCCGCCCTCGGGCCCGGCGCCCAGCGCGGTGTCGAGGTGCTCGGAGTCGGTCAGCACCCACTGCGCCGTCGCCGGGTCGGTGACCAGCTCGGCGCCGCACGACCACAGCGCGAGCAGCACGCTGGCGGTCTGCCAGTGCGCGGGCAGCAGCAGCGCGACCCGGGTACCGGGCTCGACGTCGCACTCGTCGCGCAGCAGGTTCGCGGCCTTGGCCGCCCAGTTCGCGGTGGTGGTGCCGGAGAGCTCCATCCGCTCGCCGGTCGCGTCGTCGTAGTGCGTGACGAGCGGCTTGGCGGCGTTCGTACCGAGAGCGGGGGCCAGGAGGGCGTCGGTCAGGGACACGCCCGCAGGCTACGTGCACCGGCTCAGTCGATGCAGGGCACTCCGCCCGCGGTGATCGGCGGGGCGACGGGGGCGGCGGCCGGGGCCGCCGCGGCGCCCGTGGAGCCGGACGCCGACACCGCCGCGGTCCCGGAGCCGGCCCCGGGGAAGTCGGTGCCGATCAGCACCTGCACCCGTCCGGGCGCGACGCCGTCGGACTGCTCGACGCCGATCCCGCCGAGGGCTCCGGCGACCTTGCGGGCGCCCGCGTCGCCGTCGGCCCGGGAGTAGCGCACGACCGACGTGGCCCGGTCGGGCGCGTTCTCGACGGCGCCGGTCGTGATCCCGTTCTGGCTCAGCGTGCCCGCGACCTGAGCGGCCAGCCCGGTCGTCCCGGACCCGTTGCCGACGTCGGCGGTCACCGGAGCCGGCGCCGGGGCGTCGGAGGCCTCCTCGGCGGGCTCGTCCTCCGGCTCGGTCTGACGGGCGACGAAGTCGCGGACCTGGTTCTCGTCGATCGCGACGACGTCGCCGCGGGTGTTGTGCTCGCTGCCGCCGGTGGGGATGGTCAGGAAGTCCATCTTCCCGGCCGCGATGTCCGAGGCCTGCCGGGCGAACGACAGCAGGTCCCAGCCGGAGTCGATCACGACGGACTGCTGCACGACGCCGATCAGCGCGGAGAGCTTGTCCGAGTCGGTGAGCGTCCCGCCCGCGAGGATCTTGTTCGCGACGGCGGCCATGAACACCTGCTGGCGCTTGATCCGCGACAGGTCGCCGCCGGCGAGGCCGTGGCGCTGACGCACGAACGCCAGCGCGTCCGCGCCGGAGATCGTCTGCGGCCCGGCGGCGAAGTCCGCGCCGGAGAGCGGGTCCTTCGCCGGGGCCTTGAGGCAGACGTCGACGCCGCCGATCGCGTTCGTCAGGTTGTAGAAGCCGAGCAGGTTGACCTCGGCGTAGTGGTCGACGGTCAGCCCGGTCAGGTCCTGCACGGTCGCGATCAGCGAGCTGCGACCGGTCGCGGAGGACTGCTGGTCGACCTGCCTGGGGTCCTTCACCCCGTCGGCGACGAGCTTGCTCGCGGCCTCGGCCTTCGTCGCCGGGTACGCGGCGTTGATCTTGTCCTGGCGGTAGCCGGGGATGTTCACGTAGCTGTCGCGCGGGATGGAGAACGCCGTCGCGCTGGTGCCGTCGGCCGGCACGTGCACCAGGATGATCGTGTCCGAGTTCAGGACCCCGGAGTCGGCGCCGCTGCGCAGCTGGGCCAGGGCCTCCTTCGGCAGCGGGTTGCCCTGGGCGTCGGTCCGGCTGTCCACCCCGACCAGCAGGATGTTCTGGTCCCCGCCCGAGGAGCCGCCGGTGATCACGTTCGTGGTGGTGATCCCACTGGTCACGTCGTGGTAGAGCGACCACGCCGCACCGGTCACCGCGATCACGACCGCGGACGACACGGCGACGCCCACCCGCAGCCGGTGGGCCCAGCGGTCCCAGCCGGTGCCGGTCCGTGGCGGCGGTGCCGACGTGCGCCCGCGCGTCTCCCGGCGGGCGGCGGCGCGCGCCGCGGCGGCGGACCCGGCCGACGCGGTGCGCGAGGCGGAGCTCCGCGACGACGACGTCCGGACGGTGGCGGGCGAGGGCGGCCGGTAGGAGCCGGAGCGGCCCGGGAGCGGGTGCTCGGCCCGCCGGTCGGCGGAGCGCAGCCACGGGTCGCGGATATCGGTCACGGTGGTATCCGCCCCCTCTGCTGCGTCCCTTTACCGGATCACGGTCCCCGGCCGGATCATCAGGGTGCAGCATCGGCGCGCGCCCCGAGGCCCGTCCGGCCCGCGTGTCGGGACCACTCGCCCGGACGCGGGAGCGCACCCTGACTTGAGTGTGATCGGCGGTCTCGGTGGTGTCGACCGGATCGTCACTGGTCAACGGTGGTGTGGACGGGATGCGAGAGGGTGTCGGAACCACCCGGCGTCACCGTGTGTGATCTTCACGAAGGTGATCGGGTCACGGCCGCGTCGGGACCGTCGGACCCCGTCGCTAGGGTCCGGTGACGTGGACCCCTCAACCGTGGACGGCCCGGTGCGGACCTACGGCGACGAGCTGGCCGTCGTCACCGTCACCTACTCCCCGGGGAGGACCCTGGACGCGTTCCTCGACTCCCTGAACGCCGCGACCGACCGGCCGGTGCAGGTCGTGCTGGCCGACAACGGCTCCGTCGACGGCGCCCCGGAACGCGCCGCGGAGGCCCGGGAGAACGTGACGCTGCTGCGGATCGGGGAGAACGTCGGCTACGGCGCCGGGGCGAACCGGGGCGTGGCCGAGCTCGGCCCGGAGGTCGGCTGGGTGATCGTGGCCAACCCGGACCTGGAGTGGGGCCCCGGTTCGATCGACGCCCTGCTCGCCGCCGCGGCGCGGCATCCGCGGGCCGGCGCGCTCGGCCCGCTGATCCGCGAGCCCTCCGGCGAGGTCTACCCGTCGGCCCGGGAGCTGCCCTCGCTCGGCGCCGGCGCCGGGCACGCGGTGATCGGCACGGTGTGGCCGGACAACCCGTGGACGCGGGCCTACCGCCGCCCGGAGGAGCCGGCCGAGCGCACCGCGGGCTGGCTGTCCGGGTCCTGCCTTCTGCTGCGGCGCGCCGCGTTCGACTCCGTCGACGGCTTCGACTCCCGCTACTTCATGTACTTCGAGGACGTCGACCTCGGCGAACGGATCGGGAAGGCCGGCTGGCAGAACGTCTACGTGCCCTCGGCCGAGGTCGTGCACCTGGGCGGGGTGTCCACCGGCAAGCCCGAGGTGTCGGCCCGGATGCTCGCCGAGCACCACCGCAGCGCCTACCGCTACCTGGCCGACCGGCACCCCGGACCCCGGTGGGCACCGGTGCGTGCGGCGCTACGCGCGGGACTCGGGGTGCGGTCCCGTCTGGCCACCCGCTCGGCCGCCTGACGGGCCGTCGGCGGCGGGTAGGACAATCGCGTCACGAACACGTCACGGCCCGGGCATCGGGCCGCCGGGAGGGGAATCCGCGTGCAGGACGTCGAAGCGGTCGTGCTGGTCGGTGGCAAGGGGACGCGCCTGCGTCCGCTGACGCTGTCCGCGCCGAAGCCGATGCTGCCCACCGCCGGGGTGCCGTTCCTGGCGCACCTGCTGTCCCGGATCCGGGAGGCCGGCATCCGCCGTGCGGTGCTGGGCACCTCGTACCTGGCCGAGACGTTCGAGAGACATTTCGGCGACGGCTCCGAGCTCGGCCTGGAGCTGACCTACGTCGTCGAGGACGAGCCGCTGGGCACCGGTGGCGGCATCCGCAACGTCGCCGAGCACCTGACCACCGAGCACGTGATGATCTTCAACGGTGACGTGCTGGCGGGCACCGACCTGCGCGCCGTCGCCGAGACCCACCGCGAGACCTCCGCCGACGTCACCCTGCACCTGGTCCGGGTGCAGAACCCGCGCGCGTTCGGCTGCGTGCCCACCGACCGCGACGGCCGGGTGACGGCGTTCCTGGAGAAGACCGAGGACCCGCCGACCGACCAGATCAACGCCGGTTGCTACGTCTTCCGCCGCTCGGTGCTCGACACCATCCCGGCCGGACGCCCGGTGTCGGTCGAGCGTGAGACGTTCCCCGGCCTGCTCGAGGCCGGGGCCCGGGTCCAGGGCCACGTCGACGTCGCCTACTGGCGCGACATGGGCACCCCGGCCGACCTCGTGCACGGCTCGGCGGACCTGGTCCGCGGCGTCGCGCCGTCCGCGGCGCTGCCCGGGCCGTCGGGGGAGTACCTGCAGCTCGACGGGGCCGAGGTCGCGCACGACGCGTTCGTCTTCGGCGGCTCGACGGTCGGGGCCGGGGCGAAGGTCGGCTCCGGGGCGAAGGTCGAGGGCTCGATGCTGTTCGACGGCGCGGTCGTCGCCGACGGTGCGGTCGTGGAGAACTCCGTGGTCGGGGCCGGTGCGGTGATCGAGGAGGGCGCGAGCCTGCGCGACACCGTCGTCGGCGACCGGGCCGTGATCGGCGCGCACTGCGAGCTGCGG
This sequence comes from Pseudonocardia sediminis, assembly GCF_004217185.1. Lineage (NCBI taxonomy): Bacteria > Bacillati > Actinomycetota > Actinomycetes > Pseudonocardiales > Pseudonocardiaceae > Pseudonocardia > Pseudonocardia sediminis. The sequence continues at coordinate 5,414,876 of NZ_SHKL01000001.1, read as the reverse complement.
CACGGCATGCGGATCTGGCCCGACGTCCAGCTCCCCCCGCACGGTGTGCGGTTCTCCCCGGACGTGTAGGGGCGGACGTGTAGTGGCACAGCCCGATCCCGCCGGGCGAACCGGACGTCCGGTCGAGCGTGAGTGGCTCCCGCCGTTCGTCCTCGACCTCTACGGCGTGCTGTCCCCGCTGCGTCGCGGACGCGGCGACCCGACGTGGCGCACGGTCGCCGACGGCGCCACGATCTGGCGGGTCTCCACCACCCCGCAGGGCCCGGCGACGCTGGCGATCCGCCGCCGCGCCGACGGCACCGTCCGGGCCACCGGCTGGGGTCCGGGCGCGGCGTGGGAGATCGACGGGCTGCCGTCGCTGCTCGGCGCCGACGACGACCCGTCGTCGTTCACCGCGTACCACCCGATCGTCGCCGACGCCCGGCGGCGGATGCCCGGCATGCGCCTCGGCTCGACGCGCCGGATCTGGGACACACTGCTGCCGGCGATCCTGGAGCAGAAGGTCACCGGAACCGAGGCGCGCCGCTCGTTCCGCGAGCTGTGCCGCCGCTTCGGCGCCCCGGCGCCCGGGCCCGAGGGCGTCGTCCCGGCCGGGATGCGGGTGCCGCCGACCCCGGCCCGGATCCGCGCCGTGCCGGACTGGGAGTGGCACCGTGCCGGCGTCGACCACGCGCGGCGCCGCGCGATCCTGCACTGCGCCGTCGTCGCGCACCGCCTGGAACGGGCCGCCGAGCTGCGCGGCGAGGAGGGGCGGCAGCTGCTGCGGCGCGTCCCGGGCATCGGGGTGTGGACAGCGGCCGAGGTCGCGCAGCGCGCCTGGGGCGACCCGGACGCGGTCAGCTTCGGTGACTTCCACGTCCCGAACACGGTCGGGCACGCGCTGCTCGGGCACGACCTCGACGACGTCGGGATGCTCGAGGTGCTCGCGCCCTACGTCCCGCAGCGCCAGCGCGCCGTGCGCTACATCGAGGCGTCCGGTTTCCGGCGCCCGCGGTTCGGGCCGCGCTTCTCCCCGCGCGACTACCGCGACATGTGACCTGTCGCGAGACCCGACCCGCAGCGTCACGTGACCTGCAGGGTTGCCCTGCACGGTCGTCCACACGACACCGACGTAGGGTGCTGCGGGTGAAGGTCACCGTACTGGTCGGCGGGGTCGGCGGGGCCCGCTTCCTGATGGGCGTCAAGTCCGCGCTCGGGCTCCCCCCGGTGGGTGCCGGGCCCGAGGGCCACCCGCACTCCGTCGACGCCGTGGTCAACGTCGGCGACGACATCTGGCTGCACGGCCTGAGGGTCTGCCCCGATCTCGACACCTGCATGTACACCCTCGGCGGCGGCATCGACACCGAGAAGGGCTGGGGCCGGTCGTCGGAGACGTGGTCGGTGAGCGAGGAGCTCGCCGCCTACGGTGCCGACCCGCTGTGGTTCGGCCTCGGCGACCGCGACGTCGCCACGCACCTGGTGCGGACCCGGATGCTGCGCGCCGGCTACCCGTTGTCGCAGGTCACCGAGGCGCTGTGTCACCGCTGGGAGCCGGGCGTGCGGCTGCTGCCGGCCACCGACGACCGGGTCGAGACCCACGTCGTGATCGACAACCCGGACGCGGGCGGCGAGGACGCGCCTCCGCAGGTGGCGATCCACTTCCAGGAGTGGTGGATCCGGCACAAGGCCGGGCCGCCCGCGCACCGGTTCGCCTCGGTCGGCGCGGATGCCGCGAACATCCTCCCGGACGCCCGCTCCGCGATCGCCGACGCCGACGTCGTGCTCGTCGCCCCGTCCAACCCGGTCGTCTCGATCGGCACGATCATCGCCGTCCCCGGCGTGGCCCAGGCCCTCGTGGCGACGCCGGCGAAGATCGTCGGGCTGTCGCCGATCGTCGGCGGACGCCCGGTGCGCGGGATGGCCGACGCGTGCCTGGCCGCGCTGGGCGTCGAGACCAGCGCCGAAGGCGTCGGGCGGCACTACGGCGGGCGTGGGCAGGGCGGCCTGCTCGACGGCTACCTGGTGCACACCGGCGACACCGCCGAGGTCCCGGGCGCGGAGGTCCGCGAGGTCCCGCTGCTGATGACCGACACCGACGCGACCGCCGAGATGGCGCGCCGGGCGTTCGAGCTGGCCGGAACTCCCGTTGACTGATCCGATCGCGGCCGCGTTCCCCGACCACGCCAGCACCGGCGGGCTGACGATCCTGCCGATCCCCGGGCTGCCCGAGTTCCGTCCCGGCGACGACCTGGCCGCCGCCCTCGCCGACGCCGCGCCCTGGCTCGCCGACGGCGACGTCCTCGTCGTCACCAGTAAGATCGTGTCCAAGGTGGAGGGACGCCTGGTCCCCGCCCCGGAGGACCCCGACGAGCGCGACGTGCTGCGCCGCAAGCTCGTCGACCAGGAGACCGAGCGGATCCTGGCCCGGCGCGGCAAGACGCTGATCGTGGCCGGAAAGCTCGGCATCGTGCAGGCCGCCGCCGGGATCGACGGCTCCAACGTGCGCCGCGACGAGCTGGCCCTGCTCCCGGCCGACCCGGACGCCAGCGCCGCGGCCCTGCGCGGGGCGCTGCGCGAGCGTCTCGGGATCGACGTCGCCGTCGTCGTCACCGACACCATGGGCCGGACGTGGCGGATCGGGCAGACCGACATGGCGATCGGCTCGTCCGGCGTGCCGGTGCTGCACCGCTACGGCGGCGCCGTAGACGCCCAGGGCAACGACCTGCTCGTCACCGAGATCGCGCTGGCCGACGAGCTGGCCGCGGCCGCGGACCTGGTCAAGGGCAAGCTCGGCGCCGTGCCGGTCGCCGTCGTGCGCGGCATGCACCCCGCCGACGACGGCTCCGGCGCGCGCGAGCTGGTCCGCTCCGTCGACGAGGACATGTTCTGGCTCGGCACCGAGGAGGCGATCGGGCGCGGACGCCGGGAGGCGGTGCTGCTGCGCCGCAGCACCCGCGACTTCGACGACGAGGTCCCGGTCGATCCGGACGCGCTGCGCCGCGCCGTCGGCGTCGCGCTGACCGCCCCCGCGCCGCACCACTCGACGCCGTTCCGCTTCGTCTGGCTGCGCGACCCTGCGCGCCGGACCGCGTTGCTGGACGCCATGCGGGAGCGCTGGACCGCGGACCTGACCGCGGACGGGCGTCCCGCCGACGAGATCGAACGCCGGCTGGCCCGCGGCGACCTGCTGCGCCGGGCCCCGGAGCTGGTCCTCCCGTTCCGCACCGACGAGGGCACGCACGACTATCCGGACGCCGCCCGCTCCGCCGCCGAGCGGGACATGTTCACCGTCGCCGGGGGAGCGGCCGTGCAGTCGCTGCTGGTCGCCCTCGCCGCCGAGGGCCTGGCGTCGTGCTGGGTCGGCTCGACGATCTTCGTCCCGGATCTGGTGCGCGAGCATCTCGGCGTGGACGACGGCTGGCAGCCGCTCGGCGCCGTCGCGGTCGGGACGCCGGTGGAGCCGCTCGTCCCGCGCCCGCCGCGGGACCCGGCGCAGGGCCTGCTCGAGTGGTAGCCCCGGCCACCGCGGCCGCGGAGCTGTCGGCCTGGACGCCCGCCGGCGAGGCCCAGCTCGCGTTGCGGGAGGCGCTGCTGGCGTTCCTGGCCGCGCGCCCGGACGACGGCTGCGACCGCGCGTCGGTTCCCGGGCACCTGACCGCCTCGGCGCTCGTCCTCGACGCCACCGGCGAGCACACGCTGCTGACCCTGCACCCCCGCGTCGGGCGCTGGATCCAGCTCGGCGGGCACTGCGAGCCCGGTGACGCGACGTTGCGCGACGCGGCCCTGCGGGAGGCGACCGAGGAGTCCGGGATGACCGGTCTGGAGATCGCCGAGCACCCGCTGCACGTCGACGTGCACCCGGTGACGTGCTCGCTCGGCGTCCCGACGCGGCACCTCGACGTCCGGTACCTGGTGCGCGCCCCGGCCGGGGCGCGGCCGACGATCAGCGACGAGTCGCTCGACCTGGCCTGGTGGCCGGTGGACGCCCTGCCGGCGGACAGCGACACCGTCGCCACGATGGTCGCCGCCGCGCGCTCCTGAGGGACCTCGGCGCCGGAAGGAACGTCAGCGCCAGAAGAACAGGGCGCTGTAGCCGGTGGAGGCGAGCGCTGTGTCCCCGCCGACGGCGCCGAACAGGCTCAGCGCCCCGGAGAAGAACGCCGAGCTCACACCCGGCACGAACAGGATGAGCCCGAGCAGCACGAGCGGCGCCCACGGCCGCACCTGCTGGCCCAGCCGCTGCGCCGAGGCCGGCAGGTAGGGCTCCAGCGCGCCGTAGCCGTCCAGGCCGGGGATCGGCAGGATGTTCAGCACGAACGCGATCACCTGGAACAAGGCCAGCGCCGAGAGCGCGGCCGCGAGCACCAGGGGCATCGAGACGGTGATCACCAGGGCCGTCAGCACGATCCCGAGGAGCAGGTTCATCGCCGGACCGGCCACCGACATCGCCGACCGCCAGGCGCGCGAGCGGATCGCCCAGTGGTTGATCCACACGGCGCCGCCGGGCAGCGGGATGCCGCCGATCAGAAGAATGATCAGGGGCAGGACGAACGAGTAACCCACATCGGTGTATCGCCGGAAGTCGAGCGTCAGGTAGCCCTTCTGGGCGACGGAGGTGTCGCCGCCGCGGTAGGCGACGATCGCGTGCCCGAACTCGTGCAGGCACAGCGAGACGGCCCATCCACCGAGCACGACCAGCACGATCCCGGTGATCGCCAGCGCCTCCGACTGCGCGCCGGCCGCGACTACGCAGAGCACACCACCTATCACCGCAATGCCGACGAGAAGGAAAAACCAGGGACTGATGCGACGTGTGAGGGCGGGCATGTACCCAGTCTGCCGAATCGCCTAAACAAAGCTGGGTAAGGCATCACTCGTTCGGCAGAGCCGGCTTGCTTTCGACGAACCTCAGCGCTGTACTTACAGCGGTGTCATTCGCCGGTGTGTTGCGGGGAGGTGGGCGAGTGGACGACGTCGAGATGTTCATGCGCGGGATCCAGCCGAGTGGGTCCGTCGGGCTGGCCGTCATGGACCACACGGTCCAGGAGCAGGACGCGCAGGTGCTGCAGCTGCGTGATCTTCTGGAGGAGTCCTCGGGAGAGGAGATCCCGGACTGGCAGGAGCGTGCGCTCTGCGCCCAGACGGATCCCGAGGCGTTCTTCCCGGAGAAGGGTGGTTCCACCCGGGAGGCCAAGCGCATCTGCTCCGGCTGCGAGGTCCGGGCCGAATGCCTGGAGTACGCGCTGGCGCAGGACGAGCGCTTCGGCATCTGGGGCGGGCTGTCCGAGCGGGAACGCCGCCGGTTGCGTCGCGCCGCCGTCTGAGCGGGAGCGCGCAGGAGAACCGAGGTCCGGGCCGTCATTCGGTCCGGACCTTCTTCGTATCCGGGTGGCGTTCGCGCGGCTCGGAGACAACCGCGCGACGAGCGGGACGGTGCTAGTCGCCGCCGCCGTCGACCGCGTCCGGCTCGATGTTGAGGTACTCGGCGACCTGCTCGACGAGCACCTCGTGCACCAGGTCGGCCAGGTCCTCGCCGTCGCGCGCCCGCGCCTCGAGCGGGCGGCGGTAGAGCACGATCCGGGCCCGCGTCGGCATCCCGGAGTGGTCGACACCGGCCGGGACCAGGTGCGCGAGCGGCACCCCGACGTCGGCGAGCACGCCCGATCCCCACACGACCTCGTCCGGCGACGTGCTCTCCACGGCCGGCACGTCGTCGACGGCCAGGTCCAGGTCGGTGAGCTCGGGCCCCCAGCGGGACTCGATCGGCTCCAGCGCCTCGAGCACCTTCGCGTCGAACCGTTCGGCCCGTGTCCGGAACGCGGGCGTGGTGACCGGGAACATCATCCCGCGCAGCCCCCGGCCGCGGCGATCCCGGCGGCGAGGGGCGCGGCGGAGCACGCGATGTGCAGTGGACACCCGTGCAGTCTAGAGCCGTCTCCCGTTCCGCGGACCAGAGCGCGGGATCGCCCTCCGCGCGTCGGGGGGTCGGGAGCCGAACGGGCCCCGTCGCGGGCCCTGCGGTGCCCTGCGATGAACCACAGCGAGTCGCAGTGCGGCACTCGGGCGGGCAGGGGCTATCGTCGGGCGCGTGTTGAGTGTGCGGAGATGTTCACGGACGGGCTGCACCGAGCTCGCCGTCGCCACGCTCACCTATGTCTACGCCGATTCCACGGCCGTCGTCGGGCCGCTCGCCACGCAGGCCGAGCCGCACTCCTACGACCTCTGCACCCCGCACGCGCACAACCTGACCGCGCCGCGCGGCTGGGAGGTCGTCCGGTTCGAGGGCGAGTTCACCCCGCAGCAGCACGCGGCCGAGGACCTCACCGCGCTCGCCGACGCGGTACGCGAGGCGGGCAGGGTGGACCGGCCGGTGGAGATCGTCGCCGGCGCCGGGACGACGGGACGGCGCGGGCACCTGCGGGTCCTGCCCACCCCGGCCGACGACCAGTAGCCCTCACCCGCTCGGGGTACGGCTACCGGTAGGGTTCGGCGCCGTGCCTGACCTGTCGGCGATCGTGAAGGCCTACGACATCCGTGGTGTCGTGGGCGAGCAGCTCGACGAGGGCACCGCGCGTGCGCTGGGTGGGGCGATGGCCCGCCTGGTCGCGGCGGACGACCCGGCCCCGCGGGCGGTCGTCGTCGGACGCGACATGCGCGACTCGTCGCCGTCGCTCGCCGCCGCGTTCGCCGACGGCGTCACCGGGCAGGGCCTCGACGTCGTCGACATCGGTCTGGCCAGCACGGACATGCTCTACTACGCGGCCGGCTCGCTCGACCTGCCCGGCGCGATGTTCACCGCCAGCCACAACCCGGCGAAGTACAACGGGATCAAGCTGTGCCGCGCCGGGGCGACCCCGATCGGGCAGGACAGCGGCCTGGCCACGATCCGGGAGACCGCGGAGGCCGGCGTACCGGAGGGACCGGGCGGCGGCTCGGTCGAGACCCGGGACATGCTCGCCGGGTACGCCGACTACCTGCGCTCGCTCGTCGACCTGTCCGGGCTGCGCGAGCTGACCGTCGTCGTCGACGCCGGCAACGGCATGGGCGGGCACACCGTCCCGACCGTGTTCGACGGGCTACCGATCCGCGTCGTCCCGCTCTACTTCGAGCTCGACGGCGACTTCCCCAACCACGAGGCCAACCCGCTGGACCCGGCGAACCTGGTGGACCTGCAGAAGGCCGTCGTCGCCGAGGGCGCCGACCTGGGCCTGGCCTTCGACGGCGACGCCGACCGCTGCTTCGCCGTCGACGAGCGCGGTGAGGCCGTGAGCCCGAGCGCCATCACCGGGCTGGTCGCCGCCCGCGAGCTGGCCCGGGTCGCCGCCGACGGCGAGACCGACGTCGCGATCATCCACAACCTGATCACCTCGCGCGCCGTGCCGGAGATCGTCGCCGAGCGCGGTGGGCGCGCGGTGCGCACCCGCGTCGGGCACTCGTTCATCAAGGCGACGATGGCCGAGACCGGCGCCGTCTTCGGCGGCGAGCACTCCGCGCACTACTACTTCCGCGACTTCTGGAAGGCCGACTCCGGCATGCTGGCCGCGCTGCACGTGCTGGCCGCTCTCGGCGAGTACCGGGGCGCCGACCCGGCCGCGCCGCTGTCCGGGCTGATGGCCGCCTACGAGCGCTACGCCGCGTCCGGCGAGATCAACTCTACGGTGACCGACCAGGCCGCGCGCGTGGCCGAGATCGAGCGCATCTACGGCGCCCGCGACGGCGTCGAGCTCGACACCCTGGACGGGCTGACGGTCTCGCTGCCGGACGGCTCGTGGTTCAACCTGCGCGCGTCGAACACCGAGCCGCTGCTGCGGCTCAACGTCGAGGCGGCCGACGCCGGCGCCGTCGCGGCGCTGCGGGACGAGGTCCTGGACGTCGTCCGGGCGTGACGCCGCGCAGCGACCCGTACCCGCACTCCGGTGCGCCGTGGTGCGTGGAGCCGCTGACCGCGGGTAGACAGGGCCGTACCCGGTCGGCTGCCGCGCGCGTATGCGTGACGGTGGCAGCATCGGGTGGAGCAACGAACGAGGAGAACCGTGGCCGTACAGCTCGACCCCCAGCTGCTCGAGATCCTGGCGTGTCCGTGCGACGAGCACGCCCCGCTGCGGGTGGGCAGTCCGGACGACCCGTCGGCCGACGTGCTGACGTGCAGCTCGTGCGGCCGCCGTTTCCCCGTGGTGGACGGGATCCCGGTGCTGCTGCTGGAAGAGGCCCTGCCGGTCGGCGGCACGGCTCCCCGGGACGACGGGTGAGCCCGGTGCTCGACGACACGCTCCTGGCCGACCCGGGCGAGCTGGCCTCCCGCGACACCACCGGTGTGCTCCGCGCCGCCGCGACGGCCGGGGCCCAGGTCCGCTCGACCGTGCACGCCGCCGCCGAGGCGGGTCTGGACTCGCTGCGCGGGCACCGTCCGCGCGCGCTGGTGCTGCTGCGCCGCCCCGGCGTCTCCGGTGCCGTCGCCGACCTGGTGACGGCACTGCTCGGCCCGCGCTGCCCGGTCCCGGTCGTGCTGGCCGACGCCGTCCCGGGCTGGATCGGGCCGCTCGACGTCGTCATCGCCCACACCACCTCCGACAGCGACCCCGAGCTCGCCGAGTCCGTCGCCGTGGCCGTGCGCCGCGGCGCCGAGGTCGTGCTCTCCGCGCCGGACACCGGCCCGGTCGCGGCGGCCGGTGCCGGCCGGGCCCGACTGGTCGAGCCGCGGATCCCCGTGCCCGACGGCCTCGGGTTCGCCCACGTCCTGACGACGATGCTCGTCGCGGTCACCGAGATGGAGCTGCTCGAGCCGTCCCCGGCGGCCGGGCTCGAGGCCCTGGCCGACGCGATGGACGCCGAGGCCGAGCGCTGCCAGCCCGGGCACGAGCCCTTCGTCAACCCGGCGAAGCAGCTGGCCCTACGCCTGGCCGAGCACACCCCGCTGCTGTGGGGCACCGACCCGGTGGCCACCGCCGTGGCCCGCCACGGCGCGGTCGCGCTGGGTACCCAGGCCGGGGTCGTCGGGCACGCGGCGGACTTGGTCCAGGCCGGGACCGAGAGCGGGCTGTGCCGCGCGGTCGACCTCGGCGAGGCCGAGCACGACGTGTTCCGCGACCCCTTCGACGACCCGCCCGGCAACGAGGCCCCGCCTCCGCGTCTGGTGCTCCTGGGCACCGGCGAGGAGGATCCGCAGCAGGTCAGCCGGCGTCGTCTGGGCCGGGGGTGGCCGAGCGCCGACCTCGCGCACCCGATCGAGGAGGTGCCGCGCGGCACCCGGGACGCACCGCTGCTGCGCGCGGCCGTGCTCGCGGCACGGTTCGACATCGCCGCGGTGTATCTCGGCCTGGCGACGAACGCGACCGAACGGACCTGAGCCCGTACCCGCCCCGCCCGGCAGCGATACCGGGCGGGCGCGGAGCCGAGGCCGAGTAGCGAGGAGACCCGTGGAGCTGCTGGAGAACCCGGTGCGGTCCTACGCCTGGGGCTCGCGGACGGTGATCGCCGAGCTGCTCGGGCAGCCGGTGCCGTCGCCGCACCCGCAGGCCGAGCTGTGGCTCGGCGCGCACCCGGCCGCGTCGTCGACGGTGCGCCGCCGGTCCGGGGACGACGCCCGGCTCAGTGACGTCGTGTCCGCCGACCCGGCCGGGGTGCTCGGCCCCGACCGTCACGAGCGCTGGTCGGGCAAGCTCCCGTTCCTGCTCAAGGTGCTGGCCGCCGACGAGCCGCTGAGCCTGCAGGCGCACCCCAGCCTGGCGCAGGCCTCCGACGGGTACACCCGCGAGAACGCCGCCGGGATCGCGCTGGACGCACCGGACCGCAACTACCGCGACGCCAACCACAAGCCCGAGCTGATCTGCGCGCTCACCGAGTTCTCCGCGCTCGTCGGGTTCCGCGAGCCCGAACGCACCCTGGAGCTCCTCGCCGCCCTCGCCGTCCCGGAGCTGGACGGCTACGCCGAGCTGCTGGCCGGGCAGCCGTGCCCGGACGGGCTGCGCGCGCTGTTCACCACCTGGATCACGCTGCCGCAGGTGCTGCTGGACACGCTCGTCCCGGCGCTGCAGGACGGTGCGGTGCGGCTGGCGCAGGCCGACACCGGGTTCCGCGACGACGCCCGCACCCTGCTCGAGCTCTCCGAGCGCTACCCCGGTGACGCCGGCGTCCTCGCCGCGCTGCTGCTCAACCGGGTCACCCTCGCCCCGGGGCAGGCGATGTACCTGCCGGCCGGCAACCTGCACGCCTACCTCTCGGGTGCGGGGATCGAGCTGATGGCGAACTCGGACAACGTGCTGCGCGGCGGGCTGACGCCCAAGCACGTCGACGTCCCGGAGCTGCTGCGCGTCCTGGACTTCACCGCGCCCCCGCCGCCGGTGCGCTCCGGCGCGCCGGACGGGGACTGGCTGCGCTACGACACCCCGGCCGAGGAGTTCCTGCTGCGACGCTGGGAGGTCTCCGAACGGGCGAAGGTGCCGGTGCCCGGCAGCGGAGCGCGGATCATGCTGTGCACGGCCGGCAGCGCGGTCGCGACGGGACCGTCGGGCACGCTGACCCTGGACCGCGGCGTCGCGGTGTTCCTCGGCGACGCCGACACCGGTGTCGAGGTCTGCGCGGGCGAGTCCGGCGCCCACGTGTTCCTGGCCGGCGACGGGCTCTGACACCCGGCCCCGTCAGGGGTCCCCGGCGGCACGCGGGCGATAGTGTCACCGCGAAATCGCCACGACCGGGGGAGAGACACGTGTCCGCAAGCGGCGGTAACAAGGCCATCATCGCGGCGCTGCTGGCCAACGCCGGCATCGCGCTGGCGAAGTTCATCGGGTTCCTGGTCACCGGCGCCTCGTCGATGCTGGCCGAGGCGGTGCACTCGGTGGCCGACACGGCGAACCAGGGGCTGCTGCTGCTCGGCGGCAGGCGTGCCCGGCGGGAGGCGACCGAGGAGCACCCGTTCGGCTTCGGCCGCGACCGCTACTTCTACTCGTTCGTCGTCGCGCTGATGCTGTTCACCCTCGGCGCGGTGTTCGCGATCTACGAGGGCATCCACAAGCTGGAGGAGCCCGAACCGCTGACCAGCCCGATCGTCGCGCTGGTCATCCTGCTGGTGGCGATCGTGCTGGAGGGGTTCTCCTTCCGCACCGCCGTCACCGAGTCCCGCCCGCTCAAGGGCACCCGGAGCTGGTGGCGGTTCATCCGCCAGGCCAAGGTGCCGGAGCTGCCGGTGGTGCTGCTGGAGGACTTCGGCGCGCTGATCGGCCTGGCGTTCGCTCTCGGCGGCGTCGGCCTGACCGTGCTCACCGACGACCCGGTCTGGGACGCGGTCGGCACGCTGTGCATCGGCACCCTGCTCGGCGTCATCACGGTCATCCTGGTGATCGAGATGAAGTCCCTGCTGATCGGCGAGGGCGCGCTGCGGCCGGTCGTCGGCACGATCCGTCGCGAGCTCGAGGCCGGCGACGCGGTCGTCAAGTGCATCCACCTCAAGACCCAGTACCTCGGCCCGGAGGAGCTCCTGGTCGCGGCGAAGATCGCGCTGACGCCGGGGCTGCAGGTGGAGCAGGTCGCGGTCGCCATCGACGAGGCCGAGGCCCGCATCCGTGCCGCCGTCCCGGACGCGCGGGTGATCTACCTGGAGCCGGACCTGGATCGCACCCCCGTGGGCTGAGGCCGGCCTTCCGCTGCACGAACGGAGCTCCCGTCCGGCCCGAGTGCACGAGCGGAGCTCTCGTCCGGTCGTCAGTAGGTGTGCGGCGGGCGGTGGTGCTCGAAGATCAGGCTCGTGCGGGTACCGGCGACGTCGCGGTGCGCGTTGAGCGTGGTGACGAGGTCGCGCAGCGAGCCGGTGTCGGCGGTGGCCACGCGGAGCAGGTAGTCGTCCTCGCCGGCCAGGAAGTAGACGTCGCGCACCTCGGGCAGGCGCCCGACCCGCTCGACGAACTCGGCCAGTCGGCTGCGCGCGTCGGCCTGCAGGCGGACCGAGATCATCGCCTGCAGCGGGTGTCCGGTCGCCGCCGGGTCGACGTCGGCGTGGTAGCCGCGGATCACCCCGCGCTCGCGCAGCGCGCGGACCCGGCCCAGGCACGTCGACGGCGCGATCCCGACCTGCTCGGCCAGCGCGCTGTTCGGTGTGCGGGCGTCGCGTTCGAGCAGGCGCAGCAGGGCCCGGTCGGTGGCGTCGAGGGGATGCCGCACATCCTTCGGTCCGGCCTCTCTCTCGGACCCGGTTGTCGCATCATCGACGGGCACAGCGCTCTCCTGAGAATATTCGTCGGTTCTGTTGGCGTGAGACGAACACATCTTCATCCTGGAGGCAAATAGGACGACGTCCACGAGGATGAGGAGAAGCTGTGCGGGTCTCGGTGCCGAAGGAGATCAAGGACAACGAGTTCCGGGTGGCGATCACCCCGGCCGGTGTCCACGAGCTGGTCGGGCGCGGCCACGAGGTGGTCGTCGAGCGCGACGCCGGTGCCGGCTCGGCCATCTCCGACGCCGATTTCAAGGCCGCCGGAGCGCAGGTGCTCGACGACGCGGCGGAGGTCTGGGCGTCGGCGGACATGCTGCTCAAGGTGAAGGAGCCGATCGAGGCCGAGTACGGCTTCCTGCGGCCCGACCTGACGCTGTTCACCTACCTGCACCTGGCCGCGTCGCGTCCCTGCACCGACGCCCTGCTGGCCGGCGGCACCACCGCGATCGCCTACGAGACCGTGCGCACCGCCGACGGGCGGCTGCCGCTGCTGGCCCCGATGAGCGAGGTCGCTGGCCGTCTCGCGCCGCAGGCCGGGGCGTACCACCTGATGGCCAACCGCGGCGGGCGCGGCGTGCTGATGGGCGGCGTCCCCGGCGCTCCCGGCGCCGACGTCGTCGTTCTGGGGGCCGGTGTCGCCGGCGCCAACGCCGTCGCGATCGCGGTCGGGATGGGTGCGCAGGTCACCGTCCTCGACATCGACCTGGACAAGCTCCGCCACCTCGACGAGCGCTACTCCGGACGGGTCCGCACCGCCTACTCGACGACGCTGTCGGTGCGCGAGGCCGCCGAGCGGGCCGACCTCGTGATCGGCGCCGTCCTGGTGCCCGGGGCCAAGGCCCCGACCCTGGTGCCGAACGACCTGGTGGCACGGATGCGCCCGGGCGCGGTGCTCGTCGACATCGCGATCGACCAGGGCGGCTGTTTCGCCGACTCCCGCCCGACCACGCACGCCGACCCGACCTACCGGGTGCACGACACCGTCTTCTACTGCGTCGCGAACATGCCCGGCGCCGTCCCGCACACCTCCACCCGTGCGCTGACCAACGCGACGCTGCCCTACGTGCTGCGCCTGGCCGACGCCGGCTGGCGCGACGCCCTGGCCGCCGACCCGGCCCTGGCCCACGGCCTCAACGCCCACGGCGGCGAGCTGTACTCGGCGGAGGTGGCCGCGGCGCACGAGCTGCCGCACGCCGAGATCCCCGCGGCGGGCTGACGGGCGGTCCCCGCCCGGGCCGACCGGGCCGGGCGCGGTGCACCACTGTGTCCGAATCGACTTGAACCTCATGTTTTGCCCAGTTTCTCCCCGATGTCTTCCTCGGAGGCGGGGCGCGACGTAGGTTCCCGGTCCATGACGGATACCCGCCGTGGGAGCGGCATCTTCCGGACGAAGTCGGTCGAACAGGCCATCCGGGACACCGAGGAACCCGAGTTCCAGCTGAAAAAGGCCCTCGGGCCGGTCCAGCTGACGGTGATGGGCATCGGGGTGCTCATCGGCACCGGAGTGTTCGTGCTCGCCGGTGAGGCCGCCGCCCTCTACTCGGGCCCCGCGGTGTCGCTGTCGTTCCTGATCAGCGGCGTGGTGTGCGCACTGGCAGCCCTCTGTTACGCCGAGTTCGCCTCGACCGTGCCGGTCGCCGGCAGCGCGTACACGTTCTCCTACGCCTCGATGGGCGAGTTCATCGCCTGGATGATCGGCTGGGACCTGATCCTCGAGTTCACCCTGGGCGCCGCGACGGTGGCCAAGGGCTGGAGCGGGTACTTCGACAGCGTCCTCGGCGGCCTCGGGATCACCGTGCCCGAGGCGATCTCGGGCGGCCCCGGCAGCGGCGGCGTCATCGACCTGCCCGCCGTGTTCGTCGCGCTGCTGATGATGGTCGTCCTGATCATCGGCATCCGGCTCAGCGCCTGGGTGAACGCGACCATCACCTCGCTCAAGCTGCTGATCGTGGGCGCCATCATCGTGATCGGCGCCTTCTACGTGACCGGGTCGAACTGGACGCCGTTCATCCCGCCGTCGCAGCCCGCCGACTACAGCACCGACGCCGGCGTCCCGCTGCTCCTGCAGATCTTCGGTATCGACACCGGGTTCGGCCTCACCGGCGTGTTCACCGGCGCGGCGCTGGTGTTCTTCGCCTACCTCGGGTTCGACATCGTGGCGACCCTGTCCGAGGAGGTGAAGAACCCGCAGAGGACGATGCCGATCGGCATCCTGGCCTCGCTGGCCATCGCGACCGTGCTCTACATCGTCGTCTCGCTGATCTACACCGGGATCCTGCCCTACGACCAGCTCGGCGTGGAGGCTCCCGCCGCGGCGGCCATGGCGGCCACCGGCGTCCCGGCCGCGGAGTTCGTCATCTCGCTCGGCATCCTGATCGGGCTCACCGTCGTGATCATGACGCTGATGCTGGGCCAGACCCGGGTCGCGTTCGCGATGAGCCGCGACCACCTGCTCCCGCCGGCCCTGGCCAAGGTGCACCCGACGTTCCGCACCCCGTACCGGCTCACGATCATCACCGGTGTCGTCGCCGCGATCCTCGGCGGCTTCCTGGAGCTCACCGAGCTGGGCCAGCTGGTCAACATCGGCACGCTCGCCGCGTTCGTCCTGGTCTCGATCGGCGTGATCGTGCTGCGGCGGACCCGCCCGGACCTGCCGCGGGCGTTCAAGACGCCGTTCGTCCCGGTCCTGCCGATCGTCTCGGCCCTGGCGTGCCTGGCCGTCGCGCTGTTCCTGCCCGCCGGTACCTGGATCCGGTTCATCGGCTGGATGGTGCTCGGCGCGGTCGTCTACTACTTCTACGGACGCCGCCGCAGCCGCCTGGTGACCGGTGAGTCGGCCGGTGGGGTGGTCGGCGGCAGCGGCCAGACCGTCACGCGGCACCGCGACGACGACACCGACGGCTGAGAGGGGAGGCCGGGCCGGAACCTTATCGTTGCCTCAGGTCCGGCCCGGACCTCTTCCGTTGCGCGGGACAAGCGCCGTAGGTTCCCGACCCATGACGGTGACCAACCGCCCGGGGGGCGGGCGCCGGGTCAAATCGGTGGAGCAGTCGATCCGCGACACCGACGAGCCCGGCACGAAACTGAAGAAGGAACTGGGCACGCTCGACCTGATCGTGTTCGGCGTCGCGGTGGTGATCGGGGCGGGGATCTTCACCCTCGCCGCGAGCACCGCCGGCAACGTCGCCGGACCGTCGGTGTCGATCTCGTTCGTGCTCGCCGCGGTCGCCTGTGCGCTGGCCGCGCTCTGCTACGCCGAGTTCGCCTCCACCGTTCCGGTGGCGGGATCGGCCTACACGTTCTCCTACGCCACGCTGGGCGAGTTCGTCGCCTGGATCATCGGCTGGGACCTGGTCCTGGAGTTCGCGGTCGGCTCGGCCTACGTCTCCACGGGCTGGTCGGAGTACCTGCAGCAGGTGCTCGAGCTGGCCGGTCTGGACATCCCGACCAAGTTCGAGCTGGGCGGGTTCTTCACGTTCAACTGGGGCGCGCTGATCCTGGTGGTCGCGCTGGCCACGCTGCTCTACCGCGGCACGAAGCTCTCCAGCCGGGTCAGCCTCGTGATCACCACGATCAAGGTCGCGATCGTGCTGTTCGTGATCATCCTAGGCCTGTTCTACGTCCGTGCGGCGAACTACACGCCGTTCATCCCGGAGCCGGCGCCGGGGACCATCGAGTCCGGTGGCGGGATCAAGCAGTCGCTGCTGTCGTTCTTCGGCGGGGCGTCGGGCAGCGTCTACGGCTACTACGGGCTCTTCGCCGCCGCGGCCGTCGTGTTCTTCGCCTTCATCGGCTTCGACGCGGTCGCCACGACGGCGGAGGAGACGAAGAACCCGTCGAAGGCGCTGCCGCGGGGCATCCTCGGCTCGCTGGCCATCGTCACCGTGCTCTACGTCGCGGTCGCCCTGGTGCTCACCGGGATGGTGCCCTACACCGACCTCGCGACCCAGCCGGACGGCACGAAGGCGACGCTGGCCACCGCGTTCTCCTCGCTCGGGGTGGACTGGGCGGCGGCGATCATCGCGATCGGCGCCCTGCTCGGCCTCACCACCGTGGTGATGGTGCTGATGCTCGGCCAGATCCGGGTGCTGTTCGCGATGTCGCGCGACGGCCTGCTGCCGACCTCGCTGGCCAAGACCGGCTCGCGGGGAACGCCGGGCCGGGCCACCTGGCTGATCGGCACCGTGGTCGCGCTGATCGCGACGTTCTTCCCGGCCGAGGACCTCGAGCAGATGGTCAACATCGGCACGCTGTTCGCGTTCGTGCTGGTCTCGATCGGCGTGATCATCCTGCGCCGTACCCGCCCGGAGCTGCCGCGGGCCTTCCGCACCCCGCTGGTGCCGCTGGTGCCGATCCTCGCCGTCCTGGCCTGCGTCTGGCTGATGCTGAGCCTGTCGGTGGAGACCTGGCTGCGGTTCGTCATCTGGATGGTGCTCGGCGTCGCCGTGTACGTGTTCTACGGCCGCTCGCACTCGCTGGTCGGGATCCGTCAGCGCTCCGGTCAGGGGGAGGCCCCGCCGGAGACGGCCGAGCAGGACACGACCAGTCCCTGACCCCGGTCCACGCCTCAACGAGCGGCACCCTCGTCGCAAAGATTGCGACGAGGGTGCCGCTCGTTGGTTCTCGTACGGCTCAGGCGTCGGGCGCGGCGACCTGGTAACCGCCGAACTTCTCGCGCAGGGTCTTCTTGGAGAACTTGCCGACGCTGGTCTTGGGCACCTCGTCGATGAACTCGACGGCGTCGGGCAGCCACCACTTCGCCACCCGGGACTCGAGGAAGTCCAGGATCTCCTGCGCGGTGACGCTCTGCCCGTCCTTGACCACGACGCAGGCGATCGGGCGCTCGACCCACTTCTCGTGCGGGATCGCGATCACCGCGGCCTCGGCGACGGCGGGGTGGGCCATGATCTCGTTCTCCAGCTCCACCGAGCTGATCCACTCACCGCCGGACTTCACCAGATCCTTGGTGCGGTCCACCAGGCGGAACGAGCCGTGACGGTCGACCGTGGCGACGTCGCCGGTGCGCAGCCAGCCGTCGGCGGTGTACTGCTCGCCGCCGCCCTCGCCGCGGTAGTACTCCTTCGCGATCCACGGTCCGGCGGCCTGGATCTCCCCGGTCGCGGAGTCGTCCCAGGGCTGCTCTTCGCCGGTGTCGGGGTCGGCGATCCGCAGCTCCACCAGCGGCGCCGGGAAGCCCTGCCGCGCGCGGGCGTCGGCCTTGGCGTCGTCGGACCAGTCGTCCATGTGCGAGTTGATCGAGGAGACGGTCGCGATCGGAGAGGTCTCGGTCATGCCCCAGGCCTGCAGCATCGGGACGCCGAGCTTCTCGCGGTAGGCCTCCGACAGCGACTTCGGCACCGCCGACCCGCCGCAGAGCACGGACCGGATCGACGAGAGGTCGGCCCCGTCCAGGAGCGGGATCATGCCCATCCAGATCGTCGGCACGCCGCCGGTGACGGTCACCTTGTGCTCGGCGAGCAGGTCCACGATCGCCTGCGGGGTCATGTTCGGGCCGGGGAACACCACGCTCGCCCCGGCCAGCAGGCAGCCGTAGGGCAGTCCCCAGGCGTTCGCGTGGAACATCGGCACCACCGGCAGCACGACGTCGTGCTCGGACAGCGCGATCCCGTCGGCGACGAGGGTGATCAGCGAGTGCAGCAGAGCCGAGCGGTGGCTGTAGACCACGCCCTTCGGGTTCCCGGTGGTCCCGGACGTGTAGCACATGGCCGCGGCGCGGTTCTCGTCATCGACGGAGAAACGCCCGGCGAACGGCTCGGCCGCGGCGAGGAGCTCCTCGTAGTCGTGGATCCGCGGGTCGTCCGGGATCTCGGCGGACGCGCCGTCGTCGATCACCACGAAGTGCTTGACGGTCTCGAACTTCGCCACGTTCGGCCACAGCAGCGGCAGCAGGGACCGGTCGACGAACACGACCTCGTCCTCGGCGTGGTTGGCGATGTAGACGAGCTGCTCGGGGAAGAGCCGGATGTTGAGCGTGTGCAGGACACGGCCGGTGCACGGTGCGGCCAGGTAGAGCTCGAGGTGGCGGGAGGTGTTCCAGCAGAACGTCCCGACGCGGCCGTCGGCACCGATTCCGAGGGTGTCGAGCACGGTGGCCAGCCGGCGTACCCGGACCGCCCAGTCGGCGATGGAGATGGTGTCCTGACCGGTCGCGGTGGCGGTCACGATCTTCTTGTGCCCGAACAGCTGCTCGGCGCGGTGGAAGACGTGGGGCAGCGTGAGCGGCCGGTCCTGCATGAGGCCCAGCATGGGAGCACCTCCGGGTGTCGTGGATCACGGGAAACTACCGTCTCCGCGCCCCGGAATCACCGTCCGTTTAGTCCGATCTCGGTGTCCGGCAACCGGCCGTGTCGCAGAAATGGACGGTTCGGCTACTCACGGCGACGGCCCGGCGCCAGTAGGCTCGCTGCTCATGACCGATCCGAGTCCTGCCGACCCGATGGCGCCCGCGGTGTGCCTGGACGTCGGGTCGTGCTGGACGAAGGCCGTGCTGGTGCACCCGGACGGTTCGCTGGCCGGGTTCGCCGAGCACCCGACGACGGCCGAGGACGTCCTGGCCGGCGTCGACGCCGCCGTCGCCGGGGCGGCCGCGTCGTCGGGACGGCGGGGCTCGCCCGCGCCGGACGTGCTGGCCTGCTCCTCGGCCGGGGGCTCGTTGCGCCTGGCCGTCGTCGGCGTGGAGCGCCTGGCCGCGGTCGAGGCCGCGCACCAGGTCTGCCGCTCGGCCGGGGCGCGGGTGGTGCACGTGCACGCCGGACCGCTGGAGGGCGGGGCGGTGCGCGAGCTGCGCAGCAACCGTCCGGGCGTGGTGCTGCTCGTCGGCGGGTCCGACGGCGACGACCCGGAGGTCCTGCTGCACAACGCGAGCCGCCTGGCCCGGGCCCGCGGCCGCTATCCGGTCGTGCTGGCCGGGAACTCCTCGGCCCGCGACGACGCGCTGGGCCTGCTGCGCTCCACCGGGCGCACCGTCACCGCCTGCCCCAACGTCGCACCGCGGCCCGGGGAGATCGTCCCGGACGCCGCACGAGCCGCCGTCGCGGAGCTCTACTCCCGTCACGTGCTGGGCCTCGGGGCCGGACCGGGTGGTCCCCGGTTCCGCCGCCTTGTGCGCACCCGCACACCGGTCGCGGTCGGCGACGGGGTCCTCGCGCTGGCCCGGGCGGCCGGCACCGGGGTGATCGTGGTCGACGTCGGGTCCGCCACCACCGACGTCCACTCCGCGGGCCCCTACGACGCCGTCGGCCTGGCCACGGTGGAGGGCGACCTCGGGGTGCGCTCCAGCGCGGCCGGGGTACTGGTGGAGGCCCAGACCGAGGGCGTGGTGGACCCGGTGGAGGCCGACCTGCTCGCGCCCTCGGTCGCTGCGCTGGCGACGTCCGGGCCCTCGGTGCCCGCCGACCGCGGCAGTGCGGCGGAGGACCGGCGCCTGGCGGCGATCGCGTCGGTGGTGGCGCTGCGGCGGCACCTGCGCCGGCGCAGCGCCGACCCGCGTGCGGGTGAGATCGGTCTCGTCGTACTCACCGGCGGGGTGTTCCGCCAGCGTGACTCGGCGGGGCTGGCCGCGGTCGCCGAGACGGTCCGCCGCGACCCGGTGCTGATGGGTCCGCTGACCGGCGTCGCGGTCCGGGTGGACAGCGGGTCCGTGCTGGCACCGGCGGGGTTGCTGGCGTCACACGGCCGGGCCCCGGCCGCCGAGACGCTGCTGCGCGACCACCTGCTGGACTGACTCCGACCTGCGACGACGGCCCGCCCGCCGGTGGACGCGCCGGTGTCAAGGGCGTCGCCGGTACGGGTCACTTCCGGTTGACAGCACCCGGAACGTCTCGGGATCCTGGTACGGCAATCGCGTAGTCGACGGTCGAGAGGCGCTGCAGCGGGCACATGCCCGCCACGCTCGACCGATGGCCATTGCACAAGGGCGCCTGACTCGGAAGAGGAGGCTGCCCCGGTCGATGTTCCGGCCGTCCGGTCCACACCGGGCGCAGCCGAGGAACCCGGCACCGCCCCGGACCGTCTCCGGAGAGCGGGCCCGCTTCAGGGCCGGACGAGCACCACACGTGTGCCGCCGGCCGACGTTTGCCCTACGAGGAGGCGCACCAACCTTATGACCGCATCCGACACGACCAACCACCCGAAGCTGCAGCACGCGGGTGGTCTGGACTTCGCCGTCGCCGACATCAACGGCCACGAGGCCGGGCGCAAGGACATCCGCCTGGCCGAGAACGAGATGCCCGGTCTGATCGACCTGCGTCGCGAGTACTCCGAGGCCAAGCCGCTGCACGGCGCCCGGATCGCCGGTTCGCTGCACATGACCACACAGACCGCCGTGCTGATCGAGACGCTCGTCAGCCTCGGCGCCCAGGTCCGCTGGGTCTCCTGCAACATCTTCTCGACCCAGGACGACTCCGCCGCCGCCGCGGTCGTCGGCCCGAACGGCACCCCGGAGAACCCGCAGGGCGTCCCGGTCTTCGCTTGGAAGGGCGAGACCCTCGAGGACTACTGGTGGTGCACCGAGCAGCTGTTCAAGTTCACCGACGAGAACGGCAAGATCGTCGGACCGAACATGATCCTCGACGACGGTGGTGACGCCACCCTGCTCGTGCACAAGGGCGTCGAGTTCGAGCAGACCGGCGTCGTGCCGACGTTCGAGGACGACGACCTGACCGTCTCCGACGAGGAGCGCGTCGTGTTCGACACCCTGCGCCGCAGCCTCGCCGAGGACCCGCAGCGGTGGACCACGATCAACTCCGACATCCGCGGAGTGACCGAGGAGACCACCACCGGCGTCAACCGCCTCTACCAGCTGGCCGAGCAGGGCAAGCTGCTGTTCCCGGCGATCAACGTCAACGACTCGGTCACCAAGTCGAAGTTCGACAACAAGTACGGCATCCGGCACTCGCTGCTGGACGGGCTCAACCGCGCCACCGACGTCCTGATCGGCGGCAAGGTCGCGGTCGTGGCCGGCTACGGCGACGTCGGCAAGGGCTGCGCCGAGGCGCTGGCCGGTCAGGGCGCCCGCGTCCTGGTCTCCGAGGTCGACCCGATCTGCGCCCTCCAGGCGCTGCTCGAGGGCTTCCAGGTCGCCCGGATCGAGGATGTCATCCACACCGCCGACGTGGTCATCACCACGACCGGCAACAAGGACATCATCACCACCGAGCTCATGCAGAAGATGAAGCACCAGGCGATCCTGGCCAACGTCGGTCACTTCGACAACGAGATCGACATGGCCGGCCTGGGCCGCATCCAGGGCATCCGGAAGAACAACATCAAGCCGCAGGTCGACGAGTGGATCTTCCCGGACGGGCACACCATCCTGGTGCTCTCCGAGGGCCGCCTGATGAACCTGGGCAACGCGACCGGGCACCCGTCGTTCGTGATGAGCAACAGCTTCGCGAACCAGACGATCGCGCAGATCGAGCTGTTCACCAAGCACGACGAGTACAACAACGAGGTGTACCGCCTGCCGAAGCACCTCGACGAGAAGGTCGCCAAGGTGCACGTGCTGGCGCTCGGCGGCGAGCTGACCAAGCTCACCAAGGACCAGGCCGAGTACATCGGCGTGGACGTCGAGGGGCCGTACAAGCCGGAGCACTACCGCTACTGAGGTAGCCCCGCAGCTTCACCGCCGGCGCGGCGGTCGCGATCAGCGGCCGCCGCGCCAGCGTTTGCGTGATCCGCTCTCCCGGAACGTCGCCCGGGTTGGCAGGATCGACCCATGACGCCGCTCACGGTCGCCGCCGTCGACGACCACCCGGTCGTCCTCACCGGTCTGCGGGCGCACCTGACGACCCACGCCCCCGACGTCGTCTGGGTCGCGGCGGCCTCCACGGTGGACGAGCTGACGGTCGCCGCCGCGCAGGTGCCCGCCGTCGTGCTGCTGGACCTGCGCCTGGCCGACGGCAGCGACGTCGCGTCCAACGTCGAGCGCCTGCGCGAGTGGGGCGCCGCGGTGCTGCTGTTCACCACCGAGCACCGCCCCGCGCCCGTCCGCCGGGGGATCGAGGCCGGTGCGTCCGGCCTGGTGCTCAAGGGCGACCCGGAGGACCGGCTGCTCGAGGCGGTGCGGTCGGTCGCCCGCGGCGAGGCCTACGTCTCCGGCGAGCTCGCCCACCAGATCGTCAACGACCCCGCCGGGCGCGTCCGGCTCTCCGAACGCCAGCTCTCCGTGCTCGGGCTGATGGCACGCGGGCTCCCGCGACGGATGATCGCCGCGCAGCTGCACGTCACCGAGGCGACCCTGCAGACCTACCGCGAACGGGCGCTCGAGGCCTACGCCGCGCGGGGCGTCGTGTTCGACGAGCCCAAGGAACTGCCCTGGCGGGCCTACGCCGACGGGCACCTCGACCTGGACCGGGGATGAACTTCCGGGCCGGCGTCGAGGTCGGCCTGCAACGCGCCTACGCCGTCCTCCTGGTGCTGTTCGGGGCGAGCTGGGCGGCGCTGGCCGTGCAGGGACTGGGCGGGACCGGGCCGGTCGGCGGCGCGCCCCTGTCGACGGCGGCGGCCGTCGCGTTCGTGGTGACGTCGGCGGTGCTGGTGGTCCGCGGCCTCACGACCCGGCTCGGCCCGGCCGACGTCGCGGTGATGGCGCTGGTCGACGCCGCGGTGCAGGTGGCCTTCGTGCTGGAGGAGCCGGCGGGCCTGGTCGTCGGCTACCGGACGCAGCCGGGCGTCGCGGCACTGGTGCCGTTGCTGACGCTGGCGCCGCGGCGCTTCGGGATCCCCGGGGCGGCCGGGGTGGTGGGCCTGCTGGTCGTCACGTCGATCCCGGCCGACGGGGTCCTCGCCGCGTTCCTCAACGTCTGGCCGCTGCTCGTCGCGGGGTCGATCGCGGCCGGGATGGCGCCCGCCCTGCGCACGGCCGGCGCCCGGGCGGATGCCGCGGCGCGGGCCGAGCGTGACGCCCGGATCGCCGCCGACGTCGCGGGCGCGGAGCGGGAGGCCTCCGCCGAGTTCGCGCGGATCCTGCACGACGACGTCTCCGCGGCCCTGCGCGGCGCCGCCACGCCCACCGTCCCGGCCGACGAGCGCCGCGCCGAGGCCCGGCGCGCGGTCGAGGCGCTGGACGGGTCGCCGGGCACGGCGGCGGAGACCGGCGAGGTCGACCTGCGCGAGACCCTCGCCGGACTGACCGGGCACACGCCACGCCGGACGACGGTGCCGGACGCCCCGGTCCCGGTCCCCGCGGGCGTGGCCGACGCGGTCCTGGGCGCCACCCGCGAGGCGCTGCGCAACGTCGACCGGCACGCCGGTGCGAACGAGGTGGCGCTGCGGCTCGACGACGGTCCCCGTCCCCGGGTGACGATCTCCGACGACGGCGCGGGCTTCGACCCCGCGTCCACCGACGGCTCGGCGGGGATCGCCGGCTCGATCGTCGGGCGGATGGCCTCGGTGGGCGGGACGGCGACCGTCGGGAGCGCACCCGGCCGCGGGACGACGGTGACGCTGACCTGGGAGCCGGACGACCCGGAGCCGGGCCCGGCCCCCACCGGGCGGGTGGCGCTGCTGGTGGCGGCCACCGGCGACGTCCGCCGCCCGCTCTACGCGGTCACCGTCGGCTACCTCGCGATCATGGCGATGGTGGCGCTGCTGCAGCCCGGCCAGGTGCCGCAGGCCCGCTGGTTCCTGCTCTGGTACGCCGTGGTCTGCGCGCTCACCGTGCTGCTGATCGTGCGTTCCCGGACCGGGGTCGGGCCGGTGCCCGCACTGGCCGCGGCGGCGTTCGCCGTCGGCGGGGCGGTGCTCAGCGTGGCCGTCGTGCCGTACGAGGACCTGCTGACGTTCGCGTCCTGGCCGGTCGGGGCGGTGGCGCCGCTGCTGACCGTCCTGGTGATCGTGCGGCCGTCGCCGGAGGCGTTGCTCGCGGTGCTGGCGGAGCAGGCCGGCATCGTGCTGGTGCTCGCCATCGGGCCGATGGCCGGGACGGCGGTCGGTGACGTGGTCCTGTTCGCCCTGCCGATGCTGGTCGCGCCCGCGCTGGGGACGCTGATGGGCGCGCTGCTCGGGGTGACGATCCGCCGTCTGGGCCGGGCGACGATCGAGGCCAACGCCCGCCGCGCCGCCGTCGACGCCGGTGCCGCCGCGGACCGGGTCCGCAGGACGGTGCGCGACCGCCGGATCGCCGCGCTGCACGAGGAGGTGCGCCCGTTCTTGGCCTCCGTCGCGGCCGGGACCGACGACCCGGTGACCCGGCGGGCGACGGCGACCGCGCTCGAGATGGCGATCCGTGACGAGCTGCACCTGCCCGGCGTGCTCGACCGGGAGCTGCGCGCCGCCGTCGACGCCGCCCGCGCGACCGGGTGCCGGGTCGTGCTCCAGACCGCGGCGGGGGTGCGGTTCGACCCCGGCCTGGTCGCGGCCCTGCTGCGCCCGGTGCTCGGCGGGACGCCGCCCGGCGAGATCGTGCTGGGCCTGCACGACGATGACGGCGCCACCACGGCGAGCCTCGTCGTCGTGCCCGGCCGGGAGCTGGCCCCGCCGGACGGCGCGCGGGTCACCATGCGCGACGTGACCCCGGAGTACGCGTGGGTCGAGGTCGTCGTCTCCGCGTGAGCGCGCCGCCCGGTGCGGTCAGTCGTTGATCGGCGCGACGATCCGGATGTCGCGCTCGGCCCCGTTGTCGAACGCGTCGAGGGCCTTGCGGTAGCCCGCGCTCGCGTAGGCGGCCTCGGCCGCCTCCACGTCGTCGAACTCGATGATGACGACGCGGTCGCGCAGCCCGGCCTCGAACACCGCCGACGCCGTCGCGCGGGCGACGAACCGCCCGCCCTCGGCCTGCAGCGCCGGCCCGCCGAGCTCCCGGTAGGCCGCGACCTTGTCCGCGTCGTGCACCGCCCGGTAGATCGAGAGGAAGTGCGCGGCCCCCGGCGTCGCCGTCGTGCCCTCGTCGGCCTCGACGATCCGGATGTCGCGCTCGGCGCCGTCGCCCAGCGCGTCGAGGGCCGCGCGGTAGTCCGGGCTCTCGTAGGCGGCGACGGCCGCCTCGACGCTGTCGAACTCGATCAGCGTCGTGCGCTCGAGCCGCCCCGCCTCGTGGGCGCCGGCCGCCGGGCCACGGGCCAGGAACCGGCCTCCGGCCTTGCGCACCGCCGGTGCGCCCAGCTCGACGTAGGCCGCCAGCTTCTCGGGGTCGTGCACCTCGCGGAACGCGTTCACCCAGTACGCCCTGGTCATCGGTTCACCGTCTCCATCCAGTCGATGTGGTGGTCATAGGCCCACGCCGGGCCGCCGGTGGGCGGGCGGCGCTGCCAGTCGGTCAGTGTGGCGAGGCGGTCCCGGACGCGCGCGACGAGCCGGGCCGGGCCCCGCCGGTGGACCTTCGCCGCCCCGCCCAGGCCGAGGGCGACCACCGCCTCCACCCGCTCGCGGCGCAGGCGCTCGAACGCGGCGAACGCCTCCGCCGGGGAGGGCAGGTCGCGCAGGCACCGGCCCAGCACGACGCCGTCCTCGATCGCCATCGCCGCGCCCTGCTCCGACGCCGGCGGCGCGACGTGCAGCGCGTCGCCGATGACGACCATCCGGTCGGTGTGCCAGCGGGGGACGTGCGGGAGCGCGAGGTCGTCGAAGCCCAGCACGCGGTCGGCGTGCCGCACGGTGTCCCCGGCGGGGGAGTCGCCGAACAGCTCGTCGAGCAGATCCCGCGGGTCCCCGTCGCCCTCGCCGTCGGGGACGGGGATGTTGGTGAACCACGAGCAGCCCCCGGAGTGGGCGTCGCGGCGGGAGGCGAAGAACGCCCGGGCCCCCAGGTGGATGCGCAGCACCTCCGGGGGTGGCGGCTCGACCGGCGGGTCCGGGGTGAAGCCGTAGATCGTGCGGGTCCGCCCGCCCTGCGGCGCCGGGGCGTCCGGGTCGATCCACGTCCGCACCGCCGACCGCACGCCGTCCGCGCCGACGAGCGCGTCCGCGAGGACCTCGGTGCCGTCGTCGAGCCGGGCGACGACGCCGTCCTGGGTCTCGGAGGCGCCGACGACGCGGGTGTCGTGCCGGAACCGCGCCCCGGCCCGGACCGCCTCGTCGCGCAGGGTCGTCGCGAGCCGGGTCCAGAGCATCGACCGGGGCAGACCGCGGGGGGAGGCGGGGTCGGCCGCGAGCCGGTAGCTCAGCCGTTCCCCGGCGGGGGAGTAGACCTCGGTGCGCACGAGCGGGGCCGACGCGGCGATCACCGCGCCGTCGACGCCGATCGCGCGCAGCGCGTCCATCGCGTTCGGGTTCAGTCGGACGCCGGCGCCCCCGACGTGGTCGGCCGGCCGGGACTCCACGACCGTCGCCGCGATGCCGGCCCGGCGCAGCGCGAGCGCGGCCGCGTTCCCGGCGATGCCGCCCCCGGCGACCACGACGTGGGCGGTCACCGCGGCGACACCCCGCCCGCGGTGACGGTGACCGTGCTCCTCATGACCCGATGATCTCATCCCGGCCGGGTTACGGTGATCCGATGAACGGCTCGGGGGACGGCTGGGTCCGGTGCGCCCTCGGGCACCGGCACTGGGGGCTCTACGGCGCGGCCGGTCTGCTGGTGCGCCACCGCGACCCGGACTCCGGCAGCGAGTGGGTGCTGCTGCAGCACCGTGCGGACTGGAGCCACCACGGCGGCACGTGGGGCGTGCCCGGCGGTGCGCGCGACTCCGGCGAGACCGCCCGGGAGGCGGCGCTGCGCGAGGGCGCCGAGGAGAGCGACCTCGACCTGGACATGCTGCGCGAGGCGGACACCTTCGTCGACGACCACGGCGGCTGGAGCTACACCACGGTCGTGCTGCGCTCGCCGGCCGCGCCGCCGGTGGCGGTGCGGGGGATGGAGAGCACCGAGCTGCGCTGGGTGCGCACCGACCGTCTCGGCGAGCTGGACCTGCACCCCGGGTTCGCGGGGACCTGGCCGCGGGTGCGCGAGCTGGGCGCCTGAGCCGGACCGGTAGGTTCCCCGGCCGTGGGACGGCTGGTCGTGATCGAGGGTCTGGACGGGGCCGGCAAGCGGACGTTCGCCCGCGCCCTGGTCGCCGAGCTCGACACGCTCGGCGCCCGGACGACGTCGCTGGCCTTCCCCCGCTACGACGACGACGTGCACGCCGAGCTCGCCCGCGACGCGCTCTACGGCCGGATGGGCGACCTGGGCTCGTCGGTGCACGCGATGGCGGTGCTGTTCGCTCTGGACCGCCGGGCCGCGGCTCCCGAGCTGCGGACCGCCCTGGCCGGGCACGACGTCGTCCTGGTGGACCGCTACGTCGCCTCGAACGCCGCCTACAACGCCGCCCGCCTGGGCCAGGACGCCGCCGGTGAGGTGGTGGCGTGGGTGCGGGAGCTGGAGATCGACCGGTTCGACGTCCCGGTGCCGGACCACCAGCTGCTGCTCGCCGTGCCCCGGGAGGTGGCCGCGGCGCGGGCCCGGTCCCGCGAGCTCGCCGAGCCCGGCCGGGCCCGCGACGCCTACGAGAGCGACGACGGTCTGCAGGCCCGCACCGACGCCGTCTACCGGCAGCTGGCCGCCTCGTCGTGGCTGAGCCCGTGGACGGTCCTGGACGGAGCGGGGGATCCCGACACGCGTGCCCTGGCCGGGCGTCTGCTGGCCTGAGCAGCGGGGGTGGGATGCTGTGGACATGAAGTCGCGCGTGCTGGTGGTCGACGACGACCCGGCCCTGGCCGAGATGCTCACCATCGTGCTGCGGGGCGAGGGTTTCGAGACGGCGGTCGTCGCCGACGGCACCCGGGCCCTGCCCGCGGTGCGCGAGGTCGACCCCGACGTCGTCCTGCTCGACCTGATGCTGCCCGGGATGAACGGTATCGACGTCTGCCGGGCGATCCGGGCCGAGTCCGGCGTCCCGATCGTCATGCTGACGGCCAAGAGCGACACCGTCGACGTCGTCCTCGGGCTCGAGTCCGGCGCCGACGACTACGTGGTCAAGCCGTTCAAGCCCAAGGAGCTCGTCGCCCGGATCCGCGCCCGCGTGCGGCGCAACGAGTCCGAGCCGGCCGAGCAGCTGACCATCGGCGAGATCTCGATCGACGTGCCGGCGCACCAGGTCGTCCGGGAGGGCAGGCCGATCGCGCTGACCCCGCTGGAGTTCGACCTGCTCGTCGCGCTGGCCCGCAAGCCGCGCCAGGTGTTCACCCGCGAGGTGCTGCTCGAGCAGGTCTGGGGCTACCGGCACGCCGCCGACACCCGCCTGGTCAACGTGCACGTGCAGCGCCTGCGGTCGAAGGTGGAGCGCGATCCCGAGCGCCCCGAGGTCGTCCTGACCGTGCGCGGGGTGGGGTACAAGGCCGGCCCGCCGTGACAGGGTCGGCGCGTCCGTGATGCGCCGGCTGCTCCGCCGGATCGCGCGGCTCCCGCTGCTGCGACGGCTGGTCCGCGTGCTGGTCCCGGTGCGGGCGCAGGCGCACGAGCTGGGAGCGATCCTCTCGGCGTCCTGGCGGCGGTCGCTGCAGCTGCGTGTCGTCGTCTCCACGCTGGCGCTGTCCTCGGCCGTGGTCCTCGTCCTGGGCCTGGTGCTGCAGAGCGAGATCGCCGAGCGGCTGCTGCAGGGCAAGTTCGCCGGCGCGCTGGCCCAGGCCGAGGCCGGGCGGGTGGTGCTCGACAGCGACCTCTCCGGCGTCGACCCCGACCGTGAGGGCGCCCAGGACACGCTGACCAACGCGCTGCAGCGGCTGACGAACTCCGACGGCGCGAACCCCGGCTCGGCCGGTGCGGGCGAGTTCCGCGCCGCGCTGACCACCGGGGCGGGCAACGGCCCGGAGATCTCCGCGGGCCCGATCGACGACGTCACCCGCGAGCAGCGCGAGACCGTCGCCGAGGGCGGGGTGAGCCGGCAGTACACGACCGTCAACGGCGTGCCGACGCTGGTGATCGGCCAGCCGGTCGGGACCGCGGGCCGGGAGCTGCAGTTCTACCTGCTGTTCCCGCTGGACGCGGAGCAGAACACGCTCAACCTGGTCAAGTCGACGCTGATCGTCGGCGGCCTGGTGCTGATGGTGCTGCTCGCCGCGATCGCGAGCCTCGTGACCCGGCAGGTGGTGCGCCCGGTCCGCCAGGCCGCCGAGGTGGCCGAGCGTTTCGCCACCGGGCACCTGGACGAACGCATGCCCGCCCGCGGCGAGGACGAGGTCGCGCGCCTGGCCGAGTCCTACAACGAGATGGCCGGCAGCCTGGCCGCGCAGATCAAGCAGCTGGAGGACTTCGGCGCGCTGCAGCGCCGGTTCACCTCCGACGTCAGCCACGAGCTGCGTACCCCGCTGACCACGGTCCGGATGGCCGCCGACGTGCTCTACGCCTCCCGCGACGAGCTGCTCCCGGCGCTGCGGCGCAGCTCCGAGCTGCTGGTCAGCGAGCTGGACCGGTTCGAGGCGCTGCTGGCGGACCTGCTGGAGATCAGCCGCCTCGACGCCGGCGTCGCCGAGCTCGGCGCCGAACGGGTGGACATGGCCGGGGTCGTCGACAACGCGGTCGCCACCGTGCGCGGGCTGGCCGACGAGACCGGGACGCCGCTGGTGCTGATGCTGCCCGTCGGGCAGTACGTGGAGGCCGACCCGCGGCGGGTGGAGCGGATCGTGCGCAACCTGGTGGCCAACGCCGTCGACCACGGCGAGGGGCGCCCGGTCGAGGTCACGGTGGGCGGGGACGCCTCGGCGGTGGCGGTGCTGGTCCGCGACCGCGGCGTCGGCCTGCGCCCGGGCGAGGCCGACCTGGTGTTCAACCGCTTCTGGCGGGCCGAGGAGAGCCGGGCCCGGCGCAGCGGCGGCACCGGGCTGGGCCTGTCGATCAGCATCGAGGACGCGCGGCTGCACGGCGGCTGGCTGCAGGCCTGGGGCGAGCCCGGACGCGGGTCGGCGTTCCGGCTGACGCTGCCGCGCCACGTCGGCGGGCACATCTCGGCCAGCCCGCTGCCGCTGGGCCCGCCGGACTCCGACGACGAGGCGCCGCTCACCGACCCGGGCGCGGTCTCGTCGGTACCGACGCCGCCGTGGGGGACCCCCATCCCGGACCGGCCCCGGTCCCGTGACGACGACGACCGGCTGCAGCCCGCCGAGCGGGCGATCATGGACACGGGGGAGGACCGATGAGGAACAGGCTCGCGGGCGTCCTCGGCGTGGCCCTGACGGCGCTGGTGCTCGCCGGGTGCGCCAGCGTCCCGGGGCACACCTCGGTGCAGGTGCTGCGCCAGATCGGCGACAACGGCGCCGCGGCGGTGCCGTCCGGCCCGATCGACGACCGGGACCCGCTGGGCCTGGTCCGCGGCTTCGTCTACGCCTCCGGGCAGCCCGACGACCGGCACGCCTCCGCCCGCCGCTTCCTGGCGCCGCAGGCCTCGAACTGGGACGACGGCGCGTCGCTGACGATCCTCGACGAGCGGTTCGACACGGTGTTCTCCCCGGACGGGATCACCGGCGACCCGAACCGGGCCACCGTCCGGATCCGTGGCACCCGACTCGGCACGCTGGACCCGTTCGGCGCGTTCGAGGCGTCCCCGGCGCCGGTCGAGGTCGACGTCGGGGTGGTCAACCGGGACGGGACGTGGCGGATCGACGGCCTGCCCCCGGGCGTGCTGGTGCGCGGCTCGGACTTCCGGGCCAACTACCGCTCGCTCAAGGCCTGGTTCGTCGACCCGGTGCACAAGACCGTCCTGGCCGACCCGCACTACATCCCCAGTGCCCGGACCACGGCGCTGGCGACCCGCGCGGTCGAGGTGCTGCTGCACGGACCCTCGGCCGGGCTGCAGGGCGCGGCGACGACCGCGTTCCCGCCCGGGGCGAAGCTGCGCTCCAACCTCACCGAGTCCGCCGACGGCGTCGTCGTGCTCGACCTGGCCGGTGTGGACGGGCTCTCCGACACCGACCGCAGGCTGCTGGCCGCACAGCTCGCGCTCACCCTGGCCGAGGTCAGCGTCCCGCGGGTGCGGATCCTCTCCGACGGCGAGCCGCTGATCGCCGGGCGCCCGGACCTGGGCCGGGAGGACGTCGTCGACCTGGTGGCCGGGCCGCCGGCGAGCGCGCCGCTGGCCGCGATGGTGATCGAGAACGGGCGGGTGCGGATGCTCGGCGACGCCGGTGCGGACACCCCGCTGGCCGGGCAGGCGGGCAACGGGTCGTTCTTCGTGACCGACGCGGCGAGCTCGTCGCGGTCGAACCGGATCGCGGTGGTCTCCCGCGAGGAGACCGGCACCCAGCGGCTGCTGACCGGTCCGGTGGACGGGCAGCTCACCGCCACCCCGGTCTCCGGCGGGTCGCTGACCGCGGCCACCTGGAACGCCGCGGGCGACGAGGTGTGGGTGCTCGCCGACGGTGTCCCGCAACGGGTCCTGGTGCCGGCCGCGGGCCCGACGCGGCAGGCGTCGCTGGACGCGGAGGAGATCACCTCGCGGGGCCCGGTGCGCGACCTGGTGCTCTCCCGGGACGGGACCCGGGTCGCCGCGGTGGCCGGGGGACGCGCTCTCGTCGGCGCCGTGGTGACGCTGCCCGGCGGCGCGGTGTCGGTGCGCCAGGTGCGCGAGCTGCGCCCGGCGGAGCTGGACGGCGTGGTGGCGCTGGACTGGCGTGCGGGCGACCAGCTCGTGGTGGCCGCGAACTCCGACCGCCCGGTGTCGCTGGTGTCGGTGGACGGCCTGACGCTGGACCCGATGCCGAGCGTGAACCTGACCTCGCCGCTGCGGACGGTGGCCGCCGCACCCGGCCGGGCGATGTACGTGGCCGACCGGACCGGGGTGTGGAGCTTCGCCGGCGGCGACCTCGACGCGTGGCGCCAGTCGCTCGGGGCGACGTCGGACGCACGGCCGTTCTACCCGAACTGAGGTTACCCACGGGTTGTGGACAACTCCGGGGCGAGTGCCCCGGAGCGGGGAGGTCCGTCGGTCCGGCGGCGCATGCTCGCCGCCATGACCACACGGGAGCTCCTCGCCGGACTGACCGACCTCGTGCTGCCCAGCACCTGCGGCGGGTGCGGCGCGCCGGGCGGCGGCTGGTGCCCGGCCTGCGCCGACGCCACCGGCGGGCCGCTGACGGTGACGCTGCCGCGCGCCGGGCCGACGGCGGCGGCCGGCCGGTACCGCGGCCCGCTGCGCCGGGCCCTGCTCGGCTACAAGGAACGCGGCCGGCGTGATCTCGCGCCGTCGCTGGCCGGGCTGCTCGTGCCGCCGGTCGCCGCGGTGCTGCCGGTCTCGCCGCCGGGACCGGTGTGGCTGGTGCCGGCCCCGTCACGGCCGGGTGCGGCCCGGATGCGCGGCGGTGACCACGTGGCCCGGCTGGCGCGTGTCCTGGCCGTGCGCCTCGGCGCGGCCGGGCTGCCGGCGCACGTCGCGCCGGTGCTCGCCCTCGACCGGCGGGCCCGCGACTCGGTCGGCCTGGACCCGGCGCAGCGGGCCGCGAACCTGAACGGGGGCATGCGGTTCCGTCCACCCGGGGCCGGTGTCCAGGGTCCGGGGGCGGACGCCGTCGTCGTGCTCGTGGACGATGTGGTCACCACCGGCGCCACGCTGCGTGCCTGCCGAGACATGTTGCTTCGCAACGAGATCGCAGTGTCCGCGGCAATCGTGCTGTGCGATGCGACCGGGGGAGCGGCCGGGCGGGCCCCGGTGATCACCCGGGTGCCGGATAACGCTCACGGTGCGCGCCCGAAGTTGCTCCGGGATCGCTCGGGCGGGTCGGTGACAGGTATGTCCAGCGGGCGGACGAACCGCTAACGTCGTCTGAACTTCGACCCCTTATCACACGAGGAGGAGCCACCGATCGCCCGCCCGGGGCAATCGGGTCCCTGACCCCCGACCCGACCGATGAGATCAAGAACGATCAGACCTGCGACCGCTGCACGAGAGCGAGGGATGTCCGCGTGGAGATCACCGTAACCGGCCGGAACGTTGAGGTACCGGATCATTTCCGTGGCCATGTCGAGGAGAAGCTCAGCCGCCTCGAACGCTACGACCACAAGATCGTCGGGATGGAGGTCGAGCTCTTCCACGAGCCGAACCCCCGCCAGCAGAAGAGCTGCCAGAGACTCGAGATCACCGGACGCGGCGGGTGCGGTGCCGTCGCCCGCGCCGAGGCTGTCGCCGGTGACTTCTACGCCGCGCTCGACCTCGCCGTCGGCAAGCTCGCGAGCCGCCTGAGCCGCTCGCACGACCGCCGCAAGCCCAGCCGCCGGGACAAGGTGCTCGCCGGCCGCGCCGCGGCCACGCCGGGCGGTACCGCCCTGCTCGAGGAGGCTCCCCCGCTCGAGGACCTGGTGCCCGGGCCCCGGGGGCACGCCGAGCACCTCGACGACGAGTACCGGCCCGGCCGGATCGTCCGGGACAAGGTGCACGACGCCCGGCCGATGTCGGTGGACGAGGCGCTGTCGCGGATGGAGCTCGTCGGGCACGACTTCTATCTCTTCGCCGACGCCGAGTCCGGCCTTCCGTCGGTGGTCTACCGGCGGAAGGGTTACGACTACGGCGTCATCCGGCTGAACGGCTGACCCCGTGCGGTGGGGGGTCGGTCACGCCCCGCCCCCCACCGCCCACGGGGCGTCACGGTCTCCCGGTGCGACGTTCCGGCCGGTCCCGTCGCGGGGGCTGCGTACCATGACGGGAAGGTGGTGTCGCGGTACCGCGTCAGCGCGTCGCCGACGCTGCCTGCGATGACCTGACCGCGATCGTGAATGAGGTCGTGCAGTGCCCTTCCTGAGTCGTCTCCTCCGAGCCGGCGAGACCAAGCTGGTGAAACGGCTCGGCAAGATCGCCGCCCACATCGACACGCTCGAGCCGGAGATCCAGGCGTTGTCCGACGCCGAGCTGCAGGCCAAGACGGCCGAGTTCCGCTCCCGGCACGCCGAGGGCGAGGGCGAGTCGCTCGACGACCTGCTGCCCGAGGCCTTCGCCGTCGTCCGCGAGGCCGCCCAGCGCACGCTGGGCCAGCGCCCCTTCACCGTGCAGCTGATGGGTGGCGCCGCCCTGCACCTGGGCAACGTCGCCGAGATGCGCACCGGTGAGGGCAAGACGCTGACCTCGGTGCTCCCGAGCTATCTCAACGCGATCTCCGGCAAGGGCGTCCACGTCGTCACGACGAACGACTACCTGGCCAAGCGCGACTCCGAGACCATGGGCCGGATCCACCGCTGGCTGGGTCTCACGGTCGGGGTGATCCTGGCCGAGATGACGCCGGCCACGCGGCGCGAGCAGTACGCCGCGGACATCACCTACGGCACGAACAACGAGTTCGGCTTCGACTACCTGCGCGACAACATGGCGTGGAACGCCGTGGACATGGTCCAGCGCGGGCACAACTTCGCCATCGTCGACGAGGCGGACTCGATCCTGATCGACGAGGCGCGGACCCCGCTGATCATCTCCGGCCCGGCCGAGCAGAGCGCCCGCTGGTACCAGGAGTTCGCGCGGCTCGCCCCGATGCTGACCAAGGACATCCACTACGAGGTCGACGAGCGCAAGCGCATGGTCGGCATCACCGAGGACGGCGTCACCCTCGTCGAGGACCAGCTCGGCATCGACAACCTCTACGAGTCCGCGAACACCCCGCTGGTCGGCTACCTGAACAACGCCGTCAAGGCCAAGGAGCTGTTCAAGAAGGACAAGGACTACATCGTCAACGACGGTGAGGTCCTGATCGTCGACGAGTTCACCGGCCGCGTGCTGGCCGGGCGCCGCTACAACGAGGGCATGCACCAGGCCATCGAGGCCAAGGAGAACGTCGAGGTCAAGGCGGAGAACCAGACGCTGGCCACGATCACCCTGCAGAACTTCTTCCGGCTCTACGACAAGCTCTCGGGGATGACCGGTACGGCCCAGACCGAGGCCTCCGAGCTCAACGAGATCTACAAGATGTCCGTGGTCACGATCCCCACGAACAAGGACATGGTCCGTCAGGACCAGCCGGACCTGATCTACAAGACCGAGCCCGCCAAGTTCGAGGCGCTCGCCGACGAGATCGCCGAGAAGCACCGGGCGGGCCAGCCGGTGCTCGTCGGTACGACGAGCGTCGAGAAGTCGGAGTACCTGGCGCAGCTGTTGCTCAAGCGCGCCATCCCGCACGAGGTCCTGAACGCGAAGAACCACGCGCGCGAGGCGACGATCATCGCCCAGGCCGGGCACGCCGGGTCGGTCACGGTGGCCACGAACATGGCCGGTCGCGGTACCGACATCATGCTCGGCGGCAACCCCGAGTTCCTGGCCGACCTGGAGCTGCGCAGCCAGGGCCTGGACCCGGTGGAGACCCGCGAGGAGTACGAGCAGGCCTGGGACGCGGTCCTGTCCCGGATGCGCAAGCAGGTCCAGGCCGAGGCCGAGGAGGTCAAGTCCGCGGGCGGTCTCTACGTCCTGGGCACCGAACGGCACGAGTCACGGCGGATCGACAACCAGCTGCGCGGCCGGTCCGGGCGTCAGGGCGACCCGGGCGAGTCCCGGTTCTACCTCTCGCTCGGCGACGAGCTGATGCGCCGGTTCAACGGCCAGGTCGTCGAGTCGATCATGAACCGGTTCAACCTCCCGGACGACGTGCCGATCGAGGCCGGCATGGTCACCCGCGCGATCCGCAGCGCGCAGACCCAGGTCGAGCAGCAGAACTTCGAGATCCGCAAGAACGTCCTCAAGTACGACGAGGTCCTCAACCAGCAGCGCAAGATCATCTACGACGAGCGCCGCCGGGTCCTCGACGGCGAGGACGTCCAGAGCCAGACGCGCAACATGCTGGCCGACGTGATCCACGGCTACGTCCAGGGCGCCACGTCCGAGGGCTACTCCGAGGACTGGGACCTCGACAAGCTCTGGACCGCGATCGGCGGCCTCTACCCGGTCTCGGTGGGCTGGCGGGAGATCGCCGACTCCGAGGACGGGCTCGAGGAGCTCTCCGCGGAGGCGCTGGAGAAGGCGATCCTCGACGACGCCGAGGCCGCCTACGCCCGCCGCGAGGCCGAGATCGACGCCCTCATCGGAGCCCAGGGCGGGATGCGCGAGCTCGAGCGCCAGGTCCTGATGCAGGTCATCGACCGCAAGTGGCGCGAGCACCTCTACGAGATGGACTACCTCAAGGAGGGCATCGGGCTGCGCGCGATGGCCCAGCGCGACCCGGTGATCGAGTACCAGCGCGAGGGCTTCGACATGTTCGCCGCGATGCTCGAGGGCATCAAGGAGGAGACGATCGGGCACCTGTTCAACGTCACCGTGCAGGTGGCCGAGCAGGAGCCGGTGGAACCCGCCGCCGACGGCGCGGCCGCCGTGGCCGAGGCCCCCGGGCCGCCGCGGGAGGACGACACCACCGAGATCCCGGTCATCCCGGCCCGTCCGCCGATCGGTGGCGCCCGCCGCCGGGTGCCGGACGAGGACCCGAACGAGCAGACGACCGTCCTGCCGAACCTGTTCCGTTCCGGGCCGCCGCAGAACCTGCAGTACAGCGGCCCGACCGAGGACGGCGACGTCGCCCGCCGCGGCGAGGCCGCCGCGAACGGGAACGGCCGCGCGGCCGGCAACGGCTCCACCGGGGCCGGAGCCAACGGCGCCGGCGGGGCGAGCGCCGCCGACGGCGACGCGAGCGTCAACCGCGCCGAGCGTCGCCGCCAGCAGCGGGCCGCGGAGAAGGCGAACCGCCGCCGGCGCTGAGCCGTTCGACGACGACCCACGACGCCGCCCCGGGCCACGGTCCGGGGCGGCGTCGTCGTCCCGGTGCCGGAGGGTCAGATCAGGCGCACGGCCGTGCACACCCAGGTGTCCTGCCGGGCCGTGGCCGTGGTGCCCCGGCCCTGCCGGGCGGCGGTGCGACCGGCGGGGACGACATCCAGGCGCAGGGTCAGCGCACGGATGCGGTCACCGACCCGGCACACCGTCACCACCTCGGCCGCGCCCGGGTGCGGCTGCGCGACGTGCACCCGGCCGGGCGCGACCGCCCGCACCGTCGACGGCCGGCTCGCGCCCAGGTAGCGCAGCACCTCCGGGGTGACGGCGGCGGCGAGCTGCCCCGGCTGCCGTCGTCCGGCCAGTACCTCGAGCATCGACCGGACCAGGGCTCCGGCCCGCGCGTGCGGTGGCGGACCGTCCGCTGCCGCACCGGCCTTCGGGACCGGGCCGCCGGGCCCGCCCGCCGGGCCGGAGTCCCGGCCGGGAGCGGTGCCGGTGCCGGCGGCGGGCGACCCCGTGCACTCCCGGGACCAGACGTGACGGCGTGGGTGCACGGCGCCGACGGCGAGCGGTTCCGGCTCGTGCCCGGGCGCCCGCAGCCGCGGCGGCCGGGGAGCGGGAGGCGGTCCCGGAACCCGGGGGACCGGTGCCGGAGCCAGGTTCGGCGGGTCCGCGACGGGCTCGGCCGGGACGCGGGTCAGGGGTGCGACGGTCACCGGTCCAGCGTCGCTCCCCGGCCGTCGCCGGCCGCCGATCCGCGATAGTTCGTCACCATACGATAGTGCGACGAATCGTTCGGAGACGTACGGTCTGCGCCGTGAGCGACCCCTTCTTCGAGTCCCGGCCGGAACACATGCCGCTGGGCAAGCTCGTCTCGTGGGTGGGCGGGGCGATGCAGAGCTACTACCGCCGCAGCGTCGCCCGGCACGGCGTGACCGGCACCGCGATCGGTGTGCTGGGCGCCCTGGCGCACGCCGAGGGACTGTCCCAGCGCGAGCTCGCCGGGCGGGTCGGCGTCACCCCGGCGACACTGACACCGGTGCTGGACACCCTCGAGCAGGAGGGCCGGATCGGGCGCGAGCGCGACACCTCGGACCGTCGCATCGTCCGGCTCTGGATCACCGACGACGGCCGGACGCACCTGAGGACGGTGTTCACCGAGGTCGCGGCCACGTTCCGGGCGCAGATGCCGCAGCCGCCGCCGGAGCACGAGCCGATCATCCGGGAATACCTCGTCGCGGTGCTGGCCGCGGTGAGCCAGGATTCGGGATCCGGTCCGGGGCGTCACGCCGCCGGGGACGAGCCCACAGGGAAGGGAGCGGAGCGATGAGCAGCGTCGCCGTCGAGGTCACCGACCTCGTCAAGCACTACCCGAAGGCGTCCGGCAACGCCGTCGACGGTCTCTCGTTCACCGTGGGGGAGGGCGAGGTCTTCGGCCTGCTCGGGCCGAACGGTGCCGGCAAGACGACCACCGTCGGCGTGCTGACCACGCGGGTCGTACCGACCTCGGGTTCCGCCCGGGTGGCGGGGCTCGACGTGAGCGCCGACGCCGTCGCCGTGTGCGCGAAGCTGGCGGTGGTGCCGCAGCGGGTGAACCTGGACCGGTCGCTGACCGTGCGGGACAACCTGCGCTTCCACGCCGCGTACCACGGTGTCGGGCGCGCCGAGCGCAACGCCCGCGCCGACGAGCTGCTGGAGCGGATGGGACTGGCCGACAAGGCGAAGTCGATCAGCGACAACCTCTCCGGCGGGCAGGCGCAGCGGGTGATGATCGCCCGCGGGCTGATGCACCGCCCGGAGGTGCTGTTCCTCGACGAGCCCTCCACCGGGCTGGACCCGCAGGCCCGGCTGTTCGTCCACGACCAGATCGCGACCCTGCGCGACGAGGGCGTCACGGTCGTCCTGACCACGCACGACATGGACGAGGCGCACAAGCTCTCGGACCGCGTCGGCATCGTCGACCACGGCAAGCTCCTCGCCCTCGACACCCCGGACGGGCTGATCCGCTCGCTGCCGGGCGAGGCCACCGTGGAGCTCACCGTCCTGCCCGGCGGCGAGGGTGCAGACCCGCTGCTCACGGCCCTGCGGGAGCTGCCCGAGGTCGAGCGGGCCGAGGCGCTGCCCGGGTCCGGTGACGCCGCCGGGGTCCGCCTGCGCCTCTACGTCTCGGCCGACCCGTCCATGCTGCTCGCGCCCGTCGTCGAGACGGCGGGACGCCACGGTGCGTCCGTGCGGGACGTCTCGCTGGGCACGCCGACGCTGGAGGACGTGTTCATCTCGCTCACCGGAAGGGACCTGCGATGACCGCGCAGCCGACCACCCGCACCGCGCCGGGCCCGGCCCCGTCCACCCCGGGGGTGACGACGGCGCCACCGCGCCCGGGCCTGGCCTTCCTGGCCGTGCTGCGGCGCGATCTCTACGTCACCGTCCGGGAGCTGCCCTCGTTCCTGGCCCAGACGCTGATCCAGCCGTTCTTCTTCCTGCTGGTGTTCGTCACCGTGCTCGGGCGGACCGGGCTGGTCTCGCCCGAGTACGGCTCGATCATGCTGCCCGGCCTGATCGCGCTGAACGCGATGTTCGGTGCGCTGCAGGCCGTCACGCTGCCGCTGGTGTTCGAGCTGTCCTGGACCCGGGAGATCGACGACCGGCTGCTCGCCCCGATGCCGGTGTGGGCCGTCGCGGTGGAGAAGGTCGTGTTCGCCGCCGGACGGGGGCTGCTGGCCAGCCTGCTGATGGTGCCGATCGGCGTGGTCATGGTGCACGTGGACTGGCCGGCGTCCGGGCTGCTCCCGGCGTTCCTGATGGTCGTGCTGGGTGCGCTGCTCGGCGGGGCGATGGGCCTGACGATCGGCACCGCCGTGCCGCCGCGGCGGATCAACATCCTTTTCGCGGTGATCTTCACGCCGCTGCTGTTCACCGGCTCGGTGCAGTACCCGTGGCCGACGCTGTCGGACCTGCGCTGGTTCCAGGTGCTCTCCGCGCTGAACCCGCTGACCTACGTCAGTGAGGGGATCCGGGCCTCGCTGGTGCCGGCCGTGCCGCACATGCCGCTGTGGGTCTGCGTCGTCGTCCCGGTGGCCGCGATCGCGCTGTTCACGCTGCTGGGCATCCGCGGGTTCCTGCGCCGCGCCCTGGACTGAGCGGGCGTTCGTACCGCTAGCGTGCGGGACGTGCCGGAACAGGAGACCCCGAGTGGGCTGATCGTGGACTACGGCGGCGTGCTGGACGAGGGGCCGCTGGTCCTGGAGTACGCGCGCCGCGCCCGGGCGGCCGGGATCCGGACGGCGGTGTTCTCCGGCGGGCACGCCGTGCCGGACGAGTGTCACGAGGTGTTCGACCTGGTGCTGCTCGGCGCCGTGCGCGGGGCCCGCAAGCCGTCACCGGAGTCGTTCGCGGCCGCCGCGGCGGAGCTCGGCGTCCCGCCGGAGCGCTGCGTGGTGGTCGACGACATCCCGGTCAACGTCCGCGGCGCCGCGGCCGCCGGGGCGATCGGTGTCCACCACGACGACGCCTACACCACGCTCGCCGAGCTGGAGACGCTGCTCGGGGTCCCCGCCGACCCGGCCTGACGTCCGTTCTGCCCGTCGCGAGGGGACCCCTCGGGTCGCGACGGCGGGCGAGGGGACCCCTCGGGCATCCGGTCGCGCCCCTGCACACGACGACGGCGCCGCCCGCGGATGCGGACGGCGCCGTCGGTGGTCACGCCGGTGGCGTGGGTGTGCCTACTGCTGCGGCGGGGGCGGCGGAGCCTGACCCGGGGGCGGCGGCGGGGGCGCCTGCCCCGGCTGCTGCCCCGGCTGGCCCTCGCCGGGCGGCGGCCCGGCCTGCTGCGTGGTGTCACCCTCACCGGTCCGGCCGCGGGCGAACTCCGTCGCCTTGTCGATGTGTGCGTCGTGACCGGCGAACTTCGTCTTCGCCGCGTCACCGATCTTGTTCAGACCCTGATCGACCTTGTCGTCGTGCTGGCCGAGCAGGTCCTTGGCCTTGTCCAGGAAACCCATGCGGGCCATAGTGGCCCCTCCGTCAACCCCCTGCAGCCCGGGGACGTCACCCGATCGGGCGGAGGCGCGCGTGCTGCGGACGGAGGTCGTCGACCCTCGTGACGCCGATCAGCTGCATCGTCCGCTCGATCTCGGCGGTGAGGATCTCGACGCTGCGCCGCACCCCGAGCTGCCCGCCGGCCATCAGGCCGTAGAGGTAGGCGCGCCCGACCAGCGCGGCCCGCGCTCCGAGCGCGAGGGCCGCGACGACGTCGCCGCCGTGCATGATCCCGGTGTCGACGAGCACCTCGGCCTCGTCGCCGAGCTCCTGCACGACCGGCTCGATCAGCTCCGCCGGGACCGGTGCCCGGTCGAGCTGGCGGCCGCCGTGGTTGGACAGCAGGACGGCGTCCGCGCCCGCGTCGGTGACCCGCCGCGCGTCCTCGACGCTCTGGATGCCCTTGACGACGAGCTTGCCCGGCCAGGTGTCGCGCAGCCAGGTCACGTCGTCCATGGTCAGCGCGGGGTCGAACACCCGGTTGATCAGGTCGGCGACGGTGCCGTCGCTCGACTCGAGGCTGGCGAACGTCAGCGGCTCGGTGGTGAGCAGGTCGAACCACCAGTGCGGGTGCCGGGCGCCGTCGAGGAACGTCTTGAGGCTCAGCGCGGGCGGCACGGACAGGCCGTTGTGCACGTCGCGGCGCCGGTTGCCGCCGACCGGGGTGTCGACGGTCAGCATCAGCGTGTCGTAGCCGGCCGCCTCGGCGCGGGCCACCAGGTCCTTGGCCACGCTGCGGTCGCGCCAGAGGTAGAGCTGGAACCAGTGCCGCCCGTCCGGCGCGGCCGCGGCGGTGTCCTCGATCGTCGTCGTCCCCATCGTGGACAGGGCGTAGGGGATGCCCGCGTCGCGGGCGACGGGGGC
The DNA here is from genome assembly GCF_004217185.1 of Pseudonocardia sediminis. Lineage (NCBI taxonomy): Bacteria > Bacillati > Actinomycetota > Actinomycetes > Pseudonocardiales > Pseudonocardiaceae > Pseudonocardia > Pseudonocardia sediminis. Next base: position 5,373,191 of record NZ_SHKL01000001.1, on the reverse strand, counting down.
GACCGCGCGCTCGCCCTCGGTCCCCATCATCCGGGTGAAACCGGTCGGGGCCAGCGCGAACGGCAGCGCCGAGCGCTTCCCGAGGATGTCGCGGGAGAGCTCGACCGAGGACACGTCGCGCAGCACCGACGGGGTGAACTCGACCGATCCCCACACCTGCCGGGCGCGGTTCAGGCTGCGCTCGTCCTCGGCTGCGCCGTCGGTGTAGTCGAACACCGCGCGCGGGGTGCGCCGCCGCGCGATCTCGCGCAGGTCGTGGATGCTCGTCGCGCGAGCCAGCCGTCGTTCGGCGGCGTCGCGGAGGAACGGGGCCGGCCGCAGCAGCGGCGCCAGATCGGACGGGCGGGGGAACCTGCGCTGCACCATGGCCCCACCCTAGGTCGGCGCGCGGCCCGCGCCGACCCGCCGGACGGGCGTCAGCGGCGGCGCAGCAGCTCGTAGGCCGCGACGGCGCCGGCGCTGGCGACGTTGAGGCTCTCCACCCCGCCGAACATCGGGATCGACAGGATCCCGTCGCACTGCGCGGCGACGGCGTCGGTGAGCCCGTCGGTCTCGTTGCCCAGCACCAGCGCCACCCGGTGGCCCAGCTCGGCGTCCATCAGCGACTCGCCCCCGGCGGCCAGGCCGTACACGGCGAAACCGGCCTCGCGCAGCTGCGCCACGCCCTGCTCGGCGGTCGGCGCGCGCAGCACCGGGGCGCTGAACGCGACCCCGGCCGAGGCCTTGACCACCAGCGGGTCGATCGCCGGGACGCCGTGGCGGGGGAGCAGCACCCCGTCCAGACCGGCGGCGGTAGCGCTGCGCAGCAGCATCCCGACGTTCGACGGGTTCGTCACCGCGTCCAGGACCAGCACCGACGCGCCGCGCCGCTCGCCGAGGTCGGACAGGAACACCGGCAGCGGCGCCATCCGCGGCGCGACGACGTCGGCGAGCACGCCCTGGTCGTGGCGGCCGTTGCCGGCCAGCACCTTCACCCGGTGCGCGCTGGCCCGCTGCAGCTCGACGCCGCGTCCGCGGCACGCGTCGGAGATCTCCCGGGCGGACCCGCCGCGGACGGTGTCGGCCAGGATGACCTTGTCCACGGTCAGGTCGGGGTCCGACAGCGCCTCGAGCACCGGCTTGCGCCCGTAGACGGTCACGAAGCGGTCCTTGGGGGAGGTCGGCTCTGCCACGCCGAGCAGCCTTGCACGCCCACGAGCGGACCCGGACGGCGCACGTAGGATCACGGCCATGCCGTCCCGGCTCTCCGCGCTCGACGCCTCGTTCCTCTACCTGGAGGAGTCCACGACCCCGATGCACGTCGGCGGGGTCTCCATCTTCCGACGCCCGAACAGCGGCTTCGACTACGACCGGCTCGTCGAGCTGATCGAGCAGCGGATCGCGCTCGTGCCGCGCTACCGGCAGAAGGTCCGTGGCGTCCCGGGCAACCTGGCCCGCCCGGTCTGGGTCGACGACGCCGAGTTCGACATCGCCTACCACGTGCGCCGCTCCGCGCTGCCGCACCCGGGCAGCGAGGCCCAGCTCACCGACCTGGTCGCGCGCCTGATGTCGCGCCCGCTCGACCACACCCGGCCGCTGTGGGAGATGTACCTGATCGAGAACCTGGAGCCGTCCGGGCGGGGGAAGACCGGCCGGATCGCGGTGCTGACCAAGACCCACCAGGCGATGGTGGACGGGATCTCCGCGATCGACATCGGTCAGGTGATCCTGGACGTCTCCGCGCAGCCCCGCGACGTCCCGGACGAGCTGTGGATGCCCCGCCCGGAGCCCTCGGACGGGCAGCTCGTGCTCGACGCGCTCGGCGAGGCCGTCACCCGTCCCGGCGAGGTGGTGGACAACGTCCGCGCCGCGGCCGGCGACGCGATGGCCACCGCGACGAAGGTCGTCGGCGCCGCCGGGAAGATCCTGACGATGGCGCGCACCGCCAGCCGCCGCGCGCCCGGGCTGCCGCTGAACGCCGAGATCTCCACCCAGCGCCGGTTCGCGGTCGCGCGCACCGACCTGGAGGACTACCGCAAGGTCCGCAGCGCCTACGGCTGCGACGTCAACGACGTCGTCCTCGCCGTGATCTCCGGCGCGCTGCGGAACTGGCTGCTCTCCCGCGGCGAGCCGGTGGTCGGGTCGTCGTCGGTGCGGGCGATGGTGCCGCTGTCGGTGCGCGGCGAGGGCGACGTGCCCAGCTCCGCGGCGGGCGGGTCGCTCGGCAACCGGGTGGCCTCGTTCCTGGTCGACCTGCCGGTCGGCGAGCCGAGCCCGCTGGTGCGCCTGCACCAGGTCTCGCACTCCATGCGCGAGCACACCGACACCGGGCGCTCGGTCGGCGCGGACACGCTCGTGCGGATCGGCGGGTTCGCCCCGCCCACGCTGCACGCGCTGGGTGCGCGGGCGGCGAGCGTCATGTCGCGGCACATCTTCAACCTGGTCGTGACGAACGTGCCCGGGCCGCAGTTCCCGCTCTACGCGGCCGGCGCGCAGATGCTGGAGATGTTCCCGGTCGTGCCGCTGGCCAAGGGCCAGGCCGTCGCGATCGGTCTGACCAGCTACGACGGCGGTGTCTACTACGGTCTCAACGGGGACCGCGACGCCATGCCGGACCTGGACGTCCTCGCCGGGATGGTGCAGGAGTCCCTCGACGAGCTGCTCGGCACGCTCCGTACCTGAGCGCAGCCCCCCGACACCTGGAGTGCCCGTGCGGATCTACCTTCCGGCCACCTGGCCGATGCTCGAGCGGATGGTCTCGACCGGGACGTTCGAGCCGCTCGGCGGCACCGCGTTCGCGCTCACCCCGAAGCTGCGCGAGTCCTACGTCGCCGGTGACGACGAGGAGCTGGAGTACGCCGCGATGAGCGAGGCCGCGCGGGCGTCGCTGCGGCTGCTCTCGGTGGAGATCGGCCTCGGCGAGACCTCCACGCCCGTGCGACGGGTCGTCGTCGCCGCCGACACCGACGACGTCACGCTGCGCCCCGACCTCGACGACGGCGCCGTCCGCGTCACCGGCGCGATCGGGATGGAGAAGATCGCCGCCGTGCACGTCGACCTGCCCGAGGCCGAGCACGCCGTCGGCGAGGCCGCGGGAGCCATCGACAAGGCCGACCTCGGTGACCTGGACGCGGAGTTCCTCGTCGGCGAGGCCGAGGACCACGACCTCGCCTGGTACGCCCCGAGCGAGGTCGCGTTCCTGGTCCAGCTGGGCTGACCCGGACCGTCAGCTCCCGGCCGCGGGGACGAGCGGGACGGGGAGCAGGCCGACCGTCTGCGCCCGGCACACGGCACCGAGCCGGTCGGACACGCCGAGCTTGGCGTAGATCCGCTGCAGATGCTTCTGGACCGTGCGCTCGGAGACGCCCAGGCGGCGCCCGATCGCGGCGGCGGTGAGGGTCCGGGCGAGCAGGCCCAGGACGGCGAGCTCCCGCGGCGTCAGGCGCAGGGCGTCCGCGGCCTCGGCGCCGGCGCTCCCGGCCGGGCCCGACCAGCGGGCGAACGCGCCGACCTGGTGGTCCAGCCCGGTGAGCAGCATCTGCAGCCGCCGCAGCGTCGCCATCTCCTGGGCGGTGAACGGGTCGCTGCGACCGAGCAGGAACCACCGGCGGTCCCTGGGCAGGAACCGGACGGGGATCGACACCTGCTCCTGCACGCCGCCCCACCGCCGGCCGAGCGCTCGCCAGTCCCGCACCGTGCGACGGTCGGCGATGCCGGACGGGACCTCGTCGACCTGCAGGCAGGACCCCAGGCCGGTCAGCCGGTGGTACCGCATGAGCGGGTGCCGGGCGTCCGACTCGTGCACGGCCCAGTGCGTCTGCTCCTCGATGTGGGGGGCGAAGTGCTCCGGGGGCCAGACCCGGCCGCCGAGCGGCCCGCCACCGTGCTGGAAGTGGAACACCGAGCCGGGGGCGTCGAAGGTCCGGACCAGCAGGCGGCACACCTTCTCGTCGGGCAGACAGGTCAGTGGTTGCGTGAGGAGGTCGGCGACGAGGTCGAGCCACTCGCCGTCGCGCTGTGCCGTGCGTGTGCCCATCGGCCGACCTCCGGCGGGCCATCCTCCGCGCCCCGCGACCCTCCCGTCGTCACCACGATTGACGAGGTTCGACGGGCCGCTGATCAGCGGTTCGGCACCGGTCGTGGCCGTCGGTGGCGCCGATCGGGACCCGCCCGGCGATCACCGGGCCGGGCCACGGAGGCCGACCCTCAGACGGGGTCAGTGAACACCGGCGTCCGCTGCTCGAAGCGGGCGGTGACGGCCTCGGCCTGGTTCGGGCTGCCGATCAGGGCGCCGATCTCGGTCTGCTCGGCGGCGAAGCCGGTTCGGAGGTCCTGACGTCCGGCGCCGTCGAGCAGGCGCTTGGCCGCGCGGACGGCGTGCGGGTTGAACCCGGCGATCTCGGCGGCCATGGCCAGGGCCTCGGCGCGCGGGTCGTCGGAGACGCGGGTGCCCAGTCCGAGCGCGACGGCCTCGGTGCCGCTCACCCGGCGTCCGGTCAGTGTGAGCTCCTTGGCGACGTCGCGGCCGACGAGCTCGGGCAGCAGCTGCGAGCCGGTCATGTCCGGGATCAGGCCCCAGCGGATCTCCAGCACCGACAGCACCGCGTCCGGGTGCACGAGCCGGATGTCGGCGCCGAGCGCGATCTGCAGCCCGCCGCCGAGCGCGTGCCCCTGCACCGCGGCGATCACCGGCACCTCGACCGCGGCCCAGGCGTGCGCGGCGCGCTGCCCGGTGGCCTGCGCCGGGCCGTCGGAGGGCGGGAGCGCGACCGAGGCCGACATGCGCTCGCCGGAGCGCATCGCCTTGAACGCGCCGAAGTCGAGCCCGGCGCAGAAGTCCGGGCCGTCCCCGGAGAGCACCACGACCCGCACGCCCGGCGCGGTCCGCAGCGCCTCGCCGGTGTGCACGATCGCGGAGAACATGCCGGCGTCGAGCGCGTTGCGCTTCTCCGGGCGGGACAGCCGGACGTCGGCGACGCCGTCGGTGATCGTGGTGGTGACGCGGGACGGGTCGATGTCGGGTAAGACCGTGTCGGTCATCGGGCTCCTCCTGCTCGGCGGCGGTGCCGTGCCCGCCCGGCGTGCGCCGAGACGATCACCCGTTGCATGCTAGGACCGACCTGCCGACGCCGCGAGGGAGCGACGCATGACCGAGACGCCCGTCCTGCACGAGGTCACCCGCGGCCTGGGGTTCCCGGAGGGCCCGGTCGCGCTCGCCGACGGCTCGGTGCTGCTGGTGGAGATCCGCCGCCGGACGCTGTCGAAGGTGCACCCGGACGGGCGGATCGAGGTCGTCGCGGAGACCGGCGGCGGCCCGAACGGCGCTGCGATCGGCCCGGACGGCGCCGCCTACGTCTGCAACAACGGCGGCTTCGACTGGATCGACCGGCCCGACGGCGTCACCGCACCCGGCCCGCAGCCCGACGACTACATCGGCGGCCGGATCCAGCGCGTCGAGCTGACCGGGCCGGACGCCGGCACCGTCACCGACCTCTACACCTCCTGCGACGGCCGTCCGCTGCGCGGCCCGAACGACATCGTCTTCGACGCCGACGGCGGGTTCTGGTTCACCGACCTGGGCAAGCGCCGCGAGCGCGAGACCGACACCGGCGCGCTCTACCACGCACGCGCCGACGGGTCCGGGATCACCGAAGTCGTGCACCCGCTGACCACGCCGAACGGCGTCGGGCTCTCCCCGGACGGGACCCGGCTCTACGTCGCTGAGACCGTCACCGGGCGGGTCTGGTGCTGGGACGTCATCGGGCCCGGGACGCTCGCCCCGCCGTCCGGGATCGACGGACCGGTCGGGCCGGGGGAGTCCGGGCTGCTGCACGGGTTCGGCGGCTACCAGGCGCTGGACTCGCTCGCCGTCGACGGCGCCGGGAACGTCTGCGTCGCCACGCTGGTCACCGGAGCGGTCAGCGTCATCGCCCCGGACGGGACGCTGCTGGACCAGGTCCACCCGCCCGAGCCGGACCCGTTCGTCACCAACATCTGCTTCGCCGGGGCGGGGTCGCGCACCGCGTGGGTCACCTCGTCCGGGCTCGGACGGCTCTACCGCTGCGAGTGGCCCGAACCCGGTCTGGACCTGGCGTTCTCGGCCTGAGCCCCGGGCGGGGGCGTCAGCCCGCCGCGGGCGGCGGGTCGACGCTGACCGGCGTGCCCCAGGAGCGGTAGCCCGCCAGGAGGTCCAGCGTCCCGGCGCCGGGGAGCTCCTGGCGGACGCGGGCGCGCACCGGGCGCTGGTCGGCGTCCACCCAGACCGTGGCGCTGATCCGGGTCAGCCCGCCGCTGACCTGGTTGGTGAGCTGGGTGCGCATCGCCGGGTCGGTCTCCGCGGCGGAGGCGCGGACCAGGTCGACGACGATCGTGTAGCGCACGGTCCGTACGCCGTCGACGTCCTCGTCGACGGCGTCGGAGACGAGGCTCGCGTCGGCGTAGCGCGACACCCCGGACAACGGGTCGGCCGTCCCGGCGAGGTTCGTGGCCAGCGTCGCGTCGGCCCGGTCGGCCGGCGGGATCTCGGCGACGCCGACCTCCAGCCAGCGTCCTGCCGCGCCGGGCACCCGGACCCACGTCCGCCCGCCGGTGCGGACCAGGCCGGTCGTGCGCGGCGTGGCGCCCTCCGGCCCGACCCGCTGGTCGAAGCGGACGGAGACGGCGGCGCCGTCGAACCGCACCGCGCCGTCGCCGGTCACGGCCTGACGGCCGGACGGGCCGTCGAGGGTCCCGTCGAGCGTGGTCAGGGCGCCGCCGTCGGAACGCTGACGGGCGGCGACGGCGGCGAGGAGCGCCCCGGAGTCGTAGTACTTCGGCAGGGCGTTCGGAGCGGCGGCCTGCGGGGGAGTGTCCGGTGTGGCGGCGCAGCCGGCGACCGGGGCCAGAACGAGACCGAGCGCGAGCGCGAGCCGGAGCGCCCCGGACCGGGGACCGCGGGAGCGCCATGATCGACGCGGCACCTCCGACACCCCCTCCCGCACAGGGCCTGACCAGCCCCGGATCAGCGCAGTATCGACACGTGGCTCCGCAGGCTACGCACTCAGTGCCACGAGGATCCGGCGCAGTGCACCGAGTCTGCCGGGCGCCAGACCCCCGGCCGACACCAGGTCGTCCAATGCGCACTCAGGATCGGCGGGCGGCCCGAGATGACCACATCCACGTGGACAGTCCTCGATCGCCGCGGCCAGGTCACCGAACGCGGCGACGACGTCGTCGGCGCTGACGTGCGCGAGCCCGAACGAGCGGACGCCCGGGGTGTCGACGACCCAGCCGTCGGCCAGCGGCAGCGCGATCGCCCCGGTGGTGGTGTGGCGTCCCTTGCCGACGCCCGACACCCGCCCCGTGCTCTGGTCGGCCTCCGGGACGAGTGCGTTCACCAGCGTCGACTTGCCGACGCCGGAGTGCCCGACCAGCGCGCACACCCGCCCCGACATCTCCGCGCCGAGCGCGGCGAGCCCCTCCTCGACGCGGTCGCGTCCGGTGACGACGACCGGGAAGTCCAGGTCGGCGTACTGCGCCGCGAACGGCGCCGGGTCGGTCAGGTCGGACTTGGTCAGGCACAGGACCGGGGTGAGGCCGCCGGCGTAGGCGGCGACCAGGCAGCGGTCGACGAACCCGGAGCGCGGCACCGGGTCGGCCACCGCCGTCACGATGATCAGCCGGTCGGCGTTGGCGACGATCACCCGCTCGAACGCGTCGGTGTCGTCGGCGGTGCGGCGCAGCAGGGTGCGCCGGTCGTGCACCCGCACGATCCGGGCGAGCGTGTCGGTCTCGCCGGAGAGGTCCCCGACGACGTCGACCCGGTCGCCGACGACGATCGGGGTGCGGCCCAGCTCGCGGGCCCGCATGGCGGTGACCGGCGGTCTCGACGGGTCGGCGTCCGGCGCGCAGGTCCAGCGGCCCCGGTCGACGGCGGTGACCATCGCCGGCGAGGCGTCGGCGTGGTCGGGGCGGCGCTTGCTGCGGGGACGGCTACCGCGCCGCCCGGGCCGCACCCGGACGTCGGTCTCGTCGTACTCGCGCGCCTTGCCGCTCATCCGTGTGCCCTGCGCGAGCTCATCCGGTGAGCAGGGCGGACCAGCGCCCCGGGAAGTCCGGGATGGTCTTGTCGGTGCACCCGATGTCGTCGACGACGACGCCGGGCACCCGCAGCCCGACGATCGCGCCGGCCGTCGCCATCCGGTGGTCGGCGTAGGCGCGCCAGGCCCGGTCCGGACGTCCGGCCAGCGGCTTCGGGGTGATCTCCAGGCCGTCCTCGGTCTCGGTCACCGCGCCGCCGAGCTCCGTGATCTCGGTGGCCAGTGCCGCGATCCGGTCCGTCTCGTGGCCGCGGATGTGGGCGATGCCGCGGATCCGCGACGTGCCGTGGGCGAGCGCGGCCAGCGCCGCGACGGTGGGGGCGAGCTCGCTGGCCTCGTGCAGGTCGACGTCGACGCCCTCGAGGTGCTCGGGCCCGGTCACGGTGACGCCGGCCGGCCCGGTCTCGACGCGCGCGCCGAACCGTTCGAGTACCGGCAGGATCTCGACGCCGGGCTGGGTGGTCTCGTCCGGCCAGCCGGAGACGGTGACGGTGCCCCCGGTCGCGGCGGCCGCGGCCAGGAACACCGCGGCGTTGGACAGGTCCGGCTCGATCGTCCAGTCCCGCACGGCGACCGGGCCGGGGTGCACCCGCCAGACGTCGGGTCCGGCGCCGGTGCTGCGGTCCTCCACGGTGACGCCCGCGGCGCGCAGCATCGCGACCGTCATGTCGATGTGCGGCTGCGACGGGACGGGCTTGCCGTCGTGCAGGACGGTGACGCCCTCGTCGTACCCGGCGCCGGAGAGCAGCAGCCCGGAGACGAACTGCGACGACGCCGACGCGTCGATGGTCACCGTCCCGCCGCGCACCGACCCGGTGCCGTCGATCAGGAACGGCAGCGCGTCGTGCTCGCCCTGGCGGGTGACGGCGACGCCGAGGTCGCGCAGCGCGCCGAGCACCGTCGCCATCGGCCGTTCGCGGGCGTGCGGGTCGCCGTCGAACCGGACGGCGCCCGTGGCCAAGGCCGCGGCCGGCGGCACGAACCGCATGACGGTCCCGGCCAGACCGCAGTCGACGTCGGCCGGAGCGCCGTCGCCACCACCGCGGAACCCGTCGTGCGCGCCGATCCGGACCTGCTCACCGTGCACGTCCACCGGCACGCCGAGGGCGGCCAGCGCTCCCGTCATCAGCGCGGTGTCGCGGCTGGCCGGGACGCCGTCGACGACGCAGTCACCGCCGGACAGGGCGGCGAGCAGCAGCGCGCGGCTGGTCACCGACTTCGAGCCGGGCGCGAAGACGGTGCCGCTCACGGGGCCGTCGACGGTGGGGGCGGGCCAGCCGGCGGCGGTGGCGCCGGTGCTGTCGGTTCGGGGGACGTCGGTGCGGGGACCTGCGGGGACGGTCACCCGGTCATGATGGCCCATCGGCCGCCCGGGCGATCGGACCAGGTCACCGGGTCGCCCGGTCGTGCCAGGATGGGGAGCATGTGCGGCCGCTACGCCTCCACCAAGGCGCCCACCGATCTCGCCGACGAGTTCCACGCCGTCGACGCCACCGAGGAGTCCTCGGCGCGCGCCGACTACAACGTCGCTCCGACCAAGGACATCACCGTCGTCGTCGAGCGCCACCCGCGCGACGACGACGGCAACCAGGACCCGGACTCCACCGAGCGGACGCTGCGCACGGTCCGCTGGGGCCTGGTCCCGTTCTGGTCCAAGGACCCCTCCGCCGGTGCGCGGATGGTCAACGCCCGCTCCGAGACCGCCGCCGAGAAGCCCTCGTTCCGGCGCGCGCTGGCCTCGCGGCGTTGCCTGTTCCCGGCCGACGGCTGGTACGAGTGGCAGCGCCGCGACGCCGTGCCCGACGCCGACGGGAAGAAGGGCAAGCCGACCAAGCAGCCCTACTTCACCCACTACGCCGACGGGGCCTCGCTGGCCATGGCCGGGATCTGGGAGTTCTGGAAGCCCAAGGACGGCGACCTGGCCGAGCAGTACCCGGACGGCCTGGTCACCGCGTCGGTCCTGACCACCGAGGCGGTCGGGCCGCTGGCACAGGTGCACGACCGGATGCCGCTGGTGCTCGACCCGTCCGCGTGGGAGTCGTGGCTGGACCCGGACGCCGACGCGAAGGACGAGCGGATCACCTCGCTGCTGGTCCCGCCCTCGCCGGAGCTGGTGGCGCGCTTCGAGATCCGGCCGGTGTCCTCGCAGGTCAACAGCGTCCGCAACAACGGCCCCGAGCTGCTGGACCGCCTGCCCGACAGCGAGGTGCGCGAGCCGCTGCAGCTCGACCTGCTCTCGTGAGCCGGCGCACCGCCGACGTGCTCCGTCCCGCGGAGGCACGACGTGCTCCGTCCCGCGGAGGCGCCATGAGCACCGCCGACGTGCTCCGTCCCGCGGAGGCGGCATGAGCACCGCCGACGTGCTCCGTCCCGCGGAGGCGCCATGAGCACCGAGCCGGTCGGGATCGACACCCCGCACGGACCGGCCCGGGTCACGCTGCACCGGGCGACGGGCCGGGCCCGTGCCCTGTTCCTGCTCGGCCACGGCGCCGGTGGCGGGGTGGGCGCACCCGACCTCGTCGTCGCCACGCGGACCGCGACGGCCCGGGGCGTGCACGTCGGACTCGTCGAGCAGCCCTACCGTGTCGCCGGCCGTCGTGCCCCGGCCCCGGCGAAGCAGCTCGACGCGGCGTGGCTGGCCGTCGTCGCCGCGGCGCGGGCGGGGGAGCTGGGCGTGGACAGGCGCGGCCGGTTGCCGCTGCTCGCCGGTGGCCGCAGCTCGGGAGCCCGGGTGGCCTGCCGGACGGCGGGCGGGGCCGGGGCGTCCGGCGTGCTCTGCCTGGCCTTCCCGGTGCACCCGCCGGGCAAGCCGGACAAGGACCGGATGCCCGAGCTGGACGGCGTCGAGGTGCCGGTACTGGTCGTGCAGGGCCGCCGCGACCCCTTCGGATGCCCGGAGCCCGCCGCGTCCCGCGACGTCGTCGTGCTCGACGGCGACCACTCCCTCAAGGCCGACCCCGACGGCGTCCGCGACGCGATCGACACCTGGCTCACCCACCTCCTCCCCTGAGCGCCCCGCCCGGTGCCCCGCTCCCTGAACCGGGACCGGGTGGGCGGCGGGGAGGGGTCAGGTCGCGGCGATGGGGGCGACCGTGGCGGTGGTGAGGGCGATCAGGTCGTCGGGGGCGAGCTCGATCTCCAGACCCCGGCGGCCGCCGCTGCAGTAGAGCGTCTCGTGATCGCGGACCGAGGCGTCGATCACGGTGGGCAGGCGCTTGCGCTGACCGAGCGGGGAGATCCCTCCCGCGACGTAGCCGGTGGTGCGTTCGGCGTCGGTGACGTCGGCCATCGTCGCCCGCTTTCCGCCGACGGCCGCGGCCAGAGCCTTGAGGTCCAGCGTGCTGGTGACGGGCACGATCCCGACCGTCATCGTGCCGTCCACCAGCGCGACGAGGGTCTTGAACACCCGTCGCGGATCCTGGCCGAGCGCGTCCGCGGCCTCGGTCCCGTAGACCGCCCCGTCGCGGTGGGTGTACGTGTGCACCCGATGGGTGATCTTCTTCGTGGTCAGCAGTGCCGTCGCCGGCGTGCCCCGTCCCGCCATCGTGCTCCCTCCGTCGCCGGACAACCTAGGACGTCGGCGGATGCGGAGTCGCGGGGAATGTGCGGGGGCACCGGGTGGTTACACCTGACGTGAGCAACGCTGTGATGGAGGCGCCGTCGACCGGCCGTCGGCGGCGTGTACGCGTACCCTCTGAGCGGTCCGGGACGGCGGGAACACCGCCGGTCACCGTGCGGGGGATCGCCTCGAGCGGCCCCGCGTCGCTGGAGAGGGGTTCGGTGCCGGAGAAGGAACAGGCGGGTACCGCCGAGGAGCCGCGTGGGGTCGACGTCGTCGACGCCCCCGAGGAGACCCCGGAGGTCGAGGAGACCGAGTCGGAACGGGTCGCGCGGTTCGAGCGCGACGCCATGCCGTTGATCGACCAGCTCTACGGCGCCGCGCTGCGCATGACGCGCAACCCGGCCGACGCCGAGGACCTGGTGCAGGAGACGTTCCTGAAGGCCTACTCGGCGTTCAGGACGTTCCGCCGGGGCACCAACCTCAAGGCCTGGCTGTACCGGATCCTGACCAACACCTACATCAACGGGTACCGGAAGAAGCAGCGTCAGCCGCTGCAGTCGCCGACCGACGAGATCACCGACTACCAGCTGGCCCAGGCCGGGGAGCACAGCTCCACCGGGCTCCGCTCGGCCGAGGTCGAGGCGATGGACGCGCTTCCGGACACCGACGTGAAGGCCGCGCTGCAGCAGTTGCCGGAGGACTTCCGGATGGCGGTCTACCTGGCCGACGTCGAGGGGTTCGCCTACAAGGAGATCGCCGAGATCATGGGCACGCCGATCGGGACCGTGATGTCCCGGTTGCACCGTGGCCGGCGCCAGCTGCGCGACATGCTGACCGACGTCGCGCGCGAGCGTGGCTTCGCGCGGGGCGCGCAGGAGGTGACGACGAGGTGAGCGCGAGCGACGAGACCCCGTCCTCCGAGCGGGGACAGGGCGACGAGACCGGACCCTGCTCGGCGGGGTCGCCCGGGGCGAAGGCCCAGAACCCCATGGCTCGCCATCCGATGACCGGCGGTACCGGTTGCTCGGAGGTGCTGGCCGAAGTGTGGCTGTTCCTGGACAGGGAGTGCGACGACCACCGGCGCGCGGTGCTCGAGCAGCACCTCGACGAGTGCGCACCGTGCCTGTCCGAGTACGGGATCGACGAGAAGCTCAAGGCGCTGCTGGCCCGCAAGTGCGGTGGTGAGCTGGCGCCGGACGGGCTCAAGGACCGGCTGCGCTCCCAGATCCGCTCCGCGGTGCTGGAGCAGGCCTCGGTCAGCGTCGAGTCCGGCCCCGACGGCACCACGGTGGCCGTGACCACCAGCCGGATCGAGCAGCACCGGCTCTAGCCCGCGCGGGCATCACGAACGACGAACGGCGGGCGGCACCCCTCACAGGGTGGCCGCCCGCCGTTCGTCGTGTGTGAGGCGAACTCAGGTGTTCGGCTTCTTGCCGTGGTTCGCCTTCTTCTTGCCGCGGTCGCGACGCTTGCGGGCGCGCTTCGACATGCGTGCTCCCTCCCTCTGGAACGACCCGACCCTGTTCGGCGAGTTCGGTACCCATTCTCGCATGTGATGGGATGGCGGCCGTGACCACGCTGAGCGAGCTGCTCGCCGAGCACACCCGGATGCACGGCGAGACCGTCGACCACCTCCAGCGGGTGGTGTCGGAGTGGCAGTTGCTCGCCGACATGTCGTTCGCCGACTTCCTGCTCTGGGTGCCGCTGGACGAACCCTCCACACCGGACGGCGCCGACGCCCCGCCCCGCGCTGCGGGCAGCGCCTTCCTGTGCGTGGCGCAGGCCAGGCCCACCACGGCCCCCACCGCGCACCCGGACGACGTGGTGGGCAAGCGCGCGGCCGCGGTCGAGGTCGGGCAGCTGCGCCGCGCCGTCACCGAGGGCCGGATCTGCCGCGACGACGACCCGCGCTGGCACCTGGAGGTTCCCGTCCGCCGGGAGACGATCCCGGTCCGCCAGGGCGGGCGCACCGTCGCCGTCCTGTCCCGCGACACGAACCTGGCCACCCCGCGGGTCCCGAGCCCGTTGGAGATCGCCTACCTGGGCAGCGCGTCCGACCTGTGCCAGATGATCGTCGACGGCACGTTCCCGCAGTCCGTGCCGCTCGGCAGCACCGAGGGCAGCCCGCGCGCCGGGGACGGCCTGGTCCGGCTCGACGTGCACGGCAACGTCGCCTACGCCAGCCCGAACGCGCTCTCGGCGTACCACCGGATGGGGCACGCGAGCGACGTCGCGGGCACCGAGCTGGCCGTGGTGACCCGCCGGCTGGTGCTCGACCCCTTCGAGGCCGCCGACGTCGCCACGAAGATCACCGAGGCGCTGGAGGGCAAGGCGTCACCCCGGATGGAGATCCGCGGGCGCCGGGCGTCGATGGTGGTCCGTTCGCTGCCGCTGCGCCCGCGTGGCGACCCCGCGGGGGCGTTGGTGCTGGTCCGTGACGTCACCGACCTGCGCCGGCGGGACATGGCCCTGCTCAGCAAGGACGCGACGATCCGGGAGATCCATCACCGGGTCAAGAACAACCTGCAGACGGTCGCGGCCCTGCTGCGGATGCAGTCGCGGCGCAGCGCCCACCCCGAGGCCACGCGTGCGCTCGAGGAGAGCGTCCGGCGGGTCACCTCGATCGCGCTGGTGCACGAGGCGCTCGCCTACTCCGTCGCCGAGACCGTCGAGCTCGACGCGCTGCTGGAGAAGGTGCTGCCGGCCATCCGCGACGGCGCGACGGCCGAGGCCCGGGCCCGCGTGCGGGTCGAGGGCGGGTTCGGCACCCTGCCCGCCGGGCGGGCCACACCGCTCGTCCTGGTGCTCACCGAGCTGGTGCACAACGCGCTCGCGCACGCCTACGACCAGGGCGAGTCCGGCGAGGTCGTGGTCTCGGCGCGCCGCTCCGCGGGCTGGCTCGAGGTGGCGGTGTCCGACGACGGGCACGGCATGCCGGAGGGCTTCGACGTGGAGACGGCGCAGGGACTGGGCCTGCAGATCGTGCGCACGCTGCTGACCTCCGAGCTCGAGGCCACGCTCCGGATGGGCGCCCGCGAGGGCGGCGGCACCGAGGCGCTGATCAGGCTGCCCCTGGGCGGGTCGCCGAACGGCAGCGGATAGGCTCTCCCCATGACCGATGACCCCGGTGCCGAGGTCGCGCCGGCACCGTGTTCATCGGTTCGTTCCGGGGGTGGCCCTAGCAGAAAGGGCGCTACACCGACCCGGAACGAGAACCGCGGGCCCGCTGCCGGTGGCATCCGGCTGCGGGCCCGCGGTGGGGGAGCGTTCTGTTCTTCGTACGACTCGAACTGTTCAGGCGATTCCGCCCGGTTCGAGGGTCCCTCAGGCAGTGTAGGAACGGGTGCGGGTGCTGCGCCGCTTCAGGGCGCGCCGCTCGTCCTCGCTCATACCGCCCCAGACTCCCGCGTCCTGGCCGCTCTCGAGCGCCCAGGCCAGGCAGGACTCGGTCACCGGGCAGCGCCGGCAGACCGTCTTGGCCTCGGCGATCTGCATCAGGGCGGGGCCGCTCGTCCCGACAGGGAAGAACAGCTCGGGGTCCTCGTCGCGGCAGATCGCGTCGTGACGCCAATCCATGATTTCTGTGCTCCTCGTTGTGCGCGATCGGGGTCGCGCCGATCGACTGCGTACTTACGGTCTTTCCGCCGCTTGTGAATGGTTTCACGAGCGCGGTCCGTCTTCAAGGGAAACGGACTGGTTCAAGCGTGAGCGGCCTCACCGGCACTCACATGCCGGGTGGTCGGAACTGTGCTGTTCCGTCCGGGCCAAGCTCTTCCCAGTGTCCCCGCCCAACAGCGAAACGGCTACCCGAATCCCTGTAGGACCAAACACCCCGGGCCTCGCTGCCCGTGGTCCCTTGCTGCGTAGGACCACCTTGGATCACCGTTTGGCCAGGTGCGAGCCCCAACGGGATCGGCGGTCCACGTCCATCGGTGAATGGTGTTGTGGTCACCCCAGTGAGTGATCACCGGCCCCCGACTGCGGCGAACTGCCTATCTCACACGACGACGCGTAACGAAGCGGGCACGCTGAGGAACTCCACATCGGTGCGTTCTCCCAGGTGGTCGCCATCGAGCTGCAGCGCCAGCGGAGTGTCACTGGTGATCCGGACGAGCGGTACCGCGTCCTGTCGAACGACGTGGCGGCCGTGCGGATTCCCGTCGCTGGACAGGATCTGGCCCAGAACGGCTGCGATCGTGCGCGGGCCGAGGCTGCGCAGGGCGAACAGCCCCAGCCCGCTGCCGAACGACGAGCGGGGGTTGGTCCGGACGGCCCGCCCGGACAGGAACGTCCACGGATCGGTGTTGCTGACGAACGCGAGCTTGACCCCGGGCAGCGGGTCGGCGCCCGGGATGTGCACCGTCATCGACGGCGGGCGGCGCAACTGAGCGAGGTACTGGGCGAGCGCGGTGACGGCGTACCGCCCGGGGCTCGCCTCGTGCCCCTGGGCCCGGGCGCGCTCGACGGCGGCGACGACGTCGGCGTCCCACCCCATCCCGGCGTTGAACGTGAACCACCGGTCGTCGGCGTGCCCGAGGCCGACCATTCGGTGCCGGCGGGCGGCCAGGGCGCTGAGCACGTGCCCGGTGGCCTCCACCGGGTCGCGCGGCATGCCCAGGGCGCGGGCGAACACGTTGGCCGAGCCGCCCGGGACGACGGCGAGCATCGCGGTCGCCTCGGCGTCCGGGCGCGGGGCGGTGGTGCCGGTGCCGGTCTGGTCGGCGAGCAGGCCGTTGACGACCTCGTTGACGGTGCCGTCGCCACCGAGGGCGACGACGAGCTCGACGCCGTCGCGGACGGCGGCGGCCGTGCCCTCGGCCGCATGCCCCCGGTAGCGCGTCTGCAGCACCTCCAGCTTGAGCTCGCTGGCCAATGCGTGCGTCAGCACGTCCCGCCCGGCGGCGGTGGTCGACGTGGCCTGCGGGTTGACCACGAGCAGCGCGCGCACCCGGCGAGGGTAGCGCCGCCTATTCTCGAGCCATGACTACCGGCAGCCCCCGCATGCCCGACGTGGCGCCGCAGAACGTCCGTGTGGCCGGCGCGCTGGTCGCCGCCCAGGGTGCCGTCGCCGTCGTGTTCGCGGTGGTGCTCGCCGTCCGGGCCTTCGGTGCCGGGGGGCAGGCGATGTCCCTGGGGCTGGCCGAGGGGGCGTTCTTCCTGCTCGTGGGGGCCGCGGTGGTGGCGATCGGCCTCGGGCTCGTCCGCGGGAAGCGCGGTGTCCGCACGCCGGCGATCGTGATCCAGCTCCTGCTGCTGCCCGCCGTCTACAGCCTGATCGGCCCATCGGGGCAGCTGCTGCTCGGGATCGTCGCCGGGGTCGTGGTGATCCTCACGTTCCTGCTGCTGATCAGCGACCAGGCCCGCCGGTGGTCGATGGGTGACGACTATCCCGACGAGGCCTGAGGCCCCGCCCGCTCCGACCCGCCCGCTCCGACCCGCCCGCTCCGACCCGCCCGCTCCGACCCGCCCGCTCCGGCCCGCCCGCTCCGGCCCGGCGCGACGGGAAGGGGCGTCGGCGGGCTTCGTCGCGGGCCCCGTCGTGGGGTCCGGGCGCCCCGATCCCGCGGATCCGGTCGGGGCGCGCGCGAATAATGCGCGTCCGAACGGGTGAGCGTCATGGGCCGATCGCCGCGTCGCACGGGCGATGCCGGGTGGGCGCGGGCCCGCCCCGAGCCCCTCGCCCGCGGCGTCGGTCCTGCTCGGAAGGGTGACACCCGGTCGGGTGCCCTCAGGCGGCCGCCGCCGGCGCCCCGCGCCCGGCCATTCCGAATATTCCGGTGCTCCGGAATGGCTCGGAACCACGTAACCACTCCGTACGGACTTCGTTTTCCTAGTACGGGCCCGCACCAACCGGCCCGACATCGCCGGAGAATTCGGTGATCCCAGAAGAATCCGTACCGAGATCGCATTGTGATCGAACGTGCGGGACGAGTCGAGGAGATTTTCGAATGCGTAAGACGATCGACATCGCGGACCTGGCCGGCGTCGTGGGCGAGGTCCTGCCCGAGCGGACCGTCATGTCCACCGTCACCACCCCCTTCAACAACGCCGGTGGCGGCGACGGGGGCTCCAGCAGCGCGGCGGCCGCGGCGGCCGGCGGGCAGGGTGGCGACTCGAGCGGGACCACGGCCCTCAACGGCCAGCAGGGCACCGTCTCCCAGGGCACCCCGGGCCTGCTGGGCTCGCTGGGCCTCGGCTCCAACAACCCGGGCTCCACCCTGACCTCGACGCCGGGCGCGGTCTCCGGGCACTGAGATGAACCGGGCCCGGCCGGGCCCCGTCCCTGACGGGGTCCCGGGCCCCTCGGCCCGGTCCACGGCGCACACCCCCGAGTCGCGCCGCGCTGCTCGACGCCGGTCATCGACTTTCCCGTGTATCGCACAGGCATGGGTGCCGTTATCGGTGAGAGTGAGCGAGGATTCGAGTCACAACGGGATCGGCCCCGGCGTCGGCGACAATGTCGACGCCGGGCCGGCCCGCTCCATTCCTATTCCATTCTTGTGCCGGGCGGCGCACGTCGTCCGGTGAGACGCGTGAAGAGGTGAATGTGGTGGCCATGGTGAACCAGGCTGACCTGGACATGCTGGTGGGCGAGGTCCTGCCGCAGCGGACCGTGCTGTCGACGGTGACGACACCGTTCAACAACGCCGGCGGCGCCGGCGGCGGGCCGAGCAGCGCGGCGGCCGCCGCGGCCGGCGGCGCCGGTGGCGACTCGGGCGGGACGACCGCCCTGTCGTCGTGCCAGACGACCTACAGCGCGGGCACCCCCGGCCTGCTGGGCTCGCTCGGCCTGGGCTCGGCGAACCCGGGCAGCACGACGACCTGTGTCCCGACCGCCGTGTCGGGTCACTGATCCCCGACATGCGGCCCGACGTGGACCTGGCCGGGCTGAACGCGCTGTGCGCCGAGGTGTTCCCCCGGCGCACGGCCCTCTCGGTCGTCGACCTGACGTTCAACAACGGCGCCGGTGCCGGCGCCACGAGCACCCCGGCCCCGTCGTCCGACGGCGGTGGGGGCGGCTCGACGGTGGCCTCGAGCTGCACCACCACCTCGAGCCCCGGGACCCCGGGTCTGCTCGGCTCGCTCGGCCTGGGCTCGAGCCAGCCGTACACGAGCGTGACCTGCGTTCCGACCGCCGTGTCCGGGCACTGAGTACCCGGCATCCGGTGCCGAACGCCCGGGCCGCGGAGGGGGAACCCGTCCACGGCCCGGGCGTTCGCACGTCCGGCGGCGACGGTGACGACGACGAGATCCAGCACGACCGGTACCGCCGAGAACCCGGTACCGCGAGACCCGGGACCGCGAGACCCGGCACGGCGAGCCCCGGCAGGGCGTGGAGGCGATGGCATGACCAGCACGGTGGAGCGCGGGTACCGGCGGGAACCGGCCCGGCGACAGGACGCCGGCGCGGACCGGCGCGCTCGGTCGTCCCGCCGTCCGGCTCCGGACCCGCGGGTGCCGAGCCCGCCCCGGCGCCTGCCCCCCGGGATGCACCCGGCCGAGGTGACCGGGCCGACCCAGCTGATCGAGGCCCCGGCGCCGACGCTGCTGCCCGGCGTCGAGGCGGTCGGGGAGTTCGAGGGGTCGGGCTACAAGCAGCCCCCGCAGCTGGTGTGCCGGGCCGACGGGCAGCTCGTCCGCCTGCCCCCGTTGCTCTACCTGCTGGTGACCCTGCTCGACGAGCGCAAGGAGCTCTTCGTCGACGAGGGCCGCCCGGCCACCCACCGCACCCTGCACAGCGTCGCGGCCGCGCTCCGGTTCGAGACCGGCGACGGCTACCTCGCCGAGCACGTCGCGTTCCTGGTGGACCAGAAGCTGGCCCCGCTGGGCGTGACCACCTACTCCGACGGCACCGTCCCGGAGATCGAGCGGTCGGACCCGTTCCTGGCACTGCGCTACAAGTTCACCGTCGTCTCGGAGAAGCTGAGCTGGCGGCTCGCCGGGATGGGCTCGTGGCTGTTCCACCCCGTCGTGATGGCCGCGGTGCTGTCCGGCTTCGTGATCGCCGAGGCCTGGGCCCTGCTGTACCAGGACATGGGCTACGCCCTGCAGCAGGTGCTGCTCAACCCGGTGGACCTGCTGCTGGTGGTGGTCATCTCGTTCGCCTCCACCGGATTCCACGAGATCGGGCACGCCGCGGCCTGCCGCTACGGCGGGGCTCGCCCGGGCACCATGGGGTGCGGGATCTACCTGGTGTGGCCCGCGTTCTACACCGACATCACCAACTCCTACCGGCTCGGCCGCGGCGGCCGCGTCCGCGCCGACCTGGGCGGGGTGTATTTCAACGCGCTCGGTGTCGTCGTGCTGGCCGCCTGCTACGGCTGGACGGGCAACCCGTTGTTCCTCGTCGCGCTGCTCTCGACGAACCTCGAGATCGTCCAGCAGCTGCTGCCGTCGCTGCGCTTCGACGGGTACCACATCATGGCCGACCTGGTCGGCATCCCGGACCTGTTCAAGTACATCGGGCCGATCCTGCGCCGGGTGATCCTGCGCCGGCCGGCCGAGCCGCTGCTCGACGAGCTCAAGCGCTGGCCGCAGATCTTCATCTCGGTCTGGGTCCTGTTCGTGATCCCGGCGCTGTTCCTGCAGCTGGGGCTGATCGTCGTCCAGCTCCCGGACCTGGTCCGCAACGTCGTCGCGAAGTCCGAGCGGCTCGTCGGCGAGCTCGGCGGGTCGGGCAACGTCGTGCTGGACGGGGCCTCGGCGTTCGTGCAGATCGCCCTGATGGCCATCCCCGTCCTCGGTGTCGCGCTGGTGCTCTGGCAGCTGACCCGCTCGCTGCTGCGGTGGGCCGTGCCGAAGATCCGCGGCCGCGTCGGCGCCGGGGCGTCCGGGGACGGGTCCGCCCCGCGCCCGGCGGCGACCACGGGGGGCCGGAACTCCGGGCGGCACCGCCTGCCTCGCAAGTGGTCCGACTGCGCCGACGGCCAGGCCTGGCGCGAGGCGACCACGTACCGGGTGGGCGCCGACGGCGGCTCCCGCAAGTGGGCGGACCATCTCCTGCGGGTGGACGCCCGGGGCGCCGGCGGTGCGCTTGTGATGGTGCGGGCCGGATGCAAACATGATCACTGACGTGCGGCGCCTCCGGAGCCGGCGGGCGACGAGGAACGGGAGTCGGGCGGACCGTGTCGCACGGGGAACCGGGAGCGGATCCGGCGCACGAGCTGGCCGCGGGACTGCGGGCCCTGCGCCGCGACGCGTTCCCGTCGGCGACGGCCCTGGCCGCCGCTCTCGGTTGGTCGCAGCCGCGGGTGTCGAAGCTGGAGACCGGGCGTAGGCGGTGCGGCGAGGCCGAGCTGCGCGCCTGGTGCGAGGCGACCGGGGCCGGCGCCGAGACCGCCGCCCGGCTCGACGCCCTGCTCAGGCGCGCCGGCGGGCGTCCCGCCGCGCCCGGCCGGTCGGCCGGTGCGGAGGCCGCGCCCGGGGAGCCGTACGACCCCGCGCCGGACGCCGGCTGGACCGGCGGCTACTACCCGTTGACGCTGCCCCTGCAGCTGGCGACCGGGGCCTACCTCGCGGCCACCTCGTTCGCGCCGGCGGACCCCGGCGGTGCCGATGGTCTGCTGGAGCGTCGCCAGCGGGCGCGGGTCCGGCAGCAGGCCGCGTTGTACCGGCCGGAGAGCCGCGTGGAGCTGGTGCTCGCCGAGCCTGCATTGCACCTCGGACCGGCGCCGACCGCGGTGAAGCTGGGCCAGCTCGACCGGCTGGGTGAGCTGGCCCGGCTGGACAACGTGGCGGTGTCGGTGCTGAGCGAGGCCGACGCCGCGCAGGTCCCGGCGCCCACGCACTTCACGATCCGGATCCCCCCGCAGCGGGTGCTCGTCGGGGGCCTGACCCGCGAGCACCGGGTGGACGACCCGGGGGAGGTGGCGGCCTACCAGGCGATGTTCGACGCCGTCCGCGCCGCGGCCCGCCACGGCGAGCAGGCCCGGGAGGTCGTGTCCCGCGTCCGTGCGCGGCTGGTGCGGGCCGACCCCGGCGCCGCGACGACCTGACGCCCCACGTTCCGGCGTCGCCGCGTCCCGCTGTGGTGGGGCGGATCGTGCTCAGCCCTCGTCGCGGATGCGTTCGAGCAGGGCGGCGGCCTCGTCGCCGTCGACCGAGGCCTCCCAGAGCCGGGTGAAGGCCTCGGAGTAGAACCGCACGTCGTCGGCACGGGAGAACCACAGGTCCCCGGCCAGCGCCGGGATCAACACCCGTTCCGGGTAGGCCGTGAACGACGACAGCGGTGCGCAGGGCAGCGCGGCCGTGCGCGGCAGCACGGCCAGGCGGGCCGCCCCCTGCTCGCGCACCACGGCGCACAGCCGGTCGAGCTGGCCGCGCAGCAGCGACGGCGGCCCGACCGGGCGGCGCAGCGCACCCTCGTCGACGACGATGCGGCCCACCTCGGTCGCCTCGTAGACCAGCGCCTGGTGGCGCACGTGCAGGGCGGCCATCTCGGCGAGTGTCTGGTCGAGGTCCTGCCCGGTGGCCCCCGGAGGTACCGCCCGCCGCACGCTCTCGGCGAAGAACTCACGGGTCTGCAGCAGGCTCGGGACCGTGCCGAGGCTGAAGGCCCGGAACGGACCGGCGGTCTCGTCGAGCTCGATCAGCTGCCGGTAGCGCTCGGGCCAGGTGCGCCGCCGCCGCGGGCGGTCCGGCTCCGGCCGCGGTCCCTTGTCCCCGAGCGCCGTCGTGCGCAGCCCGCTGAGCTGGGTGCCGAGACGGGCCCGGAGAGCCTCGTCGTCCACCGTGCACTCGAGCCAGCGCGTCACGTCCTCCTCGGACGGGAGGGTGGCGCCGGTCTCGATCTTGGACACCTTGGACTGCGACCAGCCGGCGGCCCGGGCGAACCCGGCCCCGGTCGGCCAGCGCGAGAGGCGCCACCGGCGCAGCTCGGCGGCCAGGCGGTCGGCCGGGGGCGCGGTCGGGGAGGCGGTGAGGGTGTCGTCCGGGTGCGCCGCGGGGCCCGTGTGCCGGCGGTCGGTCATCGGTCGTGGCTCCAGGCGGTTCGGGGCGTGCGCGTGCCTGCACTCCGTTCATGATCTCGAACAAAGATCGCATGATCGCGGTCACTCGCGCGAGTCGTGCAGTTGCGCAACGTGATCGGTGTCCCCGACCGTCGTCAGGGCGTGGCCGGACCCGCCGGGTGGTCCCGGGGCACTCCGCCGGCGCCGACGCGGGCCAGCGCGGGCCCCGTCAGCCGGTAGGTCGTCCAGCCCTCGTTCGGCACCGCTCCCACGGAACGGTAGAAGCCGATCGCGGGGGCGTTCCAGTCCAGGACGTTCCACTCCAGGCGGGCCCAGCCCTCGGCCCGGCACCGGGCGGCCAGGGCGGCGAGGAGCGCGCCGCCGTACCCCGACCCGCGGTGCTCCGGGCGGACGTAGAGGTCCTCCAGGTGGATGCCCGCCACGCCCTCCCAGGTGGAGAACGTGCGGAACCAGATGGCGCAGCCGACGGCGTCCCCGCCGTCCCCGCCGGCGACCGCGACGTGCGCGTACGCCGAGGGATCCGCCCCGAACAACGCGGTGTGCAGCTGCCCGGCGGTCAGGTGGCACTCGTCGCGCGCCTTCTCGTAGTCGGCGAGCTCGTGGACCAGGGCCACGATCGCGTCGACGTCGCGGGGCCCGGCCTGCCGGATCACCGGAACGACCCGGTCACTCGGGCTGCACCACGTTCACGGCGTCGAGGCGGGGAGCGCCGCGTTCGTCACCGAGGACGGTGACCGCGGCGGCGTCCATCCGCAGGTGCACCCCGCCGGTCGCCGGCAGGCCGATCCAGCGGGCGGCCAGCACCCGGCCGAAGTGGCCGTGCCCGACGAGGACGACGTCGCCGTCGGCGGTGAGCTTCCGGGCGTCGACGAGAACCGAGTCCGCGCGGGCACCGACGTCGTCGGGGGTCTCGCCGCCGGTCCACGGACCGTCCCAGATCGTCCAGCGGGGGTGGCGTTCGCGGATCTCCGGCGTCGTCAGTCCCTCCGCCTCGCCGTAGTCCCACTCGGCGAGGCGGTCGTCGACGGCGTCGACGTGCAGGCCGGCCAGCTCGGCGGTGAGCCGCGCACGCGAGCGCGGGCTGCACAGCACCCGCGCCGGGGGAGGAGCGTCGATGCCGCGCAGGAACTCCAGCGAGTGCCGGGAACGTCCGGCCGCGGCCCGCCCGGCGTCGGTGAGGGGGATGTCGGTGTGGCCGGTGTGCCGGCCGTTGGCGGACCACTCGGTCTCGCCGTGACGGAGCAGGAAGACCCGGCCGGGCGGGCTGACGTCGTCGGACACGATCCGGCACGGTAGTCGCCGCACCGCCCCCTCGCAGGGGCCGTACGGCTCCGGTGGCGGCGCGGCGGCACCGGACACGGTGGAGTGACGGGAGAACAACGACCCGAACGTGACGGTGACGGTCCGGGACGCGGGTCGTTCTTCCGGGTACGAATGCGGGCGGGGTCGCGCCAGGCGGGACGAGGCCCCGTGGACAGGAGAAGAGGAACCCCATGTCTCGTGCACTGCGGAGCGGACGCCGGATCGTCGGCGTCGGTGTCGTGCTGGGCCTGGCCTCGGCGGCCGCGCTCGCCGCCCCCATGGCGGCCTCGGCCGCCCCCGTCGCGACCTTCGCCCCGGCGACGACCGCCGCGGTCGGGCCGGGCGTGCAGATCGCCACCCCGCTGCCGCGCGGAGCCGAGCTGTGCACGGCGAACTTCCTCTACACCGACGCCGCCGGCTCCGACGGCCACGCCGACGGCGGCCGGCGCGGCAAGGACGGCGAGCACCAGTCCGCGCACACGGAGTCCGGCGCGGGCGTCCCGGACGGGAAGGTCTACCTGGGCGCGGCCGCGCACTGCAACGCCGCCGAGGACGCCATGTCCTCGGTGGACGGCTGTCGCGAGCCGGTCATGCCCGTGGGGACCGCGGTCGTGATCCAGGGCCGGGACGGCGAGAACTACGCCGGCCGCGTCGCCTACAACTCCTGGGCCACGATGCAGGCCCGCGGCGAGACCGACCCGGAGCTGTGCAACCTCAACGACCTGGAGCTGATCGAGCTCGGCGACGCCGCGGTCGCCGCGTCGAACCCGACGGTGCCCGGCTTCGGCGGCCCGACCGGCCTGGACGCGGACGGGACCGGGGAGGGCGAGAAGGTCTACAGCCACCAGCCCAACCAGCTCGTCGCGACGCCGAACAAGCAGGGGATCAGCCTCGGTCAACCGGAGGGTCCGCGCACGCACGTC
Organism: Pseudonocardia sediminis; assembly: GCF_004217185.1. Lineage (NCBI taxonomy): Bacteria > Bacillati > Actinomycetota > Actinomycetes > Pseudonocardiales > Pseudonocardiaceae > Pseudonocardia > Pseudonocardia sediminis. The sequence goes on along the minus strand of NZ_SHKL01000001.1, from coordinate 5,348,377 downwards.
GTGGCGACGACGCCCCCGGGCGTGCCCGGTGACTCCGGAAGCGGCTACCTCGACGCCGAGGGCAGGGCGTTCGGCGTGCTGAGCAGCCTGATGGCCCCGACCACGACCAACGGTGTGGCCGACATCGCGCAGGCGCTGGACTACGCCGACGAGTTCGGCGGCGTCGGCCGCGTCTCGGTGATCGAGGGTGACCGGCCGTTCGCGCCGACCGCGCTGCCGCTGAGCGAGGAGCCGACCGGCCCGGCGCTGCCCGCGCTGCCGCTGCCGGAGCTGACGCCCACCCCGCTGCGCTGATCCCTCTGCGCTGACCGGCGTGTGTGTGCCGCACGACACGTGCGGCACCCGGGCGTGGGCGGGGGCCGCTCCGGTTACGATCCATCGCGTACCCGACAGCCGAGTCCCGGGACGTCCCGCCGCATCCTGCGTGGACTCCCGTGGTGGCCGTCCGGCACCGCGAACTGGTTGACGACACCCGCGACCTCCGGTGCAACGGCAGGTGGCGCGCCTCCGGCGTGCCCCGCATCGCCCATCCGTGAGGAGCCCCCGTCATGACCCTTGCCGACCAGACCGAGACCCGTGCGACGACCGTCCCGACCCGCGACGAGGTCTTCGGTGCGCACGAGGGCGGCAAGCTCAGCACCGGCCTGACCGCCCCGCTGGGCAACGCCCGCGACCTCGCCATCGCCTACACCCCCGGTGTCGCCGACGTCAGCCGCGCGATCGCCGCCGACCCGTCGCTGGCCGCCCGCTACACCTGGTCCAACCGGCTCGTCGCGGTCGTCAGCGACGGCACCGCGGTGCTCGGCCTCGGCGACATCGGCCCGCGGGCGGCGCTGCCGGTGATGGAGGGCAAGTCGGCGCTGTTCAAGTCCTTCGCCGGGCTGGACTCGATCCCGGTCGTGCTCGACACCACCGACGTCGACGAGATCGTCGAGACGATGGTGCGGATGCGGCCCACGTTCGGCGCGGTCAACCTCGAGGACGTGTCGGCGCCGCGCTGCTTCGAGCTGGAGCGCCGGCTGATCGAGGCGCTGGACTGCCCGGTCATGCACGACGACCAGCACGGCACCGCGATCGTGCTGCTGGCCGCCCTGCGCGGGGCCTGCGCGGTGCAGAACCGGCCGCTGTCCGGTCTGCGGATCGTCGTGTCCGGGGCCGGGGCGGCCGGGGTGGCCTGCACCCGCATCCTGCTCGCCGCCGGCGCGACCGACATCGTGCTGCTCGACTCGCGCGGCATCGTCGACGCCGGGCGCGGCGGGGTGAAGGCCGATCTCGCCGCCGTCACCAACCCGCGCGGGGTCACCGGTGGCGTGGGCGAGGCGATGGCCGGCGCGGACGTGTTCGTCGGTCTGTCCAGCGCGACGCTGCCCGAAGAGATCCTGTCCACCATGGCTCCGGAGGCGATGGTGTTCGCGCTGTCCAACCCGGACCCCGAGGTGCACCCGGACGTCGCCGCGCGGCACGCCTCGATCGTCGCGACCGGACGCAGCGACTTCCCGAACCAGATCAACAACGTGCTGGCGTTCCCGGGTGTCTTCCGCGGAGCGCTGGACGCCGGTGCCCGCCGGATCACCGAGCGGATGAAGCTCGCCGCCGCGGAGGCGATCTTCTCGGTGGCCGCCGACGACCTCGCGACGGACCGGATCGTGCCGAGCCCGTTCGACCCGCGGGTCGCCCCGGCGGTCTCCGCCGCCGTCGCACACGCCGCCGACACGCCGGAATGATGATCACGTTCCGTGTATGCGCCGAAACGCAGAGCAGCCTTCGGTGAACGGCAGTCGCTGTCGGTCAACTCCATAGTGGCCACTGGGCGACAGTCGGTGACCCTTCGGCGCGTGGATCTTCGATTACCGCCGAGTATTCGCAAACGGCAGATCGTCCGTTAGGCTGAACAGGCCCATCACGCCCTGTGTAGCCTGGCTCGATCGGGCTACCTGGGCGGATCGCCCGGGCCGGTGGCTCGTTGGTTCTGATGCACGGAGTCGATCAGAACGGAGGCGGGCGTGGGCGACCTGGAACCACGCGGGGGCGACCGCTCGTCCGGTAACCCGGGCGGGGCCGTACCGCGCTCGGGAACGGTGATGGGAGCCGAGATGCGGCGACCCGGCGACGGCGACCGTCCGGCCGGTTCGGGATTCGCCGGCGATCTCGCCCGCGCCTTCACCGACACCCGGCGGCCCGCGCCGTTCGCGGACGAGGAGGAGCCGGCGCTCCCGCCGATCGTGGTGCCGGACATCTCCGACGTCGTCCTCCCGCACGCCCCGACGATGCTCTGCGACCGCTCCGGCACCGTCCTGCGCACGAACCCGGCCCTGCGCCGCCTGGCCGGGTCCGCGGACCCCACCGGGATGCGGCTGCCGCAGCTCCTGGTCGGTCCCGACTCCGACGCCCGGCTGGTCCGCGCCGACCGTCAGCTCGCGCGGGTGCGGGTCGTGCGATGGGCGCAGCCCGGTGAGCGCACGGCCGTCGTGCTGGTCCCGTTCCCGGAGGCCGAGACCGCGCCGTCCGACGAGGCGCCCGCCCTGGACCTGGAGCGCGCCACCCGGTCCGGGACCTGGACGTTCGACCTCAACGCCGGGACGCTGACCCGCAGCGAGGGCCTGGTCGAGCTCTACCGCTCGCTCGAGGTCCGCCCGGACGGGCCGGAGGGCCCGATCGAGGGCGAGCAGGTCGAGCGCGTCTGCCGGCTGCTGCGCCGCGACTCGCCGTCGGGGACCGGCGACCCCGGGGGTGCCGCGGACACCGGCACGCACTCCGCCGAGCTCCGCCCCGCGGGCGACGGCCCGGGCGCACCGGTGCTGAGCTGCCGGACCCGGATCGAGCGCACCGCCGGGGGCGGGCCGCTGCGGCTGATCGGCACCGTCGCCGACGTCACCGACCGCCGCCGCGCCGAGCACCGGGCCCAGCGGGCCGGGCAGCGCTTCGCCGACCTCGTCGCCACCATCACCACCGGTGTCGCGATGCTCGACGACCGCGGCCGGGTCGTCGACGCCAACCCGGCCATGTGCGCGCTTCTCGACGCCGACCTGGAGACGCTGCGCGGGGTACCCGCCCGCAGCCTGACCGCGGACCCGCAGCGGACGTCGTCGGAGCTGCCGGACTGGCTGCGCGACCCGTCGGACCCGCAGCCCAACTACCGGATCGACTCGCTCGCGCTGCTGCGCGCCGACGGCACCCGGGTCGACACCGAGATCGTCGTCAACGCCTCCCCGGCCGACGACGGACGCCCGTTCTGGCTGCTGGTCTGCACCGACGTCGGCGAGCGGAACCGGGCCGCCGGCGTGCTGCGCGACGCCGACACCGTGGACGCGCTGACCCGGCTGCCGAACCGCGCCGCCGCGCTCGCGCACGCCGACCGTCTGCTGTCCGGGCCCGGTGCGGACCGCGTCGCCCTGGTCGTCGGCGACGTCGACGACTTCGCCCGCGTCAACACCTCCCTCGGGCACGACGTCGGCGACGCGCTGCTGGTCGAGCTCGGCGCCCGGCTGCAGCGCGAGCTCCCGGTGTCCTGCACCGCCTCGCGCCTGTCCGCCGACGAGTTCGCGGTGGTCTGCGCCGACGTCACCGAGGTCGGCGGCGCCGCGCGGCTCGCCGGCATGGTCGCGGAGCTGTTGCGCGGCAGCGTCTCCGTGCACAACCGGCCGGTCGCGATGACGGCCTCGGTCGGGATCGCCACACCGGACGTCCTGCGGGCCGGGACCGGCTCCGCCGAGGCCCCCCGCGGGGCCGACCTGCTGCGCTACGCCGAGGTCGCGATGCGCGACGCGAAGAAGCGCGGCCGCGGCGCCGTCGCGGTGGCCGATGCGCGCAGCGGCGACGCGGCCACCCGCCAGCTGGAGATGGAGGCCGAGCTCCGCGCCGCGATCGAGAACGACGGCCTGCGACTGGAGTACCAGCCGGTCGTCGGCCCGGACGGCACGGTCCTCTCGGCCGAGGCGCTGCTGCGCTGGTCGCACCCGGTGCACGGCGAGGTCACGCCGGGGCAGTTCCTGCCGGTCGCCCAGCGCGGTGGGCTGCAGCGCGACCTCGACATCTGGGTCCTGCGCACCGCCGCGACCGAGGCCGCGAGCTGGCCGCGGTTCGGCCAGCAGATCTCGGTGGCGGTCAACCTGGCCGGCCTGCTGCCGGCCGACCCGGACTTCCTCGACGTCGTCACCTCGACCGTGACCGGCTCCGGGCTGGGCTGGGACCAGCTGGTGCTGGAGCTGGTGGAGACCAGCCTGGTCTCGCTGCCCCAGCCCGCCCTGGACGCGATGAGCGAGCTCGTCCGCCGCGGCGTCCGCTTCGCCGTCGACGACTTCGGGACCGGCTACTCGTCGCTGGCGCGGCTCAAGGAGCTCCCGGCGCAGACGGTGAAGGTCGACCGCGCGTTCGTCACCGGCGTCGGCACCGACCCCGCGGACTTCGCGCTGGCCCGCGCCGTCGTCGAGGTGGCGCGGGCGATGGGCCGCGGCACCGTCGCCGAGGGGGTGGAGACCGCGGAGCAGTTCCACGTGCTGCGCGGCCTCGGGGTCAACGCGTTCCAGGGCTGGTTGTTCGCCCGCTCGCTGCGCCCGGACGAGCTGCACCGGATCCTGCGCGGCGGCGGCCTGCCGACACCGGCGACGGCCGCCGGCGGACCGCCGGACGCTCCGCGACCGGGCGCACCCGGACAATGGTGACGGTCCCCGGACGGACCCGTCCGTGTGGATCCGGGTTCAGCCGGTGCTCGCGTTCTTCGTCCTCGGAACCCTGGTTTGGTGGACACCATCACGAGATCGAGCGGTTCGGTCGCCGATGCGTTCTCGACGTGGTGGAACAGGTCCCGGCGGCGCGAACACCCGGTCACCTTGTTCCGCGGTGAACGATCGTTCCCCGGCGTCCGCGTTCATCGGCGGTGCCTCTCGATCGTGAGGTCACCCGCGGACACGGCGCGGGCGTGGTCGCCGGCGAGCAGATCGTGCGGGTACCCGAGGTCGATCGCGCTGACGGAGTCGAGACGGGCGAGCTGCTCGGCGGTGAGGTCGACGTCCAGCGCTCCGAGGTTCCCCAGCAGCTGCTCGGCGGTTCGAGCGCCGATGACCGGAGCCGTCACACCGGGGTTGTCCAGTACCCAGGCCAGCGCGATCTGGGCGGGCGTCCGATCCGTCTCGGAGGCGATGTCCCCGACGACGTCGGCGATCGTGAGGGTGCGCTCGGTGACCATGCCGAGGCCCGCGTTGAACGTCTTCCGGTTGCTCTCACCCGGCCTGGTGCCGGCGGCCCCGGCGAGGTCGGCGCGGGTGTACCTGCCGGCGAGCACGCCGCCGCCGACCGGAGAGAACGGAGTGACCCCCAACCCCATCTCCCGTGCCATCGGGATCAGGTCGCGTTCGGCGGCGCGGTTGATCAGGCTGTACTCGGGCTGCAGCGCGACCAGCGGGGTCCAGCCGCGCAGGTCGGCGATCGCCTGCATGCGTGAGATCTCCCAGGCCGGGACGTTGGACATCGCCACGTAGTGGACCTTGCCCTGCCGGACCAGGTCGTCCAGGCCGCGCAGGATCTCCTCGACCGGTGTCGTGAAGTCCCAGACGTGCAGGTACAGCAGATCGATGACGTCGGTGCCCAGCCGACGCAGGCTGGCCTCGACCGAGGCGAACAGGCTCTTGCGGTGCGGGCCACCGGAGTTCGGGTCCCCCGCCGTGCGCAGGGTCGTGTACTTCGTCGCCACGACCAACCGCTCGCGGTGCTCGCGGATGAACTCGCCCAGCAGCCGCTCGGAGCTGCCGTCGGTGTAGGTGGAGGCGGTGTCGACGAAGTTGCCGCCGTGCTCGACATAGGTGTCGAACAGGGCTCGCGCCTGTTCCTTCTCCGCGCCCCACCCCCACTCGGTGCCGAACGTGGCCGTACCCAGCGCCAGCGGGGAGACCCGCAGCCCGGATCGCCCCAACAGCCGGTAGGTGTCGAGGGTCGTTGACATGGTGTCCTCCTGCGATCGCGATCGACGTCGACCGCCAGGATGTGACCGCCGCAGGGCACGGACAACGGAGCCGGTTTCCTAGGAATAGCGGTCCTATCGACCCGGTTGCACCGTTCGTGATCACCGGCACCGTGGACGCGACGCGGGAGCTGGCCGTGTTCCTGCGGTCGCGACGCGAGAGCCTCGATCCCCGGGATCTCGGCCTGCCGTTGCGTCGGGGAGCCCGCAGGACGCCGGGGCTGCGCCGGGAGGAGGTCGCCGAGCTGGCCGGGATCAGCACCGACTACGTCATGCGGCTGGAGCAGGCCCGGGGGCCGCGCCCGTCGGCCGACGTGGCGGAGGCTCTGGCCGCCGCACTGCGACTGGCCCCCGACGAGCGTGCCTATCTCTTCGGCCTGGCCGGGCGGCGTCCACGCACCGCCGACGAGCCCGCCACCGTCGCCGCGCCGCCGCTGGCGCAGCTCGTCGCCGATCTCTCACCCCGCCCGGCCATGCTGCTGAACCACCGCTACGACATCCTCGCGTGGAACCTCGAGATGGCCGGGTTGATGCTGGACTTCGACACGCTGCCTCCGTTACAGCGCAACGCGATCCGGCTGTGCTTGTTGGACCCCCGAATGCGTGAGTCCCACCTCGATCGCGAGGCCGTCGTCCGGGACGGGGTCGCCCACCTGCGTACGGCGTGGGCCGCGCACCCCGACGACCAGACCCTCGACGACCTCATCGCAGAGTGCATCGCCGGCGACGAGGACGTCGCACGGTGGTGGTCCGAGCCGGCCGTCACGCTCACCGGTCGAGGCCGCAAGGTCGTGCGCCATCCCGATCACGGCGTGATCGCGACCGATTTCGAGGTGCTCGTGCCGCTCGGCGACCCGGACCAGGTCGTGGTGGTCCATCGTGGCGCCGACGACGGGAGCCGGGCGGCGTTGAACCGCTTGGGTCCCGGGTAGAGCGATCGGCTCAGCGGACGAACGCGCTGTGCCCGGTCACGTTCTTGCCGACGATCAGCGTGTTCATCTCCCGGGTGCCCTCGAACGAGAACATCGCCTCGGCGTCGGAGAAGTAGCGGGCGATGCCGTTGGCCACGATCACGCCGTTGCCGCCGACGAGCTGACGCGACCAGGCGACCGTCTCGCGCATCCGGCTCGCGCAGAACTCCTTGACCAGCGACGAGTGTGCGTCCGAGCCGCGGCCCTCGTCGAGCAGCTGGGAGTTGCGCACCGCCATGCCGAGCGAGGCCGACACGTTGCCCAGCATCTTGACCAGCAGGTCCTGCATCAGCTGGAACCCGGCGATCGGGCGTCCGAACTGCTCGCGCTCCTTCGAGTAGGACAGTGCCAGCTCGTAGGCGGCCATCTGCACCCCGACCGCGCCCCACGACGCGTTGGCCCGGGTGCGCTGCAGGACGGTGCCGGCGTCGGCGAACGTGCCCGTGCCCCCGGAGAGCCGGTGCGACTCCGGGACCCGGACCTGGTCGAGCAGGATGTCGGCGCTCTGCACGATCCGCAGCGACGTCTTGCCCTCGATCTTGGTGGTGGTCAGGCCGGGGGTGCCGCGCTCGACCACGAACCCGCGCACCGCGCCCTTCGCCTCGGGGTCGGTGTCCCGCGCCCAGATCACGATCAGATCGGCGAACGTGGCGTTGCCGATCCAGCGCTTCTCCCCGTCCAGGACCCACTCGTCGCCGTCACGGGTGGCCGTGGTCTCCATACCGCCGGCGACGTCGCTGCCGCCGTGCGGCTCGGTGAGCCCGAACGCGCCGATCTGTTCCATCCGCGCCATCGGCGGGAGCCAGCGCTCGCGCTGTTCCGGCGTGCCGCCGGCGAAGATCGAGCCCATGGCCAGGCCCGTGTGCACGCCGTAGAAGCTGTTCACCGACGGGTCGATCCGGCAGATCTCGGCGTGCAGGAAGCCCAGGAACAGCCGGCGTGCGGGCGGGTCGGCGTAGCCGGCGCCGGCCAGGTCGAGCGCGGCGAAGCCCTTGATCAGCTGCTGCGGGAACTCGTCGCGCTGCCAGGCCTCGTCGACCACCGGTGCCACCTCGGCCGCCAGGAACTCCCGGACCCGCCGCAGCTGCGCCCGCTCGTCGTCGGTGAGCAGGTCGGCGTAGTGGAAGTAGTCCGCGACGTGCGGGGCGTCCGGATCCAGGTCCAGGCGGGGACGGGGCAGGACGGAGTGCTCTTTCGGCATGTCCTCACTGTCGTCTCGGCCGGGCGGGACCGCACGGTCTGACCGGGGGCTCGTCGGTCACACGCGCGCGAGGATCGCCCGGTCGGGTTAGCGTGGGCCGACCGAGCGGCCGATCAGCGGCCGCCGTGGCGACGGGGGTTGCCCGGATGATCGAGTTCCGGGGCGTGACGAAGCGGTTCCCGGACGGCACGGTCGCCGTCGACGAGCTGGATCTCGTCGCCGAGCAGGGGAAGATCACCGTCTTCGTCGGACCGTCCGGCTGTGGAAAGACCACGTCCGTCCGCATGATCAACCGGATGGTCGAGCCGACCTCCGGGGAGCTGCGGGTGGACGGCGAGGACGTGCTCGCCGGCGACCCGGCCGAGCTGCGCCGGGGGATCGGCTACGTCATCCAGCAGTCCGGCCTGTTCCCGCACCGCACGATCGTGGACAACATCGCGACCGTGCCGGTGCTGATCGGGCAGGGCAAGCGCGACGGCCGTCGCCGGGCGATGGAGCTGATGGAGACCGTCGGGCTCGACCCCTCGATGGCCAAGCGGTACCCGAACCAGCTCTCCGGCGGCCAGCAGCAGCGGGTCGGGGTGGCCCGCGCGCTCGCCGCGGACCCGCCGGTGCTGCTGATGGACGAGCCGTTCAGCGCCGTCGACCCGGTGGTCCGGGAGAGCCTGCAGGACGAGCTGCTGCGCCTGCAGTCCGACCTGGGCAAGACGATCGTGTTCGTCACCCACGACATCGACGAGGCGATCAAGCTCGGCGACAAGGTCGCGGTGTTCCGGGTCGGCGGGAAGCTGGCCCAGTACGACGAGCCGGGCGTGCTGCTCTCCCGCCCGGTCGACGAGTTCGTGGACAACTTCGTCGGCCGCGACCGCGGCTACCGGGGCCTGGGCTTCCTGACCTCGGACACGATCCCGATCCGCGAGCTCGACACCGTGGCCCTGGGCGACGACGCCCCCGGGCAGGGCTGGTACGCCGTGCTCGACGCCGAACGACGTCCGCTGGGCTGGTTCGAGGGCGGCACCGGGGGACCGGTCGGCGAGGGTGACGTCGTCCCCGGCGGGTCGCTCTACGAGGTCGGGTCCGGATCGCTGCGCGGCGCCCTGGACGCCGCGCTGTCGTCGCCGTCCGGGCGCGGGGTGGCCGTCGACGCCGACGGCCGGGTCGCCGGCTCGATCAGCGCCGACGACGTGCTCGCGGCCCTGCCCGACGCCCGCCGTCACGACCCGGCGGCCTGACCGGTCATGGACTGGGTCTTCCGCAACTCCTCGCTGGTGCTGGAGCTGACCGGCCAGCACATCGTGTTCTCGCTGGTCCCGGTGCTGATCGGGCTGGTGCTCGCGGTGCCGCTGGGCTGGCTGGCCAACCGCACCCGGATCGGCCGCTCGCTGACGCTCAACATCGCCGGGTTCCTCTACACGCTGCCGTCGCTGGCGCTGTTCGTGTTCCTGCCGCCGATCATCGGCACCCGGATCCTCGACCCGCTCAACGTGATCGTGGCGCTGTCGGTGTACGTGCTGGCGCTGCTGGTGCGCACCGTCGCCGACGCGCTGAACTCGATCCCGTCGACCGTGGTCAACTCCGCCACGGCGATGGGCTACCGGCCGGGACGGCGCTTCCTCACCGTCGAGCTGCCGCTGGCCGTGCCGGTCATCCTGGCCGGGCTGCGGGTGGCCGCGGTCAGCTCGATCAGCCTCGTGACCGTCGGCTCGGTGATCGGCTTCGGCGGCCTGGGCAAGATGTTCACCGAAGGGTTCCAGCGGGAGATCCCGCAGGAGACGATCTCCGGCATCGTGCTGGTGCTCCTGCTGGCGATCGTCGTCGACGGCCTGCTGCTCCTCGCCGGGCGCGCCCTGACCCCGTGGGACCGGCCCGCCCGCACACGCCGCACCGCAGGGACGGCGTCATGACGTATCTGAGCTGGCTGTTCAGCGCCGAGAACTGGGCCGGCGGCGCGGATAACCCGGGCATCGCGCAGCGACTGGTCGAGCACCTGGGCTATACCGCGCTGACGCTGGTCATCGCCCTGGTGATCGCGTTGCCGCTGGGGGCCTGGATCGGGCACTCCGGCCGCGGCGGGTTCCTCGTCGTCGGGATCGCCAACGCCCTGCGCGCCCTGCCCACCCTGGGCCTGCTGGTGCTGCTGTTCCTCGCGGTCGGGCTGGGCCTGCTCGGACCCCTGATCGCGCTCGTGATCCTCGCCGTCCCGCCGCTGCTGGCCGGTACCTACTCCGGCGTGGCCAACGTCGACCCGCAGATCGTGGACGCGGCCAAGGGCATGGGCATGCGCGGACGTGAGGTGCTGTTCAAGGTCGAGCTGCCCAACGCCCTGCCGCTGATCATCGGCGGGGTGCGCAGTGCGCTGCTGCAGATCATCTCGACGGCGACGATCGCGGCCTACGTCGGTCTGGGCGGGCTCGGCCGGTTCATCCTCGACGGCCTGTCCCAGCGCGACTTCCCGCAGATGATCGGTGGCTCGATCCTGGTCGCACTGCTCGCGATCGTCGCCGACGTCGTGCTCGGCGGCCTGCAGAAGCTGCTCGTCTCGCCGGGGCTGCAGGAGCGCTCCGCGGCGTCGAAGCCGGGGCGGCTGCGGCTGATCCGGGGCGGCGCGGACACCGGGGCCTCCCGTGCGGCCTGAGCGAGGGAGATCGATGAGGCGTCTGCTCGCGCTTCTGCTGGTCGCGGTGCTGGGCCTGACCGCCTGCGGGGGCGATCCGCTCTCCGGCGGCGGGTCCGAGTCCGACCCGAACGTGATCGCGATGGGGTCCGGGAACTTCACCGAGAGCCAGCTCGTCGCCGAGATCTACTCCCAGGCCCTGCAGGGCGCCGGTGTGCAGGTCGAGGAGCCGGTGGCGATCGGCTCGCGGGAGGCCTACTTCCCGGCGCTGCAGGACGGCTCGGTGGACCTGATCCCCGACTACAGCGGCGCGTTGCTGCAGTACCTCGACGAGAGCGCCCAGCAGCGCCGCTCCGCCGAGGTCTACGCCGCGCTGCAGAAGGTGCTGCCCCCGGAGCTGGTCGCCGGGGCGATGTCGCCGGCCCAGGACAAGGACGCCGTGATGGTCACCCGGGAGACCGCGGACCGGCTGCGCCTGCGCTCGCTCGACGACCTGACGCCGCACTGCAAGGACATCGTGTTCGGCGGGTCCCCGGAGTTCCAGACCCGCCCGGACGGCATCCCCGCCCTGCGCGAGAACTACGACTGCGCGTTCAAGTCCTACCGGTCGCTCGACGCCGGTGGCGTGCTGACCGTGACCGCGCTCGTCGACGGGGACGTCCAGGCCGCCGACCTGTTCACCACCGACCCGGCCGTCGCCCAGAACGGGCTGGTCGTGCTGGAGGACCCGAAGGAGAACTTCGCCGCCCAGAACATCGTCCCGGTGATGGTGAAGCGCAAGGCGACCCCGCAGGTCACCGGCGTGCTGGACCGGGTCTCGGCGAAGCTCACCACCGAGGAGCTGCTGGCGGTCAACACCGAGGCGGCCGGGCCGGACAAGCCGGCGCTGCGCACGGTCGCCGCCGACTGGCTCGCGCGCAACGGGCTGGCCGGGAACGCACCGTAGGCTCGGTCCGCACACACAGGTGGAGGTGACCGCGATGGCCGCGGAGATCGTCGGATCGGTGGCGTCGCTGCACCGCTACCCGGTGAAGTCGATGCTCGGCGAGGACGTCGACGCCCTCGAGCTCGACGAGCACGGCGTCGTCGGGGACCGCGGGCTGGCGCTGCTCGACACCGCGACCGGCCGGGTCGCCACGGCCAAGCAGCCCCGCTGGTACCGGGACCTGCTCAAGTGCCGAGCCGAGTCCGGCCGCGACGGCGTCACCGTCACGTTGCCCGACGGCCGCGGCCTGCCGGCGGGCGAGGCCGACGAGGCGCTGTCGGCCCTGCTCGGACGCGACGTCCGGATGGCCGCCGAGCGCGCCGACGGGGCGTCGGTCGAGCGCCCGGACCCGGAGGACGTGCTCTCGCACGGTCTCGACGCCGACGTCGAGGCCGCGATCCTGGAGATCGCCCAGGGCACTCCGGGCGGACGGTTCGTCGACCACTCGCCGATCCACCTGATCACCACCGCCACGCTCGACGCCCTCGGCGTGGAGGCGCTGCGCTACCGGCCGAACCTGGTGATCGCCACCCCGCCGGGACACCCGGCGTTCTCGGAGAACGAGTGGGTCGGCCGTGAGTTCACCGTCGGCGGGGTCCGCCTGGCCGGTGCGCTGCCTACCCCGCGCTGCTCGGTCCCGACCCTGGAGCACGGTGACCTGCCGCGCTCGCCGCAGTCCCTGCGCCCGCTGATGACACTGAACCGGGTCGAGGTGGAGGGCTTCGGCGTCCTGCCGTGCGCCGGTCTCTACGCCCGTGTCCTCACCGGCGGCACGGTCCGCACCGGGGACGCGCTGTCCGGCTGAGCGCGGGCAAGGCGCCCGCGAGGACGGGTGCGGCGTATCCCCGTGTCGGTCTTCCATGATCGATCGGAGTGTGACGATCGGTGCCACCGACGGCACCGATCGTCTCCCACAGATCGATCACTGCGGGGAACGGCGCCCGTGCGCCAGGGCGAGCAGCCGGTCGATCTCGGGCAGCGTCGCGTCGGTGGGGTTGAGGACGGCGACCCATCCCTGACGTCCGTAGGCCGGGTGCGGGACGATCCGGTCCAGGACGGAGACGTCCGGTCGGCACTGCTCGAGCTCGGCCGGCGGGGTGCCGAACAGGGCCTCGAACTCCTCGCGCCCGACCCCGATGTTGAGGCGGAACACCCCCGGCCGGTGCAGGGCTGATCGCTCGTCGAACCCCGGTGTGTCGTGGACGACGATCGTCGCGAACGGCATCCGCGCCCCGTCGACGGAGAAGAACCAGTCGCCCATGCTGTGCGCCGCCGCCTCGTGGTCCTCGCCGACCCGCAGGTGCGTGATGCCGGGCAGATCGCGCAGGATCCGGGCCGCGAGGTCGGCGTCGGTGGGCGGTGCCGTGGTCGTGAGCGGGGCGCCCGGTGAGGTCGCCACGTGCAGGACGGCGTCGGCGTGGTCGAGGTTCTCCGCCGACAGCGGGGCGTAGCCGCGGTCGCCGCTCGCGTCGGTCCGGGTGTGCAGGCCGTCGCGGGGGACCTGGCTGGTGGGCAGCAGCGCGCTCCCGCCGGCGACCCGTTCCAGCGCCCCCTCGAACGTCGACGGCGCCGGTGCCGGGAGCCCGTTGACGCTGCTCGCGCCCAGGCTGCCCGCGACGACGGTGCAGCGCTCGACGCCGACCGCGGCGACGATCGCGCCCGCGCCGGACCACTCGACGTCCATCCCGGGGATCGCCCACCGGGCCGGGTGGCGCAGGAGGTGCGCGTTCTGCGCGAAGACGAACGTCGGTCCGCGGTGCCGTTCACGGGCGCGGACGGCGTGCAGGTGCTCGGCCATCAGCGCGCTCCGGATCCCCAGCAGCCGCGACAGGCGCTCCCCGGGACCGCGGCCGGGGTCGGCGGCGTGCGCGTGGATGCGGAGCAGGCCCAGCGCGGAGCGACCGTGCACGGCGGCCGCGTGCCAGTCCTCCGGCGAGGTGGCCGCGACCAGCCGGGGTGCGCCGGTGTGCAGTGCGGTCATCAGGTCGTCGGTGAGCACCCGCAGCGCGCGGGCCTCGGGGGAGCCCCCGATCGAGACCGCGGCGTCGTACAGGGCGGCCCGGTCGGACCAGCGGTCGTCGTCGCCGAGCAGCCGGTCGAGCCCGCCCTGCTCTCGTGTCGCGGCGTCGCGGGGCAGCTCCGCGGGATCCAGGTGGTCGAACAGGTAGCGGTGCAGGTGGGTGAGGTAGGGGCGGGGGCTGGGGATGAGGTCCGCCTCGGTCGGGGCGTCGACGCCGTGGAAGGCCAGGCGCCGGGCCGGGGGCAGCGTGTCGTTGTGGGCGCGCATCCAGGCCACCAGCTCCCGGTTGGCCGGGAGCTCACCGAACCCGTGGGTGAACCCGGACGCCATCACCGCGTCGAGCGTGCCCGTCCCGCCGCGCACGTACGCGTCCACCTCGAGCGCGGCGACGGCGTCGGTCTCCAGCGCGATCGAGCCGAAACCCCGCTCGGCCAGCAGCGCGAACAGCCGGTTGCGCATGGTCGGCAGCGCGGGTTCGCCGTGCGTCGGCTCCCCGAGGGCGAGCAGGTCCGGGGTGGGATCCAGCAGCGCGTCCAGTGCCGCGGCGAGGGCGGTGTCGTCGTCGAAGCCGAAGGAGGGGACGCGATTCGGGGCCGGGAACGAGGAGGTCATGGGCGTTCATCGTATCCTTGAACGACCCGGTGAAGGTTTTCCGCCGAACCTGCAGGAGAAGCATGGTGAAGTCTCAAACCGGAGGTAATGGGCAGTACCGCCCGGTCGACCTCGCCCGGGAGCACGGCCTGTCGGCCCAGGCGGTCCGCAACTACGAGCGCGACGCCGTCCTGCCCCCGGCCCGGCGCACTCCGAGCGGCTACCGCGTCTACACCGAGCGGCACGCGGTCGCGTTGCGCGCGCATGTCGCCCTCGTCGCCGCGCACGGGCACGCGACCGGATCCGAGGTGATGCGGGCGGTCGGCCGCGGTGACCGGGCGGCCGCGCTGCGGGCGATCGACGAGAGCCACGTACGGCTGCTGCGCGACCGGGAGACCCTCGACGCCGTCGAGAAGGCCGTGGGCGCCCTGGCCCGTCCGTCGGTACCGGCCCGTCCGTCGGTACCGGCCCGCCCGTCGGTACCGGCCCGCCCGTCGGTACCGGCCCGCCCGGCGGCGGAGCGCCCGCAGCGGCTGATCCCGATCGGCGCGCTGGCGCACCGGCTGAGCGTGGTCCCGGCGACGCTGCGGGCGTGGGAGCGCGCCGGGATCCTCGTCCCGGACCGGGAGGGTGGCGGTAGCCGCCGCTACTCCGCCGACGACGTCCGCGACGCGGAACTGGCGCACCTGCTGCGCCGCGGCGGCTATCCGCTCGCCCACATCGCCGTCGTCGTCGACCAGGTCCGGCGGGCCGGGGGACCGGAGCCCCTCGCCGCGTCGCTCGACGACTGGCGGGCGCGCCTCGACGCCCGTGCCCGCGCCATGCTCACCGCGGCCGGCCGGCTGGCGGACCACCTGCGGGCCTGCGAGGCCGACCCCGGCCCGTGATCGGCGTCCCGGCACCGATCGCGGCCACCGGTGGCCGCGATCGGGACCCGGCCGCCGATCACGGGCCCGGGGCGGGACTCAGAACAGCCGCTGCTGGACGTCGGTCACCAGCAGGGCCAGGAACAGCACCGACGAGATGCCCAGGATCGCGTTCGACAGCCACCCGGAGCGGCCCTCGGCCACCACCCGCTTGGTGTTCAGCAGGAGCAGCAGCGTGATGGCCAGGAACGGCATGAAGAACGAGCCCAGCACGCCGTAGACGAGCGTGAGCCCGAACGGCTTGTCGAAGAGCAGGAGCAGCATCGGCGGGAACGTCAGCCACAGCAGGTACCCGCGGAACGGAAGGCTCTTCTCCGCAGCCCGTGCCTCGTAGGCGCTCGGCCGTCCCGGGCCGTCGCCGGTGCGCTCGGGCACGGACTCGCCGGGCACGATCGCGTTCGGGGTGGCCGCGTCGGCGCCGACGTCGGCCTTGCGCCCGTGCGGCAGGCGGATCGTCCGGGTCCAGTCGGTGAACAGCAGCGAGACGCCGTTCCAGACCCCCAGCAACGACGTCAGCGTGACGGCCAGGAAACCGACCAGGAACAGGATCCGCGCGGGCTGGCCGTACAGCTCGGCGAGCCGGTCACCGAGCACGAGCAGGCCGGAGTCGGACTCGGTGAGGTCCTGCCCGAGCAGGATCGTGGACCCGACGATCAGCATCGACACCACGAAGATGCCGGTCATGATGTACCCGACGGCGTTGTCGAGGCGCATCATCGACAGCCAGCGCGGGCCCTTCCAGCCCTTCGCGAAGAGCCAGTACCCGTAGGACGCCATCGTGATCGTGCCGCCCACACCGCCGATCAGCCCGAGCACGTAGACCGTCGACCCGGACGGCAGCCGCGGCACCAGCCCGGAGAACAGCGAGCCCAGGTCCGGCCCGACCAGGACCGCGATCGAGACCACCGAGACGAACTTGAGGAGCACCAGCACGGTCATGAACTTCTCGAAGACCTCGTAGCGCTGCGCCCACACCAGGGCCAGGCCGAGCACTCCGGCGATCATCCCCCAGTACCGCACCGACAGGCCGCCGAACAGCGCGTTGAGCGGGAGCCCGACCGCCGACATCGCGGTCGCGCCGTAGACGAAGCCCCAGATCACGATGTAGACGCCGAAGAAGACCGTCGCCCAGTAGCCCAGCCGCCGCCAGCCGTCGAGCATCGTGGCGCCCGAGGCCAGGTGCCAGCGTCCGACGCCCTCGCCGAGCGCGAGCTTCACGGCCGTGCCGACGAGCGCGGCCCACAGCAGGACGGTGCCGAAGCTGGCCCCGGCCACCATCGTCGCGACGAGGTCACCCGCCCCGACCCCGGTCGCGGCGGCGAGCAGTCCGGGCCCGATCGCCCGGATCTTCGCCGACCCTGTCGGCGGCTCGAGGGTGTCGGGCTGCGCGGCGGGGGACGCCATCGTCACACTCCCAGGTCGGGGTCGTCGGAACCTCACGGTAAGCGGCCGAACGGCCCTGCCGGGGAACGAACCGGTCACGACTCCCGTTCACGGCGTCGCGCGTCACGCTCGGCTACGTTGCGCCCGGTGACGGCGCGGCTCACCATGATGACGGCGGTTGCGCCCTAGGTTGCACACGGCGGCCGGACGGAGAAGGTCGCACGCACTCGCACGGAGGGCCTCATGGCGAACATCGACGAGATCCGCGCAGGGATCGGACGGGCCAACCAGCAGGCCACCGAGAGCCTCGGCGCGCTGCGGCACGCCCGTCAGGCCATCCAGGAGGCCGGCGCCGCCTTCGCCCAGAACATCTACGGCACGGCCCAGAACGACGCCGACGACGCCCGCGCCCGTTTCGCCGCCGCGTCGGAGAAGATCGACGAGGTCGAACAGGCCCTCCAGATCGCGATGCAGTCCGCCGACGACGTCGCCGGCCGGCTGTGAGAGCCGTCGACCACCTCGTGTGATGGGCCGTCGCAGCGATCGGATCCGCAGCGCGTTCGCGGCGTTCCACGCGGCCGCCTCCGCCGCGCTCGGGTCCGCCGAGGCGCGCCGGGACGCGGCCGCGCGGCGGCACGCCGAGGTGCTCGCCGAGCTGTGGCTGCGCGAGACCGGGCACGACGCGGCACAGCAGGATCCGGGACTCGCCCGGGTGCTGGCCAACCCCCGGTTCGCCGACGTCTTCGCCCGGGTCGCCGACGACCGCGCGCACGCGTTCGACCGCTGGCAGGGCGACTCGCCGGCCGAGCTGAACGACATCGTCTCCGCCGCCGCGCCGGGTGCCGCCGGGGACCACCCCCGCGACTGGTCGCCGGACGCCGGCGTCGTCGAGGCGGTCGGGCCTGTCCCCGAGATGTGGGCCCTGGGCACCGGCTCGGTGGAGGGCGGCGCGCCGTTCCGCGTCGCCGTCCCGCTGCTGGACGGCGCGCACCTGCAGGTCGTCTCGACCCCGGCCACGCGTGAGCGGGCCGAGGCGATGGTCGAGGCGCTGGTGTTGCGGATGCTGCGCCACTTCCGGCCCGGCGTGGTGAACGTGCACGTGTGGGACGTCGGGCAGCTGGCCGGCGCGCTGCCGGGGCTCTACCCGCTGACCCGGACGGGCCTGCTGACCGTGCACGACCCGACGCGCCTGGAGGCGCTGCTCTCCCAGCTCGCCGACCGGATCCGCCGGGTCCAGACCCGCGTGCTCGCCGAGGGCAGCTCGTCGCTGAAGGAGCTGGCGCAGCGGACCGGGCGGCGTCCGGAGTCCTGGATGGTGGCCGTGCTCGTCGGCGGCGGCCGCGAGCTGCCGGAGGCGGAGCTGCGCCAGCTGCAGCGCGTCGCACGCGGCGGGATCGCGGCCGGCGTCGTGCTGGTGCTGCTCGACGTCCCGGCGGCGTTGCCCCGGCCGGTCGAGACGGTGACGTTCGGCGACCCCCCGGGAGTCGACCCCGAGGGCGTCCCGGCGCCGGTGCGGACGTCGCTGACCGGGCCGCACGTGCTCGTCGGGCCGGACGTCCCGCAGTCCCCGGACGCCGTCACGCGGATCTGCGAGCAGATCGTCGCGGCGCACGAGGAGTGGCGTGGCCGCCTCGGCGCGTTCCGCGACCTGCTGCCCGCCGACGGCGACCGGTGGACCGAGCGCTCGCACGACGGCCTGGTGACCCCGATCGGGGTCGCGGACGGCATCGACGCCGAGCTGCGCCTCGACGACCACTCGCCGCACGCGCTCGTCGGCGGGCCCAGCGGCTCGGGCAAGACGAACCTGCTGCTGGGCTGGATCACCGGGCTCGCCGCGCGCTACGGGCCGGACGAGGTCGAGCTGTACCTGCTCGACTTCAAGGAGGGCGTCTCGTTCGCCCAGTTCGCGCCCGATCCGGACGGGCGCCGCACGGACCGGCTGCCGCAGGCCCGGCTGATCGGCGTCAACATCAACACCGACCGGGAGTTCGGGCTCGCGCTGCTGCGCCACCTCGCCGCCGTCATGCGCTCCCGGGCCGAGACCGCGCGCCGCTTCGGCGCCACCAAGCTCGCCGAGCTGCGCGCCGAGCTGGCCGACCGCGACATCGACGACGAGCGCGCCCGGTTGCCGCGCATCGTCGCCGTCATCGACGAGTTCCAGTTCCTGTTCACCGGCCGCGACGCGGTCAGCGCCGAGGCCACCGCCCTGCTCGAGGACGTCGCCCGGCGCGGCCGTTCCCAGGGCGTCCACCTCGTGCTGGCCAGCCAGGACATCTCCGGCATCGACGCGCTCTGGGGCCGGTCGGCGATCTTCGAGCAGTTCGTGCTGCGGGTCGCCCTGCCCCGCGCGCGGCGGATCCTGGCCCAGGAGAACGAGGCGGCGCTGACGCTGCCGCGCTGGCACGCGATCGTCAACCACGACTCCGGCGTCGAGCACGGCAACCAGGTCGTCACGGTGCCGGAGGTCGGCGGGCCCCAGGTCCGCAAGGTGCAGCCGGACGCGTTCGCGGCGTTCCCGGACACGCCCGAGCCGGTCGTGTTCGACGGGGCGCGCGCCCCGGGCCACGACGCTCTCGCCGCACGCCTGCCGTCCGACGGTGTGCCACGCGCCCTGATCGGCCAGTTCGTCGACGTGGCGGGCAGCCCGGCGGCGCCCGAGCTCGGCGACTCACCGGGCCGCAACCTCGGCGTGATCGGCCCGGATCCGCGCGTCGCCGTCCCCCTGCTGTGCGCCGCCGCCGAGTCCTACGCCGCGACCCTGCCCGAGGAGGGCACCCGCATGGTGCTGGTGCCGCTGGCCGCGGAGGCGGTCGCGGCGGCGGAGGACCTCGCGGCCCGTCTTCCCGTCGACGTCGACAAGGTGTTCGCCGACGGGTTCGTCGCCCGCGTGGGCGAGCTCGCCGGGGTCGTCCGGGACCGGGCGGCCTCGGGCAGCACCGGCGGCGCACACCCGACGCTCGCGGTCGTGGTCTTCGGGGCCGACGTCGCGGAGACGATGCTCGACCGGACCGGTATGGAGGACCTGCGCTCGGTGCTGCGGCACGGCCCCGGTGTCGGGGTGCACGTACTGGGGTGGTGGCAGGGCGCCCAGCGGCTCAAGAGCCTCCTCGCGCCACCCGGTGCGGCGATCGACGACCTCGGGGCGTGGGTGGCGACCGGCGTGCAGGGGGCCGACCTGACGCCGCTGCTGGGTGGTGCGCCGGTGGACTGGCCGGCGTCGCCGGGACGGGGCCTGCTGCTCGACCGTGCCCGCCACGGACGTCCCCAGCTGGTGATCCTGACCGATCGGGGTGGTGGGCAGCGATGAGCGCCGTCGAGCAGTACCGCGACGTCGTCGCCCGGCTGGCCGGAGCCGTCGTCGAGCTCCGCGAGGTCGACGCCGCACGGGCCGAGGAGCTGCGCGGCGAGCTGCGGTCGGCCGAGCGCGAGCTGCACGCCGCCGGTGACGCGCTCGTCCTCGCCCGGGGCATGTTCGAGCTGCGCTGGGAGGACGCGCTGGCGCTGATGTGGTCGACGAGCGAACCCGGCAAGCCGCGGCCACGACCGGACCTCCGGGCCGACCCGACCGCTCACCACGAGCTGGAGAACAACGCCGACGAGGCCCTCGAGACGCTCCGCGCGTCGGGGGACCGCCGCCTGTTCCGCCGCCGCCCCAAGGACGGGTGAGGCGGCGCCGCGCGGAGGACCTCAGTCCTCGAGGTCGTCGGAGTCGTCGCGGGCCAGGAAGCTGGACAGGCGCTCGACCGCCGTCTCGAACTCCGGGTTCAGGTCGACGAACGTGCGCAGGCGCAGCGCCAGCCACTCGATGCTGACCTGCTCCTCGCCACGCCGGTCGACGAGCTCCTCGATACCGCGGTCGGTGAAGTACACGCCCTCCAACGTAGCGAAGCCGGTCGCGGGCGGTGCCCGCGACCGGCTTCGACGACGAGACGGGTCAGTCGCGCGAGAAGGCCTTGTCGATCAGCTCGGCCTGCTCGACCTCGTGCACCTTCGACGAGCCGGGTGCCGGGGCCGCCATCCGGCGGCGCGAGACCCGGGTGATCACCGACAGGCGCTCGGGCAGCTTCTGCGGCAGCTCCAGGCCGTAGTAGGGCCACGACCCCTGGTTCGCCGGCTCCTCCTGGACCCAGCGGACGTCGGAGGCGTTCGGGTAGCGGTCCATCACGGCCTCGATCTGGCGCAGCGGCATCGGGTAGAGCTGCTCGATCCGCACGATGGCCGTGTTCTCGATGGCCGTGTCGCCGTCCTTGCGACGCTTGTCGCGCGCCGCGGCCAGCTCCCAGTAGATCTTGCCGCTGCAGAACAGCACGCGGTCGACCGAGGCGTTCGGGCCGTCCTGGGTGCGGTACTCCGGGTCGTCGATCACCGGGCGGAACCGGCCGCCGGTGAAGTCCGACAGCGGGCTGACGACCTGCTTGGCGCGCAGCATCCACTTCGGCGTGAAGACCACCAGCGGCCGGCGCACCCCGTCGAGGGTGTGCTGGCGCAGCAGGTGGAAGTAGTTCGCCGGCTCGGACGGCAGCGCGACCGTCATCGAGCCCTCGGCGCACAGCTGCAGGAACCGCTCGATGCGGCCGGAGCTGTGGTCCGGGCCCTGGCCCTCCAGACCGTGCGGGAGCAGCAGGG
The DNA here is from genome assembly GCF_004217185.1 of Pseudonocardia sediminis. Classification (NCBI taxonomy): domain Bacteria; kingdom Bacillati; phylum Actinomycetota; class Actinomycetes; order Pseudonocardiales; family Pseudonocardiaceae; genus Pseudonocardia; species Pseudonocardia sediminis. The sequence continues at coordinate 5,327,104 of NZ_SHKL01000001.1, read as the reverse complement.
CGACGTCGGACATCTGCCCCCACTTCGCCTCACCGGAGGAGATGAACTCGTCGATGATCGACTGGGCGCCGTTGACGAAGTCGCCGAACTGCCCCTCCCACATCACCAGCGCGTCGGAGTTGGCCACCGAGTAGCCGTACTCGAAGCCGACGGCGGCGAACTCGGACAGCGCCGAGTCGTAGGGCAGGAACCGGCCCTGGCCCTCGGCCAGGTTGCGCAGCGGGTAGTACTCCTCGCCGGTGTGCCGGTCGATCAGGACCGAGTGCCGCTGCACGAACGTGCCGCGCCGCGAGTCCTGCCCGGACAGCCGCACCAGGCGCCCGTCGACGGCCAGCGAGCCCATCGCCAGCAGCTCGGCGAACGCCCAGTCGACGTCGCCCTCGCGGGCCATCTTCGCCCGCTTGGTCAGCACGGGCTCGACGCGCTTGTGGACGGTGAAGCCCTCGGGCAGTGTGCCGTGCGCGTCGCCGATCCGGTGGATGATCTCCAGCGGGATCGAGGTGTCCAGGTCGGCCGGGACGCGCTGCTCCTCCTCGACCGAGGGGGAGACGACCGGCGGGGTCCTCTCCAGCTCGCGGACCTCGTTGAACACGTGCTCGAGCTGGTTGGAGAAGTCCTTGAGCGCGTGCTCTGCCTCCTCCATGGTGATGTCACCACGGCCGATCAGCGACTCGGTATAGATCTTCCGGACGCTGCGCTTGGCGTCGATGATGTCGTACATCGACGGCTGGGTCATCGAGGGGTCGTCGCCCTCGTTGTGACCGCGGCGGCGGTAGCAGATCATGTCGATGACCACGTCGTTGTGCCACTTCTCGCGGTACTCGACCGCGAGCTTGGCGACCCACACGCAGGCCTCGGGGTCGTCGCCGTTCACGTGGAAGACCGGCGCGCCGATCATCTTCGCGACGTCGGTGCAGTACTGCGAGCTGCGGGCGTGCTCCGGCGCGGTGGTGAAGCCGACCTGGTTGTTCACCACGACGTGCACGGTGCCGCCGGTGCGGTAGCCGCGCAGCAGCGCCAGGTTCAGCGTCTCGGCGACCACGCCCTGGCCGGCGAACGCGGCGTCGCCGTGCATCAGCAGCGGCAGGACGGTGAAGCCGCCGTCGCCCTTGTCGAGGATGTCCTGCTTGGCCCGGACGATGCCCTCGAGCACCGGGTCCACGGCCTCGAGGTGCGACGGGTTCGCGGTCAGCGACACGCGCGTCTCGCCGTCGCCGAACATCCGGAAGTACTTGCCCTCGGCGCCGAGGTGGTATTTCACGTCGCCGGAGCCGTGCGCCTGGCCGGGGTCGAGGTTGCCCTCGAACTCGCGGAAGATCTGGCTGATCGGCTTGCCGACGATGTTGGCCAGGACGTTGAGCCGGCCGCGGTGCGGCATGCCGACCACGACCTCGTCCATCTCCTGCTCGGCCGCCTTGTCCAGGACGGCGTCCATCAGCGGGATGACGGTCTCGCCGCCCTCGAGGGAGAACCGCTTCTGCCCGACGTACTTGGTCTGCAGGAACGTCTCGAACGCCTCGGCCGCGTTGAGCTTGGACAGGATGTACTTCTGCTCGTTGCCGGTCGGCTTCTGGTGCGGGACCTCGATCCGCTCCTCGAGCCAGGCCCGCTGCTCCGGGTCGGCGATGTGCATGTACTCGGTGCCGATCGTGCGGCAGTACGAGTCGCGCAGCAGGCCCAGGACGTCGCGCAGCTTCATGTGGCTCTGGCCGCCGAAGCCGCCGACGGCGAACTCGCGGTCGAGGTCCCACAGGGTCAGGCCGTGGCTGAGCACGTCGAGGTCGGGGTGCCGGCGCTGGCGGTAGTTCAGCGGGTCGGTGTCGGCCATCAGGTGCCCGCGGGTGCGGTAGGACTCGATCAGCTCGAGCACCCGGGCGGTCTTGTCGACCTCGCCCTCGGGGATGTCCTGCACCCAGCGGACCGGCTCGTACGGCACCCGCAGCGACGTGAAGATCTCGTCGTAGAAGCCGTCGTCGCCGAGGAGCAGGCGGTGCACCCGGCGCAGGAAGTCGCCGGACTCGGCGCCCTGGATGATCCGGTGGTCGTACGTCGAGGTCAGCGTGATGATCTTGCTGATGCCGAGCTGCGCGAGTCGCTCCTCGCTGGCGCCCTGGAACTCGGCCGGGTACTCCATCGCCCCGACGCCGACGATCGTGCCCTGGCCGGGCATCAGGCGTGGCACCGAGTGGTTCGTGCCCAGCGTTCCCGGGTTGGTCAGGCTCAGGGTGGTGCCCTGGAAGTCCTCGGCGGCGAGCTTGCCGTTGCGCGCCTTGGCGACGATGCCCTCGTAGGCGGCCCAGAACTGCGCGAACGTCAGGTTCTCGCAGCCCTTGATCGACACGACGACGAGCGAGCGCTGCCCGTCCTTGCCCGGCAGGTCGATCGCCAGGCCCAGGTTGACGTGCTCCGGCGCGACGACCGTCGGCTTGCCGTCGGTCTCGGCGAAGTGCCGGTTCATCGTCGGGAAGTCGCGCAGCGCCCGCACCACGGCGTAGCCGATGAGGTGGGTGAACGACAGCTTCCCGCCGCGCGTGCGCTTGAGCTGGTTGTTGATGACGATCCGGTTGTCGGCCAGGAGCTTGGCCGGGACGGCGCGCACGCTCGTCGCGGTCGGCAGCTCCAGCGACGCGGTCATGTTCTTGACGACCGCGTTCGCCGCGCCGCGCAGCGGCGTCGTGGTGACCCCGCCGCCGTCGTTCGCCTGCTTGGCGGCCTTCGAGGTGCTGCCCGCGGCCGGCTTGGCGTCGGTGCCCTTGGGGGCGGGCGCGCTGCCGTTGCCGCCGGCGGCGGGAGCCGGACGTGCCGCCTGCCGCAGCTTCTCGTCCCCCTCCGGGGGCTCGGCCTTCTTGACGGGGGCGGGCGGGACGTCGGCGGCGGAGCCCGAGGACGCGCCGGTGGTCCGCTTGCCGTCGTCCACCGCCCGCTGCGACGGGGCCGAGGTCGTGTCGCCGGTGGGGGTGTCCGCGCCGGTGCTGTCGTCCTCGGTGGCGGTGCCGCTGGTGACGCCGCCGGAGACGCCGTTGCCGCTGTTCGTCCCGGTGGTCTCCGCGGTCTTCGTGCCGGATGTCGCGGGGGAGGAGCCGTTGCCGGTGTCGGTACCACCAGGGCTGTAGTCGGCGAAGAACTCGTGCCAGGCCGGGTCGACCGCGTCCGGATCGTCCTGGAATCGCTGGTACATCTCCTCGACGAGCCACTCGTTGGGGCCGAACCCGCTCGCCTGATGGGAAGTACTGCTCGATGACACGCTACGTCAACCGCCTTGATCAGCTGCTCGAAAGTTGTCGCGACCGGCGTCCAGGTTAGTCCTCCGTGAACGGACACAGGGACGGAGGACGTGCCTACCTCGTCACCGGATCGATACGGAGACGATTCAGCGCCGGCACGGACCCTCTCAGAAGCCCGGCAGCGAGCCCAGACCGTCGACGACCGACGTCGACACGGCCGTCTCGGCGATGACGGTGCCGACCGGCGGACCGACCCGGGCCGGGCGCCGCACGGTGTCCCGCTCGCCGGCGTACTGGCCGTCGACGGGGGAGATCAGCAGCTCGCTGCGGACCGGGCCCTCGTCGTGGATCAGCGCCGTGTGGACCTCGCCGTCGAGGTTCGCGGCCTCACCGACCGAGACGGCGGGCAGCTCGCGCAGCGCCGCGTAGAGGACCGAGCGCAGCTCGGCCGGGACGGCGCAGGTGCGCAGCGCGTCGACGGCGCTCTGGAACGGGCCGGTGTAGCCGCGTCCGGGCGGGCTGTCGTCGACCAGGCGGCGCAGCAGCGCGTCGGGGTCGCGCGGGAGAGCGGCCAGGAACGCCGGGGTGGGCGCGACCCAGCACCCCGGCCGCGCGGCCGGGGTGTGCCCGTGCAGCTCGGCGTAGAAGTCGCCGTAGGGGGCGCGGAAGCGGCCGGTCGGGAACTGGTCGGCGAGGGAGAACCCGGCGTCGACGGCGGCCGCGCCGTCGCCCGAGAGCCAGAACATCCGGCCGGTCAGCTCGCGGTCGAGCAGCCAGTCCTGGGCCGGGTCGGCCGGGGTCCACTGCTGGTGCAGGTGCTCCGAGTAGTGGACGTGCAGGTCGTCGGCGGCGAAGAACGTCCCCATCCACCAGGCGTGCGTCGCGGTGTGCCGGTACTGGCCCGGTGCGATCGGTTCGTCGGAGGTCCGGATGGCCAGCTCGAGCAACGTGCGCTCCTCCTCTACCCGGTTCCCTGCCGACGGCCGGAGATCGCGGCCTCGGGCGTGGAACACGTGGACGACGTCACACATTGTGGAACGAGCCGGATACGCGTGGTGACCCGGCCCCGCCAATTGCGCCGTCCGGCGCAAGGGTGACACGGCCGAAGGGGCCAGCCCGGCAGGGCACGCCGTGCACTCAGGCCCGCGCCGGTTCCAGCACGAAACCGCGGTACCCGTCCTCGGCGACGTCGGTGCAGGTGCGGGTGTAGCGGGCGAAGCCGCCGGCGTAGGGCATGAACACCCGGGGCTTGCCGGGCACGTTGGCACCGAGGTACCAGGAGCTCGCCGCGCGCGGTAGCAGCGTCGCCTCCGCGGCCTCCTGTACGTGCTCGCCCCACGCCCGCTCGGCCTCGGGGTCGGCCTCGATCCGGTCCACCCCGTGCTCGCGCAGGTGCGCCAGGCAGCCGGTGATCCAGTCGACGTGCTGCTCGATCGTGGTGGGCATGTTCGTCAGCACCGACGGGCTGCCCGGGCCGGTGATGGTGAACAGGTTCGGGAACCCGCTCACCTGCAGCCCCAGGTAGCCGCGCGGCCCGGCCGCCCAGGCCTCGCGCAGCGTGGTGCCGCCGGTGCCGGTGATCTCGAACGAGAGCAGCGGCCCGGTCATCGCGTCGAACCCGGTGGCGAACACCAGGTGGTCGAGCTCGATCACGCCCTCCGACGTCCGGACGCCGGCGGGCACGATCTCCTCGATCGGCGTCGCCTTCACGTCGACCAGGCTCACGTCGTCGCGGTTGTAGGTCTCGAAGTAGTGCGTGTCGATCGGCGGGCGCTTGGTGGCGAAACCGTGGTCGCGCGGCACCAGCTTCTCGGCGGTCTCCGGGTCGTCGACGACGTCGCGGATCCGGTCCCGCAGGAACTCCGAGGCGGTCTCGTTCGCGTCGGGGTCGGCGAGCAGGTCGCGGAAGGACGCCCGGAAGCGCAGCCCGCCGCGGTCCCACGCCTCTGCGTAGATGCGGTCCCGCTCCTCGGGGGTGGCGTCGAGTGCGGACCGGTCGCTGACGACGAACGGGTGCCCGTTGGTCGACGCCGCCTGCACGGCCCGGATGTCGTCGTAGGACGCCTTGTAGGCCGCGGACTCCTCGGCGCTCAGCGGCCCGTTGCGGGCCGGGATGGAGTAGTTCGCGGTCCGCTGGAACACCGTCAGGTGGGCTGCGTCCTCCGCGAGCACCGGGATGGCCTGGATGCCGGTGGACCCGGTGCCGACGATGCCCACCCGCTTGCCGGTGACGTCCACGCCCTCGTGCGGCCACCGCCCGGTGTGGTTCCACCGCCCGGCGAAGGTCTCCAGGCCGGGGATGTCGGGCACGTTCGCCGCGGACAGGCAGCCCACCGCGGTGATCAGGTACCGGCAGGTCAGGGTGTCGCCGGCGTCCGTGGTCACCGCCCAGGACCGGGAGTCCTCGTCGTAGCGCGCCGCCGTGACGGCCGTGTCGAACCGGATGTCACGGCGCAGGTCGAAGCGGTCGGTGACGTGGTCGAGGTAGCGCTTGATCTCCGGCTGGCGGGGGTAGCGCTCGGTCCACTCCCACTCCTGTTCCAGCTCTTTCGAGAAGGCGTAGCAGTAGTAGTAGCTCTCGGAGTCGCAGCGCGCGCCCGGGTACCGGTTCCAGTACCAGGTCCCGCCGACGCCGGACGCGCGTTCGAGGACGAGCGCGCCCATCCCCAGCCCGCGCAGCCGGTGCAGCATGTAGAGCCCGGCGAACCCGGCTCCGACGACGACGGCGTCCAGGTCCGTGGTGGTCTTCTTCTCGGACGACACGGTGCTCCTCCTGCGGGGACGGACGGGTCAGGTGCTGAGGGCGAACCCGGGGTAGCCGCGTGCGGCGACGTCGTCGCAGAGGCGGGTGTAGGCGCCCAGGCCCCCGGCGTAGGGCATGAACACCCGCGGCTTGCCGGGGACGTTCGCCCCCAGGTACCAGGACGACCCGGCGAGCGGCAGCAACGTCCTGTCCGCGGCCGCATTGACGTGGTCGACCCACCGGTCCTCGGCGTCGGGCTCGGCCTCGATGAGGGTGGCGCCGCGCTCGTCGAGGTGCACCAGGGCCTCGGCGATCCAGTCGACGTGCTGCTCGATGCACGTCGGCACGTTCGCCAGCACCGACGGGCTGCCCGGCCCGGTGATCGTGAACAGGTTCGGGAACCCGGCGGTCTGCAGCCCGAGGTAGGTGCGCGGCCCGGCCGCCCACTTCTCCGACAGCGCCAGGCCGTCGCGGCCGTGGATGCCCATCCGCAGCAGCGGCCCGGTCATGGCGTCGAACCCGGTCGCGAACACGATGGTGTCGAGCGGGTGCTCGGCCGACTCCGTGCGGATCCCGGCCGGGGTGATCTCGACGATCGGGTCCGACCGGACGTCGACGAGCGTCACGTCGTCGCGGTTGTAGGTCTCGAAGTATTCGGTGTCGATCGGCGGGCGCTTGGCCGCGAACGGGTGGTCGAACGGGAGGAGCTTCTCCGCCGTCGCCGGGTCCGTCACGACCTCGCGGATCTTCGAGCGCAGGAAGTCCGACGCCGCGTCGTTGGCGGCCTTGTCCACCATCATGTCCGAGAACGCGGCCCGGAACTGCAGACCCCCGCGGGCCCAGCCGTCCTCGTAGATGCGGGTGCGCTCCTCGTCGGGGACCGACAGGGTCGCGCGGTCGGCGATCAGGTACGGGTGCCCGTTGGTCGAGGAGCGCTGCAGCCGCCGGATCGCGCCGTAGTGGGCCTTGAAGCTCGCGTTGTCGGCCTCGGTCAGCGGACGGTTGCGCGCGGGGATGGAGAAGTTCGGGGTCCGCTGGAACACCGTCAGGTGCGACGCCGGCTCGGCCAGCTTCGGGATGACCTGGATGCCGGTGGACCCGGTGCCGATCACACCGACCCGCTTGCCGGTGACGTCGACGCCGTCGTGCGGCCAGCGCCCGGTGTGGTGCTGCTCCCCGGCGAACGACGCGCGGCCGTCGATGTCGGGGACGTTCGCCGAGGACAGGCAGCCCACGGCGGTGATCAGGAACCGGGCGGTGAGCACGTCACCGGTGTCGGTGCGGACCTCCCAGTCGCCGTGGGCGTCACGGAACGACGCCGCGGTGACCGTGGTGCCGAAACGGATGTCGCGGCGCAGGTCGAACCGGTCGGCGACGTGGTCGAGGTAGCGCAGCATCTCCGGCTGGCTCGGGTAGCGCTCGGCCCACGTCCACTCCTGCTCGAGCTCGGGGGAGAACGAGTAGGAGTAGGACCAGCTCTCGGAGTCGCAGCGCGCGCCCGGGTACCGGTTCCAGTACCAGGTGCCGCCGACCCCGTCGCCGGACTCCAACACGACGGCGTCCAGGCCGAGGCCGCGCAGCCGGTGGAGCATGTACAGACCGGAGAAACCGGCCCCGACGACGATCGCGTCGAGGGCCGGTCCCCGGGTGCCCTGCGGAACGGTCATTGTTCCTCCCGCAGGTCAATCCATCACAGGACCCGTACGCGGGCAACACGGGTACGGGAACACGGAACCGCCTAGGAGATCCACTCTTTCAGCCGCGAGAGCAGCTTCGGCGAGTCCTGGGTCATCGGGTTGACGTGCAGGTAGGTGATGCCGGCCTCGCGCAGCGCTGCGATGCGCTCGCGGACGTGGCCCTCCGGTCCGATCAGGGTGACCTTGTCGATGAAGTCGTCGGGGAGCGCCGCCATGGCCTCCTCCTTCTTCCCGTCCAGGTAGAGGTCCTGCACGAGCTTCGCCTCGGCCTCGTAGCCCTGCTTGGCGAACACCGTGTTGTAGAAGTTCTTCCCGCGCGCGCCCATGCCGCCGATGTAGAGGGCGTACATGCCGCGGGCGGCCTGACGCGCCGGCTCGAACATCTCCTCCTCGATCGCGCAGACGCCGCCGCCGGCGATCTGCAGCGGACCGAGCTCCGGGTCGCGCTTCGCGAAACCGGCGTCGAGGGCGTCGCCGAAGACGTCGCGGATCTTCTCCGGGAGCACGACGTGCGGCAGCCAGCCCTGGGCGAGCTCCGCGGTCATCGTCAGGTTCTTCTCGCCGAGCGCGGCGACCCAGATCGGGATCGAGTCCCGCTTCGGGTGGTTGATCAGCTTCAGCGGCTTGCCGAGGCCGGTGCCCTCCCCGGCCGGCAGCGGGATCTTGTAGATGCCGTCGCTGTGCACCTTCTCCCGGCGCCAGGTCTGGCGGCAGATCTCGATGATCTCCCGGGTGCGCCCGATCGGCTTGTCGTAGGGGACGCCGTGGAAGCCCTCGATCACCTGTGGGCCGGACGCGCCCAGGCCCAGGTTGAACCGGCCGCCGGACAGCGCGTCCAGGCCGGCCGCCGTCATCGCGGTCAGGGTCGGGGTGCGGCTGTAGATCGGCAGGATCGCGGCGCCGATCTCGACCCGCTCGGTGCGCGCGGCCAGGTAGCCCAGCAGCGAGACGGCGTCGAAGCTGTAGGCCTCGGCGGCCCAGATGGCGTCGAGACCCGCCTTCTCCAGCCCGGTCACGGCGTCGGCGTTGCGGATGGGGTCGTCCCCGTACGGGAGGATCGTGGAGAGCTTCACGCGCATGTGACTAGCCCAGTGGTTACTCGCCGGTCAAGTTGTGCCGGTCGAGTTGCGCCGCTCACACCCCGGAGCGGTTCGGGTTACGCACATCACGCCTTCTGCCGCAACCCGAGGCCGGATAGGGGGGATTACCGCACTGTCTCCCCGTCCGGAGTCGGGTGTCCTTGAATCATGACCCTCGAGGCCGCACCTCCCCGCACTCAGACCGGCACCGCGCCGGCCCCCGGCAAGGCACCGACCACGCTCGGCAGGACCCCCGCCGCCGAGACCCTCCTGGTCGGCATCTTCGTCGCCGTCCCGATGCTGGCTCTGATCGCCGCCGTCCCGTTCGCCTGGGGCTGGGGGCTGAGCTGGCTCGACGTCGGCCTCGCCTTCGTCTTCTACGTCGCCTCCGGCCTCGGCATCACGGTCGGGTTCCACCGCTACTTCACGCACGGCTCGTTCAAGGCCAAGCGCCCGCTGCGGATCGCGCTCGCCGTCGCCGGCAGCCTCGCGCTGCAGGGCGGCGTCATCGACTGGACGGCCGACCACCGCCGTCACCACGCGTTCTCCGACAAGGAGGGCGACCCGCACAGCCCGTGGCTGCACGGCGAGAACGTGGCCGGGCTGGCGAAGGGCTTCTGGCACGCGCACACCGGCTGGCTGTTCACCAAGGAGGTGACCAACCAGAAGCGCTACACCCCGGACCTGCTCGAGGACCGCGACATCGCGCTCGTGCAGAAGCTGTTCCCGGCGATCGTCGTGGTGAGCCTGCTGCTCCCCGCCGCCATCGGTGGCCTGGTGACCATGTCCTTCTGGGGCGCCTTCACCGCGTTCTTCTGGGCCGGTCTGGTCCGAGTCTCGCTGCTGCACCACGTGACCTGGTCGATCAACTCGATCTGCCACATCTGGGGCGAGCGCCCCTTCGCCGCCCGTGACCGGTCGGCCAACGTCTGGTGGCTCGCGGTGCTGTCGTTCGGCGAGTCGTGGCACAACCTGCACCACGCCGACCCGACCTGCGCCCGCCACGGCGTGAAGAAGGGCCAGGTCGACATCTCGGCCGCCGTCATCCGCGGCTTCGAGAAGCTGGGCTGGGCGAGCAACGTCCGCTGGCCCACCACCCGCCGGCTGGAGAAGCTGAGCAAGCCGAAGGTCGAGGCTGCCGCAGCCTGACCGCGACCTCGTAGGGACATACGGGCCGTACACCCCCACCCGGGGTGTGCGGCCCGTTCCGCGTTCCGGGGTCACCATGGGCGGATGGACGACGGACGGCGGCGGCACTTCGGGCGGTTCTACGGGCTGACGCCCCTGCCGGACGGGCCGGTGGCGCTGGTGCACGGGAACTGCCAGGCCGAGTCGCTGCGGGTGCTCCTCGCGGGGTCGCCGACGTTCCCGCTGACGGCCGTCCGGATCCCGCCGGTGCACGAGCTCACCGCCGACGACCTGCCACACCTGCACGCGCTGCTCGCCCGCACCCGTCTGCTCGCCAGCCAGCCCGTCCGCGACGGCTACCGCGACCTCCCGACCGGCACCGGCGACCTCGCCGCGCACCTCCCGGCCGGAGCCTCCGTCGTCCGCTGGCCGGTGATCCGGCACCCGGCCCTGCACCCCTGGTCGGCGATCGTGCGTCACCCGGACGACCCGTCCGCCGTCCCGCCCGGGGTGCCCTACCACGACCTGCGCGCACTGGCCTCCGCCGCGGGACGTGTGCCCGGCCCGGCACCGTCGCCCGGGGACCTGCGTGAGGTGGGGGACCGCGGGATCGCCGAGCTGGCCCGGCGCGAGGGCCGGGACACCGACGTCGGGGTGTCGGACCTGCTCGACGGCCTCGGTGCCGCCGCGGCGCACACGCTCAACCACCCCGGCAACCCCGTGCTGATCGCACTGGCCCGCCGGATCCAGTCCGCGGCCGGCGCCCCGGCCGACGCCTCCGACCCGGGGCGGGAGCTGCTCGGCGGCATCCGTTCCCCGCTGACGGCGCCGGTGATCGAGGCGCGGTCGCTGGACGCCGAACCCCGGCTTTCCTGGACGGTCGGGGACCGCCGGATCAGCGAGGAGCAGGTGCAGCGGGAGCAGATCCGCTGGTACGCGACGCATCCGCAATGGGTCGAGGCCGGCCTGTCACGGCACGCGGAGACGATCCGCCTGCTGGGGCTGTAGCCCGCCGCGTCAACGCGGGGCGACGGGCTGGCGCAGGATCGTCCGGAGCTTCGACGGCTCCACGCGGCGGGAGTCGCTGAGGTAGATCTCGTGGTGCCGCCCGGTCATGGTCAGGCCGTGGGCGGGGACGAACTCGTGATGCATCCGGCGGAGCAGCCCGGCCTCGTCGTCGTAGGACCCGATGTGCAGCGCCTGGACGCACAGACCCTCGGACAGGGTCTCCATGCGTACGTCGCCGAGACGGGCGGGACGGTCCTTCGCGGCGACCTTCGCCCGGGCCGCGGCGAGCATCTCCTCGCTCGTCCAGTCCGGCACCATGATCATCAGCGTCCAGTCCCACCGCGTCTTGTCCCGGGCGTCGGTGTAGGTGTCCATGTCCTCGGCCCACCACAGGCCTTCGAGCGGCATCACGACGTGGTCGCGGCCCAGCTCCTTCCTGCTCGCGAACTTCAGCGCGTAGGCGACGGGGTAGAGCGTCGACACCGCCTCGGCGAAGGCCGCGGTGTTGGGGTCGCCGTGGCCGTCGAGCATGAGATAGCGCAGGTCCGGCACCTCGACGAGGGCGGGCGTGTCGCGCTTCGCCCGGTAGCAGTCGAGGGTCCGCTTGAAGTCGACCTTGTCGGTCATGCCCGCTCCCGGCTCCGGTGTCCGCCCGACCGCCGCCGAGCGGTACACCACGGTTCTTCGATCATGTGACGACAGCCGTGACGTACCGCTCGGTGGCCGGTGGGAGTGGTGGCTCAGACGGTCTGGCGCTCGCGGCCCTCCCAGTACGGCTTGCGGAGGTCCTTCTTCAGGATCTTGCCGGTGGGGTTGCGCGGCAGCTCGTCGAGCACGTCGACCGACTTCGGGCACTTGAACGACGCCAGGTGCTCACGGCAGTAGGCGAGCAGGGCGTCCGCGTCGACCTCCTGCCCGGGCGTGGCGACGACGACGGCCTTCGGCACCTCGCCCCAGCGCTCGTCCGGCACGCCGATCACCGCGACGTCGGCCACGGCCGGGTGCTCGGCCAGCACGCGCTCGATCTCGGCCGGGTACACGTTCTCGCCGCCGCTGACGATCATGTCCTTGATCCGGTCGGTGACGAAGACGTAGCCGTCGGCGTCGATGTGCCCGCCGTCGCCGGAGCGCAGCCAGCCGTCGTCGGTCAGGGCCGACGCGGTCGCGTCCGGCTTCTCCCAGTACCCGCTCATCAGCTGCTCGGTGCGCACCCAGATCTCGCCGGGCTCACCGGCCGGCACCGGTGCGCCGGACTCGGGGTCACGGACCTCGATCTCGACGCCGATGATCGGCTTGCCGGCGGAGACGAGGCGGTGCGCCACGGACGGGTCGGTGTGGTCCTCGGGGCCGAGCGAGCTGACCACGCCGCAGGCCTCGGTCATGCCGTAGACCTGGTGCAGCTTGGGCCCGAACAGCTCCAGGCTGGCGCGCATCACCGGCAGCGGGCACGGCGAGGCGCCGTAGGACACCGCGCGCAGCGACGAGTAGTCGCGGGCGGACGCGTCCGGCACCTGCGTCATCGCGCCCATCAGCGCGGGCACCAGGAACGTGTGCGTGATGCCCTCGTCGGCGAACATGTCGAGCAGCGTGGCCGGGTCGGGCATCCGGGCCATCACGATCCGCGCGCCCTGCCCGAGCGCGAGCAGCGCGTAGCTCATCCCGCCGACGTGGAACAGCGGCATCGCGACCTGGACGACGTCGGTCGGGGCGAGCGCGAAGTCGTGCGCGACGTGCTCGGCGTGGCTGAGCATGCCGCGGTGGGTGAGCATCGCGCCCTTGGGGAAGCCGGTGGTGCCCGAGGTGTAGAGCTGCACGAAGCAGTCGTCGGGGGCGGCGTCGTAGGGGTTCTCGTCCGGCTCGTGCGCGGCGAGCCAGGCCTCGTACTCGTCGGAGGCACCCCCCACGTGCAGAACCTTGCGCACCGACGGGAGCTTGTCGCGCACCTGCTCGACGGCCCCGGCGAACTCCGGGCCGACGGCCAGGATCGCGGCCTTCGCGTCGTTGATCACGTAGACGATCTCCGGCGGCGCCAGCCGGAAGTTGACGACGGCGTTCGCCGCCCCGATCCGCGCGCAGGCCAGCGTCAGCTCCAGGCACGACGGGTGGTTGAGGTCGAGCACCGCGACCCGGTCGCCGACGCCCACCCCTTCGGCACGCAGGGCCGCGGCGACGCGCCGGACCCGCTCGTCGAGCTGTGCCCAGGTGTGCCGGGTCGCGCCGAACCGGACGGCCTCGTCGTCGGGCCGCTCGGTGGCCCAGCGCTGCAGCAGGGTGGACACGGTCGGTCGGGTGTCGCTCACGGTGCTCCTTCGAACCTCGAATCGAACGCCGCCATCGTGACCTCCGGTGGCGGGCAACACCAGAGTCGTTCCGGACCGCCTGTCCGTTTCGTCCCCTCTCCGGACGACCCCTGTCCTCACCCGTGTGGTGGAGCAGGGAGGATGGGTCGCGCATGTCAGAGACGATCGGGGGAACCGGCCGTGCAGAGCACGCACACACCGGACGGCCACGCGGGACGGATCACCGTCGAGGGCCTCGGCAAGCGCTTCGGGCCCGTCGAGGCCGTCCGTGACCTGTCGTTCTCGGTCGAGCCGGGGTCGGTGACCGGCTTCCTCGGGCCCAACGGCTCGGGCAAGACCACGACGCTGCGGATGATCCTCGGCCTCGTCGGCCCGACGACGGGGACCGCGCTCGTCGAGGGGATCCCGTTCGCCGCGCACTCCTCGCCGGGCCGGGTCATCGGAGCCGTGCTCGAGGTGCAGGGCGGGCACCCGAAGCGGACCGCGCGGGCGCACCTGCGGGCCGCCGCCGCCGCGATCGACGTGCCGGACTCCCGTGTCGAGGAGGTCCTGGCACTGGTCGGGCTGACCGACGCCGCGGACCGCGCGGTCGGCGGCTACTCGCTCGGGATGAACCAGCGCCTGGCCCTGGCCGCGGCGCTGCTCGGCGACCCCCGGATCCTGGTGCTCGACGAGCCCGGCAACGGCCTGGACCCCGACGGCATCGCGTGGCTGCGCTCGTTCCTGCAGTCCTTCGCCGCGTCCGGTCGCAGTGTCCTGGTCTCGTCGCACCAGCTCGCCGAGATTGAGCTGACCGCGCAGCGCCTGGTGGTGATCGACCACGGGCGCTGCCGCTTCGACGGTCCGATCGACGCATTGCGCCAGACCCAGAGCGGACGGGTGATGGTCCGCCCGGCCGACCCGGCGAAGCTGGCCGAGGCGCTGGTCGGCGAGGGACTCACCGAGGTCGACGCCGTCGACGGCGGCTGGCTGGCCGTCTCCGGCGCGGACGCGGTGCGGGTCGGCGACGTGGCACTGGCCGCCGGGATCGCGATCTACGGCATGGCCGAGGAACGGGTCGGGCTGGAACAGATGTTCCTGCGACTGCTGGCGGGGGAGAACGCATGACGACCTCTGACGTCCCGAGGGCCGGACTCCTGGCGACGATCGGTCCGGCGAGCCGGTGGCGGGCGGTGCTGCGCTCCGAGGTCCGCAAGACGACGTCGGTGCGGATGTACTGGCTGCTGCTGATCCCGATCGTCGTGCTGGCGCTGGCGATGAGCCTGTTCGGCTCGCTGATCACGCTGCTGGTGCCGGCCGCGAGCGACACCTCGCCGGTGCTGCTGCTGGCCGGGCTGGCCTCGACGCTGAGCGCGGTGTCGATCGTCGGCGGGGCGTTCGGCGCGCTGACCGCCAGCGGGGAGTACCGGCACCGGACCGTCACCCAGGCCTTCCTGACCGGGTCCCGGGGCCAGGTGCTCGGCTCCAAGGTCGTGGTCGCGGCCGTCGTCGCGGCGGTCTACGGGCTGCTCATGGCCCTGCTCGGGCCACTGCTCGGCGGTGCGGTGCTGGGTGGGCAGACATTGCCCACCGCGGGGGCGCTGATCTCGCTGGGCCTGGTCGGCATGCTGGTCTGCGCGCTCTGGGGCGTGATCGGGGTCGCGATCGGCACGCTGGTGCCGAACCAGGCGGGCGCGGTCGCGCTGGTCGTCGGCTACTCGCTGATCGGGGAGAACGTCCTCGCCGGCGTCATGCGGGCGGGCGACGACAGCGACTCGGTGTTCGCGCGGCTGACCTCGTTCCTGCCCGGCAACGCCGGCGACATCGCGCTCTACGAGAGCCCGGTGACCGCGGCGAACCAGGGCGGCGACGGCACGCAGATCCTGGAGTTCCTGGCCGGGGTCAGCTCCCCGCCGCCGGGATGGGTCGCGCTGCTGGTGCTGCTGGCCTGGACCGCCGCCGCGGTGGCGCTGGCCGCCGTCGTCGGCGGGCGTCGCGACATCACCTGATCCCGCGTCCCCCGATGCAGGCGGCCCGCCGGAGGTCTCGCGGGTCACGCCCGATCGGCGGGCGAACTGTCGGGGGCCGGGCATAGCCTGATCCGGTGCCGTCGCCCTCTGCCTCCGCTCCCGCCGGGGGATCGTCCGCACCCCCCGCCGGTTGGATCCGCCGTCTCACCCGCGCGTGCCTGAAGCACCGGGCGGTGACGATCGGCGCGATCGTGGCGTCGATGCTCGGGGTCGGGCTGGAGGCGATCGGCCCGCTGCTGACCAAGGTCGCGGTGGACGGCGCCGTCGTCGGCGAGACGGCCGTGCTGATGCCGGTCGTGTTCGCGATCCTCGGCCTGGCGCTGGTCCGTTTCGGGTCGGCGTTCCTGCGCCGCTACCTCGGAGGCCGGATGGCCCTCGACGTGCAGCACGACCTGCGACGTCAGGTGTTCGCCGCGGTGCAGCGGATGGACGGCGTGCGCCAGGACCGGCTGCGCACCGGGCAGGTCGCGTCCCGGGCGATCTCGGACCTGCAGCTGGTGCAGGGCCTGCTCTCGATCGTGCCGCTCAGCGCGGGCACCGTCGTCCTGGTCGTGACGTCGATCGCGGCGATGCTGTGGCTCTCGCCGCTGCTCACCGTCGTCGCGCTGGTGATGCTGCCGGTGGCGGCTTACATCACCAACCGCACCCGCAAGACGCTGTTCCCGGCCACGTGGTCGGCCCAGCAGCGGGCGGCCGAGATCGCCCAGCAGGTCGAGGAGACGGTCACCGGCGTCCGGGTCGTGAAGGGCTTCGGACAGGAGGCCCGCGAGGTCTCCGGGCTGGAGGGCCGCGCGCGGACGCTGTACGGCGAGCGGCTGCGCGCGGCACGGCTGACCGCGCGGCTCAACCCCGTCCTGCTGGCGCTGCCCGGGCTCGGGCAGGTCGCCGTGATCGGCCTCGGCGGCTACCTGGCCATGACCGGCTCGATCACGCTCGGCACGTTCCTGGCCTTCACCACCTACGTCGGTCAGCTGATCGGCCCGGCCCGGCTGATCGGCGCGCTGATCGTCGCCGCGCAGCTCACCCGCGCCGGCGCCGAGCGCGTCTACGACCTGGTGGACTCCGAGCCCGACGTCACCGACCCGCCGCACCCACGCGATCTTCCCGACGGCGCGCTGGCCGTCGAGCTCGACGACGTCGCCTTCGGCTACACCGACACCGAGGCCCGCAGCGAGCCGGTGCTCGACGGGCTGTCGTTCCGCGTCGAGCCGGGGGAGACGGTCGCGCTCGTCGGGCCACCGGGCTCGGGCAAGTCGACGGTCGCGCTGCTGCTGCCGCGGTTCTACGACCCGCAGGCCGGGGCGCTGCGGATCGGCGGGGTGGACCTGCGCGAGCTGCGCCTGCACGACCTGCGCGCCGAGCTCGGGGTGGTGTTCGAGGAGGCGTTCCTGTTCTCCGACACGATCCGGGCCAACATCGCCTACGGCCGCCCGGACGCGGGCGAGGACGAGATCCGCGCCGCCGCGGCCGCCGCTCAGGTCGCCGGGTTCGTCGAGGAGCTGCCCGAGGGCTACGACACCGAGGTCGGCGAGCGCGGCCTCACGCTGTCCGGCGGGCAACGCCAGCGGATCGCGCTGGCCCGGGCGATGCTCACCCGTCCGCGGGTGCTGGTGCTCGACGACGCGACGTCCGCGGTCGACACCGCCACCGAGGCGGCCATCCACGACACCCTGCGCGAGCTCACCAGCGACCGCACCACCCTGCTCGTCGCGCACCGCCGTTCCACCCTCGCGCTGGCCGACCGGATCGCGGTGCTCGACCACGGCCGCGTGGTGGACATGGGTACCGAGGACGAGCTGCGCGGACGCTGCGCGCTGTTCCGCGAGCTGCTCGCCACCGGGCCCCGGTTCGCCCCGGACAACCCCGTCCCCGCCCCGGACGGGACCACCACTGCCGCGAACGGGACCACCCCCGGGAGCGGGACCGCCGCCGGGAACGGGAACGCCGGGGGCAACGGGTCGACGTCGCCGGCCGCACCGAAGCCGGTCCCAGCCGGGACGGTGTCGGCGGAGACGGTGTCGGCGGAGACGGTGCCTGCAGGGGCGGTGCCGACGGGCGGGGACGTGGCCGCGCCCGCGGGCTTCACCCCGGCGCTGTGGCCCGAGCAGACCGCGGCCGGTCGTCAGCCGGCGACCGCGGGGTCCTCCGCCGCCACGTCCGGTCCGCCCGGCGCGGCCGGGGTCGCCGGCGGGATGCCGGCCACCCCCGAGCTGCTCGCCTCCGTCGACGCGTTGCCGCCCGCCACCGAGCTGCCCCGCCTGCGCGGCGAGTCCGACCCGACGGCACCGGACCCGTCGTTCCGCCTCGCGAGCCTGCTGCGTCCCGTGCGCGGGCTGCTCGTGCTGGCCGTCGCCCTGATCGCGGCGGACGCCCTGGCCACCCTCGCGCTGCCGACGATCGCCCGCTACGCCGTCGACGGCGGGATCACCCCCGGTGTGCAGCGGGTCCTGCTGCTCGCCGCGCTGGCCGGGGTCCTCGTGGTGGCGCTGGACGCGGCCGTCGTCGGCGCGCAGACCGTCGTCACCGCGCGGGCCGGCGAGAGCCTGCTCTACCTGCTGCGCGTGCGCAGCTACGCCCACCTGCAGCGGCTCGGGCTGGACTTCTTCGAGCGCGAGCTCTCCGGCCGGATCATGACCCGGATGACGACGGACGTCGACGCGCTGTCGACGTTCCTGCAGACCGGGCTCGCCCAGGCGTTCGTCAGCCTGCTGACGATCGTCGGCGTCGCGGTCGCGCTCGTGCTCACCGACGCCTCGCTCGCGATCGTCGCACTGGCCGGGCTGCCGATCCTCGTCGTCGCCACGGTGATCTTCCGGCGGTACTCCTCGCAGGCCTACGAGGAGGCCCGGGAACGGGTCAGCCTGGTCAACGCCGACATGCAGGAGAACGTCTCCGGCGTCCGGGTCGCGCAGGCCTACGTCCGCGAGGAGATCAGCGCCCGGCGCTTCAGCGAGCGCAGCGCCGACTACCGCCGCTCCCGGCTGCGCGCCCAGCGCTACATCGCCACCTACTTCCCGTTCGCGGCGCTGATCGCCGACGTGTCGCAGGCCGTCGTGCTCGGGGTCGGCGCGACCCGGATCGCCGGAGGCGACCTCACCCCGGGCGTGCTGACCGCGTTCCTGCTCTACCTGGCGATGTTCTTCGGGCCGGTGCAGCAGCTGTCGCAGGTCTTCGACGGCTACCAGCAGGCCCGGGTGGGCCTGAACCGGATCTCCGGGCTCCTCCGCACCCCGACCTCGGTGCCCGAGACGCCGGAGGGCGAGCAGGTCGCCGTGCCGGAGCGGCTGCGCGGCGGGGTGGAGCTGCGCGACGTCACGTTCCGCTACCCCGGTGTCGAGGAGCCCGCGCTGGACGACGTGTCGCTGCGGGTCGCACCGGGGGAGACCGTCGCGCTGGTCGGGGCAACCGGCGCCGGCAAGTCCACGTTGATCAAGCTGCTGGCCCGGTTCTACGACACGGGCGAGGGTGCGGTGCTGGTCGACGGCGTCGACGTGCGCAGGTTCCCGCTGGCCGACTACCGGCACCGTCTCGGCGTGGTGCCGCAGGAGGCGCACCTGTTCACCGGCGACGTCGCCTCGAACATCGCCTACGGCCGCCCGGACTCCGACCCGGCGGCGATCGAGTCCGCGGCCCGCGCCGTCGGGGCGATGGACCTGGTGCGGTCGCTGCCGGACGGCTTCCGGACGCCGGTCGGCGAGCGTGGCCAGGGCTTGTCCGCGGGGCAGCGCCAGCTCGTCGCGCTGGCCCGGGCCGAGCTGGTCCAGCCGGACCTGCTGATCTTCGACGAGGCCACCGCGGCCCTCGACCCGGCCACCGAGGAGACCGTGCTCTCGGCCGGTGAGGAGCTGACCCGTCGACGCACCTCGTTCGTCGTCGCGCACCGTCTGGCCACCGCGGCCCGCTCGGACCGGATCGTGGTCCTCGCCGGCGGCCGGATCGTCGAGGAGGGCCCGCACGCCGAGCTCGTCGCCTCCGGCGGCTGGTACGCCTCGCTCTGGAAGGCCGGCGAGCTCGAACCCGAGCCCGACTCCCCACTCGCGACCCGCTGACCGGACCGCCGCCGCCCGCCGAGGGCCGGGCGTCCAGCGACCGGCACGTTCGTCGGAAAGGTTGCGACGAGAGTGCCTCTCGCTGATCCGCGGCGAGGCGTGCCCGCCCGCTGCGGGGCCTCGCTGGTTGTCCGGGAGGTGGGCCGGTCCGCTCGCTGCGGGGCCGGGCGTTCAGCGACCGGCACGCTCGTCGGAAAGGTTGCGACGAGAGTGCCGCTCGCTGGACCGGTGGGCGTGGCTACGGCGCTGATAGCAGGAGGCCGGAAGCGGTTGGGGGTGGCGAAGGTGCTGGTTTCTGCCCGATAGCGGGCAGGATTCTCGACATCGACGGCGTTCCGGGCGCATGGTGGTGGCGTGCCGGCCCACGACGACCTCATCGCCCATCTGGTGCGCAGCACGCCGTTGAGCCCCGGTGAGGCGACGCGGGTCGTGGCCGACGTGCTCGGGTACTTCGCCGAGCCGGCCGAGGACTTCGTGCGCCGCCGGCACTCCGAGCTGCAGGCGCGGGGCCTGCGCAACGACGAGATCTTCGACCGGGTCGCGGCCGAGCTGGGGCAGCGCCGGGTGCCGGCTCCGGCGTACTCGGCGCGTCAGCTGCGTCGCCTCGTCTACGGCTGAACCGCCACCACCGACCTTAAGGACACACGCATGTGCGGAATCGTGGGATACGTCGGGCCGCGGGACGCCGTCCCGGTCCTGCTGGAGGGCCTCGGACGCCTGGAGTACCGCGGCTACGACTCGGCCGGGCTGGCCGTGGTGCACAAGCCGTCGAAGGGCCCGGCCGAGCTGCGGGTCCGCAAGACCCCCGGACGCGTCGACGACCTCGCCGCGGACCTGCCCGCCCGGTTCCGCGGCAGCCCCGGCATCGGGCACACCCGCTGGGCCACGCACGGCGAGCCGACCGCGGCCAACGCGCACCCGCACACCGACGCGTCCGGGCGGATCGCCGTCGTCCACAACGGGATCATCGAGAACGCGGACGCGCTGCGCGCCCAGCTCACCGCGGACGGCGTCGTGTTCGCCTCGGAGACCGACACCGAGACCGTCGCGCACCTCGTCGCGGCCGCGTTCGCCGACGGTGCGAAGGACCTGGAGGAGGCCGTCCGGCGGGCGCTGCACCGGGTCGTCGGGGCCTACGGGATCGCCGTCCTCGACGCCGAGCACCCGGACCGGGTGGTCGTCGCCCGCAACGGCTCGCCGGTGCTGCTCGGGGTCGGGGACCGGGAGATGTTCGTGGCCTCCGACGTCGCCGCGATCGCCGGCTTCACCCGCCAGGTCGTCTACCTCGACGACGGCGAGCTGGCCACGCTGACCGCCGGCGGGTACCGCACGTTCACCCTCGACGACCGCGCCACGGCCAAGACGCCGTCCACGGTGGACTGGGACGTCGCCGGAGCCGAGCGTGGCGACCACGACCACTTCCTGGCCAAGGAGATCGCCGAGCAGCCGCGGGCGATCGAGCGCACCCTGTCCGGCCGGCTCGAGGAGCGCTTCTCCACCGCGCACCTCGGCGGGCTCAACATGGACGTGCGGGAGGCGCGCGCGTTCAGGCGGGTCACGATCCTGGGCTGCGGCAGCGCGTGGTTCGCCGGCGAGCTGGGCGCGCAGCTGATCGAGGACCTGGCTCGGATGCCCGCGCACGCCGAACCGGCGTCGGAGTTCCGGTATCGCAACCCGGTCGTCGAGCCGGACACGCTCTACGTCGCGGTCAGCCAGTCCGGCGAGACCGTCGACACCCTGGCCGCGGTGCAGGAGCTGCAGCGCAAGGGCGCCCGGGTGATCGGGATCGTCAACGTCGTCGGGTCCACCATCGCCCGCCAGGTCGACGGCGGGATCTATCTGCACGCCGGGCCGGAGATGTCGGTGGCCTCGACGAAGTCGTTCACCTCGACCGTCGTCGCGTTCGCGCTGCTGGCCCTGCACCTGGGCCGGATGCGGGACCTGTCGCCGAGCGACGGCGGACGGATCGTCGCCGGCCTCGCGGCGCTGCCCGGGCAGATCGAGCAGATCCTCGACGACGAGAAGCGCACCGGCGTGATCGCCGCCGCCGCGGCCGAGCTGGCCCCGAGCGAGAGCGTGCTCTACATCGGACGCCGCCACGGCTGGGCGGTGGCGAAGGAGGGCGCGCAGAAGCTCAAGGAGATCTCCTACTGCCACGCCGAGGCCTACGCCGCGGCCGAGCTCAAGCACGGTCCGCTGGCACTCGTCGGTCCGGAGCTGCCGACCGTCGCGGTGGTGCCCGACGACGACCTGGCCGAGAAGAACACGTCCACGCTGGCCGAGATCCGGGCCCGGCGCGGGCCGGTGGTCGCGGTCGGGCACCGGGAGATCCCGGGCGCCGGGCGCACGCTCGTCGTCCCGCGCAGCGAGCCGGAGCTGGACCCGGTGCTGCTCTCGATCCCGCTGCAGCTGCTGGCCTACCACGCCGCGGTCGCGCTGGACCGCGACGTGGACCGGCCGCGCAACCTGGCCAAGAGCGTCACCGTGGAGTGAGGTCCATCGGGATGAGGACGGCGATCCGGTACCCGTCGTCGTCGTTGTCGGAGACCAGTTGGTAGCAGAAGCGTTCCCGCGCCACCCCGCCGTAGGTCCACCTGACGTCGGCCCACACGCTGCCGGAGGCGGCCGCGCCGATCTCCGGTCTCGCGGTGCTCGGCCCGACCGTCGGCGACAGCGCCGCGTCCGCGATGCGGAAGCTGGTCGCCGCGGTGCGCCCGGCGGAGGAGCCCTAGTCGAGCAGGCGCTGCGCCCGGGCCGCGACGGCGGCGCGGCGCGGGTCGTCGGGGCCGAGGAGCTCGAGCAGCCGCTCGTGCGCCTCCAGGTCCTCCTCGGCCAACGGGTGCTCGGCGAAGCGGTGGGTGAGCTCGACGTCGTCGGAGGCCAGGACCGCGTGGCGCAGACCGGCGGTCAGCTCGTCGCGCAGGTCGCGCACGGCGGGGGCGTCCGAGCGCGGCAGCAGCGGGCCGTGGCAGGCGTCGAGCGCCTCGCCGACCCGTCCGGCGCGCAGGGCCGCGCGGACCCGGAGGAAGTCCGCGTCCGGCACGGCGGCGAGCCGGTAGGGGCGGGTGAGCAGCAGGTCGTTGCCGAGCAGCGCGCGCAGCCGGTGGATCTCGCCGCGCAGTGTCGTGGGGTTGCCGTCGTCGCCGTAGAGCATCAGCGTGAGCTGCTCTCCGGTGAGGCCGTCGGGGTGTAGCGCCAGCGCGGTGAGGATCTCGGCGGGACGCAGCGAGGCCGGGACCTCACGCTCGCCCATGGTGATCAGCGGGGTGCCGGTGCCGGTGAACCGCAGCGCGACCCCGGGCGCACGCTCCGCGGTGCGCACCCGCCGCCGTCCGGTCCCGGGGTGGAGCAGATAGCCCTCGGACAGCGACTCGACGACCATCTCCCGGCCGTCCTGCAGCAGGACCCGGTCGGTGCCCTCGGGCACGCGGACCCGTTCCGGGAACTGGCCGTACGGCGCGCTGGCGATGACCCGGCCGGACTTCGAGAGCAGCGCGCCCTCCGTGCCGTCGAGGCGGGTCAGATGCGGCATGTTGCGCACACGCAACCGCTCGTCGGCGATGGCGAGACGGACCCGGAGCTGGTTCTCGGCCAGCTGCGCCGTCGCCGACACGAGCTGGACCAGCGCCGGATGAAGGGTGTGCAACGGCCCGCTGATGTCGATCGCGCCGACGATCGACCCGGTGTCCGGATCGTGCACGGGCGCGGCCACGCACGTCCAGTCGTGGTAGGCGCGGACGAGGTGTTCGGCGGAGTGGATGCGGACCGGGGCGTCCACCGCGAGCGCGGTGCCCATCGCGTTGGTGCCGATCGCGTCCTCGGACCAGCGGGTGCCCTCGAATAACCCGACGTCGTCGGCCGAGCGCAGCAGCCCGTGCGCGCCGTCGCGCCAGAGGATGTGGCCGTCGGCGTCGGTCACGAGCATGACGTGCATGGCCTCGTCGGCGATGCTCACCAGCGTCGTGCGCAGCAGCGGCATGACCTCGTGCAGCGGGTGGCCCTCGCGCAGGTCCGCCACGTCCTCCGGCGCGTAGACGACGGGTGGCGTCCGGTTCTCCGGGTCGATCGCCGCGGCCAGGCTGCGCTGCCAGGAGTCGGACACGATCGACCGCGGGCTCCCGGCGCTGCCGCCGGATCCGAGGTCGTCGTCATAGATCCGGCGCAGCCGCATCGCGTCCGCGACGAGTTCGTCGGCGGACGACGCGGCATCACCGTGGCCCATCGTCACCTCCGCAGAATCCGGCACCGCCGGGCGCCGGAACGTCCCAGGGTCCCCAGCGTAGGCCGATCGCCGCAACCGGTCGCGCACGACCGTTATTCGGACCTCGTATGACCCGGTCACCATGTTACGCACGTCACAACTGCATGTGCAGACGGCTGCAACGTCGAGGCAACGTGGCAGTACCTACCGTGCGTCCTCAAGTACCCGCCATCGGCGGTGGGACCTGCACGTCCGGGAGGACATGGCGATGACGCTGGAAGCCGTTCGCGAGGCCACCGACGTGACGCGACGGGGTCGCGACGCCGGCGAGGTCGTACGGCGGACGGCCCGGGTGCTGGTCGTGGACGCGGAGCCGATCGTGCGTCACGGCCTGCGCGCCCTGATCGCCGCCGAGCCGGACCTCGTCCACGCCGGGGAGGCCGCCTCCCCGCGGGACGCGCTGATGGCCGCCGAGCGGACCCGCCCGGACGTGATCGTCGTCGACATCGAGTTCGCCCGCGACGAGCGCCCCGGGCTGGACCTGGTCCGTGCCCTTCTCGAACGGTGCAAGGGCGCGCGCGTGCTCGTGCTGACCGGGTGCCGCGACCGCGAGGCGATGATGCGGACCGTGCGCCTGGGCGTGCACGGCTACCTGCGCAAGGGCGCCGAGACCGCCGACGTCGTGCGGGCCGTCCGGTCGGTACTGCGCGGCGAGGGCGTGTTCGACCCCGGCACGAACGGGGCGCCGCTGCAGGTGCTGCGCGATCCGGCCGGTGACGACGTCCCGGACATGTGCCGCACCGCGTCGCTCACCGACCGGGAGAACCAGGTGCTCAAGCTGCTCGCGGTGGGCATGAGCAACCGGGAGATCGGCACCCGGCTGGTGATCTCCGAGGCGACCGTGAAGTTCCACGTGCGCAACCTGCGGGACAAGCTCGAGGTCCGCCGCCGCACCGAGATCGTCTACACCGCCGCCCGCCAGGGCATCGTCTAGCCGGGCCGGGGCGGTGAGGAACCTCCCGCCCCGGCCTGTGCAGCCCGATCGGTGCAGCCCGGCCTGTGCAGCCCGATCAGGGCCGTGTCGTCAGCCGAAGAAGACCTCGGCCTCGGCGTAGAGCGCCGGGTCGACGGTCTTGAGCGTCGTCGTGGCCTCGGTCAGCGGGCAGGTGACGATGTCGGTGCCGCGCAGGGCGACCATGCTGCCCCACTCGCCGTCGTGCACGGCGTCGATCGCGTGCAGCCCGAACCGGGTGGCCAGCCAGCGGTCGCGCGCGGTGGGCGTCCCGCCGCGCTGGACGTGCCCGAGGACGGTCGTCCGGGTCTCCCTGCCGGTGCGGGTCTCGACCTCGCGGCCCAGCCAGTCGCCGACGCCGCCGAGACGGGCGTGGCCGAACGCGTCGGTCTCGCCGGTGTGCAGCGCCTCGTCGCCACCCCGGGGCTTCGCGCCCTCGGAGACGACGACGATCGGGGCGTACTCGCTGCGGAAGCGGCTCTCCACCCAGCGGCAGACCTGGTCGACGTCGAACTCGACCTCGGGGATCAGGATCGCGTTCGCGCCCCCGGCCATGCCCGAGTGCAGCGCGATCCAGCCGGCGTGACGGCCCATCACCTCGACGACCAGCGCACGGTGGTGCGACTCGGCGGTGGTGTGCAGCCGGTCGATGGCCTCGGTCGCGATCTGCACCGCGGTGTCGAAGCCGAACGTGTAGTCGGTGCCGGACAGGTCGTTGTCGATCGTCTTCGGCACGCCGACGACGTGTACCCCGGCCTCGTGCAGCTTCGCCGCGACGCCGAGCGTGTCCTCGCCGCCGATCGCGATCAGCGCATCGATGCCCTGGTCGGTGAGCGTCGTGCGGATCCGGTCGACGCCGTCCTCGAGCGCGAGCGGGTTGGTCCGCGACGAGCCCAGGATCGTGCCGCCGCGCGGGAGCAGGCCGCGCACGGCCGGGATGTCGAGCGTCATCGTCAGACCCTCGAGCGGTCCGCGCCAGCCGTCGCGGAAGCCGACGAAGGAGTACCCGTACTCCGGGACGCCCTTGCGGACGATCGCCCGGATGACGGCGTTGAGCCCGGGGCAGTCGCCGCCTCCGGTCAGTACTCCGACGCGCATGGTGCGCCCTGCTCTCACTCGGTCCAGTGGCGGCGCACACGCTAGTGCTCCGGTGGGGCCCCGGGCCGCCGCCCTCCCGGCCGTTCGGGCCGGGTGATCCGGCCGCTGTGTCGCAGACCTCGTGAACCGGACGATTCGTTCACCCGCCGTCCATGCGCGGGCCATCCTGCGGGCGCGGGCGCTACCTAGCGTGGCCGTGACCACCACCGACGGCGTGATCCGTGCGCCGCCCACCACCCCCAGGAGGACGACCGTGGCCCAGCCCTGCCCCGGCGCCCACGAGGCGCACGACGCCCCGGCCCGCCGCTCCCTGCCCCTTCTGAGTTCGAGCGGACCCCTGTTCGACCGGCGTCCCGCCCGCGGCGAGCGCCAGGGCCTGACCTGCCGCTACCGCTGCGGTGACGCGTGCTCGAAGGAGGCGCCGAACCCGACGTCGAACACGTACTTCGGCGACGTGATGGCGCGTGTGCTCGACCGGCGCGGGATGCTGCGCGCCGGAGCGGTCCTCGGCCTCGCG
The DNA here is from genome assembly GCF_004217185.1 of Pseudonocardia sediminis. Classification (NCBI taxonomy): domain Bacteria; kingdom Bacillati; phylum Actinomycetota; class Actinomycetes; order Pseudonocardiales; family Pseudonocardiaceae; genus Pseudonocardia; species Pseudonocardia sediminis. The sequence goes on along the minus strand of NZ_SHKL01000001.1, from coordinate 5,301,039 downwards.
GCCGGCGCCGGGCTCGCCGTGGGAGCGACCCCCGCCGCCGCGGCCACCCCGGCCGTCACCCCGCTCGGGGCCCCCGCCGCGCCGAAGCCGGGCGGGCAGCCGCCCCGCGGCCTGCGCTACGAGACGGTCGCGCCGAGCAGCGTCGACGCCGTCACCGTGCCGAGGGGCTACGCGAGCGACGTCGTCATCCGCTGGGGCGACCCGATGTTCCCGGACTCGCCGCCGTTCGACTTCGAGGCCCAGACCGCCGCGGCCCAGGAGCGCCAGTTCGGCTACAACAACGACTTCTGCGGGATCCTGCCGATCGAGGGCCGGGGCCAGCGCTTCATCATGTTCTCCAACCACGAGTACACGCTCGAGCCGCTGATGTTCCGCGGCTACGACGAGGAGAACCCGACGCCCGAGCAGGTCCGGATCGGGATCGCCGCGCACGGGCACGGGCTGGTCGAGCTCGTCCGCGAGCGCGCGACCGGGAAGCTGACCGCGGACCGGAACGGCACGCTCAACCGGCGGATCACCGGCAGCACCGAGTTCGCCGTCGACGGCCCGGCCGCCGGGTCGCCGCTGCTGCGTACGAAGGCCGACCCGACCGGCACCGTCGTCCTCGGGACGCTGGGCAACTGCGCCGGCGGCGTGACGCCGTGGGGCACGTTCCTCTCCGGCGAGGAGAACTTCAACGGCTACTTCGCCTCGCCCGCGGTCACCGATCCGCGGCTGCAGCGCTACGGCTTCGAGGAGGGTCCGTCCGAGCGCCGCTGGGAGACCGTCGACCCGCGCTTCGACCTCGCCAAGGAGCCGAACGAGGCGAACCGTTTCGGCTACGTCGTCGAGACCGATCCGCTGAACCCGACCGCCCGCCCGGTCAAGCACACCGCGCTCGGCCGGTTCAAGCACGAGGGCGCGACGATCCGCCTGACCCGCGACGGCCGCGCGGTCGCCTACATGGGCGACGACGAGCGCTTCGACTACGTCTACAAGTTCGTCTCGGACAAGGCGATGCGCCGCGGGCAGAGCCGCGCCGCCCGTGAGCACAACGCGACGCTGCTGTCGTCGGGGACGCTCTACGTCGCGACGTTCACCGGCGACAGCCCGGCCGCGGAGATCGTCGGCACCGGGAAGCTGCCCGCGGACGGGAAGTTCGACGGCGCCGGGAAGTGGACGCCGCTGGCGTCGGGGAAGCGCTCGTTCGTGCCCGGGATGAGCGCGGAGGAGGTCTACGTCTTCACGCGCCTGGCCGCGGACAAGGTCGGCGCGACCAAGATGGACCGTCCCGAGGACGTCGAGGCGCACCCGCGCACCGGCGCCGTCTACATCGCGTGCACGAACAACTCCGACCGCGGCAAGGCCGGCGCCAAGGCGGGCCCCGACGAGGCGAACCCGCGCAAGGAGAACAAGCACGGGCACGTCATCGAGCTGGTGGAGAAGGGCTCGGACCCGGCCGCGACGACGTTCGGCTGGTCGATCCTGCTCGTCTGCGGCGACCCGAAGGACCCGGGCACCTACTTCGGCGGCTACGACAAGTCGCAGGTCAGCCCGATCACCTCACCGGACAACCTGGCGTTCGACGAGCAGGGCAACATGTGGATCGCCACCGACTCCGGCGAGGCACTGAAGATCAACGACGGGCTGTACGGCGTCTCCCTGGAGGGCCCGACCCGCGGACGCACGACGCTGTTCGCCTCCGTTCCGCGCGGGGGCGAGTGCTGCGGCCCGATCGTGCGCGACGACTTCGTGCTGATCTCGGTGCAGCACCCCGGCGACCTCGACGACGCGTCCCCGGAGAAGCCGGCCTCGACCTGGCCGGACGGCCCGGGCACCCAGCCCCGGCCGTCGGTGGTCGCGATCCGGCGCGTCGGCGAGGGCGGACGCCCGGGCAAGATCGGCGCCTGACCCTCGTGCGCGGATATCGCTGCCCGGGCAGCGATATCCGCGCACGGCTGTCTCAGGCGCAGCGGCCGAGGTCCGGGTTGCCGCTGCCGGCGCTCTTGTCGAACGAGATGTGCACGTGGTCGTTGTGGTTGGCGGTGTCGCCGCCGCGGTCCTCCATGGACTCCCAGCCGTCGCCGGAGTTCATCCGCTGTTCCCAGATCACGTACTTCACGCCGAGCTCGTCGGCGTTGGCCAGGGCGCACTCGGCGATCCGGTCGCCCTTCTCGCCGCGGACCATCAGGTCCAGGGCGTGCCCCGTCGGATGGTCGGAGGCGTTGCCGCGGTTGCCGACGCCGAGCAGCTCGGGCTGGTCGTAGGCACAGCCCAGGAACTGTGCTGCGTCGCTGACCCAGCTCTTCACGTCGCCCAGGCCGCTGGTGTCGATGTCGCAGGAGGCACTGCTCGGACCGCCGCCGGCCGGGGCCTCGCTTTCCCCGTCGTCACCGCCGCCACCGCCGCCACCGGCGGGACGGGCGGCGGCGGCGCGCGCCGCCTGCTCGATCCGGCCGCGCTCGGCGACGACGGCCTGGCCGGCGCCACCGGCCGCCTCCAGCAGCCCGGACGCCTTCACGAGCTCGTCCGCGCCGGCGAGCACCGGCTCCGTGCGCGGGCCCGAGCTCGCGGTGGCGGCCGCGGCGGTGGACGAGTTCTCGGCGGCGAGCAGGAACGCGCCGGTGGACTCGCCTGCGGCGTCGCCGAGGTCGTCGAGTCCGACGGCCGGGGTGACGACGGCGAGGGCGCCACTGGCCACGGCGGCCGCGGTGGCGACGTTGCGCAGACCGTCGGCGCGCAGCCGTGCGGTGCGTCGATGTCGGGACACGGGCGTATCTCCTCCACCACGCGGCTCGGGCGGGCGTGCTGGGGAGCGTGGATCTGGGGAATCCGTGCCCGTCGGGGGGAGCCGAGCCGTGCGATTCGTACTCGACGGTAGCGGATCGTGCCGAGATGTCCGGATGGAGGCACGCCTGCGAGGTGATCGGATCGTTATCTGCGACGAGTGGCGCCGGTCGTTCCGATTCTTCCGGAAACGGGCCCCGCGGTGCGACGCTGACGCCGGCCGGCCGAGGGCGTCCGGCCGGGGGGAGCTCACTGATGTCGCCAGAAGCCGGTGCGGTCGAACAGGCCGAGCACGTCTCCGACCCGCGCCAGCTGCGCCGGGTCTCGATCGCGAGCGCGATCGGCACGACGATCGAGTGGTACGACTACTTCATCTTCTCGACCGCGGCCGCGCTCGTGTTCAACAGCCAGTTCTTCTCGTCGTTGTCGCCGGCGTCCGGGACGCTCGCCGCGTTCGCCACCCTCGGCGTCGGGTTCGTGGCCCGGCCGGTCGGCGGGGTGGTCTGGGGCTACTTCGGGGACCGGATCGGCCGCAAGGCGATGCTGGTGACGTCGCTGATGCTGATGGGTGTCGCGACGGTCGGGGTCGGCCTGCTCCCGACGTTCGCCCAGGTCGGGGTGCTGGCGCCGATCCTGCTGGTGCTCATGCGGCTGCTGCAGGGCGTCAGCGCCGGTGGTGAGTGGGGCGGCGCGGCGCTGATGGCCGTCGAGCACGCCCCGCCCGGCAAGCGCGGGCGCTACGGCTCGTTCGCCCAGATCGGCGTGCCGGCCGGGCTAATCCTGGCCCAGATCGTGTTCTTCGCGGTCAGCAACCTGACCACCTCCGAGCAGTTCCAGGCGTGGGGCTGGCGGATCCCGTTCCTGCTCTCGATCGTCCTGGTCGTGGTCGGGCTGCTGATCCGGTTGCGGATCGAGGAGAGCCCGGTGTTCACGGCGCTGCGCACGGAGGCGGCGCGCAGCGGCAGCCCGATCGCCGAAGTGTTCCGGGAGCGCCCGCGCGAGCTGGTGCTGGCGTCGGTCAGCTTCATCGCCAACACCGCGATCGGCTACGTCTTCCTGGCCTACCTGCTGTCCTACGGGACGTCGGTGTTGAAGGTGAACCGGAACCTGATGATCGCGATCGTGATCATCGGCAGCGTGAGCTGGCTGGTCAGCATCGTGGCGGCGGCCATCTGGTCGGACCGCGTCGGCCGCAAGCCCGTCTACCTGGCCGGTTCGGTCCTGCTGGTGGTGTGGCCGGTGCCGTTCTTCCTGCTGCTCGACACCCGCAGCACGGTCCTGATGATCGTCTCGGTGATCGTGCTGACGATCGGCCTCGGGCTGTCCTACGGGCCGCAGTCGGCGTTGTTCTCGGAGATGTTCGAGCCCCGGTTCCGCTACAGCGGGGCCTCGTTCTCCTATGCCGTGGGCGCGGTGCTCGGCGGCGGGTTCGCCCCCCTGATCGCCGCCGCGCTGCAGGCCCGGACCGGCACGTCGCTGGCCGTCTCCGGCTACATGGTGCTGGTCGCGGTGATCAGCCTCGTGGCGGTCGTGCTGATCCGCGAGACGCACCGGCCGGCGCGGGTGGCGGCGGGCTGACGTCCGCGGCCCCGCGCTCTCCCGGGGCGCTCTCCCGGGGCAGTTTCCCGGGGCGGCTTCCTGGGGCGCGGCTCAGAGCAGGGCGGAGCGATGCCGTCCGGAGTCGGTGGCACCGGAGAGGTCGCGGGCCCGCCGGCGTCCGGCGACGGAGGGCTGCAGCTCCTCACGGGCCGCCGGCGCGTGGCCGGCGTCGCGGGTGCCCGGCAGGCCGCCCGAGTTGATGTGCCGGGCCTCCTCGGCCAGCTCGCGCGTCACGCACGGCCACGCCGCGCTGACGCCGGTGGCGTCACGGCACTCACGGCAGTACCCGTTCGCGTCCGGCGTGTGCTCGTCGAGCGTCCGGCGCAGCAGATCGGGCATCTCGGACAGGATCGATGCGAGTGCCAAGACTCACCTCCAGGTCGATTGCGGGGCACGCTAGTACTCACGATCTTGTCCGGGACAGGGGGCCGGGCCCGTCGCCGGTTCGCCGGAGAACGGCGGTTCCCGGGGATGTCGACGATTCCGGCGGTGTGTTCGATCACGTTCCGACGGCGCCGATCGACGATTCCCGAGACGGCCGCCGATTTCTTTTCCGGTGCGTTCCCCGGTGCCGTTCCCGGCGCGATTCACGGCGCCGCCGGGCCGGGTGCGAGGCTCCGTCGTCGTGCGAGGCGGCCACGGACGGTCACCTACACCCGGCGCACGTCCGGCTACGTTCCGTAGATCGGCGGTTCGACCGGCCGGGTCGGTCCCGGAGCGGTCGGGTCACCTCGGCGCGCCGAGCGGTCGCCGTCCCGGTCCTGTCCGTACGGCGTGTCGGCGCGGTGTCGCCGGTTCGGCCGACCGGTCCGGGGCTCGCCCGTGGGCGCGTCACGCCGGTCGCGAGGTGCCCGCTCCCGATGCGGTCGGTGACGGCGGACCGGGCGTTCCCCGTCGGCCCGACGGCCGAACGCACCCGGCTCCGTTCGGTGGACACCATTCCGGCCGGGCCGTGGAATCGTCGTCATCGCGTCGGTGTTCGCGTAATCGCCCGGCACCGGCGGACGTGTCGAATCGGCGACCATTCCCGGAAACGGCCTGACTTCGCCGAGCGAAGCCGTGAGCGGTTCGGTGAACGGTGTCGGGGTCGCGGCGAGAGGTGTTTCGGGTGTGGACGGTCGCCGTGGATTCAGCTCGCGACGGGGCTCGCCGCCGGGGCCCGGCGGGTGCAGGCCAGGACGACCCCGGCGCAGAGCACCGTCAGCACGATGCAGACGACGACGGCGACGTCCCAGCCGTCGAGCAACACCTCCGGCGACTCGGTGCCGGAGGGTGTACTCAGGACGGACACCAGCGTCACGCCGATCGCGGCGCCGAGGTAGCGGCTGGTGTTGTTGATCCCGCTGCCCATGCCGGCCCGGTTCGCCGGAACGCTGGCGACGGCTTCACGGCCCAGTGTCGCGTTGACGACGCCGGTGCCCAGCCCGGCGACGATCAGCCCGGTCAGCACGAGCCATGCCCCGGAGTCCGGACGCACCCAGACCATCGGGACCATCCCCACCGCGACCACCACGAGCCCGGCACCCAGGCGGACGGCTCCGGTGATCCGCTCGCTGATCCGGCGGGTCAGCAGGGCGGTGACGATGCTCGTCCCGGACCAGCCCAGGAGCAGCAGCGCCGCGAACAACGCTCCGTGACCCTGACCGCGCTGCAGCACGACCGGCAGGAACGACGACACCGCGATCACGCCGAGCCCGGTCGCCAGGCTCGCGGTCGTGGCCGCGACCAGCCCGGGACTGCGGAAGAGTCCGAGCGCGACCATCGGGTGCGACGAGCGCCGCTGCACCACCACGAACCCGGCGAGCAGCAGCACCCCGACGACGAGCAGCAGGATCGGGACCGGCCCGATCGGCAGCCGGCGTGCCTCGGTGAGACCGGCCAGCAACGCCGACAGGCCGGCCGCGAGCAGCACCATGCCCGGCAGGTCGACCCGGCGCGGTTCGCCCGAGGTGGACTCCGTCAGCAGCGACCGGGCGGCCACGGCGATCCCCAGCGCCGCCATTGCGATCAGGACGTAGAACACCCGCCACGGGATCAGCGCCGACAGGACCGGTCCGGAGGCGATGCCCGCGGCCAGCGCGGCACCCCAGAGACCGGTCGCGCGGGCCCGCGCCGGTCCCGGCGGGATCGCGTGACTGATCAGGGCGAGGCTGCAGGCGATCATCGCGGCGGCGCCCACGCCCTGCACGACCCGCCCGAGGACGAACACCACCGTGCCCGGAGACGCCGCACCGGCCGCCGAGGCCACCGCGAGCACCACCCCGCCCAGCACGAACAGCCGCCGACGGCCGTGCTCGTCGGCCAGCGTGCCGGCGGTGAGCAGTGCCGCGGTGAGCCCCAGACTCATCGAGCTGAGGATCCACGACTGCCCGGACGGTCCCGACCCGAGATCGGCGGAGATGGACCGCAGCGTGGTCAGCGGCGCGGTGTAGGACACCAGTGCGAGCAGCGTTCCGAGCGCGGAGACGGTGACGGTGCGGCGTTCCATGGGCGTCTCCCGGGCGAGGGTTCGATGGCCGAACCGGACGCTAGCACGATGCGGTTCGGTGATCGAACCATGCGCGTACGATGACGGGATGCCGCTCGGATCCGACTACGCCTCGCAGGCCTGCTCGCTGGCCCGCGCGCTCGAGGTCGTCGGCGAGCGCTGGACGTTGCTGATCCTGCGGGACTGCTTCTACGGCGTGCGCCGGTTCACCGATCTGCACCGTCATCTCGGAGTGCCCCGGGCGGTGCTGGCCGAGCGTCTGGAGTCGCTGACCGAGGCCGGTGTGCTGCGCCGCGAGGAGGCCGGTCCGGGCCGGGTCGAGTACCTGCTCACCGAGCGCGGGCAGGAGCTGTGGCCGGCGCTGCACGCGCTCTACGGCTGGGGCGAGCGGCACGCCGCGGCCGTGCCCCGCCGACGGATCTTCCGGCACGTCGCCTGCGACACCGGATCCGGCGACGCCGAGCTCGACGACGCCGGCCGGTGCCCCTCGTGTGGCGCGACGCCGGAGGCGGGTGAGATCCGGGTGCACCCCGGACCGGGCCTGGCGGGCGAGCCGGAGCCCGCCGAGCCCGTCGGCCGGGCACTCCTGTCCCCGCAACGCCTGCTCGAACCACTCACGTAGCGGTTCGGCCGAACCGCGGACGCGGCCCGACAACCGCCGAGATGCGTCTCAGCGTTGGGCGGAGATCGACGATTCGCGATGAGCCGCATCTCGGCGCGCACGGTTCGGTTCCGGGCCGTCGGTATCGGGGTGCGGAACCACCGTCACCCCGGAGCCAGGTTCTCGAGGCCGAGCTGGGCGAAGCGACGTGCCTCGTTGCAGCCGGTCTGGAGGTCGGCCGGGGACGCGGCGTCGACGTCGAGGGTCTTGTAGATGAACTGCATGCTCGACGTGTCGCCGGTGTCGACAGTGATCGCGCAGTCGGCGGGGGATCCCCGCGTGAGACGCGCCTCGACCGCGCCGAACCCGTCCACTTCGGTTTGGGTCGGATTCGTCAGTCCTTCGATACCTTCCTGGCCGGGAGCACCGGGCAGCAGCTTTGCCGCAGGCGTGTACTTGAGCAGTTGGGCCGTATAGCTGACATCACCCGCCGTGCGGAAGGCGCAACTCGGCAGGGATGGCCTGACGTCGACCCTCGACGACGTGGTGATCTGCCACTCCTGCGCCTGAACAGTGGTCATGGCGCGACAGGGATCGAGCGACTCGATGTCGACGGCCTGAGGACGGTCGGGAAAGACACCGTCACGGGGCGGCGAAGCGGATCCCGCGGCGCCGCAGGAGGTGGCGACAAGGGCGGTGAGGCAAGTTGCCCCTACTGCCACGAGGTACGGAAATCTCACCACCTCAGTTTGACCGATTCGAAGGACTGCTCGATCTGCTCTTCGGTGAGGCTGTATCGCCGGGCGACATCCTTCAATCCTTCCGCTGCGGTATTCAGATCGGCGACATACCGCTTGCAGTCGCCGACCACGGCGTCGATCTTCCGCTGGAACGAGATCTGGGCCGGCCCGGAGACCGGATCGTCGCTGCAGCGCCCGATGCGGAAGCCGCTCGCCGGCGTCCCCATCCGACCCGGCGCCTCCGGCTCTCCGGCGAAGTCGCTGGGGTTTTCGTACCGGTCGATCGTGTCGCGAAGCCGTCTCACCTCTTGGAGGAGCACTTTCCGCACGCCCAGCACGTTCTCCGGTGTCACCTGCGTCATCAGGTGATCCACCGCCCCGCGCAGATGCGGGTTCACGATCTCGGCCACGCAGGGATTCTACGAGCGGTTCGCGACAGCCCGTGGCGGTTCGGCCGAGTCGGTAAGGATTAGATGATCGGCGGATCGGCGGCGATACGCGACACCACTGTCGCGTATCGCAACCGAAACACTGATCACTCCTCCGGCACCTCACGACGGATCTCCTCCAGCCAGATCCGGGCCGACATGTCCGACGGCGCACGCCAGTCCCCGCGCGGCGAGAGGGCACCCGTCGGGGAGACCTTCGGGCCGTTCGGCAGGGCCGAGCGCTTGAACTGGCTGAACGAGAAGAACCGCTGCGCGAACACCTCGAGCCATCGGCGGATCTCGGCGGGGGAGTACTCCGGGCGACGGTCGTCCGGGAACCCCGGCGGCCACTGCCCGGCGGAGGCGTCGGACCAGGCGTGCCCGGCCAGGAACGCGATCTTCGAGGGCCGGAAGCCGTAGCGGAGCACGTGGTGCAGCGTGAAGTCCTGCAGCGCGTACGGGCCGACCTTGGCCTCGCTCGACTGCACCTCCTCACCCTCGGCCGTGGGCACCAGCTCGGGGGTGATCTCGGTGTCGAGCACCGACTGCAGGACGGCGCTGACGTCGTCGTCGAACTGCTCGGAGCTGATCACCCAGCGGATCAGGTGCTGGATCAGCGTCTTCGGCACCCCGCCGTTGACGTTGTAGTGCGACATCTGGTCGCCGACGCCGTAGGTGGACCACCCCAGCGCCAGCTCGGAGAGGTCGCCGGTGCCGAGCACGATCCCGTTCCGCTGGTTGGCCAGCCGGAACAGGTAGTCGGTGCGCAGACCGGCCTGCACGTTCTCGAACGTCACGTCGTAGACGGCCTCGCCGCGGGAGAACGGGTGGTCCATCTCGGCCAGCATGGTGCGCGCCGTCGGCGTGATGTCGATCGTCTCGATCGTGACGCCGAGGGCCTCGGACAGCGCGATCGCGTTGTTCTTCGTGTGCTCGCCGGTCGCGAACCCGGGCAGGGTGAACGCCAGGATGTCGCTGCGCGGACGGTCCTCGCGGTCCATCGCCCGGGCCGCGACGATCAGCGCGTGCGTGGAGTCCAGGCCGCCGGACACCCCGATCACGACCTTCGGCTGCCCGATCGCGCGCAGCCGCTGCTCCAGCCCGGACACCTGGATCGAGTAGGCCTCGTAGCAGTCCTGCTCCAGGCGCTCGGGGTCCGCGGGCACGAACGGGAAGCGCTCGACGGACCGCTTCAGGCCGATGTCGCGGTCCGGTGGGTCGAGCGTGAACGCGATCGTCCGGAACCCGTCGACGCGGTCGGCGTGGGTGCGCCGGTTGTCGTCGAACGTGCCCATCCGGCGGCGCTCGGCGGCGATCAGGTCCAGGTCGACGTCGGCGACGGCCCGCTGCGCGCCCTTCGGGAACCGGTCGGACTCGGCGAGGCGCTCGCCGTTCTCGTAGATCATCGTCTGGCCGTCCCAGGCGACGTCGGTCGTCGACTCGCCCTCGCCGGCCGCGGCGTAGACGTAGGCGGCCAGGCAGCGCGACGACGCCGAGCGGCACAGCAGCCGTCGCTGGTCGGCCCGCCCGACCGTGATCGGGCTGCCGGAGACGTTGGCCAGCACGGTCGCCCCGGCCAGCGCGGCCTCCGCACTCGGCGGGACCGGCACCCAGAAGTCCTCGCAGACCTCGGCGTGCAGCACGAACCCCGGCAGGTCGGTGGCACTGAACAACAGGTCGGGGCCGAACGGGTGATCGTCGCCACCGATCCGGATCGTGCCCCGCTGGTCGTCGCCCGGGGCGACCTGGCGGCGCTCGTAGAACTCCCGGTACGTCGGCAGGTACGACTTCGGCGCGACCCCGAGGATCCGTCCACGGTGGATCACGACGGCCCCGTTGTAGATCCGGTGACGGTGCCGCAACGGGGCGCCGACGACGAGGACGGGCAGCAGGTCCGCGGTCGCGGCGGCCAGAGCGACGAGGTGCTGCTCGACGACGTCGAGCAGCGTGTCCTGCATCAGGACGTCCTCGATGGAGTAACCGGACAGCGTCAGCTCGGGGAACACGACCAGGCCGACGCCGTCGTCGTGGCACTCCCGCGCCGTCGTCAGCACCGCGTCGGCGTTCGCGGCCGGGTCGGCCATCGTGGTGCGGATCGTCGCGGCGGCGACGCGCAGGAAGTGGTGCCGGTAGGCGGAGCGGAACGTCATCGGGGAGCTCTCCGGTGTGGCGGGTGCGGTGGTCCGCAGTCTGCCGCAACAACGTCGAGGCCCACGTGCGAGCCGAGGCGACACCCCGTCGCCACGATCGATGGGTGTGACAAGGATTACCCGTCCGGGAAAATGGGAAAGAAGGTGACGTGCGGACCTCGTCCGCCCCTGCCGAGAGGAACCCCCCGATGTCTACCCGTCCCGCACCCGGTCCCCGTGCGAGCGATGTGCGCCCCGCTCCGTCCCCCGCCGTCGACCCGCTCGCGGTCGCGCTGCATCAGCGTCTCGCGGGGGTCCTCGCCGGGCTCACGTTCCCGGCGCCGCGCTGGCAGGTCGTCACCGAGGCCGAGTGGTACGGCTGCGACATGGTGACCCGGTCGATGCTCGACCGGCTCCCGGACCGTACCTACGTCTCGCTGCCCGACCTGGTCGCGGTGCTCGCGGGCGTGCTGAACAGCCGTCCGGCCGCCTCGCCGCCGGCGGTGGCGCAGCGTCCCCCGCGCCTTCCGTCCCCGGTGCGCGCGGCCGTCCCGTCGTCGGGTGCTCCGGTCGCGCGACCCGTCGCCCGGCCCGCCCCCGGTCTCCGGAGCCCCGCCGCCTGACCCGCCGGGTCGCCCGGCCGGGCCGGGTCAGGTGCCCGCGGCCCGCAGGTCGGCGTTCTCCTTCTCCAGGACGGCGATCCGGTCGCGCAGCCGGGCGACCGCCGGGGCGAACTCCTCGACGGTGTAGCGCGGGGCGATGTGCTGCGGGCAGTTCCACGTCGCGGCCTCGACCCGGATCGCGACGATCCGCTCCACCCGCCCGTCGGTACGCGGCTCCCACAGCTCGGCCGCGAGGTCCGGGGCCGCGTCCGGGTCGATCTCGCGGGCGTGGCCGAGGACCTTGAGCCGGGTCGTGCGGGCGTAGTCCATGAAGAACAGCGCGACCCGGTCGTCGTCGCGCAGGTTGCCGGTCGTGACGTACTACCGGTTGCCGCGCACGTCGGCGAACGCGATCGTCGCGCCGTCGTCGACGACGTGTGCGAAGCCCGCCGGACCGCCCCGGAACTGCACGTACGGCCAGCCCGAGGAGCCGACGCTGGCCAGGTAGAAGCCGTCGCGGGCGGTGACGAACGCGGCCTCGTCGGGGCCCAGCCGCTCCGGTCCCGCGCCGTCGAGCATCCGGCCGACGGCGCGGTCGCTGCCCTCTTCACGCTGGACCTCGCGGACCGACGGGGTGAAGGCGACCTCGGCGAATCGGCTCATGACCCGAAAGTAGGCCGGTCCGGCCGGGGTGCGCACCTACGATCTGCTCCCATGCCGGAGGTGCGGGTCGGGGTCGCGGCCGTCGTCGAGGATGCGGGGCGGTGGCTGGTGCTGCGCCGTGTCGGAGCGCACGGCGCCGGGACGTGGGGCCTGCCCGGCGGGCACCAGGAGTTCGGCGAGTCCCCGGAGACGACGGCGGTGCGCGAGACCGCCGAGGAGACCGGGCTGACGGTCACCGCAACGGCCCGGCTGGGGTTCACCGACGACCCGATGCCCGAGGCCGGACGCCACTACGTGACGCTGTTCCTCGCCTGCACCGTCACCGCCGGGACGGCGACGATCCTCGAGCCGGACAAGGCCGCCGGCCTGGCCTGGCTCACCCCCGGCGAGCTCCGCGCCCGCGACGACCTGTTCGCGCCCCTGCGCCGTTTCCTCGACGAGCACCCCGGCGGCTGATCGTCAGGGGCCCGGTGCCGCGGTCGGCAACGCGCGGGCCGGCACCGGCGGGGCGGGGACGACCTCGGCGCCGGCCGCCGTCGGGGCGTCCGTTCCGTGCGGCGGGGGCAGGTGCCGGCCCAGCCAGTCCACGATCACGGGCAGCTGCGCGCGGACCGCGTTCTGGTTGTGCCCGCCGCCGGGGAAGACCATCGGCTCGACCGTCACCGGTGCCGTCGCCGCGGCCGTGACCCGCTCCAGGGCGGCGCGCTCGTCGGTCTCGTCGTCGCCGGCGGTGACCAGGATCGCCAGCGGGGCCGGGTGCCCGCGCAGCGCGACGACGACGTCGTTCGCCGCGGCGAGGTCGGCCCGCCCGCCCAACAGGTTGCCGGTCACCACGTCGGACGGGGTCCGGTCGTAGCCACTCTGGCTGACGGCCACGCCGTAGAGGTCGGGGTGGCGCAGCGCCAGGTTCATCGCGCAGTAGCCGCCCGAGGACCACCCGGACAGCGCCCAGGCGTCGCGGTCGGTGCGGACCCGCAGCGTCGCGCGCACCCAGTCCGCGACGTCGGTGCTCAGGTAGGTGTCGTCGGCGACGCCGTGCTCGGCGTCCACGCACTCCTCGTCGTGGCCGAAGCGGGGCTCGCCGTTGATGTCCGGGATCACCACGACCGCCGGCGGCATCCGGTGCGTCGCGATCGCGGCGTCGACCAGATCGGGCACCCCGAACAGTGACGCCACCTCGCGCGGCTCGCCGGGGAACCCGGACAGCCACTCGACGACGGGGTAGTGCAGGTCGGCGTTGTCCGGGTCGGTGTACCCGGCGGGCAGGTAGACGTCGGCGTCGCGGGTGATCCCCGACCGCCCGCCGTGCAGGAGCAGGTGCACCGTGGAGCCGTGCCCGTCCGCGGAGCGGGCGGCGATCAGCGGCAGCGCCGCCGCCAGCCCGGTGCCGTCCGGCCCGATGTCGGCGACGGTGCCCTCGCCGGGGTTGGGCGAGGACCCGAGCAGCGAGCCCAGCGTCGGGTAGAAGCCGCCGAGCAGGTTCGCGCCCGCCCCGCACGCCGCGACGACCGCCGCCGTCGCGACCAGCGCGGTCACCGACCGCCCGATGGCGGGACGGCGGCGCCAGGACCCCCAGCTCCACCCGAGCACCAGCACCGCGACGACGGCGACCCCGGCCAGCACCGCGACCACCGCACCGCTGTCGAGCCGGACCGTCGAGGCGTGGAACCCGAGCAGGCCGTCGCCGTTCGGGTCGACGAACGGGATCGGCGTCACCGGCGCAGGAAGCGCAGGAGCAGCGGCGGGCGTCCCCCGAAGCCCTCGGCCTCCAGCACCACGAACAGGATCCGCGGCAGGTCGCGCACCGCCGGGAACATGACGTAACGCGGCGACCACTCGGGCCGGAACTTCGCGTTGAAGCGGTACAGCGAGTCGATCTGCCACCAGCGCGACGCGAAGTGCAGCAGCCGCGCCCAGAACCGGGCCACCGGACCGGCCCCGATCCGCTCGCCGCGCTCCAGCGCGGAACGGAACACCGCGAAGTTCAGCGACACCCGCTTCACCCCCAGGCCCGGCGCGGCCGCCATCAGCTCGGCGATCAGCAGCTCGTTGACGCCGTTGTCGGCGTCGGCGGGGCGCACCATCAGGTCCAGTGACAGCCCGTCCGGGCCCCACGGGACGAGCTGCAGCAACCCGCACGGCTCGCCGTCGCGTTCGGCGGTGACCAGCACGGCCTCCGGGTCGGCGGGGTCGGCGACACGCGACAGGGCCATCGAGTAGCCACGCTCGATGGGCTCCTCGGCGGACCGGGCATCCCCACCGTCGCCGGTGCCTCGCCAGCGGTGTGCGCGCTCGGCGACCTCGGACCGCTCCGCCTCGTCGAGGTCGGACAGGCGGCGCACGACGGCGGTGTGCCCGGCCCGCTGCATCCGGTTGACGGCCTGGCGTACGCCGCGCATCGGGCGTCCGTCCAGGGAGAACGTGGCGGCGTCGAGCACCGCCTCGTCGCCCAGCTCCAGCGCGTCCAGCCCGGCCTTGGCCCACGCCGTCGCACCGCGTTCGGAGCACCCGAGGACGGCCGGGGACCAGGCGTTCTGCACGCACTCCTCGAGAAACGCCTCGATCGCGCCGGGCCAGGCGCCGACGTCGCCGACGGGGTCGCCGGAGGCGAGCGCCACCCCGGCCATGACGCGGTAGGACACCGCGGACTTGCCGCCGGGGGAGAAGACGGCGCCCTTGTCACGGCGCAGCGCGAAGTAGCCCAGCGAGTCGCCCTCGCGGCGCGCCAGCAGCGCGCGCAACCGCTCCTCGTCCTCGGCCGCGAGGCTGGGGCGCGGCTCGGGGGAGCGCAGGAGGTGGTAGCCGGCGACGACGATCGCGACCACACCGAACGTCAGGCCGATCGTGGCCGTCAGGTCGTCGAGCCACTCGGCGCGGAACGCGATCGGGCCGGACACCCCGACCAGTGACAGAGCGGCCTGCGCGGCCTCCTGCCCCCACCCGGGCCGGCCCTCGAGACGACGGTGGTTGAGCGCCAGCAGCACCCAGACCAGCACGAACCCCGCCAGCGCGAACTCCAGGAGCGAGCGCACCGACCGCCCGAGCCCGCCGGGGTCCTGCCGGGCGACGAAGTAGCGCCGGGTCAGGTACAGGGCCACCAGCAGTGCGACGGTGGCGATCGTGGCGACGAGCCCGCGCCGCTCGTCGACCATGTGCAGCACGTTGACCACGGTCAGCACCACGGTCGTCGCGACAGCCAGCCACCACGCCCGCTGCTTGCGCCGGCGCAGCCCGGTGGCCAGCAGCAGCACCGCGACGCCGGCGACGAGCGTGAGCACCGTGCCCGCCAGGCCGACCGCGGGCGGCAGGCCGAGCGAGCTGCGCAGCTCCCCGCCGAACATCCGTCGCGGCGCCGGGAAGACGGCCGTGGCGATCGTGAACAGCGCGACGAGCCGGGCGAACCAGACGACGGCACGCACGGTGGCCGCATCGGACAGCCGCCGGCGGCGGGCCTCCGGATCCGGGACGACCGTCGCGGCACGCCGCGCGGGCGGCTGCTCCTCCGGCTCGGTCCCCGTCGTCTCAGGCCGGTTCACGACGGCCTCCTCCTTCGCCGGTCACGACCGGGCCCGCGAGGTGCGAGCCCAGCCACTGCAGTTGGTCGTCGAGCACGGCACCGGCGCCGGTCCCGGCCGGGACGATCTCGGTGCCGACCGGCGCCGACGGTGTCGACGCGCCGCCGATCCGCCGCGCGGCGCCCACGTCGTCGGGGCGGTCGGCGAGCGCTGTCGCCAGGATCTGCGACGGGCGGGGGTCGTGCGGGAGCTCCCGGCACGCCCGTCCGGTCGCTGCCGCGTAGTCGGAGGGTGCGCGCAGCGCCACGTCGACCGGGCAGCGACCGTCGGACACCGGGCCGACGACGGCCCAGGCCTCCCGGTCCGGTCGCAGGCGCAGCAGGGATCCGGCCACGGCGCGCAGTCCGCGGACCCGGCCGCCCGGGGCCGCGAGCACCACGACGGGCGGCATCCGGTCCCCGTCGACCGCCGCGTCGAGGCGGTCCGGCAGCGGTGAGGCCGACAGCGGGCCGCCGGTCCACACGACGGTGGGGAACAGCGCCTGCGCCAGGGTGGGGTCGGAGTAGGCGGCGGGCAGGTAGGCCTCGACGTCACCCAGCCCGTGTCCGGGGTGCAGCGTGGTCAGCCGTCCGCGTCCGGTCCGGACCGGGACCCGCGCCACCGGCACGACCCCGCCCGGCGGGGTCGCCGACAGCGAGCCGAGCGTCGGGTAGAAGCCGCCGGCCCGGTTCACCAGCACGCCGCCGGTGGCGACCACGGCCGCGACGGCCACCAGCAGCGACACCGCGCGCGCGGGCCCCGGGTGCGACCACCGGTTCCAGCCCCCGGCCAGCACCACCACCGCGAGCATCGCGACGGCCACGACACAGACGACGACGACCGTCGACTCCAACGGGATCGTGGCCGCATCGACGCCCAGCACGCGACAACGATGCCATGACCCGGCGGGGCCACCGAGCGCGGGCGGAATTGGCACGCTTTCAGTGGAACGCCCCTCTCGTGCCCGTCTCGACCAAGATCGTCCCCGTTCCGGAGGGGCGGACACCTGCCCGGGGACGGGGTCCCGCAAACTCGACGATGAGCGGTCGCACGGTCCGGTCCGGTCGTCACCCCGGGTTGTCCGGAAGCACCCCTTCGGGTCCCGTAAGAGGCACTGACCTCCCTCGATGGGCTTGTGCGGCAAGGATTCGGTGTATCAACCGGCGCCGCTGCCGACCCTGGTTGTGTCAGCGATCACGAGCACGGCGATCGCACACACCGCACCAGCACGGAGGCTGAAACCGAAATGATCACCGAGAAGATGACCCGCGAGATCATCGGCCGTCAGGCGTACGACGCCCAGGGCGAGAAGGTCGGCAAGATCGGCCAGGTCTACCTCGACGAGCGCAGCGGCACCCCGACGTGGGCCACGGTGAACACCGGCCTGTTCGGCATGAAGGAGAGCTTCGTGCCGCTCGACGGCGCCGACGTCAAGGGCGGCGACGTCGCGCTGGGCGTACAGAAGGCGGCCGTGAAGGACGCCCCGCACGTCGGCCAGACCTCGGAGCACCTCTCCGGTCGCGAGGAGGACGAGCTGCGTCGCCACTACAACGTCTCCGGCGACCACGCCGCGACCGGCCACGGCGACGCCACCGGCCGGACGGCCGCCGGCGACGTCCGCGACCGGGACCGTGCCACCGACCGGGCCACCGACCGTGACGACAAGGGCTCAATGACCCGTCACGAGGAGCGCCTGCGCGTCGGCACCGAGACCGAGGAGACCGGCAAGGTCCGCCTGCGCAAGTACGTCGTGACCGAGGACCAGCAGGTCACCGTGCCGGTCAGCCACGAGGAGGTGCGGCTCGAGCGCGAGCCCGTCGCCGACGGCACCCCGGCCCGTGGCGCGACGATCGGCGAGGACACCCACGAGGTGACCCTGCACGCCGAGCGCCCGGTCGTCGACAAGACCACCGAGGCCGTGGAGAAGGTCCGCCTCGACACCCGCACCGTGACCGAGGACCACACCGTCTCGGACAAGGTCCGCAAGGAGCAGGTCGAGATCGACGACCCGAACCACCGGGTCTCGGGCCGCGACAAGCACTGATCGACCTCGATCGCACCGGCCGGACCTCCGGCCCCCACGCCGCCGGGCACGCATCGCGTGCCCGGCGGCGGGCGTCTGTACGGGCCCTCCCGGTCCGGGGAATAGTGGAGAGCGCCACGAGGTCGTTGCATCTGCAACTACGCGCCGGGAGGATCCACCCATGACCGAGACGACGCTCGCCCCCCGGGTCGACGTCCGCCGTGCCGCCGACCGTTTCGCGACGGCGATCCCCTGGCTGTACTCGCACCACTCGTTCTCCTTCGGCGGGCACTACGACCCGGGCAACACCCACCACGGCCTGCTGATGGTCAACAACGACGACGTCGTGACGGCCGGGCAGGGCTTCGACACCCACCCGCACCGCGACATGGAGATCGTCACCTGGGTGCTGCAGGGCTCACTGGTGCACCAGGACTCCACCGGTCACTCCGGCGTCATCTACCCCGGGCTGGCCCAGAGGATGAGCGCCGGCACGGGGATCCTGCACTCGGAGAAGAACGACTCCTGGCGCCTGCAGGGCGGTGACGCCCACAGCGAGCCCGTGCACTTCGTGCAGATGTGGGTCCTGCCCGACTCCGCCGGTGTCACCCCCGGCTACGAGCAGCGCGAGATCGACGCCGAGCTGCTCTCCGGCGCGCTGGTGCCGGTCGCGTCCGGGATGGAGCGCCACGACGGCGACACCGCGATCCGGATCGCCAACCGTCACGCCGCGCTGCACGCCGCGCGCCTGCAGCCGGGACAGCACGTCGAGCTGCCGGACGCGCCGTTCCTGCACCTGTTCGTCCCGCGGGGTGAGGTGGTGCTGGAGGGTGCCGGGCCGCTGGGCACGGGCGACGCCGTCCGGTTCACCGCCACCGGGGGGCAGAAGGTGACCGCGACGCAGGCCTCCGAGATCCTGGTCTGGGAGATGCACGCGACGATCGGCGGCTGAGGCCTCGCCCACCCCTCCCGAACGCCCCTCGAACGAAGGAGAGACCCATGTCCGACAAGGCGTCGTTGATCACCGAGGACGAGCGCAAGGACCTGAGCGAGTCGCGGGACCGGATCCGCGACGAGTTCCTGTTCTCCCACGACCACCGCCCGGCGAGCACCGGGCGGGGCATCCACCACACTGCTCTGATCTGCGCCGACGTCGCCACGACCGTCGAGTGGTACCAGAACGTGGCCGGCTTCCCGGTGACGGTGCTGTTCGAGAACCGCGACCTGGCGGGGTCGACGCACTTCTTCTTCGACGTCGGCAACGGCAACTGCCTGGCCTTCTTCGACCTGCCCGGCGTGAAGCCCGCGCCGTACGCGGAGGTCCTCGGCGGGCTGCACCACGTCGCGATCTCGGTGCCGGAGAAGCAGTGGCACGAGATCAAGGGCCGGCTCGACGAGCGGGGCATCGAGTACTTCGTGCACTCCGGATCCTCGATCTACACCCAGGATCCCGACGGCGCCCGGATCGAGTTCATCTCCGACCCGCTCGGCGAGATGTACGGCGAGCCGACGACCTGAGTGTCACAACACCTTCACTGCACCGTTCCCGGCGGTTAGGCTGGCCTGGGTAACGGTGAGGGAGGGCTCATGTCGCTACGTCTGCCGACCGACAGCATCACGGTGCTGCTCGGCCCGTCCGTGCCACGGCGCCGGCTGATGAATCGCCTCGACGACGCGACCGGGCGCTGCGGGTCCGGCCACGACGCCGCCGTCGTGCGGCTGCGCGCGCGGGAGGCCGACCCGGTGGGCGACCGGCTCGCCGCCGTCGCCGCGGCCCGGGGCGGGGACACCGCGATGGTCCTCGTCGACCGCCTCACCGACGGTCTCGACGCGCACGACCGCGGCACGGTGCTGGCCGCTCTGCGCGACCTCGCCACCGGCGGGGTCGCCGTCCTGGTGGACGACATCGACCCGGTGGCGGCCCTCGCCGTCGCCGACCGCGCGCTGCGGGTCGACCGGAACGGCGAGGTCGCCTGGGAGGAGCTGCTCTACCTGGCCTCGTAGGTGAGGCAGTCGGCGGCGTCGGCGCCCTTGCCGATGTTCACCGACGACGCGGTGCACTCGAGCTTCTCGTTGAACCGGCACTCGGAACGGTGGCAGGCGCCGACCAGGGCGTTGCCGCCCGAGCCGCCGCGGAACGAGATCTCGACGAACGTTCCGCAGTGTGCGTGGTCACCGGAGATCGTGATCGCCCCCGCGCCGCAGCTGGAGTCTTCGTTGTACGAGCACTGGGTGGCGGAGCACTGCTGAACCTGGGGCATGTCCTGGGCGGTGGTCATGCGCGTCAGGTTGTCGTGATCGCGCGGCCGTCACCAGCAAACAGAGGCTCCCCTGACCGGCGGTGGGGGCAGGCTGAATCGGTCCGTGCGCTGCACGGACGCTGGGCCAAACGCGCCGTCGTGGTGGTATGCGTCACGACGAGTCACCTCTGTTCGGGTGACGGCGCGGGGCTAGCGTCCTCGCCGTGGACGAACCCGGTTTCCTGCGCGCGACCCGGGAGTCCTACGACGCCCTCGCCGACGACTACGCCGAGCACTTCCGCGACGAGCTCGCTGGGAAGCCGCTGGACCGGGCCGTGCTGGGGCTGTTCGCCGAGCTCGTGCGCTCCACCGGCGACGGCCCGGTGCTCGACGTCGGCAGCGGCGCCGGGCACGTGACGGCGCACCTGCGACGGCTCGGCCTCGCCGTCTCCGGTGTCGACCTGTCCCCGGGGATGGTCGCCGCGGCCTCGGTGCGCTACCCGGAGGTCACCTTCGCCGCCGGCTCGATGACCGCCCTCGACGTCGCCGACCTCTCGCTCGCCGGGCTCGTCGCCTACTACTCGACGATCCACGTCCCCGACGACGACCTGCCCGGGGTGTTCACCGGGTTCCACCGTGCCCTGGCGCCCGGCGGGTACCTCCTGCTGACGTTCCAGGTCGGTGACGAGCCGAGCCGTCTGTCCGAGGCCCTCGGCCACGACATCGCCCTGGACTTCCACCGTCGCCGCCCCGACGACGTCGCGGCGCTGCTGACCACGGCCGGTCTCGACGTCCGGATCCGCACCGAACGCGCCGCGGACCGCGGGGAGAGGACGTCGCACGCCTACCTGGTGGCGCGGCGGCCCGCGGCGTGATCGACACGCATCGAAGCGACCGCACCCGGTTCGGCGCCCTGGAAGGGCCCGCGCCCCGTCCGACGACGGAGGGCATGGGTCAGAGGAGTTCGAGGCCTTCGTGTTCGGCGAAGTCGGCGAAATCCTTGCCGTTGAGTTTCGCGAGCGGGAGATCACGGGCGAGGCAGCACGCGGCGATCCAACTGTCGTTGATCGGACGTGGCCGCCCGCGGATCTGGGCGTGCGCCTGGACCTCGCCCCAGATCGTGGCGACCCTGGTGCTGTAGGGGAGGACGACGACTCCCGAGACGAAGCGGTCCAGCCCGGCGCGGCGCTGCGGTCCCCAGTTCCGGAGGAAGGTCCACTGGGTGAGTTCGCCGACGGTCACGAACGTGATGGCGAGTCGGCGTCCGGTGAGCGAACGGGCGAGCGAGGCGGGCACGCGGCCCTTCAACACCGCTGAGGCGACGTCGGTGTCCAGGACGAGCGGAGTCACTCCAGCCCGGCGCGCCGCGAGGCGTAGAGGTCGTCCAGGAAGTCCTGGTACTCCTCGTCCGACTCCCATAGACCCGGTTCGGCCAGGTCGGACAGGGAGTCGATCGGCTTCACCCCCTGCCTGAGAGCGAGATCGTCGAACGACAGGTCGTCGTCCGTCGGAGCGGGTTCGGGCTGGTCGGTGAGTGAGTTCATCGCGCACCTCCTGGAAGTCCGGACCATCGTGACACGGCCCCTGCTGCCGGATGGTGCGTTCCGGGGGAACCGCACCGGCGGGATCGCTCGAACGTGAACGGGTGGGCCGTTCTCATGCCCGACGCGACACGAGAACGGCCCTTCACCAGGTCGAGAAGGTGAAGGGCCGACTGCGTGATCGTGGCACCGGATCGGTGCCCCCGGCAGGATTCGAACCTGCGCTTTCGCCTCCGGAGGGCGACGCTCTATCCCCTGAGCTACGGGGGCCGTGCACCGTGAACTCTAACGCACCGGGCCGACGGGCCCGCGTGGGGCCTCGTCGACGATCATCCCGGCGACCGGGCCCGCCTACAGCGGCAGCGGCCGGGCCCCGCGGCGGGCCAGCTGCTGCTTCATCAGCTCGGCCTCGGAGGTCTGGGCGCTGAGGATCTGGGTGGCGAGGTTGCGCACCTCGACGGTCTCGGCGTGGTCGCGGCCGTACTCCAACATGCTCACGCCGCCCTCGTGGTGACGCAGCATGAGCTGCAGGAACACGACGTCGAGTGCGGGCTCGGGGGTCTGGCGCATCCGGCGCAGATCCGCGCTGGAGGCCATGCCGGGCATCGTCGCCACGGACATACCCGCGCCGTGTCCGTCGTGCGCGGCGTCGTCCATCCAGGCCATGTGCCCGCCGGTGCCGACCGCCGGCTGGTCCCAGAGGCCGAGCCAGCCCTGCATCCGCCCGACCTGCTGGTTCTGCGTCGTCTCGATGTCGAACGCGAGCTGGCGCAGCGCCGGGTCGGCGGTGCGGTCGCGTTCCCAGGACGCCATCTCGACGGCCTGACGGTGGTGCACCGACATGTCCTGGGCGAAGCCGACGTCGACCGACTCGGCGTCCGGTGACGCGGCACCCGGACCCGTCGCCCCGACGAGCAGCCCACCCAGCAGGGCGACGACGGCGAGCAGCACGACCACCGACCACCACGGCGCCCCCGACGGCCCCGGGCGCGGTGGCCCCGGGGTCGCGGTCGTCGCCGGTTCGCGTGTGTCGGTCTGCTCGCTCACGTCACCACTGTGCCTTCCGGCGGGGTTCCGCCGCGGCGTCCCGCGGGGCAGGCGCCGAGAGTCACGCCCGTGAGGACGGTCACTGCCCGGGGACGGCGCCGTCCTGCTGCGCACCCTGGGCGCCGGCGTCACGCTCACCGAAGACGGTCTGCCGGTTCACCGCGGACTGCGGCGGGGCCGGCACGAACGGCGGCGGGTTGTCCTGGTCGAACGCGCCCGGCCCGAGGGCG
Organism: Pseudonocardia sediminis; assembly: GCF_004217185.1. Taxonomy (NCBI): domain Bacteria; kingdom Bacillati; phylum Actinomycetota; class Actinomycetes; order Pseudonocardiales; family Pseudonocardiaceae; genus Pseudonocardia; species Pseudonocardia sediminis. Next base: position 5,278,388 of record NZ_SHKL01000001.1, on the reverse strand, counting down.
TCACAGCTCGCACCGACCTCGGGGTAGGTGAAGCGGTTGAGCCGCAGCGAGCGGATGAACTGGTCGATCCGCTCGTCGTCGGCCGAGGCCAGCTTGAGCTGGTGGCCCCAGGACTGCAGCGCGATCGGCTGGTCCAGACCGGGGTAGGGCGACATCACCGTGTAGGGCTGCCCGTCGACCTTCGCCGTCAGGGTGTCCAGCGCCGCACCGTTGATCCGGGCCGGGTCGTAGGCGATCCACACCGCGCCGTGCTCGAGCGAGTGCACGAGGTTCTCGCTGCGCACCGCGTTCGGGTAGACCACGCCACCGCAGGCGGCCCAGTAGCCGTCGTGCGTGCCGCCGAAGGGCGGGCTGTTGGTGTAGGCGACCTGCTGGTTCGGCAGGATGTGCTGCCCGGCCTCGTACTGCTGGGTGACGACACCGGGGATCGCGAGCGACGGGTCGCGGTTGTCGTCGCTGGGCACGAACGCGCGGTTCTCGTTGCGCTGGAGCAGCGGATAACCGATGAAGACCGCGGCCAGGACGACGACCAGGGCGATGCCGCCGATCATCAGCCAGGGGGTCTGGCGCTGGTTGACCGCGCTGACGTTCGGCTTGCGCTTGTTCTTGCTGGTCTTGCCGCTGGCCATCGGATCCCTCTGGTCGGCGCCGGCCCCCGTCGCGGACGACGCCGGGGGAGATGCGGGCGGGCGTCACGTGTGGCCGAGTCTACGAACGCCGGGGCGCATGCCGTTCAGCGCCACCTCCTAGAATCATCACGGTGAATCCCGACGTGCTCGCAGAACTGGTCCGTGACGTCGCCCGGGACGTGCTGACCGAGCGAGCGCTGGACCTCTCGGCGCTGCCGGACGACGTCGGCGTCGAGCGTCCTCGCAACCCCGAGCACGGCGACTACGCGACCAACGTCGCGCTCCGCACCGCGAAGAAGGCTGGCGTGCCGCCGCGTGACCTCGCGACCTGGCTGGCCGAGGCGCTCGCCGCCCGCGACGGCATCGCCGCCGCCGAGATCGCCGGCCCCGGCTTCATCAACCTGCGCCTGGCCGCGGACGCGCAGGGCGCCGTCGTCGGCGACGTGCTCGCGGCGGGCACCGCCTTCGGCACCGGCGACGAGCTCGCCGGCACGAAGCTCAACCTCGAGTTCGTCTCGGCCAACCCGACCGGGCCGGTGCACCTGGGCGGCACCCGGTGGGCCGCCGTCGGCGACGCGCTGGGCCGGGTCCTCGCCGCGCGGGGAGCCGACGTCACCCGCGAGTACTACGTCAACGACGCCGGGGCGCAGATCGACCACTTCGCGTCGTCGCTGATCGCCGCGGCGACCGGCGCACCGACGCCGGAGAACGGCTACGGCGGCGCCTACGTCGGCGAGATCGCCCAGCGTCTCGTGGACGCCGACCCCGGTGTGCTCGACCTGCCCGAGGCGCAGCGCCACCAGGCGTTCCGCGACCGGGGCGTGGCGCTGATGCTCGAGGAGATGCGCAGCTCGCTGCACGAGTTCGGCACCGACTTCGACGTGTGGTTCAGCGAGCTGTCGCTGCACGCCTCCGGCGCGGTGGAGGAGTCGGTCCAGCAGCTCAAGGACAGCGGCGCGCTCTACGAGAAGGACGGCGCGTGGTGGCTGCGCTCCACCGAGCAGGGCGACGACAAGGACCGCGTCGTCATCAAGAGCGACGGCACCCCGGCCTACATCGCCGGTGACATCGCCTACCTGCGCGACAAGCGCGCCCGCGGCTTCGACCGCTGCATCTACATGCTCGGCGCCGACCACCACGGCTACACCGTGCGGCTCAAGGCCGTCGCGGCCGCGTTCGGCGACGACCCGTCGGTGGTCGAGGTGCTGATCGGGCAGATGGTGAACCTGGTCCGCGGCGGCGAGCCGGTCCGGATGAGCAAGCGTGCGGGCACGATCGTCACGCTCGAGGACTTCGTGGAGGCCGTCGGCGTGGACGCCGCCCGGTACTCGCTGGTGCGCTCGTCGGTGGACTCGAGCCTGGACGTCGACCTGGACGTGATCAGTCGTCAGACCAGCGACAACCCGGTGTTCTACGTCCAGTACGCGCACGCCCGCCTGTCCTCGCTGGCCCGCAACGCGGCCGACCTCGGGCTCACCCCGGGCGACGCCTACGGCCTGCTCGAGCACCCGCGGGAGGGCGACCTGATCCGCACCCTCGGCGGGTTCCCGGACGTGGTCCGCTCGGCCGCCGAGCTCCGCGAACCGCACCGGGTCGCGCGGTACCTGGAGACGCTGGCCAGCGCGTACCACAAGTTCTACGACGCCTGCCGCGTGCTGCCGATGGGCGACGAGGAGATCTCCGACCTGCACCGGGCCCGCCTCGCGCTCTGCGTCGCGGCACGCCAGGTGCTCGCCAACGGTCTCGCCCTGATGGGCGTCAGCGCGCCGGAGCGGATGTGAGCACCGACATGATCGGTCCCGTGGAGGTGCAGTCATGAGGGCGCACCCCGCCGGCCCGATGCACGCCGGCATCTCGCAGCCGCCGGAGTCGGTCGGGCCGCTGCCGGCCGGGCCGGAGGACCTCGACCACCTCGCGCCCGCGGTGTGGCCGCGCAACGCCGGACGCGGCGACGACGGTGCGCTGCGTGTCGCGGGCGTCGACGTCCGTGACCTCGCGGAGCGCTACGGCACGCCGTTGTTCGTCCTCGACGAGGACGACTTCCGCTCCCGCGCCGCGGAGTTCGCGGCGGCGTTCGGGGCGTCGTCGGTGCACTACGCGGCGAAGGCGTTCCTGTGCACCGAGATCGCGCGCTGGGTGGAGCAGGAGGGCCTCTCGCTCGACGTGTGCTCCGGCGGCGAGCTGGCCGTGGCCCTGCGCGCGAACTTCCCGCCCGCCCGGATCGCGTTGCACGGCAACAACAAGTCCACCGACGAGCTCGTCGCCGCGGTCGAGAACGGCGTCGGACGGGTGGTGCTGGACTCCTTCCACGAGATCGCCCGCCTGGACGCGATCGCGCGCGAGCGCGGCGTCGTCTCGCCGGTGATGATCCGGGTGACGGTCGGCGTGGAGGCGCACACGCACGAGTTCATCGCCACCGCGCACGAGGACCAGAAGTTCGGCTTCTCGATCTCCGACGGCGACGGTGACTCCGACGCCGTGGAGGCCGCCCGCCGGGTGATCAAGTCCTCGAACCTGGAGCTGGTGGGCCTGCACAGCCACATCGGCAGCCAGATCTTCGACACCGAGGGCTTCGAGGTCGCCGCCCGCCGCGTCGTGCGGCTGCTGGCCCGGCTGCACGCCGAGCACGGCACCGAGAACCTGGGCGCGCTGCGCACGCTCGACCTCGGCGGCGGCGTCGGGATCGCCTACCGCCCGGACGAGACCCCGCTGTCGGTGCCGGACCTGGCCGAGGAGCTGCGCGGCATCGTCAAGCGCGAGTGCCACGCCGCCGAGCTGGACGTGCCGGAGATCGCCGTCGAGCCCGGCCGGGCGATCGCCGGGCCCGGCACCGTGACCGTCTACGAGGTGGGTACGACCAAGGACGTCCCGCTCGGCGGGTACGCCCGGCGCTACGTCAGCGTGGACGGCGGGATGAGCGACAACATCCGCACCGCGCTCTACGACGCCGCCTACGACGTCCGGCTCGTGTCGCGGGCGTCCGCGCTCGACAGCGCCCCGGCCACCGACGGCAGCGCGGCCGACGGCGGCCTGCCCGGCGGCACCCCGGTGCTCTCACGCGTCGTCGGCAAGCACTGCGAGTCCGGCGACATCGTCGTCCGCGACTGCTGGCTGCCCGCCGACCTCGCTCCCGGTGACCTCCTGGCGGTGGCCGCGACCGGCGCCTACTGCTACGCGATGGCCAGCTCCTACAACCGCCTCCCGCGCCCGGCCGTGGTGGCCGTGCGGGAGGGGCGGTCCCGGGTGCTGTTGCGCCGGGAGACACTGGAGGACCAGTTCCGCTTCGAGGTCTCCCCCGAGGAGAGCGCCGAGGTGCGGAACGGGGAGACCGCCGCTCCGGTGGCCTCGAACGGTCACGCACGCGAGACCGGGGCGTACGCCGGTCGGTGATGAGTCGTCGGCCACCCGCCGTCGCGGCGACGTGGTGCGACCAGGAATGATCGGCGCCCGGTCGGCGGTGTCGTCAGGGCGTGGGCAAGCACGGAACGAGGAGGCGTGGTGGGCAGGGGCGAGGGCGCAGCGGTCCGGGTCGCGTTGCTGGGATGCGGCACCGTCGGTACCGAGGTGGTCCGGCTGCTCACCGGCCAGGCCGCGGACCTGACCGCACGGATCGGCACGCCGGTCGAGCTGGTCGGGGTCGCCGTGCGGCGCCCGCACCGGCACCCGTGGCTGACCGAGAACTTCCCGGACCTGGTCACGACCGACGCCGCGGCGCTGGTCGCGCGGGACGACGTCGACGTCGTCGTCGAGGTGATCGGCGGCATCGAGCCGGTGCGCACGCTGCTGCTCGAGGCGCTCAAGGCCGGCAAGTCCGTCGTCACCGCGAACAAGGCGCTGCTGGCCGAGGACGGCCCCGCGCTGGCCGAGGCGGCCGATGCCTCCGGTGCCGACCTCTACTACGAGGCCGCGGTGGCCGGGGCGATCCCGCTGCTGCGCCCGCTGCGCGAGTCGCTCGCGGGGGACCGGATCACCCGCGTCGCCGGGATCGTGAACGGCACCTCGAACTTCATCCTCTCCGCGATGGCGAGCTCCGGCGCCTCCTACGGCGACGCGCTGGAGGAGGCGACCCGGCTTGGCTACGCCGAGGCCGACCCGAGCGCCGACGTCGACGGCTACGACGCCGCGTCCAAGGCCGCGATCCTGGCCACGCTGTCGTTCCACACCCGCGTCACCGCCTCCGACGTGCACCGCGAGGGCATGCGATCGGTCAGCGCCGCCGACATCGCCGCCGCACGCCTGCTCGGCTGCACGATCAAGCTGCTCGCCATCTGCGAGCGGGTCGAGTCGAACGGCGGCGAGGCCGTCTCGGCCCGGGTCTACCCGGCGATGATCCCCACCTCGCACCCGCTGGCCAGCGTCGACGGCGCGTTCAACGCCGTGTTCGTCGAGGCCGAGGCGGCCGGGCAGCTGATGTTCTACGGCCAGGGCGCGGGCGGGGCCCCGACGGCGAGCGCGGTGCTCGGCGACCTGGTCGCCGTCGCGCGCAACCACGTCGGGGGTGGCCGCGGACCCCGCGAGTCCGCCTACGCCGGGCTGCCGGTCCGCCCGGTCGGCGACGTGCCCACCCGCTACCACGTCGATCTCGAGGTGGCCGACCGCGAGGGTGTGCTGGCCGCGATCGCCGGCGAGTTCGCCCGCTCCGGCGTCAGCATCGCCGCGGTCCGCCAGACCGGCGGCGCGGCCGGTGACCGCGACGGCGACCCCGGGCAGGCCCGGCTCACCGTCGTCACGCACTCGGCGCCGGACGCCGCCCTGGCCGGCACCGTCGCCGCTCTGGCCGACCTCGACGTCGTGCTCGGGGTGGCCAGCGTGCTGCGGGTGGAGGGGCTCGGTCGCGCGGTCAGCGCGCTGGGCATGCCCGGATGACCGAGAACCATGCGATCCAGGAAGGCCCGTGGAGATGACCGGTAGCGCTGCCAGGACCGAGCAGCACGGCGTTCCGCGCCAGGAGATCCGGCCCGGCGCCGTCGCACCGCCCCCGCCCGGGCACTGGCCCGGGGTGATCGAGGCCTACCGCGACCGGATGCCGGTCGAGCCGGGCTGGCGCGTGGTCACCCTGGCCGAGGGCGGCACGCCGCTGCTCCCCGCCCCGCGGCTGTCCGAGCGCACCGGCTGCCAGGTCTACCTCAAGGTCGACGGGGCCAACCCGACCGGCTCGTTCAAGGACCGCGGCATGACGATGGCCGTGACCGCGGCGCTGGCCGAGGGCAAGCAGGGTGTGCTCTGCGCGTCCACCGGCAACACGTCGGCCTCGGCCGCGGCCTACGCGGCCCGTGCGGGGATGACCTGTGTCGTGCTCGTGCCCCAGGGCAAGATCGCGCTCGGCAAGCTCGCCCAGGCCGTCGCGCACGGCGCGCGGATCCTGCAGATCGAGGGCAACTTCGACGACTGCCTGGAGCTCGCCCGCAAGACCACCGCCGACTACCCGGTCGCCGCGCTGGTCAACTCGGTGAACCCGACGCGGATCGCCGGGCAGGCCAGTGCCGCCTACGAGATCTGCGACCAGCTCGGGCAGGCCCCGGACGTGCACTGCCTGCCGGTCGGTAACGCCGGCAACATCACCGCGTACTGGAAGGGGTACCGCGGCTACCACGCCGACGGCCTGATCTCCGACCTCCCGCGGATGTTCGGTTTCCAGGCCGCGGGTGCGGCGCCGCTGGTGCACGGTGCCCCGGTGACGTCGCCGGAGACGATCGCGACGGCCATCCGGATCGGGTCGCCGGCCTCCTGGAACGGTGCGGTCGCCGCCCGTGACGAGTCCCACGGCAAGATCGCCGCCGTCAGCGACGACGAGATCCTCGCCGCCTACCGGATGCTCTCGGCGGAGGAGGCCGTGTTCGTCGAGCCGGCGTCGGCCGCGAGCGTCGCCGGGCTGCTGCAGTCCTCGGCGGACGGCACGCTGCCGCGCGGGTCGCTGGTGGTGTGCACCGTCACCGGGCACGGCCTCAAGGACCCCGACACCGCGTTGCTCACCGCGCCGGAACCGGAGATCGTCCCGATCGATCCGGGGGCGGTGGCGTCCGCCCTCGAGCTGGCCTGATGGGGCGGCCCTCCGAGGTCCGGATCCGCGTCCCCGGCTCGACGGCGAACCTGGGACCGGGCTTCGACTCGCTCGGTCTCGCGCTCGGCATCCACGACGAGCTGCACGTCTGCGCGACGTCCGAGCCCGGCCTCTGGGTCGACGTCGCGGGGGAGGGCTCCGCGCACGTGCCGCGCAACGGGCGTCACCTCGTCGTGCGCGCGATGCGCCAGGCCTTCGAGCTGTTCGGCGACGCCCCGGCCGGCATCCGGCTGCGGTGCACCAACGCCGTCCCGCACTCGCGCGGGCTGGGCAGCTCCGCCGCCGCCGCGGTGGCCGGTGTGGCGGCCGCGGCCGTCCTGACCGGACGCGACGTCGAGGACGAGCACGAGGCGTTGTTGCAGCTCAGCGCCGCGATGGAAGGCCACGCGGACAACGCGGCGGCGAGCCTGATGGGCGGGTTCGTACTCGCCTGGGAGACCTCCGGGCAGGCGCGCCGGTTCCACGCCGAGAAGCTCGACGTGCACCCGGACATCCACCCGGTCGCGTTCGTCGCGGGCACCGAGTCGGCGACGAAGACCACCCGCGGGCTGCTCCCCGAGCAGGTCCCACTGCACGACGCCGCGTTCACCGGCAGCCGCACCGCGCTCGCCGTGCTGGCCATGACCGCGCGCCCGGACCTGCTGATGTACGCCACCGAGGACCGGCTGCACCAGCCCTACCGGCGTCCCGCGTACCCGTCGTCGCTCGAGCTCGTCGAGTCGCTGCGTGCGCACGGCGTGCCCGCGGCGATCTCCGGCGCGGGGCCGACGGTGCTCGCGCTGACCGCCGACGGGACCGTCCCCGACGGACTGCACCTCGACGGATTCACCGTCGCGCCCCTGCCCGTCGACGCCGACGGCGTGCGCGTCGAGACCGCCTGACCCCGTCGCTGACCAGGCACGACACGCGCGAGCGTGGGGGGTTGTTGCCGCCCGTGCCGGATACGTCTAGTGTCGGCCCTGCATGGCGATCCACGCGTCGAACGCGTAGTCTTGTGGCTGGGCCCGCTCGCCCGATCCCCCTCTGGCTGGACTCGGAATCCCGAACGGGCGGCCTGACTCCCGTGACGTCGTCGTGGGGGAATCATCTTTTCCAATTGCCGTCGGCACGGGTCTACCTGCCGGATGAGCGTGTGAAATCCCCTGACCTGGACAGGACAACCGGGTCGGTCAGGAAGGAAATTCGTGAGCGAGACCGATCTCGTCGGCTCCCAGTCCGCAGACACCGAGGCGGCCCCGCGTCGCCGTGGCGGCCTCTCCGGCATGGTGCTGGCCGAGCTGCGTGAGTTGGCCACCGAGCTGAACGTCCCCGACATCGCCGGCATGCGGAAGGGGGACCTGATCGCCGCCATCAAGGAGCGCCAGGGCGCCGCCTCCGCTCCCGCCGCCAAGCGTGCGTCGCGCCCCGCTCCCCGGGCCGCCACCTCCTCGGACGACAGCCCCGCCGAGGCGCCGCAGCTGGCCCTCGGTGACACCGGCGCCTCCAACGGTGCCGTGACCAGCGACGACGCTGCCGAGACGCCCGCCGCTCCGGCTGCGCCGACGCGTCGTCGCCGGGCCGCGAGCCGTCCGGCCGGCGCCCCGTCGACCGAGTCGAAGCCCGCCGCGGTGACCACCGAGACCGCACCGTCCACTCCGGTCGCCGAGGCCGCTCCCGCCGTCGAGGCGCCCGCGAGCGCGGCTCCGGTGCAGGAGGTCGGCGACGGCGCGGGCTCCCGTGGGTCGCAGGACTCCTCGTCGCAGGACGGCGCGTCGGACGACACCGGGTCGAAGGACACCGCGACCACGGACGCCGGATCGCAGGATTCGCAGCCCGAGGGCGGTGGCCGTCGTGGACGGACCCGTCGTCGCGGCGGTGACACCGAGAGCGCCGACGCGCAGGAGCAGAACGGCTCCGCGAACGGCACGCCCACCGAGTCCCCGCGCACCGACGACGGCCGCCAGAACGGCAACGCCGACGGCGACACCCGTCAGGAGCGCCGCGAGCGCAACCGCAGCCGCGGCGGCAACGACCAGGGCGACAACGGCCGTGGCTCGGACAACCGGGGCGAGAGCCGGGACCGCAACGGCGGCAACCGGGACGGCAACGGCCGGGGCAACGACACCGCACGCGGCAACGACAACGGCCGCGGCGGCGACAACGGGCGTGACAGCGGCCGCGGGAACGACAACGGCCGGGGCGGCAACGACACCCGCAACGACCGCAACGACTCGCGGAACGACTCCCGCAATGACAACGGCCGGAACAACGACAACGGCCGCGGCGGGAACGGCAACCGCAACGACCGCAACGACAACCGGGGCAACGACGACACCCGCGGGGGCAACGGCCGGGGCGGCAACGACACCCGCAACGACGTCGAGGACGACGACGGTGACGGCCGCGGCCGTCGCGGCCGCCGGTTCCGTGACCGTCGCCGGGGCCGTGACCGCGAGCGCACCGGCAGCGGTGGCGGCGGCAACGTCGACACCGAGATCCGCGACGACGACGTGCTGCTGCCCGTCGCCGGGATCGTCGACATCCTGGACAACTACGCGTTCGTCCGGACCACCGGCTACCTGTCCGGCCCGACCGACGTCTACGTCTCGATGTCGATGGTGCGCAAGAACGGCCTGCGCCGCGGTGACGCGATCACCGGTGCGGTCCGCCAGCCGCGGGAGAACGAGCAGCAGCGGGCGAAGTTCAACCCGCTGGTGCGCGTCGACACCGTCAACGGCAGCGACCCCGAGGTCGCGAAGGCCCGTCCCGAGTTCACGAAGCTGACGCCGCTCTACCCGAACGAGCGCCTGCGCCTCGAGACCGAGCCGACGAACCTGACCACCCGGGTGATCGACCTGGTGATGCCGGTCGGCAAGGGGCAGCGCGCGCTGATCGTGTCGCCGCCCAAGGCAGGCAAGACCACGATCATGCAGAACATCGCGAACGCGATCACCACGAACAACCCGGAGTGCCACCTCATGGTGGTGCTGGTCGACGAGCGGCCCGAAGAGGTCACCGACATGCAGCGGTCGGTGAAGGGCGAGGTCATCGCGTCGACCTTCGACCGGCCGCCGTCGGACCACACCACGATCGCGGAGCTGTCCATCGAGCGGGCCAAGCGCCTGGTCGAGATGGGCTACGACGTGGTCGTGCTGCTGGACAACATCACCCGCCTGGGCCGCGCCTACAACCTGGCCGCACCCGCGTCGGGCCGGATCCTCTCCGGTGGTGTCGACTCCACGGCGCTCTACCCGCCGAAGCGCTTCCTCGGCGCCGCGCGCAACATCGAGGACGGCGGCTCGCTGACCATCTTCGCCACCGCGCTGGTCGAGACCGGTTCGACGATGGACACGGTGATCTTCGAGGAGTTCAAGGGCACCGGCAACGCCGAGCTCAAGCTGGACCGCAAGATCGCCGACAAGCGCGTCTTCCCGGCGATCGACGTCGGTGACAGCGGCACCCGCAAGGAAGAGCTGCTGATGTCGGCCGACGAGCACGCGGTGATGGTCAAGCTGCGCCGGGTGCTCGCTGCGCTCGACGACCAGCAGGCCATCGACCTGGTGCTCAACCGGCTCAAGAAGTCGAAGACCAACATCGAGTTCATGATGGAGGTCGCGAAGTCGACCCCCGGCAAGGACGAGGACTAGAGCGTTCTCCACACCGGCCCCGGCGGGAACAACCGCCGGGGCCGGGTGGTTGAATGAGATGTCAGCTTCCGGCACCGGTTCACCCGCTCCATCGACATGATGCGGCGGGACCCGGCGGCCACGATGAGAGGAAACGCCATGCGTCCGGGCATCCACCCCGAGTACGTCGAGACCCAGGTCACCTGCGGTTGCGGCAGCTCGTTCACCACCCGCAGCACCAAGACGAGCGGCAAGATGTTCGTCGAGACCTGCTCCGCCTGCCACCCGTTCTACACCGGTAAGCAGCGGATCCTGGACTCCGGCGGTCGCGTCGCCCGCTTCGAGGCGCGCTACGGCAAGCGCCGCGCGGGTTCGGCCAAGTAGCTCTCCGATCGGCGCCCGTCACCTCCCACACGAGGTGACGGGCGCCGTTCGTGTGTCAGAGCCTCTCCCCGCCCCATCCAGAACGGAAACCGCCAGCGATGAGTACCCCGGCCCCGGCCCTGTCCGTCGACGCGCTCTTCGACGAGCACGCCGAGCTGGAGCAGCGCCTGGCCGACCCGGAGGTGCAGGCCGACCCGGCCGCCGCGCGCAAGCTCGGTCGCCGCTACGCCGAGCTGGGTCCGGTCGTCGCCGTCGCCCGTGAGCTCTCCGGGGCCCGCGCCGACCGCGACGCCGCCCTCGAGCTCGCCTCCGAGGACCACGCGTTCGCGGCCGAGGCCGACACGCTGACCGGCCGGATCACCGAGCTGGAGACGCAGCTCGCCGAGCTGCTCGTGCCGCGTGACCCGCACGACGGCGACGACGTCGTCCTCGAGGTGAAGTCCGGTGAAGGCGGCGAGGAGTCCGCGCTGTTCGCCGCCGACCTGGTGCGGATGTACACCCGCTACGCCGAGTCCCGCGGCTGGCGCACCGAGATCCTCGGGTTCACCGAGTCCGACCTCGGCGGGTACAAGGACGTCACCGTGTCGGTGCGGTCGAAGGACCCGTCGGTCGGGGTGTGGGCGTCGCTGAAGTTCGAGGGCGGCGTGCACCGGGTGCAGCGCGTGCCCGTCACCGAGTCGCAGGGCCGCGTGCACACCTCCGCGGCCGGCGTCCTCGTCTTCCCCGAGGTCGACGACGCCCCCGACATCGAGATCGAGGAGAAGGACCTGCGCGTCGACGTCTACCGCTCCTCCGGGCACGGCGGCCAGAGCGTCAACACGACCGACTCCGCGGTCCGGCTCACGCACCTGCCCACCGGCATCGTCGTGACCTGCCAGAACGAGCGTTCGCAGCTGCAGAACAAGGCGCGCGCGATGGAGGTCCTGCGCTCCCGGCTGCAGGCCAAGGCCGAGGCCGAGGCGTCCGCGCAGGCGTCGGCGGACCGTCGCTCGCAGGTGCGCACGGTGGACCGCTCCGAGCGGATCCGGACCTACAACTTCCCGGAGAACCGGATCTCCGACCACCGCGTCGGGTTCAAGGCGCACAACCTCTCGACCGTGCTCGACGGCCACCTCGACGACGTGCTGGGCGCGCTCTCGGCGGCCGAGCGCGCCGAGGCGGTCGCCACGAGCACCGGCGGCCAGGCGACGGCTGAGTGATCGTCTCGTGAGCAGGATGCCGCTGCGGGTCGCGGTGGGGGAGGCGACGCGGGCGCTGGAGGCGGCCGGGGTGTCCTCCCCGCGGGTGGACGCCGAGCTGCTGGCCGCACACGTGCTCGGTGAGCCGCGGTCGAAGCTGCCGATGATCCCGCTGGTCGACCCACCGGTGGTGGCGCGGCTGCGTGAGCTCGCCGCCCGCCGGGCCACCCGCGAGCCGCTGCAGCACATCCTGGGGACCGCCGTCCTCGGGCCGGTGGAGGTCGCCGTCGGGCCGGGCGTGTTCGTCCCGCGCCCGGAGACCGAGCTGCTGTTGGAATGGGGCCTCGGCGCACTGCGCGACGTGCCGAAACCGACCGTGCTCGACCTGTGCACCGGGTCCGGCGCCCTCGCGCTGGCGTTCGCCGCGTCGCGCCCGGACGCGACGGTGCACGCCCTGGAGGCCGACACCACGGCCCTGAGCTGGGCGAAGCGCAACATCGACACCCACGTCGCCGCGGGCGGACGTCCGGTCGTGCTGCACCACGCCGACGTGCGCTGGTCGAACCTGCTCATCGACCTCGAGGCCGCGGTCGACCTGGTCGTCTGCAACCCGCCGTACGTTCCGGACGGCACCGCCCTGCCGCCCGAGGTCACCGAGTGGGACCCGCCGGACGCCGTGTTCGGCGGCCCGGACGGCACCGAGATCATCGCGGCCGTCGTCGGCACCGCGACCGGGCTGCTGCGCCACGGCGCGTCCCTGGCCATCGAGCACGACGACACCCAGGGCGACTCCGTTCCCGCGCTCCTGCGCCGTCGCCGGACGCTGTCCGACGTCGTCGAGCACGCCGACCTCAACGGGCGGCCCCGGTTCGTCACCGCCCGTCGGGTGCCCGCTCGTGCCGGTGCCCGCCTTCCCGGGGGCCGGTCGTAGGCTCCTTCACCGTGACTTGGGTGAACACCGTCCCGACGTTCGACTGCTCCGATCCCGACGAGCGTGTCCGCGGTCTCGCGGCGGCGGCCCGGGCGGTCCGGACCGGCGGCCTGGTCGTGCTACCGACCGACACCGTCTACGGCCTGGGCTGCGACGCGTTCTCGGGTGAGGCCGTCCGCGCGCTGCTGGCCGCGAAGAACCGCGGCCCGGACATGCCGGTCCCGGTGCTCGTCGGCTCCTGGACCACGATCGACGGCCTGGTCACCGGCGTCCCGTCCGGTGCCCGCTCGCTGATCGAGGCGTTCTGGCCCGGCGCGCTGTCGCTGGTCCTGCCGCACGCGCCGTCGCTGGCCTGGGACCTGGGCACCACCCGCGGCACGGTGATGCTGCGGATGCCGCTGCACCCGGTCGCGCTGGAACTGCTCCGCGACGTCGGCCCGATGGCCGTGTCCAGCGCGAACACCTCCGGGCGCCCGCCGGCGTCGAACGTCACCGAGGCCGCCGACCAGCTCGGCCCGAGCGTCGGCGTCTACCTCGACGGCGGCCCCTCCGGCGCGCCGGTCGCGTCCACGATCGTCGACCTCACGGACGCGACCCCCCGCCTCCTGCGCGAGGGCGACATCACCGCCGCCCAGGTCAGCGAGGTCCTCGGCGAGCAGGTCCTCCCCGCCTGACCCGACCCCACGTCGAGCGGCCCGGTCCTGCACCGAGCGGGGTGTCACGGCTCCCGAAACATGATCGAACAGCCCTGACGCCCCGCTCGCCGACGTTCGCGATGGTGACCGACCCGGCGGATCGGGCCCGGGACGGCGAGCTGGACGGCACGCTGCCTGTATGGGGCTGGAACCGTTCCGTGGATCCGAGGCGATCGCGTCCGGGCGGGTGACCCGCGGTGTGCTGCGCGGTCCCCGATATCGCCGGTTGTTCGAGGACGTCTACGTCGACGCGTCGGTGACGCTCACGTGTGCGGTGTGGGACCGGGCCGCGTACCTGCTGGCCGCGGCGTCGGGCGGCGTGCTCGCGGGGTACTCGGCGGCGGAACTGCTCGGTGCGTCGTGCGGCCCGTGGTCCGCACCGGCCGAGATCCTGGCCGCCGGTCACGTGAACGGACGCTCCGGGCTGTGTGTCCGCCGGGGTGCGGTCTCCGCGGCCGACGTCGGAGCCGTCGACGGTGTGATGACGACGTCGCCGGAGCGCACCGCGTGGGACCTCGCCCGCCGGCTCGACCTGGTGGAGGCCGTCGTGGCGGTCGACGCCCTGGCCGCCGCGCGACGTCGGCGGCCCACGTTCGTCCCCGGTCCGGTGCACGGGCCGGAGGCGGTCCGGCGGTCGAGGACGCTGTCGCTCTCACCCGGCTTCGACCCGGCGGCACTGCTCCGCCGGCGTGTCGCAACCCCGGGTGCCCGGGGGGTCCGGCGGCTGGACCGAGTGGTGGAGCTCGCCGACCCGCGGGCGGAGTCGCCACCCGGGACCCGGCTGCGGCTCCTGCTCGTCCTGGCCGGCCTGCCGGTACCGGAGGTGCAGTACCGCATTCAGGACGACCGTGCCGGCGTCGACGTCCGGTTCGACCTCGCCTACCCGGAGGCCGAGCTCGCCATCGAGTACGACGGCGAGGAGCACGACGACGCGCTCGACCGCGCACGCGACCTGCGCACCGCCGGGCTCGGATGGCACACGCTCCGCCTGCTGCGACCGGACCTGACCCGCACCCCGGCCCGAACGGTCGCCGTCGTCCGAGACCTGCGTGCCGCGCGCGCCGGACTGCTGACGAACGCGCCGAGCGGGGCGTGAGGGCTCCCGCGGCAAGATCGAACAGCCCTGGCGCCCCGCTCGGTGTGAGGTGTGACCCTGTGCGGCCCGGACCGGCGGGTCGGTGTCGTGCGGGTAACGTGTACGGGCGTGAGTGAGCAGACCTTTTGGGGCCCGGATTTCACCGCGCTGCAGTCGCAGGATCCCGAGATCGCCGGGGTCGTACTGGACGAGCTCGACCGCCTGCGCGGGGGACTGCAGCTGATCGCCAGCGAGAACCTGACGAGCCCGGCCGTCCTGGCCGCGCTCGGGTCGACGCTGTCGAACAAGTACGCCGAGGGGTACCCCGGTCGTCGCTACTACGGTGGTTGCGGCGTCGTGGACCAGGCCGAGGAGATCGGCAACGCGCGGACCAAGGAGCTGTTCGGCGCAGAGCACGTCAACCTGCAGCCGCACTCCGGCGCCAGCGCCAACCTCGCCGCCTACGCCGCGTTCGCCAAGCCCGGCGACACCGTGCTGGCCATGGACCTCAAGCAGGGCGGCCACCTCACCCACGGCAGCAAGGTCAACTTCTCCGGCCTGTGGTTCAACGCCGTGTCCTACCTCGTCCGCGAGGACACCGAGCTGATCGACTACGACCAGGTGCGCAGCCTGGCCCACGAGCACAAGCCGAAGATCATCATCGCCGGTGCGACCGCGTACCCGCGCACGATCGACTTCAAGATCTTCCGTGAGATCGCCGACGAGGTCGGCGCGAAGCTGATGGTCGACGCCGCGCACTTCATCGGCCTCGTCGCCGGCAAGGCGATCCCGTCGCCGGTGCCCTACGCCGACGTCGTCACCGCCACCACGCACAAGGTGCTGCGCGGGCCGCGCGGCGGCATGGTGCTGTGCCGGGCCGAGCACGCCAAGGCCATCGACAAGGCGGTGTTCCCGTTCTCCCAGGGCGGCCCGCTGATGCACGCCGTCGCGGCCAAGGCCGTGGCCATGCGCGAGGCGGCGCAGCCGGAGTACCAGGCCTACGCCCGTCAGGTGATCGCGAACGCGCAGGCACTGGCCAAGAGCCTCGAGGCCGAGGGCATGCGTGCCGTCTCCGGCGGCACCGACACCCACCTGTCGCTGATCGACCTCCGCCCGATCGGCGTGACCGGTTCGGACGCCGAGACCCGCTGCGACCGCGCGAACATCACGCTCAACAAGAACGCCATCCCCTACGACCCGGCGCCGCCGATGAAGCCCTCGGGCCTGCGCGTCGGCTCGCCGAGTGTCACCACGCAGGGGATGACCGAGCCGGACATGGCCGCGATCGGGTCGCTGCTGGCCCGCGCGGTCAAGGCCGAGCACGACACCCCGGCCGGTGACCGCGAGCTCGACGCCGTGCGCGACGAGGTCGCGACGCTCGTCGGGCGCTCGCCCGCCTACCCGCGCGGCTGACCGGGCCGACGACGACGAGCACACCGGGGCCGGTCACGAACGTGGTGTCGTACCTCGCGCAGGAGCAGAGCTCGTTCGGCTACGGGCTCCCGATCCGGGAGTACCTGCTGGTCGGGCTCTGCGCCGCGGTGGTGACGCTGCTGCTGACCGGCCCGGTGCGGATGCTCGCGCTCAAGGCCGGAGCGGTCGCCTGGCCGCGCGGCCGCGACGTGCACGTCACCCCGACCCCGCGCTGGGGCGGGCTGGCGATGTTCGGCGGCGTGCTCGCCGGGATCGGGCTCGCCGCCCAGCTCCCGGCCCTGCGGCTGGCCTTCTTCGAGGGCAGCACCGACGTCCTCGGTGTCCTGCTGGCCGTCGCGCTGCTGGTCGGGGTCGGCCTGCTCGACGACCGCTACGACCTCGACGCCGTCACCAAGTTCGCCGCCCAGGTCACCGCGGGCGGGCTGCTGGTGCTGTTCGGCCTGCAGATGTCGGTGTTCTGGATCCCCTGGGGCGGCGGGGGGACCGGCATCTCCGGCTCCTACCTGCTGCTCGGGCAGTCCCAGGGCGTGCTGCTCACCGCGCTGCTGACCGTGGCCCTGGTCAACGCCATCAACTTCGTCGACGGGCTGGACGGCCTGGCCGCGGGTATCGGCATGATCACCGCGCTCGCGACGGCGGTGTTCTGCGTCGGGCTGATCCAGGAGAACGGCAACGACCCGTCCACCTACGTCCCCGCGCTGATCGCGGTCCTGCTGGCCGGGGCGTGCCTGGGGTTCCTGCCGCACAACTTCAACCCGGCCCGGATCTTCATGGGCGACACCGGGTCCATGCTGGTCGGGGTGATGCTCGCGGCGGCCACGAGCAGTGCCTCGAACCGGATCGTGATCGGCGTCGGCCCGACCGACTTCCTCGCGCTGCTGACGCCCCTGATCGTGCTGGCCTGCATCGTGTTCATCCCGCTGCTGGACCTGCTGCTCGCCGTCGTACGCCGGACCCGGGCCGGGACCAGCCCGTTCAGCCCGGACAAGATGCACCTGCACCACCGCCTGCTCGAGGTCGGGCACAGCCACCGCCGCGCGGTGCTCCTGGTCTACCTGTGGGTCGCGGTGCTGGCCTTCGGCGGTGTGGCGCTCGCACTCGTCGACGACATCGCGGTGGTCCTCGGGGCGATCCTCGGCGGGCTCGTCGTCGCGGTCGTCGCCTCCGCCGTGCCGTACCGGGCGCGGTCGCGGGCCCGGGGCGGACCGGCCGTCCCTCCGGCTCCGCGGGGCTGACACCGGGGCCCGACTACCATGACGTCCGGGCGGGGAGGACCCTCCCGGCACCGTGGACGGAGGGATCGACCGTGTGGCGTTGGGATCGTTGGGGGACCGTGGACTACGACGGTCCCGCGGTCGGCCAGGCCCAGGTGATCCGCCGGCTCTCCGGTTCGATGGCGCGGGGTGCCGCCCTCGTCGGGGTCGCGACGTCGTTGGTCTGCGTCGCGGTGGCCGCGGTCGTGATGGGGACGCCGGGTGTCTACGGGGCCGCGTTCGCCGGCGTCGTCGCGACCGGGTCCGCACTCCTCACCCCGGTGCTGATGCTCCGCACGACGGAACTGGACCCGGCCGCTGTGATGCTGGCCTCATTCGTCGGACTGGCCACGAAGGCCATCATCCTCCTGATCGTCCTGTTCACCCTGGGGAACGACAGCGGCCTGCACCGCATGTCACTGGCCGTGACCCTGCTCGTCGTGTTCGTCGCGACGACGGCGGCCGAGGCGTGGGCCGGACACAAGATCAAGATCCTGATCGGGTCGGATCCGGCCTCGCCGAGCGCCTGACCTGCTGCTCCCTGACCGTTTTGTCAGGTTCTCCGAAGCCCTGGGAGACGCCTTCGTCACGGCCCGTGGAGACGGTTCGCGGGGAGTTCCACCGGTATTACCTCCGGATTACCCGGACGGCTCCCGGCGGGTCGCCAAGATCGTTGCAAGGCGCGAAGGTGCTGGTGAGTCGCGTGCCAGCCCACGACACGGCGTAGAAGAACGGCTGATAGCATCCCGGCATCGGCGATGTGGGTGACTCCCGGCTCTGACGTCCGGGCATCCGGAGACATCGCGTCACGAGGCACCTTGCAGGCGATCCTCCGTTCCGTACGACCACGGGACGGGAGCACCGGAAGGACCCCCATTGGGCACGTTAGTACTGGCGGCCGAAGAGTTCACGCCTCCCGGCGCGAGCCTTTTCGAGTACCCGCCGATCTTCGGCTCGGTCACCAAGCCGATGGTGCTGGCCGTGCTCTCGCTGGTGATCATCGTTGCGGTGTTCACGCTCGGCACACGCAAGCTGTCGCTGGTACCGAGCAAGGGCCAGTTCGCACTGGAGTCCTTCTACGACATCCCGCGCAACACGATGGCGCGCGACCAGATCGGCTCGCAGGACTTCAAGAGGTTCATCCCGCTGATCCTGGGCCTGTTCAGCTTCATCCTGGTGAACAACCTGTTCGCGATCGTGCCGGTGATCCAGTTCCCGACGCTGTCGCGGATCGGCTTCCCGCTGTCGCTGGCGCTGTTCGTCTACGTCTTCTACCACTACGCCGGGTTCAAGAAGCACGGCTTCGCGGGCTACATCAAGCACGCCGCACTGCCGCCGGGCGTCCCGGTCTTCATCGCGCCGCTGATCATCGTGATCGAGCTGCTGCAGAAGTTCGTGGTCCAGCCGCTCTCGCTGGCCCTGCGTGTGTTCGCGGCCATGTTCGCCGGGCACCTCATCATCGCGCTGACCGCGGTGGCCTCGGCGTTCCTGATCACCGCCGGTGGGGCACTGGTGATCGCCGGACCGTTCGCGTTCGTCGCCGGCATCGCGTTCACGTTCCTGGAGGCGCTCGTCCAGGTCATCCAGGCCTACGTCTTCGCCCTGCTCGCCGCCGTGTTCATCGGTGCGGCGATCTCGGAGGACCACTAGACCCCGGCGCCACCCGGCGCCGATCCGATCCGCCGGTACTCCCCGGCACGATTCACCGAACGACCCCGCTTCCCGCGGACCCGACGGAAGGAAACCTGAAGTGAGCGCAATGGTTCTGGCCCAGGAGGCCGCCAACATCAACCCGGGCCTCGCGGCCATCGGCTTCGGCGCCAGCGCCATCGGCGCCGGCATCGGCGTGGGCCTGATCTGGTCCGCCGTCATCAGCGGCACCGCCCGTCAGCCGGAGGCCCGTGGCCAGCTCATGGGTATCGGCTGGACGACGTTCGTTCTCGCCGAGCTCGTCATGCTGATCGGCCTGGTCCTGTTCTTCATCGCCCAGGGCGGCTGAGCATCTCCATGCCGGTCCCGTCACGGGCGGCCACTTCTGGGAAGGACACACGGTGGATTTGATTCTCGCCGCCGAGGAACCACTGCCGATTCTCCCGCACGTCGACGAGCTCGTCCTCGGCGTCGTGGCGTTCGCGATCCTGCTCTTCGTGCTCTGGAAGTTCGCGGTCCCGCGCTTCGAGGCGATGTACGAGGAGCGCACGGACGCGATCGAGGGCGGCCTCAAGCGCGCGCAGGAGACGCAGGAACAGGCCGACCAGCTCAAGAAGCAGTACGAGGAGCAGCTGGCGGGCCTGCGGGCCGAGGCGGCGCGCATCCGCGACGACGCCCGTGCCGAGGGCCAGCAGATCAAGACCGAGCTGCGGGAAGAGGCCGAGCAGGAGGTCGCGCGGATCAAGGCCCGTGGCGAGGAGCAGATCGCTGCTGCCCGCGAGCAGGCCGAGCGCAACCTCCGTGGCGAGGTCGGCGGGCTGTCGGTCCAGCTGGCCGAACGCCTGCTGGGTGACTCGCTGGCCGACGACTCGCGTCGTTCGGCCACGATCGACTCGTTCCTGGGTGAGCTCGGCGGGATGACCGGCCAGCGGACCGGAGCGAGCTGATGGTGGCCGTCCTGCAGCCGTCGAGCCGCAAGTCCCTGGCGACCCTGGTCGAGCAGCTGGACTCCTACGTCGACCGCACCTCGGCCGAGGAGCTGTCGACGACGGCGGGAGAGCTGTTCTCGGTCACCCGGCTGCTCGCCGGTGAGCGGGAGCTGCGCCGGGTCCTGGCGGACGACTCCTCCCCGGAGGAGTCGCGGGTCCAGCTCGTCGAGCGGGTGCTCGGCGGGCAGCTCTCGGCCCCGACGATGGACCTGGTCCGCGGTCTCGTGACGGCGCGGTGGTCCGCGTCGATCAACCTGGTCGACGCGGCCGAGTCGCTGGCCCGGCAGGCCACCCTCTCGGTGGCCGACAAGGACGGCTCCCTCGACGACGTCGAGGACCAGCTGTTCCGCTTCGGCCGCATCCTGGACCAGCAGCCGGAGCTCGCGGGGCTGCTGGCCGACACCACGGAGCCGGCCGAGGGCCGGATCGGTCTGCTGGACCGGGTGCTCGGCAACCAGGCGGCCCCGGTGACCTCGACGCTGCTCAACGAGACGCTGCGCCTGCCGCGCGGACGGCACCTGGACGTCGCCGCGGAGGAGCTGGCCGATCTGGCCGCCGCCCGCCGCGGGCGGTCGGTGGCCAGGGTCCGCACGCCCGTCGCGCTGTCCGAACAGCAGGAGTCGACGCTCGCCGACACCCTGGCCCGCATCTACGGCCGCACGATCTCCCTGCAGATCGAGCTCGACCCGAGCCTCCTGGGCGGACTGGTCGTCCAGGTCGGCGGTGAGGTCATCGACGGCAGCGTCGCGGGCAAGCTGGCCGCCGCTCGCCGATCCCTGCCCAGCTGACCACCAGACCCCCGTTCGAGAGAAGGAACGACGCAGCCATGACAGAGCTGACGATCTCCTCCGAGGAGATCCGGAGTGCGATCTCCAGCTACGTCTCGTCGCTGGAGACCGGAACCACCCGTGACGAGGTGGGCACGGTCGCCGACACCGGCGACGGCATCGCCCACGTCGAGGGCCTGCCCTCGGCCATGACCAACGAGCTGCTCGAGTTCGAGGGCGGCGTGCGCGGTGTGGCGCTGAACCTGGAGCAGCACGAGATCGGCGCGGTGATCCTGGGCGACTACGCCGGGATCGAGGAGGGCCAGCAGGTCACCCGCACCGGCAACATCCTCTCCGTCCCCGTCGGTGACGGCTTCCTGGGCCGGGTCGTCGACCCCCTGGGTGCGCCGATCGACGGCCTGGGCGACATCGAGGCCGAGACCGAGCGCGTGCTCGAGCTGCAGGCCGCCTCGGTGGTCGAGCGCCAGAGCGTGAGCGAGCCGCTGCAGACCGGCATCAAGGCGATCGACGCCATGACGCCGATCGGGCGCGGACAGCGCCAGCTGGTGATCGGTGACCGCAAGACCGGCAAGACCGCGGTCTGCGTGGACACGATCATCAACCAGAAGGAGAACTGGGACTCCGGGGACCCGAAGAAGCAGGTTCGCTGCATCTACGTGGCGATCGGCCAGAAGGGCTCCACGATCGCCGGTGTCCGGCAGTCGCTGGAGGACGCGGGCGCGCTGGAGTACACGACGATCGTCGCCTCCCCGGCGTCCGACCCGGCCGGCTACAAGTGGCTCGCCCCCTACACCGGCTCGGCCATCGGCCAGCACTGGATGTACCAGGGCAACCACGTCCTGATCGTGTTCGACGACCTGTCGAAGCAGGCCGAGGCCTACCGCGCGATCTCGCTGCTGCTGCGCCGCCCGCCGGGCCGCGAGGCCTACCCGGGCGACGTCTTCTACCTGCACTCCCGCCTGCTGGAGCGTTGCGCGAAGCTCTCGGACGAGCTCGGCGCGGGCTCGATGACCGGTCTGCCGATCATCGAGACCAAGGCGAACGACGTGTCGGCCTACATCCCGACCAACGTCATCTCGATCACCGACGGCCAGGTCTTCCTGGAGTCGGACCTGTTCAACCAGGGTGTCCGCCCGGCGATCAACGTCGGTATCTCAGTCTCCCGGGTCGGTGGTTCCGCGCAGATCAAGGCGATGAAGACGGTCTCCGGATCGCTGCGCCTGGACCTGTCGCAGTACCGCGAGCTGGAGGCGTTCGCCGCGTTCGGCTCGGACCTCGACGCCGCCTCGGCGCGTGCGCTGGGTCGCGGTGAGCGTCTGGTCGAGCTGCTCAAGCAGGCCCAGTACTCGCCGTTCGCGGTGCAGGACCAGGTCGTCTCGATCTGGCTGGGCACCTCCGGCCAGCTCGACTCGGTGCCGGTGGCCGACATCGGTCGCTTCGAGTCGGAGTTCGAGGACCACCTGCGTCGCAACGAGTCCGGCGTGCTGGACGAGATCCGCGACACCGGCAAGCTCTCCGACGAGAACACCGAGCGCCTGACGAAGGCCGTGGAGAAGTTCAAGAAGGACGACTTCACCGCCACCGACGGCTCCTCGGTCGTGCCGAAGGAGCAGAAGCAGGAAGCCCTCGACGAGGACGACGTCGACCAGGAGACGGTCACGGTCAACAAGCCGGCTCCGGGCGGCGCCCGCAAGGCCGACACCTCGTCGTCGGACGAGAGCTAGGGACGGCGCGATATGGCGGCACAGATCCGGGTGCTGCGGCGGCGGATCAAGTCGACGCAGTCCATCAAGAAGATCACCCGGTCCCAGGAGCTGATCGCGACCTCACGGATCGCGAAGGCCCGGGCCCGGGTGGACGAGGCGCGGCCCTACGCCGAGGAGATGACGCGCACGCTCTCCGAGCTCGCGTCCAACTCGGCGCTGGACCACCCGCTGCTGGTGGAGCGCGAGGAGCCCAAGCGGGCCGCGGTGCTGGTCGTGACCAGTGACCGCGGCCAGTGCGGCGGCTACAACGCGAACGTGCTCAAGGAGGCCGAGCGGCTCCAGGAGCTCCTGCGCGAGCAGGGCAAGGAGCCGGTCCTCTACGTGATCGGGCGCAAGGGAGTGAGCTACTACCGCTTCCGCAAGCGCGAGGTCGAGCAGTCGTGGACCGGGTTCTCCGAGCAGCCGACCTACGAGCACGCGGCCGAGGCGGCCCGCACGCTCGTCGCGTCGTTCATGGCCGGTGTCGACGACACCGACGACCACGACGGCGTGCGCGGCGTCGACGAGCTGCACCTCGTCTACACCAGCTTCAAGAACATGATCACGCAGACTCCGCAGGCACGACGGATGGCGCCGCTGGAGGTCGAGTACTCCGGCGGGGTCTCGGCGGCGGTCGCGGACGCCGAGGCCGAGGAGGAGCAGGACGGCACGTCCTCGCGCTCCAAGGAGCCGGGTCAGCTGCAGTCGCTCTACGAGTTCGAGCCGGACCCGGACACGCTGTTCGACGCCCTGCTGCCGAAGTACATCGGAGCCCGGCTCTACGCCGCGCTGCTGGAGTCGGCGGCCTCGGAGTCGGCGAACCGTCAGCGGGCCATGAAGGCCGCGACGGACAACGCGAACGAATTGATCCGTACCCTGACCCTGGAAGCCAACCAGGCACGTCAGGCCCAGATCACCCAGGAGATCAGCGAGATCGTCGGCGGCGTCGACGCACTCGCGACCGCAGGAAGTGAGAGCTGATGACCGCAACTGCCGATGCCGGCACCCAGACCACCACCGGCCGGGTCGTCCGGGTCACCGGCCCGGTCGTCGACGTCGAGTTCCCGCGCAACCACGTGCCGGACCTCTACAACGCGCTCACGCTGGACGTGAAGTTCGGCGAGGAGACCCGGAAGCTGACCCTGGAGATCGCCCAGCACCTGGGTGACCACCTGGTCCGCACGATCTCGATGCAGCCCACCGACGGCGTGGTCCGCGGCCAGGAGGTCACCGACCTCGGCCGTCCGATCTCCGTCCCGGTCGGCGACCAGGTCAAGGGGCACGTGTTCAACGCGCTCGGCGAGTGCCTGGACAAGCCCGACCTGGAGATCACCGGCGACCTGTGGGGCATCCACCGCAAGGCGCCGTCGTTCGACCAGCTCGAGGGCTCGACCGAGATGCTGGAGACCGGCATCAAGGTGCTCGACCTGATGACCCCCTACGTGGTCGGCGGGAAGATCGGCCTGTTCGGCGGCGCGGGCGTGGGCAAGACCGTGCTCATCCAGGAGATGATCCAGCGCGTCGCGCAGAACTTCGGTGGCACCTCGGTGTTCGCCGGGGTCGGCGAGCGCACCCGTGAGGGCAACGACCTCATCACGGAGATGACCGAGTCGGGCGTCATGGAGAACACCGCGCTGGTGTTCGGCCAGATGGACGAGCCGCCGGGCACCCGTATGCGGGTCGCGCTGTCCGCGCTGACGATGGCGGAGTACTTCCGCGACGAGCAGAACCAGGACGTGCTGCTCTTCATCGACAACATCTTCCGGTTCACCCAGGCCGGCCAGGAGGTCTCCACCCTCCTCGGCCGCATGCCGTCCGCGGTGGGGTACCAGCCCACCCTGGCCGACGAGATGGGCGAGCTGCAGGAGCGGATCACCTCGACCCGGGGCCGGTCGATCACCTCGATGCAGGCGATCTACGTCCCCGCGGACGACTACACCGACCCGGCGCCGGCGACCACGTTCGCCCACCTGGACGCGACCACCGAGCTCTCCCGGCCGATCTCCCAGAAGGGGATCTACCCGGCGGTGGACCCGCTGACCTCGACCTCCCGGATCC
Organism: Pseudonocardia sediminis; assembly: GCF_004217185.1. NCBI lineage: Bacteria > Bacillati > Actinomycetota > Actinomycetes > Pseudonocardiales > Pseudonocardiaceae > Pseudonocardia > Pseudonocardia sediminis. The sequence continues at coordinate 5,253,913 of NZ_SHKL01000001.1, read as the reverse complement.
TCGACCCGCAGTACGTGGGCGACGAGCACTTCCGGGTCGCGAACGAGGTCAAGCGGATCCTGCAGAAGTACAACGACCTGCAGGACATCATCGCGATCCTCGGTATCGACGAGCTGTCCGAGGAGGACAAGCAGCTGGTCGGCCGCGCACGGCGGATCGAGCGCTTCCTGTCGCAGAACCTGCTGGTGGCCGAGCAGTTCACCCAGCAGCCCGGTTCGACGGTCCCGCTCAAGGAGACCATCGAGGCGTTCGACAAGATCGCCAAGGGCGAGTTCGACGACGTGCCCGAGCAGGCGTTCTTCCTCTGCGGTGGTCTGGACGACCTGGACAAGAACCGCAAGAAGCTCGAAGGCTGATCGGATATGGCGGAGATGACGGTCGACCTGGTGTCGGTCGAGCGTCGGCTGTGGTCGGGTGAGGCGTCGTTCGTCCTCGCCCGGACCACGGTCGGGCAGGTCGGCATCATGCCGGGTCACCAGCCCCTGCTGGGCCAGCTGGAGGAGGCCGCGGTCATCCGCATCGACGGGACCGACGGCACGTCGCAGACCGTTGCGGTGCACGGCGGGTTCCTCTCGGTCTCGGCCGAGCGGGTGTCGATCCTGGCCGAGTACGCGGAGATGTCCGACGAGATCGACACGGACCGGGCCCGCAAGGCGCTCGACCGTGCCGACGCCTCCGACGACGAGGGTGCCGCCGCCAGGGCGCGCGCCGAGGTGCGGCTGAAAGCCGCGGAAGCCTCTTCCCGATAGTCGAGGGAGAAGACGCGGCAGTGGAGCTCGTGGCGACGATCGTCGGGGTTCTGCTGCTGTGTCTGATCCTTCCCCTGGTCTGGCTCGCCGTACGGCGGGTCCGGCTCATGCGAGGCGGCGGTGTGGACCTGTGTCTGCGCCGCCGTTTTCTCGTCAACGACTGGCACTTCGGTGTCGGCCGGTTCCGGGGCGACGAGTTCGTCTGGTTCCGGCTCACCAGCTTCCGGATCGGCCCGACGGTCGTTCTCGACCGGGCGGACCTGGAGATCGTCGACCGGCGGGCGCCACTGCGGTCCGAGGACTTCGCGATCCCGTCCGCGGTCGAGGTCCTGCGCTGTCGTGAGCGCGGTGGCGCCGACGTCGAGCTGGCGATGTCCGCCGACGTCCTGACCGGCTTCCTGGCCTGGGTCGAGGCGACCCCGCCCGGACGACACTCGGGCTGGCCCCGCGCCTCCTGAGCCCCGCGCCCCCTGAGCGCCGCGCCCACCCGTCGGACGAGAGCTCCTCCCGTCCGACGGGGACGTACGAGATGGGCTCTCGTGCGTGCTCTCAGCCCGCGGAGGGAGCTCCGTGGGGGCCGCCGGGCTGCCACAGGACGTCGCCGTCGGGGTTCGCGACGCGGCCGAGGATGAACAGCAGGTCCGACAGGCGGTTGAGGTAGGTCGCGGTGAGCGGGTTCGTCCGCTCCGGGTCCGACTCCAGCAGGGCCCAGACCGAGCGCTCGGCGCGCCGGGTGACCGTGCGGGCGACGTGCAGGTACGCCGCACCCGGGGTGCCGCCGGGCAGGATGAACGAGTTCAGCTTCGGCAGCTCGGGGTTGAACTCGTCGCACCAGGCCTCGAGGCGGTCCACGTAGCCCTGGGTGACCCGCAGCGGCGGGTACTCGGGGTTCTCGACGATCGGCGCGCACAGGTCCGCTCCGACGTCGAACAGGTCGTTCTGGATCTGGCGCAGCGGCTCGATCACCCGGTCGGCCAGCCCGCCCACGGTGACCGCGACGCCCAGCGCCGCGTTGCACTCGTCGGTGTCGGCGTAGGCCGCCAGACGGACGTCGGTCTTCGGGACCCGGGAGAAGTCACCGAGGTTCGTCGTCCCGTCGTCACCGGTCCGGGTGTAGATGCGCGTCAGGTGTACGGCCACGCGGCGAGCGTATCCCGGTGACCCGACGATCGGCGCCGCGCCGGTGGATCGACCACCTGTCGGGCGGATGCGCCGAATGGGACACCCGGGTGCCGAGGGGCAGGGGCAGCCGGGGCGGGGCCGTCCCCGGTGGCTACCGTCGTGGGCGTGGTGGAGCATTTCGCGGTCCGTGGTGGAGCCCGTCTGACCGGGTCCGTCGACGTCGTCGGCGCCAAGAACAGTGTGCTCAAGCTCATGGCCGCGGCGTTGCTCGCCGAGGGGCGCACGACGCTGGAGAACTGCCCGGAGATCCTCGACGTGCCGCTGATGGCGGACGTGCTGCGCAGCCTCGGGTGCGAGGTCTCGATCGACGGCACGACCGTCCTGATCGACGTGCCGGCCGAGCCCGGCGCGGAGGCGGACTACCGGTCGGTCTCGCGCCTGCGCGCCTCGGTCTGCGTGCTGGGCCCGCTGGTGGCCCGCTGCCGGCGTGCGGTGGTGCCGCTGCCCGGCGGGGACGCGATCGGGTCCCGGCCGCTGGACATGCACCAGAACGGTCTGCGCAAGCTCGGCGCGACGACCGAGATCGAGCACGGCTGCGTCAAGGCCCGCGCCGAGGACCTGCACGGCGCCCAGATCTGGCTGGACTTCCCCAGCGTCGGCGCGACCGAGAACATCCTGATGGCGGCCGTGCTGGCCGAGGGCACCACGATCATCGACAACGCCGCGCGCGAGCCGGAGATCGTCGACCTCTGCGTGATGCTCGTGCAGATGGGCGCGAAGCTCGAGGGCATCGGCTCGTCGACGTTGATCGTGCACGGCGTGACCGGCCTGCAGCCGACCGAGCACCGCGTGATCGGGGACCGGATCGTGGGCGCGACCTGGGCGTTCGCCGCCGCGATGACCTCCGGTGAGGTCACGGTGCGCGGGGTGGACCCGCACCACATCGACCTGGTGCTGGACAAGCTGCGCAGCGCCGGCGCAGAGACGACCGTGGGCGAGCAGGAGTTCACCGTCGCGATGCCGGGCCGGGCGCAGGCCGTCGACTTCGTGACGCTGCCCTACCCGGGCTTCGCGACCGACCTGCAGCCGATGGCGATCGCGCTCTCCGCCGTCGCCGAGGGCACGTCGATGATCACCGAGAACGTGTTCGAGGCCCGGTTCCGATTCGTCGACGAGATGATCCGCCTCGGCGCCGACGCGCGCACCGACGGGCACCACGCCGTCGTCCGCGGCCGGGAGCTGCTCTCCAGCGCCCCGGTGTGGGCCAGCGACATCCGGGCCGGTGCCGGCCTGGTGCTGGCCGGGCTGTGCGCGGAGGGGACCACCGAGGTCTGGGACGTCGCGCACATCGACCGCGGCTACCCGCGTTTCGTGGAGAACCTCAGCTCGCTCGGCGCCGACATCTCCCGGGTGGTGGGCGAGCCCGACCGCTGACCCGGACGGCGCAACACCGTTGCGCCGTGGGCCCGGTGTCGGGGATGTGTGGGACGGTTCGGCTCTTCCCAGCCCCTGGAGGCCGCGATGTCCGGTGTGCCCGACACCTCCGACGTGTCCCGAGCCGCGGACGCGGCCGGGTCCTCGGCCAAGCAGGCGGCCCGCAGCAAGCCCGTCCGGGTCATGGCCCGGGTGGGCATCGCCTCGAACGGCCTGCTGCACCTGCTGATCGCGTTCCTGGCGGCGCGGATCGCGCTCGGTTCGGGCGGTCAGGCCGACCAGAACGGCGCGCTGGGCGCGATCGCGGCCGAACCGGCCGGCCGGGTGCTCCTCGGGGTGCTGGTCGTCGGGTTCGCCGCCGTCGTGCTGTGGCGGGTCGTGTCCGCGATCTGGGGCTTCCCCTACATCTCCGACGACAGGAAGCGGATCGCCAAGCGCGTCTCCAGCGGTGGGCAGGCCGTCATCTACGCCGCGCTGGCCGTCACGGCCGCGACGACGGCGGTGCAGGGCCGCTCGTCGGGCGGCGGGGGAGGGCAGGCCACCGCGGGTCTGCTCGGCCTGCCGGGTGGCCAGATCCTGGTCGCGCTCGTCGGGCTCGGCGTCGTGATCGGCGGCGGCGTGATGATCTACCAGGGCTACACCGAGGCCTTCACCGAGGACCAGGACCTCGGCGGGGTGGACCGGCGGGCGCGCCGGCTGAACGAGCGCACCGGGCAGGTCGGCTACATCGCCAAGGGTGTCGCGATCATCGTCCTGGGCCTGCTGATCGGCACGGCCGCGATCACGTTCGACCCGCAGCAGGCCAACGGGATGGACTCCGCGCTCAAGACCCTGCGCGAGCAGCCCTACGGGGTGTTCCTGCTGCTGGCGGTGGCGCTCGGGATCGCCTGCTACGGCGTGTTCTGCTTCTTCGACGCCCGCTACCACCGGGTCGTCTAGCGCCCTACTCCAGCGCGCCGCGGCTGAGCACGACGCGGGCGTCCTTGACGTCGTCCGGGAACACCAGCAGGCGGTAGCCGTCGAGACCGGCACGCGAGACCGTCGACCGGATGCCGTTGCCGTGCAGCCGCCCGCGCAGCACCTGGGCGGCGGACTCCGTCGGCACCCGGGAGACCTCTTCGAGCAGACCGTCGTCGACCGGGTCGGCCGGGTCGTTCACGGGAGGGCGCCGCGCGTTCTGGGTCCCGAACGTCCAGCGCAGGAGGAACACCATCGCGACGATGACGAGCGCCGCGACGCCGTACTCGAAGATCCCCTGAGGAACGCCCATCCGGTGATTGTGCGCGCCGCGCCCGGCCGACGCGCCCCGGCTCGCGTACCTCCCCGGAAGCAGGGGAGGTGGACCGATCCAGTGCGCGGTTTCCCGAACGATTCGCGTAGTTTTCCGACCAATCTGGTGTGACGAGGGTCGTCCGGTACCGGGCTTCGGGCTACCCGCCGGTAGGGTCCTCTCCGTCAACGACGCGGAGGTGTCCGGTGCCGTACCCGACCGATCGTGAGCGCGACCGCCCGTGGGTGATCCGCACCTATGCGGGGCACTCGTCGGCCGAGAAGACCAACGAGCTCTACCGGCGGAACCTGTCCAAGGGCCAGACCGGTCTCTCGGTGGCCTTCGACCTGCCCACCCAGACCGGCTACGACCCCGACGACGAGCTGGCCAAGGGCGAGGTCGGCAAGGTCGGCGTGCCGGTCAGCCACATCGGAGACATGCGCACCCTGTTCGAGGGCATCCCGATGGCCGAGGCCAACACCTCGATGACCATCAACGCCCCCGCCATGTGGCTGCTCGCGCTCTACGTCGCGGTCGCCGAGGAGCAGGCCGAGGAGCAGGGCCTCGACTACAGCGAGGTCCGTTCCAAGCTCGCCGGCACCACGCAGAACGACATCGTCAAGGAGTACCTGTCGCGGGGCACCTACGTGTTCCCGCCGGCTCCGAGCCTGCGCCTGATCACCGACATGGTGGCCTGGTCGGTGACCGAGATCCCCAAGTGGAACCCGATCAACATCTGCAGCTACCACCTGCAGGAGGCCGGGGCGACGCCGACGCAGGAGCTGTCCTACGCCCTGTGCACGGCGATCGCGGTGCTGGACTCGGTGCGCGACTCCGGGCAGGTGCCGCCGGAGAAGTTCGGTGACGTCGTCGGGCGGATCTCGTTCTTCGTCAACGCCGGTCTGCGCTTCGTCGAGGAGATGTGCAAGATGCGGGCCTTCGCCCGTCTCTGGGACGACATCACCCGCGAGCGCTACGGCGTCGAGAACCCCAAGCAGCGACGCCTGCGCTACGGCGTGCAGGTCAACTCGCTCGGGTTGACCGAGGCGCAGCCGGAGAACAACGTCCAGCGGATCGTGCTGGAGATGCTCGCGGTCACCCTGTCCAAGGACGCCCGTGCCCGCGCCGTGCAGCTGCCGGCGTGGAACGAGGCGATGGGCCTGCCGCGGCCGTGGGACCAGCAGTGGGCGCTGCGGATGCAGCAGGTGCTGGCCTACGAGACCGACCTGCTCGAGTACGAGGACATCTTCGACGGCAGCCACGTGATCGAGGCCAAGGTCTCCGAGCTCGTCGAGGGCGCACGGGCCGAGATCGACCGGGTGCAGGAGATGGGCGGCGCGGTCGCCGCCGTCGAGAGCGGCTACATGAAGGGCGAGCTGGTCAGCTCGCTGGCCGAGGGGCGTCGTCAGCTGGAGTCCGGCGAGCGCGTCGTGGTCGGGGTGAACAAGTTCGACACCACCGAGCCCAGCCCGCTGCAGGCCGAGGGCGCCGAGGCGATCTTCACCGTCGACCCAGCGACCGAGAAGGGTGCGATCGAGGCGATCGGACAGTGGCGCGCGGCCCGGGACGCGACCGCCGTCGAGGAGGCCCTGCGGGCGCTGCGCGACGCGGCGAAGACCGAGACGAACCTGATGCAGGTCTCGATCGACTGCGCCAAGGCCGGTGTCACGACCGGGGAGTGGTCCGGCGCGCTGCGCGAGGTGTTCGGCGAGTTCCGTGCCCCGACCGGGGTGTCGGCGGCCGTGTCGTCCGGGGAGGCCTCGGTGGAGATCGCGGACGTGCGTGAGCGGGTTCGCGCCACCGGCGAGGAGCTCGGCTCGAGGCTGCGGCTGCTGGTCGGCAAGCCCGGCCTGGACGGGCACTCCAACGGCGCCGAGCAGGTCGCGGTGCGGGCCCGCGACGTCGGGTTCGAGGTGATCTACCAGGGCATCCGCCTGACGCCGGCGCAGATCGTCTCGGCCGCGGTGCAGGAGGGCGTGCACGCGGTCGGGCTGTCGGTGCTCTCCGGGTCGCACCTCGAGGTGGTGCCGGCCGTGGTCCGCGGGCTGCACGACGCGGGCTCCGACGACGTGCCGGTCGTGGTCGGGGGCATCATCCCGCCGGAGGACGAGCGCAAGCTCCGCGAGGGCGGCGTGGCCGCGGTGTTCACGCCGAAGAACTACCAGCTCACCGACATGATGGACGAGCTGGTGACGCTGATCCGCGGAGCCAACGGGCTGAGCTGAGCGTGCCCGCCCCGCCCGGGTTCCCGACGGGCGGGGTCAGAGCCGGCCGTTCGCCGCGGTGACGAGACGGGCGGCGATGGCGCACTTCTGCTCGGTCGTGCCCGTTCCCTCGACCTTCACCCGCAGCTCCTCGGCACGCGGCTTGCCGTCGACGCCCAGGAACTGTCGGCGGGGGATCTCGCCGTTGCAGGAGTCGTCGTCCTGCTCGCGGACGAAGGCGGGTGCGCCCGGGACCGGGCGTCCGGTCTCCGACGGCGGGGCGTAGCGGTCGAAGGTCAGCGTGATCCCCAGCTCGGGGTCGCGGCCGTCGCTCCAGTCGCACGACCAGCCCGCGAAGCCGCGGTAGGTGTCGGTGCGCCGGTCCGGCGGCAGGAACGACAGGTCCTCGGGCCGGATCAGCGTGCACGCGTCCGCCGATCCCAGCGGATCCTGCGGGGCCGGCCGGCGGGGCACGCCGCGCTGCGCCAGCGTCGTCACCGCGGAGGCGACGGCCGCGTCGGCGACCGTGCAGGGCGCGGCGATCGGCGCCTGGTCGCCGGTGAAGGCCACGCTGATGTCGGCCTGCGTGCCGTCGGTGAGCAGGACGTAGCGCTCGCAGCTCACGTCGTCGGTCGGCGGGCGGCGCACCACCAGGAGGTCGCCGATCCGCTGCTGCTCGCCCTCCGGCGGGTCCGAGGCACTCGGGCGCCACCGCACCGGGACGTCGTAGGAGTCCGAGCCGCGCTGGGTCAGGTCGACCGAGCAGCCGGCGAGGTTGCCGTAGTCCGGGATCAGGGTCGGCTTCCCGAACGACGACAGGGCCGCCGGGTCGATCAGGCAGGGGTCGGCGGTGCGCTCGTCGCCGATGAGGACGGTGCCGACCGAGGCCGGCAGCGACGGCGGCCCGGAGGCGGCGGGCGTCTCCGGCTGCTGCCCCGAGCCCCGGATCAGGACCGTGCCGGCCACGACGGCGAGGGCGAGGACCACGGCGACCGCGGCCAGGACCGTCGGCCGCCGGTACCAGGGGCGGGACCCGTCGGAGGGCAGGTACGTGGGCTCCGAGTGCGGGGGAGTCGGCCCGGAACCGTCCCCGCGCGGGTCCGTCCCGTCCGGGCGCGGGGCACCGGGCGCCGGGGCCGTCCCCCCGGCCGTCCCCGCGGGGGTGACGGCCGGGTGCACCGGCTCGGGCCGGTCGGCCAGTGCCCAGAGCTGCTGGACGGCGTCCGCGGCGCTCGGGCGTCGGGCGGGGTCCGTGTCGGTCATGCAGGACACCAGCTCGCCCAGCGGCCCGCCGATCGTCGGCTCGGGGACCTCCTCGGCGGAGATCCGGCGGATCAGCTCGAGCGGGTTCTCGCCGCTCCACCCGAACGGCGGGGCTCCCTGGGTCACCGCGGCCAGCGTCGCGCCGAGTGCGTAGACGTCCGCGGCGGGGGTGGGGTCGCCGCCGCGCGCGACCTCCGGGGCGAAGTAGGCGGGGGTGCCGATCCCGGTCGGGATGAGCGTCTGGGAGCCCGGGATGTGCGAGATGCCGAAGTCCGCCAGCTTGGCCGACCCGACCGGGTCGCCGGGGGAGACCAGCACGTTGCCGGGCTTCACGTCCCGGTGCACGATGGCGGCGGCGTGGGCGGCGGCCAGGGCCTCGGCGACCTGGGCACCGATCCGCGCGGCCACGCCGGGGGTGAGCACCCCCAGCTCGGCGACGACGGCGCCGAGACTGCGCGAGGGCAGGTACTCCAGCACCAGCAGCGGCCCGTCGGCGTCGTCGATGACGTCGAAGATCGAGACGATCCGCGGGTGGTGCACCCGGGCGGCGATCTCGGCCTCGCGCAGGGTGCGCCGCCGGGCCTGCCCGGCCTCGGCGTCGTCGAACCCGCTCAGCAGGACCTGCTTGAGGGCGACCTCGCGCTTGAGCCGGGTGTCGGTGGCCCGGTAGACCACGCCCATCCCGCCGGAGCCGACGCGCTCGTGCACGCGGTAGCGGTCGGCGACCACACGGTCGTCCGCGGGGCCGGTGCCGGGCGGCCCGTTCCCGGGTGGTGGCCCGTTCCCGTGTGGCCCGGTCATCCGGCCGGGTCCGCGTCGAGCAGGGCCAGGTCGGTCGGGATGATCGTGGTCGAGCGCAGCAGCTCGGAGATCAGGCTCTCGTTCAGTGCGTTGCCGACCGGGTCGCCCCACTCCTCGCGGGTCAGCCCGGGCACGCCGGCCTTGGACAGCCGGGCCCGGATCGCCGTCACCAGGTGCTCGACGCGGCGGTGCGTCCAGCCGGCGTCGGGCTGCACGCGCGCCACCTCGGCCTCGACCTGGCGCCAGGACTGCGGCGCCGGCTGCGGCTCGTGCTGCAGGTAGCGACGGGCGAGCGCGACCAGGACGAGGTGCTCGGTCGCGTCCATCGGCCAGGTGCGCGGGGCCCGGGTGTGGTCGTCGGGACGGACCGGCGCGCTCCGGTCGGGGCCGCTGACCCGGATCTCCAGCGCGTGCTCACGTCCGCTGGACCCGGTGACGAACAGCAGCGTGTACCCCGGCGCCAGTGGGATCGGCGGCTCGGACTCGAACAGCATCCTGCGGTCCGGGAATCGGATCGGGGTGCGGCCGGTGGTACGCACGCACCAGCTCCCGTCGTCGAAGAACAGGGTCCCGTGGTGACGGCTCACCTGGGGGTCGTCCTCGCCGACGCAGACGTGCACCTCCGGCCGGTTCCGGCCGAACAACAGCTCGCGGCCCTGTTTCGGGCCGACCGTGATGCCCCCGGTCAGCGCCTGTACGAAGATCGTGTTCTCGACGGCAGGCGGGGCCTGCGTGCGCCCGTCCATGTAGATCCTCCTCGGCGCAGAGACTAGGTCGCCGAGGGCCCACTCGGCATCATGGGCACGCGATCGCCCACGACGGTCCGGGAGGGCTCCCGGCGCACCGGGCCCACACTCGTCCCCGTCCGGCCCCGGCGGCGTGCGGATCGAGGGGTCATGCCGCCCGGGCCGGCGACCGTTCTCTCAGGCGTCCTCCTTCTCGCTGCCCCGCTTGCGCAGGAACGAGAACCCGGGGACGCCGTTGATCGCCTGACGGACCTCCTTGAGGACGTCGAGGAGCTCGTGCACGTCCGGCCCGACCCGGTCCAGCGTGGCCAGGATCGGCAGGATGTCGGACTCGACGCTCTCGGTCACCGTCGGCAGGGTGTCGACGAGCTTGATCGCGGCCTGCAGCTCCGCCTCGGAGAACTCCTCGACGAAACGGCTCGCCAGCGGTGCGGCCCGCCGGGCCATCGGGACGTAGAGGTCGAGCAGCTCGGTCGCGGTCGTGCTGGCGCCCGACGCCGCCTCGACGACCTCGCCGGCCCGGGAGGCGACCGCGTTCGCGGCCTCCACGACGCCGGTCGCGTTCTCGGCGACCCCACCGACCCGGGCCACCAGCCCGGTGGCGTCCTCGGCGACGACCGACACCCGCCGGACGAGCCCCGAGGCGTCGTCGGCGACGGCGTCGACGCGCGTGACGAGCCCGGTCGCGTTCTCCGCGACGACCGACACGCGCTCCACCAGACCGGTCGCGGAGTCCGAGACCACGGAGACGCGCTCGACCAGACCGGTCGCCTCGTCGGCGACGGTGGAGACGCGCTCCACGAGTCCGGTGGCGCTGTCGGCGACGGTCGACACGCGGTCGACGAGTCCGGTCGCGCTGTCGGCCACGACGGAGACCCGCTCGACCAGCCCCGTCGCGTCCTCGGCCACCGTCGAGACGCGGTCGACGAGCCCGGTGGCGTTCTCGGCGACGGTGGAGACGCGGTCGACGAGCCCGGTCGCGTTCTCCGCGACGACGGACACGCGTTGCACCAGCCCGGTCGCGGAGTCCGCGACGACCGAGACACGCTCGACGAGCCCGGTGGCCGAGTCCGCGACGGTGGAGACCCGCGTGATCAGACCGGTGGCGTCGTCGGCGACGGTCGAGACCCGGGTGACGAGCCCGGTGGCGGTGTCGGCGACGGTGTCCACGCGCTCGATCAGGGTGCTCGCGCGGGCGGCGACGTCGTCGACGCGGTCGAGCAGACCGTCGACCCGGTCGGCGATCGTGTGGATCCGGCCGACGAGCCCGGCGACGTCGTCGAGCAGGTCGGCGGCCCGGGACGGCAGCGACGCCACCACCTCGGCCGCGTCGCCGGTCCAGTCGAGGACCGTCGCCGCCCCGGAGAGAACCTCGGTCGGTCCGGGGACGGTCAGCCCGGCGATGCGCAGTGCCATGACCGCGATCCTGTCAGGAGGAGGGCGAACGGGCACACAGCGACTCGGTGGTCAGGCCGGGCGGGGGCAGGTTGTCGGCGGTGAAGCCGAACGGCGCGGTCAGCTCCAGCCAGCGCCCGGAGGACTGCAGCGCCGTCAGCCCCTGGTCGAACGCGGCGCGGAACTCGGTGTCCTCGGGCCGGAACGCGAACGCGCCCGCGCCCAGGGCCCGCCTACCGTCGACGACCGGGTAGAAGCCCCGCGTGACCTCGACGTTCGTGGCGGCGTTGCGGCGCACCTCGTCGAGCAGCGAGATGCGGGTCAGCGCGCCGACCTCGACCGTGCGGTCGGCGACGCCGCGGAACAGGGCGCTCTGCGAGTCGAACGTCGTGATCAGCGTCGGCGGGATGCCGGCGGCCAGCGCGTACTCCTGCTCGGCGCTCGCCTCGAGCACGCCGAGCCGGGTCGAGGTGTTGCGGACGCCCTTGAGCGTGAGCAGGCCCCGCGGGTTGCCCGAGGGCACGAGCAGGCCGGTGGCGGCGACGAAGTCGGGGCGGGAGAAGCCGACCTGCTGGCAGCGCCGCGGGGTGATCGACAGGCCGACCGTGATCATGTCGAACTGTCCGTCGCGCAGACCGCTGATCAGCCGGTCGAACGGGAGCTGGACGGCCACCAGGCCACCGCCGCCGAGACCGGTGACGACGGCCCGGGCCACCTCGGGGCTCTCACCGGTCGCCCGGCCGGAGGAGTCGGTGAAGCCGAAGGGGCGCTCGCCGTCCAGCCCGATCGTGATGTCGCCGCCGGAGCGCAGCCGCTGCAGCGGATCGCCGCCGGAGCCTCCGCACCCGGCGAGCACCGTGCCGCCGAGCGTGGCCGCGGCTCCCGCGCCGGCGAGCCGCAGCAGACGTCTACGTGTCAGTTCCCGGGTCATGACAGGGCGGAGCCTAGGTGATCGGTCCCGCGGTCAGTCCGTCCACTCCGGGTGGCGCTTGTCCAGGAACGAGGCCATCCCCTCGCGGGCGCCCGGGCTCTGCGACATCGACGCCATCACCTCGACGGCGATCGCGTAGGCGTCGGCCTCGGGGCGGTCGAGCTGGGCGTGGAGGGTCTGCTTGCCGACGGCCTTGGAGAAGCGGCTGCCGCGGGTGGCGCGGGCCAGGAGGTCGTCGACCCGTGCGTCCAGCTCGTCGTCGGCGACGGCGTAGTTGACCAGGCCCCAGTCGGCGGCGGTCGCGGCGTCGACCGCGTCGCCGGTCAGGGCCATCTCCATCAGGCGCTTGCGGCCGATGTTCCGCGCGACCGGGACGGCCGGGGTGTGGCAGAACCAGCCGCCCTTGCCGCCGGGCAGGGCGAACGTCGCCGACTCCGCGGCCACCGCCAGGTCGCACGAGGCGACGAGCTGGCAGCCCGCCGCCCACGCGGTCGCGTGCACCCGGGCGATCACGACCTGCGGCACGTCCTCGATCGTCCGCATGACCGTGGTGCACAGACGCAGCAGGTCGCGCACCCCGGCGAGGTCGCGACCGGCGACGTCACCGAAGTCGTGCCCGGAGGAGAAGGCCTTCCCCTCGCCGGCCAGGACGATCCCGGTCGCGTCGGAGCGGCCCGCGGTCTCGAACGCGTCCAGCAGCTCGCGCAGGTGCTCCTCGGTCAGCGAGTTGCGGCGCTGCGGCCGGTTCATCGTGATCCGGACGGTGTCGCCCTCGTTCTTGACCAGCAGGTGTTCGTAGTCGGCCATGCCGTCGACGGTATCTCGACACCGGACCCCGGCGGGTCTACCGTGACCACATGACCAGAGTTCGAATCTGGTCATATGGTCAGAAACGGAGGGCGAATGAGCGCAGAACCGGCCGGACCGGACACCGGCGAGCGCGCCGACCGCGTGCTCGACTCCGCCGCGGACCTGCTGCTGCGCTGGGGGTACCGGCGGGTGACGATCGAGGACGTCGCGCGGCACGCCGGGATCGGCAAGGGCACCGTCTACCTGCACTTCCGGACGAAGGACGCGCTGTTCCTGACTGTCCTGCTGCGGTCGCAGCGCCGGACGTTCACCGACCTGGCCGACCGGATGGAGACCGACCCCGCGGTCGCGCTGCCGTGGCGGATGGTCCGGATCGTCTACGAGGCACTGCAGTCCGACGAGCTCGCCCGGGTGCTCTACATGGGCGACGCCGAGGTGCTCGGACGGCTCGTGCAGGAGTCGGCCGGCACGCTCGGCGAGCTGGCGGCGCGGCGCAACGAGATCGTGCGCGCGCACTTCCGGCTGCTGCGCGAGGCCCGGCTGGTCGCCACCGACCTGCCGCTGGACGAGCAGGTGCACGGGTACGGCGCCGTCACCACGGGGTTCTTCGTCGCCGCCGGCACCCCGCCGGAGGCCGACCCGTTCGCGCCCACCGACCCCGTCCGCCGGGCCGAGCTGCTCGAGCACGTCCTGCGCTCGGTCCTGGCCGGGCCCGCCGACCCGGACGCCGTCGCGGACGTCGCGCCCGCCGTCGCCGCGCTCTACCGCCCGCTCGTCGAGCACATCGACACCGAATGGCAACGCCGCGCCCGGTGACCCCGGGCGGCGTCAGGAAGGGCTGTGCCCCATGAGAGAGGAAGGGCCCATGACCACCACACCCGTCGACCTGTTCTCGCCGGATCTGCTGGCCGACCCCTACGCCGGGTTCGCGCGCCTGCGCGAGCAGGCGCCCGTGCTGACGGCGAGCATGATGGGCGGCCCGCCGATGTGGCTGGTCACCCGCTACGCCGACGTGCGCACCGTGCTCACCGACCCGCGGTTCGCGAACAACCCGGCCACCGCGGGCGGGCCGGACATCCGGGCGGCGCTGATGGCGCAGCTGGGGATGCCCGAGGAGATGACCGACTACCTCGCCCAGAACATCCTCAACTCCGACGGCGCGGACCACACCCGGCTGCGCAAGCTCGTCTCCCGTGCGTTCACCGTCCGCCGGGTCTCCGCGCTGCGGCCCCGGGTCGAGGAGATCACCGCCGGGCTGCTGGACGACCTCGCCGCGGCCGGCGCCGGCGGCACCCCGGTCGACCTCGTGGAGGCGTTCGCCTACCCGCTGCCGATCACCGTGATCTGCGAGCTGGTCGGCATCGACGAGCCGGAGCGCGCGCAGTGGCACCGCTGGGGCCGGGACCTGTCGGCGATGGACCGCGAGGCGATGCCGGTCGCGCTGACCGAGATGGTCGCCCACGTCCAGGACATGATCGCCCGCCGGCGTGCGGAGCCGGCCGACGACCTGCTGACGGCACTGGTGGCGGCACAGGAGGACGACGGCGACCGGCTCACCGACAAGGAGATGGTCACCATGGTGATCGCCCTGGTGATCGCCGGGCACGAGACCACCGCGCACCTGGTGAGCAACGCCGTCCTGGCCCTGCTGACCAACCCGGACCAGCTCAACCGCCTCCGCGCGGACGACTCGCGCTGGCCGCAGGCCGTGCACGAGCTGATGCGCCTGCGCGGGCCGGTGCAGATCCTGCAGACCCGGTACGCGACGACCGAGGTGGAGCTGGACGGGACGACGATCCCGGCCGGTGCGCCGGTGCAGGCCGTCGTCGTCTCCGCCAACACCGACCCGCGCGAGTTCGACGACCCGGACCGGCTCGACGTCGACCGCGATACCGGGCGCGGCGAGGGCCACCTCGGGTTCGGCCAGGGTGCGCACTACTGCCTGGGTGCGGCACTGGCCCGTCAGGAGGCGGAGGTCGCGCTGCGGGCGTTGTTCACCCGCTTCCCGGATCTGCGCCTGGCGGTCCCGGCCGAGGAGATCCGGTTCGTGGAGCGCCCCGGCTTCCGCCGGGTGGAGGCGCTGCCCCTGACCGGGTTCTGAGGGTCAGCGGGCGTCGTGCAGGCGCAGGAGGGTGTAGGCGGCGAGGGTCTGGGCGTCGGTGAGCTCACCGCGGGCGATCTTCGCGTCGAACTCGGCGGGGCTGAACCAGGCCGCGCGCATGTCCTGCTCGGTGTGCTCGCGCCGTGGCGGCCCGGCGGTCAGCTCGGTGGCCAGGTAGACGTGCCCGCGCTGGCTGGACATGCCGGGCGCGACGTCGAGCATGCCGAGCAGCTCCATCCGTCCCGCGACCAGGCCGGTCTCCTCGACCAGCTCGCGCACCGCGAGCTCGGCCGGGTCCTGGTCGGCGCGCTCGGGCGCGGTACCGGCCGGGAACTCCCAGCGGCGCTCGCCGACCGGGTAGCGGAACTGTTCAACCAGGTGCAGCGCTCCGGCGTCGTCGCGCGGGACGACGAGGGCGTAGGTCGGCTTGTCGACCACGCCGTAGATCCCCTCGCTGCCGTCCGGGCGGCGGATGCCGTCCTCGCGGACGGTCATCCAGGAGTTCGCGTAGACCTGCCGGCTGCTGAGGGTCTCGATGCGCACGCTCCCACTGTGGCGGGCGGGCGTGCGGCACGATCACCGGGGTGCGCGCCTCCCGCCTGGTCACCCTGCTGTTCGTGCTGCAGCGGCGCCGCGCGGCCACGGCGTCCGAGCTGGCCGCGGAGCTGGAGGTCTCCGAGCGCACGATCTACCGTGACGTCGCCGCGCTCACCGAGGCCGGCGTCCCGCTGTGGACCGAGCCCGGGCCGTCCGGCGGGATCCGTCTGGTCGAGGGCTGGCGTTCCCGCCTCGACGGCCTGACCGCGCCGGAGGCGGCCGCGATCCTCGGTGTCGCCGCGCCGCAGGTCCTGGCCGATCTGGGCCTGAGCTCGGCGCTGGCCGGGGCGCAGGCCAAGCTGCTCGCGACGCTGCCCGAACCGCTGCGCGCGCACGCGGCGATGGTCGCCGAGCGGGTGCACCTCGACGCCCCGGGCTGGTTCCACACCCCGCGCGAGGTCACGGCGCTGTCGACGGTGGCCGAGGCGGTCTGGTCGCAGCAGGTGCTCCACGTGCGCTACCGGCGCGGCGTGGGGGAGAACGCGACCGAGGTGGAACGGACGGTCGAGCCGCTGGGCCTCGTGCTCAAGGCGGGGGTCTGGTACCTGGTCGCGGCGGTCGCCGACGGGGGAGAGGTGCCGGTGCGGACCTACCGGCTCGACCGGATCGCGGGCGCGACGCCGTCCGGGGCGACGTTCTCCCGTCCCGCGGACTTCGACCTGGCCGCGCACTGGGCGCAGGGGGCGCGACGGTTCGAGGGGTCGCTGCTGCGGGCGAGCGTGCGCCTGCGGCTGTCCCCGCGGGGCCTGCGCCGGCTCCCGCTCGTCACCGACACCGAGGCCGCGCAGCGAGCCGTCGACGCCGCGCAGGAACAGGACGACGGCTGGTCGCTGGTCACGCTCGAGACCGAGGGCGACGAGATCATCGCCGGGCAGCTGCTGTCCCTCGGCCCGGAGGTGGAGGTGCTGGAACCGGCGGCGGTGCGCTACCGCCTGGCCGCGACCGCCCGTCGCGTCGCGGAGCTGAACGCCGATTCGTGACGACCCGGGCGTGGTGGGTCGGGCGCGGCCGGCCGGGCGCGCGTCCCTACAGTGGCCCGGGTGCGTCTCGTCATCGCCCGCTGCCAGGTGGACTACGTCGGCCGGCTGACCGCCCATCTGCCGATGGCACCCCGGTTGCTGCTGGTCAAGGCGGACGGGTCGGTCAGCATCCACGCCGACGACCGCGCCTACAAGCCGCTGAACTGGATGACCCCGCCGTGCTGGCTCACCGAGGAGCCCGGTGTGTGGACGGTGAAGAACAAGGCCGACGAGTCGCTGGTGATCACCATCGACGAGGTGCTGCACGACTCCAGCCACGAGCTCGGCGTGGACCCGGGCCTGGTCAAGGACGGCGTCGAGGCACACCTGCAGGAGCTGCTCGCCGCGCACCCGACGACGCTCGGGGACGGCTACACGCTCGTCCGCCGCGAGTACATGACCGCCGTCGGGCCGGTGGACCTGCTCTGCCGCGACGCCGAGGGCCGCCACGTCGCGATCGAGGTCAAGCGCCGTGGCGAGATCGACGGCGTCGAGCAGCTGACCCGCTACCTCGAGCTGATGAACCGCGACCCGCTGCTCGCCCCGGTCGCCGGGGTGTACGCGGCGCAGCAGATCAAGCCGCAGGCGAAGACGCTGGCCACCGACCGCGGGATCCGCTGCGTGACCGTCGACTACGACGCCCTGCGCGGCATGACGAGTACGGACCTGCGCCTGTTCTGAGCCGGTCGTGAGCGGACATCGTCGCTCCGGCGGTGATTTCCGTGCACGGGGGGTCGGGTGGGCCACGTTCGGCACCGCCGGACCGGTGGTCGCGGCCTAGGGTTGCGCGCGTGAGCGTCACCGAAGCCCCCGCCGCCAGCACGGACGAGAACCCCACGTTCGCCTCCCTCGACCCGCGCACGGGCGCGGAGGTGGGACGGCACCCGATCCACGACGGCGCGCACGTCCGCGCCGCCGTCGCCGCGGCCGCCGAGGCCGCGACCTGGTGGGAGGAGCTGGGCTTCGCCGGACGGCGCAAGCGGCTCGGTGCGTGGCGCAAGGTGCTCGTCGCCCAGCTCGACCGGCTGGCCGAGGTGATCCGGTCCGAGACCGGCAAGCCGTTCGACGACGCGCGCCTGGAGCTGGTGCTCGCGATCGACCACCTGGACTGGGCGCTGAAGAATGCCGAGGGCGTGCTGAAGAAGCGCAGCGTCGCGCCGGGGCTGCTGATGGCCAACCAGGCCGCGACGCTGGCCTACCGGCCGTTCGGCGTGATCGGCGTGATCGGTCCGTGGAACTACCCGGTCTTCACCCCGATGGGCTCGATCGCCTACGCCCTCGCGGCCGGCAACACCGTCGTGTTCAAGCCCAGCGAGCTGACGCCCGGCGTCGGCGTCGCGCTGGCCCGCACGCTCGCCGAGGCGATCCCCGAGTCGGCGGCGCACCCGCTGCTCACCGTCGTCACCGGGTTCGGGCAGACCGGCGCCGACCTCTGTGGCGCCCCGGGCGTCGGGAAGATCGCGTTCACCGGGTCGACCGCGACCGGGCGCAAGGTCATGGCCGCGGCGTCACAGAACCTGACGCCGGTGCTGATCGAGTGCGGCGGCAAGGACCCGCTGATCGTCGCCCCGGACGCCGACATCACCGCCGCCGCGGACGCCGCGGTCTGGGGCGGGATGTCCAACGCCGGGCAGACGTGCGTCGGGGTGGAGCGCGTCTACGTCGTGGACTCCGTCGCCGACGCCTTCCTCGCCGCCGTCACCGCGGGGGCCCGCAAGCTGCGCGTCAGCACCGTGACCGCCGACGGCGACATCGGCCCGATGACGATGCCGTCGCAGACCGACGTCGTGCGCCGGCACGTCACCGACGCGATCGAGCGCGGGGGACGGGCCGTCGTCGGCGGGGCGGACTCGGTCGGGGAGACCTCGGTCGACCCGGTCGTGATCGTCGACGTGCCGGAGGACTCCAGTGCCGTCACCGAGGAGACGTTCGGGCCGCTGCTCGTCGTCAACCGCGTCCCGGACGTCGACGAGGCGGTTCGCCGCGCCAACGCCACCGGCTACGGCCTCGGCGCCACCGTGTTCTCGGACAAGGACGGCGACACGATCGCCGCGCGCCTGCGCTGCGGGATGGTGTCGGTGAACGGCGTCATCTCCTTCGCCGCGATCCCGGCGCTGCCCTTCGGCGGCGTCGGCGACTCCGGGTTCGGCCGCATCCACGGCGCCGACGGCCTGCGCGAGTTCACCCGCCCGCAGGCCGTCGCCCGTCAGCGTTTCGCCCTGCCGATCGCGGTGACCAGCTTCCAGCGGACGGCCAGGGGCATGTCGGCGCTGGTCGGTCTCGTCCGCACCCGCCACGGCCGCTGACGCGCGTCCGGCCCTGACCGCAAGGGGTGGCGCAGGTCGCACGGGTTACCCATGGGTAGCGCGTCGATGGCAGGATCACGCGCGATCGGGCGTCGAACATGGAGGTTGGCAGCGTGGCACGCGAGTTCCGGACGGTCGGAGTAGTCGGCCTGGGCACGATGGGCGCGGGGATCGTGGAGGTCTTCGCGCGTAGCGGCCTGCCGGTCGTCGCGGTGGAGGTCGACGCGGCCGCGGGCGAGCGGGGCCGCACGCACCTGGAGGCGTCCACCTCGCGCGCGGTCAAGCGCGGGAAGCTGAGCCAGGAGCAGGCCGACGAGCTGCTCGGGCGCATCACGATCGCGACCTCGCTGTCCGACCTGGCCGGGGTCGACCTCGTGGTCGAGGCGATCCCGGAGAGCCTCGACGCCAAGGCCAAGCTGTTCGCCGAGGTGGACAAGGTCGTCGGCGAGGACACGATCCTCTGCTCCAACACCTCCTCGCTCTCGGTCACCGAGCTGGCCGTGCGCACCGGGCGTCCGGGCAAGGTCGTCGGGATGCACTTCTTCAACCCGGCGCCGGTGCAGAAGCTCGTCGAGCTGGTGCGCACCGTCGTCACCGAGCCCGACGTCGTCGACGACGTGAAGGCGTTCGCCGAGTCGCTGGACAAGGTCGCCGTCGTGATCGGCGACCGGGCCGGGTTCATCGCGAACGCGCTGCTGTTCGGCTACCTCAACCACGCCGCGCGGATGTACGAGGAGTCCTACGCCAGCCGCGAGGACCTCGACGCCGGCATGCGCTACGGCTGCGGCTACCCGATGGGCCCGCTGGCGCTGCTCGACCTGATCGGCCTGGACACCGCCTACGAGATCCTCGAGACGATGTACGCCGAGTCGCGCAATCTGCTGCACGCCCCGGCCCCGGTGTTCAAGCAGATGATCACCGCCGGGCTGCTCGGCCGGAAGTCCGGCCGCGGCTTCTACACCTACGAGGCCGCGCACTCCTCGACCGTCGTGCCGGACAAGCTGACCCCGGCCTCGACGATCCCCGAGGACGCGACCGTCCGCGACATCGGCCGGGTCGGCGTCGTCGGCACCGGCACGATGGCCAGCGGCATCGTCGAGGTGTTCGCCAAGGCCGGCTACGACGTGCTGGTCCGCGGCCGCAGCGAGTCCAAGGTCGAGGGTGCGGTCGCGACCGTGCGCAAGTCACTGGACAAGTCGGTCGCCCGCGGCCGTCTGGAGGAGGCCGACCGGGACACGATCCTGGCCCGGGTCTCCGGCACCACCGCGCTCGAGGACTTCGCCGACGTCGACCTCGTGGTCGAGGCCGTCGCCGAGGAGCTCGACGTCAAGCGGGCGATGTTCGGTGCGCTGGACGAGATCTGCAAGCCCGGCGCCATCCTGGCCACCACGACGTCGTCGCTGCCGGTCGTCGAGTGCGCCGCGGCCACCTCGCGGCCCGGCGACGTGATCGGCATGCACTTCTTCAACCCGGCCCCGGCGATGAAGCTTGTCGAGGTCGTGTCCACGATCGGCACGTCGGCCGACGCCGCGGCGACGATCCTCGACGTCTGCCAGAAGCTCAAGAAGGTCCCGGTGAGCTGCGGCGACCGCGCCGGGTTCATCGTCAACGCGCTGCTGTTCCCGTACCTCAACGACGCGGTGAAGATGCTCGAGGCGCACTACGCCACCGCCGACGACATCGACGCGGCCATGAAGACCGGCTGTGCGCTGCCGATGGGGCCGTTCGAGCTGCTCGACGTCGTCGGGCTGGACGTGTCGCTGGCGATCGAGCGCTCGCTGTACTCGGAGTTCCGGCAGTCCGGGTTCGCCCCGGCGCCGCTGCTCGAGCACCTCGTCACCGCCGGACGCCTGGGCCGCAAGACCGGCCACGGCTTCCGGGACTACGCCAAGCGGTAGGCGGTATGGCGCGCGGACGACGGCCCCGCCCCGCTCAGCGCGGGCGGGGCCGACCCGTGGCCCCACCGCTCGGGGCCTCGATGGTCACGCAACGCGAGTCCGGCCGCGACGGCGAGTGGAACGTCCGGCACGTCCCGGGCGGCTCCTCGGTGAAGGACTACCGCTGTCCCGGGTGCGACCAGATGGTGCCCTCGGGCAAGGGGCACGTCGTGGCGTGGCCGGCCGAGGGCTACGGCGGGGTCGAGGACCGCCGGCACTGGCACCTGCCGTGCTGGAACGCCCGGGAACGCCGGCGTCCGGGGTTCCGGCGGCACTGAACGCCGCACCGGCCCCGCTGTCTCCTCCGGCGACGGCCGGTCCCGCGGGACGGGTCAGATGACCCGCGCGGTGCGCTGGGGCTCCGGCCGCGCGCCGTTCTGGGCCGGGACACCGCTGCTCTCGGTGGAAGCGTCGCCGGTGGGCTCCTCGGAGCCGGCGTCGGCGTGCCGGGCTCCGGGCGGGCCGCCCAGGACGCCCAGCTCGGCGTCGATGGTCGCCCGGCTGCGACGGAGCTGGTCGGCCACCTGCCCGCGCAGGGCGGTCAGCTCGTCGACCTTGCGCTGCGCCTCGTCGACCAGCTCGCCGGCGTTGCGCTCGGCCTCGGCGCGGATCTGGCGGGCCTGCTCGTCGGCCTCGGCCCGGGTGCGCTGGGCCTGCTCGGCCGTCGTGCGGCGGGTGCGGGCGTTCTCGTCGGCCAGCGCGGCACGCTCGGCCACCAGCGCGGCGAGCGCCTCCTGACGGCGCTGGTCCATCGCGATCTTGAAGTCGCGGTCGACGGTGGTCCGCGTCGACTCGGACTCGGTCTCCAGCCGGGTGCGCTCGGCCTCCGAGGCGCTCTCGGCCTCGCGGATCCTGCGTGCGCTCTCGGTCTCGCGCTCGCCGGTCTCGCGTTCGACCCGCTCCCGTAGCTCGGTGGTCTCCCGCTCGGTCCGCTCGCGCTGCTCGGCCAGCTCTCGCTCGATGGTCTCGCGCTTCTCGGCGAGCTCGCGCTCGGTGGCGTCGCGGTGCTGGGCGACCTCGCGCTCGGTGCTGCTGCGCAGCTCGGCGATCGCGGCCCGCTCGGCGTCGGCGGCCGAGGCGGCACGCTCGGTGTCCGCGGCGGCGTCGGCGACGAGGCGCTGGGCCTCGGCACGGGCCTCGGTCACGATCTGGCGGGCGTGGTCCTCGCCCTGACGGCGCTGCTCGGCGATCTCGGCGTCGGCGCGGGTGTGCATCTCGGCGACCTCGTCCTCGGCCAGCCGGAGCATCGACCGCAGGCGTTCGCTCATGCCCTGGACGCTCTGTGGGGGACCGGCGAGGCGGTTCACCTGCTGGTGCAGGGCCTCGCTGCGGGTCCGGGCGTCGTCGAGTTCGCGACCCAGCCTCGCGTTCTGGGCCACGGCGGCGTCCCGGTCCGCCGCGAGCATGCGCACCTCGGCGTCGAGCCGTCGAAGGTGACTGTCCACCTGCGCCTGGTCATAGCCCCGCCGGGTGATCGTGAATCCGGTCCGGGGAACGGGAGCGTGCTGGTCACCGGCCATGTCCCCCACCGTACCGCCGTCGCGCGTCATTGCGGTGTGTACGCGGCCGGACGCGAGATGGTTCACCCCGTCCACGCACGAGGGCCCCCTCCGGGTGAACGGAGGGGGCCCTCGGGTGAGCGGGTGCGGAGGCGGTCGGACCCCGCGTCAGCGCAGGCGGTCAGACCCCGCGGAAACGGTTGATCGCGTCCAGGTGCTGCTCGCGCAGCTCCGGGTTCGTGACGCCCAGGCCCTCCTCCGGGGACAGGGCCAGCACGCCGACCTTGCCCTGGTGCAGGTTCTGGTGCACGTCGTTGGCCGCCTGGCCGGTCTCGGCCAGCGGGTACACGCGCGACAGGGTCGGGTGGACCATGCCCTTGGCGATCAGCCGGTTGGCCTCCCAGGCCTCGCGGTAGTTCGCGAAGTGCGAGCCGACGATCCGCTTGAGGTTCATCCACAGGTAGCGGTTGTCGAACTCGTGCATGTAGCCCGACGTCGAGGCGCACGTGACGATCTGGCCGCCCTTGCGGGTGACGTAGACGCTCGCGCCGAACGTCTCGCGGCCCGGGTGCTCGAACACGATGTCCGGGTCGTCGCCGCCGGTCAGCTCGCGGATCTTCGCGCCGAGACGCTTCCATTCCTTGGGGTCCTGGGTCTGCGGGTCGGACCAGAACTTGTAGCCCTCGGCGTTGCGGTCGATGACCAGCTCGGCCCCCATGTCGTGGCAGATCTTGGCCTTCTCCGGCGAGGACACGACGCAGATCGGCGTCGCGCCGCCGTTGAGGGCGAACTGGGTCGCGTAGGAGCCCAGACCGCCGGACGCGCCCCAGATCAGGACGGTGTCGCCCTGCTTCATGTCCGCGCCGTTCTTGGACACGAGCTGCCGGTAGGCGGTGGAGTTCACCAGCCCGGGGGCGGCGGCCTCCTCCCAGCTCAGGTGCTCGGGCTTGGGCATGAGCTGGTTGGACTTGACCAGCGCGAGCTCGGCGAGCCCGCCGAAGTTCGTCTCGAAGCCCCAGATGCGCTGCTCCGGGTCCATCATCGTGTCGCCGTGCCCGTCCGGGCTCTCCAGCTCGACCGAGAGGCAGTGCGCGACGACCCGGTCGCCGGGCTTCCAGGTGTTGACGCCCGGGCCGGTGCGCACGACGACGCCGGCCAGGTCGGAGCCCACCACGTGGTAGGGCAGGTCGTGGCGCTTGGCCAGCGGGGAGAGCTTGCCGTAGCGGCGCAGGAAGCTGAACGTCGAGACCGGCTCGAAGATGGAGGTCCAGACGGTGTTGTAGTTGATGGCGCTCGCCATCACCGCGACCAGCGCCTCGCCCGGGCCGAGCTCGGGGGTGGCGACCTCCTCCAGGCGCAGGCTCTTGCGGGGGTCCTTGTCCCGCGTGGCCAGGCCGTCGAACATCTCGGCGTCCTCGGCGCGCACCGTGACCCCGTTGTAGTGGTCGGGGACCTCGAGGGATCCGACGGCGTCGAACTCCTGGGCGAGGATGGCGTCTCGGATGTCATGCACGGCTGGCCTCCGTTGGCGTGGTCGGCGGTGCTCTGCGTTGTCTGAACGGAGCAAGTGCTTGGTATACCAAAGTTACTGCGCAGTATGGTACTGGCGGGATGAGGGTAACCGCGCCGGCGCAGGGTTTCATCGTGACGGGTGCCACGGGGTCCCGGCCCTCTCCGGGAGGCCAGGTACCTGCGACGACGCGGTGCCGGACGAGCGGACCCGCGGGCCCGCTGCTCAGTGCCCGGCGGAGGCCGGTTCCACCAGCTCCACCAGCACGCCGCCGGCGTCCTTGGGGTGCACGAAGTTGACCTTCGAGTCGGACGTGCCGCGCCGCGGGGCGTCGTAGAGCATCCGCAGGCCCTTCGCGCGCAGCGCGTCACCCGCGGCGGCGACGTCGGTCACCCGGTAGGCGACCTGCTGGATGCCGGGGCCGTTGCGGTCGATGAACTTCGCGATCGTGGAGCTCTCGTTCAGCGGCGCGAGCAGCTGGACCATCGTCGCGCCGGTGGCGTCGCCCGGGGCGGCCAGCATCGCCTCACGGACGCCCTGCTCCTCGTTGACCTCCTCGTGCGTGGAGACCAGGCCGAAGGTGTCGGCGTAGAAGCGGATCGCCTCGTCCAGGTCGGGGACCGCGATCCCGACGTGGTCCACGGCTACGACCAGGGGCTTGAGTGCGTCGTCAGAGGGTGCCATGGGGCCAGAATGTAGCTTGCCTACTCGTGGGTAGCTCAGTGTGCGGCTGCTCACCCCATCCCTTCGGCCCGTCTCGGTACCGACGGTGACGGGTATCGTGTCGCCACATTCTTCGCCATCGATGCTGCTGGAGGACGCCGTGTCCGGAACCGTGATCGTCGCCGGGGCCCGTACCCCGATGGGCCGGCTGCTCGGCTCGCTGAAGGGCTTCTCGGGTGCCCAGCTCGGAGGGGTCGCCATCAAGGCCGCGCTCGAGCGCGCCGGGGTCGCCCCCGAGCAGGTCGAGTACACGATCATGGGGCAGGTCCTCACGGCCGGCGCCGGCCAGATCCCGGCCCGTCAGGCCGCGGTCGCCGGCGGCATCCCGATGGACGTCCCGGCCCTGACCATCAACAAGGTCTGCCTGTCCGGCCTCGACGCCATCGCCCTGGCCGACCAGCTCATCCGCGCCGGTGAGTTCGAGATCGTCGTCGCCGGTGGCCAGGAGTCGATGACCCAGGCCCCGCACATGCTCGGCAAGTCCCGCGAGGGCACCAAGTTCGGCGACGCGACGCTCGTCGACCACATGCAGTACGACGGCCTGTTCTGCGCGTTCGACCAGGTCGCGATGGGTGCCTCGACCGAGAAGCACAACGCGCGCTACGACATCACGCGCGCCGACCAGGACGAGTTCTCCGCCCGCTCGCACCAGCGCGCCGCCAAGGCCGCCGAGAACGGCGTGTTCGACGAGGAGATCGCCGCGGTCGAGATCCCGCAGCGCAAGGGCGACCCGATCACCTTCTCCACCGACGAGGGCATCCGCGGCGACACCACCGCCGAGGGCCTCGGCAAGCTCAAGCCGGCCTTCGCCGCGGACGGCACGATCACCGCCGGCTCCGCGTCGCAGATCTCCGACGGTGCCGCCGCGGTGGTCGTGATGAGCAAGGCCAAGGCCGAGGAGCTGGGCCTGAGCTGGATCGCCGAGATCGGCGCGCACGGCGTCGTCGCCGGTCCGGACGCCAGCCTGCAGGAGCAGCCGGCGAACGCGATCGTCAAGGCGTGCGAGAAGGAGGGCATCTCGCCCTCGGACCTCGACCTGGTCGAGATCAACGAGGCGTTCGCCGCGGTCGGCGTCGTCTCCACCCGCAAGCTGGGGATCGACGAGGAGAAGGTCAACATCAACGGCGGCGCGATCGCGCTGGGCCACCCGATCGGCATGTCCGGCGCCCGGATCGCCCTGCACCTGGCACTGAGCCTGCGCCGCCAGGGCGGCGGCGTCGGTGCGGCCGCGCTGTGCGGCGGCGGTGGTCAGGGCGACGCGCTGATCGTGCGCGTGCCGAAGTCCTGATCGTCCCCGTTCCACCGAACCCGCAGGAGACCCTCACGTGCCCGCCGCCCAGGACCCGCTGGAACTGGTCGCGCGGGCGCGTGAGGGGCAGCAGCGCGCGGTCGCGAAGCTGATCTCGCTGGTGGAGAACGCCAGCCCGCAGCTGCGCGAGGTGGCGGCGGCGCTGGCCCCGCACGCCGGGAACGCCCAGATCGTCGGGCTGACCGGGGCGCCGGGCGTCGGCAAGTCGACGACGACCTCGGCGCTGGTCACCGAGCTCCGGGCCCGTGACCTGCGGGTCGGAGTGCTGGCGGTGGACCCGTCGTCGCCGTTCAGTGGCGGGGCGCTGCTCGGTGACCGGGTCCGGATGGGCGAGCACGCGACCGACGACGGCGTGTTCATCCGCTCGATGGCCACCCGCGGGCACCTGGGCGGTCTGGCCTGGGCCACACCGCAGGCCCTGCGGGTGCTCGACGCGGCCGGCTGCGACGTCGTGCTGGTCGAGACGGTCGGGGTCGGACAGTCCGAGGTCGACGTCGCGCGCCTCGCCGACACCACCGTCGTGCTGCTCGCACCCGGGATGGGCGACGGCGTGCAGGCGGCCAAGGCCGGGATCCTGGAGATCGGCGACGTGTTCGCCGTGAACAAGGCCGACCGCGACGGTGCCCGGCAGACCGTGCGCGAGCTCAAGAACATGCTGCACCTGCGGGAGGGCGCCGAGGCGGCCGACCACGGGACCGGGACCGAACCGTGGACGCCGCGGGTGCTGTCCATGGTCGCGTCCCGCACCGAGGGGATCGACGCCCTCGCCGACGCGGTCACCGAGCACCGGGCCTGGAGCGAGAGCTCCGGTGCACTGCGTGAACGCCGGCGACGGCGCGCGCAGAGCGAGATCGAGGCGATCAGCCTGGAGCAGGTCCGTCTCCGGATGGAGGGCCTGCGGGGCGGGTCGGCGCTGCCCTCTCTGGCCGACCGGGTGCTGGCCGGGGAAATCGACCCCTACCGCGCGGCCGACGAGCTCCGCGCCGGCGCCGTCGACGTCTGAGTTCCGGGGCCGAGCATCTCCGCGACCAGCGCGGCGATCCGTGGTGCGCCGATCCGCAGAGCCAGCAGGTCGGCACGACGGGCGTGGGTGACGGCGTCGTCCGCGCGCCCGGCCCGGCGCAGGGCCAGCGCCAGTACGGCGGACGCCTCCGCCCGCTCGCGGACCGGTCGCGCATCGTCTCCCGCGGCACGTTCCAGCGCGGTGCATGCGCCCTCGTCGCCCGAGGAGGCTCGCGCGAGATTCCTGCGGTGCCGGATCGCGTCGACCTCCACGGTGAAGCCGGGGCGGACCGCGTCGATCCTCGTGCGCCCCGGGCCGTCCGTCCCCTCGCCCGCCGGCTCGCCCCCGGCGACCGTGCTGCCGGCGACGGCGTCGCCCGCGCCGTCCACGTCGCCCGAGCCGCCCGCGTCGGCCGCGGAGCGGACGACGGCCGACCACGCGTCGTCGGCGTCGCCGACGAGCGTCCGGGCGCGGTCCGGTTCGCCCATGTCGAGCAGGAGGCCGGCTCGCCCCGCCCGCGCCCGCGCGGCGAGGTCGGGCCGTCCGGCCTCCAGCGCGGCCGCCCTCGCCGTCCCGTAGCGGGACCAGGACGGGACGGGCCGCGCGCGGTCGCGTTCCAGGTCCCCGGCCAGCAGCGCGGCCTCGGCCAGCAGCGCGCAGAGATCCCGCCGGAGGGTCTCGGACAGGACGTGGTCGGCCAGCGTGACCAGCCGCTCGACCTGGGCGGCGAGCACGTCCGCGGCACCGGCGGGGCCCAGCCGGTGGTCGAGCCGGGCGGTGGCCGCGACCTGTTCACGGAGCAGGCCGAGCGCCGTGTCGTCGAGTGCCTCGGCCTCGGCGAGCGCTCCGATCAGCGACCCGGGCTGCCCCGCCGGGACCTGCCCCTCCGCGGCGAGCCCGAGGCCGGCCGGAGCGCTGTCGTAGAGGGTCCCGAGCAGTGCGCGGTACTCGGGCTCGGGGGTCGCGTGCCCGTTCTCCCAGCGGGACAGCTGCGTCTTCAGGCTCGCCGGTCCGGCGACGGTGACCCCCGTGCGCTCGGCCAGGGCGGAGAGCTCGCGCGCGGCGTCGGCCTGTGACCAGCCGCGGTCCCGCCGGGCGGCCCGCAGCAGCGCCCGTCCGTCGGTCGCCCGCCCGCCGGTCGCCCGCCCGCCGGGCGCCCGCCCGCCGGGCGCCCGTCCGTCGGGGACACGCCCCGGTGGCGGGGCCGCGACAGCTCCGGTTCCGTGGCTCGTGGTCGTCACGACGCGGAATTCTGTCGGTGGTGCCGCCTACTGTCAACGCTGTTGACGCAACAGGTCGTCAACGGTGTTCGGGGAGGACGGCATGGACGTGACGTCGTACGTGGTGTGCGCGCTGGTCGCCGGCGCGGCCGGGGGAACGGCCGGGTGGTGCACGGTCCGCGGGATGCTGGGCGGACGGCCTCGACCGCGCGGCCGGGGTCCGGGGGCGGGCGCGACGATGCGGGGATGGCCCGGCCCGGGCGCCCCGCACGGCGACGAGACGGAGGGGTCACGCCGGCGTCTCGGCCGCACCCGGCGGCCCGGGCGGTGGCGCCGATGAGGGCGCCGACGGCGACGGTCAGTCGAAGTCGCCCGCGGCGCGGCGCACCGCGCGCAGGAGTCCGGTCAGCTCGTCGCGCTGCTCGCCGGAGAGCCCGGCCAGGCCGAAGTCGATCCCGGTCACCGCCGTCGTGGCCTCCGCCAGGCGGGTCCTGCCGTCGTCGGTCAGCTCGACCAGCGTGGCCCGCCGGTCGGTCGGGTGCGGCACCCGGCGGACCAGTCCGTCGCCCTGCAGCCGGTCGACGATGTTGGTGACGCTGGTCGGGTGCAGCTGCAGGCGTTCACCCATCACCCGCATCGGCAGGCTGCCGCGGCGCGCGAAGTCGAGCAGCACCATCGCCTCGTAGCGGGCGAACGTCAGGCCGTGCGGGCGCAGGGCGCCGTCCACCGCGGAGAGCAGGATCTGCTGCACGCGCATGACGCTGGTGACCGCGGCCATGCTCGCCGACGGTCCGATCCGTTCGTCCCAGAGGTCCGCGGCGCGCTGGATCGGGTCGAACGGCAGCGACCCGTGGTGCGTCATATCCCCGAACGCTAGCAAAGCGCCCGGTCCGTCCGGTCCGGCGAAGTGGATCGAGGACCGTTCGTCGGGCCGGATCGGGCCCCGCGGCGTGGCAGGCTGGGCCCATGCTCTTCGCGTTCAGTATCGCCCCGTCCGGCGGCGGCTCCTCGGACAGTGTCAGCGCGGCCGTCGCGGAGGCCGTGCGGGTCGTCCGGGAGTCCGGCCTGCCCAACGAGACCACGTCGATGTTCACCACCATCGAGTCGCAGACCTGGGACGAGGGGATGGACGTCGTCAAGCGCGCCGTGGAGGCGGTGCAGGCGAGCGCGCCGCGGGTGAGCCTCGTGCTCAAGGCCGACATCCGCCCCGGTCACGACGGTCAGCTGACGTCGAAGGTCGAGCGGGTGGAGTCGGCCCTGCGTGGGGAGGCGCACGGCGACGGCGCGGGCGGCAGTGCGGGCGGGGCCGCGGGCGGCGGTGCGGGCGGCGCCGCGGGCGGCGATGCCACCGGGCGCCCGGACGCCGGATGACCGCGCCGCGGTTCGTCCTGGTGCACGGCGCGTGGCACCGGGGTGCGTGCTGGTCCGCCGTCGTCGACGAGCTCGGGGCCCGCGGGTTCGCCGCGATCGCACCGGACCTGCCCTCCGACGTCTCGGGTCAGGGGGCACAGGCCTACGCCGATGCCGTGCTGGACGCGATCGACCAGGACGCGGCCGGGCGGGATGACCCGGACCCCGGTCCGGTCGTCCTGGTCGGGCACTCCCTGGGCGGGCTGACCGTCCCGGTGGTGGCCGAGCGGCTGGGCACGGGGCGGGTCGCGGCGCTGGTGCTGCTGGCCGCGATGACGCCGGTGCCCGGGACGTCGTTCATCGGGCGGATGCGCACCGAGGAGCTGATGGTGCCCGGCTACGACGCCGGGGTGCGCCGGGGCGAGGACGGGACCACCTACTTCCCGGTCGAGGACGCACCGGAGGGGCTCTACCGGGGCGTCGCGGCGGAGAGCTCGGACGCCGCGGTGGCTGCGGCCGTCGCCGACATGCGCCCGCAGGCGTGGACGGTGGGCAAGGAGACGACGCCGCTGGCGGCGTGGCCGGCGGTCCGGACCGTGTCGGTGGTGTGCAGCGGGGACCGTGTCGCGTCGCCGGAGGCGGGGCGCAAGGACGCGGCGACGATCGGCGCCGAGCTCGTCGAGCTCGCGGGCGGGCACTTCCCGATGATCACCCGTCCGGGTGAGCTGGCCGACGTGCTGGCCGGGATCGCCGCGGCCTGAGCCGGCGCCGCCCCGGGAACGACGACGGCCGGTGACGGGAGGTCCCGTCACCGGCCGTCACTGCGCCGGGGTCCGGCGGGTGGCGCATCGGCCCGTCGTGCGGGCCGGCGGTCGTCAGGCGATCGCGCTGGTGAAGAAGTACACCCCGACCAGGATCGCCACGAACCCGATCGCCATCGCGATCTGGCCCAGCTTGGCGGTGGCCGGCCGGCGGAAGCTCAGGAAGCCCAGCACGAGTCCGACCGCGCCCAGGATCCATCCCGCGAGCGGGATGAAGATGCCGGCGATGATGCCGAGGACGCCGGCGGCGATGGCGCCGTAGGCCAGGGTCGGCTTGGCGGTCTGGACGTTGTCCATGGGACGGCTCATGTGTCGTGATCCTCCGATGTTGGTGCGCGCTGCGGGCGCGGGTCTGCGGCGACGCAGAGTGACCTTCGGGCCCCTGCTGAGGGTTCAACGAGCGAATGCGCCGAGTGTTGTTCCGCCGGTCCGGTGATGATCGACCCATCGTGAGTCGCCGCTCCCGGAGAGTGCGCACCCCGGCCGGGGTGCGTTCCCGGCCGGGGCCTGGTGGCCACAGCGCCGGGGCGGTCCGCGCGCCGCAGGTGAGCGTGCCAGGATGTCAGGCGTGTCTCGCCCAGATCCACGTCAGCAGGCCCAGCGGTCGGCGATGTCGTCGGCCATGGCCGGAGCGATCGACCTCTCGGCGCTGAAGGCGCGTTCGGAGGCCGCGAACCGGCCCCAGCCACCGGGTGGTGGCGGAGGCGCCGGTGGGGGACAGGCGAGCCCGTGGGTCGTCGACGCCACCGAGCAGGGCTTCCAGAACGACGTCCTCGAGAAGTCGCTCGAGGTTCCCGTCGTCATCGAGCTCTGGGCCGGTCGCTACCCGCGCGAGGAGCAGCTGTCCTCGGAGCTGGAGCGTCTCGCCACGAACGGCGGCGGGGCCTGGGTGCTGGCCCGGGTGGACATCGACACCGCCCCGCGGATCGCGCAGGCCTTCGGCGTACAGCAGGTCCCGATGGTCGTCGTGGTCGTCGGTGGTCAGCCGGTGGACGCGGTCAACGGCGCGATGCCCGACGCGCAGGCCTCCCAGTGGGTCACCTCGCTGCTCGACGCGCTGCGCGAGCGGATGCCGGCCATCGCCGAGGGGGAGGCCCGGGCCACCACCGGCGAGCCCGCGGAGCCCGAGGAGGAGCCGGAGGACCCGCGCTTCACCGCGGCCGAGGACGCCCTCGAGGAGGGTGACTACGCCGCCGCCGAGGCCGCCTACCAGGCGATCCTGAACGTCGAGCCGGCGAACGAGCAGGCCACCGCGGCCCTGGCCCAGGTGCGTTTCCTGGCCCGCGCCGAGCAGGCCGACCCGGCGGCGATCGAGCGTGCGAACGCCGCCCCGGACGACGTCGACGCCCAGCTCGCCGCCGCCGACGCCGAGATGGCCGGCGACGACGTCGAGGCCGCGTTCAACCGTCTGGTGGCCACCGTCGGCCGTACCGGGGGCGAGGACCGGGACCGCGCACGCGAGCACCTGGTCAGCCTGTTCGAGCTGTTCCCCGCGGACGACCCCCGGGTGAGCACGGCCCGGCGGGCACTGGCCCGCGCGCTGTTCTGAGCGAGGGCACCGAGAGCGCGACCATCGAGAGCACCGCGGGCGCAGACCGCCCGCGTGTGCGGTGGGACCGCTCCCGGGCGGTGCGGATCGGTGCCCGGGCGGTCATGGCGGCCGCGCTGGTCACCGCCGTCGCCCTGTTCGTGTTCGGCAACCCGCCGCTGCTGCGGCTGCTGCCGAGCCCGCTCGTCCCGATCACCCACGTCGACTTCGACACGTTCTGGCGCTCCGCCCGCGCGCTGGTGAACGGCACCGGGATCTACGACACCGACGCGAAGCTGCACAACCTGAACCCGCCGATCCTGTCGCTGCTGATGGCGCCGCTGGGGATGCTCGACGCCGTCCTCGCCTACCGGATCTTCGTGACGCTCACCGTCCTGATGGTGGCCGGTTCTGTGTTCGCCGCGGCCCGCGAGCTGCGGATCGGCCGGTTCTGGACGGTCGTCGCGGTCGTGTCGGTGCTGGCGTCGTCGCCCTTGCACGGGACGCTCGCGCTCGGGCAGATCTACGGGATCCTGCTGCTCGGGGTGACGGCCGGCTGGATCGCCGAGCGCCGCGGTCACCCGGTCCTGGCCGCCGTGCTCTACGGCGTCACCGTGGCGATCAAGCCGTCGCTGGCGCCGTTGCTGCTGCTCCCGCTGGTGCAGCGCTGCTGGCCGGCGTTCCGCGCCGGGGTGGCCGCCGCCGCCGTGACGACGCTGGCCGGGCTGGTCGCCGCCGGGTTCTCCACCGGCCCGCAGTGGCTGCGGATGGCGCTGACCGAGCCCGTCGCCACCGTGCTGGACAACGCCGCACTGCCCGGCCTCGCGATCCGCTGGGGGCTGCCGTCGCTGGTCGGGACGCTCGTCGGCGTCGCGCTGATGATCGGCACGCTCGTGTTCTTCGGGATCCGGACGGTGCGCCACGGGACGAGCGCCGCGTACGGCACCGACCCGGCGGGCGTCGCGCCCTGGGCGGTGCTGGCCACCGGCCTGCTCACCGCGCCGATCTCCTGGCACAACTACCTGATCCTGTTGTGGCCCGGGTTGCTGGTCGTCGTCGCCTCCGGGCGCGCCGGGGACGCCCGGCGGGTGGTGGTCGGGGCGCTGCTGGCGCTCGCGTTCATCCCGATCACCTGGAGCGACCTCTGGGCTCCGGGCGACCCGCTCACCCCCGCAGGCCAGGCGCTGTACTCGGCGATCCTCCTCGCGTGCTGGCTGACGCTGCTCCGCCCGGCGACCGGTCCCTGGTGGCCCGATACCGCACCCGGCTCCGGTACGGGGGATCCCTTCCGTTCTGCGGAAGTCACCGCGCGCCCGTCCGGGTAGGCCCGCACACTCCCGTCCACCGGCGAGCAGAGAGGCGGACGGTGATGGCGGACGCGGCAGTGCACGGTGACCGGCACAGGGGGTGGGTCGCGCCGCTGTGCTGGAGCGCGGTCGCCCTCGAGGGGTTCGACCTGGTCGTGCTCGGGGTGGTGCTGCCCTCGTTGCTGCGCGAACCGGCCTGGGGTCTGACGCCCGGTACCGCGTCGCTGATCTCGGTCGTCGGCCTGCTCGGGGTGATGGTCGGGGCGCTGTCCGCGGGGCCGCTGGCGGATCTGGTCGGACGGCGCCGGGCCATGCTGCTCACGGTCGTCTCGTTCTCGGTGCTCACGCTGCTCTGCGCGTTCGCGACCGGGCCGGTCGTGTTCGGGCTGCTGCGCTTCCTGGCCGGTCTCGGCCTGGGCGGGGTGCTCCCGGTCGCGCTGGCCATGGTCAACGAGTTCGGACGGGCCGGGCGCGGCGGAAGCGCGACCACCACGCTGATGACCGGTTACCACGCCGGCGCCGTCCTGACCGCGCTGCTGGGGATCTGGGTCATCCCGTCGTTGACCTGGCGGGCGATGTTCGTGATCGGCGCCCTGCCCGCCCTGGTGCTCGTGCCGCTGGTCGCCGCCCGGCTCCCGGAGTCCTTGCCGGGGGCCGGTCGGGTCACGCCGGCGGAGCGGACCGGGGCGGCACGTCACAACCCGGTCGCCGAGCTCGTCCGCGGCGGGTACCTGCGGTCGTCGATCGCGTTCTGGGCGGCCTCGTTCATGGGCCTGCTGCTGGTCTACGGCCTCAACACCTGGCTCCCCGAGATCATGCGTGCGGCCGGCTACGAGCTCGGCGCGGCGCTGGCGCTGCTGCTGGTGCTCAACGTCGGGGCGGTGCTGGGGCTGCTGCTGGCCGGGCGGGTCGCGGACCGGATCGGCATCCGCACCACGACGATCGGCTGGTTCTCCGCGGCCGCGCTGTTCCTGGCCCTGCTCTCGATCCGGCTGCCGGGCCTCGGGGTGTACGTGAGTGTGCTGCTCGCCGGGGTGTTCGTGTTCAGCTCGCAGGTGCTCGTCTACGCGTGGGTGAGCCGGCACTACCCGGCCTCGGTCCGGGCGTCGGCGCTCGGCGCGGCCAGCGGGATCGGCCGCCTCGGTGCGATCAGCGGGCCGTTGATCGGCGGCGCGCTCCTCGGGGCGGGCGTCGCCTATCCGTGGGGCTTCTACGCCTTCGCCGCCGTCGCGCTCCTCGGTGCGGTCGCCGTGGTGGGCGTGGGCCGCGAGGCCGCGGGGGACCGGGACACCGCGGACTCGACGCGGGCGTGAGTCGGGACCGGACCGGTCACCCGCGCCCGAACCAGGCCGGGGTGTCCAGCCGCAGCGACGGTCCGGACGTCATCGCCGCCAGTGCGTCTTCCAGGTCGCGGACCCGCTGTTCGCCGAGCTCATCCGCCCAGCGGGCACGCAGCTCGTCCAGGACGGCCGCGGAACGGGTCAGCACGGCGTGGCCGCGCGGGGTCATGCGCACGAGCTTGCGCCGGGTGTCCGACGGGTCGGTGCCCCGCTCCAGATAGCCCTGCGCCTCGAGTCCCGCGACGGTCTTGCCCGCGGCCTGCTTGCTCACCCCGAGCGCGCGGCCCAGCTCGACCGCGGTCGTGCCGTGCGGGCCGACGGCCTGCAGGACGAAGCCGTGCGTCGGACGGACGTCGGGGAACCCGTCGTCCGCGAGCCGCACGTGCAGCTCGTCGATCAGCTCCTGGAACGCGCGCAACAGGAGCAGAGGCAGCTCGTGGCCGGGGCGCGCGCCTCTCGACGAATCGGACAACCTGGTTTACCGTTCTCTTCGATCAGACAACCGTGTTGTCGATATTAGAGGAGGAGATCGCCATGACCGTCGTCCGCCACGCCGACCGGCGCCGCACCGAGACCCCGAACGCCGTGATGACCACGCTCGCGTCCCCGACGCTCGGCGGGTCGGGCCACGCGTTGTGGCAGGTGCGGATGGACCCCGGTGCCGCCGGGCCCGAGCACCGGATGACCGGGGAGCAGCTGTGGACCGTCGTCGACGGCGCCGCGACCGTCGAGATCGAGGGCGACGGTCCCTCCGAGCTCGGCCCGGGCGACACCGTGGTGCTCCCGGCCGGGCGCCTGCGCCGGATCGTCGCCGACGAGCGGGCCGGGCTGTCCGCGCTGGTCACCGGCCCGGGCGACGCCCGGGCCGAACTCTCCGACGGCACCGACCGGGGGACGCCCGGCTGGATCGCCTGAACGCAGCCGCCCGGGCCGGGCCGGGCCGCTTGGAACGAATGGTGTCAGGCCCCCGGGGAGGAGCCGTTCTCCGAGCTCCCGGTGGCCGACGTGCCGGCCCCGGACGTCCCGGTCACGAACCTCCCGGTGCGGGTCGCCCGCACCCCCGGTGCCCCGGACGTCGACGGGGTGACGGTCGGTGCCGGCGTGGGCTCGGCGTCGGGGACCGGCAGCGTCTCGTCCGGGTCGAGGACGGGCTCGGACCGCTCCGGGTCCAGGGCGGGCACCGGGTCCCCGGGCTCGGGCACGGCGACCGGCTCGGGAACCGTGACGGGCTGGGGGACGGACTCCGCGACGGGCGGAACCGCGCCGGGCCCCGGGACGAGCGACGACGTGACGTCGCCCGGGGTGATCGGCGCCGGGACGTCGGTCTCCTCGGGTACGGGCGGGATCTCCGAGGCCGTCACCGCGGGCGGGACCGACGCGACGGGCACCGTCTCGGCCGCGGAGCCGAGCGGGTGCACCGGGCCGCCGGTGTCCTCGGGCACCAGCCACAGCACACCGGACGGCGGCAGCCGCAACGCCGCCGACGCGGGCTGGCCGTGCCACATCTGGTTCTCGGCGACGACGGTGCCCAGGTTGCCCACCCCGGAACCGCCGTAGCTGGCGGCGTCGGTGTTGAGCACCTCGGTCCAGCGCCCGGCGAAGGGCAGCCCGACCCGGTAGTTCTCGTTCGGCGCGCCGGAGAAGTTCGCGACGCAGGCCAGCACGGTCGCCCGCCCGGCGGCGTCGGTGCCGTGACGCAGGAAGCTGAGCACGTTGCCGGCGGCGTCGTTGGCGTCGATCCAGGCGAAGCCGTCCGGGGTGGAGTCCTTGACCCACAGCGCGGAGTGCTCGCGGTAGACCCGGTTCAGGTCACCGACGAGCGAGGTGATGCCGCCGTGCAGCGGGTCGGTCTCCTGCAGGTGCCAGTCCAGCGAGCGCTGCTCGGACCACTCGCGGGGCTGGCCGAACTCGCTGCCCATGAACAGCAGCTGCTTGCCCGGGTGCGCCCACATGTAGGCCAGCAGCGCGCGGACGCCGGCCGCCTTGTTCCAGTCGTCGCCGGGCATCCGGGTCCACAGCGAGCCCTTGCCGTGCACGACCTCGTCGTGGCTGATCGGCAGCACGTAGTTCTCGCTGAACGCGTACATCAGCGAGAACGTCAGCTGGTTGTGGTGGAAGCTGCGGTGGATGGGGTCGCGCCCGGTGTAGTCGAGCGTGTCGTGCATCCAGCCCATGTTCCACTTCAGGCCGAAGCCGAGTCCGCCCATGTAGGTGGGCCGGGTGACGCCCGGCCAGGCGGTCGACTCCTCGGCGATCGTGACCGCGCCGGGGTGCTCGCGGTAGACGGTCGCGTTCATCTCCTGCAGGAACGCCACGGCGTCCAGGTTCTCCCGGCCGCCGTGGATGTTGGGCAGCCACGCGCCGTCGGCGCGGGAGTAGTCGAGGTAGAGCATCGAGGCGACGGCGTCGACGCGCAGCCCGTCGATGTGGAACGACTCCAGCCAGTACAGCGCGTTCGCGACCAGGAAGTTGCGGACCTCGTTGCGCCCGAAGTCGAACACGAGCGTGCCCCAGTCGGGCTGCTCGCCGCGGCGCGGGTCGGCGTGCTCGTAGCAGGCGGTGCCGTCGAACTTGGCCAGCGCCCACTCGTCGCGCGGGAAGTGCGCCGGCACCCAGTCGACGATCACGCCGTAGCCGGCGCGGTGCAGCGTGTCGACGAAGTAGCGGAAGTCGTCCGGGGTGCCGAACCGCGACGTCGGCGCGAAGTAGGAGGTGACCTGGTAGCCCCAGGAGCCGCCGAACGGGTGCTCGGCCACCGGCAGCAGCTCGACGTGGGTGAACCCGGTCCGGTCCAGGTAGGCGACGAGCCGGTCGGCGATCTCGCGGTAGTCCAGGCCGGGCACCCACGAGCCCAGGTGCAGCTCGTAGACGCTCATCGGCTCGGCGTGCGGCTTGCGGTCGGCGCGCGCGGCCATCCAGTCGCCGTCGCCCCACTCGTGCACCGGGGTGGTGACGACGGACGCGGTCTGCGGCGGGATCTCGGTCGCGAAGGCCATCGGGTCGGCCTTGTCGCGCCACTTGCCGTCCTGCCCGAGGATGCGGAACTTGTACCGGGCGCCGACACCGACGTCGGGCAGGAAGATCTCCCAGACCCCGGAGCTGCCCAGCGAGCGCATCGGCAGCGACCAGCCGGCCCAGCCGTCGAAGTCGCCGGTGACGCGGACGCCCTGGGCGTTCGGCGCCCACACGGCGAAGCTGGTGCCGGTGACCGGCCCGGAGGCGGTGTCGTAGCTCTGCAGGTGCGAGCCGAGCACGTCCCAGAGCCGCTCGTGGCGGCCCTCGCCGATCAGGTGCAGGTCGACGTCGCCGAGCGTGGGCAGCCAGCGGTACGGGTCGTCGACGATGTGCTCGGCGCCGTCGCCGTAGTCGACGAGAAGCCGGTAGTCGCCGCCGGATCCGGGGACCAGACCGGAGAACAGCCCGGCGTCGTGCACCTTCGTCAGCGGGTGGGCCAGGTCCACGTCGCCGTTGGGCAGGACGTGGACGGCCTCGGCGTGCGGGCGCAGGACGCGGACGACGGTGCCGTCGGCGTGCGGGTGTGCTCCGAGGATGCCGTGCGGGTCGTGGTGGGCACCGCCCAGGAGCCGGTCGGTCGTCGCCTGGTCCGGGGCGCAGGGGTCGATCGCCTGGGTCTCCTCTGATGTCACCTGCGGAACCGTACTGCGCCTCCCCGAGGCTCGCCGACCGCGGGGGCGGACCGTTGCGGGATCGCAAAGTGCGGGCCGGGCGAGCCCCGGACCAGCCGGTACGTCGCCGTCCCGGGCCCGCCCGGGGCGTCTCGAGGGGAACCCCCGGGCCACCGGCGTACGCGAGGGGACCCTCCGGGGCTCCCGCGATCGTGCGGGATGACGGGTCAGCTCGGGCCCGGCTCGGTCGCGACCAGGCGGCGGATCGAGGCGAGGGGGATCGGTGCCCACGTCGGACGGCTGCGGGTCTCGTACACCGCCTCGTAGACGGCCTTGTCCAGCTCGAACGCCCGCAGTGCCGCCTCCTGCGCG
Organism: Pseudonocardia sediminis; assembly: GCF_004217185.1. Classification (NCBI taxonomy): domain Bacteria; kingdom Bacillati; phylum Actinomycetota; class Actinomycetes; order Pseudonocardiales; family Pseudonocardiaceae; genus Pseudonocardia; species Pseudonocardia sediminis. The sequence goes on along the minus strand of NZ_SHKL01000001.1, from coordinate 5,215,620 downwards.
CGCGGGTCCGCCCCGGCGCCGCGGGTGTAGCCGTCGCAGAACGCCGAGCGGCTGCGCACCGCCCACGCCGCAGCGGCCTCGGACGCGGCGGCGCTGTCGGCCGGCGCGGCACGCAGCACCTCGTGGAACGCGGCGTAGTCGAACGAGCGCAGCATCCCGGCCACGTCGCGCAGCGGGGAGTCCGGCCGGGCGCGCTCGGCCAACGGGGCCGACGGCTCGCCCTCGAAGTCGATCACGAGCCAGCCGTCGGCGGTGCGCAGCGTCTGGCCCAGGTGCAGGTCGCCGTGCACCCGCTGGACCGCGACCGGTGTGCCCGAGGTGCCGACGGCGTCGTAGACGGCGCGGATCGCGTGCTCGTGCTCGGCCAGCTCCGGGACCTGGGGGAGAGCCGCGTCGAGCCGGGTCTGCCAGCCCGCGGCGAGCCGGCCGGGGTCGGCGGTGGTCCCGCCGAGCGCGGCGAGGAGCTGGGAGTGCACGACGGCGACGGCCTCGCCCAGCGCCGCGGCCTCGCCGGAGAAGTCGGTCTCGCCGGCGGCCCGGCCGACCGCGGCCCGGACCGTCTCCAGCGCCAGCGGCCAGCCCTCGGCCGAGTCGGCGGCGAAGTCCTGCAGCATCCCCAGCGTGGCCGGCTCGCCGTCCACGGTCCCCTCGACGGCGCCCTGCAGCGCCGCGACCCGGGTGCTGCCCTGCGCACGCAGCGCCCGGTGCAGCTCCAGGTCCGGGTTCAGCCCCGGAAGGACCCGCCGGAAGATCTTGAGGATCGTCTCCCGGCCCCAGACGACGGAGGTGTTCGACTGCTCGGCGCCCAGGACCCGCCCGTGCCCGCTCTGCGGGACGGTCGCGCCCGGCTCGGGGACGAACCGCAGGTCACCGGCCGTGACGCCGTCGCGGACCGCGGCCAGCAGCCAGTCGGTGACGCGGGTGTCCCACAGCCCGTCGTAGACGGTCGCGTCCCCGTCGGTGCCGAGGACGGCCTGCTCGGTGACACCCTCCGGCGGCACCCCGGTGGCCACGAGGAGCTGGTAGGTCTGCGTCCCCGGGGCGTCGGTGAAGCCGACCCCGACCAGCACGTGCTCCACCGACAGGTCGGCCGCGGCGAGCAGCGGCGTGCGCGCGACGACCTCGGTCGACCGCACCGACCGCCCTTTCGCGGCGAACCACCGCTGGCGGGGCAGCCACCCCGGCAGCAGGTCGGCGAGCTGCTCGGTCGGACTCACGGGCGCGCCTCCTCCTCGACGCCACGCCGGCGCCGGTCCGGCGCCCGTCGGCGGGCGTGCTGATGAACCGGCGCCACCACGGCGACCGGCGGGGTGATCAGACCACAGCGAACCGCCGCCCGCCGCGTGTCCCCGGCGGATCGCCGGGCGGCGTGTGTCGGCCGGGAGGGGCGCGCCGACGCCGGTGTTACAGTCCGCGACGGCGTCGTCACCACGCCGCGAATGGTCCTCCGACCGGCCCGCGACGCCCGGTCGGAGCCGTCGTCGAACGGCTGGTGACGCGTGCGGGCCGACCTTCCCGAGCAGGTCCGCGCCGTGCCCGGAGGCACGGCTGCCGCGGGGAACCCATACTGATCTCTCGAGCGGTGGACACACGTGCCCGGACGCCCTGATGCGGCAGCCCCTCCCGCGAACGACGACGACCACGGGGCGGGGCGGGTGACCGGAGACCCGACCGAGGGAGAGCCGATGGCCGACGAGCAGAGCCACGAACCGGCACACGAGCCTGCCGAGATCACCTTCGCCGAGCACTTCCACCCGGCGCGGCCGAAGAGCCTGCGCCACCGGGCGCGGGTGCGGTCGACGGTGCCGCGGCGCTCGGTCGCCCAGGACGGCCCGGCCAACGGCGAGAACCCGGCCTACGTGTCGTGGCTGCAGAGCCAGTCGATGCTCGGGCACGCCAACGAGCTGGCCCGCCAGTTCTCCGGGCAGGGCTCGATGTGGCAGAACCCCTACGCCAACCCCGGCCCCCGCCAGGCGGTGGAGACGGCGTCGGTGTGGTTCACCGCGTACCCGATCTCGTTCATCACCCGGCCCGGGGACTCGTTCCTGGCCGCGCTCGGCGACGAGGGCATGTGGAGCGCGTTCGAGAAGATCGGTATCGAGGCGGTGCACACCGGCCCGGTGAAGAAGGCGGGCGGTCTCTCCGGCTGGCAGTCCACCCCGAGCGTCGACGGGCACTTCGACCGGATCTCCAACGAGCTCGACCCGGTGTTCGGCACCGAGGACGAGTTCCGCGCCATGTGCGCCACCGCCACCTGGTACGGCGGCACCGTGATCGACGACATCGTGCCCGGCCACACCGGGAAGGGCGCCGACTTCCGGCTCGCCGAGCTCGCGCACTCGGACTACCCCGGCATCTATCACATGATCGAGATCGACGAGAACGACTGGGCCGAGCTGCCCGACGTCCCGTCCGGTCACGACTCGGTCAACCTCGACGCCGTCACCGAGGAGAAGCTGGAGAAGAGCGGCTACATCGTCGGGCGTCTGCAGCGGGTGATCTTCTACCGCGAGGGCGTCAAGGAGACGAACTGGAGCGCGACCCGGCCGGTGACCGGCGTCGACGGCGTCACCCGCCGCTGGGTCTACCTGCACTACTTCAAGGACGGCCAGCCGTCGGTGAACTGGCTGGACCCGACGTTCGCCGGGATGCGGATGGTGATCGGCGACGCGCTGCACTCGCTGGCCGACCTCGGCTCCGGCGCGCTGCGCCTGGACGCCAACGGCTTCCTCGGGGTGGAGAAGTCCGCCGAGGGGATGCCGGGCTGGTCGGAGGGCCACCCGACGTCGGAGGCCGCGAACCACATCATCGCGAGCATGGTCCGCAAGGTCGGCGGGTTCACGTTCCAGGAGCTGAACCTGACCATCGACGACATCCGGGTCACCTCGGAGGCCGGCGCCGACCTGTCCTACGACTTCGTCAACCGGCCCGCCTACCACCACGCGCTGGCCACCGCCGACACCGAGTTCCTGCGCCTGACGCTGCGCACCTCGACCCGGCTCGGCGTGGACCCGGCTTCGCTGGTGCACGCGCTGCAGAACCACGACGAGCTGACCTACGAGCTCGTGCACTGGACGGCGACCGAGGACCTCTACGAGTTCCGCGGCGAGGAGATCACCGGCGCCGACCTGGCCGACACGATCCGCCGCGACCTGTGCCAGCACCTGACCGGCCCGGACGCGCCGTACAACCTGATCTTCACCACGAACGGCATCGCCTGCACCACCGCCACGGTGATCGCCGCGGCGCTGGGCATCACCGAGCTGGACGCGATCGAGCCGGCCGACGTCGAGCGGATCCGGCGGGTGCACCTGCTGCTGGTCATGTTCAACGCGTTCCAGCCCGGGGTGTTCGCGCTGTCGGGCTGGGATCTCTGCGGGATGCTCACGCTGCCGCCCGGTGACGTCGAGGAGCTCCTGTCCAGCGGCGACACCCGCTGGATCAGCCGCGCCGCGCACGACCTGATGGGCGCCAACCCGCACGCGCACAAGTCCGCGGCCGGCATGCCGCGCGGGGTGAGCCTCTACGGGACGCTGCCCGACCAGCTCACCGACGAGGCGAGCTTCGCCCGGCAGATGCAGGCGATCCTGGCGGTGCGCAAGCGCTGCGGTGTCGCGACGAGCCGTCAGGTCGACGTCCCGGACGTCTCGCACCGCGGGATGCTGGTGATGGTCCACGAGCTCGACGACGGCTCGTTCGCCCTGACCGTGCTGAACTTCGCCGACGAGGAGGTCGACGGCACCGTCCGGTCGGAGCACCTGCCGCCCGGCTCGGTGGTCACCGACCTGTTCAGCGGTGACGCCGTGGCCACGGTCGACGACCTGCAGAGCTTCCGCGTCGAGCTGACCCCGTTCCGCGCCACGGCCCTGCTGGTCGAGCCCCCGGAGCCGGAGCCGGAGGACTGAGCGCCCTCAGACCGGGGACATCCGCCCGTCCCGCCAGCGGACCAGCGTGGTCCCGTGGCCGGTCTGGGTGCCGGTGACGGGGTCGATCGCGAAGGCGCCGTAGAGCGTCGTCGTGCGCAGCGCCGTCGCGGCCGCCCACAGCGCGCCGGGGTCGGTGCTCCCGGCCACCGACGCGCAGTGCAGGGCGATCGCGGCCGTCGCGGCGGCCTGGACGGCGGGGTAGTCCGGCCCGGTGCCGGTCGCGGCGCGGTAGCGGTCCAGGAACGTCGCCTCGTCCGGGCCGACCTCCGGCGTACCGGGAGCCCCGGGGACCCACTGGGCGACGCCGAACACCCCGTCCGGATCGTGGGCCGCACGTCCGAACTCCCGCACCCCGGCTGCGACGGTGCCGACGACGACCGGCCGGTCCGCCCCGGTCGGCAGCCGGTTCACAGCGTCGACGTCCTCGTCGAACGACCCGGCCAGGAACAGCGCACCCGGTCCCTCGTCGACGACCGTCACCCCGGCCCGTGCGGCCGCCTCGCGGGCCCCCGCGACGACCTGACGTCCGAAGCCGCCCCGCCCGGGCACCAGGCGCAGCGGCGTCCCCGGATGCTCCCGGGCCAGGTACCGGACGAACGCCCCGGCATAGCCGCTCGTCGGGGTCAGGACCGACACCACCCGCCCCGGCGCGGCGCCCTGGACCCGGTCGCCCGCACCGCCGTGGTTCCACACGAAGCGCCCCGACTCCCGTGCCCACCGCGCCGCGGCCCGCGCCGTCGACGTCCCGTACGGGCCGAGCAGCAGGTCGCAGGACCCGGCCAGGACGTCCAGCGTCGGCGCGACCCGGCCCGGCTCGCCGGCGTCGTCGACGAGCACCGGGGCGGGTGCGCCGAGCAGGTCCATCCCGACCCGCAGGCCGTCCGCGGCCTGGGTTCCGAAGCGGGACAGGGGACCCGTCAGCGACAGCACCGCCCCGACCCGTGATGCGCCCGTCACCGCCCCGAGACTAGGGGTCGGCGGCGTGCCGGTGGCCCGGCGTCACCGGTAGCGTCGTCGGCATGGACGGCAGCGCGGGCCCGCGATCCGGGCACCGTCGCAGCCGGCCGCGCACCGCACCGGGCCGTTTCCGGAGAACTCTCGCCCGCGCCGCCGCCCCGGCTCTCGTGACGGTGCTGGCGCTGGCCGGGTGCGGGTCCGCACCGGAGGTGCCGAGCCCGTTCCCGCCCCGCCCCGCGGACCTCCGGGTGACCGGGCTGCGTGCCTGCGACTCCGTCGACGCCGACGACTCGGCGCTGCTCGGCATCGTCGACACGACGCCGGACCCGTTCGGGCAGGGCGCGAACAACTGCGTCCTGAGCGGACCGGACGGGCAGGTGTGGACCGTGCGGATCCAGCCCGGCATCCCGGCCCGCAACCGTGTGCCCGGCGACCCGGCCTACGTCGAGGGCGACCTCAAGCTCGTCGGGCACCGTGTGACCTCGGTGGACGGGTACGGCGCCGTCGAGGGCGTCGCGGAGGAGTCGCCGCCCGGGGCGAGCTGCGCGCTCGTCGTCGACACCGACCCGGACGCCTCGTTCGTCCTGACCTACGAGTCCTACGCCCGCCCCGCCGGCCCGCCCGGAGGAAGCCGGGAGGCGGGCTGCGCGCGGGCGTCGCAGGTCGCGTCGATGGTCGTCGTCTCCGCGCAGGAACGCGACCGGACCTGATGCGCATGCGGGCGGGCGACGAGGAGGCACGGGACGTGCGGGTCTGCGCGGTCGGCGACTCGTTCGTGGCCGGGGTCGGCGACCCGGAGCACCTGGGGTGGGCCGGGCGCCTGGCCGCGGGCTCGCACCGCGACGGCCTGCCGCTCACGTTCTACAACCTCGGCATCCGCCGCGACACCACCCGCGACGTGCTGTCCCGCTGGCGTCGCGAGCTGCCGCCGCGGCTGAAGGTCTCCGGCGACGGACCCGTCGACGCGCGGGTGGTCGTCTCGGTCGGGGTGAACGACACCACGGCCGTCCCCGGCGGGCACGGCCCGTCCTCGCGCGTGGGGGCCGCGGCGTCCGCGGCGCACCTGGAGATGCTGCTCGGCGAGCTGTCCGACCTCGGCTGGGGCCTGTTCGTGGCCGGGCCGCCGCCGGTGGCCGACGCCGGGCAGAACACCCGGATCGCCGACCTGGACACGCGGTTCGCCGAGGTGTGCGCCCGCGCCGAGGTGACCTACGCGCCGGTGTTCGCGGCGCTGGCGGCCGACCCGACGTGGACGTCGGAGGTCGCGGCCGGCGACGGCGCGCACCCCGCCGCGGCGGGGTACGCGCGCCTGGCCGAGCTGGTCCGCCCGGTGTGGCGGACCTGGCTCGGCCGGTGAGGGTCAGACCACCGGGGTCGCCTTCGGCAGCGACAGGATGTGCGCCACGTTGTCCCACGGCAGCAGCCGGACGAAGTTGCGCTCGCCCCACCGGAACGACTGGCCGGTGACCTCGTCGCGGACGTCGACCACGTCGTCCCAGTCCAGGCCGAGCGCCGGCATGTCCAGCGTCACCGTTCCCTCGCGGGCCTCGGTCGAGTTCAGCGTGACGACGACCAGGATCTGGTCCCCGCTGGCCGGGTCCACCTTGGAGTAGGCCAGCAGGTCGTCGTTGTCGGTGGCGTGCGGGTGGAACTCGCGCAGCTGCTGCAGCGCCGGGTGCGCGCGCCGGATCTCGTTGAGCTGGGTGAGGTACGGCTCGAGCGAGCGGCCCTCGTTGAGCGCGGTGTGGAAGTCGCGCGGGCGCAGCTCGTACTTCTCCGAGTCCAGGTACTCCTCGCTGCCGGCCTTCACCGCGGTGCCCTCGTAGAGCTCGAAGCCGGAGTAGACGCCCCAGGTCGGCGACATCGTCGCGGCCAGCGTCGCCCGGATCGCGAACATTCCCGGACCACCGGTCTGCAGCGACTCGTGGAGGATGTCCGGGGTGTTGGTGAACATGTTCGGACGGCACTCGTCGGCGTGCTCGGCGTGCAGAGCCCCGAACTCGAGCAGCTCCTCCTTCTCGGTCCGCCACGTGAAGTACGTGTAGGACTGCGTGAACCCGAGCCGGGCCAGGCCGAACAGCCGCGCCGGGCGGGTGAACGCCTCGGCCAGGAACAGCACGTCGGGGTGGCGCTCCTTGACCTGCCAGATCAGCCAGTGCCAGAAGTTCGGCGGCTTGGTGTGCGGGTTGTCGACACGGAAGATCTTCACCCCGTGCTCGACCCAGAGCAGTGTCACCCGCAGGCACTCGGCGTAGATGCCGGCCGGGTCCCGGTCGAAGTTGATCGGGTAGATGTCCTGGTACTTCTTCGGCGGGTTCTCGGCGTAGGCGATCGTGCCGTCCGGGCGGACGGTGAACCACTCCGGGTGCGCCGCGACCCAGGGGTGGTCCGGCGCGCACTGCAGGGCGAAGTCGAGCGCGACCTCCATGCCCAGCTCGTTCACCCGCGTCACGAACGCGTCGAAGTCGTCGAAGTCGCCCAGCTCGGGGTCGATCGCGTCATGGCCGCCCGCGGCGGACCCGATCGCCCACGGCGACCCGACGTCGCCCGGCTCGGCGTGCACGGAGTTGTTGCGGCCCTTGCGGTGCACCGTGCCGACCGGGTGGATCGGCGGCAGGTAGACGACGTCGAAGCCCATCTTCGCGATCCGGTCGAGCTCCTTGGTCGCGGTGACGAACGTGCCGTGCACGGCGCGGCCGGTCTCGTCGCGGCCTCCGGTGGAACGCGGGAAGATCTCGTACCAGGAGCCGTAGAGCGCGCGGCGACGGTCGACGAAGACCTCGCGCTCCGGGCCGTGGGTGATCAGCTCGCGCACCGGGCGGTCGGTCATGATCGTGACGACGGCCGGGAACAACGCGGGCGCGACGCGCGAGCGCAGCGGCAGGGCGGTGTCGCGCAACGTGTTCGCGGCACCGAGCAGCAGGTCCCGGTTGGCCTTCTCCGACGGGCGGCGCCCGACCCGGTGCAGCAGCCGGGCACCGGTCTCCAGGTCGTTGGCCAGCTCCTCGGCGGTCTGACCGGCGGCGAGCTTGGCCTCGACGGCGTGGCGCCAGGTGGCCCACGGGTCGCTCCAGGCGTCCACGCGGAAGCTCCAGCGGCCCGGGACGTCCGGCACGACGGTGGCGACGAACCGGTCGGTGCCCACACCCTCGGGCACCATCCGGACGTGCTCGGGCTCGCCGTCGTCGTCGGTCTCGGCGTCGGCGAGCTTCGTCCAGACGACGTTCGCGGCGACCGCGTCGTGCCCCTCGCGCCAGACCGTGGCGCGGATCGGGACGACCTCGCCCACGACGGCCTTGCTCGGGTCCCCGGTCTCCACCAGAGGGGTTACATCATCGATTCCGAGCCGACCCGTCATCGGCCTCACCCCCGGTGTTGTTCTGATCAGATCGGCCGGACGTCGGGCATCGGGTGAGCACTCGGCGCGAGCGGACGTCACTACAGCTCAGCGCCGGTTCACCGCGACGACTTCCCCGAAGCGGCCGCGTACCCGCCAACCGTACCGAGACTGTCGACGTGTGTCCGGCCGGGCCGGGAGAGCGTGTCGCAACCGTAAGCGTGGTGTCGGCGCCCGTTCGTCCCGTGCTCGTTCCCGCTCCGCCCCTCTCGTTCCCGCTCCCTTCCCGTCGTCTCGTACGCTTCGCGCCCGTGAGAGCCCTGCGCCGATTCACCGTCCGTGCCCAGCTGCCGACCCAGCTGGCCCCGCTCCAGACGCTGGCCACGAACCTGCGCTGGACCTGGCACGCCCCGACCCGCGATCTGTTCGCCTCCCTCGACCCCGAGGCGTGGGAACGCTGCGGGCAGGACCCGGTCCGGCTGCTGGGGGAGATCCCCAGCTCACGCCTGGCGGAGCTGGCCACCGACGCCGAGACCGTCGTGACGGTGCGCGAGCTCGCCGACGAGCTGGGCGACTACCTGGCCGGCCCGCGCTGGTACCAGGACAGCCGCGAGGACACCCCCGACCTGCCGGGCGCGGTGGCCTACTTCTCGATGGAGTTCGGCGTCTCCGAGGTCCTCCCGAACTACTCCGGTGGCCTCGGCGTGCTGGCCGGCGACCACCTCAAGGCCGCCTCCGACCTGGGTGTGCCGCTGATCGCCGTCGGCCTGCTCTACCGGTCGGGCTACTTCCGCCAGTCCCTGTCGCTCGACGGCTGGCAGCTCGAGCACTACCCGGCGCTCGACCCGCAGGGACTGCCGCTGCAGCTGCTCACCGGCGCGGACGACGAGCCGGTGCACGTCCAGGTCGCGATGCCCGACGACCGCACCCTGACCGCCCGCGTCTGGCAGGCCCAGGTCGGACGGGTGCCGCTGCTGCTGCTCGACACCGACATCGAGGACAACGAGGCGGACCTGCGCGGCATCACCGACCGTCTCTACGGCGGCGACCAGGACCACCGGATCTCCCAGGAGATCCTGATCGGCGTCGGCGGCGTCCGCGCCGTGCGCGCCTACTGCGCCGCCACCGGGCACCCAAGCCCGGAGGTCTTCCACACGAACGAGGGACACGCCGGGTTCCTCGGGCTCGAGCGGATCCGGGAGCTGGTGGCCGGGGTGCCGGGAGGAGCGTCGGCGGAGTCGAACGGCTCGACGCCGCTGGACTTCGACCAGGCTCTCGCCGCGGTCCGGGCCGGCACCGTGTTCACCACCCACACCCCGGTCCCGGCCGGCATCGACCGGTTCGGCCTGGACCTGGTCCGGCGCTACCTCACCGACCGGCTGCTGCCCGGCCTGCCGACCGACCGGCTGCTCGCGCTCGGCGCCGAGGAGAACCCCGAGACGTTCAACATGGCCCACATGGGCCTTCGCCTGGCCCAGCGCGCGAACGGCGTCTCGCGGCTGCACGGCGCCGTCTCGCGCGGGATGTTCGGCGGGATGTGGGACGGGTTCGACCAGGACGAGGTGCCGATCGGGTCGGTCACCAACGGCGTGCACGGGCACACCTGGGAGGCCCGCGAGATCACCGCGCTGCTCGGCGACCCGACCCCGGGCGGGCGTCACCACGCCGGGAGCGCGCCGTCCGAGGTCAGCGACGGCGAGCTGTGGGCGCTGCGCAACACGCTGCGGTCCCGTCTCGTCGACGAGGTCCGCCGCCGCGTCCGCGCGGCCTGGCTGGAGCGCGGAGCGTCCACCCCGGAGCTGGGCTGGACCGACCACGTCTTCGACCCGGGCGTGCTCACCGTCGGCTTCGCCCGCCGGGTGCCGACCTACAAGCGCCTGACGCTGATGCTGCGCGACCCCGACCGGCTGCGCAGCCTGCTGCTCGACCCGCACCGTCCGGTGCAGCTGATCGTGGCCGGCAAGTCGCACCCCGCCGACGACGGCGGCAAGGCGCTGATCCAGCAGATCGTCCGGTTCGCCGACGACCCCGAGGTCCGCGACCGGATCGTCTTCCTGCCCGACTACGACATGTCGATGGCCCGCTACCTCTACTGGGGCTGCGACGTCTGGCTGAACAACCCGCTGCGCCCGCTCGAGGCCTGCGGCACGTCCGGCATGAAGTCCGCGCTCAACGGCGGGCTCAACCTCTCCATCCGTGACGGCTGGTGGGACGAGCTCTACGACGGCTCCAACGGCTGGGCCATCCCGACCGCGGACGGCGTCGAGGACCCGACCCGGCGCGACGACCTGGAGGCCAACGCCCTCTACGAGCTGCTCGCCACCCAGGTCACGCCCGCGTTCTACGACCGCACCGACGGCGTCCCGACGCGGTGGGTGGAGCTGGTCCGCCACACGCTGGAGACCCTGCGCCCGCAGGTGCAGGCGACCCGGATGGTCGGCGAGTACGTCCACGACTGGTACCTCCCGGCCGCCCGCGCGGCCGCCGAGGCCGTCGCCGACGACTACGCCGCCGCCCGGGACGTGGCCGGCTACCGCGCCCGCCTCAACGCGGCGTGGAACAAGCTGCAGGTCACCGGCGTCGACGCGTCCGGGCTGCCGGACACCCCCGTCGTCGGGTCGCCGATGACGGTGCGTGCGACGGTCGACCTGGCCGGCCTGGACCCGGCGGACGTGACGGTCGAGGCCGTCGTCGGACGGGTGGACGACACCGACGAGCTGGCCGAGCCGACCACGGTCGCGATGGAGCACGCCGGAGCCTGCGACGGCGGCGGCGACCGCTACGAGGTCGTCGTGCCGCTGCCGCACGCCGGGCTGACCGGGTACACGGTGCGGGTCCTGCCGCAGCACCCGCACCTGGCGTCGTCGGCGGAACTGGCGAAGGTCGTGCTGGCGGGCTGAGCCCGGGGATCTGCGGTAGGGGGTCTGGGGCGGGGCTCAGCCCCCGCCGCAGCACCCTCCGCCGCAGCAGCCGCCCCCGCCACCGGCCGGGGCCATCGCCGGACGGGGCACGCCGCCGCCCCCGCCGGCGCGGCCGCCCAGCGAGATCGTCGACAGCAGCTTGACGGTGTCGGAGTGCCCCGCCGGGCAGTCCGCCGGATCGCCGGAGGCCGCCATCGGCCGATCGACGTCGAACGTCGACGCGCACACCCGACAGCGGAACTCGTACCGAGGCATGTGCGGAAGATTACGCCGCCCGGGCCCTGCGGAGAACCGCTCCGGCACCGCTCGCGGAGCTTCCGTGTCGCCGCACCGCACGAAAGCGCCGCAACTGCGCCGCCGCCGTCCCCGGGGCGGCCGGCTCATGGAGCGTTCGTGCGGTCGCACCGCACGAACGCTCCGGGACTGCGGCGACGAGTCCGGCTGCGGCCTACCGGCTGCGCAGGAGCTGGACCGAGCGGGGCGGCAGGGGCACGGTCGAGCCGGCGTCGACCGTCGTGGTGTCGGCGGGGCGGCCGTCGTCGGTGGTCGTGTCCAGGACCGGGTCGAAGCCGTGCTCGGTCGGCAGGACGCACTCGCCCGCCTCGTCCCCCGAGTGCAGGAGCAGCAGCCAGTAGTCCGCGAGGAGCACCGCGAGCGTCCGGGTGCCGCCGTCGTGCCAGTCGTCGTCGGTCATCGGACGCCCCGACGGATGCCACCACAGCACCTCGCCGTCGACGTAGAACTGGTCGCGGTGCAGCACCGGCGACTCCCGGCGCAGCTCGGCCACCCGTGCGGTGAACGCGGCCAGCGCCTGCGTCTCGTCGGTGGTGGTCCAGTCGACCCAGGACGTCTCGTCGTCGCGGCAGTAGGCGTTGTTGTTGCCGCCCTGGGTGCGCCAGCGCTCGTCACCGCCGACGAGCATCGGTGTGCCGACCGAGAGCAGCAGCGTGGCCATGATCGACCGGGCGGTGGCCAGACGTGCCTGCCGGACGTCGGGGGAGTCGGTCTCGCCCTCGACCCCGAAGTTCTGCGAGCGGTTGTCGTCGGTGCCGTCGCGGTTGTCCTCGCCGTTGCCCTCGTTGTGCTTGCGCTCGTAGGAGACGAGGTCGCGCAGGGTGAACCCGTCGTGCGCGGTGACGAAGTTGACCGAGGCCCACGGTCGGCGCCCGGACAGGCCGTAGATGTCGGAGCTGCCGGTCATCCGCGACGCCAGCTCGGCGATCCCGCCGTGCCCGCGCCAGAAGTCCCGCACGGCGTCGCGGTAGCGCCCGTTCCACTCCGACCAGGCGACGCCGAACCCGCCGACCCGGTAGCCCTCGCCGGTCGCGTCCCACGGCTCGGCGATCAGCTTGGCGCTGGAGAGGATCGGGTCCTGGGCGATGGCGGTCAGCAGCGCCGAGCTGGGGTCGAACGCCCCCGAGCGCGGCCGTCCGAGGACGCTGGCCAGGTCGATCCGGAACCCGTCGACGCCGAACGCGGTCACCCAGTGCCGCAGCGCGTCGCAGATCAGGCGGATCACCGTGGGCGAGCCGGCGTCGAGGGTGTTGCCGGTGCCGGTGATGTCGTTGTCGTGCCCGGACCCGCCGAGCGAGTAGTAGGCCGGGGCGTCGAGGCCGCGGTAGGAGATCGTCGTGCCGCCGACCCCGCCCTCGCAGGTGTGGTTCGGGACGACGTCGAGGATCACCTCGATCCCGGCCGCGTGCAGCGTGTCGACCATCGTCGCGAACTCGGTGACCTCGTTGCCGGGGACGCTCGCGTAGCCCGGGTGCGGGGCCAGGAAGCCCAGCGTGGAGTAGCCCCAGTAGTTCACCGCGCCGCGTTCGAGCAGCGGCGGCTCGTCGGCGATCGCGTTCACCGGCAGCAGCTCGACGGCCGTCACACCGATCCGTGTCAGGTGCTCGACGACGGCCGGGTGCGCCAGGCCCAGGTAGGTCCCGCGCTGCTCGGGCGGCACCTCGGGGTGCAGGCGCGTGTAGCCGCGCACGTGCAGCTCGCAGATCACGGTGTCCGACCACGGCACGTCCGGGCGGGGCCGCAGCGGCTCGCGGTCCGGCGCCACGACGACCGACAGCGGGACGTGCCCGAGCGAGTTGACGGTGCTCGGCCGCCCCGTCATCGGGTCGTCGACCCAGCCGCGGGCGGCGTCGAGGTCGGTGACGCGTCCGGTGACCTGCTTCGCGTACGGGTCGACCAGGATCTTCTGCGGGTTCGCCCGGACGCCCTGCCACGGCCGGTAGGGCCCGTGCACCCGGAACCCGTAGCGCTGCCCGGGCGCCACGCCGGGCACGTACCCGTGCCACACGCCGAACGTGTGCTCGCCGAGCTCGACCCGGCGCTCGGTCAGCTCGCCGGGCCCTCCGTCGGGAGGGCCGTCCACCAGGCAGACCTCGACCACCTCCGCGCTGGTGGAGGCCACGGCGAAGCGCGTTCCGTGATCGTCGGGATGGGCACCCAAGGGGAAGACCGGCACGATCGGCGAGGATAGAGGTGTGGCCACCCCCGGAACCCCGCCCACGCCCGGCGTCACACCGACGGATGCCGATTTCGACGACTACGTGATCGCGATGGACGGTGTCGCCGTCCGACGCTGTCCCGCGACCCTGCTCGACGCCGTCGACTGGCGCGTCGAGCTCGACGAACGCTGGGTCGTGCTCGGCCCGAACGGCGCCGGCAAGACCACCCTGCTGCGACTGGCCGGCGCCGAGATGCACCCGACCGCCGGCACCGTGCACGTGCTCGGCGAGCGGATCGGCCGGGTCAACCTGTTCGAGCTGCGGCCCCGGATCGGGCTGACCTCGGCGAACCTCGGTGTCCGCATCCCGGGCGACGAGATCGTCAGCGACGTCGTGGTCAGCGCCGGGTACGGCGTGCTCGGCCGCTGGCGCGAGGACTACGACACCACCGACACCGCGCGCGCCGGGTACCTGCTCGAGACCCTCGGCATGGGCAAGCTCGTCGACCGCGCCTACGGGACGCTGTCCGAGGGCGAGCGCAAGCGCACCCTGATCGCCCGCGCGCTGATGACCGACCCGGAGCTGCTGCTTCTCGACGAGCCCGCCGCCGGCCTCGACCTCGGCGGCCGCGAGGACCTGGTCTCGCGCCTGTCGACGCTCGCGATGGATGCGGAGGCGCCGGCGTCGGTGCTGGTCACCCACCACGTCGAGGAGATCCCGCCCGGCTACACCCACGGCATGCTGCTGCGCGACGGACGCGTGGTCGCCTCGGGGCTGCTCGACGACGTCCTGACCGACGAAGCCCTCTCCGACACGTTCGGCCTCCCGCTGCAGGTCGCCCGCCGCCGGGGCCGCTACACCGCCTGGCGCCGCGACTGACCGTCGCCGGGCCGCCGTCGAGGGGTGTCCCGAAGGGTCCCCTCGCTCATCGGGCGGCCCCGAAGGTTCCCCTCGTGACACCCGGCGGTGGCCCGGACCGGTGAGCCGGGGTGTCGCGTGGGGTCCCCTCGCTCACCCTGTGGTCCCGGGGGGTCCCCTCGTGGCGAGGGGAACGACCGGAGCGCTGGGGAACGGCCGGAGCGTGGGGGCGCGGGCCGGGGCGTCGCGGCGCCGTGGGTGGTCGGGCCACGGGTTAGGGTCCGCTCGTGACCGAATTCGTGAGCCTGTCCGTGGACGACGGCGTCGGGACCATCCGGATCGACCGGCCGCCGATGAACGCGTTGAACCGCCAGATCCAGCAGGAGCTGCTGACCGTCTCCGACGAGGCGGACACCCGCGCCGACGTGCGCGCCGTCGTCGTCTACGGCGGGGAGAAGACGTTCGCCGCGGGCGCGGACGTCAAGGAGATGGCGACCATGTCCTACTCGGACATGGCCCCGGTCGCGCGGAAGCTCTCCGCCGGCCTCGGCGCGATCTCCACGATCGCCAAGCCGACCGTCGCCGCGGTGACCGGCTACGCCCTGGGCGGCGGCCTCGAGGTCGCGCTCGGCGCCGACCGCCGGATCGTCGGCGACAACGCCAAGCTCGGCTTCCCGGAGATTCTGCTCGGCATCTTCCCGGGCGGCGGCGGGACGCAGCGCCTGGCGCGCCTGATCGGCCCGTCGCGGGCCAAGGACCTGATCTACACCGGCCGGATGGTCACCGCCGAGGAGGCGCTGGCGATCGGGCTGGTCGACGAGGTCGTCCCCGCCGACGAGGTCTACTCCCGCTCCGTCGCCTACGCCGCACAGTTCAAGGCCGGCCCCGCGCTCGCCCTGGCCGCGGCCAAGAAGGCGATCGACGGCGGCCTGGACACCGACCTGCGCACCGGCCTGGACATCGAGTCCGAGCTGTTCGCCGGGATCTTCGCCAGCGAGGACGCCCGGGCGGGCAAGGAGTCGTTCGTGCAGAACGGCCCGGGCAAGGCCACCTTCACCGGACGCTAGAGGGCATCACCACCGGCCCGGCCGGACGTCGCGTGCGGCGTCCGACCGGGCCGTCGCCGTGTCGGAGGCCGACGCTCAGCGGGCCCGGACGTGAGCGCTCCGCCGGTCAGCTCGTAGCGCTCGTGCGACTCCGGCCACCGGTCGAGGTCGTCGACCGTCCAGCCGTCGGCCGGTCGTGCGAGCTGGTGCGGCTCACTCACCTGGTCCGTCATGGCGCTCATGGTCCCACCGTGACACGGGGGTCCGACAGTTCTGCCCGGTCGGAGCCTCTGCGATGCTCCTACCCATGAGTACGGACCCGGTCCCCACCCCGCACGCCACCGCCGAGCAGGTCGAGGCCGCGTGGGGGGACCCGAAGCTCGCCAACGTGCTCTACCACGACTGGGAGGCCGGGACCTACGACGAGAAGTGGTCGATCAGCTACGACGAGCGCTGCATCGACTACGCCGCCGGACGGTTCCGTCTCGCCGCGCCCTGGGACGGGCGCCCGTACCTCCGGGCCCTGGAGCTGGGCAGCGGCACCGGCTTCTTCCTGCTCAACCTCATGCAGGCCGGGGTGGCCGACCGCGGAGCGGTGACCGACCTGTCCCCGGGCATGGTCGAGGCGGCGCTGCGCAACGCCCGTCACCTGGACCTCGACGTCGAGGGCAGGGTCGCCGACGCCGAGCGGATCCCGTACCCCGACGACAGCTTCGACCTCGTCGTCGGGCACGCGGTGCTGCACCACATCCCGGACGTCGAGGCCGCGCTGCGCGAGGTCCTGCGCGTGCTGGAGCCGGGCGGGCGGTTCGTGTTCGCCGGCGAGCCGACGACGGTCGGTGACGCCTACGCCCGCAAGCTCGGGCAGTGGACCTGGAAGGCGACCACCACGCTGACGAAGCTGCCCGGCCTGACCGGCTGGCGGCGTCCGCAGCACGAGCTCGACGAGTCCTCGCGCGCGGCGGCGCTGGAGTCGGTCGTCGACATCCACACGTTCGACCCGGACGAGCTGGAGGGGACCGCACGCCGGGCCGGTGCCCGTGACGTCCGCGTCGCGACCGAGGAGTTCAGCGCCGCGATGCTCGGGTGGCCGGTGCGCACGTTCGAGGCCGCCGTCCCGCCCGGGCGCCTGGGCTGGAACTGGGCGATGTTCGCCTTCCACGGCTGGCAGCGACTGTCCTGGGTGGACGAGCACCTGCTCTCGCGCGTCGTCCCGCGGTCCTGGTTCTACAACGCGCTGGTCACCGGCACCAAGCCGCGATGACTTCTCCGGAACGGCTCCGCGCAGCGATGGCCCGCGTCACACTCGACGACGTGGAGCATCCGCTCGAGCCGTTCTGGCGCGGCATCATCGCCTACCGGGTGCTGACGCTGATCACCGTCATCGCGGTGACGCTCTACCACCTTCCGGGCTACTCCTCGATGCTCGGCGCGGTCGGGGTGCTGGTCGCGATGACCGCCTGGACCCTGGTCACGTCCTGGGGCTACCTGGGCGGACTGCCCGGCGCCCCGGACCATCGCGGGCGCCTGGCGCTGGCCGACCTCGCCGTCTGCGTCGCGGTCATGGCGACCACCCCGCTGATCGTCACCGACGCGGCGCTCGACCTCGGGCAACCGGGCATGGGCTCCATCTGGACGTCCGGTTCGGTGCTGGCCTGCGCCGTCGCCCACCGGGTGCGCGGCGGCGTGGCCGCGGCGCTGGTGATCTCCGGAGCACTGGTGCTGTCCAAGCAGCGTCTCGGGGTGCTCGAGCTCGGTGACATCCAGCTGCTCGTGCTCGCCGGGCTGACCGTCGGGTTCGCCTCCCGGGTGCTCACCCGCACCGCGGCCCGCCTGCGCCGCCTCGCCGCGGAGCAGGCCGCCGACGCCGAGCGCGAACGCCTGACCCGATCCATCCACGACGGTGTGCTGCAGGTCCTCGCGCACGTGCAGCGCCGCGGCTCCGAGATCGGGGGCGGTGCCGCCGAGCTGGGCACGCTCGCCGGGGAGCAGGAGGTCGCGCTGCGCACCCTGCTCACCGCCGGCGCCGGGAACTCCGACGCCTCCGGGCACCGTGACCTCGGCGCCGCACTGCGCACGCTGTCCTCGCCGCGCGTCACCGTCTCCGCGCCGGCGCACGCCCTGGAGCTCGCCGCGCCGACCGTCGACGAGATCGAGGCCGCGGTGCGGGCCGCGCTGGCCAACGTCGTGGCGCACGCCGGTCCGGACGCGCGGGCGTGGGTGCTCGTCGAGGCCGTGCGCGATGAGAGGGGCGGCGACGCGCTGGAGGTCAGCGTCCGCGACGACGGCCCCGGCATCCCGGAGGGGCGCCTGGCCAAGGCCGAGGCGGAGGGCCGGCTCGGCGTGGCGCGCTCGATCCGTGGCCGCGTCGAGCAGCTGGGTGGCACGCTGACTCTCGACACGGGACCGGACCGCGGGACCGAATGGGTGCTGCGGGTGGCCCGGACGGACGGCGCAGCGCAGTTGTAGCAGGGCGGTTGTAGCAGGGCGGTCGTGACGGAGCGTCGGTGACGGTCGGTCCGGCGGGCGAGAGGGGTGCGGCGATGGGGGACGAGCAGGCGGTGCGGGTGATGGTCGTCGACGACCACCCCATCTGGCGCGAGGGAGTCGCCCGTGACCTGACCGACCGGGGCTGCGAGGTCGTGGCCACCGCACCCGACGGCCCGGCCGCGGTGCGGATCGCCACCGCCGTGCGCCCCGACGTGGTCCTGATGGACCTCAACCTGGGCGCGACGTCCGGTGTGGACGCGATCGGCGAGATCATGGGCCGGCTCCCCGACACCCGGATCCTGGTGCTCTCCGCGAGCGGCGAGCATGCCGACGTGCTGGAGGCGGTCAAGGCCGGCGCCACCGGCTACCTGGTGAAGTCGGCCGGGGTGGACGAGCTGCTCGACGCCGTGCGGCGCACCGCCCGCGGGGTCGCGGTGTTCACGCCGGGGCTGGCCGGGCTGGTGCTGGGGGAGTTCCGGCGGATGGCCGACGCGCCCGCGCGCCCGCAGGGCGGGGCGGGTGGGGATGTCCCGGTCCCGGCCCTGACCGAGCGCGAGACCGAGGTGCTGCGCCTGGTCGCCAAGGGCCTGACGGCCAAGCAGATCGGTGAGCGCCTCGTCGTCTCGCACCGCACCGTGGAGAGCCACATCCAGAACACGCTGCGCAAGCTGCAGCTGCACAACCGGTCCCAGCTCGTCCGGTACGCGATCGAGCAGGGCCTCGCGGACGACTGAGGACCTCCCCGCCCGATCAGGACCCCGACATCGGTGCGGGCGCGGACGTCCGTTCGGTGGCACGATGACTGATCCATACGGGGTGACGAGCGGACGCGGCGGGGGAATCGGCACGGTGGAGCACGACGAGTCCATCGGCGTCGTCGTCGTCGGACGCCCCCCGGTGCCGTCGACGGTCCGCGTCCTCGACACCCCGGCGCCGCCCGATCTGGCCGCCTCCGTGGCCCGGCACCGTCCGCGGATGGTCCTGATCGACCTGGACGCCGGCCGTGACGCGGGGGTGGTCGCCATCGCGACCCTGGCCACCCGCTCGCCGGACGTCCCGATCGTCGCCTCCTCGGCCGCGGCCGAGCACTCGACCGTCCTCGACGCCGTGCGCGCAGGGGCCACCGGGTACGCGGTCGGGGCGGACCCGACGTCGATGGCCGGCATCGTCGACGCCGTCGTCGAGGGACGTCCGGCGTTCAGCCCCGGACTGGCCGCGGTGGTGCTCGACGCCGTCGCCGCTCCGGCCGCGGCGAGCGCACCACCGCTGAGCCCGCGCGAGTCCGACGTCCTGCGCCTGGTCGTCGAGGGCCTCACCGCACGCCAGATCGCCGGACGCCTGGTGCTCTCCCCGCGCACGGTGGAGAACCACGTCCAACGGCTGCTGCGCAAGTTCGGCGTCCCCGGCCGCGGCGCCCTGGTCCGCTACGCGATCGAGCACGGTCTGGCGTAGCGCTCACACCGAGGCCAGGCGGGTGAGCACCGCCTCCAGGACGGTGGGGACGTCGGCGTCGAGGGCGACCTGCACCCGCGGGCCGGTCGCGTCTGCGGAGTGGTCGGCCACCGTGGCGCCGCGGGCCGGGCCGAGGTCGCAGGCCACCCGTACCGGCAGCGGCGTGGTGCGCAGCGACCCCGGGGCGACGCACTCCAGCAGGGCCAGCGCGTCGTGCATCGCGACGGCGTCGCGGCCGTGGTCGGCCGAGTAGAACGCGTGGTACGGGACGATCATCGCGGCCAGCTCCGCGCACACCGGGTCGGCCCCGGCCAGCCGTTCCAGCCACGGCGTGCCGACCATGCAGCGCAGCGTCAGGTCCAGCGGCACGAGCGTCACCGGCACCTCGGCCTGGGTGAGCACGCGGTGCGCGGCCTCGGGGTCGATGTGGACGTTGAACTCGGCCGCGCCGGTCACGTTGCCGGCACCCAGCGCGCCGCCCATGACCACGACCCGGCCGATCCTCTCCGTCAGCTCGGGATGGGTGGCCAGCAGCAGTGCGGTGTCGGTCAGCGGCCCGATCGAGGCGATCGTGACCGGTTCGGTCGCCCCGCGCAGGACGTCGGCCATCAGGTCGACGCCGGGGCGCGGGTCGAGCGGCGCGAGGTCGGTGAGCCCGGCGGATCGCCCGCCGAGGCCGTCCACGCCGTGCACGTGCCCGGCCCGGGCGGGGAGGTCGTGGACGAGCGGCCGGGACGCGCCCGCGGCCACCGGGACGTCGGAGCGTCCGAGCAGCGCGACCAGCTGACGGGCGTTGCGAAGCGTGTCGTCGAGCGCGACGTTGCCGAACGCGGCGACGACCGCGCGCACGTCGACCTCGGGGCTGCGCAGCGCGAGGACCAGCGCGACCGCGTCGTCCACGCCGGGGTCGGTGTCGATGATCAGCGGTGTCGGCACCCGCGCCTCCTCCTGTGATGATCCGTTCGCGGGACCAGCATGCCCCTACGATCGGAGCGGTGCAGGAGCGGTGTGGCGACGCGGTCGTCGTGGTCGGGGCGGTCAACGTGGACCTGGTGGTGGCGGCCGCGCGGCTGCCCGGGCCGGGGGAGACCGTCGTCGGCGGGGACCTGGCGCGCTACGGCGGCGGCAAGGGCGCGAACGCCGCGGTCGCCGCGGCGCGGGCCGGTGCGCCGGTGGAGCTCGTCGGCGCGGTCGGCGCCGACGCCGAGGGCACCGGGGCCGTCGACGAGCTGTGCGCGGAGGGCGTCGGGACCTGCGGTGTCGCCCGCCTCGACGGCGTCCCGACCGGGGTGGCGCTGATCGTCACCGACGACGCGGGGGAGAACCAGATCGCGGTCGGGGCCGGGGCGAACGCCCGGGTGGACGCGGACGCGGTACGCACGGCGCTCGACGGCGTCCTGGACCGGGCCGGGTGCGTGCTCGTCAGCACGGAGATCCCGGACGACGCGGTCGTCGCCGCCGTGCGCGCCGCCGGTGCGGCCGGCGTGGCGTGCGTGCTCAACCCGGCGCCGGTCACCGGTGCCGTGCTCGACCTGCTCGGCGACGCTCCGGTGCTCACCCCGAACCGCTCCGAGCTGGCCGACCTGCACACCCGCGCCGGGTTGCCGGACGCCGCCGACGACCGGGCCCGCGCGGTGGCCCTGGCCGGGCGGACCGGGGCGCCGGTCGTGGTCACCCTGGGCGGGGACGGGGTGCTGCTGGCCCACCCGGACGGCGCGGTGCGGGAGATCCCCGCCGGGGCGGCGCAGGTCCGCGACACCACCGGCGCCGGCGACACGTTCAACGGGGTGCTGGCCGCCGGTCTCGCCGCGGGCCGCGACCTGTCCGACGCCGCCGCCACGGCCGTCGTCGCGGCGTCGCTGTCGGTCGCGTCCGAGGGCGCGCGGACCGGGATGCCCCGCGCGGCGGAGATCGACGCCGCCCGGGGCTGAGCGGCTACTCGCTGCGGGTCGGCTCGTCCTCGTTGTCCGCGGCGACCTCCTGGGCGGCGCGGTCGGTCGCGCCGGAGTCGCCGGACGCGCTCGAGCTGCTCGCCGGGCGCGGGGTGCCGTCCTTGCCGTAGTCGTCGCGGGTGGTGCCGGCCCCGGCCCCGGTGACCTCGCCGGTCCCGACGTCGGTGCCGTCGTCCGGGCCGGGGCTGGTGCTGTCGTCCGGGTGTGCGTCGGGCGTGGTCATCTGCTGCCTCCGTGTCGTGGCGCACCCGGCGGCGCTGCGCGGACGCGGTATCCGCCCTGGGTACCCGCGTGCGGTGCGGGGCAACCCCCATAGGCTCGACGGTCATGGGCAGGACGTGGGACCGGGTGCGCGGACGCGACCCCGAGCAGGTGAGGCTCTTCGGCCTCGACTCGCTGCGCTGGGTGCTGGGCAACCGCGCGTACACGCCCTGGTACCTGCTGCGGTACTGGCGGCTGCTGAAGCTGCGGATCACCCACCCGCAGGTGGTGCTGCGCGGGATGGTGTTCCTCGGGCGCGGGGTGGAGATCGAGGCCCGCCCCGGGTTCGGCCGCCTGGAGATCGGACGCTGGGTGCACATCGGCGACGGCACGTCGCTGCGATGCCACGAGGGCTCGATGCGGATCGGCGACAAGGTCGTGTTCGGCCGCAACAACACCGTCAACTGCTACCTCGACGTCGAGATCGGCGCGGCGACCCTGGTCGCGGACTGGGTCTACGTCACCGACTTCGACCACGTCACCGCGGACGTGCACACCCCGATCAAGGATCAGGGCATCACCAAGACGCCGGTGCGGATCGGGCCCGAGTGCTGGCTCGGGGTGAAGACGTCGGTGCTGCGCGGCACCCGGATCGGGCGGGGCTCCGTGCTCGGGGCGCACGCCGTCGCCCGCGGTGACCTGCCCGCCTACGCGATCGCCGTCGGCGCCCCGGCCCGCGTCGTCCGCGACCGGCAGGCCGACTACGAGGCCGCCGCCGCCGAACGCGCCGCCATCGCCGACATGGCCCGCAAGGCCGACAAGGCCGTCCAGGCCCGCCTGCACCGCGGCTGACCGGTCAGGAGCGACCGAGGACGTTGCCGGTGGGGATCTTCGGGCGGGCCAGTGGACGGGGGCCGCCGTTCGGGGCGCCGGCGTAGATCGCGGCGGTGTCGGCGGCGATGGCCGTCCAGTCGAAGTCGCGGCGCAGGCGGGCCTTCCCGGCGCGGGCCCGGCGGGCGGCCGCGGCGGGGTCGGACAGGGCCCGGGAGACGGCGTCGGCGATCCCCGGCACGTCGCCGGGGGCGAAGGCGAGACCCGTCTCGCCGTCGCGGACGACCTCGCCGAGACCACCGGCCGTCGACGCCACGAGCGTCGCCCCGACCGCGGCCGCCTCCAGCGCGACGATCCCGAACGGCTCGTAGCGGCTCGGCAGCACGACCGCGTCCGCGGTGCGCAGCAGAGCGGCCAGCTCGGCGTCGGGCAGGTGCCCGAGGAACTCCACGCTGCGCCCGACCCGGTGCGCGGCGACCCGTTCGTCGAGGAACTCCCGCTGCGTCCCGGACCCGGCGACCAGCAGCCGCGTGCCGGGGTGGCGCCGGCGGATCCGGGGCAGCGCCGCGATCAGGTCCTGGACGCCCTTCTCGTACTCCAGCCGTCCGAAGTAGACGAGCTGCGGTCCCGGTGAGGCCGCGCGCGCGTCCCGGGCGGCCTGCGCCGCGGCCCGCGGGACCCGCCAGCGGCCGGCGTCGATGCCGTTGTGCACCACCGAGACCCGGTCCGGGTCGAGGTCGTAGAGCGTCGCCACCTCGGTGCGCATCGCCTCCGAGCACGTGACGACGGCGTCGGCCCGGTTCGCCAGCCACCACTCGCACGAGTGCACCTGCCGGTTCAGCGGGGCCGAGAGCCACCCGGCGTGCCGGCCCGCCTCGGTGGCGTGCAGCGTCGCCACCAGCGGGACCCCGGCGATGTCGGCGAGCGCGACCGCCGGGTGCGCGACGAGCCAGTCGTGGGCGTGCACGACGTCCGGACGCCAGTCCGGCAGCAGCGAGACCAGCGCGTGCCGCACGAGCGCGTGCCCCATCGCGAGCGTCCACGCGACCATGTCGGTGAAGAACTCCAGGTGCGGCGGGTCCTCCGCGACGCGCAGCACCCGCACCCCGTCGACGTCGTCGGTGACGGTCGGATGCGTCGTCGCGTCGGTCCCGATCGGCTGCCGGGAGAGCACCACGACCTCGTGCCCGGCCGCGACGAGCTCACGGGACAGGGCGTGCACGTGCCGCCCCAGACCGCCGACGACCACCGGCGGGAACTCCCAGCTGACCATCAGCACCCGCATCACCAGATCCTGGCAAACCCGGCCCGGCCGGTTACCGGCGGGTAGCCGGACGGGGTGGCGGTCAGTCCGGCGGGGCGAGGAGGTCGCGGGCGTCGAGGTGGCCGAACGTGGGTGTGCGGGCGTCGGTCCAGTGCTCCACCCGGCGGGTGGCGGCGCGGCGGCGGCCGTCGCGGAGCAGCCCGGACAGCTCGCGGACCCGGCCGGCGTGCAGACCGGCGCGGTCGCGGGCGTAGCCGGCCGCGGAGTCCTTGCTGACCATGAACGCCCAGTCGCTGGACAGCGCGTGCAACGCCTGGTCGGCGAGCAGGTCGCGCAGCGGGTCGCGGACCGGGCCGCCGCCGGACCGGGTGAGCGCGGCGTCCGGGCCGGTGGCGGCCGGGACGGCGTCGACGGCCGCGAGCAGGTCACGCTGCACCTCGGCGTTGCGCTCGACGATGTCGCAGACCTGCGGCCCGGCCCAGACCCGCCAGTCCTTGCCCGAACCCCACGAGCACTCGTCGAGCTCCACGGGATCGCCGACCAGCCCGTCGGCGACGGCACCGCCCAGCGTGCGCACCGCCACCCCGGCCTCGGGCAGCGCGCGCAGGACGGCCTCGAGCCACTGCGGCCCCTCGTGCCACCAGTGCCCGAACAGCTCGGTGTCGAACGCGGCGACGGTCAGCCCCGGACGGCCGAGCTCGTCGCGCAGCCCCGTCAGACGCGCGACGACGGTGTCGACGAAGTCCCGCGCGTCCCGCTGCACCGCGGCCGCGGCCAGGTCCGGGTCGTAGCCGCGCTTGCGTTCGGACGGGACCCGGCGCCCGGTCACCCGCGCCGGCTTGAGCCCGGAGTCGTGGTCCCAGGTGTGGAAGTCCCGGTACTCGGCCGAGCCGGGGTAGCCCTTGCGCGGCGACCACACCCGGTAGGTGATCTCCAGGTCACGCCCGACGCACAGCACGTCGGAGTCGCCGACCGGCCGGGCCAGCCCGGTGCGCCCGCGCAGCGCCGGGCCGTCGACGAGGAACCGGGACACCCCGGCGTCGGCGTACCCGCGCTCCATCCCCGGCGCGTAGCCGCACTCCGGCGCCCAGATCCCGGACGGCGCGGAGCCGAGCCGCAGCGCGTGGTCGGCCAGCCCGGAGGTCAACGAGAAGCGGCGCACCCGCGGGTCGAGCAGGGGTGCGAACGGGTGCGCGGCCGGACCGCCCAGCAGCTCGACGGCGCCGGCGTCGGACAGCCCGCGCAGCACCGGGGACCCGCCGTGGCGCCAGTGCCGCTCGAACTCCTCCGTCGCGGCCGTGGAGACGCGGTGCTCGTGCGCGGCCAGGTCGGGCAGGCGGGTCGCGGCGGAGTGCGCGCGCAGCGTCCAGCCGCCGAGCCAGTCGTGCACCCCGCGCAGGCAGTGCGGGTCGTCGAGCTGCGAGGCGAGCACCGGGGTGACGCCGAGGGTGAGCAGGTCGCGACGGCCCTCCGCGGCGAGACGGCGCAGCATCGCCGTCACCGGGAGGTAAGCGTGCGCCCAGGACTGGTAGAGCCACTCCTCGCCGACCGGCCAGCGCCCGTGGTGCGCCAGCAGCGGCAGGTGCGAGTGCAGGACCAGGCAGAACGTGCCGACCGGGTTCTGTGGATCGCCCGCCCCCGTCACGGGCGGCGGGCCGCGACCAGCAGGTCGAGGCTGTCGCGCAGGTCGTCGTCGTGCAGTACGAAGTCGCTCGCGCGGATGCCGGTGACGTCCTCGCGCAGCTCCGCCGGCCACGGCTTCCCGGACACCGCGACGGCCAGCTGCGCGTCGACGAACGAGCCCCGGTACTTCCGGTCCAGCGCCCGGATGTGGCGGCCGTGGGAGAGCCCGCGCACCGAGACGTCGTCGAACCCGGCGCCGGTGACGAGCCCGGCGAGCTCGTCGGGGTCGAGCTCGCGGGTGTGGAACGGGTTGAGCGGGGTGTCGCGGCCGGGGGAGAACGTGATCCGGTTCGGCGTCGAGACCAGCAGCCGCCCGCCCGGTCGCAGTACCCGGGCGCACTCGCGCAGGAACCGCTCCTGCTCCCACAGGTGCTCGATCACCTGCAGCGACACCAGCACGTCGACCGACCCGGTGGCGACCGGCAGCGCGACCAGGTTCGCCCGCGCGATCCCGACCCGCGGGTAGCGGCGGTGGACGTGCTCCGCGGTCAGGACGTCGTAGTCCAGGGCGAGCACCTGGCGTGCGGTCCCGGCCAGGAGGTCCGCGCCGTAGCCCTCACCGCAGCCGGCCTCCAGCACCACCGCGCCCGAGCAGTCCGCGGCGATCGCGGCGTAGACGACCTCGTGGCGGCGGAACCAGTAGTTCTCCTCGGCGATGCCGGGCACGGTCCGCTCACCGGTCAGCGGGAGGCCGGTGTCGACGTCGGGGTGGGTGCTCACCCGGGTGACGGTTTCAGACCGCACCGGGACGACCCACAGGAGGGCGGTCGCCCCGGGCGGGGTCGCGGCCGCCGGTCGGGCCGCAGCCTCAGGCCGGGCCGCCGCTGACGCTGACGACCCCGCCGACGACGTAGGTCAGCCAGGCGAGGATCACCGGGTCGTCGAGGGTCAGCGGGACCTCCGGGCCGGACCAGCCCATCGGGGTGACGGGGCGGTGCGCGAGCGCGTCCTCCAGCATCCCGGCCAGCCCGTCGGTGACCCGCACGCTGCGGCCGTCGTGGGTGACCACGCGACTGCCCGGGACCGCCTCCTCGGCGTGCGCGCCGGTACTCAGGACATAGCCCGAGCCGAGACGGTCGTCGAACCCGGTCACCTGCACGCTTCGATCCCTCCGTCGCCGACACCCATCGACGACGTCGACCGTAGCGAAGGCGGCCGGGCGGGTCCCCGGGCGTGGCCCGTGACGTCGCGCGCACGTGGGGGAGCGCACAACGCTGCGTCCACGATCCGGTGACGGTCGGCGACGCCCGCAGGTGAGACGGGTCACCGACGAGCACGTTGCGGAGAGGCTACTCGTCGGTAACAATCGGGATCACACGGCCCGACATGCCGGAACGCAACCATCACTGGCAGAGTCGTCGCCGAACTGACGTCACGCATCGACGCGATCGGCCACCGGCCCCGACGAGGTCGGCACGACCGCCCCGCGGAGATGCGCGAAGGTACCGGCGCCGAGTGCCCACCCGGGCAGGATCGGCGTCCATCCCGGGACAGCCGGGCACGGTCGGCGCACGGCGCCGGCCGAGGAAGAACTAGGCGGCGTGCGTGAGGCAGGCCGTCGCGGCAGGAGGTCGAAGAGGTCCGATGAAGATCGTCGCACTGATCAAGCAGGTGCCCGACACCTACTCCGAACGCAAGCTCTCCGACTCCGACCAGACTCTGGACCGTGAGGGCACCGAGGCCGTCATCGACGAGATCAACGAGCGCGCGGTCGAGGCGGCGCTGTTGCTCAAGGAGGCCAACGACGGCTCCGAGGTCGTCGTCGTGTCGATGGGCCCGGACCGCGCGACCGACGCGATCCGCAAGGCGCTGTCGATGGGCGCGGACTCCGCGGTGCACCTCTCGGACGAGGCCATCCACGGCTCGTGCGCGGTGCAGACCGCGAAGGCGCTGTCGAAGGTGATCGGCACCGTCGAGGGCTGGGACCTGATCGTCGCCGGCGAGCAGGCCTCCGACGGCCAGATCGGCGCCGTCCCGGCGATGATCGGTGACGTGCTGGGCGTCCCGTCGCTGACCCACGTGGTCGAGCTCGAGGTCGCCGGTTCGACGGTCAACGCCAAGCGCGAGACCGACGACGGCGTGACCCGTCTGACCGCCGAGCTCCCGGCCGTGGTGTCGATCGGCGAGAAGGCCAACGAGCCCCGCTACCCCTCGTTCAAGGGGATCATGGCCGCGAAGAAGAAGCCGGTCACCACGCTCGACCTGGCCGGTGCCGGGATCGACGCCTCCGAGGTCGGTCTGGCCAACGCGCTCACCAGCGTCACGAGCGCCGCCCCGAAGCCGCCGAAGCAGGCCGGCGAGAAGGTCACCGACGAGGGCGACGGCGGCGCGAAGATCGCCGAGTACCTGGTCGGCCAGAAGCTCATCTGATCACCCCGACACGAAGCGAAGGCAGGAGAAGCGAACATGGCTGAGGTCCTGGTCCTCGTCGACCACGTCGAGGGCGAGATCAAGAAGACCACCTACGAGCTGCTGACCGCGGCGCGGGCGCTCGGCGAGCCGTCCGCGGTCGTCGTCGGCGCCCCGGGCACCGCGGCGAAGCTGGCCGACGGGCTCACCGCGCACGGCGCGGAGAAGATCTACGTCGCCGAGTCCGACTCGACCGACTTCCTCACCCCCGAGGTGACGGTGCTCGAGTCCCTGATCGGCTCGGCCTCCCCGGCCGCGGTCCTGATCAGCGGCTCCGCCGACGGCAAGGAGGTCGCCGGCCGCGTCGCGGTGCGGACGAACTCCGGACTGCTCGGCGACGTCGTCGGTGTCGCCGACGGTTCGGTGTCGCACTCGGTCTTCGGTGGCGCCTACACCGCCGAGGCGAAGTCGAACACCGAGCACCCGGTCATCACCGTGCGCCCGGGCTCGATCGAGATCGCCGAGACCGCCGGTGCCGGCGCGCAGGAGACCGTCGAGGTCCCCGCCGCGCCGTCGCCGCAGGCCACCGTCACCGGCCGCGAGCTGGTCGAGGCCGGCGACCGCCCGGAGCTGACCGAGGCGACCGTCGTCGTCTCCGGTGGGCGCGGCGTGGGCTCGCAGGACGACTTCACCGTCATCGAGGGCCTGGCCGACTCGCTCGGCGCCGCCGTCGGTGCCTCGCGTGCTGCGGTCGACTCCGGCTACTACCCGCCGCAGTTCCAGGTCGGGCAGACCGGCAAGACGGTGTCGCCGCAGCTCTACATCGCGCTCGGCATCTCCGGTGCGATCCAGCACCGCGCCGGGATGCAGACCTCGAAGACGATCATCGCCATCAACAAGGACGACGAGGCGCCGATCTTCGAGATCGCCGACTACGGCATCGTGGGCGACCTGTTCAAGGTCGCGCCGCAGCTGCAGGAGGAAGTCGCCAAGCGCAAGAGCTGACCCCCCCGTGAGTGAAAACCGTCGCCCTGGCGACGATTTCCGCTCACGAGGTCGGTAGACCGACGTGTCGACGCCCGGGTGCACCACGCACCCGGGCGTCGTCGCGTGTGGGGGTGCCGTTCACGTCGGCGCGGCCTCGCCGTCGCCGGGACGCGTGATGTCCGGTCCCGTTCACCGTTGGGCCATCCGGGTGTCGTCGCGGACCCGTCCGGCGGACTCCCGCGCCCGGTACCCATACCCCCGTGACGGAATCCCAGGTGATCGTCCGAACGCCGGAGGCCGCTGCCGCCCGGTACTCGCTGCTCCTGACCACCGACGCCGACGACGTCGCCGCCGCCCAGGCGCTGCGGCACTCCGTGTTCGCCGGTGAGCTCGGCGCCCGCCTCGACAGCCCGGTCGAGGGCCTCGACGTCGACCGCTTCGACGCGTTCTGCGACCACCTCGTGGTCCGCGAGGACGCGACGGGGGAGATCGTCGGGACCTACCGGATGCTGCCGCCGCACCGCGCGACCGAGGCCGGCGGGCTCTACTCCGACGGCGAGTTCCGGCTGGGGCGTCTGGACCCGCTGCGCGGGCAGCTCGTCGAGGCCGGGCGTTCCTGCGTGCACCCCGACCACCGGGCCGGGTCCGTGGTCGGGCTGGTCTGGGCGGGTATCGCGCGCTACATGCTGCTGACCGGCAACCGCTGGCTGGCCGGCTGCGCGAGCGTCCCGCTGGCCGACGGTGGCGTGCAGGCCGCGGGCGTCTGGGACAAGGTCCTGGCCGACCACATGGCGCCCGAGCAGTACCGGGTGCAGCCGCTGACCCCGTGGGACGTCCGTTCGGCCCCGCGGCACCGCAAGACGGCCCTGCCGCCGCTGCTGCGCGGCTACGTCCGCCTCGGCGCGTGGGTGTGCGGCCCGCCGGCGTACGACGCCGACTTCGACGTCGCGGACTTCTTCGTGCTCCTCGGCCTGGACCACATCGACGACCGCTACCTGCGGTTCTTCCTGGGTGGCGAGGCGGGGGCATGACCGAGGTCGTCGAACGGCCGGGCGTCCCGGTCCGGCCGTCCACCCGGCCGGTACCGGTCCTCGGCGATCTGCGGGACCACCCCACCCACCCCGGTGTCCTGCCGGCGCGCGAGCGTCCGGGCGGCCCCTGGGCGCCGTGGTCCCCGTGCGGCGACGAGTGCCTGCCGCCCCGTCCGCGGGCCGGGTGGCTGCGGGCGTCGCGACGGTTGTGCGCGCTGGCGTGCGTCGTCGCGTCCGCCGTCGTCGCCGGGTTCGTCCTGCCGTTGCTGCGCCCCGCCGGGCGGGACCGTCTGCTGCGGGCCCTGCTGGGCGGTGCGCTGCGCGCGGCCGGGGTCCGTCTGGAGGTCACCGGCTCCGACACGCTGCGCCCGGACGACGGCCGCGGCGCGCTCGTCGTGGCCAACCACCTGTCCTGGATCGACGTGCTCGCCCTCGGCGCCGTCTCGCCGGTCCGGATGCTGGCCAAGCGCGAGGTCGCGCAGTGGCCGGTGATCGGAACGCTGGCCGGCAAGGTCGGCACGCTGTTCGTCGACCGGGAGGGTCTGAGCACGCTGCCCGGCGTCGTCGACGACACCGCGGCCGCCCTGCGCGACGGCGCGCTGATCGGCGTGTTCCCGGAGGCGACGACCTGGTGCGGCGCCGCGTCGGGGGAGTTCCGCCGCGCCCCGTTCCAGGCCGCGATCGACGCGGGCGCGCCGGTCCGTCCGGTGACGTTCGCCCTGCGTACCGCGGACGGGCGGCCGACGACGGCGGCGTCGTTCGTCGGGGACCAGACCCTCGGCGACTCGCTGCTCCGCGTGCTGCGGATGCCGTCGGTGGTGTGCGCGATGACGATCTCCCCGGTGCTCGAACCGACCGGCGACCGCCGCTCGCTCGCCCGCCGGGCCGAGGCCGTCGTCCGGTCGGCGTGACCCGCGCCGGGGCGGGTGTGGCGCGAACGGGGTGGATCCGGGGGGACGCCCCGGCGCCGGGAGATTATCCTGAGTGGTGATGACGTACCTGGACCACGCGGCGACCACACCGATGCTGCCGGCCGCCGTCGCCGCGATGAGCGACGCGCTGCTGCGCACCGGCAACGCGTCGTCCCTGCACTCGGCGGGCCGCCGTGCCCGCCGTTCGGTGGAGGAGGGCCGCGAACGGATCGCCGAGGCGGTCGGTGCGCGCCCGTCCGAGGTGCTGTTCACCACCGGTGGCACCGAGAGCGACAACCTGGCGCTCAAGGGCCTGTACTGGGCCCGCCGTGGTGCCGACCCGCGCCGCACCCGGGTGCTGGTCTCGGCCGTCGAGCACCACGCCGTGCTCGACGCGGCGGAGTGGCTGGCCTCCCACGAGCGCGCCGACCTGCGGCTGCTCGAGGTCGACGCGGTCGGGCGGGTGAGCCCGGAGACGCTGCGCGAGGCGATCTCCGAGGCCCCGGAGAAGGTCGCCGTGGTCTCGGTGATGTGGGCGAACAACGAGGTCGGGACCGTCAACCCGATCCGCGAGCTGGCCGACGTCTGCCACGAGTACGCGATCCCGCTGCACACCGACGCCGTGCAGGCCGTCGGTATCCTCGACGTCGACTTCGCCGCCTCCGGCGCGGACGCGCTCACCCTCACCGGGCACAAGCTCGGCGGCCCGTACGGTGCCGGCGCGCTGCTGCTGGGCCGCGACATCGCCTGCACCCCGCTGCTGCACGGTGGCGGCCAGGAGCGCGACGTGCGGTCCGGCACCCTCGACGTCCCGTCGGTGGTCGGGCTCGCGACGGCCGTCGAGCAGGCGGTCGCCGACGCCCCGCGGCGCCGGGCCCAGCTGGCCGGGCTGCGCGACGAGATGGTCCGCGAGATCACCGCCGTCGTCCCGGACGCGCAGCTCAACGGCGACGCGCTGACCAGCGTCCTGAACGGCGGGCCCGGACGGCTGCCGGGCAACGTGCACCTGTCGTTCCCCGGCTGCGAGGGCGACAGCCTGCTGATGCTGCTCGACGCCAACGGCGTCGACTGCTCGACCGGCTCGGCCTGCACCGCCGGCGTCGCACAGCCCAGCCACGTGCTGCTGGCGATGGGTGCCGACGAGGGCTCGGCCCGCGGGTCCCTGCGCTTCTCGCTCGGGCACACGAGCACCACCGAGGACGTCCGTGCCGTGGCCGAGGCGATCGGGTCGGTCGTCGAGCGCGCCCGCCGCGCCGGTGGCCGTGCGCCCGCCGCGATGACGGCCTGACGTGCGCGTCCTGGCCGCGATGAGCGGCGGTGTCGACTCGGCCGTGGCGGCGGCGCGCGCCGTGGCCGCCGGGCACGAGGTCGTCGGCGTGCACCTGGCGCTGGCCCGCACCCGCGACGCGCTGAGGTCGGGCTCGCGGGGCTGCTGCTCCCGCGAGGACGCCGCCGACGCCGCCCGCGCCGCGGACATGCTCGAGATCCCGTACTACGTGTGGGACCTGTCCGAGGAGTTCGCCCGCGACGTGGTGGACGACTTCGTCGCCGCCTACGCCGCCGGCGAGACCCCGAACCCGTGCCTGCGCTGCAACGAGAAGATCAAGTTCGCGGCGGTGCTGGACCGGGCGCTGGCACTGGGCTTCGACGCCGTGTGCACCGGTCACTACGCACGTCTCGACGCCGACGCCCCGGACGGGCCCGAGCTGCGCCGCTCGGCCGACGACGACAAGGACCAGTCCTACGTCCTGGCCGTACTGCGCGCCGACCAGCTGCGCCACGCGATGTTCCCGATCGGCGACACCCCGAAGCCGGTGATCCGCGACGAGGCGGCCGCGCTGGGCCTGCGCGTCGCGGGCAAGCCGGACAGCCACGACATCTGCTTCATCCCCACCGGCGACACGCAGGGTTTCCTGTCCGAGCGCCTGGGGGAGCGGCCCGGCGAGATCGTCGACTCCACCGGCGAGGTGCTGGGCACGCACTCCGGCGTGCACGGTTTCACCGTCGGGCAGCGCAAGGGACTCGGGATCGACCGCCCGGCCGCCGACGGCCGCCCGCGCTACGTGCTGGGCATCGAGCCGGTCAGCGGGACCGTGCGGGTCGGCTCGGACGCCGCCCTGGACGTGTCGACGATCGAGGCCCGGACCCCCGTCTGGAGCTCCGGCACCGCCCCGGACGGCCCGTTCTCCGCCGTCGCGCAGGTCCGCGCGCACGGCGGGATCGCGCCGTGCGAGGTCGTCCCGGTCGACGACGGCCTGCGGGTGGAGCTGTCCGAGCCGCTGCGCGGCGTCGCGCCCGGGCAGGCCGTCGCGTTCTACCGTCCGGACGCCGGCGGCGACGTCGTCCTCGGCTCCGCCACCATCACCGCCACCGCCTGACCGTTCCGCGTTCGCGGCGCGTCATGGCCTTGCGCGCCTCGCTGTTGCAGGGTGGGCGGGAGACGCCGGTGCGACGACAGGGGTGGAGCGAATGGGTGGGGTGTCCGAGCACGCTGCGGGTCCGGTGACGGACGCCCCGCGCGACCTGCCCGACCTCCTGCGGCGCCTGGTGCACCGGGACCCGGACCGGACGATCGCCGTCGACACCGGTCCCGCCGGGGAGACGATCCCGGTGACCCGTGCCGAGCTGTGGACCCGGACCCGCCGTCTCGCCACCGAGCTGGAGACGGCCGGTGTCGGCCGCGGCGACTGCGTCGCGGTCTGGATGCCGAACTGGTCCGACGCCCTGGCCTGGCAGTTCGCCGTCGCGGCCCGCGGCGCGCACGTGATCGGCATCAACACCCGCTACCAGGTCGACGACGTCACGCACCTGCTCGACCGTGCCCGCCCGGTGCTGGTGGCGCTGGCCCACGACTTCCACGGCCTCGACCTGTTCTCAAGGCTGCGCGCGGCCGTCGACGCCTCGAGCGCCCCGGCCCCGGCCGTCGCGGTGGTGCCCGGCCCCGGACGCGCGCCGGTCGACGACCCGTCCGGGTCCGACGTCGGCGCCGGTGCCTGGTCGCCGGCAGCGGACGGCGACGCGCCGGACCCGGAGCCGTCGGACCCGTCCGACCTGGTCGCCGCGTTCACCACGTCCGGATCCACGGGCCTGCCCAAGCTCGCCGCGCACCGTGGCGCCGGGGTGATCGCACACGCCGTCGCCGACGCCGCCGCGATGGGCGTCACCGACGACGACGCCGTGCTCTGCGTGCTGCCGCTGTCCGGGGTGTTCGGCTTCAACGCCGCGATGGCGGGCCTGGCCGGCGGCGCGACGTGCGTCCTGGAGCCGGTGTTCGACCCGGACACCGTCCTCGACCACATCGAGGGTCACCGGATCACCCATCTCGCCACCGGCGACGACCTCGGCCTGCGGCTGCAGCAGGCGCAGGCCGCCCGTCCCCGGGACCTGTCGTCGTGGCGGTGGTGGGGCCTCGGCGACTTCCAGGGCCGCTCCCGCGAGCTCGCCGAATGGGCCGGGGCGGCGTTCGGGACGTCCGTGACCGGCATCTACGGCTCGTCCGAGGCGTTCGCGCTGCTGTCGTTCTGGCCGGACGACGAGCCCGCGCCGCGACGACGGTCCGCCGGCGGTCGCGTCGTGCACGACGGCATCGAGATCCGGGTGGCCGACCCGGTCACCGAGGAGCTGCTGCCCGACGGCACCGAGGGCGAGCTGCAGTTCCGCGGGCCGAACGTCGTCGACGACTACCTGGGTTCGCCCGAGGTGATCGCGCGCTCGTTCACCGGTGACGGGTGGTTCCGCAGCGGTGACCTGGGGTTCCTCGTCGAGCCGGGGGTGTTCGTCTACACCTGCCGGATGGGCGATGCGCTGCGCCTGCGCGGGTTCCTGGTCGACCCGGCCGAGATCGAGGTCCGCCTCGCCGCGCACCCGGAGGTCCACACGGCGAAGGTCGTCGGCGCCACCGACCCCGACGGGGCGACCCTGGCCGTCGCGTTCGTCGTCGCCGAGGACGGCACGAAGCCGGACCCGGACGCGTTGCGCGACTGGTGCGCCGAGGGCCTGGCCCGGTTCAAGGTCCCGCACTCCGTGCGCGTGATC